>NZ_CM178732.1:15000-1394747 GCF_058681155.1 Caulobacter sp. FV1ye13L
CGGTGAAAGAATTTTACAATCCTAAGACCTTCATCATTCACGCGGCATGGCTGCGTCAGGCTTTCGCCCATTGCGCAAGATTCCCCACTGCTGCCTCCCGTAGGAGTTTGGGCCGTGTCTCAGTCCCAATGTGGCTGATCATCCTCTCAGACCAGCTAAGGATCGTAGCCTTGGTGGGCCTTTACCCCACCAACTAGCTAATCCTACGCGGGCCGCTCTAATGGCGATAAATCTTTCCCTCGAAAGGCTTATCCGGTATTAGCTCAAGTTTCCCTGAGTTGTTCCGAACCAAAAGGCACGTTCCCACGTGTTACTCACCCGTCCGCCACTAATCCCGAAGGATCCGTTCGACTTGCATGTGTTAGGCCTGCCGCCAGCGTTCGCTCTGAGCCAGGATCAAACTCTCAGGTTGAGTTGACCGCTAACACAGACTTCAATTCCAAGGGGAAAACCGAGGAATTGGTTCTGGTTTGCATAGTATCTTGACGAGTTCCCATTCACATCGATGGATCAAAACCGAAGTTTTGCTCCAATGATATTCATGGTGTCTTCAAGAGACCGCATTTGTCAGCGTTCGAGATAGACCTTTTCAGTCTATCGCCAGAGCGCCGCCGCCTGCGTTTCTCTTTCCAAATCAACAATGTCAAAGACCCAGAGCCGAAGCTCCCAGAACCGCCTCTCAGCAGCACCACCGTTTTGCGCCCGGTGTCGGCGGAGGCGGCTATCTATCCAACCTCGAATTCCGTGTCAAATCGTTTTTTTCAAAACCATCTGACTTTCTCAACTTGACCAACCCGAAGGCAGATCCGGAAGAGTTGGCAGCTTCTAAAGAAGCCAGCCAATCTAGTCAAGCTATTATTTTGAAGAAATCTTCGAAAAAACAACCAACTAGACTTTCGAAATACTTGGAAGTTCTTGCGAACCACTTTGGTATTTCTCAAGGAGGGCGGCTTCTAACGAAACCAAAACCCCCTGTCAACCGACCGTTCTGAACTTTGTTTCCAGCCCGGCAAGCGCCGTATCCAGAGACAAAAACGGATCCGTAAGCGCGCCGTAAGGAGCGCTTGTCATTTCCGTGACCGGTTCGATTGAAGCTGCGGAACCTATCGATCCATCTTCCGAAAAGCAAGGCCCGAAAGCCTTGATTTCGTCCGACGGGCGTTGGCCCCGAAGCGAGGGGCGGCTTCTAGAGACCCCCCACCGGACTCGCAAGCGCTAAACCCCTGAAATGTCCCCAGGCGGACCATTGACCTGTGCACGGATGCTTGCGCCTCGTCTTCTCCTCCCCCAGAAGTCGGGATTAGAGGAGCACGAGCGTCCATGTTGTCCCAAAAGGCCCGATACGCACTGCGCGCGATGATCGAACTGGCCCGCGAGGACGGGCAGGTCACGGCGGGCGAGCTTTCGATCCGCGCCGACGCACCCCGCAAGTTTCTGGAGGCTATCCTTCTCGCCCTCGCGCGCGAGGGCCTGGTCGTCAGCCGCAGAGGCAAGTTCGGCGGCTATATGCTGGGCCGATCGGCCACAGCGATCAGCTTCGCCGAGGTCATCCGCCTTGTTGACGGCCCCCTGGCCCTGGCCCCCTGCGTCAGCCGCACGGCCTTCCGTCGCTGCGAGGACTGCCGCGACCTGGCCAGCTGCGCCCTGCGCGAGGCGCTGCTCAAGGCCCGCGACGCCACGGCCCTGGTTCTGGAAGGCTACAGCCTGGCCGACGCCGTCGCCGGCGAAGGCGCGGAACTGCTGGGGGGTTAGCCTGCCGCTATGTAGGCTTTGAGCCCTTCGGCCTCCGCCTGGGCCTCATTGATCTTATACTTCACCAGATCGCCGATCGAAATGATCCCGACCAAGCGCCCGTCACGCACCACCGGCAGGTGGCGAATGCGGCGGTCGGTCATGCGTTCGAGCAGGATGTCGATGGACTCTTCGGGTTGGGCGAAGATCACCTCGGCGCTCATGCAGGCGGCGATCGGCTTGTTCAGGGCGCCCGCGCCTTCCTTAGCGATTACACGCACGATGTCGCGTTCCGACAGAATGCCGACAATCGCTTCGTCGGCGTCGAGGACAACCATGGCTCCCACGCGGCGGGTATGGAGTAGGGCCGCAGCCGCTCCTACCGTCTCCTGCGGCGAGGCCGTGAAGACCAGGTCGCCCTTGTCTTTCAGGATCTGAGAAACCAGCACTGCGCATCTCCCTTGTTCGTTCTTATAATGACGAGCGTCTCGCAAAGCGGTTCGGGGATCAATGGGTCTCTGAATTTGGGCTCAGGCGGACGGCCAGCGAGATGAGCAGGGCCCCGGCCGCGAAGCCGAACAGATGCGCCTCCCAGGCCACGGCTCCCGTCAGGCCCGGGAAACCCCCGAGCGCCGCCATCACCAGATTGATGACCAGCCAGCTGAGAGCCAGGGACAGGGCGCGCGGCGCAAGCGGGCTGCTCAGCCGCCCGGGTCGATCCATCAATCTGGCGGCGGCGCCCATCAGGCCGGCCACAGCGCCCGAAGCGCCGACGACCAGACTGGTCGATCCCGGATGGATCGCCGCATAGCCCAGACCGGCCAGGACGCCACACACTATATAGAAGACGACGAAGACGCTCCCTCCCCTCACCCCCAGACCCAGCAGGCGAGCAACCGGAGCGCCGAAGGCCAGGGCGAAGGCGGCATTCATCAGGGCGTGAATCCAGCCGCCATGAACAAAGAGCGACGTCACCAGCCCTGCCACGTCGCCGCGCCAGATCCGCACCGGCTCCAGGGCCAGGCGATAGACGGTCTCGTCGCTGGCCCCGCCCAGCACCAGGTTCGGGAGCAGGATGCTGACAGCCGCCAGCACCGCCGGCCAGGGCGCGTTGAAGATCGGTTCGGGGCGGTCGTCGGGACGGTCGGGGGTCATCACACTCTTACCTAGGCGGTCGACTCGCGGGGCGCACGCGATTCAGGGTCGCACCTTCTCCCGCTTAACCAATTTGCGAGACCTTGGCGCTAGACCAGAGACTGTATGAATTTGGCACGAGGGTTGCTTGCACCTTCGGGTCGGCAGTCGCGGAGGCTCTCATGGCCTGGCAGATCAAGAACAGCATCGGCTTTGGCGCAGGCTTCACCGCCGCCGTCGTGGGCCTTGGCGCGCTCGGCGCGGCCGGCGCCCAGACGATGTCCAGCAACTCTGCCGCCTTCAACGCCGGCTATGGTCGTATCGCCGGCCAGGAAAGCCGCATGGTCGAATATTCGACCCGCGACGCCAACGGCAACCGCGTCGTGGTCGATGGCGTGATGCTGACCGGCGCCGACCAGAGCGTCTATTCGTCGAGCAATTCCTCGGGGTCGCTCGACGCCTATTCCGGCGTTGGGGGTCGCGGCTACAGCAGCTCGACGGCGATCGGCAACAATCTGACGGTCATCACCCAGGGCAACAACAATACGGTGATCGTCAATTCGACCCAGACCAATACCGGCAACATCTCGGCGGGATCGTCGGTCAAGGGCGGATCCGATGGAAAGTAAGCGTCTCGCGTTCATCGGGGCGGTCCTGGCCTGCACCGCCCTGACGGCGTGCGGAACAGGCATGCCCAAGGTGTCGATGGAGGGAAACTACGCCAAGCCGATCGGCAAGGCGCCCGTCACCGCCAACCCGACCGACTATTCGGCGGCGCTGGTCTGCCTCAATCAGTACGCCAAGCAGAACCGCATCGCCGCGCCGCGCGTCGCGATCGGCCGTATCGCCGACTATACCGGCAAGGAAGAGTCTGACGGCTCGGGCCGCAAGGTGACGCAAGGCGCCTCCCTGCTGGCCATGACCGCCTTCGCCAAGGCCGGCATGCCGATGGTCGAGCGCTTCGACACCTCGGTGTCGGAGTTCGAGCTGAAGTACGCCAACAACAAGCTGATCAGCGACCGCCCCAATCCAAGCGCGGACGTGCCTGTGGACTATCGCCGGATCCTGGCCGGCCAGGTGCCGGGCTCGGACTTCTATGTGGTCGGCGGCATCACTGAGCTGAACTACAACATCCGTTCGGCCGGCATCGACGCCTATGCCGGCGACAAGGACACCGACGGCCTGAAGGGCAATTTCAAGCGTCGGGTGTTCGTGATGAACATCGCGCTGGACCTGCGCCTGGTGAACACCCGCACGCTGGAGGTGGTCGACGTCGTCGCCTATCAGAAGCAGGTCGTGGGCCGCGAGATCAGCTTGGGGGTCTTCGACTTCCTCAATGGCAACCTGTTCGACATCTCGGGCGGCCGGGGCGCGCTGGAGCCGATCCAGCTGGCCGTCCGTGCCCTGATCGAGCGCTCGGTCGTCGAGTTCAGCGCCAATCTCTACGGCATGCCGGGCCCGCAGGGCTGCATGCGCTACGACCCGATGGGCGATTCCACCGTCGGACAGACGGGCGCTTTCGTGCCGGCCTACAACAATCTGGGAACCAACAATGCGCAGACCCGCGAAGACCCGTCTCGCTGGAACGCTCGCAGCGATCCCGATATGCGCGATGCTAAGCGGGGTCGCTACTAGCCAGACCGCGCCCAGCACGGTTCTGAACAACCAGATCAATCTGGGCGACGTGTTCGCCGAGCAGACCCTGAACGTCGAGACCGTCACCGACGGCTTTAGCGCCAGCACCATTGCGCCGGCCAACAGCGCCCTGATTTCGGTGCAGAACACCGACGCGTCGATGACCTCGAACCAGGAAAACGCCGGCGCGGTCCTCGCGCACGGTGTGGTCAATGTCGGGACCAACGGCGGCAATAACAGCAACTTCACGACCACGGCAGTCGGCAACGCGGGTACGGCGGCAGCCGACAATGGCACGCTGACAGGCCGCGCCACCCAGCTGAACACCGGACCGGTCACGGCGCGCAGCCAGCTTGAGGCTCACGAGGCCGAACTGCACGACATGTCGATGAGCACCCTGGCCCAGGGCAATAGCCAGGGCCTGACCCTGATCAACGGGGCCATGGGCGTGCGGGTCAGCCAGGGCAATACGGCCAATGTCCTGGCCGATGGCGGCGCGATCGCCAGCGCGATCGCCGGCACCGCCGCCGTCGCCGGCACGGCGACAGGCAACAATATCACCCTGTCGGGAACCGAGCAGTCGGCGGCGCGGGTGATCACCGAGCAGTCCAATGCCGGCATCACCCAGGCCAGCAAGTTCACGGCCTATGGCTCCAGTTACCTGACCAGCACGGCGGCCTCGGCCAGCGGCAACAACCTGTCGGCGACCAATGAAGGCCCGCTGCTGGACGTGGCCTCAAGCCAGTACAACACCGCCTATGTCCGCGCCCAGGCCGAGGCGACCTCCTACCAGTTCAGCGCCGCCCAGGTCGGGGCCCACGGCGTCGGCAATTCCGCCCTGGTCGGCAACTATGGAACCGAGGTTGTGCTGGATAACATCCAGACCAACGAAGGCGGCGGGGTCGAGGTTATAGCCAGCTTCGAGGGCAATGACGGCTATGACGCCGTGGTCTCGTCCACGGCCATGGGCAATGCGGTCACTGGCTATGCCTGTTCGCAGTGCAGCGGCCAGATGACGATCAAGAACAATCAGGTCAACAGCGCCGAGGTCGGCGCACGCACGACCACGACTGTCGGTTCGGCACGCTCGGTCAGCGGCGTCACCACCGCCACCGGCAACAACGCCAGCTTCTATGTGAGTTCGCCCGGCACCTGAGGCGTCAGGCGGTTGCGGGGTCTCGCTGGACCCTTGCCGCGCTCCACTGGGCGATCTTGATCAGCAGGTCGCGCGGATTGATCGGCTTGCCGACATGGTCGTCCATGCCCTGCTCGCGATAGAAGGCCACCTGATCGGCCAGGACATTGGCGGTCAGGGCAATGATCGGGATCCCCGCGACATCGCCGTCCAGGGCCCGAATGCTGCGGGTGGCGGTCAAGCCGTCCATCACCGGCATCCGCACGTCCATCAGGACAAGGTCGTAATCGCCCGACCGAACCGCCGCCAGCGCCTCGGCGCCGTCGCGGACGACCTGGACGTCATGGCCCGCCGACCGAAGGATAGCGCCGATCAGTTCGCGATTGGCCTCGTTATCGTCCGCCACCAGCAGCCGCAGGCCTCCCGCCATGCGTGGCGCGAGAACCGGTGCGGACGTCTCGATCCTGCCGGCGACGGGCAGGTCGACGACGCACCAGAAGCGCGAGCCCTGACCGGCCGTGCTGTCGACGCCGATCTGGCCGCCCATCATTTCAACCAGCTGCCGGGTGATGGTCAGCCCCAGCCCGGTGCCGCCAAAGCGGCGGGTAACCTCCGGTCCGGCCTGGGCGAAACGGTCGAAGACCATGCCCAACATAGCCTCGGGCACCCCGACGCCAGTGTCGCTGACGGCAAATTCCAGGCGGGCCATGGTGGCGTCCGGGTGGGGCCGTCGGGTGATCGTCAAGCCTACGGCGCCCTCGTCGGTAAACTTGACGGCGTTGCCCAGCAGATTGACCAGCACCTGTCGCAGACGTTCCGGATCGCCTTCGATCCAGGCCGGACAGCTCTCGTCGATCGTCATGATCAAAGCCAGGCGCTTGGCCAGGGCCTGAGCCTCCACAATGCCGACGGCCTGGGAGAGCATGGGTCGCAGCGCGAACGGACGGGGCTGCAGCTCGACGCCGCCGGCCTCAAGTTTGGACAGGTCCAGCACGTCGTTCAGCGTCGCCATCAGGGCCGAACCTGCATCCTGGATTCGACCCAGTTGGCTGCGCTGCACGTCGTCCAGAGCGCTGTCAGCCAGCAAGTCGGCAAAGCCGATGACGCTGGTCAGGGGCGTGCGAAGCTCGTGGCTCATATTGGCCAGGAACTCCTGACGCGCCCGCACGGCGCTTTCGGCGCGCTCGCGGGCCTCACCCAGGGCCGAACGGGCCTCGATCTCGGCGGTGATGTCAGTCTCGTTGACCAGCACGCAGCAGTCGCCGCTGACGGGGTCACGGGCCCAGCGGGCGTCGACGCTATGCCAGCGAGCGCCAGCAGACGTCGCCAGCAGGAAAGACCCAAAGCCCGGTCGTCCAGACAGGGCGTTGCGCCAGACCTGCTCGCCAGCCTCGCGATCCACAAAGGAATCGACGAAGGAGGCATTGTCAGCCGGATAGGCGGCCATCGCCGCCGGGTTGGCAAACAGCCGCGCGCCCTCGGTATTGTACAGAGCGACAAGCACCGTGGTGTGCCGCAAGGCCTCTATGGCCCGATGCTCTTGCGCCTCGACCTCGGCCGCCTCGAACAACATGCCAGATCCGCCATCCAGCAGTGGAATGAGCGATATGGCTGTTCGCACCGTGACGGGCGCGCCGTGGGGATAAAAGGTCCAGCGGTCATGAACGGTCTCGCCTCGGGCGATGCGTTCACTGATGGCGTCCATCCGGATGCGCACAGCCGGAGACTGATCCGCGAAGTCTCGCGCCTGGAGCTCTTCGAGAGAGACCGCCCCCCATAGCTCCAGCGCCGCCCGATTGGCGTAGACCTTGCGCTTGCGCGCGTCATCAAACACCCAGACCGGCTGGCGCAGACTATCGAAGCCGTCCACCGCGAAAGGAAGACGAGCAGAAGCGGTGGGTATGCCGATTTTCGACGACAAGGCGCGCATTCACCTCACAGGGACAGCTTGACCCTAGGCATGTCGCGATTGGCCACCTGTTAACGGGCGATTGTGTCGCGCCCCGCGCCAGATGACGCCTTGCCAGGTAATCGAGCCGGATCACCCGGATTTTGGCGTCTTTTCCCGGCCATCCCTGTTATAGGCCGCATCCTCCGCGACACTCTGACGCCTCCCCCAGTACGAGCACCTTATGGCTTCCCCTGCCCGCGCGCCCATTCTCGCCCTCAAGGACGTCCGGCTAGCCGACGGCGCCAAGCCCCTGTTCGACGGCGTCGACCTGGCGCTGGAGCCGCGCATCCGCGCGTGCCTGGTCGGCCGCAACGGCGCGGGCAAGAGCACCCTGTTGAAGATCCTGGCCGCCCAGGGCGCCGAACCCGACAGCGGCGAGCGTATCGTGCAGCCCGGCGCGCGCATTGTCTTCGTCAGCCAGGAGCCGGAGATCACCGGCGCAACCCTGCTGGACTATTGCACCGCCGGCGGCGCCCAGGACTACGAAGCCCAGGCCACCCTGGCCGACTTTGGCCTCGACCCCGAAAAGGGCACCGAAGGCCTTTCGGGCGGTGAGAAGCGTCGCGCGGCCCTGGCCCGCGCCTTCGCCGAGCAGCCCGACGTGCTGCTGCTGGACGAGCCGACCAACCACCTGGACATCTTCGCCATCCAGACGCTGGAAGAGGAACTGGCCGGCTCCAAGTGCGCCGCCCTGATCGTCAGCCACGACCGGGCCTTCCTGAACCGCGTCACCCAGCGCACCTTCTGGCTCGAGCACCGCAAGGTGCGCCGACTGGACAAGGGCTTCCTTGAGTTCGAGACCTGGAGCGAGGCGGTCATGGCCGCCGACGCCGACGAAGCGCGCCGCCTGAACAAGGCGCTGGAGCGCGAGAACGCCTGGCTGGCGCGTGGCGTCCAGGGGCGAAGGGCCCGCAATGAAGGCCGCCGCCGCGCCCTGATGGACCTTCGCGCCGAGAAGAAGGATCGCCAGAGCGACATGCGCGGCAGCATCTACATGGCTGTCGAAGCGGCGGGGACCTCGGGCAAGAAGGTTGCCGAGGCCAAGAACGTCACCAAGAAGTTCGGCGACCGGGTGATCGTCGAAGACTTCTCGACCCGCATCCTGCGCGGCGACCGCGTGGCCCTAGTCGGCCCCAACGGCGCCGGCAAGACGACGCTGGTCAAGCTGCTGCTGGGTGAGCTGGCGGTCGATTCCGGCACGGTCACCCTGGGGACCAACCTCGAGATCTCCTATGTCGACCAGGCCCGCATGGCCCTGTCGGACAAGATCACCGTCTGGGACTTCCTGACTCCCGGCGGCGGCGACTCCATCCTGGTGCGCGGCCTGCCCAAGCATGTGGCCGGCTACGCCAAGGACTTCCTGTTCACCGAGGCCCAGCTGCGACAGCCCGTGACCAGCCTGTCGGGCGGGGAACGCAACCGCCTGCTGCTGGCCCGCGCCCTGGCCACGCCCACCAACCTGATGGTGCTCGATGAGCCCACCAACGACCTGGACATGGACACGCTGGACCTGCTCGAGGACCTGCTGGCCGACTTCGAAGGTACGCTGATCCTGGTCAGCCACGATCGCGACTTCATCGACCGCCTGGCCACCTCGACCATCGCCATGAACGGCCATGGCCAGGTGATCGAAACGCCGGGCGGCTGGAGCGACCTGATCGACCAGAGCCCCGACTTCTTCAAGGGCGCGCGCGGGGCCGGTGGCGGCGACTTCGCCACGGGAGCCCCCAAGGCCGCCCCGGTGATAGTCGCCCCGCCCAAGAAGACCGTCAAACTGTCCTACAAGGATCAGCGTCGGCTCGAGGAGTGCGAAGCCCTGGTCGCGGCCAGCCCCAAGATCATCGGCGATCTGGAAGCCCGGCTGGCCGATCCGAACTTCTACGCGCGCGATCCCGCCGGCTTCGACAAGGTCATGAAGACCCTCGACAAGGCCCGCGCTGACCTGGCGCAGGCCGAAGAGGACTGGATGGCTCTGGAAGAGAAGCGCGAGACCCTTTCCAGCTAGCGGCTACCCGACCGCTCTCTTCCCGCTCGTGCGCTATTGGAATGCCAGCTTCCGCTCAGTGTGGCGAGGGAGCGGGATAGGTCTATGGACCAAGATCGCCAGCGATGGCGGACTGTGGTGTCGTTGAAGTTCTGGCGGCGGGTCTGGCAGCCCTGCCGCCGCGTCACCCGCTCGCCGGCGATCAACCCACTCGCCGGGTGATTGCCCCGACGCCCCCCGACAAGCGCCTGTCAGGAACGCGGCAACGACCGGCCGGGCGGCCTTGAGACGCGACCTGTGCTTGAAGCGCCCGCTGTCTTATGCATTGTCGTGCCTCCGCCAAAGTAAAAGGGGGTTGGCTCAAGGTCGGACCTTAGTCGAAAGCGATCATCGCCTGCGACAAAGCGCCACAGCGACCAAATTGGGCAGCAACCCTGAACAGTCGGAAGCGTATTGATCCGGGGGGACAGGACAAACATGCGGCAACAGCTGGCACAACAAGAACAACGGCGGCAGAACACCCTGCTGCTGAGCTTGGCTGTGGCCGTCGTCGCCAGCCTGGCCTTCAGCGATTTCCTGACCCGGACCAATCTGGGTGTCGCGGCGTTCTGGCCCGCGAACGGCCTCCTGATCGTCGGTCTGATGGCGCTGAATGCGCAGCGCCGCATCGCCCTGACCAGCGTGATGATTGTCTTCCATTTGATCATCGACCTGCTTGTCGGAGACAGCCTCGGCAAGGCCTTGCTCTTCACCAGCGTCGACGTTCTGGAAGCCTATGCGGTCTGGGCCGTGGCGCGCCGGATTTCCGGCGGCTTGCTGCGGCTGCGGACAATGCGGCAGCTAGCGCTTCTCGTCGCGGTAGGCGCCCCCATCGCCGCAGCCGCCGCGCTCATCTGCGCGCCGCTGCTCTCGATAATCTCGGGAGCGCCCGTGCTGACCTTGATGTGGGCCTGGTTCGCGCGAAGCGGCCTGGGGCTCGCCGTCGTGCTCCCCGCTGTGCTGGTGCTGCTGGACGCAGAGCATCGTCGCGCCTTCCATCGCTCGATTACCGAGCGCCTGGCGCTGTATGCGTCGATCGCCGCGATGACTGCGGTCTGCTTTCATCCTGACGGTGTTCCGGCGCCCTTCCTGATCTTCCCCCTGGCCATGCTGGCCGCCTTTCGACTGGGCGCCCGGGGGGCTGCGGAAAGCTCTCTGGTGGTGGCCTTTATCGCCATTCCCCTGGTGACTTCCACCGGCTATCTGGCCATGGGCATGCGATGGGAAACCGCCAATCCCACCCGCGTCGCCCAGGTCTTCATCAGCCTGCTGTTCGGCACCAATCTGGCGACCGGCCTGGCCCTGGCGCAGCAGGAGCGCCTGAAGCGCCTTCTGGTGCGCCGCGAACAACTGACCCGCGCCGCCCGCGCCCGCGCCCTGGCCGCGACCGAGGCCAAGACCGAGTTCCTGGCGACCATGAGCCACGAGATCCGCACCCCGCTGAACAGCGTGCTGGGCTTTGCTCAACTGCTGGCGGCCCGCAACGACCTGCCGCCGGACGTCCGGCGGCAAGTGAACCTGATCGACTCCGCCGGCGGCGCCCTACTGACCGTGGTCAACGACATCCTCGACTTCTCGCGGGTCGAGGCCGGCCAGGTGGAGCTGGCGCCGCAGCCGACCTCGGCGGCGAACCTGCTGCGCGACACCGTCGCGATCATGGCGCCTGAGGCGCGCGCCAAGGGCCTCAAACTGAACCTCGAGATCATCGATCCGATCGACGCCCTGCACGACCTGGACGACGCCCGCCTGCGCCAGGTGTTGCTCAACCTGCTCAACAACGCGGTGAAGTTCACCGATACGGGACGCATCGACGCCACCCTGATTGTCGAGCCGGGCGATCATGAAGATCGATTGCGTTTCGAAATCACCGACACCGGCGCCGGCATCTCGATCGAGAAGCAGGCCCTGCTGTTCCAGCGCTTCTCGCAGATCGACAGTTCGGCAAGCCGCACCTATGGCGGCGCGGGCCTGGGCCTGGCGATCAGCCGGGCGCTGGTCGAACTGATGGGCGGCAAGATTGGCGTCGACAGCGTGCCGGGTCGCGGCTCATGCTTCTGGATGGAGATCGCCGCGCCGATCGCCGAGTCCCTGGGCGTTCCCGAGCAACGGACACCCCTTTTGCCAGGCGCCGCCAGCATCCTGCTGGTCGACGACCATCCGATGAACCGCGAAATCGGCGTCGCCCTGCTGACCCTGGCGGGCTGCAAGGTCGACATCGCCGAAAATGGCCAGCAGGCCGTCGAGGCGGCGGCGAGCGGCCAGTATGACATGATCCTGATGGACATCCACATGCCGCTGATGGACGGGTTGGCCGCCACCCGCGCCATCCGCGCCCTGAACTCGCCCGCCAGCCGGATTCCGATCATCGCCATGAGCGCCGACGCCCTGCCCCAGCAGGTCGAGCGCTGCTACGCGGCCGGAATGGTCGATCACATCGCCAAGCCGATTCAGCGCGAGGTGCTCTATGCCAAGGTCGAGCGCTGGCGGACCGCGCCCACCAGCATCGACTAGCCGAACCGCGTTCGCTCTTGGAAGATGCGGCCGCGCCGCCTAACCTCTCGCGACCTTGTCCGGGAGGGATTCATGGGTTTCCGCAAACTGGCCGTGCTCACCCTTTGCACGCTGCTCGCCGCCTGCTCGCCCGCCGGGCAGGAACCCGCCGACGCTCCCGGTCGCACCGCCATGAAGCTGGCCACCGACTGGCGCGCCCAGGCCGAGCTTGGCGGCTACTATCAGGCCCTGGCTACTGGCGAATACGCCAGGCGCGGGCTGGATGTGACCCTGATCCAGGGCGGTCCCGGCGTGAACGTGCCCCAGTTGCTGGCCACGGGCGCGGTGGATGCCGGGGTCGGCTCCAACAGCTTCATCGTCATGAACCTGGCCAAGGAAAAGGCCCCCGTAAAGGCCGTGGCCGCCTTCATGGACAAGGACCCCCAGGTGCTGATCGCCCACCCCGGCCAGGGCATCAACTCGATCGCCGACATGAAGGACCGACCAATCCTGCTGGCGGACGCCTCGATCACCGCCTTCTGGGTCTGGCTGAAGGCCAAGTACGGCTTCACCGACGCTCAAGTGCGCAAGTACAACTACAGCGCAGCGCCGTTCCTGGCCGACAAGCGCATTGTCCAGCAGGGCTATGCCACCAGCGAGCCCTACCTCATCGAGAAGGAGGGCAAGATCAAGCCGGCAGTGTTCTTGCTGGCCGACAGCGGCTATCCCGCCTACGCCTCGATGGCTCTGATGCCCGACAGCTTCATTGCCAAAAACCCGTCGGCCGCGCAGGCCTTCGTCGAGGCCACGGCTGCGGGCTGGAAATCCTATCTCTATGGCGACGCCAAGCCGGGCGACGCGGCCATCCTCAAGGACAATCCTGAGATGACCCAGGACGTCCTCGACCAGGCCCGCGAAAAGATGCGGTCCTATGGCATCGTCCCCAAGGACGGCATTGGCCAGATGACCGACGCCCGCTGGGCGGAGTTCTTCAAGGTCGCATCGGATCAGGGCGTCTATCCCAAGGATATGGACTACAAGGGCGCCTACACGCTGCAGTTCCTGCCCAAGGGCCAATGACACTGACCATCGCCGCTCTTTCCGCCGTCGAAGTCGACTACGCCAGGCGCGGCCGCGTCCTGGGGCCGGTGGATCTGGATCTGCGCGCCGGCGAGATCGTCGCCCTCGTGGGGCCGTCCGGCTGCGGCAAGTCCACCGCCCTGCGTTTGCTGGCGGGACTTGAACAGCCCACACGGGGCGCCGTGACCCGCGCCGCCGGCAGGGGCGAGACCGCCGTGGTCTTCCAGGCTCCCACGCTCGCGCCGTGGCTCAGCGCCCAGGCCAATGTGGCCCTCCCTCTGGAACTGGCCGGCGAGCGGCACGCCGACGCCATGACCGCCGCCGCCCAGGCCCTGGCCAAGGTCGGTCTGGGCGAAGCGCTTGCGGCGCGGCCCGCCCAGTTGTCGGGCGGCATGGCCATGCGGGTGTCTTTAGCCCGCGCCTTGGTCACCCGCCCCCGCCTGCTGCTGCTGGACGAGCCGTTCGCGGCGCTGGACGAGATCACCCGCCGCGCCCTGGCCGATGACGTTCTGGCTCTGGCTGCCGAGCTGTCTCCGGCCATGATCTTCGTCACCCACAATGTCGAGGAGGCAGTCTATATGGCCGGCCGTGTCGTGGTCATGACCCCCGGCCCCGGCCGCATCGCGGGAGAAGTGGCCATTGACGCCCCCCTGATCCGCCCCGCAGGCTTTCGCACCACCGAAGCCTTTCGCCAGGCCGCCGAGACGGTGTCGGGCCTGCTGGCCCAGGCCGGAGTTCGCGCCGCGTGAGGACCTTGTCGGCCTTCCTGTCGCCGCTCGTGCTGATCGGCCTGCTGCTGGCGGGCTGGGAGCTGGCCTGCGCGCGCCTGGCCGTGCCGGCCTATCTGCTGCCGCCACCCAGCGCGATCTGGACGGCCCTGATCGAGGGCTGGCCGCTGCTGCTGGCCTCGGCCTGGGGCACGCTGTCGACGGCCCTGCTGGCGCTGGCCATCGCCAGCCTGCTGGCCTGCGCCCTGGCTTTGACGGTAAGCCTGAGCCCCCTGCTGGAAGACGCGATCCGTCCCATCGCCGTCACGCTGCAAGTCACGCCGCTGGTCGCCATCGCGCCGCTGGTAACCATCTGGGCGGGGATCGACCATCCCGAGCGCGCCGTGATCGGCCTGGCCGCCGTCGTCGCCTTCTTCCCGATCTTCTCGGGCGCCCTGACCGGCCTGAAGGCCGTGGATCCAGACCTGGCCCGCCTTTTCGACCTCTATGGCGCATCGTCAGCCCAGCGCCTGTGGCGCCTGCGGCTGCCTTCGGCCGTCCCCGCGCTTCTGGAAGGCCACAAGGTCGCCTCCGGCCTGGCCGTGATCGGGGCAGTGGTGGCCGAGTTCGTCGCCGGTTCAGGCGGCTCCCAGGGCCTCGCCTGGCGGATCCTGGAGGCCTATAATCGCCTGCAGACCGCGCGCGTGTTCGCCGCCCTGTTGACCCTGGCCCTGCTGGGTGTGGCGCTTCACGCCCTGATGGAGCTGGCCGAGCGTCGACTGCTCGCAGTTTGGCGCGGACGTTAGGTCCGGATTAAGCGGGGCAGGCTAAGGCTGAAGCCTCGGAGTCCTCCGTCAGGCCGCCTCATGCGCACCATGGTTCTCATCGCCGTCCTTGCTTGCGCCGCGTCCGCCGCGCGCGCTGAGGACACGCGCGAGAGCCGCTATGGTCCGCGACCAAGCCGCCAGACGGGCGCCCTGACCCCCGCGTCGGGCTATGGCGGGCCGATCCTGGGCTGGGCCGGCAAGCAGGAGCCCGCCGCGCCGCGCGCCCAAGGCTCTCAGCCCGTATCGGAACCCTGGCGTCAGCCCTATGTCGCGCCGCAGGCGCGCCAGACGATGACCAACGCCCAGGCCCAGGCGCCGATGTCGGAACCCTGGCGGAGCCTTGGCGCACGACCACAGCCCACGGGGCCGGTCGCCCAGACCGAACGTCAGCCCATCGCCCCCCCGCCCCAGATCAACCGCCCATCGATCCCGGCGGCGCAGCTCAAGGCCTCGCCCGCGCCCGCGACGATGGCGTCCTATTCGCCTCCGTCGCAGGCCATGGCCCCGAGCATGGCCCGCACCTACTCCGTAGGCCGGCAATATGGCCAGCAGCCTGACGCCCTGCCCCCGCTGCAGCCGAACGGCATGGTGTTCATCGCTCCGTCCGAAGAAGCGCCCCGCCTCAAGGACGACGATCCCCGGCATGGTTCGGCCGAATGGCTGGCGGCCGGCGCGCGCGGCGACGAAGACGGCGAGCGCGACCACAAGGACCAGTCGCTCTGATGCAGTCCAGGCTTCACGACCTGATCGCCCTGGCCGACGAGCCGTCGAGCGAAAAACGCCGCGAACTGCTGCGCGGCGTCACCGATCTGTTCTTCGCCGGCGATGTCCACGACCCCGTGCAGATGGGCCTTTTCGACGACGTCATGAGCCAGCTGGCCGGCGAGATGGAAGAGGCTGTCAAGGTCGAGCTGGCCGAGCGCTTGAGCCACGCGCCGGCCCCGCCCCGCGGCCTCAACAGGGCTCTGGCCCTCGACAGCATCGCCGTCGCCCAGCCGATCCTGCGCGGCTCGTCCAGCCTGTCGGAAGAAGACCTGCTGGAAGTGGCCCGTACCCGCGGCCAGGACCATCTGCGCGCCATCTCGCAGCGCTCCAGCGTTCCCAGCGCGGTATCGGACGCCATCGTCCAGCGCGGCGATGACGACACGCTTGGCGTCCTGCTGCGCAACGAAGGCGCTGTACTGTCGCGTGAAGCGCATGAGGCCGTCGTCGACCGCGCCGCCGCCAATCCGGCCCTGCATGAGGCCGTCATCGACCGCCACAGCCTGCCGGTCGATCTGCTCAACGAAATGTACTTCATGGTCGAGGCCAAGCTTCGCGACCGGATCATGGAGAAGAACGCCGACATGGATCCGGCCACGCTGGAAGCGGCGCTCAATGCCGGTCGCAAGCGCGTGGCCGCCCAGGACGGCGCCCTGCCCGTCGATCACGCCCAGGCCGAGAACGAGTTCCACGCCATCAAGGCCAAGGGCGGCGTCTCGCCCCAGGCCCTGGCCGGGATGCTGCGCGCCAAAAAGACCACGCTGTTCCTGGTCGCCCTGGCCGACATGGCCGATATCGACTTCCACACCGCCCGCAAGATCCTCGAGCGCCGCGAGCTCGACGCCCTGGCCGTGGTCTGCAGGGCGGCCGATTTCGACCGCGCTCTGTTCCTGACCTTCGCCCTGCTGATCCTGGATCCGTCCGACGATGTGATGGGCAAGGCCAAGGTCTATGGCGAACTCTATGGCGCCCTGCCCCGGGACGCCGCGCTGCGGACCATCCGCTTCTGGCGCCTGCGCCGTCAGAGCGGCGACGGCGCCGCCGCCTGATCACGGCTTTCGCGGGGCGCTGGCCGCCTTGCTTGCGCCTTCACGGACGCCCAAGGTGTGGCTTCGACCAAGCTCACCTAACCTTAGGCTGTCTATGATTCGCGCTTCGCGCCTGACACTTCTGGCCGCCGTCGGCCTGTCCCTCGCCGCCTGCTCGGCCCTGCCCAAGCTGTCCATGCCGTCCCTGCCGTCCCTGCCTGGCAGGGAGGCGATCCTCGCGCCGGCCCAGCCCGCTGGGCCGACCCTGGCGTCGCTGAAGCCCGGTCAGTGGGCTCATGAGGTGTCGGACGTCGCGCCCGACCCCCGCGTGCGGTTCGGCGTCCTGCCCAGCGGCATGCGCTACGCCCTGATGAAGAACGCCACCCCGCCCCAGCAGGCCGCCCTGCGCCTGTGGTTCGACACCGGCTCGATGATGGAGGCCGACGACCAACAGGGCCTGGCCCACTTCCTGGAGCACATGGCCTTCAACGGCAGCAAGAACGTGCCCGAAGGCGAGATGATCAAGATCCTGGAGCGCCACGGCCTGGCCTTCGGGGCCGACACCAACGCCTCCACCGGCCTCGACGAGACCATCTATCAGCTGGACCTTCCCAAGACCGACGACGCGACGGTCGACACCTCGCTGATGCTGCTGCGCGAGGCGGCCGGCGAGCTGACCATCGCGCCCGAGGCCGTCGATCGCGAGCGCGGCGTGGTGCTGTCAGAAGAGCGCACCCGCGACAGCCCCGGCTATCGCGTGGCCATCAAGTCGATGGACTTCCAGATGGAAGGCCAGCTGCCACCCAAGCGCATTCCCATCGGCAAGACCGAGGTGCTGAAGACCGCCCCCGCCAAGCGCATCCGAGACTATTACGAGGCCTACTATCGCCCTGAGCGGGCGGTGCTGGTGGCGGTCGGCGACTTCGACCTCGACGCCATGGAGGCCAAGATCAAGACCCGCTTCGGCGACTGGACCGCCAAGGGTCCGGCCGGCGCTGATCCCGTGGTCGGCAAGGTGGCCAAGCGCGGCGAGACCGCCAGGGTGATTGTCGAGCCCGGCGCGGCCCTGTCGGTGCAGCTATCCTGGGCCGGCGCGCCGGACGACAGGATCGAAACCAAGGCTGCCGACGAGCGCGACACGCTCAAGAACCTGGGCTTTGCGGTGCTGAACCGCCGGATGCAGGCCCTGAGTCGCGCGGCCGATCCGCCCTTCATCGCCGGCGGGGCCTTCACCGGCGATCAGTACGGCGCCGTGCGCATGACCACCCTGGGCGCCACCGCCCAGCCCGGCCGCTGGCGCGAGGCGCTATCGGCCCTGGATCAGGAACAGCGCCGCGTCGTGCAATACGGCGTGCGCCAGGACGAGCTGGACCGCGAGATCGCCAGCATGCGCTCATCCCTGGTCGCGGCCGTGTCGGGTGAGGCCACCCAGCGCACAACCGCCCTGGCCAGCGGCATTGTCGGAACCCTCGGCGACGGCGAGACCGTCACCAGCCCTAGCCAGAACCTGGCCGCCTTCGACGAGATCGTGAAAGGCCTGACCGCCGACCGTGTCAGCGCGGCGCTGAAAGCGGCCTTCACCGGCCAGGGTCCACTGATCCTGATCCCCAGCCCAACCAATATCGAGGGTGACGCAAAGGCGGTGCTCGCCGCCTATGCAGACCTGCGCAAGGTCGCCGTGCTGCCCCCCGCCGCGCCTGGCGTCACAGCCTGGCCCTATGCCAGCTTCGGACCGATCGGCAAGGTCGCCGAGCAGAAGGACGTCACCGACCTCGACACCGTCTTCGTGCGGTTCGAGAACGGCGTGCGACTGACGGTCAAGCCGACCAAGTTCCGCGACGATCAGGTGCTGATCAAGGCCCGCATCGGTAACGGCCTGCTGGATCTGCCCTCGGGGGCCCAGAGCCCGCTGTGGTCCAGCTCGGCCTTCATTGAGGGCGGTCTCAAGCAGATCAGCGCCCAGGACATGGAGCGTGTGCTGAACGGCAAGATCTGGAACGCCAGCCTGGGCGTCGAGGATGACGCCTTCACCCTCAGCGGCCGCACGCGGCCCGAGGATATCGGCACGGAACTGCAGGTGCTGGCCGGCTTCGCGATGGAGCCGGGCTGGCGGCCCGAGGCCTTCTCGCGGATCAAGACCTACTACGGCACCATTCACGACCAGCTGGAAACCACCACCGGCGGCGTCATCGGGCGCGACCTCAGCGGGCTGCTGCACAACGGCGACAGGCGCTGGACCTTCCCGTCCCGCACGGACATCGCCGCCGCCTCGCTCGATGGCCTGAAGGCGGCGGTCACAGATCCGCTCAGCAAGGGCGCGATCGAGGTCGTGGTCGTCGGCGACATCACGGTCGACAAGGCGATCGCCGCCGTAGCCGAGACCTTCGGGGCCCTGCCCACCCGTCCGGGATTGGCCGATCCTGTCGCCGCGCGTCAGGTTCCCTTCCCCGCCCCGTCACAGACGCCGGTGGTGCTGACCCACAAGGGTCGCGCCGACCAGGCCCAGCTGTTCATGAGCTGGAGGACCGACGATCTGTTCTCCGACCTGCAGCGCTCGCGCGACACCTCGGTACTGGCCCAGGTGATGCAGCTGCGGCTGACCGACGAACTGCGCGAAAAGCAGGGGGCGACCTATTCGCCCTCGGCCGGGGCCACCCACAGCGTGATCTTCAACGACTGGGGCTATCTGTCGGTCAGCGTCGAGGTGCCGCCGGACAAGCTGGACGGCGTGGCCGCCACCATCCGCCAGATCGCCGCCGACCTGCGCGACAAGCCCGTCACCGATGACGAACTGGAGCGGGCCAAGAAGCCGCGCATCGACCAGATCGAGAAGTCGCGGGTCACCAACGAATACTGGCTGGGCAACCTGTCGGGCGCCCAGACCGATCTGCGGATCCTGGACGCCACCCGCTCGGTGATCGCCGGGCTGGAACGGGTCAAGGCCGCCGACGTCCAGAAGGCCGCCCGCACCTTCCTGGGCGAAGACAGGTCCTGGACCGTGCTGGTCAAGCCGGAAGCCAAGTAGACACGAAAAGGCCCTCCCGCCGGCTGGCGGGAGGGCCTGAACTTTTCCGGCGATGGCGAAGGTCTAGTAGACCACGCCGCCGACGCCGCCATCGAGGCTGAAGCTCATCGAAGACGCGCTGGTCTCGCGGACCTGCTCCTCGCGATAGGCCGTGTAGGTCTCGCTGGTCAGGATGGTCAGGATCTTCACGCCAGCGCCAAAGCGGCGCAGCAGCGAGCGCTCGTTGCAGTCGCGGGCCGGACGCTGCGGTCGGCAGGTCAAGGTACCCGCCTGACCGGCCTGGCCTGCGCCGGGAGCATGATAGAGGGCCTCGTTCTTGGCGCAGATATAGGTCTGGGCGCCGCGGCCATTGGTGCTGATGTCGATGCTGCTCTCGTAGTCGCCGATCACGTACTGCATGCGCGAGCCGGCGATGCAGCGATACAGCTCGCCGTCATAGCGGTCGTCGATGTCGCGGTCGGGCGTGACCTGGGAGGCCGGGTGCGGCACGTCACGATCGTCCAGGCACACGGCGCGGATGACGACGCGGCGCAGCTTGGTGCGGGTGGCTTCATACGATGCGCGACGGCGCACTTCGCCGCCCTCGACATTGAGGCCCTGAATATAGCCGGTCGACATCGGACCAGAATAGTAACCGCCGTGACCGCCGCCACCATAATAGACGTTGGTGCTGGCGCCCCCGCCGGCCCCGGCGCCCGCGCCCGAAGACGCGCCGGCCGAAGCCGTGGCGTTGGCATTGGCGTTGACGATCACCGTCGCGCCGACATTGATGTTCACGCCCGGAATATTGACGTTGTGACCCGGCGTGCAGCACGGGGGAGTGGGCGGTTTGGGAGGCTTGGGCGGCGGCGCCGGAGGCTTGCAACAGACCGGGGTCGGTGGCGGACAGCCGGTCGTGCAGCCCGCAGCATAGGCCGCGCCGCCCAGCGACAGGCTGCCCAGCAGGGTGCCGAGGCCCCAGGTCAGCCCGCGCATCGATCGTTTCGGCGCCTTCATTGCGATCCCCTTCACACGACGTCGTCCGGCCGTTTGGCCAGCAAGAATCGAGCCGCCGCCCGCCTCCCGGTCGGCTTGCGCCAAAACGGGACGGTCGGGGCTTTGGCCCGGATCTCCTAGCAAGCCCCATGCGGCAAAAAACAGCCGTGGAAGGACCCGCTGAGGGGACGACGATGTTCCATCCAAGCACACAACGGTTGATAGACTATTGGCGCGACCGCAAAGGCGACGCGCCCGCGCCGTCGCGCGCCGACATCAATCCGGGCGATTTCACCGACCTTCTGCCTCAGGTCTTCATTGCCGGACGCGAGAAGCTGGGCCGCATGCCCTTCCGTCTGGCCGGCGGGTTCCTGGCCGACCTGCACGCCCGCGATCTGCGCGGCGAGGATCTGCTCAGCCTGTGGGCGCTGTCGCATCGGCTGGAGCTGAAGTCGTCGCTGGAGATCGCCCGTCGCCGTTGCCAGCCGGTGGTGGTGACGGCCGACATTCGGGCCCAGGGGGTTCCGTCGGTCGGCATGGAGGTGCTGTTTGCGCCCCTGCGCGGCGTGGACGGCGAAACCGACCGCTTCCTGGGCCTCTATCAGCCCATCGCCATGACCGCGCGCCTGGAAGGTCGCCCGGCCTATGAACTGGGCGTTCGCCAGATCCAGCCCCTGGGCCTCGCCAATCAGGAAGGCGCACGGCTGCGTCTGGCCACCCTGGACGGCCGCCGGATCGCCTAGCCCCTCGCGGCCTTTGTGGTCTCGAACTGGTTGGTATGGGTGACGTAGTAGTCCAGCTCGACCAGCAGTTCGCGCCAGGCCACGTCGATCTCGGCTGTCCAGTCCGCGCCCAGCACCTCGCGCAGGGTGTCAGCCACCACGCCAAAGAAAGTCCCGAACACCTGGGGCGGCACGTCATAGCCAGCGTGGTTCATCGCTTCGGACTGGATCAGGGTGGCCGCGTATTGACGCTCGCCGATGAAGTCCAGGATGGCCCGGATCACCTGCGACAGCATCTCGCCGCGCACCTGGCCATTGGCGTCCATGCAGAACAGCGGCTCCATGTCCGGCTGCTGGCGAAAGAGCCGCTCATAGACCAGGGGCGTGAGATCGTCACAACGCTGGGCCGCCTGCTCCAGACTGCTCTCGATCAGCGCGGCGCTCACGGCGGCTAGCCCCGCCCGGCCGCGTCGAGGTCGGCGACCACCTCGGCGGGCAGGATCAGCCGAGCCGCGCCCATCAGTTCTTCCAACTGGGCGACGCTGGTCGCACTGGCGATGGGGGCGGTGATGGCCGGATGGGCCATGATCCAGGCCAGCGCGATCTGGGCGTGCGTGGCTCCGGTCGCCTCGACAGCCTTGTCCAGGGCCGCAAGCACCCGAACGCCCTTGTCGTTCATGTAGTCGCGCTTGATCGTGTGTCGCCGCGCGCGCCCTTCAAGGTCGGCCTCAGCGCGATACTTGCCCGTCAGGAAGCCTGCGGCCAGACCGTAGAACGGAATGACGCCCAGGCCTTCCGCCGCCGTCAGAGCGGCCAGCTCACCCTCGACCTCGTCGCGGTCATAGAGATTGAACTTCGGCTGGATTGTCTCGTAGCGCGGCAGACCGTTGGCCGCCGAAGCCGCCAGGCTCTCGGCCAGCCGGGCCGGTGAGAAATTGGACGCCCCGATGGCCCGCACCTTGCCCGCCTTCACCAGGCGGCCATAGGCCTCCAGTGTCTCCTCGACCGGGGTCGCCGCATCGTCCTGATGCGACTGATAAAGGTCGATATAGTCGATCTGCAGCCGCCGCAGCGAACCCTCGACCGCCGCCGCGATATTGGCGGCCGACAGGCCCGGCTGTTTGGGCCACATGGCCACCTTGGTCAGGATCAGCACGTCGTCGCGCCTGCCCCGCGCCTTCAGCCAGCGGCCGATGACGCTCTCGGACTCGCCCCCGTCGTGCCCGGGAACCCAGGCCGAATAGACGTCGGCCGTGTCGACGGCGTTGAAGCCGCCGCCGACAAGGGCGTCGAGCAGGCGGTGCGAGGTCGCCTCGTCCGCCGTCCAACCAAAGACATTCCCGCCAAAGACCAGCGGGGCGATCGAGAGGCCGGAACGGCCGAGGGGGCGACGCTGCATGGCTAGAGGATCACGCCGCCACAGCTCGTCCGTCCTCGAACACCGGCGCGTCCATCGGCGCCAGGGCCGCCTTGCCCATGATCATGTCCGCCGCCCGCTCGGCCACCATGATGGTCGGAGCATTGGTGTTGCCGCCCACCAGGGTGGGCATGACCGACGCGTCGACAACCCGCAGGCCTGCGATCCCCTGCACGCGCAGCTGATCGTCGACTACCGCCATGGCGTCGCCCGCCGCGCCCATGCGGCAGGTGCCGACCGGGTGATAGATGGTTTCGGACTTGGCCCGGATCCAGGCGTCGAGATCGGCGTCGGCCCGCACATCGGCGCCCGGCGCATACTCAGCGTCACGATAGGGGTCCAGGGCCGCCTGGGCCGCGACTTCACGCGCCATGCGGACGCCCTCGCGCAGAGCGCGGCGATCCTCGTCGGCGGCGAGGTAGTTGCCCAGGATGGTCGGATCGTCGAACGGATCGGCCGAGCGCAGACCCACCGCGCCGCGGCTTTCCGGACGCAGCTGGCAGACGTGCAGGGTGAAGCCGTCCTTCTCGATCAGGGTCTTGCCGTGATCCTGCATGATGGCCAGCACGCCATGGATCTGCAGGTCGGGACGGTCCAGGTCGGGCCGAGACTTCAGGAAGGCGCCGCTCTCGAGGAACTGCTGCCGCCCCATCCCCTTGCCCATCAGCATGTAGGACAGGCCGGTGCCCAGCTTCCTGAGGCCCTTGTTGGCCGAATAGGCGGTCGTCAGGTTCTTGGTCGTCCACGACAGGCAGACGTCCAGGTGATCCTGCAGGTTGGCGCCGACGCCCTTGGACTCCTGGACCACCGCCACGCCGTGTGACTTCAGCAGATCCGGCGCCCCGATGCCCGACAGCTGCAGGATCTGCGGCGACTGCACCGCGCCGGCGCTCAGCAGCACCTCGGCGTCGGCGTGGGCCGTGCGCTTTTCGCCACCCTTGCCGACGACGTAGTCGACGCCGATGGCGCGGCCTTTCTCGATCAGGATCTTCGTGGTGCGGGCTTCGGTAACGCACGTCAGGTTCGGCCGCGACAGGGCCGCCGTCAGATAGGCCGCTGCCGCACTCCAGCGCTTGCCGTCGCGGATGGTCAGGTCGTAGGGCCCGAAGCCCTCTTGCTGGTAGCCATTGAAATCCTTGGTGGTCTTGTAGCCCGCCTGGCGTCCCGCCTCGATCAGGGCAGGATAGAACGGGCTGGGCGACTCGCCCCCGGACACGTGCAGCGGGCCCTCGCCGCCATGATAGGCGTCGCCACCCGCATGGTGGGTTTCCGAGCGCTTGAAATAGGGCAGCACCTCCGAATACGACCAGCCCGACAGGCCCATCTGCCGCCACTGGTCATAGTCGCGCGCATGGCCGCGAATATAGATCATGCCGTTGATCGCCGAGGAGCCGCCCAGGCCCTTGCCGCGCGGCCACCACAGCTTGCGGTTATTCAGGTGCGGCTCTTCCTCGGTCCAGAAGCCCCAGTTCTGCTCGCCCTTGGCCTTGATCAGTTCGCCGACGCCGGCGGGCATCTTGACCAGGATCGAGGTGTTCTTGCCGCCGGCTTCCAGCAGCAGCACCTTGATGTTGGGATCTTCCGTCAGTCGCGCGGCCAGGACGCAGCCCGCCGAACCGGCGCCGATGACGATGTAATCGAAGCGTTCGCTGGCCATGACCCTGACGCCCTCCCTGAATGTTATCATTGTTAAGGCAGAGAGTGGCGCGGCTTTTCGCCCGATGCAAGACGGGCTGTGTATGTCGGCGCAACTTAGAAGTGGCCCAAAAGCAAGTTGGCATTGTCCCTCGGCGCAGGGCGTCCCAGGGGCGCGCCCCTGGGGTCAGAGACGCGCCAGAAGCTGAGGTTGAGGTGGCTCCAGAACGTGGACATTCACGCCCCCCCCTCAAGGGTTCAGTGACCACCCTCCACCCAAGGCACGCCGGCGGCTCTAAACGCGTCGGCGAGGGCTGCCTCGAGTTCCAAAGACTCCCACTGTCGCATGGGATTGAGGTGCTCGGTCAGGTCGGGGACCAGTCGCACACCAAACCGTTTGGCCGCGCTGCTGGCCTTGTAGCCGTTCTTATGCTGATCAAAGCGCAGGTCGGGGTCGCGCGAAGTCTGGCCGACATAGACTCCCCATGGGTCGGCCTTACGCCCATCGTGGAGCAAGATCACATAGACTGAGTGCCGGGCCCTGGCGGCGCCCCGGCTTGTCGCCTTCAGCGAGCGCGCAGCGCGCTCAGCTCTGAGCCACCACGTAGGGCCGCTGACCTGAACCATCCGTGAAGCCTAGCCGGTGGCCGCAACTGGCGCCACCAGCGGGCCGCAGCTAAACGCCGCCGAAGCTCAACCCATCGACAGACGCTGACGCCGGCCTTCGGTCTAGCCGCTACCCCAGCTGCCCGACGTCAGGCGCCTGCGGGGGCGGTTTCGCCATCGCGCAGTTCATCGGCTCCGACGAAGGACACACCCTCTTCGTCCATGACCCAGGCCCCAAGGAAAGCGGGGTGGGACTGATCGATGTCCTCGTCGATCAGGTCGCCGTCATAGAGGCCCACGGTGCTAAAATCGAAATCCAGGGCCAGCTGGTGAGCCATGCCCACCATTTCTTCGGCCATGCGGCGCGAATAGCCCAGGGCTTCGCTGTCGTTTGTGAAATCGTCGCTCAGTGTGCTCACCTCCACCGCATCGCTGCCGTGGGTCGCGCTGGTGGTGACGATGGTGAAGGCGGGCATGGGACACTCTCGCAGGTGGGGCATCCACCTAGCCCGGTTCGTTCAAGAACGGGGCTACATTCTGCAAAAGCCGTCCAAGCGTCCGGGGATGGGCCCGCCGCACCTCTCTGCGCCAGCAACGGACTTTGAGCTGCCGCCAGTCCAGCGCCAACCGGTCTTGGCATCATCGCGCGGGCGAAAATGTTCGCGGAGACCGAGCCGGAAGACGCCGCCGTTCAGGAGCCGTTTTCTAGCGCGTTCATCAATGCGTCCTGACGGCGACCTGCGGCTCGATCATTGGGGTCCAAGCCAGGACCGCCGCCGGGCCGTCTGACTCTGGTTCGCGTTCGCCGCGCTCGATAGAACAAATTTGGCGCCGTCCTTGCCTTCGCTCCGTGTCAGGTCCAGCCCGTACAGGTCGAGCGCCTCGGCGTAGTCGACTTCGCCCGGAGCGCCGATGACGCTGGCGAACCAGTCCTTCAGCGGCTGACCCGCGACGCCTTCCGCCACCGCCGTGAACTCCTCCGGCCGAAATCCGGTCTTGCCGGAGTACTGGACGTAGGCCTTGCGCATGACGTCGTCGAGGCTGGCCTTGCCGCCGGTCAGCTTGCGGATATGCGCGTCCAGCAGGAAGCCCGCGACCTCGCCCTTGACGTAGTAGCTGACCGTCGCGTCCGAGGCGCCGACACCGGACAGGCTGTTCGACCACACACCCATCGACGATTGCTCCAGCGACTGCTTCAGCCGGCCCGGGGCGTTCTGGAGGGCGGTGATCTGCTTTGACATCATGCCCAGATAGCGATCGTCGTCGATCAGCCCGCTCCGCCTCAGCATGAGGTTGCTGTAGTAGGAGGTCAGGCCCTCCGAGATCCAAAGGGTAGAGACGGTCGGGACTGTTTCGTAGTCGAAGGGACCCAGCTCCGCTGGGCGCAGTCGCTTCACGTTGAACGCGTGCTGGTACTCGTGGGCGAGCAGAGCCACGAAGGCGTCATAGCCCGACGCGGTGGCGAACCGCTCGGGATTGACGTTCACGAAGGTCGAATGGCTATGCTCCAGGCCACCGCCAGTGTTGGTGCGGAAGGCGATCAGGAACGCGTACTGCCGCCAGGGCTTTGCGCCCCAGAAACCGCGCGTCTCGTCCACCACCTTCTTGAGATCGGAAGCCATCCGCGCCTTGTCGACGGCCACCGCGCCGCGGTTGTAGGCGATCTGGTGGCGCGTGCCCTTCGAGGTGAAGTCGAGGACCTCAAGGTCGCCGGCCATGATCGGGGAATCGACCAGCTCCTCATAGCTAGCGGCCGCAAAATGCGAAGCTGAGGCTGGCCCGACCCTCTTGAGACCGGTCGCGCTGACCCAGCCTTTGGGCAGGTCGAGAGCGACCTCTTGGCCAAGATGCTCGCCGCCCTTGACGGTGATGTAGGTCGCCGAGCTGTTGAGCACGGCGTAGGTGGACGTCACCTCGTCCTTCGACACGGACCGTTCCTTTGCAGAAAGCACGTAGCGAACGACCAGCCGCTTGGCGCCGCTGGTGTTCACCGTCCAGCGATTGGAGCCGCCGTCTGCCACGGCCAGCTCGCGCCCGCCTTCGTCGTACGCCTGGAGGCGAAGGACGTTCTTCTTGTAGTCCTCCTTGACGTAGTAGCCGGGCGTCCAGACCGGGATGTAGAGGGTTTCCACCGGCTGGCTGACCGGCAGGCTCGCCTCGACATCCACCTTCTGGCCGGCCAGGTCATGAATGTGAATCTTGTAAGCGATGACCGCGCGCTCACCCGCGACGGCCTGCCGCCCCCCCGCCGCGCCAAGAACCGTCGAGGCGACGAGCAGGGCCAGGAGCACAACCGATCGTCGCGCGAGTTTCATTGCGGTCTCCATCGCTCTCATGGGCGAGCGTCGTTGCGGGCTGCTGGCGATGCCTTCTGAGCGGCGGCGTAGAAGGAGTCCAGATCGGCTTTCATCTTCTTCAGCGCCGCGAGGTCGCCATAGGCCATGTGCCCCGAATGATAGCAGCTGACACTGCGGTTCTTCTTCAGGTCGGGCGTCGAGGAGCGCCCGCCGGCGGACTGATCGCGGACGACCAGTTGGAAGTGGTCGATGAGCCGGCCGCGATTCAGTTGTGTCGTTCCTCTGGCCACCTAGCCTACCACCGTTGCGGGAGTGGAGGGACAGCTCAAACCTGCGCCGACCGTGTACGGGGCGCTGCTGGGCGCAGGTTGATCAGCACATCCCGGCGAGCGGGCAGCCTTTCTTACGCTGCCTGACTCTGCGCAGGGAGCAGGGCCCTTACGACCAGTCGACTGAGCAGGCGGTCTTCGATCGGAATGATGGCGTCGACGAAGAGGTCTGGTGTGGTGGTTTCGATCTGAGGCGGTTCCTGCAGCACGCTCGCATCCACCTGAAAGGTTTCCTGAACGCCGTCGACCAGAACGCCGGCCAGCTGCGCGCCGTGCTGGATCACCACGATCACGTGCCGTGACGACACCTCGGTCACGCCCAGACCCAACCGATAGCGCAGATCGATGACGGGCATCACCGCGCCCCGGAGATTGATCACGCCCAGCACGTAACCGGGCGTGTGAGGCATCGGCGTGGCCGGGGTCCAGCCCCGGATCTCGCGAACACTGCGGATATCGATACAGAACTCCTGGCCACCGATCTCGAAGGAGATCAGCTCCAATCTACCCTCTCTGGACAGGCCGCCGTCGCTCACCATTCGTCTTGTCCGTGCCGCACGTGGATCAGAACTCTTCCCAGGACTGGGCCGCCGCCTGTCCGCCGCCGCCGGGACGCGCGAAAGCGGCGATCTTGGCCTGGGACCGCGCGACGGGATTGGCCGCCGGGGCATGGCGACCGGCTTGGGCGGGTTCGAGCCGGGCGACAGGCTCGCCAGTCTGGAAGCGCGCGACCAGCGAGGCCAGCTCGGCAGCCTCGGTACTGAGGTTTGAGGCCGCCGCAGTGGCCTCTTCCACCATGGCTGCGTTCTGCTGGGTCACCTGATCCATCTGGTTGACGGCGGTATTGACCTCATTGAGACCCGTGGCCTGTTCCTGAGACGATGTGGCGATCTCGGAGATCAACACGTCGATTTCGGCGATCTTGCCGACGATGCCCGTCAGGGCCTGTCCGGTGTCGCCCACCAGCCTGACCCCGCGCTCGACCTGGGCCGTGCTGCTGGCGATCAGGGTCTTGATCTCCTTGGCCGCTTCGGCGGAGCGTTGCGCCAAGGCCCGGACTTCCTGGGCCACGACCGCGAAACCCCGTCCCGCTTCGCCGGCGCGCGCTGCTTCCACGCCGGCATTCAAAGCCAAGAGGTTGGTCTGGAAGGCGATTTCGTCAATGACGCCGATGATCTGGGTAATCTGACCTGAGCTTTGTTCAATTTCGCCCATGGCCGTCACGGCGTCTCGCATGACGTCGCCCGAGCGGGCCGCATCGCTTCGCGCGCCCGAGGCCGTGGTCGAGGCCTGCTTGGCGCCTGCCGCGCTGCGCTTGACGGTCGCGGTGATCTCGTCGAGCGCCGCCGCCGTCTGTTCGAGGCTGGCGGCCTGCTGCTCGGTGCGACGCGACAGATCGTCGGAGGCCGACGAGATTTCATCCGCACCCGCGCGCAGGCCGCCCGTCGTCGCCGAAATGCTGCTCATCGTCGTCCGCAATGAATCAATCGCGGCGTTGAAGTCATCCTTGATCTGGGCGTAGCGTCCCAGGAACTGGGCGGTGATCCGGGCGGTAAGGTCGCCCTGCGCCATCCGCTTCAGGCTTGCGGCGAGGTTGGCAATAACCTCCTCCTGATCCTCGGCGGCGCGGTGTCGCTCAGCCTCCAACCGGATGCGCTCGACCTCAACCGCCGTGACGTCGGTCGCAAACTTGATGACCTTGTAAGGCTTGCCGTTCTCGTCCAGCACGGGGTTGTACGAGGCTTGAATCCAGCACTCCGCGCCCTGTTTGGTCACCCGCAAGAACTTGCGGGCCACGAACTGGCCACTGTTAAGCTCATCCCAGAAGGCGCGGTACTCGGCGCTCGCCGCTTCGGCTGGCGGGACGAAAATCCGGTGGTGCTGCCCTACGACCTCTTCGGCTCGATAGCCCAGAGCGCTCAGGAAATTGGCATTGGCCTTCAGGATGGTTCCGTCCAGCTTGAACTCGATCACCGCCTGGGAACGATCCATGGCCGCAACCAGGGCCCTTAACTCGCGCAGTTCCAAAACAACTGCGGCTTGCCTGGTCTTGGCCGTGCTTGAGAACAACATGGCGGTCCGATTCACTCCAAGAACAACCTAGCAGAGAGTTTTTCGAAAATTGCTAACGCCATCTTAACTGACACCCCTCCGCCTCTGAACGGCTCCGGAAAATCTACCCAAAATGAGTAAATTTCCGGGGGCGCGGCAATCCGCAGGGCGCTGGCGCGCGCCCTGCACGACGGAAAACACAAGACGGTCGCCTTGATGTAATGGGATCAGCCTCAGGCGGAGAGCGCGACGCCAAGCTCGCACCAGCCCAAAGGCCGGGGCGCCTTGGGCATATAGAATGCCTTGGTCTCCTTGATCACGAACCCCGCGGCGGTGATCGCCGCGCCCACGGGCCGGGTAAGACGGCATCCGCCCGCCAGCGGCGTCCAGAAGGGTTCGATGCTTTTCTGCCAGCGCGCGACCGGGGCGTCGGGCGATAGCCCATGCTCGCAAAAGAGGAACCGGCCGCCCGGTTTCAGAACCCGGCGCGCCTCGGCCAAAACTGCGGTGGGTGTGTGCACCGAGCAGAGGGTGAAGGTGCAGACGACGGTATCGAAACTGTGGCTGTCAAAGCCCATCTGCTCGGCCTCCCCCGCCAGGATCTCAACCTTGAGACCTTCCGGGCGCGGCGCGGCCAGCGCCCGATCGCGCAAGCCCTCCGATGGATCAATGCCGGTGACGCTGGTCACCCGCGACGGATCATAGAACGCCAGGTTCAGCCCGCCGCCGATCCCCAGCTCCAGAACCCGTCCTTCCGCCTGTGGCACCACCCGGGCGCGCTGCTTGGCGATAGCCCCCGCCCCACAGGCGCAGCCGATGACACGAGGCAGAATGTGGCGATCATAGAAGGACGTCATGGCTTGTGCTTTCCCCGCGCTCGGCAAGTCGTAAGAGTCTCGCGGCAAGGGTCAAGGCCTCCGTGTCAGCGATCCGCCGGACTTTGGCGGGCGCTCGTCACCAGCGCGAAAGGCCTGCGCGCGTCTCGTCGCTGGCAGGCTCAGCATTGGAGGCCTGGCCTGAGCCCGTCTGACCGGTCGGGCGGAACCTGTCGATGTCTAGCGGCTCAATCGGCGATGAAGCGATAGCCAGCGCCCGGCTCGGTCTCGATGATCTTCGGATGCGCCGGACGCGGCCGCGACGGCAAAGGCCCCGGAACAGACCGGCTCAGGACCGCAAGGCTACCAGACCAGCGTCGCTGCGGACCGCGCCGGGATCGTCGCCCTGAACCGGCGACCACCGTCGGCGACAGCGAAGGCGGATGGGGTTTGACCGCCGTTGAGCACGATCAGGACGCGCCCGCCGTCGCGGTTCAGGAACGCCACGGTCTCCAGATCGCCGACCTTGGCGGGCGATCCGATGCGAACGGCGCCGGGCTTCACAAAGCGGCTGGCGTGACCAAACGCGTAGTACTCCTGGTTCCGTTCGACGGCGCCGGTACGGCTGTCGATGGTCACCACGCCGCGACAGTCTCCGCAGCCGCCGGCGTGCGGGCCATAGGCCTCATCCAGCGCCAGGTTCCACATCAGCACGCCGCGCGCGCCGCCGCGCGTCGAGCCGATGATCAGCTTGCTCATCATCCAGCTGAAGCTTTCATCGAACTTCGGCGACCACTGGCCTCCGGAGCATTCGGTGAAGAACACATCCTTGTCGGGATGGGCCGCCGCCACCTGGGCCTGGGCCGAGACGTCACCGCCGTAGCAGTGCCAGGCGACGCCCGAGACGACGGCCCGGGCCCGAGCGTCCGCCAGCACGGCCAGGGGCTGCTCGGGATGATCCCAGTTGTGGTCCCAGTCGAGGATGCGGGTCTTGATCCGCTCGCGCTGGAAGACCGGTCCCAGGTTCTCGCCGAAGAAACGGGCGCGATCGAGCGCCGACCAGCGCATGCCCGGATAGTTCTCCGGCTCGAAATCCGGCTCGTTCTGGATGCTGAGATAGTCGGTGGGCACGCCGACCTTGCCGGCGGCCTGAACATAGCGCGCGAAGAACTCGGCATAGACAGAATAGGCCTCGGACTTCAGCTGCCCCTTCACCAGCGAATTGGTGGTCTTCATCCAGGCCGGGGCGCTCCAGGGCGAGGCCATGACCTTCAGATCCCTATTGATCGCCAGCGCCTGGCGCACGGTCGGGAAGACATACTGGGCGGGCCGCGCGATCGAAAAGGACTTCAGATCTGGATCAGGCGCGCCGCCGGGCGCGTCGTCCAGACTGTAATGATCGAGCGAAAAGTCGGACGCGCCGATCGTCACCCGCGTGAAACTGAAGCCCAGACCGCCCTCGCCCCGCCCGAACAGCTCGCCCATCAGCTGGTCGCGTTGCTGAGGCGAAAGCTTGGTCTGGATCAGCCAGGCCGAGGCGTCGGTGATCGCCGCGCCAAAGCCGACCATGGTCTGGTGGCGCTCGGCGGCGTCGACGACGAGCAAGGGAGCGCCCGCGCTGTCGTCGACCTCCATGAAGGTCGACGGCCCTTGCTCGGCGAGCAACTGCGAGCGATCGCCCGTGGTGATCCAGGCCCCCGCCGTCGACGGACCGGCCTTGGGAAGCGCGGCGCAGCCGCCGAAGGTCAGGGCGATGGCCGCCAGGGCCGTGGCAAGGCCGGACCGGCGCATCAGGGCTTCCTTGACCAGGACCTCAGCTGGGCCTTGCCGGTCAGGGCGGTGTCACCCGCATGGCGGCCGACATAAAGAGGATAGGTTCCGGCGGCGATTGTCCAGCCGGGCTTGGCGACATCATAGTCAGCGAGAAGACGCGGCTCGACCTCCAGCGTGACCCGCCGGGTCTCGCCCGGCGCAAGGTCCACCTTCTGGAAGCCGGCAAGGCGCAGCATCGGACGGCGGGCGCCGGCCGTGACGTACAGTTGGGGCGTATCGGCGCCGGCGACCTTGCCGGTATTGGTCACATCGAAACTGACCTTCAGCCCGTCGCCGTCCTCGACCTTGAGATTGGCGTAGTCAAAGCGGGTGTAAGACAGGCCATAGCCGAACGGATAGAGCGGCTGCAGCGTCTGCTGGGCGTACCAGCGATAGCCGACGGCGGCGCCTTCGACATAGGTCACCGGGAAGCCCTTGATCGGTCCGGCCGTCTGACCGGCGCGGCGAGCGTCGTCGATGACGGCCTGCTCGGCGAAGCCCGGCGCGCTGGCGCGCGGCGCTTGTTCGGCGGTCCTGGGGAAGGTCATCGCCAGACGGCCCGACGGATTGACCTCGCCAAACAGCAGGCGGGCGATGGCCTGGCCGCCGCGCTGACCCGGATACCAGGCCTGCAGCACCGCGCCGACGCGGTCGAGCCAGGGCATCAGCACGGGGCCGCCGGTCTCCAGCACGACGATGGCGTTCTTGTTGGCGGCCGAGACGGCCTCGATCAGGGCGTCCTGGCTTTCGGGCAGGGCGATGGAGGGCGCGTCCTGGGCCTCGGTCTGCCAGTGCCAGGCAAAGACGATCGCGACATCGGCGTCCCTGGCCGCCGCCGCTGCGGCGGCGGGGTCCTTGCCGTCGACATAGATCACCTGGGCGTTGGGCGCGGCCGCCTTGATCGCCTCCAGCGGCGACGAGGCATGCCAGGTGACCCGGACGAACGACGCCGCCTCCCCGCCGTTCAGCGGGATCTCGACCGGCGCGCCGCCCACGGACCGCACCTGCGACGAGCCGCCGCCCGAGATCACACCGACATCGGCATGGGCGCCGATCAGCACGATCTTCCGGGCTGTCCTGGCCAGCGGCAGCAGATGGCCGTCGTTCTTCAGAAGCACCGAGCCCCGCTCGGCGACCGCCTGGGCGACCTGGGCATGGGCGGCATAGTCGATGGGCTGGGCGGTCGTCGAGATCGGGTTGTCAATCAGGCCCGAGGTGATCACCCCGTGCAGGATGCGGCGGACCATGTCGTCGACGCGGGCCTGACTGACCTCGCCCCTGGCCACGGCAGCCTTCAGGTCGTCGCCGAAGAAGATCTGGGTGTCCAGTTCCTGACCCGACTGCTGGTCGAGCCCGGCCAGCGCCGCCTTGGTGGTGCTGTGCACCGCGCCCCAGTCCGACATCACCCAGCCGGGATAGTTCCAGTCGCGCTTGAGCACCCTGTTCAGCAGGTGGTCGTTCTGGCAGGCCCAGTCGCCATTGACCTTGTTGTAGGCGCACATCACCGAGGCGGGATTGCTCTTCTCGATGGCGATCTGGAAGGCCAGCAGGTCGCTCTCGCGCAGGTCGGCCTCGTCGATCTGCGCGTCCATCACGTGGCGGCCGGTCTCCTGGGCGTTGAGGGCAAGGTGCTTGATCGTCGAGACGATGTTGTTGCTCTGGACACCCCTGATCTGCGCGCCAGCCATCTCGCCGGCCAGCAGCGGATCCTCGCCCAGATACTCGAAGTTTCGCCCCGCCCACGGGTCGCGGGTCAGGTTCACGCCGCCGGCCAGCAGCACATTGAAGGTCTTGGCCCGGGCCTCGGCGCCGATCATGGCGCCGCCCCGATAGGCCAGCTCGGGCTCGAAGGTGGACGCCAGGGCCAGGCCTGACGGCAGGGCCGTGGCCACATCGCCCTTGCGCTGTTCGACCTGGTTGGCGACGCCCAGGCTGGCGTCGCTCTGGCGCAGGGTCGGGATCTTCAGGCGCGGCACGCCGGGCACATAGCCGGCCGAGGGGATCATGTCGGCCGCGACCGTCTTGGTCATCGGCGGGAACAGCCCGTGCAGGTAGCTGATCTTCTCGTCGAGGGTCATCTGCTTGACCAGGGCGTCGGCCCGGGCCCAGGCCGGGTCACCGGCGCGCGGCGCCAGCGGGGCGCTGTCCTGGGTTGGCATGACCTGAGCCATGGTCGCGGCAGCCGGCGTCAGGGCCAGCAGAGCCACGGCGGCTGTGGTCCGGCACAGGATCCGCAGGGCGGACAAGGGCTGGGCTGCGGTCGTCATGGCGATACTCCGTGGGCTACAATCTAGAGGGCGAGGGCTTTGGACTGGACCAGCGGCGGCGCGGGACAGGTCCGGGCGACGAACTCGGCGTGGCCGGGCATGAGGTTCACGCACTTGCCGATGACGGTCTCGATATTGGCCAGATAGCGGGCGATCTCGTCGTCGGACTGGACGCCGACCAGCGGGTCATGGCCGCGCGGGATGATGCCCTGGCCCAGGAACACCTGGATCCAGCTCTCCTCGGTGAAGAGCTCGTCGTCCTCGCGAAAGACCCGGCCGTTGGCCGAGAACAGATCCATCTTCCGCCGCAGGGTGTCCGGAATGTCCATGTCGCGGCAGTAGCGCCAGAACGGCGTGTCGTCGCGCTGCGTGGCCTTGTAGTGCAGGATGATGAAGTCGCGGATGCGCTCGTATTCGAAGTCGCTCTGGCGATTGAACTCGTCGATCCCGGCCTGATCGAAACCGGCGTCGGGCAGCAAGCGGACCATGCGGATGGCCGCAGACTGGATCAGGTGCAGGCTGGTCGATTCCAGCGGCTCCAGGAAGCCACTGGCCAGGCCGATGGCGACGCAGTTCTTGTTCCAGATCTTGCGGCGCTTGCCGGTCACGAACCGGATACGCAGCGGGTCGGCCCGCTGGGCCCCGTCGAGATTGTCCAGCAGGACACGCTCAGCCTCGTCATCGTCGATGTGCTGGCTGGAATAGACGTGGCCGTTGCCGGTGCGATGCTGCAGCGGGATCCGCCATTGCCAGCCGGCCGAGCGGGCGGTCGAACGGGTGTAGGGCGTGAAATCCCCGGAGCGGTCGCACGGCACGGCGATGGCGCGGTCGCACGGCAGCCAGTGCTTCCACTCCTCATAGCCGGTCTTCATGGCCTGCTCGATGATCAGGCCCCGGAATCCCGAGCAGTCGACGAAGAAGTCGGCGGCAATGACCTCGCCGTCGTTCATGGTCACCGACTGGACGAAGCCGTCCTCGGGTCTCAGCGTCACATCGACGATCCTGCCCTCGCGCCGCTGCACGCCGCGCGCCTGGGCGAAACCGCTGAGGTAGCGGGCATAGAGGCCAGCATCGAAATGGAAGGCGTGGGCGATATGGCCCATCGGCGAGTCGCCCATGTCCGGGCGGGCGCGCATGAACCGGTTCTGCAACGCGGCGGCCGTGTTGATCGACAGGTTCGAGAAATCGCCTTCGCGGCCCAGTTCCCGCATGCGCAGCCAGTACTGGTGGCAACGCAACCATCCCAGGTCCTGGCCGATGACGCCAAAGCCATGGATGTAGCTTTCGCCCTTGCGCCCCCAGTCCTTGAACTGGATGCCCAGTTTGAAGCTGCCCTGCGTGCCGCGCAGGAACGCATCCTCATCCAGGCCCAGAAGCTCGTTGAACTTCTTGATGGCGGGGATCGTCGCCTCGCCCACACCGACCGTTCCGATCTCCTCGGATTCGATCAGGACGATTTCATACAGCCCCTGGAACAGGCGCGCGCAGAGGGCGGCTGTCATCCAGCCGGCCGAGCCGCCGCCGGCGATCAGGATCTTCTTCAGCGGTTGCATAGCCCGCCTCCCATGAGGTTGAAGGTCGGGGCCGCGGGGAGCCGACTCCGACCTTCACCGGTTCTTGCCTGTGTGCGGACCGCTCCTGGAAGCCGTCCGCGCGATGTCAGGGTTAGAACCGATAGTTGACGCCGAACAGGATCTGACGGCCGTACTTTTCGTAGGTCTCGGGCAGGGTGGCGCCGCCGCTGGTGGTCGTGCCGCCGCCGTCGAGGCCCAGACGCGTGCGGTAGGGCGAGTCCGTCAGGTTGTTGACCTGCAGCAGGAAGCCCAGGTTCTCCAGCCGGCCTTCCTGGAAGGTGTAGCCGATCTGGGCGTCGACCTGCTTGTCGGCCAGGATCTCGGTGAAGCCTCGCGTGGCGAACAGCTGCACCACCTCGCCCTTGAAGGCGGAGCGATAGCGCTGGCTAATCCGCGCCTGGAAGCCGCCGCGTTCATAGTAGCCGGTGACGTTGTAGACCGTTCCCGACAGACCCGGGATGCGCACCTTCTGTTTCGGATCGGTGCTGGTGGTCGGATTGAGGTTCGACTCCGTCAGCGACAGGCTGCCCTGCATGCCGAAGCCCTTCAGCGGATCGACGATCTCACCCAGGTCAACCGCGCCGCTGAACTCCAGCCCCTTGACCTCGCCGCCCTTGCCGTTGGCCGGCAGGGTGATCTGGCCGATGTTGCTGATGACGATGCCTGGCGGGATCGCCGTCGCGGTCGACGGCAGCGGGATACCCGTGAAGTCGAACGTGCCGCTCTGCTGATAGATGTAGGTGTCGAGCTTCTTGTAGAACGCCGCCACCGACAGATAGGTCGCCGGACTGACGTACCACTCGTAGGCAAGGTCAGCGGCCTTGGCCATCCAGGGCTTGAGGTTCGGATTGCCACCGCTGGCCGACCACGGATTGACAGTCGTGCCCGGCGCGCAGGGCTGGCCGCTGCAGACCAGCGAATTGAAGCCCGGCGTCACATTGGCGCGCAGGTCGTCCATGCGCGGACGGGCCATGGTCTTGGACAGGGCGAAGCGCAGACGATGACCGCCGCCCAGGTCGTAGATCATGTTCAGGCTGGGCAGGACGTCGGTGTAGTCGGCCCCGTCCTTGATCTTGGTCGGGACGATAGGCTTGCCCGGCTCCAGGCCATTGATCACGACGCCGCTCGAGTCCTGCGACTGCTTGACCACCTGGACGCCCAGGTTGCCGCGCAGATCGCCGACCTGGAAGTTGGCCTTGGCGAAGGCGGTCGTGACCTCCTCGGTGATCGCCCAGTTCTTGTCGAAGTAGTTGGCGTCAAGGATCGGCGCGGCGTTGTAGTACTTCTTCCAGACGTCGCCGATCTTGACGCTGAGCACGCCGCCAAATCCGGCGAAGCCCAGCTGGGTCGGAGCGACCAGATCGCCGGCGTCCACGTAGACCTGCTGGCGGCCGTTCTTGAGGAACAGGTCGTTGTCCAGGACGGACTTGGTCTTTTCGCGCTTGGTGTAGTTCAGGCCCACATCGACGCCGGTGATGAAGCCGTCCATCTCGTGTTCAAGCCGCAGGTCCAGAGCCGACACGTCTTCCTTCACGTGCGGATAGCGGATCGCCCCATCATGACCCCAGCCGCCCCAGGGGGCGCGATCACCGAGGGTGACCTTGGTGGCGTCGGCGTAGTTCAGGCCTTCGTCATATTGCGAGAAGCCCTTGTCGGCGACCTGGAAGCCGATGGTGTCAAAGGTGCGCCCGACATCCGGAGTACCGGGCTTTACCCCGCCCACGCCCTGGCCATAGCCGGCGTAGGTTTCCATGATCTGTTCTTTGCGCTTGTTGGAAGAATAGGACAGATCCGCCAGCAGCGTGGTGTGCTCGCCCAGCTTGAACTCATTGTTCAGCCCGGCCGAGAACAGCTGGTCCTGGCGCTTGTTGAAGTCGTTGCGCAGCTGCAGAACGCCCCGGTTGAGGGTGCCGCTTTCGGCGAAGGTCGAACCGCCCAGCTGCTTGGTCTTGACGTTGGTGAAGGTGGCGTTGTCGGCCCAGCCGTTCGAGAACCACTGCGCGCCGCGCGTGGTCTCGTTCTGCTTGAAGGTCGAATAATAGAGGTCGAGGGTCGAGTGGATGCGATCGTTCGGCTGATATTCGAAAATGCCGATGGCGGCGTCGCGCTTGTTCAGGCGCGAGGTGACGAAGATCTCCTGGCCGTTCAGCATCAGGGCGTTGTCGGCGCTGTCGGGCGTGACGGCGAAGCCGAAAGCCTCATAGCCGTAGGCCTTGTAGTGCTTGACCTGCGAAGGCGAGTCGAGGTGCGCATAGCCCAGGGCCACGCCGATCGTGTCGTCGGCGAACTGGTTGATATAGCTGGCGCTGAAACGGCCGCCGCGATTGGCGACGTCGTCATTGAGCTTCTTGCCGGCCGTCTGTTCGCCGCGCAGGTTCAGGACCAGGGCGCGGCGCCCGTAGGCCAGCGGACGCACGGTGCGCAGATCGGCGGTGCCCGAGAGGCCCATGCCCGAGACCTGGGCGTCGGGCGTCTTGTAGATCACGACGCTGGACAGCAGTTCCGACGGATACTGATCGAACTCGACGGCGCGGTTGTCGCCGGAGCTGGCCTGCTGGCGGCCGTTCAGCAGGGTGGTGGTGAAGTCGGGCGCGAGGCCCCGGATCGAGATCACCTGGGCGCGACCATTGACGCGCTGGGCCGCCAGACCCGGCAGGCGGGCGATGGACTCGCCGATCGACACGTCGGGCAGCTTGCCGATGTCTTCGGCCGAGATCGCCTCGACGATTGAGGTCTCGTTCTTCTTGATGTTGATCGAGTTCTGGATGCCGGCCTTGATCCCGGTAACGACCACCGCTTCGACGGTGTCGGTGTCGGGCCTGTCCGGGACCTCCTGGGCATTGGCGATCGAGCCTGCCAGCGCCACGGTGATCGCAGCGACGGAGGCTGTGGCATAGAATCGACTGATCGACGGACGCGCCCGGCGCGTGATGCGGTTTCGCATAGCTCTCCCCTGAACTGCGCCCGTTGTGGCGGCGCTTCTTGTCGTTTTCACACCAACCGCCCGTCTTGAGCTAATTGGAAGCGCTTCCAATTAGCGATCCGTCGACAACGTTGTCAAGTTTGAAACAGAAACGGCGTTCAACGACCCGGCAGCGGCGCGGTTGTCTGTCGCGAAACGACCATATGGTCGAGAAGATGGAAGACGGGCTCGGACGCCAGATTGGCGCCGGTCAGACGGGCGACGAGAAGCTCGACGGCCCGCTGGCCGAGATCCTTCACCGGTTGATTCACCGTCGTCAGTGGCGGCCAGACGATCCCGGCGACCGGCGCATCGTCGAAGCCGGTGATCGACAGATCGCCGGGAATGCTCAGCCCCCGAGCGTGAGCGGCCGACAGCCCTCCAGCGGCCATGTCGTCATTGGCGCAGACCAGGACCGTCGGCTTCAGGGCGTGATCCAGCAGTTCCGGCGCCAGGCGGGTGCCTGACCGGAACGTGAAGTCGCCGCGAACCATGACATAGGCCTCGTCGCCAAGCCCCTGCTCGGCCAGGGCGCGCTTGAAGCCTTCCAGGCGGCGGTCCGCCGAAAGGTGTCCCTCCAGGCCGGCGATGAAGCCGAACCGACGATGACCCAGGCGCAGAAGCTCACGGGCCATGTCGTAGCCGCCGGCCTCGTCATCGATGCCGACGCTGTCCGCCCTGCCCCGCCCCATCCCGCCCGGCGACACCGCCACCACGCGACAGCCCAGGGCCAGCGCCGCGTCAATCAGTTCGACGTCATCGCTGTAGGGCGGCGAGAGGATCAGACCCTCGCAGCGCTGGGTCGTGATCAGGTCCATCACCCGCTTCTGACGATCAGGCGTATTCTGCGGCACGTTCTGGATCAGCACCTGGTAGCCCAGGGCCAGACAGGCGCGCAGGGCGCCAAGCTCCAGAGCGGACTCGTAGTAGGAATTGGGCTCCTTGTCGGGGTCGGACGCGAACACAAAGGCCAGCAGCCGGCTGGCGCCGCCCGCCAGGCTGCGCGCCTGGGGATTGACCTTGTAGTCCAGGCTTTCGACCGCCCGCATCACCCTGTCGCGCACCTCGTCGCGGACATTGGGCCCGCCGTTCAGGACGCGGGAAACCGTGACGCGCGCCACGCCAGAGACGCGGGCGACATCGTCAATGGTCGGCTTCTTGGATTTCAAGCGACCCTCCCGGAAGGCGCGTTCGGAAACGGGTGCGGAGAGCTTTGCAACAGCTTGCCTGAGGGATGCAAGCGGCCGCGCCTGCCGATCTTCCGCCGGGACATTGCACGGTCAAGTTTGGCTGACCACGGAACGAACAGGGTCAAGCGCGTCTCGATCCATCGCCAGGGCTGATCACCGAGGGCTTTTCGCCACAGGCGAGTTCACTGCGCGATGCAACCAAGTCGACGCTCACGCTTTAGGTTGAGTGCGGATCTGGTTGCCCCACCGGGTTCGCCTTCCGGCTTCGGCTGCAGGCGATCTGAGCGCCGGCGTCGAACGCCTGCCCCGCACGTGATGATTCCATGCGGGATCGAGAGCGCCGCTTCCGACTCCTCCCCCGACAGGAAGCGGCGCTCCCGAAGCCGCAGGTCAGACGGGCAACAGGTCGCGGTTGTAGCGCTTCCAGTTCTCGACATAGTGCAGAGCCGAGCCTTGAAGGATCAGAGCATGCTGCTCGCCGATCTCGCGCACCACCTTGCCGGGCGCGCCCATCACCATCGAATTGTCCGGAATTTCCTTGCCCTCGGTGATCAAGGCGCCGGCGCCGATCAGACAGTTGCGGCCAATCTTCGCGCCATTGAGCACGATCGCCCCGATCCCGATCAGCGAGCCGTCGCCGATGGTGCAGCCATGCAGCATAACCATGTGACCGATGGTCACGTTGGCCCCGATGGTCAGCGGCGCACCATGGTCGGTGTGAAGTACTGAACCGTCTTGAACATTGCTGTTCTCACCGATCTCGATCGGATCGTTGTCACCCCGAGCAATTGCGCCCCACCATATACTGGCATTTCTCTTCAGAATGACATTGCCCATGACCGATGCGGTCGGGGCGATCCAGTATTCGCCCGCCTCGGGAAGGATCGGGCTAGCGGCGCCCAAGGAATAGACAGTCATCCGTACACCCCATTTTCTTGAAATCGTCGCTTGATTAACATCTGAGAAACCACGTTAGCATCATCCTAGTCGGGCGATTCGAGGGGAGAAATCCCATCGATTCCCACCGGGGTCGATGTTCGGCCCCGGCTCCCGACGACGGAGATCAGGGTGTCGCTTTTGGCGTACAGGCGTTCTTCGGAACCACCGCCCTCTCGGTCCAGCACCGAGCCGCCCGTTGCGCACGCGTCTTCGTTCATCTCCTCCCCACCGCCAAGGACGACGCCACACGGCCTCGTCCTTTTTTTTATGCCTGAATGGAGGCTTTCATGACCAAGCGAGCCCTGAAGCGTATGGCGCGCGAAGGCGCGACCGAGACCGGCCACTATGGTGACGACGCCAAGGTGCGTCGCTTGCCGGTCGATATTCGGGAGCGAGGCAATGGCTGGTCGCCCCTCGGGCCCGACGGGGCCGCAAAGGGGCCGGAGCGGGATCAAAGTTACCTCAAGACCATAAAACCCAAGTCTCCCGGCCAGTCCGAGTTGATGGAGGCCATCGACAAGAAGAACCTGGTCATGGCGCTGGGCCCCGCAGGCACCGGCAAGACCTACATCGCCATCGCCAAGGCTGTGGAAGCCCTGGAAGCCGGCAGCGTGGCCCGCATCGTCCTGTCGCGCCCTGCTGTCGAGGCCGGCGAGTCCCTGGGCTATCTGCCCGGTGACATGGAAGACAAGCTGGCCCCCTATCTGCGCCCGCTCTATGACGCCCTCACCGACCGCCTCTCGACCCGGCGCATGCGCGCGCTGATGGCAGAGGGCGCCATCGAGATCGCACCCGTGGGCTTCATGCGGGGTCGCACCCTGAACAATGCCTTCGTGGTCATCGACGAGGCCCAGAACTGCACCTACATGCAGCTGAAAATGCTGCTGACCCGCCTGGGTTGGAACTCGACCATGGTCGTCACCGGCGACCCCAACCAGTCCGACCTGCTGCCCGGTATTTCGGGCCTGGCCGACGTGGCCGCCAAGTTCGAAGCGCTGGAGAACATCGGCGTGGTCCGCCTGGCTGACCGCGACATCGTCCGTCACCCGCTGGTCGCGGAGATGTTGAGCGTTCTGTGATTTCATAACAGCGGCTCAATCGAAGGCTTGAGTTTGGGGCGGTCGGACGTGCAAGGTCCGGCCGCCTTAACTGTTTCAGGACCGCCTCATGGCCGACGCCGCCGCCGTTCCACGCTCGGAATTCACCATTCGCGGCGTGCTGCTCGGGATCGCCATCACCCTGGTGTTCACGGCGGCCCAGGTCTATCTGGGCCTCAAGGTCGGCCTGACCTTTGCGACCTCGATCCCGGCGGCGGTGATCTCGATGGCGCTGCTGCGGGCCTTCAAGACCTCGACCATCCAGGAAAACAACATCGTCCAGACCATCGCCTCGGCGGCGGGCACCCTGGCCTCGGTGATCTTCGTCCTGCCCGGCCTGCTGATGATCGGCTGGTGGGCGCATGTGCCGTTCTTCACCACCTTCATGGCCTGCGCGGTCGGCGGCATTCTGGGCGTAATGTACACCATCCCCCTGCGCCGGGCCCTGGTGACCAACTCCAACCTTCCCTATCCCGAGGGCGTCGCCGCCGCCGAGGTGCTGAAGGTCGGCACCGGCTCGCGCGAAGGCGCCGCCGAGGGCAAGGCCGGTCTGGTCGCTGTCGCCGCAGGCACCCTGGCTTCGTCGCTGTTCGCCGCCCTGGCGGCCGCCAAGATCTTCGCCGGCGAGGTGGCCGGCTACTTCAAGGCCGGGGCCGGCGCGACCGGCTTGGGCGCCTCAAGCTCGCTGGCCCTGATGGGCGCGGGCCACCTGATGGGCATCACCGTCGGCATCGCCATGTTCGCCGGCCTGGCCATCGCCTGGGCCGTGCTGGTGCCGATCATGACCCACATCTTCCCGATGCCGGGCGCCAGCGCCGCCGACCACGCCCTGACGGTCTGGAGCACCAAGGTCCGCTTCCTGGGCGCCGGCGTGATCGGCGCCGCCGCGATCTGGACCCTGGGCAAGCTGATCGTCCCGATCTGGCAGGGCCTGGTTTCGGCCTTCGAGGCCGGCAAGGCCCGCCGCGTCGATGGCGCCGTGATCCCCCGGGTCGAGCAGGACATTCCGATCCTGATCGTCGGCATCGTCGCCACCGCCCTGCTGGCCCCGGCCGGCTGGGTAATGGCCCACTTCCTCAGCGGCGGGCCGCTGTCGGCCATCGCCACGCCGCTGATCGTCGCCGCCGTGGCCTATCTGGTGTTCGCCGGCCTGCTGGCCGCCGCCGTCTGCGGCTACATGGCCGGCCTGATCGGCTCGTCCAACAGCCCGGTCTCGGGCATCGCCATCCTGACCGTGCTGGGCGCCTCGCTGATGGTCGGGGCGATCGGCCGCACGACGATCGGACCGGACGTCACCACCGCCCTGGTCGCCTTCGCCCTGTTCGTCACCGCCATCGTCCTGGCCGTGGCCGTGGTCGCCAATGACAACCTGCAGGACCTGAAGACTGGCCAACTGGTCGACGCCACCCCGTGGAAGCAGCAGGTCGCCCTGGTGATCGGCGTACTGGCCGGCTCAATGGTCATTCCGGTGATGTTGGAACTGCTCAATCGCTCCAACGGCTTCACCGGAGCCCCCAATCTCAGCACCGTGGCCGGCGCCGAGAACCTCGGCGCGCCCCAGGCCACCCTGATCTCCACCCTGGCCAAGGGCGTGATGGGCGGCGTGCTGCCCTGGAACCTGCTGGGCATCGGCGCGGCGATCGGGCTGGGTCTGGTGCTGGTCGACATTCTGGTGCGCCGGTTCAGCGCCCAGCGCCTCAGCCTGCCGCCCTTGGGCGTGGGCCTGGCCATCTATCTGCCCAGCGCGGTGACCGCCCCCGTGGTGGTCGGCGCCGTAATCGGCTGGATCTATGAGCGCATGGTCAGCAAGGACCGCACCGCCGAGCCGGCAAAGCGCATGGGCGTGCTGGTGGCCTCGGGCTTCATCGTCGGCGAGAGCCTGTTCAATGTGGCCCTGGCCGGCCTGATTGTCGGCACAAACAACCCCTCGCCCCTGGCCGTACCCTTCGCGCCGCCTGAGCACACCGGCATGATCCTGGCCCTGGTCGCTGCGGCGGTCGTGATCCTGGCGCTCTACGGCTGGGCGCGAAAGGCGGCGGCGAAGACGGCTGAGGCCTAGGGCTGATCGACATTCAGTCCATCCCTCCCATTTTTCCCGTCATTCCGGGCCTTGTGCCCGGAACCCCTGGTTCAGCTCGCACGTGAAGCGCCAGCGAAGTGCGCGCGCACTTCGCCTCTCCCGCACCTGCGGCGGACAGAGGGGTTCCCGCCACAAGGGCGGGAATGACGGAGATTTATGGTTTGGGCTTGAGCATCCGGAATCTCTGAACCTCGATCCCGCCTAGGCCGCCGCCAGGATCGTGAACACCACCTCGCGCCGACCGCGATAGCCCAGCGATTCGTAGAGGCCGATGGCGGCGGCGTTGTCGGCATAGCTATGCAGAAACGCCTGCTCGCCGCGCGCCAGAATCCTGGCCGTCACCTCGCGCAGAAGCCGCGCGGCATAGCCCTTGCCCCGGTGATCGGGATGCACGCAGACCCCGCTGGCTTCGGTATGGCCCTCGGGCCGCATCCGCTCACCGGCCATGGCGACCAGTTGGCCGTCGACGCGCGCGCCAATGAAGCTGCCCAGTTGATGGGTGCGAGCGAAGAAGGGGCCGGGCTTGGTCAGGGTGGCCAGGGCCAGCATCTCGGCCGCATCGGCGTCGCCCAGCGGCAGCATCTGAAAGGCGACGTCCCAGGCTGGCGCGACGGCCTCGGCGACCATCTGCAGGCACATTGCGCTGGAGACGACCAGAGTCCCTGGAATGGGCGGCGGCGCGGCAAGCTCGACAAGGCCGCCGACACCATGCTCGACGACCAGGGCGCCCAGATCGGAAAGGGCCTCTATCGAGGTGTCGGCCGCGGCGGTGAACAGGCCAAACGCCGGCGCGACCCGGAGGGCCAGGCCCCGGCGGATCGCACGATCCGCCTGCCGGCCGGTGAAAGCCGACCAGACCGGCCGGTCGAGGACGTGCGAACTCATATCGCCCTGCCGGCCTGGCCTGTCGTGGTTCTAGTCGAGGTCTTCGGCCAGGATCGCCATTTCGAACATGAACGAGCCGTCCTCGTCCTCGTCCTGGAAGACGACGCCGATAAATTCGCCGGCCACTTCGACCTCGGCGGAATCCTTCTGCTTGGGACGGGCCTTCAGCGCGATATGCGGGTTACCGAAGGTGCGCTTCAGGTGCTTTTCGATCTTGGCGATGGATTCAGCGTCCACGGGGAGCTCCTGTTTTCTCGTTGAGCGCCGTGGCGCATATTGAGGCGAACCTAGCGTTCCGCGCCGGAGTCGCAAGCCGCTTCGGCCAAGGCCGGTGACTCGGTCGCTTCTAATGCGGCGAACCAGCCTTCGGCGTCAGCTTGATCTCGAACAACCTGGGCCAAAGTTTCCCGGTGACGAACAGCCGGTCGGCCGCCGGGTCATAGGCGATGCCGTTCAGCACATCGACCTGCCGGCCGGCCCGATCGGCCTCGCCCAGCAGGCCCGCCAGATCAATCCACCCCGTCACACGGCCGGTCGCGGGATCGATGCGGGCGATGCGGTCGGTCTGCCAGATATTGGCCAGCACCTCGCCCCTCACCCATTCCAGCTCGTTCAAGTTATCCACAGGCCTACCGTCGTCCATGACCTGGATACGGCCGGTTTCTTTCAGCGTCTCGGGATCGAGGAATCGCAGGAATGCGGTGCCGTCGCTCATGATGATCCGCGTTTCGTCACGGGTCAGGGCCCAGCCCTCGCCGGGATAGGAGAACTCGCCAATCCGTTCGAAACTGCCCAGGTCGAAGACGAAGCCCATCTCGCCCTGCCAGGTCAGCGAAATCAGCCGGTCCTTCCAGTCAACGATCCCCTCGCCAAAATAGCGGCTGTCGATCAGGCGCTCCTGCTCGGGCACGCCGGTTTCCAGCGTCACCTTGCGGACCGAGGACCGGCCATGCAGGCCGGTGCTTTCGTACAGAAAGCCGTCACGCCACAGCAGGCCCTGGGTGAAGGCGCCCGGATCGTGCGGATAGGTTTTTACGACCTCATAGCCGTATCGAAGCGGTGCGCCAGCCCAGGCCGACCCAGCGGTACAGACGGCCAGCAGAGTCGCGAGACCCAGATTTTTGAGCGGGCCGGACCGCACTCAGATCACGTAGTCGTAGACGGCCTCGGACAGGGTCTGGTCCATCGACTTGGCGGGCTCTTCGCAGGTCGGGCAGTTGACGATGCGGGCCGGAACGCCGGCGGCCGTGCAGTGCGGCGGCACGGGCTTGAGCACCACCGAACCCGAGGCAACCTTGGCATAGTCGCCGACCGTAATGTTTCCCAGCACCTTGGCGCCGGCGCCCAGCAGCACGCCGCGACCGATCTTGGGGTGGCGGTCGCCGCGATCAGCGCCCGTGCCGCCAAGGGTGACCCCATGCAGCATCGAGACGTCGTCGCCGACCACCGCCGTCTCGCCGATGACAATGCCGGTGCCGTGGTCGATGAACACGCCCTGGCCGATACGGGCGGCGGGATTGATATCGACCTGGAAGACCTCGCTGGACCGGCTCTGCAGATAGAAGGCCAGGGTCTCGCGGCCCTCGCTCCACAGCCAGTGCGACACGCGGTGAGTCTGCAGGGCCAGGAAGCCCTTGAAGAACAGGAACGGCTGGACATAGCCCTTGCAGGCCGGATCGCGTTCGAACACGGCCTTCAGGTCGGCCTCGGCGGCGGTGACCAGGGCCGGGTCAGAATTGAAGGCTTCGGCGGCGAACTCGCGCGCCGTCATGGCCCGCATTTCCTGGTCGCCCAGCTTGCGCGCCAGCTGGAAGGTCAGGGCGTCGGCCAGATTGTCGTGGCTGAGGATCACGGCATTGAGCAGCGAGGCCAGGGCCGGCTCGGCCTTGGCGGCGTGTTCGGCCTGGTTGCGCAGCGCCGCCCAGACGGGGACGGACGACTGGTCGGTTACGACTTCCAGATGCTTGGCCACCGGGCTCTCCCTCTGCCTGCTGGGACTAGAGCATCCTTTTTGAAGACGCACCAGTCCTGTTGGGAAAGGCCCTGCCTTCGCCCTCTCGCACCTATTGTAGCACGAGACGGGCGAGATCGCTCGGAAGCTCTCCCCTGACCGCCATATGGTGCACCCTGAGCAGCAGCGCCACCGTCAGCGAGTCCGGCATGTGCCCGGCCACCGCCGCGTCCAGCGCCTCGGCGAAGGGCACGCGCGCCACGGCGAGGTCTTCGGTCTCGTCCGGCGCGGTCGGCGTAGGCGTCAGGTCCATGGCCAGAAAGCCGTGGCAGATCTCGTCGGTGACCGAGTTGGAGAGCTCCATCCGCAGGATCGGGCGCCAGTCGGCGGCCTGCAGCCCAACCTCCTCGGCCAGTTCGCGCTTGGCGCCCTCCAAAGGATCCTCGTCCAGCGGCGCGCCGCCCTCTGGCAGCTCCCAGCTGTAGTTGGCCAGCGAGAAGCGGTTCTGGCCGACCAGGGTCACCGTGCCGTCCTCGTGCAGGGGCACCACGCCGATCGCCTGGTTCTTGAACCCGACCTTGCCATACAGCGCCGGCCGGCCCGTCGGGGCGATGGCCTGGTATTCGGTCAGGGTGATCCATGGATTGTCGTAAACCAGCTTACTGCTGCTGACGCCCCAGGGCTTTCCGTGCGGCTTCAACCACGAAGGTTTGTCGGACATCGAAGGCTCGCGACTTGTGGCGGCCGGTTCGCGGCCATAGGTGTCTGCTCCTACAATGCTTCGTGGAGATCGTCTTGACCGGTTCCGTTCCCACCGCGCCGGCGTTTGGCGAAATCCTGCCGATCGAGACCTCGCCAGAGGTGCTGGCTTTCCTGGCGCGACGCCGGTCGGCCTCGGCCATGACCCTGACGGCGCCGGGCCCTGACGACGTCGAGCTGGCCGACCTGCTGCGGCTGGCGGCCCGCGTGCCCGACCATGGCAAGCTGTCGCCCTGGCGGTTCGTGATCCTGCGCGGCCCAGCCAAGGATGTCTTTGCCGAAAGGATCACGGCGCTCGCCAGCGACCAGGCCAATCCGGTCAAGGCCAACGCCGCCCTGCGCAAGCTGACCCGCCCGCCGGTCTGCGTGGCTGTGATCTCGCGTTACATCCCCGGTGAAATCCCCGAATGGGAGCAGCGCCAGAGCGCCTCGGCGGTATGCATGCAGATGCTGCTGGCCGCAGCCGCCATGGGCTGGGGCGCCAACTGGATCACCGACTGGTATTCCTATGATCCGCGCGCGCTGGCGATCCTGGGCGTCGCCGAGGGCGAAAAGGTCGCCGGCTTTCTCTATCTGGGCACGTCAAGCGAGCAGCCCCAGGAACGGGTCCGGCCAGATGTGGCGGCGATTACCAGCGAATGGACGCCTGGCTAGCGCCAAAGCCTCGTCCCGCGCGTTCGGCGCGGCCGATGCCGACCATGAACAGACAGTTGGGAAGGACAGGCCCGGCGCAGGCCGCGCATGCGCTCAGCCCCCTGCGCAGGAAGGTTCGCGCTAACCGTCGTCGACGCCCGACAGCCTGGATCAGCCCCGGCCGCGATAGGGCGCGACACCCTGATCGGGAACCCACAGGCCTTCCGGCGCCGGGCCGGTCTGCCAGAACACGTCGATCGGAATGCCGCCACGCGGATACCAGTAGCCGCCGATGCGCAGCCAGCGCGGCTGGGCGATCTCGACGATCTTGCGGGCGACCTTGACCGTGCAGTCCTCGTGGAACGAGCCATGATTGCGGAAGCTGGTCAGATAGAGCTTCAGCGACTTGCTCTCGATCAGCCAGTCGCCCGGCGCATAGTCGATGACCAGATGCGCGAAATCGGGCTGGGCGGTGACCGGGCACAGCGAGGTAAACTCCGGGGCCACGAAGCGCGCCAGATAGAGCACGTCGGACTGCGGATTGGGCACGCGCTCGAGAACCGCGGCCTCGGGACTGGCGGGCGCGTCGACCATCTGGCCGAGCTGGGTGACGTTGAGGTCTGTCATCGCCGGGATTTAGGCTCGTCCAGCGCCCGAGACAAGCGGGTGTCCGGTCGCTACAAAAGTCCAAACACATGTTCGAACGTGGGAGGACCATCATGATGGGACGGGATTTCGAAGGCTTCACGGTTGTGGTCACCGGCGCCTCGACGGGCCTTGGCCGGGCCATTGCGGTGGAAACCGCCCGGCGCGGCGCCGGCCTGATCGTCGTCAACTTCGCCAGCAACGCGCAGGACGCCGAGGAAACCGCACGGCTCATTGAGGCCGAAGGCGCCAAGGCCGTGCTGGCCCAGGGCGACGTTTCGCAGGACGCCGACTGCCGCAGGATTGTGGAGGCCGCCGCCGCGAGCGGCCGGATCGATGCGCTGTTCAACAACGCCGGCATGACCAAGTTCGCGCCCAACCACGCCGATCTCGACGCGGTCGACGCCGAAGACTTCCTGCGGCTCTACAGCGTCAATGTGGTCGGCGCCTTCCAGATGGTTCGCGCCGCCCGGTCACTGCTCGAGGCTGCGCCGCAGCCCGGCGCCGTGGTCAATACTTCGTCCATCGCAGGCGTGGTCGGCAACGGCTCTTCGGTGCCCTACGCCGCCTCGAAAGGCGCGATGACCACCATGACCCTGTCGCTGGCCAGGGCCCTGGCGCCCAGCATCCGCGTCAACGCCATCTGCCCCGGCTTCATCGATACGCCCTGGTTTGGCAAGGCGATGGACGCCGACAGGGTGGATCGCCTGCGGGCCGGCGCGGCGGCCGCGACCCCGCTCAAGGTCGCCTCAACGGCCGAGGATGTGGCCGGAGCGGCGGTCTTCCTCGCCTCTCCCGCTTCGCGTCACGTGACCGGCGAGACCCTGCTGGTGGACGCCGGCCTGCATCTGGGCGGCGCGAGTCTTTCAATGCGATAGAGACCAGCGATGCGTGAAAGACACGGGTAAAGGTCAATCAAGCCTTAACCCGGCATCGTGGCTTAGGCCGTTCATTCTGAAGCAAATTCGTCACACTGAGTTCAAACTTTAGTCGAATACCGCCGTTCGTGCTGGCGCTTTGCCCACTGCGATTGCAACTACATGACGGTCGGCGACTAATGAGTCGTCGACACAGTGCGCTTGCAGGCGCCGTCGAACTCGGAGCCAGCCTCCGAGAGGCGACACAAAGAAGGGGATAGACCACCATGAACATCATGAAGATCGCGCTGGCTTCGGCCGCAGCTACCGTTGCTCTCAGCGGCGCCGCCATGGCGCAAGACTCGCTGAAGCTGTCCTACAACGTTGGCGTCGCCAGCGACTACGTCTTCCGCGGCGTGAGCAACACCCAGGAAGATCCGCAAATCTTCGGAGGCGTCGACGCCACTTACGGCATTGGCTATGCGGGCGTCTGGGCCTCGAACGTCGACTTCGGCGTCGAAGACCCTTCGGCAGAAATCGATATCTATGCCGGCGTGAAGCCTGTCGTGGGCGACACCAACCTGGACCTGGGCCTCGTCTACTACGGCTATTCCAAGGACAAGGGCATCCCCGGTTCGTTCAGCTACCTTGAACTGAAGGCCGCCGCCTCGCGCAGCTTTGGCCCCGCGACCCTCGGCGTCGTGGCGTTTTACTCGCCGGAATTCCCGGCCGACACCGGCCGCGCGTTCTACTACGAAGTGAACGGTTCGCTTCCGGTTTCTGAAAAGATCTCGGTCAGCGCCGCCCTCGGTCACCAGGAGATCAAGCTCGCTGGCGACTACAACACCTGGAACATCGGCGCGACCTACGCCATCACCAGCAACCTCGGCCTCGACCTGCGCTATCACGACACCGACGAGCACGGCTACGGCGCCATCTACGACTCGCGCGTCGCCGTGAGCCTGAAGGCCGCGTTCTAAGAATAACGTCTCGCGTCATTGACGCAGAACGGAGCCGCCCCGGTCACCCGGGGCGGCTTTTTCTTTACTTTGGGCTGACCGTCCGCGCCTTACGGCCGGAGCCCCCGGCCCCAGACGTCCACCACCGCATCGACATCGGTCAGGATGGCGAAATTCAGACCCATGACCTTCAGCGCCGCCTCATGCACGTCGGCCTCGTAAGCGGCGCAGGCGTCGGCCGGCACGAAGACGTGGAAGTCCTGATGAAAGGCGTCCCGGGCCGTGCAGTCGATGCAGCACTCGGTGGTCAGCCCGCACAGGATCAGGGTGTCTATGCCCCGCGCCCGCAGCCTGTCGCCAAGGCCCGTGCCGGCAAAGGCGCTGTAGCGGATCTTCTCAAGCACCAGTTCGCCCGCGACGGGCTTGGGGCCATAGAAGTCAGAGCCGACCCGCCCTGCCCGGCACAGGTCGCTTTCAACATCTGGATCACCGCCCCGCCGCGCCATCCGCTCGCGCCACATCGGCGAGTCTGTTCCAGGCGTGGTCGACAGGCCCACGAAGATCACCGGAACGGCCGCCGCTCTCGCCGCCTCGGCCAGGCGTTCAGCGCAGGCCAGGGCCGGCCCCACGGTCGAAAGATCGACGCCCATGCGGCCGATCACGCCTTCCGGCGCCGCGAAATCGACCTGCATGTCGACGATCAGCAGGGCCGTACGGCCCGGCGCGATCCAGTCTGGCTGGAGGCGGACCTGGGTCATGCGAAGCGCCGCCGCAGCCCCGGCAGGATCTCGGCGCCGAACATGGTCAGGCCTGCGACATAGTCGGGGAAGATCAGCATCAGGCCGTCCAGTTCGCAATCGGCGACAAAGGCCTCGATCTTCGCGCCGCAGGTCGCCGGAGAACCGATCACGGTCTCGGTCATGAACGCTCCTTGCCTGAGGGCCGCAGCATCCAGCTTTTCAGCGGGCGCGCCCCAGCTTCGCAACATGGTTCGCACGGCGCCCAGATCAACCCCGTCGGCATAGGATTGAGCCAGGGCCTGCGCGGCCTCGTCGGTGTCGGCGTGGACGACCGTGCACATGGCGTAGGTTCGGATCGACTTGCCCAGCGTCTGCGCCATCGCCTTGGCGCGCCGGCTGGCGTCGCGGCGATCAGCGGTGGTGGCCCCGCCGATAAAGCAGGCGTCCGCCTCGGCCACGGCAAAGGCAAAGCCGCGCGCCGAACTGCCCGCGCAGATCAGGTCCGGGCGAGGCCGCGACAGGGGCTTGGGCTCAGACTGGCAATCATCGAGATTGAAGAAGCGGCCATGGTGCGTGACACGCTCCTCGCTCCACAGCCGCTTGACCACATGGGTCCATTCCTCGGCCAGGGCGTAGCGGTCGTCGTGATCCAGCGCCTCATCCCAGGCGCTCATCTGGGCGAATTCCTCGCGATAGGCGCCGGCGACGATATTGAGCCCAGCGCGGCCGCCGCTGATGTGGTCCAGAGTGGCGATCATCTTGGCCGCCACGGCCGGGTTCTGCAGCAGCGGATGCAGGGTCGCCCAGATCTTTACCCGTTTGGTGGCCTCGGCCAGGCCCGCCATCAGAGTCACCGATTCCAGCACCGTGCCCCAGTGATCGGTTGCGCCGCCGAAGCCCCGGAACTTGGCCATCGACATGATGAAGTCGAGACCGATCTCGTCGGCCAGCACAGCAGCGGCGCGGTTCTGTGGGTACAGGCCATCGATGCGCGGCGTCGTCCCGGAGACGATCCAGCCGCCATTGGCCACCGGCAGGAAGACGCCGAAATCCTTGTGATGGGGAGAAGACGCGCTCATCCCTTTTCGTAGCACGCGGTCGGCGGGCGAAAACTGCCGATCTTCATCCCTCCCCGGTTCAGTCGGGGACGTCGACCATGTCGGCGGGCGGAACGGGGGGGCGCATGAACAGCGCGGCCACGAAGACCACGGCGATCACGGCCGCAAACAGCTGGAAGGTCGGCGCGAAACCGCCCAGCCGGTCACGCATCGCGCCGGCGATGAACGGACCCGCCGCCGAAACGGCCCCGACCAGGCAGGTCAGGGAAAAGAGCTCCAGGTTGCTGCGCCGGCCATAATAGTTGAGCAGCAGCACCGTCACGGCCAGGACGGTCAGGCCAAAGCCGACCCCCGTGCCGACGGCGTAGAGCAGCATCAGCGGCACGGTGGTCGCCGAGGCCAGGGCCAGCAGGCCCGCCACCAGCATCGCCTGCGCCCCGACCAGCAGCCATTTGGGATCGATGCTGTCGCCAATGAGGCCGCCACCCAGCCGGGCCACGGTCTGCATCAGTGATTCCAGGCTCAGCATCTTGGCCCCGATGGCGGCCGCCGCTGCGGCGGCCATGCCGGCCGCGACGCCGATCTCGCCGATATGGCTGACCGACACGCTGGCCACCGTCACGCCGGTCAGTAGATGGGTGAAATAGGCCGCGACCAGCACATAGAATTGCGGTGTGCGCAGCGCCGCCTGGACGGTCCACTCGTGCGAGGTGCGATGGATCCTGGCGTTGGCGGGGGCTTCTCGGGCTTCCTGCTCCACCTCGACATCGACGTCATGAGCGGCCTGCGCCAGCCACTTCGAACCGCCGACCATCGCGGCGCAGAGCACCCCCACGACGCAGGCCAGAACCGCCTGAACCAGCCAGTACAGTCGCCAGTCATTGTCGGTGCCGCCCATGATCGCCAGGGCCATCCACGGGCCGGCGACGCCGCCCAGCGAGCCGAAGGTGAAATAGATCCCGAACGGCAGGGCGCGCTTGCGATACAGCGCCGACAGCACGTGGGTGCCGGGGATCAGCGCCGCCATCTGGAAGCCGATCCCGCACAGGGCCGCGCCGACATAGTAGCGGGCGATGCTCTCCGACCCCGCGAAGCCCAGCAGACCGGCGCTCAGCACCGCCGAACCCAGCAGCAGGGTCCCTCGCACACCGATCTTGCGGATCAGGATGGCCGGCAGCCAGGACGAGGCGCCGGTGAACAGGCCCAGCACCGAAAAGCCCAGAAACGCCTTCTCGAAACTCCAGCCCAGCTCACCGATCATCGCAGGCAGAACCACACCCAGCGACCCATAGGTCGAGGCGGTGATCAGGAAGAGCAGCAGACTGAACCCCGCCAGCAGCGAGAGGCGGCGAATGTTCGTTGGAGCCAAGATCAAAACGTCCGCTTGAGGGTCACACGCCATTCGCGACCCTTGCCGGGCAGCGCGCCCAGATTGGCATAGGTATCGGCGTCAGGGGTGAAATAGAACGTGTCGAACAGATTATCGATGTTGAGCTGAGCCGTATAAGGCCCGCGCGTCACATAGGCCGAGCCGTTGACCACCGAATAGGCGGGATAGCGGACAGCGTTCTGCACCGTCCCTGCGGTTCGGCTCACGTGGCTGACCCCCAGGGTCGCGCCGGCCTGGCCCCAGTCATAGCCCTTGCTGGTATAGGCGCCGTACAGGCTGACCACCGACTTGGGGATCAGGGTATAGGCATAGTCACCGCCCCGCCCTTGAAGACTCGCGAAGCTCCAGACCACATAGGACCCGCCATAGGCGCTCGGTCCCGCCACCCCCGCCGTATAGGCCGGGATGTACTGGAACGAGGCGTCCGGTCCCTTGATCGTGGTCCGCTGACTGTTGCCGGTGAAGGTGAAGCTGAGTTGCTCGCTGGCCAGCCAGCGAACCTCAAGCTCGACGCCCCTGGCGCGCGTGCCCAGCACGGTCGGCGGCGAGCTGTTGGTCAGCTGGGTGCGGTTCTGGCGATAGGCGGCCAGCGAGCCCACCAGCGTGCCGTTCAGCAGCTGGAACTTCACGCCCGTCTCGGCGAGATCCGAGCTCGACAGCCATGACCCATCGGCCACCAGCGACGGCGCGATATCGCCCGCCTGGCTCATCTCCAGGGCCGAGGCCTTGGCGTAGCTGACATAGGGCATCAGGCCGAACGGGGCCTTGTAGGTCAGGCTGGCGTTATAGGTCGCCTTGTTGCGGTCATCCGCTTGCCGGCCGGCGATCGTGTAGCTGAGGAAGCCGGTGTCCTGGCTCTCGACCTCGTAGTGATCATGGCGACCGCCGACGATCAGGTTCCAGCGCCCGGCCTCGATATCGGAGGTGAAGAACAGGCCCGACTGGGTCCAGTCCGACCGATTGTCGTTCTCCCAGCGCAGGCCGATACCGCCGGGCTCATCGGTGAACGGGCTGTCGATGGTGTCGGTCGGCGTGAACCCGAAGGCGATGTCGCGGCGATCCAGGGCGATCAGGCCGCTATTGAAGCTCTCCCGGCGCCGCCCCTCGAACTGGCGATATGAGGCGCCGACAAGGGTGCGCGCGCTGACTGCGCCGACTGTCGTGGGAAGCGCCAGGGTGACGCGGGCCTCCGAGACCCTGGCGTCGATGGCCGAAGGGTAGCCGTAGGAGACGAAGCGCTCATTGTCCTGGCGGTCGTGGAACAGCTGCAGCTTCAGCGTCCTGTCGCCGCCCAGGTCCTTGGCCAGGTCGAAATAGAGCGTGCCGGTGGTGGTCTTCGAGAAGTCGGCCGGGCTGATATAGACCGTGCGGCGGTTCAGCTTGGTCGTGCCGACGCCGGTGTCCAGGGTGTGGGCCGGGTCGCTGCTCGCGAAGCCGTAATACGGAATGTAGAGCGCGCTGGCATAGGGATAGAAGCCGACCTCGTTGGGTGTGAGGCGGCCATTGCCATCGGCGTCGACCAGGCTGGTGTCGCGGCCAGTGATATAGGTGCGGTTGTCGATCAGGTCCTGGGTCAGGCGGTTCCAGCCGGGCGTCTGGACGTCGCCGTCCGAGTGGAAACCCATGCCGCCAAAGGCCGTGCTCCAGCCGTTGCCCAGGTCAAAATCGGCCGACAGTTCGATCAGCTGCCGACGTGGATAGATGCCCCGGTAGTAGCTGTGGCTGTCCTCGACCTCGCCATAGACATAGACCCCGCCCTGCGCCGCGCCCAGGCTGACCGGCGCGCCGAACTGGCCGGTGACGAGCTTCTTGTTGTAGCTGCCGAAGGTGGCGGTGACCTGCCCCTCGGGCTCAGCCAGGAAACGCCCCTCGTCGCGCGCCGACTTGGGGATGAAGTTGACCAGCCCGCCGACCTTGCCGGCCCCATAGACCGGCGTGGGCGGACCGCGCAGCACCTCGATCCGCGCCGCGCCGCCGATCGGCGTGGAATAGGTGCCGCGGTTCTCGACCCGCTTGAAGCCGCGGAAATAGTTCTCGGCCAGGGTGCCGCGGATGTTCAGCGCGCCGGGCACGCCGTAGAAACTGGCGGTATGGGTCCCGGGTGAAACGGCGCTGACGCCGTCCAGGGTCTCGATACCGAAGCGCTCGAGGGTCAGGTCGCTGACCAGGCTGGCCGAACGCGGCGTCTCGATCAGCGGCTTGTCGATGCCGAACACCGTATCGGACGGCTGCTTTTCCAGCAGACCCGCCTTGTCGCGCGCCAGGACCAGAACGGCGTCGACCTGGTCGGCGACCTGGGTTTCCGCATAGGCCCCGGTGGCGACCAGCATGGTGAAGGCGGTGACCGAGAGCAGCAGGCGTCGAAACGACATGACAGGAAACCCCAACCTCGCCCGGCGGGATGAGGAACCAGACGACGACGTCCACCATCTGGTGGATGACCCAGGGTTGGTCAAAATGCCTTCTGACATTTCAGTTAAGATTATGAGGCCAGTGTGGCGCTATAGCCTCACAATTCGAACCCGAGCTTGTTCCGGGTCAATGCGACCGATCAGGCCTCGACCGACGGGCGTTGCACCGCCTCGGGCGTGACGTTCAACACGCGCATCATCGCCGCCCGCGCGCCCTCGACATCGCCGCTGGCGATCACCCGGGCCACGTCGCGGTGCTGTTCAATGTCGGCCAGCAGTTCGGCCTCGGTCGCGCCGTTGAACGAGAACACCCAGAAGCGGGCGGCCTTGTGCTGCAGGGGGATCAGGATGCGGGCCAGGGACAGGTTCTGACTGGCCCGGGCCACAGCGGCGTGGAAGCGCTGGTCCATGGCCACCAGCAGGGGCAGGTCACGATTGGCGGCGGCCTCTTCCCCGCCCTCGAAGGCGTCGAAGATCGCCTGGGCTTCGGCCTTGGAGGCATGGCGAGCGGCCAGGCCCGCGCAGTGCGGCTCGATCAGGGCCCGGGCCTCATAGCCCTGGCGCAGTTCGACCAGATCCAGGGGCGCCACAAGCGTGCCGGAGCGGGCGCGCCGAATAACCAGACCTTCCAAGGCGAGCCGGCCAAGGGCGTCGCGCACGCCGGCCAGGCCGGCCTCGTAACGCGCCGCCAGCGACTGCTCGTCCAGCCGCGCGCCTGGAGCCAGTTCGCCCAGGATCAGGTCCAGCAGGATCCGCTCATAGACCTTGGCCTTCTGCAGATCGGGCGACCAGTCCTCCAGTCCAGACGAAGAACAGACGTCAAGCACCAGCAACCGCGACCGGGCGTCCTTGGCAGGAAGAGAAGACACCGGTGAGGCTCCGTCAGGGTTGAGCCCTGATAGGTAGGCTGAAATGTCAGAGCGCGCCAGAGGCCGTCAGATGCTCACCCTTCAGGGCGCCCGCTGCAAAGGTAGCTGATGGAGAGATGCTGCTGCGGCGCTTGGTAATTCCCAAGCCCCCTTCATTGTCGTCCCGGGACCCGTTCCCGGGACGACAATGCATTTGAACCTCAAGCTCCATCCCGCGAGGGGAGAAGAGCGGGGCCCGTCTAGGGTGCGATCTTCAGCGGCACGAAGACCGGGCGGCCCTGGCGGACCACCTTGGCCAGCACGCTGGTGCGGCCGCCCTTCTGGGCCGCCGAGATCGCCTCAGCCACTTCGCCGGTGGAGTTGACCGCCACGCCATTGACGCTGGACAGGACGTCGCCCTTCACAAGGCCCTTCTCGCCCGCGTCGGAGTCGGCCTTGACGCCGGCGATCAGCACACCGCGCACTTCGGGCGCGATCTTGTAGGTCGCGCGCGCCGTCGTATCCAGCGGGGCCAGGGTCAGGCCCAGGGCCTCGAACTTCTGGCTCTGGGGCTTGTCGGGCGAGGCTGGCGCGCCGCCGTCCTCCTTGTCGTTGTCATTGGCGCCCAGGGCGTCCTCGGCCGGGCGAACGCCGGACTTGACCTCGACCGTGCGGGGCTTGCCGCCGCGCAGGATCGACAGGCGGATGGAATCGCCCGGCTTGGCCTTGGCCACTTCGCGGGTCAGTTCCGAGCCGCTCTTGACGTTGACGCCATTGACGGCGGTGACGATGTCTTCCGGCATCAGGCCGGCCTTGGCGGCCGGCGCGCCTGCAACCAGCTCGGCGATGATGGCGCCCTTCACGTCGGGCATGCCCTGGGCCTCGGCCATCTCCGTGGAGAAGTCCTGGATGTTGGCGCCGATATAGCCGCGCACGACCTTGCCGTTGGCGATCAGTTGCTTGGCGGTCGCCTCGGCCACGTCGGCCGGGATCGCAAAGCCGATGCCGACCGAGCCGCCCGTCGGCGAGAAGATCGCCGTGTTGACGCCGATCACGCGGCCGAAGATGTCGAAGCTGGGACCGCCCGAATTGCCCCGGTTGATCGGCGCGTCGATCTGGATGTAGTCGACGAAGCGCGAGGAGCTGTCGCCCAGGTCGCGGTTATAGGCCGAGATGATGCCGGCCGTGGCGGTGCCGCCCAGGCCGAACGGGTTGCCGATGGTGATGACCCAGTCGCCGACGCGCGGCTTGGCCTGGTTCTCGAAATCGACATAGGGGAAGGCCGCGCCCTTGGCCTTGGGGTCGGTGACCCGGATCACCGCCAGGTCGGTGCCTTCGTCGCGGCCGACCACGGTGGCCTTCAGCTGGCGGCCGTCCTTCATGACGACATTGATCTCGTCCGCGTCGGCGACGACGTGGTTGTTGGTGACGATATAGCCGTCGGCCGAGATGAAGAAGCCCGAGCCCGAGGACTGCTGCTTGGGCGCGGCGGGGGTGTCGTCTTCGCCTTCAGCGCCCGGCTTCTGACCGCGCGGCACGATGTCGAAGCCTTCAAGACCCGGGATGCGCAGGCCGCGCGAGGGGCTGGCCTTGGAGGTCACGTCAATCTGGACGACGGCCGGGGAAACCCGCTCGAAGATGTCGGCGAAAGACATCGGGGCCCCGGGCGGGGGCGCGAAGGACGGGGCGGCGACCGTCGAGACACGGATCGCGGCGGGAGCCTCGGCCGCACCGGCCGTACCCATCCGCATGCCCATGCCCGCCAGAGCGGCGGCGGCGACGCCCGCGCCGGCAACGGCGCCCACAATGAAACCCGACTTCCTAGCGGTCATCTCTTGTCTTTCCTCACCCACGGCGCAAAGCGCCGGGACCTGTTCGCCCTCGACGCCCGGCGCCGAAAACGTGCTTCGCAGAAGAACCTAGTCGTGATGGCGTAACGCGCAATGGTTCTCGAATTATCTTTGCGTCACGCCCGAGATGCTTCTTGCGGGGTCTTTTCGGCGCAATCGTGGCCTTTGTCTTCAAGCAGGGCCGCAAGCCGCGCTTCCTCATCGGAAGACAGGCCGTCGGCCTCGTCCGGCTCGACGGCGCCGTCTTCGCGCCGCCGACGCAGAAGCGTCGCCATCAGCCCGCCGCCGACAACCAGAATCCCCAGGGGAGCCAGCCATAGCGCGAGGTTGCCCGGCGAAAACGGCGGCTTGAGCAGAACAAACTCGCCATAGCGCGCCACCAGAAACGCGCGGACCTCGCGATCGCTGCGGCCTTTGGCGATCTCCTGCCGGACGACGCCCCGCAGGTCGGCGGCGAGGTCGGCCTGGGAATCGTCGATCGACTCGTTCTGGCAGACCAGGCAGCGCACCTCGCGGAACAGCACCCGGGCGCGAGCCTCCTGCGCCGGATCGGGCAGGCGCTCACTGGGTTCGGATGCGGCGGCCATGCAGGCGATCGCGGCCAGGGCGACAATCACGGCCCGCAGCCGCTTCATGCCCGAGCCTCCGACGCCTTGCGCCCGACGCCCAGCCGCAGCCGGCGGTCCGACAGCGACACCGCGCCGCCGATGGCCATCAGAAGCGGCCCCAGGAAGATCAGCCGCACCCACGGATTGACGTAGGCGCGCACCAGCCAGGCGGGCTTGCCGCCCTCCCCGGCCCGGCGCTCGCCCAGCACGATATAGAGATCGTCCAGCCCCTTGGGGCATATATGGACCTCGGAGGTGGTCTGGCCGCCGGTGGGATAGAAGCGGCGCTCGGGCTGAGCCTTGCAGACCACCCGGCCGGCGGCGTCGGTGATCCGCACCAGGCCGCGCTCGGCCAGATAATTGGGGCCCTCGACCGTACCGACCTCGGTCAGGGTCAGGGTATAGGCGCCCAGCTTGAACGACTGGTTCAGGCTCAGGGCCTGGGCCTGCTCGACCCGCCAGGCGGTCTCGAACGAGGCGCCCAGCACAAAGACGCCCATGCCGGCATGGGCCAGGGTCGTGCCCCAGGCCCCGCGCGGCAGGCCGACGGCGCGCCGCCAGACCTCGGCGATCGGGGCGCGCAGGACTTTCAGCCGCTCGGCCAGCTCGGCCAGCGCCCCGCCGATCAGCCAGACGCCCAGGGCGACGCCGGCGCTGGCCAGGGCCTTGCGCGGAGTGACGACGGCGTAGGTGACCAGGCCCAGCAGGGCGGCGGCGGCCAGGGCCACCCACAGGCGGCGCATCACCGCCGAGGCGTCGCCGCGCTTCCAGGCCAGCAGCGGTCCGGCCGGCAGGATGGCCAGGGCCAGCAGCATCAGCGGCGTAAAGGTCAGGTTGAAGAACGGCGGGCCCACCGACACCGCCTCGCCGTCGATGGCCTCGCGGATCAGCGGATACAGGGTGCCCAGCAGCACGGTGGCGGTGGCGGTCGACAGCACGATGTTGTTGAGCACGATGGCGCTCTCGCGGCTGACCGGGGCGAACAGGCCGCCGGAGTTCAGGGCGGGCGCGCGCAGGGCGAACAGCAGGAAACCGGCGCCCGCAGCGACACCCATCATGATCAGCAGCAGCACGCCCCGGGTCGGGTCGACCGCGAAGGCGTGGACGCTGGTCAGCACGCCCGAGCGCACCAGGAAGGCGCCCAGCATCGAGAAGGTGAAGGCCGACAGGGCTAGGAACACGGTCCAGCCCGGCAGGGCGCCGCGCTTTTCCATCACGATGGCCGAGTGCAGCAGGGCCGCGCCGATCAGCCAGGGCATGAAGCTGGCGTTCTCGACCGGATCCCAGAACCACCAGCCGCCCCAGCCCAGTTCGTAATAGGCCCAGAAGGCGCCCAGGGTGATGCCGATGGTCAGCAGGCTCCAGGCCGCCAGGGTCCAGGGCCGCACCCAGCGGGCCCAGGCCGCATCGACACGGCCGTCGATCAGGGCCGCCATGGCCAGGCTGTAGACCACCGAAAAACCGACATAGCCGGCGTAGAGGAACGGCGGATGCACCGCCAGGGCCCAGTCCTGCAGCAGCGGATTGAGCGAGCGCCCCTCGATCGGCACATCGCCCAGCCGGGCCATCGGGTTGGAGGCGAAGACGGTATAGGCCAGGAACATCACGCCCAGCGCGCCCTGCACCGCCACCGCATAGGCCCGCAGGCGGGGCGGCAGGCTGGCGCCGAACAGGGCCATGGCCGCGCCATAGCCGGTCAGGACCAGGCACCACAGCAGCATCGAGCCCTCATGGCTGCCCCAGGCGCCGGCCACCTTGAACAGCAGCGGCTTGGCCGTGTGCGAGTTGGCCGCCACATTGGCGACCGAAAAGTCTGAGGTCACAAAGGCCAGGACCAGGCACGCAAAGGTGATGCCTGTCGCCCCGAACGCCGCCACAGCCGCGCCGCGACCGGCCCCGGCCAGCATCGGCGCGCGCCGAACGCCGGCGACCGCCGACAGGCCGGTCTGCGCGACCGACAGGATCAGAGCCAGGATGAGGGCGAAGGCGCCCAGTTCAACGGTCATGGGGCGGTCTTGCCCTCATAGGCCGGCGGGCCGGAGCCCTCGCCGCGCCATTCGCCCTGCTCTTTCAGCGCCTTGGACACTTCGCGCGGCATGTAGCGCTCGTCGTGCTTGGCCAGGACCTCCTTGGCGATGAACACGCCGTTCTGGTCGAACGTCCCCTGCGCCACGATCCCCTGTCCTTCACGGAACAGGTCGGGCAGGTCGCCGTGGAACTTCACCAGGGCGGTCGCCTTGTGGTCAGCCACCACGAACTCAACGTCGCCGCTGGGATGCTTGACCACGCTGCCGGCCTGAACCAGGCCGCCCAGCTGCACCTTGCGGCCGGCCGGCACCTTGGCCTCCTGGGCCTGGGCAGGCGTATAGAACAGCGAGATGGCGTCGCGCATGCCGTACAGCGCCAGGCCCACGGCCAGGGCCAGCACCGGCGCGATCGCCAGAAGGATGGTCAGGCGACGGCGCGCCTTGCGGGATTTCGGCCAGAAACTCATGGAGCGGTCTTCGGTTGCTGCGGGGTCTGAGCCGCCTGACGCAGGGCGGCCAGGACCTTGGGCTGGTCGGCATAGCGCTGGCTGGCCGAGGCCAGGGCCGCATCGCGCTTGGCGGCCTCACCCAGCACCGCATAGGCCCGCACCAGCCGCACCCAGCCATCGGGATCGTCGGGCGAGGTCTTCAGGCGCGTGGCCAGGCCCTCGACCATGCCGGCGATCATGCCCTGGACCTGGGCGCTGTCTTCGGGCGCGGCCTCAGGGGCGGGAATGCCGCCGGCCGCCTCGACCTGGGCGATCTCGCGGTTCATCGCCCCGCGACGCGGATCATTGGCGGGCAGGCTGGCGGCCAGGGCGCGCCAGTCGGCCAGGCCGCCGGCCACGTCACCGTCGCCAATCCGGCCCCGGCCCAGGTGGTAGCGGGCCGACAGGCTGTTGGGGTCGATCTTGAGGGCTTCGCGGAAAGCCAGTCTAGCGTCGGGGCCGACGTCCCCGTTCGCCTCGGCCACGAAGGTCTCGCCCAGCCCGGTCCACAGGTCGGCGCGGCCGGGGGCCAGGCGCACGGCGCGGCGCAGGGCCTGCTCGGCGCCGGCCAGATCGCCCGAGGCGCTGCGGGCCAGGGCCAGGTGCTTGAGCGGTTCGGCGTCGTTGGGGCGCTGGGCGGCGATGGTCTCCAGCACGGCGGCGATGCGCGGCGGATCCAGCTGGGCCGGATCGGTGGCGCGCCACTGCTCAACCCGCTTGGCGTAGGGCTGATCGGAAAAGCCGGGCGAACCGATGAACACATAGACCGCCACGGCCAGCAGCGGCGCGACAGCGGCGGCGGTCACGGCCAGGCGGCGCGATCCGCGCCCGTCGGGGGTCCAGGTCTCGGCGGTGTCGGCGGCGGCCAGCAGGCGACGACCGGCCTCAGCCCGCGCGGCCTTGCGCTCGGCGGCGTCCAGCAGGCCGCCTTCGGCCAGCCGGTCAATCTCGCCAAGCTGGCGTTTGTGGGCGTCCAGGTCGGCCGAGACGCCTTCGGCGGCGCCCGCGCGCGCAGCGCTGCGCAGCATCAAGGCGCCGGCCGCAGCCGACAGCGCGGCCGCCGAGATCCAGAAAGCGATCATACGTCGCCTGTTAGCCGGGAATGCGCGCCGCCGTTAGCGAAAAAAGCGCTTAAGGGACCGATCAGGCCGCGATCGCGGCGGCGGCCCGGCGACGGACGATTTCGGCGGTCTTGTCGTCGCGGGTGTGGGCGATAAAGGCGGCGGCGACATCAAGATATTGCTGGGCCACGACAGGATCGCCGCCCTCGCCGGTGCGCGCCGCGTAGAGCACGTCCTCGATATACTGATCGAGACGCTTGTTGAGCTTTTCCAGGGCCTGGGTGCGCGTCGCGCCATAGCCGCTCTGGGCCGCGCAGGGCCGCAGGTGTTCGATGAAGACCAGGATGGCCGTGGCGCGCCCCACCAGCGCCTCGTCCGGCGGCGAGGTCAGCTTGGCCACGCCCTTGCCGCCCTTCTTGCCCAGGATCGAGATCGGCTTGGTGGGCAGGGCCTCGCTCAGTTCCTTGTCGGCCGTGCTCATCCGCAGCTCGACGGCCTGGGCGATCTGCTGCTTGTACTTGCTCAGCCTGCGGCCCCACGGACCGTCCTTGGCGATGTTCACCGACTGCTCGAACTCGGTGATCTGCAGTGCGACCTGCTGGGCGGCCATGGCGGCCTCGCGGGCCAGCTTCTCGCCCTTGGCGAGATCGAAGTCGCGGATCAGGTTGATCGATGTGTCGATCTCGGCCAGCACGCGCTCGCCAAACGAGCTGACTTCCGACGCAGCCAGATAGCGGTCATTGGGCCGGTCCATGACCGCCGAGATCACCCGCAGGATCCGCCAGTCGTCGGGCAGATGGGCGGCCAGCATGTCAAACATCCGGGCCCCGGAATCCTCGCGGACGACGCAGGCGTCGCGATAGGCCAGACGCGCGGCGGCGGCGCGCTCGTCGCTCATCCGGCTGACCCATTCAGACAGCTTGGGCAGGGCGGTCCGAACGATGTGGCCGATTTCCAGGCAGTTGATCAGTTCGTCGGTCACGCCAAGACTGCGGGTCGCGTCGAACGCATCCTGTTCGGCGTCGCGCAGGCCGCGTGCGGCAAGGGCGCACAACTCATCAAAGACTTCTGGCGCGCCCTGTTCCAGATCCCACGGATTGCACTTGGCCGCAGCCTCTTCGACGCGCCGCGGCGCGATGGTCTTCAGCGCCTTCCAGAGGAACGGCAGGACTCGCGGCGGAAAGCTGATCTGGCCGGGGCCGCGCGTCGCGCACATCGGCACGATGGGAGCCAGGATGTTGTTGCGAACGAATCGGTCGGTGGTCTCGTCCTCGACCAGCCCGCGCACCTGCGCCAGCCCGCCCGCGGCGCCGACGCTGGCCAGGGCCAGTTCCAGGCTGCGCAGGGCAGAGTCCGGCGCGGTTTCCACCAACATCCGAACGATCTGCAATTTATGCGCAGCGATTGCGGCCATGATCCCCCGCCGGATCGAAAAGACCGACAGCGTCAACCATGTTGGCAACGAGGTTAAGACTTTCCCAAACCCCTCAAAAAAGTCAGCGTTTTCCACACATCCCCAGATCGGGGAAAGGTCAAAGGCGCCAGAGGTTTAGCAATGCCGATAGAGGGCCGTTAAACACAACCGCTGCGACAGCTTGTCGCTAGGCTTCCGACCTGGGAAGATCCAGGCTGACGCGCAAACCGCCCATCGACGATTCCCCGAGCGTGACAGAGCCGCCATAGGCTCTGGCCAGTTCGTCGACGATGGAAAGACCCAGGCCCGAGCCCGGCGTTTGCTCGTCCATGCGTTGCCCGCGCTTGAGCGCATCGACCCAGCGTTCCGGCGGCAGGCCGGGGCCGTCGTCCTCGACCACCAAGGTCCAGCGGTCTGGGCTGGTGGGCGCGGCGACCACGCGGATTCGGGCCTTGCACCACTTGCCGGCGTTTTCCATGACGTTACCGGCCAGCTCCATCAGGTCCTGCTTCTCGCCCTGGAAGCACAGGTCTTCCGGACAGCGCCAGTCGATCTCGACGCCCTGCCCCTCTGACTTGTCCTGGAAGATCCGCTCAAGGGTCACCGCCAGCTCGTCCAGGATCGGTTCGACCGGCGTGCGCTCGCCGCTGGTCTGGGAGCGGGCGGCGGCGCGGGCCCGGCGCAGATGGTGGTCGACCTGATCGCGCATCACGTCAGCCTGACGGCTGACCACCTCGGCCAGGCTGCCAGGCTGCTGGCTGGCTTCAGTGATCATCACCGATAGCGGGGTCTTCAGGGCGTGGGCCAGGTTGCCGACATGGGTGCGCTGGCGCTCGACCACTTCCTGGTTGTGGGCCAGCAGGGCGTTCAGCTCGACGGCCAGAGGCTCCAGCTCCTCGGGATAGGTGCGGGTCAGGCGCTCGGCCCGGCCGCGGCGCACCGAGGCGACCTCGCGGCGCAGCTGGAACAGCGGGGCCAGACCCACCCTCACCTGCACCACTACAGCCAGGATCAGACCCCCGCCCAGCAGCAGCAGCGCCAGGGCGGTGATGCGGCCAAAATGGTCGGCGTCGGCGTCGATCGGCGAGCGGTCCTCGGCGGCGATGAACACCACCGGATCGGCATAGCCCGGCAGGCGGGTCAGGATGGCGGCGGCGCGCAGCGGCTTGTCCTGGGGGCCGCGTAGATCGAAATACAGGGTCTTGCCCGGCGCTGCGTCCAGCAGGTCCACCTGCCGGGAGGCCACCATCAGGTCAGTGTCGAACAGCGAGCGCGAACGCTCGACCACCTTGAGGGACCCGTCAGGCGCACGCCGGGAAATGGTCCAGTAGCGACCGGAATAGGTGCGGGTGGCGCGGATGTCGGTCAGGAACGGCGCCTTGAGCACGCCGTCCTCGACCGTGGAACCGGCATACAAATCGTCGGTCAGCACGGCCAGGGACTGGTCGAAGCGACGGATGGCGGCGTCGCGGAACTGGGCGGTCAGGAACACCCCCGCCACGATCAGCACCACCGCGTTCCAGACGACAGCCAGCAGCACCAGCCGACGAACCAGCGAAGGTCGGCGCAGGTCCAGCACCGCTTAAGCCCCGGCCCGGATCGTCACTCGGTCGCCTCGCCCTCCAGGGCGGTCAGACGATAGCCCAGGCCACGCACCGTCTCGATGCGGTCGCTGCCCAGCTTCTTGCGCAGTCGACCGATGAACACCTCGATGGTGTTGGAGTCGCGGTCGAAGTCCTGGTCGTAAAGGTGCTCGACCAGCTCGGTGCGGCCGATCACCCGGCCCTGGTGCATGATCATGTAGTGCAGCAGGCGGTATTCCAGCGAGGTCAGGCGCAGGGGCTCGCCATTGACGCTGGCCCGGGCGGCGCGCGGATCCAGACGCAGGGCCCCGCAGGACAGGCTGGGCGCGGCGTGGCCGGCCGAGCGGCGCAGCAGAGCACGCAGGCGGGCCAGCAGCTCTTCGGTATGGAACGGCTTGGCCAGATAGTCGTCGGCCCCGGCGTCGAAGCCGGCGACCTTGTCGCTCCAGGCGGCGCGGGCGGTCAGGATCAGCACGGGCGTCGCCACATTGCCGCGCCGCCAGCGCTCCAGCACCGAAACCCCGTCCACCTTGGGCAGGCCCAGATCGAGGATCACCGCGTCATAGGGCTCGGTCTCACCCAGGAACTGGGCTTCCTCGCCGTCGCCGGCGTGGTCGACGGCATAGCCGGCGTCGCCGAGGGCCAGCTTCAGCTGGCGCGACAGGTCGGGATCGTCCTCGACGAGCAGGATACGCATGGAAGCAGAACCTTTAGTTGGCGCTGAGGATCTGGCCGGTCTCGGCGTCGACGATGAAGTCGATGCGGCGGCCGTCAGTGGTGGCCCACCGGACCCGATAGTTGCGTCCCTCAAGCCCGGCGTCCAGCACCCGGCCCGGCGTGCGGCGGCTGATCTGCTCGATCACCCGCGACAGCGGCACCAGCCGGCCCGACTGCACGCCGCCCCGCGCCTGGTCCGACTGGGCGCGCCAGTCGGCTCCCAGCGAGTCCGGGCGGCGCTGCGCCGACGCCGAACCCGGAAGGGTGGCGGCGAGCGCGGCGACGACGAGAAGGGCGCGGATCGGTTTCATGCGCTCAGATGTAAGGGACGGTGGCTGAATGGAGACTGAACAGACAGCTTATGCAGGGCATGTGGCGTTCTGTCACGGATGGACGAGGCCGTACGGCAAATCGAGCCCGGCCTTGCCCTGGACGGCTTCGTTCAGCGCCATGATCTGCGGCTCAAACGCTTCTAGCCGGGGGCGTTGGCCTATTTCCGCTTGGGCGAATACGGCTTCTGCTCCCGCCACGCCTGGGCGAACTTTTCCAGGTCGCTGTCGGGCTCGTCGGGCAGGGTCACCATCAGGCGCGCCAGCAGGTCGCCGCGCTTGCCCTTGGCGTCGACCAGGCCACGGCCCTTCAGGCGCAGGGTCGCGCCGCTGTTGGAGCCTTTGGGCACGGCCAGCATGACGGCGCCGTCGGGGGTGGGCGCCTCGATCTTGCCGCCCAGCACCGCGTCGGGCACCGAGATCGGCAGATCCATGACCAGGGTCTCGCCCTCGCGGCGATAGATGGCGTGGGGCTTGATCGCCAGTTCGATCAGGGCGTCGCCCTGGCCGCCGCGACCCGGACTGCCCTGGCCCTTCAGGCGCAGGGTCTGGCCTTCCTGGGCCCCGGGCGGGATGGTGACGTCGATGGTGCGGCCGTCCGAGAAGGCGACGCGCTTCTTGCCGCCGCGAATGGCTTCTTCCAGGTCGATGTCCAGACGGGCCCGAACATCGGCGCCCCGTGGCGCGAAACCGCCGCCGCCCGCGCCGCCGAACCCGCCGGCCGAGCCGCTGCGCGCGCCGCGCCCCAGGATGTCGCCGAACAGATCGCCTAAGTCGATCTCGGGACCCTCACCGCCGCCACCGCCGCGCGACTGGAAGCCGCCGCGATTGAAGCCGCCGGCGCCAAACGGACTGCCGCCCGCGCCGCCGAAGCCGCGCGCGATCTCGCGACCGTCGGCATCGATCTCGCCGGCGTCGAACTTCTTCTTCTTGACCGCGTCGCCCACAATATCGAAGGCGGCGCTGATCTGCTTGAAGCGGTCCTCGGCAGCCTTGTTGCCGGGATTGGCGTCGGGGTGAAACTGCTTGGCGAGCTTGCGGAACGCCTTGCGGATCTCGTCCGTCGTCGCGGTGCGGGAAACGCCAAGTTCCTGATAGGGGTCGCGCGCCAAGGAAGGTCCTCGAGTGTGATTGGATCAGTCCGCCCTCACTTAGGCCTTTCGCGGCGGCGCACAAGCGCAATGTTGCATTATTATCACAGCAACCTTGTCGTCGGCGCGCCCCAGCCGAGGCTGGCCGAGCCCTGAACCACCTCGACGGTCAGCTCGCCGGCCGATCCTGCGGCCAGATCGGCGACCCTCATGGCGGCGGTGTGGATGAAGGCCGGCGCGGTCAGTTCCGCCTCGCGGACCACGATCGCGCCGTTCAGCACCCGCAGGCGCCAGGCCTCGACAGCTTCGCTGAGCGGGACCTCGCCCTCCCAGACATCGCCGCCCAGCCGGTCGCGACGGATCCAGCTGACCAGGCGGTCGCCGCCCGAGACGCGCACACGCAGATGCGCCGGGGCCAGCGGACGCAGGGCCCGGCCGCGCCAGGTCAGGCTGACCTGGCTCATCGCCGGCCCCGAGGGCGGACCGCCGGCCGGCGCGGCGCGCACCATCAGCGGCGCCCCACGTTCGAACGGCGCGACCTCCAGCCGGACCATCGCTTCATCCAGCAGGACCAACGGCGCGCCGGCCGGGATGGTCAACTCACTCACGGCGCCATCGCGCTGGCCGCGCAGCAGGCCCGACAGGGTCCAGACATCTTCGGCGACGATTTGCGCCGTGGTGAAACCGATCACCTCCCATTCGCCCGAGGGCGCCAGCACCGCCAGGGCGTTGTCGCCCGCCAGCACGGCGGCAAGCGCGCGGCTGGCCGGGGTCGCGCCCTCCAGTCGCACGGTCAGGCGGCTGGCGCGGTCCAGCCGATGCGGCGAGGCCGGCGGCAGGTCGGTCATGGTCTCGCCCAGGGTGGCGGGCGCAGAGATGCGCGCACGGACCTTCAGGGTGTCGAGATCACCGCCGGCATGGATGTCGAACGGCCGCCATGGCTCGGCGGCGGCGGCGACCATCGGCCGGGCGTCGTCGCTGCTCGCCGGCAGATCGAGCACCCGCAGCGTCGGAGGCCCCACGGGTTCTCGCGGCGGGGCCGGGGTCCAGTCGATGCGACCATCCAGTTCGGAGCCAGCAGGAACCGGCGCCAGCGTCGCGCGCGGGTGCTCGTCCAGATCCACCCGCGCCACGCGCCAGGTCTCGCCACCGAAGGTCACCCGGTCGCCGGCCTCCAGCCGCAGGGCGGCCAGGGGCGAAAGGTGCACGACGCTCTCGCGCCGGGCCGACGCCGCGCCGTTCAGCATCCGACGCCCCGCCTGTTCCGCCTCGGCGGGCGCCATGACGATCGGCGCGTCGGCGTCGGCGGCGCCCTGGCCATCGTCGCGCCGAACGATCAGGGCCCCGGTCTGGTAGTCGCGGCCAGCGTCGATGAAGCGCAGGCGCAGAGCCTGGGCGGGTTCGACCAGCGTCCGGCTGGCGGTCGCGGCGGCGGGGCGATCCTCGGGCCAGGCCAGGTCGGCCGCGTCGAGCGCGGCATTGGCCAGGCCGGTGTGCGCGATCAGCCGCGCCGCCCCGCCCCGCTCGACGGCGTCGAGGCCAAAGGCGGCGGTCAGGGGCGCCAGGGCGTCGCGCAGCCGCATCGGCCGGTCGACCACATAGCCCACCACCGCCCCGCTGGTCTCGCCCGGATCGAGCGTGACATCGGCCCGCGCGCCCAGGGCCGCGACCAGCTCGGCCAGCGGCGCCACGCCGGCGCGGCCGTTCAGCCAGTGGCCCAGCGGCCAGTTGGGACCATCGCTCCAGACCTGGGCGCGGGCCGGAAAATCGGGGAATGGCCGGGCGTCCCAGCACCAGGCGCTGGCCGCCTCGATCATCGGCCCGCCATAGCTGGGCGAGAGCGGATTGGCGGCCGGGTCGGCGATCCAGTCCAGCACCGCCTCCAGCATGCGCCTTTGGCCAAACTCGTCGCGCGCGCCGGTCGAATAGGGCGGCAGATGGCTCTCGGCGCTCTTGGGATCGACGAACAGGTTGGGCGAATTGGCGCCCTTGTCGACGGCGGGACAGCCGAACTCGGTCAGCCGGATAGGCTTGGAGCGCGGCGCCCAGGCCGTCGGCGTCGCCGAGCGCACCCCGGCGGGCCGATCATGATGAGGTTGTGACCACCAGCTCTTCAGATCCTTGGGCCGGAACATCCACGCTTCGCCATGGGCGCCGTCGGTGATGGCGGTGCGGATCTGGGCGTCGCGGTCGGTCTGGCTGGCATAGGACCAGTCAAAGCCCTCGCCGCCGGTCAGGCGGGCGCGCAGATAGGCCGGGTCGTGCGGGCCCTCGAATCCGGCCGCCGCATCCAGATGATCCTCGCCATCCCGCCAGTCGGTGACCGGAGGATAGAAGTCGACGCCGACGAAATCGATGGCCGGATCGGCCCACAGCGGATCGAGATGGAACACCGCATGTCCCCCGCCCGGCTGGTGGCCGAAATACTCGCTCCAGTCGGCGGCGTAGCCGAGCTTGGTCGCGGGCCCGACCATGCCGCGCACATCGGCCGCGAGCGTCCTGAGCGCGCTGACGGCGGGGTACGCCCCGCCCGCGCCGCGCACCGTGGTCAGCCCGGGCAGCTCCGAGCCGATCAGGAAGCCATCAACGCCGCCGGCCAGCTGGGCCAGCCGCGCATAGTGCAGGATCATCCGCCGAAAGCCCCAGCCAGACCCGGAGAAGCTGGGCAGGCCGTCGCTCTCGCCCACCTGAGCCGGCGTCGCGCCGCCAAAGAAGGCCGCGACCTGCGACGCCGCCGTCGCCCCGCCGTCCGGAGAGCCCGCCCGCCCCGGCGCGGGATGGCAGGTGATCCGCCCCCGCCACGGATAGGCCCCCTGCCCGGCGCCGCCATACGGATCAGGCAGGCCCGAGCCCTCCGGCACATCCATCAGCACGAACGGATACAGGGTCACCTTCAGCCCCCGCTGCTTCAGCTCGGCGATGGCCTGCAGCACCGCGCGGTCAGACGGCGTGCCGCCATAGGCCGGACCGCCGTCGTGAAGCGAGATGACGTGAGCATCGCCGCGATCCACGCCGCCGGCGCGCCAGTCGTAAGGGAGGGTCGCCTTGAACGCCTGATCCACCCCCGGCCTGATCTGGCACGCCCCGCAGCGCAGGTCGGTTCCGAACCACGACACCACCAGGGTCACATGATCCACCTGCGGCAGCTGGGCCTGCAGCTGGTCCAGCGAGACGGCCAGATCCGGCCGGCCCTCGACATTGTTGACGTTCTCGGCCGTGGTGCGAGTGATGCCGTCGCGGCGCAGCACGGCGTCGGTGGCGTAGACGAACTCTCCCGCCCCGGGGATCAGGCACACGCCCTTCAGCCGCGCCTCCAGCCCCGTGGCCGAGCCCGGCCGGCGGAACACCTCGAACGACAGCTGTGGCGCACGGTTTCCGAACGCCTCCAGCGGCAGATCCTCGAACACCACATAGGCCAGGCCGCGATAGGCCGGGGCGACCCCCTCTATGGCCTCGATCAGCGGATCAGGCGCCTGGTCCTCGGTTCCGCGGTGCAGGCGCATCGTCACCCCGGCCATGTCCATCACCTTGCCGTCGGCCCAGACCCGGCCGATCCCGTCGATGGGGCCCTCGCCCACCGCGACGGCGAACGACAGGCTGTAGGCGTAGGAGGCCGTCTTCTGGCCCTTGCTGCCGCCGACCCGGCCCTCGATCCGCTTTTCGCGGAAGCGCGCGGCCCAGATCACGTGGCCACCCACCCGGCCGCGTCCGAACACGCACGGGATCGCCGCGCCCTCGGCGGCGCCGGTGACCCGCAGTTCGGGGATGCGCGGCCCCAGCTGGCGGGCCGGCGACAGGGCGTTGATCACGGCGCTGTCGGCCGCCCGGCCCAGCATCGCGCCGACAAAGCCGCCGACGGGACCGCCCAGGGCCGCGCCGACGGAGGAGAGGATCACCTGGGCCATCTAGGGGGCTCCGTTATCTTGGGTCGGAGAGGGAAACCGAAACGCCGCCACCAGCCGCTCGCGCCACCATCGCCCGAGCCAGCTCTCGACGCAGGCGCGGCCCCAGTAGGCGTGGATCATGCGGTCTTCAGCCGACAGGATCGCGCAGTGCTTGGCGATGGCGCCGGGCTCCATGCGGAAGACCAGCACGTCGCCGGGACGGGCGTCGACGGGGCACAGCGGCAGGAGCCAGCGACCCAAGGCCTCCAACAGGATTTCGCGCTCGCCCAGCTCGGCCCAGTCAGGCCGGTAGGGCGGCGGGCTTTCAGGCTCAGCGCCATGCAGGGCGCGCCAGACACCCCGGACCAGGCCCAGGCAGTCGCAGCCCACGCCGCGCAGGCTGGCCTGATGACGGTAGGGGGTGCCCAGCCACTGGCGGGCGAGGGTGAGGACAAGGTCCTCGATCTCAACAAACTTGTCATCCCGGCCGCAGCGAAGCGGAGAGCCGGGACCCAGGGGCCAGGACAGTGCGGTTGCCCCTGGGTCCCGGATAGCCTCTGCGAGGCTTCCGGGATGACAAGGAAATTTGGGGGATGAAACAGTCACCTCTTCCCCCCGTCATGCCGCTCGCCCTCGGACGGATACAGCGTCAGGAAGTCCTCGCCCGGCATGGCGGGAAAGCCCCGGAAGTTGACCCCATTGGCGAAGCTGTCGACGCAGGTTCGCCAACGCTTGTCGCAGCTGACGCCCGGTGCGGCCGACGCCCCGCAGCGCGCGTCGCCGAACACCGCGTCGCACAGCCGGCCGAAGGTGCGGCCCGCCACCCGGTCAAGGGCGGCCAGCGGACCTTCCAGTTCGGCGGTGAAGGCGTCGCCTTGGCGGCGGAGTCTGGCGATGCGCGCGGTCCACAGGCGCACGAACAGGTCGGGCCGGCTCCAGTCCACGCGCAGGCAGGCCACCGAAGCGCCGTCATAGAGCCCCGCCTCGATGTCCGGCGCCGTGACCACCGCGTCATCCAGCGCGCCCAGCGCGGCCGACAGGCCCGGCGAAAAGCCGGCGGCGGTTTCGTGGGCGCCGGCGGTCCAGCCGGTGGCGGCGCGGCAGGTCACGCCTTCCACCAGCAGATCGCGGTCGTGATCGGTGAAGCCCAGCACCACGGCGTCGCCGCGGGTCAGGATCCAGGCGTGGCAAAGGCTGGCCGCGCCCTCTTCCAGGCGCGCGGCCAGTTCGGCGGGAACCGCGCGCATCAGGCCCGCACCTCGACCAGCGGACAGGCGGTGATCCGCGCGGCGGCGAAGCCCTCCATCTGCAGGTCCAGCCGGTCGATGTCGAAACGCACCGGCGTGTCGAACTCGAAACCCGCCCGCACGGCCGCGCCGGCGGCGGGGGCGGCGACCAGGGTGACGAGGCCCGTGGCCGGATCGACCGTGAAGGCGGCCGGGGCCAGGGCGACGCCGGCGACGGCGACCTTCACCGTGCCGGCGACCGGCCGGGTGATCGTGCGCGTCGCAACCTCGGGCGCGCCGCCATAGGCCTTGACCAGCTGGAAGGTCTTGCGCGTCCCGTCCCCGGTTCCGATGGCCTGGTCGGTCGCCGCCGGCTGGGCCGAGGGGACGCACGACTTGAAGTCCGTCGGGTCGCGAAAGCGGAACCCGTGCAGCCGTCCGCGCCGGGCCTCGAAGAAGGCGACCAGCTGGGCCGCCTCGTCCAGCGGCCGGGCGGCGGTGGCGATCAGATAGCGGCGGCGACCCTGGGCCCACGGACTGGAGCGGTGCTCGTGGCCCGAGGCCAGGGTCACCACCTCGGTGCGCCGCTCGACGCCGCCCGTGCAGCCGAAGGCCAGCCGCGCAGGCAGGCGGATATCGTGGAAGGCGCTCATCGGCGGCTCCTGGGGTTTGGGATGTGGATGGGTGGGGCAAGCGCCGCAGGCAGGGCTCAAGGCCAAAGACGGTTGTCATCCCGCCCCAGCCTTGGCCCGAGCGCGCAGCGCGAAGATCCGGGACCGACGCCTGAGCTCAGCGCTTCCGGCGGTCCCGGATCTGCGCCCGGCTATCGCCGGACTTGTCCGGGATGACAGCCTTTGTGCAGGCGTTTTCCCTGGTCTGCGCGGGAGGAGCGCCGAAGGCGCGGTCGGGCAAATGGCGATTAAGTCTGCGTCATGACCCGCTTTTCACTTCTTGCGCGGCCCCCCACCCCCTACGTATGAGGTCAAGAACTGGAGACCGTCATGGACTGGAAGAACCTGTTTTTCTCGGCTGAAGGCCGCATCGGCCGTCAGGCGTTCTGGATCGGCTGGCTGTGCCTGCTGGGCGCGAACGTCGTGGCCGGCTGGGTGCCGTTCTTCGGTTGGGCGCTGTCGCTGGCCTCGATCTGGTGCTCGATCTGCATCCACACCAAGCGCCTGCACGACATGGGTCAGACCGGCTGGTGGCAGGTTCTGCCCTGGGTGTTCGGTCCGGTCCTGGTGTTCGGTTCGGCCATCTCGATCGGCGTCTCGGCGGCCCTGGCGGCCATCGGCAACGGCGAGCCCGACCTGGCGGCGATCGCCGCCCTGGGCGGCTTCTTCATCTCGCTGTTCGTCGCCTTCGCGGTGTGGCTGGCCTTCACCCTGTGGGTCGGCTTCAGCACCGGCCAAGCCGGCGACAACAAGTACGGCCCGGCGCCGACGACGGCGGTGACGATCTAATACTCGCCCCCTCCTGGCTGCTTCGCAGCCGTCCTCCCCCGGAGGGGGAAGACGCTCTCATCTTCCCCCTCCGGGGGAGGAGCGTCGAAGACGCGGAGGGGGCAAGTCCACGGACTACAGCCCCCTCGCCCCCAGGCTCACCGCCCGGGCCAGGGCCTGGGCGAGCTGGGCGTCCGACCGCGCCAGACCCGCCGCGTCGCCGCCCTGCACATTGACCGTCACCGACACACCGCCGCCGCCCAGCGGCTCGACCGAGCCCGCGCCGGACGGACGAAACACCTCCGGCCCGCGCTCGCCGACCAGATAGGCCCCGCCCGCCGTGACCGGTCCGCCGTCGGCCCGGGCGCCGGCAAAGACGCTGGACACAGCTTCTGCCAACCCGCCCCCCTTCATCGCCGCGCCCGCCGCGCCGATCACCGCGCGGGCCAGTTCAGCCAGCGAGATCTCACCGTCGGCGGCGGCGCTGGCCAGGGACTTGGCCAGGCTGGAGCCGGCCCGGGCGAAAGCCTCCTCGATGGACGAAGCCGCGCGCTGGGCCGGCGCCTTGAGGGCCTCCAGTGACGCGGCCGCCTCGGCGGCGCGGGCGGGGACGGACGACAGGCCGTCGGTGTCGAAGCCGCTCATGGCGGGGTCTCCTCATCGGGAAAGCGGTCGATCAGGGCGTCCAGCGACGGACGGGTCAGCACCGGCGCGACAGGCGTCGCGGTCAGCATCCGCCACTCGCGCAGGGACAGCCGCCAGAAGGCCTGCGGCGGGATGTTAAGCCGCAGGGCCAGACGCAGGGCGTCGCCCCAGCTGTTCATGCCGACGCCGCCAGGGTGGCGGCCACGGCGGCGACGGCTTCGGGGATCGTCACGGCGGAGAGGTCGGCCGGCTCGCCCTCGATCAAGGCGGCCAGCACGGCCAGCAGTTCGCGGGCCGACAGGGTCTCCATCCGGGCCGGCAGATCGCGCCAGTCGGTGAGGTTCAGCGCGCCTTCGATGCGGGCCAGAGCGCCGAGGGTCAGGCACAGGCGGCGCGGGGTTCCGGCCAGGGTGATGGCGACCTCGCCTCGGGCGGGGTTTGGGGGTGGCATGGGATGGGCCTTTCAAGTCCTCCCCCTGAAGGGGGAGGGGTCGGCGGAGCCGACGGAGGGGGAAGTGGCCGGCGTGGGATGACTTCCCCCTCCGGTCCCTTCGGGCCGCCTCCCCCATCAGGGGGAGGACTTGTCAGATCGCCGTGAACGTCACCGCTCCCGCCGACGCCAGCGACAGCGCGAACGCTGCCTCGCCGTCGTGGTCGCCGGCATAGTCCAGGGCCGCGACCAGGAACGGCCCTTCCAGCTGGCCAAAGTCGGGGATCACCAGCCGCCACGTCCGCGCCGACTGGTCGAAGAAACTCTGGCGCACCTGGGCGTCGGAGGCCGCGTCGCGGAACACCCCCGCGCCCGAGACAGCGCACGAGCGCACGCCCGCCCCGGCCAGCAGTTCGCGCCAGCGGCCGGTGCTGTCGCTGTCGGTCGTGTCGATGCTGCGGGCGTTGAGGCTGATGGTCCGGGCTCGCAGGCCCGCGACGGTGACGAAGGTCGGGGTCGGCGCCCCGTCGCTGATCTTCAGCAGGATATCCTTGCCGGCTTGAGCGGCCATGGGTGGGCTCCGTTGTTGGTGTTTCGGACTTGCCCCCTCCGCGCTGACGCGCTCCTCCCCCGGAGGGGGAAGATGAGGTGGCCGCGCTTCATCTTCCCCCTCCGGGGGAGGACGACCGCGCAGCGGTCAGGAGGGGGCGAGTGGTCGGTTCGCTAGAGGGGCTCGGTCACCGCCCGCACGCGCACGATGCCGAGGGTCAGCTCGCGGTCGGCGGCGGGGAAGACGTCGGCATAGGCGACGCGCAGATTGACCAGCCGGCGGCCGGCGAGGGTCGGGCGAGCGTCGTGGATCACGGCGCGGACGGCGGCGACCACGGCTCTCGCCTCCTCCGGCCCGCCGAATTTCGAGACGCAGGTCAGGGTCAGCAGGTGCTCGACCACCTCGCCCTCGACGATGCGGCTCTCGGTGCGGCTGACGGCCAGGCAGGGATAGGTCGGCACGCGCGGGGCGCGGGCATAGATCCGCTGGCCAAGAATGGCGGTGATGGCCGGCGCGGCCTTGAGGGCGGCGACGAGGCCGTCGGCCAGGGCTTGATCGCTCACAGGCGAGCCTTTCGGTAAGGGGCCAGCCACGGCTCGACCAGGGCCAGCGAGGGCTCGCCGCTCCCCTCTTCGATCAGGGCGCGGTTGGCATAGGCGTGGGAGACCAGGGTCAGGATCGCCAGGCGCAGGGGCGCGGGGCTGGCGGGCGTCAGGATCAGGCCGGTGGCGGCGGCCACGCGGGCCTCGGCGGCGTCGATCAGCAGGGTGATCGTGGCGTCCTCCGAGGCGTCGGACGCGCGCAGAAACGCCCGGGCCTCGGCCAGGGTGAGGGATTGGGGCATGGGATTTTCCTGGAAAGGGCGGCGCTGCCCCCTCCGGCCCTCTGGGCCACCTCCCCCAGAGGGGGAGGATCTACGTCGCGCAGCTGCTCCCCCTCTGGGGGAGCTGTCGCGGAGCGACTGAGGGGGCAGCGCCAGGGCTGGCCGAACTAGCTCACCGCGAACTTCAGCAGCTTCACCGCGTCGAAGTTCTGCACCCCGCCGCCGACGCGCTTGGTGGTGTAGAACAGCACGTGCGGCTTGGCCGAATAGGGGTCGCGCAGCACGCGCACGCCGGCGCGGTCGGTGATCAAATAGCCCTTCTCGAAGTCGCCAAAGGCCAGCGACAGGCTGCCCGCGGCCACATCGGGCATGGCCTCGATCTCGGTGACCGGATAGCCGAGCAAGCTGGCCGACTGGCCCGGCTGCAGGGCAGCGTTCCAGATGTAGTTGCCCTGGGCGTCCTTGAACTTGCGCACCACGCTGACCGTGCGGCGGTTCATCACGAAGCGGCCGTTCTGGCGGTACTGGGTCCTGGTCGCGTAGATCAGGTCGATCAGCTTGTCGGTGGGATTGGCGGCCGGGAAGGCGCCGGCGACGCCGGTGGCCAGATAGCCCATCTGCCCCCAGGTGTAGGAGGCGTCCGGCGCGGCGGTGTAGGCCAGCAGGCCCTTGGGCTTGTTGACGCCGTCGCCGCTGATGAAGGCCGTGGTCTCCTGGGCCGCGAAGGCGTCCTGCACCTCCTCGGCCAGCCATTCATCGATGCTGACATAGGCGTCGTCCAGCAGGGCCTGGGTGGCGGCCGGGCTGGCATAGAGCTCGCCGGCCGGGAAATCGATGATGTCGAGCGTGGGCGCCGTGGTCTCGGGACGCGCCGCGGTCTCAGCCACCCAGGCGGCGGTCAGGCCGGCGGGCGACACCGGCTTGCGGAACGTGCCGGCGCTGATGGTGCGCACCTGGCAAATTTCTCGCATGGGGCTGGTCGCCGCAAGGCGACGCAGGATCGAGCGCTCCAGCTCCGGCGGGGCCACATAGCCGCCGGCCGTGGCCACGCCCGCCGACAGGCCCTTGGCTTCCAGCAGCAGGGCGGGCGTCTCGCCGGTCTTGATGTAGCGATCGAAGGCGGCCTTGCGCTCGTCGACACGCGCCAGCGGCGCGTCACCGCCCAGGGACGGCCTGCGGCTGTCGGCCAGCACGCGGTCGAGGCGGTCCTGAGCCCGCGAAACGGCCTCGTCGATGCGGCTGACCTTCTCCTCCAGCAGCACGTCGGCCCGCTTGGTCTCGATGGCGGCCAGACGCTGGTCGTTGGCGGCCTTGAAGGCCTCGAACGCGGCCAGCACCTCATGCATCATCGCGCCCGGCGAGGCCGGGGCGTGTTTGGTCTCTTTCATGGAGTTCTCCGGTTTATGGAACGGTAGATGCTCCCCCTCCGGGGGAGCTGTCGGCGGAGCCGACTGAGGGGGCCCTCTGGGCCGAGGCCGAGCTGCCCCCTCCGGCCCTCTGGGCCACCTCCCCCGGCGGGGGAGGATCTCTGTTGCGCGGCCTCGCCGGCTTGGGCGAAAGTGCTCCAATGACCGACCACGCCACGCCCAACCTGCCGTCCCGCGACTTCGAGACCACCGCCCGCTTCTATGCGGCGCTGGGGTTCGAGGCGTCGTGGCGCGACGCCGGCTGGATGATCCTGGAGCGCGGATCGCTGACGCTGGAATTCTTCCCGTATCCAGACCTCGACCCGGCCAGCAGTTCGTTCAGCTGCTGCCTGCGGCTCGATGACCTCGACGGCCTCTACGGGGTGTGCAAGGCCGCCGGGATCCCTGAGAAAACCACCGGCTGGCCGCGCCTGCATCCGGCGCGGGACATGGGGCCGATCGTCATGGCGGCGCTGATCGACCCGGACGGGACGCTAGTGCGGCTGATCGCCAACTGAAGGCGAGCTCGACCGGGGCTTGATTGACAGGCTCTTCGAACGCCTGGCTCCTGCTGCAGCCGTTCAGGCCCCCCTGGAGCTTCGCCATGTTTCGCGCCCCCATCAAACTGGCCTGTATCGCCCTGGCGGCTGCAGCGGCCCTGGCCACCCCGCTCCACGCCCAGCCCGCAAGCCCGGCCCAGACGGTCTACAAGGTCTGGTTCCTGGGCGGGCAGTCCAACATGGAAGGCTTCGGCTTCACCGCCGAGCTCCCTGCCGAGCTGCGCGGACCCGTGCCCGGGGGGATGATCTTCAACGGCCAGGCCCTGCCAGACGGCCAGGCCGGAGGGGGCCTGGGCCTGTGGGCCCCGCTGTCGCCAGGCTTCGGGACCGGCTTCAGCACCGACGGCCAGCGCAACAGCCTGTCCGAACGCTTCGGCCCTGAACTCACCTTCGGGCGTCGTCTGGCCGAGCGCGGGGTTGGACCGGTGGCCCTGGTCAAGTTCGCCCGCGGCGGGTCGAGCCTGATGGGCGGCGTCTCGGGCTTCGGCGCCTGGGATCCGGCCTATGCCGAAGGTGATGGCCGCAACCAGTATGACAGCGCCCTGACCGCGATCCGGACCGCGCTCGAAACCCGCGACATCGACGGCGACGGCCGTCCCGACCGCCTTGAACCGGCCGGGATCATCTGGATGCAGGGCGAGGCCGACGCCTATCAGCGGGCCGATGCGGCGGCGGCCTACCGGGTCAATCTCGACCGCCTGATGGGCCTGCTGCGCGCCGCCCTGCGGGTGGACGGCCTGCCCGTGGTCATCGGCCGGATCGCCGAGTCCGGAGCCGGCCCGAACGGCCTGCTGATGACCTACAGCCCGCAGGTCCAGCAGGCCCAGGCCGACTGGGTGGCCGCCGACCGCTGCGCCGCCCTGGTCTCGGTGACGAAGGACTTCAAGTTCCTGCCGGACAACTGGCACTATCTGTCGACGAACTATGTGACCCTCGGCGCCGCCTTCGCCGACGCTGCCCTCGCGCTCCAGGCGCGCTGCGGCCCTTAGGTCGGATTTCCTCCGCGGCTGGCGCCCACGTCTCCCACTCGCAACCGCGCCCCCGGCAGCATCGGAAAAGTAACCACCGACACTTCCCAAAGCTCCACCCGCTTCAACACCCGCAGGCGCCCGTCCTGCCGCGCCTTCACCTGGCGAAAGCCGATAGACAGGCCGTCCAGCGCCCCGGCCTCGACCAGGGCGGCGACCAGTTGGCCACGCGGGGTCGCGCGCAATATCCGGCCGCGGACGAACAGACCCTTGGCGTCCTCGGCGATCTCGTCCCAGACGCCGATCGGCTCGGCGTCGTCGTGCTGGTGCAGCATCTTGACGCCGGTCGGGCCGGTCTCGGCCAGGCTCTCGGCAAAGGCCCCGGTGGCGGTGACGTCGTCATTGAGGTCGCGGGTCCAGAACAGCGAGGCGTAACCCTCGATCTTCAGCGCGTCGCTCATCGGTCGCGCTCCAGCCGGGTTTCGATGCGGGCCAGCGACGCGCGGGCGGCGGTCGCCTGTTCCTCCAGCCGGGCCAGGCGCTCGGCGACGGGGGCCTGGGTGTCGAGGCGCTTGTGCATCTCGTCGATCCGGGCCGAGGCGCGCCCGGCCCACATCAGGGCGGCGGCGGCCTGCAGGGCGACGGCCACGATCAGGGCGACCGAGATCTGGCGGTCCAGCCGCCAGCGGTTGGGGGTGGTTGGCATGGGTGTTTCCTGGTTCGAGGGCGGCGATGGCCCCCTCAGTCGCTCCGCGACAGCTCCCCCGAAGGGGAGCATCTGCGCGGCGTAGATCCTCCCCCTCTGGGGGAGGTGGCCCGGAGGGTCGGAGGGGGCAGCGCGGCGTCAGCCGTCCAGCCCCGCCAACCTTCTCCGCTCCTCCGGCGTCAGGAAGCTGGCGGCGTCGAGCCGCGCCCACAGGGCGTCGCGTTCGGCCGACAGGGCGGGCACGGCGTCGAGGTCCGGCGCGATCCGGGCATCGGGGAACTTCGCTGCCAGCCAGGCCGTCATCGCCCGCGCCGCCCGCTCGACCAGCGGCACCACGGTGTGGCGCCAGAGGGCGGCGTTGGCCTCGCGATAATTGGCGTAGGTGGCGTCGCCGGGAATGCCCAGCAGCTGGGGCGGCACGCCGAAGGCCAGGGCGATCTCGCGGGCGGCGGCGTGCTTGCCGTCGGTGAAGTCCATCTCGGCCGGGCTCAGCGACATGGCCCGCCAGTCCAGCCCGCCTTCCAGCAGCAGCGGCCGGCCGGCGTTGGCGGCGCCCGAATGGACCGAGGACAGCTCGGCCTTGAGTCGGTCGAACTGCTCGTCGGAAAGCCGGTCGCCGGCCTCGCGGTTCGAATAGACCAGCGCCCCGGACGGCCGGGCGCTGTTATCCAGCAGCGCCTTGTTCCAGGCGCTGGAGGCGTTGTGCACATCGATGGCGAAGGCCGCCGCCTCCAGCGGCGACAGGCCATAATGGTCGCTGGTGGGATTGAACAGCTTCAGGTGCAGCACCGGCAACCAGCCGTCGGCGTCGCGACCGATCCGCACTGTGCGCCCGCCAGCCTGGTAGTCATAGGCCAGCGGCCAGCCGCGTGGGCCGGGAACCAGGGTCATGCGGTCGGGGCGCAGGGCGTAGAGTTCGCCCGGCGCCTCGCCCTCCCCGGCCGCTTCCAGATAGGCGTTGCCGGCCGTCTGCAGGTTGCCGAAGAACGCCTCCATCAGGTCGGGCCCGCCCTGTTCGGGATTGGGCTTGCGCAGCAGCGCCTGCAGCGGGTGGTCGGGGGCGCGCCGGCCGTCGTGGAACACGATCAGCGGCGTGGCGGCGGCGGCCTCGGCGATCATCCGCACGCAGCGATAGACGACGGGGTTCTTGGCGAAGCCTTCGCTGGCCAGGGCGGCGTAATCGCGCGGCGTCCACTGCGGCCGCCCGCCGGTGGTTAGGGCGATCAGCCGGGCGGCGCGGGAGTCTTTGAGCTCTCGCTCGGACCGGGGCGGGCGGGATTTTCGGAACAGGGGCATGGGGGGGCTCGCAATTGAGAACGAATAGTGAACATGTTAGGGTTGTTTATCGTCACTTGCCCCCTACTGGCCTGCGGCCGTCTTCCCCGGAGGGGGAAGATGAAGGGCGGCGATCTCATCTTCCCCCTCCGGGGGAAGACGACCGCGAAGCGGTCCGTAGGGGGCAAGTGACCAGCATAGAAAGGATCCGCCAATGCCCCAGCCCAAGCCTACCGTCGCCAACGCCCGCCGGCTCCGGAAGGCGATGACACCACCCGAGGTCACACTGTGGTTCGCCCTGCGACGCGGCGGGCTGGAGGGTTTCAAGTTCAGACGGCAGCACCCTGTCGGACCGTATGTGCTGGATTTTTTCTGTGCGTCAGGCCGACTGGCCGTGGAAATCGACAGCTACTTCCACTGTATTGACGGGCGACCGGCGCGCGACGCCGAGCGGGATCGTTGGTTGCTCGGTCAGGGGATCAGATCACTGCGAATTCCGGCCCACGATGTGATGGCGTCGGTGGACGGGGTGCTTGAGAGGATCAGGGGGCATCTGGATCACTTGCCCCCTCCGCGCTGACGCGCTCCTCCCCCGTAGGGGGAAGATGATCTCGTCTTCCCCCTACGGGGGAGGACGGCTGCGCAGCAGCCAGGAGGGGGCGAGTGTCACAGCGCCCGCAACCGCGGCGCCCGCCCCACCCCCAGCATCAACTCACTCACCGCCCAGACCAGCGCATCCGCCCGGTCCGGACTGTGCCCCAGATCCCCCGTCCCCAGCGCCATAAGCTCCTCCTCCAGCGCCGGAAAGGCGCCGCAGTGGGTGACGCGGCCCTGCTCGTACAGAGCCGCCACCGGCTCGGCGCGGGCGCGTTTGCCGATCGAGGCGCGGACCAGTTTCACCGCGCAGCAGGGATCGGCCTGGACCAGCACCGCGCGGACCATGTCGCCGCCCTGATTGGCCTCGGCCACCAGGGCGTGAGCGCCGAACTCGCGGGCCGCCGCCACCGCCCGCCGGGCCCAGCCGTTGGGCGAGAGGCCCTTGGCAGAGCGGTCGGCCAGCACGAAGGCGCGGCCGTCCAGCTTGCCGACCACGACAATGCCACAGGCGTCGCCCGTGGCCGTGGCCGGCGGATCGACCGCCACCACCACCCGGTCGAACCGGGCGGGCATGCCGCCCCGGCACCGGGCCAGATCCTCGGCGCGGAACAGCCCGCCCTCGTCCTCGACAATGACGCCGTCCAGCTCCTGGGCCGCCAGGCGCGTGCCGCCATAGAGCGCCTGCAGGGTGGACAGAAAGGCCGGCGCCAGGTTCTGCGCATTGGCCGCCGTGCCGGCCCGGGTGACCGCGACGCCGGGTTCGGCGATCAGGGTCTTGAGGGCCCGGATCGGCCGGGGCGTGGTGGTGACCACCAGCCTTGGGTCTTCGCCGAGGCGAAGGCCGAACCGCAGCATGGCCAGGGTCTGCGCCGGCTTGGGCCAGGCGCAGAACTCGTCGGCCCAGGCGGCGTGGAACTGCGGGCCGCGCAGGGAGTCGGGGTCTTCGGCCGAGAAGGCGTAGGCGACGGCGCCGTTGGGCCAGAGCAGTCGCTTGCGCGAGGTCTCCCACCTAGGCTGAAAGGCCGGGCCGCTCATGGCCCGCAGCCCCGAGGGTCCGTCGACCATCACCTCGCGCACATCGTGCAGGGTGGCGCCGACCAGGGCCAGACTGGGATAGGCCAGGGCCTGCCAGACCATCCAGCGGGCGCCGGCGAAGGTCTTGCCAGCCCCGCGTCCGCCCAGCAGCAGCCAGGCAGACCAGTCGATGTGTTCGGGCTGCTGCTGATGGGGCGACGCCTCAGCCAGACAGACGCTGAGGAGCTCCTGCTGCGCCTCGTGGCTCAGGGTCGCGATGGCCTCGATGAGGGTCGCATCCCTCGCGGCGCTTGAGCTCGATAAGCTTAGCAACGCCACTGATCTTGGCGACAAGAGCGGCCTGAAGCTCGGCCGGGTCATCGGGAATATCGGCATGCATCGGGGCCTCTTCTTCAGGCGCGGGTTCAGGCTCCGGCTTTGGGGGTTTTCGGGCGACGGGCTTGTCTTCAGGGATCATCACCATGATCGACCGCGTCGTGCGGGCGTGCACGCCGTAGGTCTCCGCCTTGCGCTTGGACAGCACGGCGACTGGGACCTCGGTCGCAGCCCTGGTGATATCCCACTCGCTGTCCATTTCCTTCATGAGCCGGTCCTGGTGCATCTCGCCCCACTCCCGAACTCTCTCGCTTCTTTGGGCCATGACACAAATATACGGGACCAGCGGGCGCCTCTGATCCAGGGACGCGAGAAAGTTTCAAAGCATTGATTTCGCTGGATTCGATTCGCTGAACGCAGAGGATGGAGGGCAGCCTATCCCCGTGGTCGCGCCAAACTGATCGTCATTCCCGCCCTTGTGGCGGGAACCCCTGGTTCAGCTGAACCGTGAAGCGCCAGCGAAGTGCGCGCGCACTTCGCCTCTCCCGCACCTGCGGCGGACAGAGGGGTTCCCGCCACAAGGGCGGGAATGACGGACAGGTATATTGGACTCGCCCCACACCAGATGCGGCCCATGAGCTGGGGTATCTAAAAGGCAAGAGAGCCTGTGGATAACTTTCGAGTGCGGCCGACTTGCCCCCTACGGGCTGCTTCGCAGCCGTCTTCCCCCGGAGGGGGAAGACGAAACGCGCCGACCTCATCTTCCCCCTACGGGGGAGGACGACCTGCGAAGCAGGTCAGGAGGGGGCCAGTATCAGCCGCCCCCTACCCCTCTTCCGGCTCGTAATACTCGTCCCCGCGATCGACCATCAGGTCGGTGGCCACGAAGTCCATGGCGTCCTCGGGGTGCTCGAACGACAGCTCGCTGACGGTCTGGTCGCGCACCGAAATGCCCTGCTTGTGGGTGCTGTTCGGGTCGCCGGTGACCAGCGGATGCCAGTCGGGCAGGGTCTTGCCCTCGTGCAGGCGGCGATAGGCGCAGGAGGGGGGCATCCACTCCAGCTCCTCGATATTGTAGGGGGTCAGCTTGATGCAGTCGGGCACCGTCTTGCGGCGGTTTGCATAGTCCTTGCAGCTGCATTTGTGCTCGTCGAACAACTGGCAGTGCACGCGGGTGGGAATGACCTCGCCGGAATCTTCGTCTTCGAAGCGAACCAGGCAGCAAAGACCGCAGCCGTCGCATAGACTCTCCCACTCGGGGACGGTCATCTGCTGGAGGGACTTCGTCTCCCAGAAAGGTTTGCGCACCATCATGCGCGCGTCCTAAACCGAATTTAGGCTGAGACCAAACAGGGCCGTATCGAAACCGTGAACGACTGGACGCTTCCCCCGTACCGTTTCGAAGAAGGCTCCAAGCCGCCGCAGAAGCCGGAGGTGTCGTTTGGCGCGCCTCCGCCTCCCCCGCCGGAAGACCCGTTCGCGCCCAAGCCGCCGCCCGAACCCGAACCCGAAGAACCCTTCCGCGCCGATCTGGCCCACCTCAAGGCCGGCAAAAAGGCCAAACGCTTTGGCTGGGTCTGGAAGACCCTTCTGGTCGGTGTGCTGCTGGGCGTTCTGACCGTGGGCGCCGGGGCCGGCTATGTGTGGTGGAAATATCTGCGCGACACGCCAAAGCTGCCCACCCGCGAGGCCCTGTTCGCCGTCAACCGCGCCCCGGGCATCCGCTTTGAGGACAAGAACGGCCAGGTGATCGCCACCCGCGGTCCGCGCTATGGCCAGCGCATCACCCTGGCCACCGTGCCTAACTATGTGCCCCTGGCCTTCATGGCCGCCGAGGACCGCCGGTTCTACCAGCACGGCCCGATCGACCTGCGCGGCATCGGCCGGGCGGCGCTCGTCAACTGGAAGGCCGGCCGCACGGTCCAGGGCGCCTCCACCCTCAGCCAGCAACTGGCCAAGGGCCTGTTCCTGACGCCTGACCGCACGGTCAAGCGCAAGCTGCAGGAAATGGTCATGGCCCGCGAGCTGGAGAAGGTCCTGACCAAGGACGAGGTGCTGGAACTGTACCTCAACCGGGTGTTCTTCGGGGCCAACACCTTCGGCGTCGACGGGGCCAGCCGCACCTATTTCGGCAAGCCGGCCAGCCAGCTGACCCTGTCGGAAGCCGCCCTGCTCGCCTCCCTGCCCAAGGCGCCGTCGCGCCTGGCCCTGACCCGCGACATGAGCGGGGCCCTGGCCCGTTCGCGGCTGGTCCTGGCCAATATGCGCAAGGAGGGCTGGATCACCGCCGAGCAGGAGAGCCGGGCGCTGGACGACACCCCGCGCCTGTCGCCCCTGGCCGTGCAGGACGAGGGCAACTACGGCTGGGTGCTGGACTACGCCACCAATGAAGCCGTGCGGATCGCCGGCCAGAACGCGCCCGACCTGGTCGTTCGCCTGACCATCGACCCCCTGCTGCAGAAGCTGGGCTCGGAGACCGTGCGCCAGGCCATCGCCTTCGACGGCGAGCGGGCCGGGGCCGGACAGGCGGCCCTGCTGTCGCTGTCGGCCGACGGCGCCGTGCGGGCCATGGTGGGCGGGACCGACTATATCGAAAGCCCCTTCAACCGGGCGGTCCAGGCGCGTCGCCAGCCGGGCTCGACCTTCAAGCCGTTCATCTATGCCGCCGCCCTCGACAAGGGGGTTTTGCCGACCGATATCCGCGTCGACGCCCCGGTGAAGTTCGGCGACTGGGCGCCGGAAAACTATGCCGGCGGCTATCGCGGTCCGATGACTGTGGAACAGGCCCTGGTCAATTCCACCAACACCATCGCCGTGAAACTGGGCCAGGAAGCCGGCGGTCCGGCGATCGGCGAGCTGGTCCGGCGCTTTGGCATCACCACCCTGCCGCCCAGCCCCGATCTGTCGGTGGCGCTGGGCTCTTACGAGGTCAGCCTGCTGCAGCTGACCTCGGCTTTCCAGGTGTTCCAGCAGGGCGGCAACCGGCTTGAGCCCTATGTGATCGAGAGCATCGTCACCCAGGGCGGGGCTCCGGTTTTCGCCCGTCAGCCCCAGCCGACGCCGCTGGCCGTCTATGACCTCGCCCGGGCCTCGATGATGGTCAAGATGATGAAAAAGGTCGTCAGCGAAGGCACCGCCAAGCGCGCCGCCTTCGGCCGTCCGGCGGCCGGCAAGACCGGCACCAGCCAGAACTGGCGCGACGCCTGGTTCGTGGGCTTCACCCCCGACTATGTCACCGGCGTCTGGGTGGGCAATGACAACGACAAGCCGATGAACAAGGTGGTCGGCGGCGATATTCCGGCCAGCATCTGGCGGCGGTTCATGCTCACCGCCCACCAGAACCTGGCCGTGCGCGACTTCCCGTGGCTGTTGCCCGATCCGACCCCGGAGAGCGAGCCTGACCCGCGCAACGGCTACTACGAGACCCTGGCGGCGGAGTTTGGCCGGGTCGCGGCGGAGCTGGACGCGGTGGCCAATCCGGCGCCGGGTCCGACGCAGCCGGGACCCGAGGACCTGCCTTACTAGAGTCCGGCCGACGCAACGGCGCCCTCGACATCCAGCCCTGCCGCCGCCACCTTCCCCCGCTGACCTTGGGGAGACCAGACCATGACCGACCAGACCCTTGCCGGCCGCACCGTGCTGGTGACCGGCGCCTCCTCGGGCATCGGCGCGCATCTGGCCCTGGCGGCGGCGCAGGCCGGCGCGAAGGTGGCCCTGGCGGCCCGGCGCACCGACCGGCTGGCGGATCTGGTCGAGCAGATCCAGGCGGCCGGCGGCCAGGCCCTGGCCGTGGCCATGGATGTCGAGGACGAGGCCTCGGTGATCGCCGCCTATGACGCCGTCGAGGCGGAGTTGGGGGTCGTCGATTCCGTGATCGCCAATGCCGGGATCAGCATGCAGGGTTCGGCCCTCGATATCGCCATCGACGACTTCGACAAGGTGCTGGCGGTCAATACCCGCGGCATGTTCCTGACCGCCCGCGAAGGCGCCCGGCGGATGATCAAGGCGGGCTCTGCGGACAGCGGGCGCGGCCGGGTACTGCTGGTCGCTTCGATCGGGGCGCACAAGGTTTTGCCGGGTCTGACGGCCTATTGCACGTCCAAGGCCGGCACGGCGATGATGGGCAAGAGCCTGGCCCGCGAGTGGGCGCGCAAGGGCATCAATGTCAACGTCCTGTGCCCAGGCTATATCCGCACCGAGCTCAACAGCGACTGGTTCGACCAGGAGGGCGGCCAGAAGCTGATCGCCGGCTTCCCGCGCAAGCGCCTGATGGCCGAGAGCGACCTGGCGCCCATGGCCCTGCACCTGTGCGCCGACGCCTCCGCCACGATCACCGGCGGGGTGTTCACGGTGGATGACGGCCAGTCGCTGTAGCGCCCCGCCGGGGGTTCGATCAGTTTCGACCGGATCGGCTCATCATGACCGCTAAAGGCCCTGGACGGGCTTGACGAACCGGGCGCGGGTCGTCGTCATCGACGGCCCGATCGTCGCGCGCCTCGCGCCCTCAGAATGGTATGGCATGGCTTCCGATCCCGACAAGGCCGGCGCGCGGATCACCGCCTTCTCGCAGGGCGCGATCATGCTGCCGGCCCGGCCCGAACCGATCCCGGTGGATCCCAGGACCACCGCCGTGATCGTCATCGACATGCAGAACGCCTATGCCTCGCCCGGCGGCTATCTGGACCTGGCCGGGTTCGACATCAGCGGCGCGGCGGCCGTGATCACGCAGATCCAGGGCGTCCTGCCGGTGGCCCGCGCGGCCGGCATGCAGGTGATCTATTTCCAGAACGGCTGGGACGATCAGTATGTCGAGGCCGGCGGTCCCGGTTCGCCCAACTGGTGGAAATCCAACGCCCTGAAGACCATGCGCGCCCGGCCCGAACTGCAGGGCAAGCTCCTGGCGCGCGGCCAGTGGGACTATGAACTGGTCGACGCCCTGACGCCCGAGCCCGGCGACATCCGCCTGCACAAGACCCGCTATAGCGGCTTCTTCAACAGCCAGTTGGACAGCGTGCTGCGGGCGCGCGGCATCCGGCATCTGGTGTTCGTCGGCATCGCCACCAATGTGTGCGTGGAGTCGACCCTGAGGGACGGCTTCATGCTGGAATACTTCGGCACGGTGCTGGAGGACGCGACCCACCAGGCGGGTCCCGACTACGTGCAGAAGGCAGCGCTGTTCAATATCGAGACCTTCTTTGGCTGGGTCTCGACGACGGCGGATTTCAAGGGGGCGTTTGGACAGTTGGCGCCGGGGTAGAAGCTAGATTTTTCCGTCATCCCGGGACTTGTTCCCGGGACCCATGGTTCAGCTTCATCGTGAGAGTTCTTTCCGGCTGAGCCTTAGCGGCAGACGAATGGGTCCCGGGAACAAGTCCCGGGATGACGGTAGTTTTGAATTCGTATGCTCTAGCCCTCACCGGGTTTGAAAGAGGATCACCACCATGCCCAAGACCGTCATCATCCCGCCCGGCACGGGCACGCCCATCGCCCCCTTCTCGCCAGGAACCCTGGCCGACGGCGTCGTCTATGTCTCGGGCACCCTGGCCTTCGATAAGGACAACAATGTCGCCCACGTCGGCAACGCCGAGGCCCAGGCCCGGCAGGTGCTGGAGACCATCAAGTCGGTCATCGAAACCGCCGGCGGCACGATGGAGGACGTGACCATGAACCACATCTTCCTCAAGGACTGGGCCGACTATCAGACCATCAACAAGGTCTATGCCGAGTACTTCCCCGGCGAGAAACCGGCCCGCTACTGCATCCAGTGCGGCCTGGTGCGGCCCGATTTCCTGGTCGAGATCGCCACCGTCGCCCACATCGGCAAGCGCTAAGCCGCATGACCTCGGGAACCGTCGACGGCCTGCACTATGAACTGCACGGCGGCCCCGTGGCCGGGCGCACGGCCGTGCTGCTGTCCTCGGGCCTGGGTGGCTCCGGGGCCTTCTGGGCGCCGCAGATGGCGGCCCTGACGGCGAAGTATCCAGTCGTCCTCTACGACCACCGGGGCACGGGCCGCAGCGTGCGTGAGCTGACCCGGCCGCACTCGGTGCAGGCCATGGCCGACGACATCGTCAAGGTCATGGACGCCCTGGGCCTGGCCCGCGCCCATGTCGTGGGTCACGCGGCCGGCGGCAATGCGGGGCTGGCCCTGGCGCTGTCGCACCCCGATCGGCTGGCCAAGCTGGTGGTGGTCAATGGCTGGTCGCGACCCGATCCGCATATCCAGCGCTGCTTCGACACCCGCATCCACCTGCTGAACGACAGCGGCGTCCAGGCCTATGTCCACGCCCAGCCGATCTTCCTCTATCCGGCCAGCTGGCTGTCGGAGAACCATGAGCGGCTGCAGGCCGAGGAGCCGCACCACGTCGCCAGCTTCCCGCCCCGGGACGTGGTGCTGGCCCGCATCCAGGCCCTGCTGGCGTTCAACATCGACGACCGGCTGGGCGAGATCCTCCACCCCGTGCTGGTCAGCGCCAGCGCCGATGACATGCTGGTGCCGGTCGGCTGCTCCATGCGCCTGGCCGAGGGCCTGCCCAACGGCCAGCTGGAGGTCGCGCCCTGGGGCGGGCACGGGTTCACGGTGACCGATCCGGAGACGTTCAATGCGGCCTTGCTGGGCTTTCTGGAGGGGGACGAATGAGCCTCAACCAGATCCTCCCCCTCTGGGGGAGGTGGCCCGGAGGGCCGGAGGGGGCAGCTCGGCTTAAGCCGCATTAGCCCCCTCAGTCGGCTCCGCCGACAGCTCCCCCGGAGGGGGAGCATCTTCGCGACATTCCCAATCAGGACACACCCCCATGCAGGTCGGCGTCTTCATCCCCATCGGCAACAACGGCTGGCTCATCTCGGAGACCTCGCCGCAGTACATGCCCAGCTTTGAGCTGAACAAGACCATCGTCCAGAAGGCCGAGACCTATGGTTTCGACTTCGCGCTCTCGATGATCAAGCTGCGCGGGTTCGGGGGCAAGACGCAGTTCTGGGAGCACAATCTCGAGAGCTTCACCCTGATGGCGGGCCTGGCGGCCGTGACGTCGAAGATCAAGATCTTCGCCACTGTCGCCACCCTGACCATCCCGCCGGCCATCGCCGCACGGATGGCCTCGACCATCGACTCCATCGCCCCGGGACGGTTCGGCCTGAACCTGGTGACCGGCTGGCAGAAGGCCGAATACAGCCAGATGGGCCTGTGGCCGGGCGAGGCCCACTATACCGACCGCTACAACTACCTGGCCGAATACACGACCGTTCTGAAGGACCTGCTGGAGACCGGAATCAGCGACTTCAAGGGCCAGTACTTCCAGATGGACGACTGCCGGGTCAGCCCGCATCCGAAGGAAACCAAGCTGATCTGCGCCGGCTCGTCCAACGAGGGCCTGGCCTTCACGGCGCAATATGCCGACTACAGCTTTGCCCTGGGCAAGGGCACCAACACGCCGACCGCCTTCGGCTCGGTCAATGACCGCCTGAAGGCCGCCGCCGAAAAGACCGGCCGGGACGTGGCCAGCTTCATCCTGTTCATGATCATCGCCGACGAGACCGACGAGAAGGCCATGGCCAAATGGCAGCTCTATCGCGACGGCGCCGACCAGGAGGCTCTGGCTTGGCTGACCCAGCAGGCGGCCCCCAATGCGGCGGCCGGCGCCACCACCAACACCGCCCAGCTGGCCGCCCCGGAATCGGCCGTGAACCTCAACATGGGCACCCTGGTGGGGAGCTATGAGAGCGTTGCGCGGATGCTGGACGAGGTGGCGGCGGTGCCGGGCACGGCCGGTGTGCTGCTGACCTTCGATGATTTCGTCGAGGGGGTGGAGAACTTCGGGACGAAGATCCAGCCGCTGATGAAGTCGAGGAAAGTTTAGGCGGGACACTCGCCCCCACCTGGCCGCTGCGCGGCCGTCCGCCCCCGTAGGGGGCGGATGAGATCATCTTCCCCCTCCGGGGGAGGACCGCCGAGGGCGCGGAGGGGGCAAGTGGTCGCCCCCTCCGCCCTCGATCAATCCACCGCCAGCATGCCCAGCAGCTGCAGCCGGAACGTCATCACGCTGCCGGCCGGGATCGGCCCGACATCGCGGTCGCCATAGCCCAGCTCGGGCGGCACATAGAGCACCCACTCGTCGCCGACCTTCATCATCGGCAGGGCTTCCAGCCAGGCCTGGACCAAACCGTCCAGCGGCATGATCGCCGACTGCTTGCGCTCGAACGAGCTGTCGAACACCGTGCCGTCCAGCAGCTTGCCTTCGTAATGCACCTTGATGATGTCGCCGGTCTTGGGCGACGGGCCGGTTTTGGGGCCCGAGGTCAGGATCTTGTACTGCAGGCCCGACGGCAGAACGACCACGCCGGGCGCCTTGGCGTTGGTCGCCAGGAAGGCCTGACCGGCCGTCTGGGCGGCCGTCGCGCTGGCCGGCGGCGCGGCGGCGGGCGTCTGGGCGCAGGCCATTCCGCCCACGGCCAGAGTCAAACCAAGGGTCAAACAGGCAAAACGAAGCATTCGGGGTCCTGACCAAGAATCTTTTTTCGGAACGGCAGACTAGGGGCTTTCCCCAGCGACGCAACCTTTTCGGGAAAGCTAAAGCCTATAAAAATCAACAGCTTGATCAAAGTTTTCATTGATCAAGCGAGTTCGCTGAACAAGTTCAACATCATTTCACGGCCACTTGTCGAGATTGTGACCGCTATTAACCAAGCATTAGGATGTTTTTTAGGTCACGGTTGACCTCCCAAAGAGCCATCCGGCCAGAGAGGGAGGTACGACATGCCCAGACACACCGGCGCCTGCGCCGCCCAACGCCATTGGTGGCAACGCTATCCGATGTTCGCCCTGGCCGCCGGCTGGGTGGTGATCGGCGCGGTCATGATCGGCGGCGTTTCTCAGCTGCCCATCTAGCGGCTCAACCTAAACCCTCGATATCTCGCTGTGTGGCAGACGCCGCACGCCTCCCCTGTCGCACGCGGCAGGACAAGGGCGGCTGAGCGCTGCTCCCCGTCGCCAAGCGCACCGGACGAGACCTAAGGCCCAGGCAGCGACGGCAGGCGGCGCACAGGCCGGCCTCAGCCCCGGACAGGGCGCCCGGTCCTGGCCTTTGCAAAGATGATCTGGCGCAAGGTGAGGTTCGACGCGTTGCAACAGGGTCCAGCTCGACCTCTGGAGCAACCGGGATGCCCCATGGCGCGCGATGACCTCAGCGGACTGACAACGGCGCAGGCTGGCCACCGGCTGGCCGAGGTTGGTCCCAACGCCCTGCCCCAGGCCTCGGCCCGTGGCCTGGCCAGGATCGTGCTGGAGACCCTGCGCGAGCCGATGTTCCTGCTGCTGATCGGGGCGGCGGGTCTCTATCTGGTGCTGGGCGACCTGGGCGAAGGCCTGTTCCTGATGGCCGGGGCGATCGCCACCATCGGGCTGGTCGTCCTGCAGGAGACCCGCAGCGAGAACGCGCTGTCGGCCCTGCGCGACCTGTCCCAGCCCCAGGCCCGGGTGATGCGCGACGGGGTCGAGGTGCGGCTGGCCGCGCGCGATCTGGTTCCCGGCGACATCGTGCTGGTCGGCGAGGGCGAGCGCCTGCCCGCCGACGGCGCTCTGGTGGCCGGCGACGTGCTGAGCGTCGATGAGTCGGCGCTGACCGGCGAATCCGCCCCGGTCTCGAAGCGTCCCCTGGCGGAGGGTGAAGCCGCCGACGCCGAGACCCAGCCCGGCGCCGAGACCGGCCCCTATCTGTTCTCGGGCACGCTGGTGGTTCGCGGCCAGGCCGTGGCGCGGATCGCCAGGACCGGCCCCCGCACGGCGCTGGGCAAGATCGGCGTCTCGCTGGCGGCCATCGTGCAGGAGCCCACCCCGCTGCAGAAGACGGCGGGACGGCTGGTGGCCCTGCTGGGCGTGTTCGCCATCGCCTTCTGCGTCGTCGTGGCGGTGGCCTATGGGCTGCTGCGCCAGGACTGGGTGGGCGGCGTGCTGGCCGGCATCACGGTGGCCATCGCGCTGATCCCCGAAGAATTCCCCATGGTGCTGGCCGTCTTCCTGGCCCTGGGGGCCGGACGCCTGGCCCGGCACAAGGTGCTGGTGCGGCGCAGCGCGGTGATCGAGGCCCTGGGCGGCGCCTCGTTCCTGTGCGTCGACAAGACCGGCACCCTGACCGAGAACCGCATGCGCGTGGCCCGCCTGTGGACTCAGGGCGAAGACCACCTGATCGAAGGGGACGCACCGCCTGCCGGGGCGGCGCTGACCCTGCTGCAGGCCGCCGGACTGGCCTGCGCCGTCCATCCGGTCGACCCGATGGACAAGGCTGTGCGGGCGCTGCTGGGGTCCTCGCAGTCCCCCTCACCCGACACCCCGGCTGAACCGGAGCGGACCTGGCCCCTACGCGCCGAGATGATGGCGATGATCCAGGTCTGGCGCGGCCCCGGGGATCAGTGGCGCGCCGCCGCCAAGGGCGCGCCGGAGGCGATCTTCCGGCTGTGCGGCCTGGCCGATGATGAGGTGGTCCGCCTGACGGGGGTGGTCGAGCAATTCGCCGTCCAGGGCCTGCGCGTGCTGGGGGTGGCGTCCTGCCAGACCCAGACGGCCTTTCCCGACGATCCGCAGGACGCGCCGTTCGCGTTCGCGGGCCTGATCGGTTTCCTCGACCCCATCCGCCCCGACGCCCCGGCGGCGCTGAAACAGGCGCGGGGGGCGGGTATTTCGGTGGTCATGATCACGGGTGATCACCCCGCGACCGCCCTGGCCATCGCCGAGGCCGCCGGCCTGGACACCTCCGGCGGGGTCATGCTGGGCGACGAACTGGCCGCGCTCGGCGACGCCGCCCTGGCCGAACGCCTTCGCCAGACCCGGATCTTCGCCCGCATCATCCCCGAGCAGAAGCTTCGCATCGTCCAGGCCCTGAAACTGGACGGCCAGGTGGTGGCCATGACTGGCGACGGGGTCAATGACGCCCCGGCCCTGGAGGCGGCGCATATCGGCATCGCCATGGGGCAGAAGGGCACGGATGTCGCGCGCGAGGCCGCCGACCTGGTCATTCTCGACGACAGCTTCGCTTCGATCGTGGGCGGGGTGCGGCTGGGACGACGGATCTTCAACAACCTGCGCAAGGCGCTGGTCTATATCACCGCCATCCACGTGCCGATCGCCGGGGTGGCGCTGATCCCGATTGTCATGGGCCTGCCGCCCCTGCTGTATCCGATGCACGTGGTGTTTCTGGAACTGGTGATCGATCCGGTCTGCGCGATGGTGTTCGAGGCTGAGCCGGGCGGCGCCGAAGCGATGAAGCACCCGCCCAGACGCCCTGAAGAGCCACTGTTTGGACCCCGCCAGCTGGGCCTGGCCCTGCTGCAGGGGGCCGGCGTGCTGGCCGGGGTGCTGGGGATCTATCTGTGGGCGCTGGGCCATCATCCGGAAAATCAGGCCCGGGGCGCGGCCTTCCTGACCCTGGTGGCCGGAAACTTGATTCTGGCCCTGGCCGACGCCTCCTCGACCGGCGGCCGCCTGTTTGCGCCGCATCGGCGAATCTACTGGATCATCGCTTCGGCGGCGTCCGGCGTCCTGGCCCTGATCTTCGCCGTGCCGGCCCTGGACACCATCTTCAAGGTCGCGCCGCCGACGCCCGGCCTGCTGGCCAGCGCCCTGCTGGTCGCCCTGATCAGCGGCGGCTGGTTCGGACTGGTCCGCAAGCTGGGCCGCCGCCCGGCGCCCGCAGCCGGGGTCAGCTGAAGCGGCCCCGCACCCTCACCTGCGGCGTTCCGGCGGTCATCCGCCCGACCACCCGGGCGGCGGCGAACCCCGCGTCCAGCACCTGGCGCAGGACCGCGTCGGCGGCCTCCGGCGCCACGGCGATCAGCAGGCCGCCGCTGGTCTGAGGATCGGCCAGCAGGTCGCGGCGCCAGTCTGGCGCCCCCTCGGGCATCTCCACCGCCGCGCCATAGCTGGCCCAGTTGCGCACCGCCGCCCCGGTGCGCACCCCGGCCTGGGCCAGGGCGGCCACCTGCGGCAGCAGGACGGGCGCGTCGGCGTCCAGTTCCGCCGCCAGTCCGGCGCCCCGGCACATTTCCAGCAGGTGACCCAGCAGGCCAAAGCCCGTGACATCGGTGACGGCGTGGACGCTGGCCACCTCGCCCAGCCCCGCCCCGACCGTGTTGAGCTGGGTGGTGGTAGCAATCAGGGCGCGATAGCCCTCGTCGGAAAGGCGCTGTTGCTTGAACGCCGCGCTCAGCACGCCCACACCCAGGGCCTTGGTCAGGATCAGCACGTCGCCGGCCCGCGCGCCCCGGTTGGACAGCACGCGATCGGGATGGACCAGGCCCAGGGCGACCAGCCCATAGATCGGCTCGACGCTGTCGATCGAGTGTCCTCCGGCGATCGGCACGCCCGCCGCCGCGCAGACCGAGGCGCCGCCGGCCAGGATCGCGCCGATGGTTTCGGTCGAAAGCCTGTCGATCGGCATGCCGACAATGGCCAGGGCGAAGATCGGCGTGGCCCCCATGGCATAGACATCCGACAGGGCGTTGGTCGCGGCGATGCGGCCAAAGTCATGGGGATCGTCGACCACGGGCATGAAGAAGTCGGTGGTGGCCACCAGGGCCTGCTGGTCGTTCAGCCGCCAGACGGCGGCGTCGTCCGAGGTCTCGGTCCCGACCATCAGGTTGGGAAATATCCCGGCGGCCGGAGACTGGGCCAGGATCTCGCGCAGCACCGCCGGAGACAGCTTGCAACCGCAACCGCCGCCATGGGCCAGCGAGGTCAGTCGAACGGGGTCGGACACGGGTTCTGGCAACGGGTGGCTCCTGGACGATCGCCCCCATCCTCGGGGCGAGTCTGCTCGGGGGACCTTACGATTCCCCGACGCCTCGCGCATAGTCGCGACCACGAAAAGCGGCGATGGCGAGATCCGGCAGCATGACGACCGACCTGTGGCGAAACCCCGAGCGGACATGAAGCCGCTTCAGGTCCTGACATCCGCCGACCCCGCCGCCCTGGCGGCCTTCGACCAGATCATCGATGTGCGCAGCCCCGGCGAGTTCGCCCAGGATCACCTGCCCGGCGCCATAAACCTGCCCGTGCTGGATGACGCCCAGCGCGCCGAGGTGGGGACGATCTATGTCCAGGAATCGCGGCTGCGCGCCAACCGCATCGGCGCGGCCCATGTGGCCCGCAACATCGCCCACCATCTGGAGACCGCGCTGGCCGACCGGCCGGAGGGCTTCAAGCCGCTGGTCTATTGCTGGCGCGGCGGCCAGAGGTCCAACGCCATGGCCACCATCCTGCAGCGGGTGGGCTGGCAGACCGCCGTGCTGGACGGCGGATACCGGACCTATCGCCGCTGGGTTCAGGCCCGGCTGTATGACGCGCCCTGCGATCTGGACCTGATCCTGCTGGATGGCGACACGGGCTCGGCCAAGACCGCGATCCTCGCCGCCCTGGCGCAGCGCGGCGTTCAGGTCGTCGACCTGGAGGGCCTGGCCTGCCACCGCGGCTCGCTGTTCGGCGCCCTGTCGGGACAGCCCCAGCCCGACCAGAAGGGCTTCGAGAGCCAGCTGCTCGCAGCGTTCGACGCGCTGGATCCGACCCGCCCGGTGGTGGTGGAGGCGGAGTCGAGCAAGATCGGCAACCGGGTCCTGCCGCCGATGCTGTGGGCGGCCATGCGCAAGGCGCCGCGCATCGAGGTCACCGCTCCCCTGCCGGAACGCGCCCGCTATCTGGTCGAGACCTATGGCGACATCACCGCCCGGCGCGAGGCCCTGCTGGCGATCCTGGAACGTCTGCCGATCCATCCCAGCCTGAGGCGGCTGACGGCCTGGCGCGAAATGGTGGACCAGGGCGCCTTCACCGATCTGGCGCAAGCCCTGATGGCCGCCCACTACGACCTGGCCTATGCGCGGGAGCGGCGAAAGTCCGATCAGCCGACCCTGGCCAGCATCGCCCTGGACCGTCTCGACCCCGCCACGCTGGATCTCGCCGCGACCAGGATCCTGGAGGCGATCGCGGCGTCCAGGCGCTGATCCCATCGCGCGGCCTCCCCGCCCAGCCGCAAGTCCGCACGGCTGACAGGCAGGGCGCGTCCGGGATGTCGAAGCGGGGTCAGAGCCGTGTCTTGCGGCCGTCCGCACGCATTTTCGCTGGTCACGAGGCCACATCACCGCTAACCGGCCGGTATGATCCAACCTCACCTCTCCGGCGGCTATATCCTGGAAGAGCTTGTCGTCGGGATGGTCGCCGAGAAGCTCGTGACCGTCACCGAAGAGCGCATCCAGCGGTTTGCCGAGGCCTCGGACGACTTCAATCCCGTGCACATGGACGAGGGCTTCGCGTCGCGGACCGCCTATCGCGGGCGCATCGCCCATGGCCTGCTGTCGGCCTCGTTCGGCTCGGCCGTGGTCGGCACCATCCTGCCGGGCGCCGGCGCGATCTATCTGGGCCAGACCCTGGCGTTCCACAGGCCGGTGCGCATCGGCGACGTCGTGACGGCCCGGGTCACGGTCTCGGCAATCGACGAGGCCAGCGCACGCGTCGTGCTGCGCTGCGCGGCCTATGTCGGCGATGACCTGATCATGGATGGCGAGGCCACCGTCCGCGTGCCCCGCCGGCGCCGCCCGCCCAAGGCCTGATCACAAGGCCTGACCTGGTCGCTGCGGGCTCATGCCGCCTCGAAAGCGACACGGAAACGGTGCTATAGCCCCGCTCTCGTTCCGCACTAGCCGAAGACCGCCTTGCGCCCGATCAGAACCGCCCTTCTCGCCGCCTCCGCCCTGCTGGCGGCTTCGATCCTCGCCGGCTGCGCGACGGAAACCCACCAGACGGTCTATATCCCCGTGGTCGCGCCCACCCCGCCCAGCTCGCTGACGCCGCAGCCGGTCGTGCTGTTCAACCAGACCAAGGCCGGCCGCAAGCTGTTCACCCTGGACGCCGAGTTCCCCTATTGCGACGTCGAGACCGGCAAGGTGATCGTCGTGCCGCGCTGGTACGTCACCGACTTCGCCAGCGTGCCTTGGTACGGCCAGGGCTTTGTCGATCCGCAGGGTCCGACCGCCCGCGCCGCCATCGTCCATGACTGGCTGTACGCCGTGGGCGAGCCGGGCAAGCGCGAAGAGGCCGACGCCATCTTCCACCGCGCCATGCTGCGCTATGGCGTCACGCCCTTCCAGGCCAACATCGCCTATCAGGCCGTGCGGGCCGGCGGCGAGAAGGGCTATGGCCTGCCCGGCGACTGGTGGTTCATCGATCCCAAGCGCCAGGAACTGCGCCAGCCACCGCCCTTCCCCAGGCCGCGCACCGGCGCAGTCAGGATCATGCCGCGCTGCGTGGGCTTTGGCCCCCTGATCCAGTCCGGCTGGCGCGCCTATCCGATCAAGGCGCCCACCGTCTATATCCCGCCGCCTGTCGTGGTGACCAAGACGCCTCTGGATCAGGTCAAGCAGAACCTGCCCTGGGGCGGCGACAAGAAGAAATAACGTCGGTCGGCGACCTTGGGTTTAAACCCGAAGCGGCCTTTAATTCACGTTACACTTGCCTTTGACTGGAATCAGTTGACCAAGTGGTCTTGAGGGATATTCGAAACGGATTGCTCAAGATGGTATTGCGTCACGCTCTCATTATCGAAGACGAGATCCTGATCGCCATGGAGGTCGAAGCTCTGCTTCGCGAGCAGGGTTTCACCTCGGTCGATGTCGCCGACAACGCACAAGAGGCCCTCGATCTGGCCCTGCGCCGCAAGCCCGACCTGATCACCGCCGACTATCGCATCGTGGGCGGCAACGGCGAGGACGCGGTCCGCTCGATCCTGGCCCATCTCGGTCCCATCCCGGTGGTCTATGTGACCGGCAATGCCTGCTCGATCTCGGCGGGCAGCACCAATCCGGTGGTGGAAAAGCCCGTCTCGCCGACGCGCCTGGCGCGAGCCTGTCAGGTGGCGATCCAGACGGCGGCTTGAGGCGCCGCGCCCCTCTGTCTTCGAGAGAGGGACTTCAGCACGCCGCCGTCGGCGCGCCATACCGCGCATGCACCACCTTGGGCGCCCCGGCCCCGGCCAGTTGGATGACCGTCATCTGGTCGTACTCGCAGTCGCTCGGCGCCTGAGCGGCGGTGTCCCCCAGAGCCCTGGCGATGTTGGCGACGGTGTTGCTGTGGCCGACGATCAGGACGGTGGCGTCGGCCGGCGCCGTGCGGGCCTGGGCGGCGAGGCGCTGGGCGTGGGCCGTGTCGCCGCCGTCGAAGGGCACGGGAACCACCGCCACACCGGCGGCCTGGGCGGTGGGCTCAGCCGTCTGCTGGGTGCGCTTGAGCGGGGTGGCCAGCACCATGGCGACGCGGGCGCCGCTCAGGGCCTGGGCCAAGGCCTGGGCGCGGGCCTGACCGGCCGCTGACAGGTCAGGATCGCCGTTGGGCGCGACCTTCTCGCCGTGGCGGACGATCACCACCGTCTGGGCCAGGGCCGAGGAGGCGAACAGGACGGGCGCGAGGGCGATGGCGATGAGGCGGCGGATCATGCCCCGACCCTAGCGGCGGGCGCCGGGAACAACAACCAGCCGGCGGCGGCCCGCGCCGACGCGGCTTTCATGATTGATCTTACAAGCCTCATGGGGTCATCTGACCAATGATGCGTACCCTGATCCAGACCCTGAGCGCCGTGGCGCTGACCGCCGCGCTCTGCGCTTTTCCCGCCGCCGCCGAGCAGATCCCCCGCCTGGCGCCGCAGGGCGATGCGACCCAGCTGCTGGTCGACGGCAAGCCGTTCCTGATCCTGGGCGGAGAGCTGGGCAACTCCACCGCCTCCAGCCTGCCCTACCTGGAAAAGCAGTGGCCCACCCTGAAGGCCCTGGGCCTCAACACCGTGCTGGCCCCGGTGCAATGGGACCAGATCGAGCCGGTCGAGGGGCGCTTCGACTTCACGGTGATCGACGGCGTGATCGCCCAGGCTCGCGCCCATGACACCCGGCTGGTGCTGCTGTGGTTCGGGGCGTGGAAGAACAGCATGTCGACCTATACGCCGGCCTGGGTGAAGCGCGACGGCCAGCGCTTCCCGCTGGCGCGCTCGGCCGAGGGCAAGGTGCAGGAAATCCTGTCGCCCGCCGGCCCGGCGACCCTGACCGCCGACGCCAAAGCCTTCGCGGCCCTGATGACGCACCTGAAGGCGGTGGATGGCGACCGGCGCACAGTGATCATGATCCAGGTCGAGAACGAGATCGGCATGCTGCCCTCGGCCCGCGATCACTCGCCGCTGGCGGATGCCGAGTTCAGGAAGCCGGTACCGGCCGCTGTCCTGAAAGCCACAGGCAAGACCGGCTCGGGCAGCTGGGAGCAGGTGTTCGGCAAGAGCGACGCGACCGACGAGCTGTGGCAGGCCTGGTCGTTCGGGCGCTTTGTCGAGGGACTGGCCAGCGCAGGTCAAAAGGCCTACCCGCTGCCGATGTACGTCAACGCCGCGCTGAACAAGCTCGGTGTCGCCCCCGGCGGCTATCCCAGCGCCGGCCCCCTGCCCCATCTCTATGAGGTCTGGAAGGCGGCGGCGCCGTCGGTGTTCCAGGCGCCGGATATCTACTATCCCGACTTCAGCCACTGGGCGGCGCAGTACGACCGGCCGGGCAATCCGCTGTTCCTTCCCGAGGCCGACCGGGCCGGCAAGGTCGAAGCCCCGGCCAACGCCTTCTGGGCGATCGGCGAGCACAACGCGATCGGCTTCTCGCCGTTCTCCATCGAGAACGTGGCCGATCCGGCCGGCAATCCGCTGGCGGGGGCCTATGCCCTGCTGCGGGAACTGACCCCGACGATCCTGGCCCATCAGGGCAAGGGCGTGATGCGCGGCTTCCGTCCGCCGGTCAGCTTCGACGGCGTGGTCAATGAGACGCCCCAAACGGTGACGATGGGCGACTGGACGGTGAAAGTGTCGTTCGTCGATCCCTGGACGCCGAAGGACAAGCAGACCTTTGCGGCGCATGGCGGGCTCGTGATCCGGCTGTCGGACGACGAGTTCCTGGTGGCCGGCTCGGGGATCACCCTGACCTTCGGCGAAGGCGTCGGCCTGGAGAAGGTGGTCGAGGGCCGGTTTGTCGACGGCGCCTGGGTCTCAGGCCGCTGGCTCAACGGCGACGAGACGCACCAGGGCCGGCATGTGCGGCTGGAGCCCGGCCGGTTCCAGGCCCAGCGGGTGAAGCTTTATCGGTACTTAGACGGCCGGCTCAGCACGCCCCCTCCGTCACGTCGCCTATCGGCGCCGCGCCACCTCCCCCGCACGCTTCGCTACGGGGCAGGAGAAGAACATCCTACCCCTCCTGCCCCGTGAAACGGGGGAGGTGGCGCGATGCGAATACGCATCGTGACGGAGGGGGCGTTCGGTGCAAAACTCAACCTATGAGGTCTAAGAAAGACACCCACACCAAAGCCAAGGCCCTACGCAAGGTCATGACGCCGCCAGAGGCCCTCCTCTGGTCGCGCCTGAGATCACGCCAACCCGGGGGACCACGCATTCGGCGTCAACATGCGGTAGGGCCCTACATCGCCGACTTCTACTGCTCCGACGCGCGCCTGGTGATTGAGATCGACGGCTGGTGTCACAACATGGGCGACCAGCCCGAGCACGACGTTCGGCGCGATGCCTGGATGGCGGCTCGAGGACTAACCGTGGTGCGTTATCCGGCCTCCGAGGTGCTTGCAGATCCCACCGGCGTGGCCGATGGAATCTGGGATACCTGCATCGACCTGATGCAACGACGGCCGGCTCAGAACGCCCCCTCCGTCACGGCGCTTCGCGCCGCGCCACCTCCCCCGCAAGCGGGGCAGGAGTAGAGCTACTTCACTTGCCGTTCGCATACACCCCGAACATCGCCCCCACGAACCCGCCGGCCTTCTTCGTCGACAGCATCGTCCCGTCCGCCCCGGCCTTGAGAACCTTCCAGTCTCCCGGCTTCACGGCATAGGCGAAGTCATACTCCCCGCCCCGCGCAGTGATCTTCAGCGCCACCGGACCGCCCGGAAACGGCGCCTCGGCGACCACCACGCCGTCGACGGGATCTCCCGCACCGGCCCTGCGCTCCAGTCGCAGGACCGGCTTGCCGCCCGAGCGCACCACGCCCAGGAAGTAGAAGAATTCGTCGCTCTGCAGCGCCGTCAGGCCCGCGCGGTCACCGTCGGCGGTCGGCGCGAAATCCACCGTCACCTGGGCGGTGGCGTTGATGTGCTGCTGGCGGCGGCCCCAGAACGAGGGCTGGTCAGTCAGCTTGTCGGGGCGGGCCCGCAGGGTCAGGGCGCCCTGACCCACGCTCCACCAGCGCTCGGTGGGGATGCGGAGGGTCATCCAGTTCAGCGGCAGCTCAGGACCGGCAAAGGCCTCGGCCGCCCTGAACGCCCCGGCGGTGGGCGGCGGCAGGACCTTGGGCGCGGGCAGGTTCGGCGCGGTCGCCACATAGGGGATGGTCTTGCCGTTCTCGAGGATCACCGGCCAGCCGTCCTTCCACTCGACCGGCAGCAGGAAGGTCTCGCGGCCGGTATTGTAGAGGTCGTCGCCATAGGGCCGCACGGCCAGGAAGGTGGCCCACCACTGGCCGTCGGGGGTGTCGACGATGTCGGCGTGCCCGGCCGAGGTGATCGGCAGCATGCGATCCTTCGGCAGTCCGCGCTGGGTCAGGATCGGGTTGTTGGCATAGGGCGTGTAGGGGCCGGTGACGCTCCTGGACCGCAGGACGATCTGGCTGTGGCCCTCGGCCGTGCCGCCCTCGGCGGCGGTGAGATAGTACCAGCCGTCCTTCTTGAGGATGTGCGGTCCCTCGGGCCAGATCGGCTTGGTCGAGGGATCGACGCCCTTGTCCAGCAGCACGGTCCGCGGGCCGATCATCACCTGGGCCTTGGGATCGTATTCCTGGATCCAGATGGCGCGATGGCCGGAATATTCGACCGGTCCAGGCGGCCCGTCATTGTTGACGATCCAGGCGCGGCCGTCATCATCGAAGAACAGCGAGGTGTCGATGCCGCCCACGCCGGGCAGCCACACCGGATCCGACCACGGCCCCTTCGGGTCCTTCGCCGTGATCAGGAAATTGCCCTGGCAGTCGACGCAGGTGTTGAGGATGTAGAATGTGCCCTCATGCTCCTCGATGGCCGGCGCGAACACGGCGCGCGACAGGCCCAGGCGCTTGAAGTCCAGTATGCCGGGCCGGTCGATGGCGTTGCCGATCTGCTCCCAGTGCACCAGGTCGGTCGAGTGCCACACCGGCAAGCCGGGGAACCAGGCGAAGGTCGAGTTGACCAGGTAGTAGTCGCCGCCCACCCGCGTGATGCTGGGGTCGGGATAGAAGCCCTTGAGGATCGGGTTGCGGTACTGGCCCGGGGCCAAGGCGACCTGCGCATCGACAGGGTCGGCGCCCTGGTAGGTGAAGTTGCGGAACTCGGCCTGGCCGGGTTTGGGCGCGGCTTGGGCGGCGGTTGCGGCCAGGGCCAGGGCGAGCGCGATCAGGGTCGGGCGGATCATTGAAGAGCTCCACTAGTTGTCACTTGCCCCCTCCGCGCTGCGCGCTCCTCCCCCGGAGGGGGAAGATGAGGGCGTCTTCCCCCTCCGGGGAGGACGACCGCGATAGCGGTCAGGAGGGGGCGTGCGGCGTCGGAAAGTTCACCGAACCGGCGCCGCCTTCAGCGCCGCCGCGACGGCCTCGCGCAGGGGCTTGGCCTGATAGTTGTCGTCGTACAGCGTCGGGCGCTTGGGCTTCTTGTCCTCGCGCAGCCACTGGTTCTGCAGCCAGGAATATTTGTCGACCATGCCCCAGGCCAGAACCTCCTTGGTCTGACGATAGGAAAGCATCAGGTCGAGATAGCCCTTGGCATAGGCCGCCACCGCCGCATCGCGGGGGCCGAAGTCCAGGATCAGGCCCTTGTCGTGGACATCGAACTCGGTGATCAGCAGGTCATAGCCCATGCCGGTGGCCTCATCGAGGAAGGCGCGCCATTCCTGCTCCTGCGGCTTGCCGAAACCGGTGAAGCTGTCGGCGTTCTCGGCGCCGATATGGGCCTGGACGCCCAGGGCGTCGACGGGCGTACCGCGCTTGCGGAAGCCTTCCAGCAGCTTGAGCACGCCGTAGCGGTGCTTCGCGTTGCCGACCTCCCAGCTCATATAGTCGTTATAGACGAGACGGGCCTTGGGCGCGGCGGCGCGGGCGGTGTGGAAGGCCAGGTCCAGGGTCTGCTCGCGGCCCAGGATGTCGGACAGGACGGTGTCGCGCACCGAGCCGTCGGCCGGATCGACGGTCTCGTTGACCACGTCCCACGAGATCATCTGCGGATAGTGCTGGCACAGCTTCTGGATATGCTCGGTGAGCATGGCCTCGGCGGCGACCTTGGGCTGGGGGCCGAAGTCGTGGCTCTTGATCCAGGCCGGGAACCACTGCGGGTGATGCCACAGCAGGGTGTGACCGCGCAGGGCCTGGCCGTTGGCCTTGGCGAAGTCGGCGATGCGGTCGGCGCGCGAGAAGTCGAAGGCCTGCGGGCCGGCGGCGCGGATCACGTACCACTTCAGCTCGTTCTCGGGTACCAGCACGCAGCACTCGTCCTTGAGGATCTGGCGCAGGCGAGCGTCCTCGAACGAGCCGGTGAGCGATCCGACAGGGCCGGCGCCGACGGCGCTGCCGAAGATCAGGCCCCTGTCGCGGGCGAGGCTGGCCAGCGAAGGCGTCGGCGCGGCCAGGGCCGGCAGAGCCGTCATCGCGCCGGCGGCGGCGCCCAGACCGAGGGCGGCGCGACGGGACAGGACCGTGGGAAACGAACGCATCGCCTGAGCCTTCAGAAAAAACGCGCACCGCCGGAGACGATGCGCGGAAAGGTGGAACTGTGGGAGTGCCCAGGCCCCAAAGGCGGAGCCCGTTTTCGAAAGTCGCGCCGGCCCGGGGGAGACCGGACCGGCGCGATTCCCGAAACCTAGAAGCTCGCGCGCACCACGAAGGTGTAGCGACGGTCGTTCATGAACCAGGAACGGCCGGTCTTGAGCAGGTCGTTGTTCAGCACCTGGCTGGTCATGGTGGTTTCGTTCAGCAGGTTCACGCCCTGGACGCCGACCTTCATCTTCGGATTGACGGTGTAGAAGAACGAGCCGTCCAACTGGCCGGTCGCCTCGTTCATGATCGGCGCATAGGGCACGATCACGTCGCGGACGGTCAGCAGGAAGTCCGAGCGCCAGTTGTAGGCCAGACGGGCCGAGATCGGACCCTTCTCATAGATGGCCGCGAAGTTGGCGTTGTGCTTGGACAGGCCCTGCAGCGGCAGGAGGCTGGTGTCGACCGTGGTCACACGACCGGCCGCCACGTCGGGATCGGTCGCCGACAGCGTGCTTTGCGGCACGCCATTGCTCTCAATGTAGGAGTAGTTGGCGTTGATGCCGAACCCGTCCAGCGGCTTGGGCAGGAAGTCGTAGAACTGCTGGTAGCCGATTTCGAAGCCCTTGACCTTGGCCTTCTTGTCGGAATTGCCCGGCGTGGTCGTCACGACATCGAAGGTCGCGCCATTGTTGGTGAACGGCACGCGCGAGGTCGTGTTCGTCGCGACGTCGGTCAGTTCCTTGTAGAAGGCCGCGAAGGTCAGCGAGCCGACCGAGGCGAAGTACCATTCCACCGAAGCGTCCAGATTGGTCGACTGGGTGGGCTTCAGATAGGGATTGCCGACCGTGACATTGCCGCTGGGCCGGCCGTTGGAAATGCCGTCGGCATTGGTGTTCAGCGACAGGTTATAATAGTTGCGGGTCAGGCCGATATCCGGCGGAGCCAGGGTCTTGGATGCGCCCAGGCGGTACTGAAGACCGTTGGGCATGACCACCTTCACATTGAAGCTGGGCAGCCAGTGGTTGAAGTCCTTGCTGGCCGTGGTCGGGGTCACAGCGCCATTGGCCCAGGCCCGCGCCGCAGCACGAACCGACGGCGCCAGTTGGCAGAACGGGGTCGGAGCCTGGCCCACCGGCACGATGGCGCACTGGGCGTCCGTCGTGAAGTTGCTGTTGGGGAACGCCAGGAAGCCTTCGGCCTCGCGGGTGGTCGAGGTGTAGCGCAGACCGATATTGCCGCTGACCCTAGCCGCGCCAATGTCGCCCTTGAAGCGCGTCACCACATAGGCGGCCTTGTTGACCTCATTGACCGGGTTGACTTCCTGCGGAAGGAACGGCGTTCCGGCGATGGTGTTACAGCGCTTGGCCAGGGGCACCCAGTGCTGCGGGCAGCCATTGGCGCCGTTGCGCGGTTGCCATTCGTCACCGACCAGCAGGGCGAAGTCGGACATGGTCTTGTAGTCAATCGCCGCATTGCCCGCATAGAACAGACGCGCGTCGGTTCCGGTCGGCAGCGGGGTCTGGCCGCGCATGAAGTTGGGGAAGCCCCACAGTTCCGCAGCGCCGGCGGTGGTCGAACCGGCCCCGCCGAGCGGGTTGCTGTCGACAATGCCGTCAACCTTGTCGTCGAGCCAGACCGGGCCGTTATTGCCCCAGATCTCGCTGAGCACGCCCCAGTTATAGGTCGAGAAGCGCGTGGTCTGGTCGCGTTCGGCCCAGCGCACGCCGGCCTTCACCGAGTCAAACCAGGTGTCGTCGTTGAACTTGTATTCGACGTCGACCTTCAGCGAGTCCTCGGTGCCTTCGGACTGCTCGATGTGGTCCATCGCCGAGCGCCAGAAGTGGTTGTACGGATCGCTCAGATTGGCATGGGCGCCGCGGCCATAGGACGGGCAGTTGTTGTTGATGGGCAGACAGTTCGACGGGGTCAGGCCATTGCCCGGCAGCGAGAAGGCCACCGTCGGCAGATCGTTGCCGTTCAGGGTGATGGCGGCGTTCTGGAAGGTCGAGCTCCAGATGCCGACATCGATATTGTCGACCTTGGAGTCAACGTGCTGGGCGTCGAACTGGAAGCCCCAGTTTTCGTTCGGGGTCCATTTGAAATTGAAGCCGTAGTCGCTGGTCAGATAGGTCTGATCAACGTCGCGGCGGATATTGTTCGACTGCAGGCCGTCGGTCGGGGTGCGCGGATCGGAGAACTGGTCCGAACGCCAGCCGTTGGTGCCGGTGATGGCGCCGTTGGTGAACACGCCGCGGTCGTCATAGCTGAACGTCGTGCCGGCGACGGCGCGCGAGTCGCCGTTGCTGGTCACGTTGTCCGTGGCGATTTCCACCGCGTGCTCGGTCCAGGCCGAATTCGACTCTGAACGCAGGTACTGGAAGGCCGCTTCCATGGTGCCGTCGGTGCTCTTCCACTGCACCGCCGCCCCAGCGCCCTGGCGCTCGCGTTCGGTGGTGGTGGAGCGGAACGCTGCGCCGCGCGGGAACCACACGCCCTTGGCGCCATTGCCGCAATTGCTGCTGGTTACGCCCAGATTGGTGCGGCAGCCGAAGTTCGACACCTGGATGGCGTCACTGCGGGTCGACAATTCGGAATTGACGTAGCTCAGCAGCAGGCCGAACTCGCCGAGATTGGTGTCGAACCGGTCGCTGTAGAGGAAGGAATAGGTCGGCTTCCACGACTTGACCATGTCGCCATAGCTGGCCTCGGCCGACAGCGAGAGCAGGCGCTTCTTGCTGTCGAACGGCAGGCGCGTGCGCAGGTTGACGGTGCCCGAGATGCCGCCCTCGATCATGTCGGCCGAAGGGCTCTTGAACACGTCGACGCCGCCCATCAGTTCCGAGGGAACGTCGGCGAAGCTCAGGATGCGGCCGTTATTGGCCGAGAAGGTGTCGCGGCCGTTCAGCTCGGAGCGCACGAAGTTCAGACCGCGCACCACGACGCCCGACCCTTCGACCGAGAAGTGGTCCGGGTCGACGCCGGCGGCAAAGCGGTTGATCGACACGCCGGGCACGCGCTGCAGGGCTTCGGTGACCGAGCGGTCCGGCAAGGCGCCGATGTCTTCAGCGGTGATCGAGTCGCCGATGATCTCGGACGACTGCTTCAGCGCCTGCGAGCTCTTCAGGCTCTGGCGGATGCTGGTGACCACGACCGCGTCAACGGCGACGGCGTCATCGGTCTTGGTCTGGGCGAACGCAGGCCCGGCGAAGATCGCCGCGCCAAGCGCCACGGCGGATGCGCCGCATTTCAAACCCGACATCAATGAATTTTGCCCGCGCTGCGCGGACGGCCTCTGAAAAGAGCCCATGTGTCTCACCTCCCCTTTTTTGGGCAGCGCGACGTTAGCGCTACCATTGGTCATGTTACCGTGACCATTATTGGTCAGATCATATGACAGATCACCGGCTGTCAAGCGTTGCCACTCAGACCCGGCTCACGTAGCTGTGCAAAGGGGAGATACCTGGAACGAAGGGCTTCAAGGGCGTGTCGCCTGCACGACAGTCGCACCCACGGCCTTTTCTACCTACGGTTTCCCCCCGATGGTTTGACCACCTGAACCGGAACTTTCCGTCCGGATAACAAGACGATGACAACCAAAGACAGCGTTGTCAATTTACAGTTTGTCTCAAAGGCCGTTCCGTCAGAAAGGGCCATGGGACAAATGGGAAGCGGAGGAAGCGGCGCGATGGATGACACCGGGAACAATGGTATCCGAAAAATCGTCATCGTCGGCGGCGGGACCGCAGGCTGGATGACGGCCGCCGGGCTCAGCGCGGTGCTGGGCGATTCGCGCGTCACCATCGACCTGGTTGAATCGGCCGAGATCGGCACCGTCGGCGTGGGTGAGGCCACCGTGCCGCACATCCGGAATTTCAATGCCAAGCTGGGCCTCGACGAGGCCGACTTCATGCGCAAGACCCAGGCCACCTACAAGCTGGGCATCGAGTTTCGCGACTGGGGCCGGAAGGGCGAGAGCTATATTCACCCCTTCGGCGGCTTTGGTCAGGGCATTGGCGGGGTCGCTTTCCACCAGCATTGGTTGCGGGCCAGGGCTCGGGGCGAGGCCGACGGCATCGAGGCCTACAGCCTGCCGATCGTGGCCGCCCGGCTGAACCGGTTCGCCCCGCCCTCCCCTGATCAGCGCTCGCTGGGGTCGACCTTTTCCTACGCGTACCAGTTCGATGCGGGGCTCTACGCCCAGTACCTGCGCGCCTACTCCGAGGCGCGGGGTGTACGGCGCATCGAGGGCAAGATCCTGGATGTCTCGTTGCGCGGCGAGGACGGCTTTGTCGAGGCCGTGACCCTGGAAAGCGGCCAGCGGATCAAGGGCGACCTGTTCATCGACTGCTCCGGCTTCCGGGGCCTGTTGATCGAGCAGGCCCTGAAGACCGGCTATGAGGACTGGACACACTGGCTGCCCTGCGACCGGGCGGCGGCCGTGCCCTGCGACGCGGTGGAGCCGCCCACGCCCTATACCCGCGCCACCAGCGACGAGGCCGGCTGGCGATGGCGGATCCCCCTGCAGCACCGGGTGGGCAACGGCTATGTCTATTGCAGCAGCTATATCAGCGACGACGAGGCGGCCCGGGTGCTGGTCTCCAAGCTGGACGGCAAGGCTCAGCAGGACCCGCGCTTCCTGCGGTTCGTCACAGGCCGCCGCAAGAAGCAGTGGAACCGGAACGTCGTGGCCATTGGTCTGGCCTCCGGCTTCCTTGAGCCGCTGGAAAGCACCAGCATCCACCTGATCCAGGTGGCCATCTCCACCCTGCTGGAACTGTTCCCCGAGCGCGGCTGCGCCGGGGCCGACCAGGACGAGTACAACCGCGTGATGGACCTGGAGTTCGAGCGCATCCGCGACTTCCTGGTGCTGCACTATCACGCCACCCAGCGGGACGACTCCGCCTTCTGGCGCGACAAGGCCGCCGCCCCCATCCCCGACAGCCTAGCCTACAAGATGGAGCTGTTCCGCGATCGGGGCATGGTGGTGAAGTATCGCGACGGCTTCTTCCTGGAGCCCTCCTGGCTGGCCGTCTATCTGGGCCAGAACATCCTGCCGCGCGGCTATGACCCGATGGCCGACGCCGTCGATCCGGGCGAGGCCGCCCGCCAGCTGGCCGAACTGAAGGCGGCGGTGCGGCGCACGGCCGAATCCATGCCGGGGCACCAGGCGTTTATCGAGCGCTTCTGTGATGCGCGAGGCGCGGCATGAGCCAGACACCTCCCCTGGGCCGGGTCGCCATCATCGGCGGCGGCGTCGAGGCCTGGATGACGGCCGCCGGTCTGGCCCGCGCCACTGGTGGCAAGGCCGAGATCCGTGTCGTCGAGACCGGGCCCGTCGTGACCGGCGCGCTCTCCACCCTGCCCTCGCTGCGATCGTTCCACACCCTGCTGGGCCTGGACGAGGCGGCGCTGATGGCCGCCACCCTGGCGACCTACAGGCTGGGCTCGCGGTTCAGCGGCTGGACGCCCGACGTCAGCTTCTGCGACGCCTTCGGCGAGATCGGGGCCAGTCTGGAGGGCGTAGGCTTCCACCACTACTGGAGCCGCCTTCGCCTGGCCGGCGACGCCACGCCGCTGGACGACTACAGCCTGGCCGCCGTCATCGCGCGGCTGGGCCGGTTCGCAGGCCCCGACCCCGACCCGCGCTCGCCGCTGTCGACCCTGACCTATGGCCTGCACCTGGACGCCGGGCTCTATGTGGACGTGCTGCGGCGCCTGGCCCTGCAGGGCGGCGTGGCCGCCAGCGCCGGCGAGGTCGCAGAGGTGGTTCGCGACGGTCAGAGCGGCCACATCGCGGCTGTGGTGCTGGCCGACGGCGAGCGCGTCGAGGCGGAACTCTTCGTCGACGGCACCGGCCCTGCCGCCCTGCTGATGGGAGACGAACCGTTCGAGGACTGGTCGGCCCTGCTGCCCGCCGACCGCGCCGTGCGGATCACCGCGCCGGTCCAGACCGACGCCCCGCCCCTCACGGAGATCGAGGCGACCGCCGAAGGCTGGCGCTGGCGGATCCCGCTGCGCGATCGACTGGATGGCGGCCTGACCTATCGCGCCGAACTGACCAGCGACGCGGCGGCCATGAAGGCGGCCTGGGCCGGCCTGCCCGCAGAGGGCGGCTCGGAGCCCCGGTTCATGACGATCCGCAACGGCCGGCGGGCCCGCGCCATGGTCGGCAACTGCGTGGCCATCGGCGGCGCGGCCGGCAGGGTCGAGGCCGTGGACGGCGCTGATGTTCATCTGATCCAGAGCGGCGTCACCCGCCTGATCGCCCTCTTTCCCCGGCCGGGCGGCGCGCCGGTGGCCGCCGAGGAGTACAACCGCCTGGGCGGGGAGACTTTGGAACGCGTCCGCGACATGGCTATCCTGCACTATCGCCGCGCCGGCCGCCGCGACGGCGCGATCTGGGACCTGGGCCGCGACGCCCCCGTTCCCGACAAGCTGGCCTACCGGATCGCCCAGTTCGAGAGCCGCGGCCGGGTGGTGATGTATGACGAGGAGAGCTTCCTGGAGCCCAGCTGGATCGCCGCCTTCATCGGTCACGGTGTTCTGCCGGGGCGCTACGATCCGTTGGCCGACCGGATGCCGCTGGAGCGCGCGCGCATGACCCTGGAGCGCATGCGGCAGATCTTCCGCCAGACGGCGGAGCGGGCGCCGACCCACGCGGCGGCGCTGGCGCGCGTGGCCCCATGAACACCAATCCCGTCCGCAAGGTTCTGATCGTCGGCGGCGGCACGGCCGGCTGGATGACGGCGGCCGCCCTGGCCAAGGTGCTCAAGGGCGTCGAGGTCACGCTGATCGAAAGCGACGCCATCGCGACGGTTGGGGTTGGCGAGGCGACCATCCCGCCGATCACCACCTTCAACCAGATCCTGGGCCTGGACGAAGCCGACTTCATGCGGGCCACAAAGGCCAGTTTCAAGCTGGCCATCGAGTTCGTCGACTGGACCACGCCGGGCTCGCGCTACCTGCACCCGTTCGGCGGCTTTGGCCTGGATATCGAGGCCATCAAGTTCCACCAGTTCTGGCTGAAGGCCCAGTCGCAAGGGTCCACCCAGCCGCTCGACGACTTCAATCTGTCGGCCACGGCGGCGCGGATGGGCCGGTTCATGCTGCCGAGCAAGGACCCCGGCCAGGTGCTGTCGAGCCTGAAATACGCCTTCCATTTCGACGCCGGCCTCTATGCCCGCTACCTGCGCGACTACGCGGAAAAGCGCGGCGTGATCCGTCGCGAGGGCAAGGTGGTCGACGTATCCTTGCGCGGCGAGGACGGCTTCATCACCTCGGTCACCACCGACGGCGGCGCAGTGATCGAGGCCGACCTGTTCATCGACTGCTCGGGCTTTCGGGGCCTGCTGATCGAGCAGGCGCTGGACACCGGCTTTGAGGACTGGGGCCACTGGCTGCCCAATGACCGCGCCGTGGCCATGCCCTGCGACACCGGCGGCGACGGCCTGACGCCCTATACCCGAGCTACGGCGGATGCGGCCGGCTGGCGCTGGCGCATCCCGCTGCAGCACCGCACCGGCAATGGCTATGTCTATTCCAGCCAGCACATCAGCGATGACGACGCCGTGGCCCGCCTGCGCGCCACCCTGGACGGGCCGGCCCGGGCCGAGCCCAATTTCATCCGCTTCCGGGCCGGTCGGCGCAAGCAGATCTGGGTCAAGAACTGCGTCGCCATCGGCCTGGCCTCGGGCTTCCTGGAGCCGCTGGAGAGCACCAGCATCCACATGATCCAGGCCGGGATCACCAAGCTGCTGGCCCTGTTCCCCGACAAGGGTTTCGATCCGGTCGAGATCGCCGAATACAACCGCCTGACCATCCTGCAGACCGAGCTGATCCGCGACTTCATCATCCTGCACTTCAAGGCCAATGAACGCCCCGAGCCCTACTGGCAAAGGGCCCGCGAGACGGCGATCCCGGAAAGCCTGCAGCGCAAGATCGACCTGTTCGCCGCGCGGGGCCGCCTGTTCCAGTCGGACTATGACCTGTTCGCCGAGCCGTCCTGGATCGCCGTGCTGCTGGGTCAGAACATCCGGCCGCGAAACTATGACCCGCTGGTCGACACCCTGGACGAGCAACTGGTGCGCGGCCAGATGCAGCGCCTGGCCGCCCTGGTGCGCCAGACCGCGCAGGCCCTGCCCACCCACGAAGCCTTTATCGCCCGCTACTGCGCCGCGACCGAAATCGAGAAAGCCCGATGACCAGCGTCAACCGTCTTCGCAAGGTCGTCATCGTCGGCGGCGGCACCGCCGGCTGGATGACCGCCGCCGCCCTGGGCCGCTTCCTGACCCGCGACGGTCAGACGGAGGTAACCCTGGTGGAATCCGAGGCCATCGGCACCGTGGGCGTCGGCGAATCGACGATCCCGCAGATCAACATCTTCAACCGCATGCTGGGCGTCGACGAGAACGAGTTCGTTCGCAAGACCAAGGCCACCTTCAAGCTGGCCATCGAGTTCGTCGACTGGAAAGCCATCGGTCACAGCTATCACCATCCGTTCGGCCCCTATGGCGTCGACATGGAAGCCGTGTCGTTCCACGCCTACTGGCTCAAGCTGCATGGCCAGGGCCTGGAGCCTGATCTGGGGGCCTATTCGCTCAATGCCGTCGCAGCCCGGCAGAACCGGTTCATGCGTCCCAACGGACAGGCCAATTCGCCGCTGGGCGCGATCGCCTATGCCTTCCAGTTCGATGCCGGCCTCTATGCCCGCTATCTGCGCGACTATGCCGAAGCGCGCGGGATCGTGCGGCAGGAGGGCAAGATCACCACGGTGCAGCAGGACAGCCTGACCGGCTTCGTTACCTCGGTCACCCTGGAGAGCGGCGAGATCATCGAGGGCGACCTGTTCATCGACTGCTCGGGCTTCCGCGGCCTGCTGATCGAGCAGACCCTGCAGACGGGCTATGAGGACTGGTCGCACTGGCTGCTCAATGACCGCGCCGTCGCTGTGCCCTGCACCCTCGGCGGATCGAACGCCCCGGTCACCCGCGCCACCGCCCGGCCGGCCGGCTGGCAATGGCGCATCCCGCTGCAGCACCGCCTGGGCAACGGCTACGCCTATTCCAGCGCCCATATCAGCGAGGACGAGGCCACAGCCTATCTGCTGGCCCATCTGGACGGCGAACCCCTGGCCGCGCCCAACCAGATCCGCTTCACCGCCGGCCGCCGCAAGAAGAGCTGGAACAAGAACGTCGTCGCCATAGGCCTGGCCGCGGGCTTCATGGAACCGCTGGAAAGCCAGTCGATCCACCTGATCCAGGTGGGCATCGCCCGCCTGCTGGCCATGTTCCCCGATCGCGATTTCCGCCAGCCCGACATCGACCGCTACAACCGGGTGATGGCCTTCGAATACGAGAAGATCCGCGACTTCATCATCCTGCATTTCAAGGCCACCCAGCGGAACGACACGCCCTACTGGGACTATCTGCGGGAGATGAGCGTCCCCGACTATCTGACCGACAAGATCGCCATGTTCGAAAGCTATGGCCGGATCTTCCGCGAGAACGACGAGCTGTTCAACGACACCTCGTGGTTTGCGGTCATGGTCGGCCAGGGCCTGCTGCCCAAGGGCTATGACCCGATGGTCGACGTTATGAGTGACGAGGAACTGGTCCGGCGCATGGCCGACATCAAGTCGGTGATCGCCAAGTCGGCCGAGGTGATGCCGGGGCATTTCGAGTTTATCAAGGCGAACTGCGACGCGATGGGGTGAGGCCGGCGCGCCGGCGCCCTGTGTCATTTCGTCCCGCCGCCCTTCATTGAAACGTCCAGTCCATGCGTGCATGGTCAAGAGCCTGAATCAGGCGGGGGCGCGGCATGTTGATTCTCGATACCGCACCAGACCTTGAGCGGCGGCGTCTCGCGGCGCTCTGGGCGTTGGACATTCTCGACACCCTCGATGAGGACGGCTTCAACGACCTGGTCGCCGAGGTCTCCGAGACCTGCGACACGCCGATCTCCCTGATTTCCCTGGTCGACACTGACCGCCAGTGGTTCAAGGCGCGGGTCGGAATCGACGCTCAGGAAACCCCGCGCGACGTGGCCTTCTGTAACCACGCCATCCAGACGCCGGCGCTGTTCGTGGTCGAGGATGCGACCCAGGATCCCCGCTTCCTGGACAATCCCCTGGTCACCGGGGCGCAGGGCATTATGGCCTATGCCGGCGCGCCCCTGACCACGGTCGATGGTTTGCGGATCGGCACGATATGCGCCATCGACACCCGGCCCAAGCGCTGGACGCCGCGCGAGTTGCGCTGCCTGGAACGCCTGTCGCGCGTCGCCATGACCATGATCGAGAGCCGGGCCGGCGCCCGGGTCGCCGTCGCCCAGATCCAGGCGCTCGAGGACTTGCGTCGAAGCGACCAGCGCTATCGGACCATCATCGCCGCCATGCGCGAAGGCGTAGTGCTGCAGGACCAGGCCAGCGTCATTGTCGAGCACAACGCCCATGCCGCACTGCTGCTGGGCATGACCAGCGACCAGCTGGCCGGCCGTTCCTCGGCGGATCCCGACTGGAGCCTGATCACGGCCGAGGGCGCGCCCCTGACCGTCGACCAGCAGCCTTCGATGCAGTGCCTGAGCACAGGCAAGCCGGTTCTGGATTTCATGCTGGGTGTCAATCTGCCCAACCGCGAGCAGCGCTGGTTGAACGTCAACTCCCTGCCGATCTTCGAGGGCGACGACGCCGCCCCCGCCCAGACCCTGACCACCTTCGTCGACATCACCCAGCTGAAGCGTCAGGAGGTCGCCCTGACTGAAGCGGTCGCCGCCGCCGAGCGGGCCAGCGCGGCCAAATCGACCTTCCTGGCCAATGTCAGCCACGAGATCCGCACCCCGCTCAACGGCGTCATCGCCCTGGCCAAGGCCCTGTCGCGCCTCAACATGCCCGACCGCCAGCGCGAGATGGTGGACATCATCGTGCACTCGGGCGAGTCGCTGGAGCGCATCCTCAACGACCTGCTCGACATCGCCAAGATCGAGGCCTCGCGCATGGAGCTGGAGATCGCGCCCTTCGATCTTGCGGCCGAGATCCACACCTGCACCGACCTGATGCGCCTGCGCGCCGACGGCAAGGGCATCGCCTTTGATGTCGCCTTTTCGCCCGAGGCGAACGGCTTCTTCCTGGGCGACGCCTTGCGGCTGCGACAGGTGATCGCCAATCTGACGGCCAATGCCATCAAGTTCACCGACAGCGGCGGTGTCAGCCTGATCGTCGAGGTCGAGACCCTCGCGGCGGAAGACTGCCGGCTGAAGGTCACCGTCAACGACACCGGCATCGGCCTGGACCCGGATGTGCTGCCTCGGCTGTTCGAGCGCTTCGTGCAGGGCGACGACACCGTCACGCGGCGCTTTGGCGGCACCGGGCTGGGCCTGGCCATCTGCAAGACCCTGGTGATCCTGATGGGCGGCGAGATCGAGGCGCGGGCGCTTCCCGAAGGCGGCAGCAGCTTTGCCTTCAGCTTGCCCCTGCGCCGCGCCGAAGCGCCCGCTGCGGCCGCCCCTGAACAGGGCGCCCCAGCGCTGAGCATGGATCAGCGTCTTCGCGTCCTGTTGGCCGAAGATCATCCCGTCAATCGCCGGGTCGTCGAGCTGCTGCTCGAACCGCACAAGGTCGAGCTGGTGATGGCCGAGAACGGGGCCGAGGCCTTTGCCAAGTTCAGCGAGTCGCAGTTCGACGTTGTCCTGATGGACATGCAGATGCCGGTGATGGACGGCCTGTCGGCTACGGCCAGTATCCGCCGCTGGGAGGCGACGATGCAAAGACCTCCGACGCCGATCATCATGATGACGGCCAACGCGTCTACCGACCACCGCGAACAGGCGATGGTCGCCGGCGCCGACGGGTTCATCACCAAGCCGGTCACGCCAGACAGCCTCTATGCCGGGATCGACGCCGCCTTGTCGCTCAGCACCGCAGCAGCCTGAGCCCGCTGCGCCGGCAGGCGCAACAAGGTCTGACCTCTAGCCTTCGCCCTTAACGGCTCCAGTCGGGTTCAACGCCCCCGGCGGGCCGCGATCTGCCATGCGCCGGCAGCGCGACGGGATTTCACGCTTGTTGGGGCGGTGCGCGACCCGCAAGGTATGACCACATTGACTTGAAAGGCCTTACCTCTTAACTCTTCCATCCTGTGACCGCTACCATCGCAAGGCGGCCAAGGACGAACGAGCGCGTACAGCGCCGTCTCAAGGGGAGAGAAACATGCCTTCATCCGCACGCCACAATACCGGCCGTCGCCTGGCCCTGATCGGCGCCACCTGCCTGTCGTCCGCTTTCATCGGTCTCGCCGCCCAGGCCCAGACCCCTGCAGGCGGGGCGGCAGCAGCGCCCGACACCGTCGAGGAAGTGATCGTCACCGGCTTTCGCAAGAGCCTGACCGACGCCACCAACGCCAAGCGCGACAGCGTCTCGTTCACCGAATCCGTCTTCTCCGAGGACATCGGCAAGTTCCCCGACGCCAATATCGCCGAGTCGCTGAACCGCATTCCCGGCGTGCAGCTGACCCGCGAGATCAACGGCGAAGGCCTGAACGTCGCCATCCGCGGCCTGGGCACCAACTTCACCAAGGTTCTGCTGAACGGCGCCCAGGCGGCCGTGGCCTCGTCGGGCCGCACCGACAGCCAGAACCAGAACCGCGAAATCGATCTGGACCTCTATCCGACCGAACTGTTCACCCGTCTGGACGTCCACAAGACCCCGACCGCCGGTCAGGTCGAGGGCGGCGTCGCCGGCGTGGTCAACATGCGCAGCGCCCGGCCGTTCGACTATAAGGCCGCCGGCCAGCTGACCTATTCGATCCAGGCCGGCAAGAACAACCAGGCCGACGACATCAGCCCGCGCGGCTCGCTGATCGGCAGCAAGACCTGGGAAACCCCGGTCGGCGACATCGGCGTGCTGGCGGGCGTGGCCATCGCCCGCAACAAGTCGACCACCGAGGGTTTCGAGACCATCGGCTGGACCAACGCCAACATGAGCTGCACGGGGTGCAACACGACCGGCGGCAACGGCTTCAACTGGGCCTCAACTGTCCCGGCCGGCGTCACCAGCAATGGTCTGACGCCCGGCCAGACGGTCGACACCGCCCTGCTGGCCTCGCTGAACCCGGGCACCAGCCTGGTGCAGTTGAGCGACGCCCTGATCCCGCGCCTAGGCCGCGACAGCTGGAGCTCGGGCGAGCGCAACCGCGACTCGCTGATCGTCTCGCTGGAATGGCGTCCCAACGACGCCCTGAATGTCTATCTCGACACGATGTACAGCCAGGCCAGCCGCGAGTTCGAGCGGATCGACATGAACTGGGTGGTGCGCAACTCCAACTTCATGGTCCCGGTGGGCGTGAAGGTCGACAGCAACAATGTCGTCACCGAGGGCAGCTTCCTCAACTCGCAGTTCTTCCTGGAATATCGTCCCTACAAGGAAGACGTCGAGGTTCTGAACCTGAACCCGGGCTTCACCTGGCGCCCGACCGACTGGCTGAAGCTGGACGGTCAGGTCAACTGGAGCCGCAGCGTCTTCTTCCGCGAGGCCCCGACCGTGCTGTTCAACAGCCCGCTGGGCCAGGGCATGACGGTGACCTATGCCAATAACGGCGGCGATCGCCCCTCGATCAAGCCGAGCAAGAACCTCAACGATCCCGCCCTGGGCTGGGTCTGGGCCGGCGGCCGCGTCAACATCCAGAACGAGAAGCGCGTCACCTCCACCGAGGGCGCCCACTTCGACCTGACGATCGGCGACGACAAGGCGATGAACTTCAAGGTCGGCGCCGCCTATGACGACGTCAGCCGCTCGATCACCGCCATCGACAACAGCGGCCGCTGGCAGACCTTCACCTGCGGCGGCGGCGGCATCACCCCGCAAAGCCCGGCGCCGACCCCGGTCCCCGGGTGCGACGGTCGCGCCGGCTCGGCCGTCCCGCTGGCCAGCCTGGCCAGCTACATCACCCCCGGCCCGCTGGGCTTCGTGACGCTGGACAAGGACAAGTTCTTCAACGCCACAAACTATGACGCCTTCAACGCGGCGGCGCCCTTCTCCAACTCGGCCGCCACGGGCGCGGCCTCGGGCTTCATCCGCGAGAAGACCACCGGCGCCTATGCCGAATTCAACGGCGTGACCCAGGTGCTGGAACGCGACCTGCGGATCAATGGAGGCGTACGCTACTACAACACCGAGCAGACCATCCAGGGTCCGCAGACGGTGAACGGCGTCACCTCGTTCCTCAGCCGCGTCACCAAATATGACGGCATGCTGCCCTCGTTCAACGCGGCCTGGAACCTGAAGGAAGACATCGTCCTGCGGATGAGCGCCTCGCGCACCATCACCCGCCCCAACCCGTCGGCCATGCTGCCGGGCACCACCTTCAGCGATCCCTCGGCCCAGCAGGCCAACCAGGGCAATCCGAACCTGCAGCCCTATCTGTCGAACAATGTCGACTTCGGCGGCGAATGGTACACCGGCGGCTCGGGCTATGTGGGCGTGGCCCTGTTCCGTAAGGAGCTGACCGGCTTTACCGTCAGCGGCAACAACACCATCCCGTTCCTGCAACTGGGCGTGCCCTACGACCAGCTGACCAATCTGCAACAGCAGGCGATCACCAACCGGGGCGGCCCCAGCGCCGCGACGGTCACGGTCAGCCAGCAGGTCAATGCCGATGGCGTCCTGACCATCCAGGGCCAGGAAGTCACCTGGGTGCAGCCGCTGGACTTCCTGCTCGACGGCGCCGGCTTCACCGCCAACGCCACCCATGTCGAGCAGAACCCGCGCGGCAACGGCGCGCCGGCCAAGGCCGTGGGCGTCTCGCCCTGGGCCTACAACGTCACCGGTTACTACGAGAACCACGGCGCGACGGTTCGCCTGTCCTATGTCTGGAACGACGCCCAGATCTCGTCGGGTCCCAACCAGAACGGCATTCCGCTGGCCGAACTGGGCACGGACGCCCGGGGTCAGTGGGACCTGTCGGCCAGCTATCAGTTCGAGACCCTGCCGACCTCGCCGCGTGTGACCCTGGACGTGATCAACATCACCGAAGAGCCGCAGCGCAGCACCTTCCAGTACGACAACGCCGCCTTCACCTTCTACCAGCCCGGTCGCCAGATCGTGCTGGGCATCCGCGGCAAGTTCTAGGTTTCGCCGACCCCGCCGCCGCGCACCCACGCGGCGGCGGGCCTTTCTCCCCTCACCACCTTTCGCGCGCCCCGCCTTCCCAGGGCCGCGTGATATTCGCGGCGCATTCCCCTCCCGGAATGCGCCGTTTTTTTATGCGGCGAGCGCGCCTAGGCGGACGCCCGCGCCCGGGCCGCCGCCGCGACCACAGCCGCGACGAAGGCGGCGTGAACGCCCTGGGGCATGTCGTGGCCCATGCCCTCGATGATCCGCAGTTCCGCGCCCGGGATCGTCGCAGCGGTGTCCCGGCCACCTTCCAGGCGGACCAGAGGATCAGCGTCGCCATGCAAGACGATGGTCGGCGCCGTGATGGTCTTCAGGGCCTCCCGGCGGTCGCCGGACCCGATCACGGCGCACATCTGGCGGGCCATGCCGATGGGGTGGTGGGCCCGTTCGATAGCGGCCTTCAGCTTGGGTCGTTCAAGGGCCGGGTCGACCGGCCAGGCCGGGCTCTGGATGACGATCTGGGCCTTCAGGGCGTGGTCGGTCAGACTGTCAATATCGGTCGCCTCGGGGCGGACATACAGAATGGCCAGCGCCTCGGGCGTCGCCGGCGGCAATGCCGGATTGCCGGTGGTCGACATCACCGAGACCAGTGACAGCACCCTGGCCGAATGTCGCGCCGCCAGCGTCTGGCCGATCATGCCGCCCATCGAGACCCCGGCCACGTGGGCGCGCTCAATGCCCAGAGCGTCGAGCAGACCCGCGGCGGCGTCGGCCATGTCTTCGAGCAGGTAAGGAACGTCCGGCTTGCGGCCGCCCGTTATGGCCGTGAACACCGCCGGCATGTCCGGCGCGCCGGCCTCGTCGAGCCAGGTGGACAGGCCGATGTCGCGGTTGTCGAAGCGGACGACCCGAAAGCCCTCGCCCACCAGCTGCTCGACGATCTCCATCGGCCAGCGCGTCAGCTGCTGGCCCAGGCCCATGACCAGCAACAGCGGCTCGCCGTCGTCGTGGCCATGCACGTCATATTCGATCTCGATACCGTTGGCGGCGACCCTGGCCATTTGCGTCTGCTCCCTTTTGCGGGGAGCTTACGGACGCGGTGAAGCGGGTCAAACAGTTGTTGGGCCGCCTAGATTCCCGGCGCGTAGGGGAAGCTCATCGCCTGATAGGCCTCCAGCAACAGCGGCGGCGCGTTTTCCCCCGCCGGCAGCGGGCGCTGCGAGAAGGTCTGGAACCAGGCCACCGAGGCGTCACGCCACCACTGGGCCTCGTTGCGCTGGATCTTCAGGAAGGCGGTGACCTGGGCGTGGCGCTCGGGATCGACATAGGGGGCCATCTCGGCCCAGGTCTCGCCCATGGCGTCCACCCCGGCCACGCCGCGCGAATAGTGGGTGACCAGGCCGTCCCACAGGGTCTGACCCGACTTCAGGCGATAGTCCCAGGGCAGGTGGTGGAACCACAGCAGGTCCTTCTCGTCGACGCAGTTGGGGTCAGCGAAACAGGCCCCGACGGGGGCCGCATATTGCGCCACCGCGTTGCTGCCCTTGGCGGTGCGGTCAAAGCCGACCCCGTCCGGCCCGGCCTTGGCGTAGTAGACGCTGGTCCAGTCGGCGCGCTCGCCGCCACTGACCCAGGGACCGGGGCCATAGTGGTGGCTGCGGCCCATCTGATGGTGCAGGCCCAGCGGCGTCATGTAGTCGACCACGGTCTCGCGCGAGCTCATCATCATGTCGACGACCTGCGTCACGAAGCGCCTGTCGTTGCTGAAGGTCATCCTGGCCCAGTCGGCGGCGATATCGCGGCTGGAAGCTTCGGGATCCCAGGCCAGCCGGCCAAAGACGTACCAGTTGGCCTGGTCGAAGTGCGAGCCGCTCCAGTTGCGGTCCACGCCGATATTGGCCACGCCGGCCATGACGGTCAGCTTGCGACCGTCCAGCGCGCCCTCGACCACCTTGGCCACCGTCGAGCCCTTGCCCTTGGCCATGGTGTCGGCCCGCAGGGTCTCCTCGTACATCGGGCCCAGATAGGCCAGGTGGGTGGCGAAGCCGAGATATTCCTTGGTGATCTGGAACTCCATGCCGAGGTTGGATTTGGGCATGGCCCCGAACAGCGGGTGGAACGGCTCGCGCGGCTGGAAGTCGATCGCGCCGTTCTTGACCTGGATCACCACATTGTCGCGGAACTGGCCGTCGAACGGCTTGAACTCGGAAAAGCCCTGCTTGGCGCGATCGTCGGGCTGCTCGTGCGAATAGACAAAGGCCCGCCAGATCACGACGCCGCCGTGCGGCCCCACGGCGTCGGCCAGCATGTTGGCCCCATCGGCATGGGTGGCGCCATAGTCCTGGGGACCGGGCTGCCCCTCGGAATTGGCTTTCACGAGGAAGCCGCCGAAGTCGGGAATGACCTTGTAGATCTCGTCGGCCTTGGCCTTCCAGAACGCCTTCACGGCCGGGTCGCGCGGGTCGGCGGTCTTCAGGCCGCCGATCTCGATGGGCGAGGAAAACCGGGCCGACAGATAGACCTTGATGCCGTAGGGTCGGAACACGTCCGCCAGGGCCCCGGCCTTGGCGATCCAGGGCGCGGTCAGGCTGACGGACTTGGCGTTGACGTTATTCAGAACCGTGCCGTTGACGCCGATTGAGGCGTTGGCGCGGGCATAGTCGACATAGCGCGGGTCGGCGCTGTAGGCCGGCAGCTTCCACCAGTCCCAGATCGACTGGCCCGCATAGCCCCGCTCGACGCTGCGATCCAGGTTGTCCCAGTGGTTGAGCATCCGCAAGCGGACCTTGGGAGCGGACGCGATGTTCAAGTTATCCACAGGCTGGCGGGTCTGGATCAGCGACAGGTAGCGGTAGACGCCATAGAGGGCGCCGACATCGCGGTTGGCGGCGATCACCGTGGTCGCCTTGCCGTCCACGCTCAGGGTGCGGATCAGATAGCCCTCGTCGCCGGCGGCCTGCAGCGGCAGGGCCAGCTTGGCGATGGCGGGCGAGCTGGCCGGCGTGCCGATCAGGATGACCCGGCCCGCCTGCGCCGAGGGCGCACCGACCAGGCCCGTCAGGCCGCGCTCCAGTTCGGCGCGGGCGACGTTCAGGGTCGGAGTGTCGGCAACCGGGGCGATGGCGGCAGGCGCATAGCCCGCCGTGGCCTCAACGGGTCGATAGCGCAGCCACAGGTCATGGCCATCCTCGGCATGGGCGACGGGAGCCGTCAGCAGCATAAAGCCGGCGAGGATCGCAAGTAGCCGCATCAGTTCACTCCCCAGACTATTTTCATCCGCTCTTCCCGGTTTTCGCCGGGGAGATCGGTGGCCTTGAACCTCCCGGAAACAAATTCCGCCAAGAGGTCGGCAGGCCTACATGTAGTGGTCTGACCATTGGGTTGACAACCCATTCCCCACCGTTAAACCGAGGGTCATGTCCAAGATCATCGCCGCCAAGACCATCGTCACCTGCCCGGGGCGCAACTTCGTCACGCTGAAGATCGTGACCGAGGACGGGACCTACGGCGTCGGCGACGCCACGCTGAACGGACGCGAACTGGCGGTCGAGGCCTACCTGACCGAACATGTCATCCCCTGCCTGATCGGCCGCGACGCGCACACGATCGAGGACATCTGGCAGTATCTCTACAAGGGCGCCTACTGGCGTCGCGGCCCGGTGACGATGTCGGCCATCGCGGCGGTCGACATGGCGCTGTGGGACATCAAGGGCAAGGTCGCCGGCCTGCCCCTGTATCAACTGCTGGGCGGGGCCTGCCGCTCTAGCGTCATGGTCTATGGCCACGCCAATGGCGAGACGATCGACGAGACCCTGACCAACGCCGCCGCCTATGCGCAGCAGGGCTACAAGGCCATCCGCCTGCAGTCGGGCGTGCCCGGCATGAAGGGGACCTACGGCGTCTCCAAGGACAAGTTCTTCTACGAACCGGCCGACAGCGACCTGCCCAAGGAAACCATCTGGTCGACCGAGAAATATCTGCGGGCCGCGCCCGAACTGTTCAAGGCCGCCCGCGAGCGGCTTGGCTGGGACATCCACCTGCTGCATGACGTCCATCACCGCCTGACCCCGATCGAGGCCGGCCGTCTGGGCAAGGACCTGGAGCCCTATCGTCCCTTCTGGATGGAAGACTGCACCCCAGCCGAGAACCAGGAGAATTTCCGGCTGGTGCGCCAGCACACCACCACCCCTCTGGCCGTGGGCGAGGTGTTCAATTCGATCTGGGACTGCAAGACCCTGATCCAGGAACAGCTGATCGACTATATCCGCGCCACCGTGGTGCATGCCGGCGGCATTACCCACCTGCGCAAGATCGCCGGCTTCGCCGACCTCTACAACGTCCGCACCGGCTGCCACGGGGCTACCGACCTGTCGCCGATCAGCATGGCCGCAGCCCTGCACTTCGACCTGTCGATCCCCAATTTCGGCATCCAGGAATATATGCGCCACACGCCCGAGACCGACGCGGTGTTCCCCCATGCCTACACCTTCGAGGACGGCATGCTGCATCCGGGCGAGGCGCCGGGCCTGGGGGTGGATATCGACGAAACCCTGGCGGCCGGCCATCCCTACAAGCGCGCCTATCTGCCGGTGGCCCGCCGCGAAGACGGCGCGATGCATGACTGGTGAAACGGATCGGCAAACCGCCGCTACGGGAAAAGGGCGAGCGAAGGTCGAGAATCTGCGTGATACTTGAGGTGCAACAGATCTGAACCGGCGCCCGCGCCACCCGAGATTAGAAGCACTGTCCATGGCCGACAACGTCAAGCTCTACCGCCGTATCGCCGACACTGTGGCCGACGCCATCGAGGCCGGGCACTACAAGCTCGGCGACCGCCTGCCGACCGAGCGCGAACTGGCCGAGCAGTTCGGGGTCAGCCGCCCCACCCTGCGCGAGGCGATGATCGCCCTGGAAATGCTGGGCATGATCGAAGCCCGCCATGGCCTGGGCATCTATGTCACCAGCAATGCCCGCCCCGCCGCCCCGCCCCACGAGATCGACTTCGAGATCGGCGCCTTCGAGCTGATCGAGGCCCGCCGCCTGTTCGAGGGCGAAGCCGCCGCCCTGGCCGCCACCTCGATTGACGACGCCCAGCTGGCCCAGCTGGAGGCCCTGATGGTGCGGATGCACGAGGAAGAGGAAATCACCGGCGAGGACGCCGACCGCGAGTTCCACATGATCATCGCCCGGGCCACCGGCAACGGCGCGATCATCGCCACCATCGAGAACCTGTGGGATTGGCGCAACCGCTCGCCGCTGGCCCGCAACATCCTGGCCCGCGCCCGCGGCATGGGCCTGGAGCCCCGCATCAACGAGCACCGCCGGGTGTTCGAGGCCCTGAAGGCCCGCGACCCCGCCGCTGCGCGGCAGGCGATGCGCGACCACCTGGAGCGGGTGATCGAACACCTACTGCACGCCACCGAGACCGAGGCCGTCCAGCGCGCCAAGCAGGAAACCAGCACGCGGCGCGACGCGATCGCCAAGCGGGTGGCGATCTAGCCAGCCCGCTGGAGTGGGCGCGCGCGCCCAAGGCCGCAAGCGGCGGTCGGGGAGAGCGAAAGCAAGGCTCAGTTCACATCCATCTCGAACGGCACGGCCGGCAGGCCCGCGCTGTCGAAGAGGTTGAACGTCGGGCTATCGGCCCAGGCGAACCGCACCTTGGCGGCCTCAGCGCCGACTGGGACGGTCAGCACCACGCTCGCCCTGTCGATCCGGGCGTCGGCCCAGCGGCAGGCCTTGGCGGCGTCGCAGAGCTCGAAGCCAATCACCCGGTCCGAACCGCGCGAGACCAGCGTCCCGCCGATCTGCTCAAAACCCACGACGACCGTGTCCCCGACCCGCTTGGCCGAGACCGGCGCCGGCCCCGTGGTCACGGCCTCGCCGGCGATGCGGCGGGCGGCCAGGGCCAGGCGGCGGCCGACCTCCTGCTTGTTGGCGGGGTGGATGTCGAAGGGGTCGCCGATGTCGGTGGTCACGGCCAGACCCGCATGAGCGTCGGCGGCGACAGCGCGGCGCTGGGCCTCGCGCAGGGCGGCCGTGCCAAAGGCGCCGGGCGTTGTAGCGAACGCGCCATAGCTGGCCAACTGGGCGATAACGACCGGCATGTCCGGAGCCATGCCCGCGCGGCGCTCGGCGACGAAGGCCGTCTGCAGGGCCGCATAGGTCTGGTCGCGGCCGACATTGGTCTCGCCCTGATACCAGGCCAGTCCGCCGTAGGCGTAAGGCCCCATGGGCGCCAGCATGCCGTTATAGAGGGTCGAGACCCCGGCCAGGGTGTCCCACGGCGCACGGGGCGGATCGGCGCCGACGCGGGGCTCGATGCGATAGGTCCAGGCGTTCAGCGCCAGGCGCGTCCCGTCGGCCAGCGCCAATGCTCTTTTCGAGGGATCTCCGTACATCCCGCCATTGGCATAGGTGTCATAGGCCGAGACGACAATGGTGTTCCGGCCCGCCTTCAAGGCGCCGGTGGCCAGCGTATACGACCGATCGAGCCACGCGCCCGAGGTCGCGCCGACACCCACGCCGTTCAGATAGGTCGCATCCATCTCGTCAATCTGACCAAGGTTCAGTGTCCCGGCCTGCCGAGCCTGAGCGGCCGTGAGCGTGACCTCAGTCTTGAACCAGACCACGCCGTTGAAGGCCGCCAGCTCGGCGACGCCCCAGCGTTCCCAGATCCCGAGGTCCCTGGGCGCTTCGGTCCAGGCGCCGGCGCCGGTCCAGGGCGCGGTCGCGGCCTCGCCCGGATGCTTGGGCGCCCACCAGGCGTTGATCGCCTCGCCCCAGCGGCGGTTGGCGGCGGCAGGGTCCTTCAGGGACAGGTTCAGGGTGTCGATGGCTTCGTCATAACCGCCGACCTTGCGCAGCGCCGCCGGCGTCATCCAGGCTTCAATCCCCGATCCGCCCCATGAGGCGTGGATCAGACCCAGCGGGACATTGCGGGTCTTCTGCAGCTCGCGGGCGAAATAGAAGCAGCTGGCCGAGAACGCGCCCACGGTGTCCTTCGTGGTGGGCTTCCACACCGGCGGCCTGGCGAAGTTGGCTTTCGGCGCGCGGCCGTCGGCCTTTTCGATGGTCACCATGCGGATGGCGTCGTTGGGCGCGCCATTGTTGATCTGGTTCCAGGCGTCGCCGGAGGCCTGGACCTGCATCTCCATGTTCGACTGGCCCGAGCACAGCCACACATCGCCGGCCAGCACGTCGCGGACGGTCTGGGTCTTCGAGGCCGTGCTGGCGGTCAGGTCGTAGGGGCCGCCGGCCGGGGTGGCGGGGAGGTCCAGGCGCCAGGCGCCGTCGGGGCCGGCCATGGCGCTGGCGGTCTTGCCGGCGAAGGCGACGGTCACGGCCTCGCCCGGCGCAGCGGTTCCGAACACCGGCAGCGGGCGGTCGCGCTGCACCACCGCGTGGTCGGCGAACAGGGCGTTGAGGAGGTCCTGGGCGGCGGCGGGGCCGGTCAGCAGGGCGGCGAGGATCAGGCCCGAGATCAAGCGACGCATGGTGTTACTCCCCAATAGATCCTCCCCTTTTGGGGGAGGTGGCCCAGAGGGCCGGAGGGGGCCAGCGCGGCGTTCGCCCAGCTAGCCCCCTCAGTCGCTCCGCGACAGCTCCCCCGGAGGGGGAGCAGCCTTAGACCACCGTCAGCGTCGTCTTCTTCAGGTCCACCGAATTGGGCCCGACCATGATCTCGAAGGCGCCCGGCTCGACCACGCGCTTCATCTCCAGGTTCCAGAACCACAGGTCCGAAGGCGCGATCTCGAAGGTCACCGTCGTTTTGGCGCCGGCCGCCAGGGTGACGCGCTTGAAGTGCTTCAGCTCCAGCAGCGGGCGGGTCACCGAAGCGGCCACGTCGCGGATGTAGAGCTGCACCACCTCGTCGCCCGCGACCTTGCCGGTGTTGGTGACATCGACCTCGACCTTGACCGTCTCACCCTGGGCGATACTGGCCTTGGCCAGACGCGGGGCGGCGAAGTCGAAGCTGGTGTAGGAGAGGCCGAAACCGAACGGATAGAGCGGGCTGGTCTTCTCGTCGAACAGATAGCCCCGACGCGAGGTCGGCTTGCGGTTGTAGTAGATCGGCAGCTGGCCGACATTGCGCGCGATGCTGACGGGCAGCTTGCCGCCCGGATTGGCGCGGCCGAACAGGATGTCGGCGCCGGCCGTTCCGGTCTGCTCGCCCAGGTACCAGCCCTCGATGATGGCGTCGGCGCGCTCGGCCAGCAGGTTGATCGACAGCGGACGGCCGTTGAGCAGGAACACGACGGTGGGCTTGCCCAGATCGAAGATCGCCTTGGCCAGATCGTTCTGCTGACCGATCAGCTCCAGGTCGTTGCGGTCGCCCAGGTGATTGTCGGCCCAGGCCTCGCGGCTGGTCTGCTCATTGTCGCCCAGCACCATGACGACGACGTCGGCGTTCTTCGCCACCTCGACCGCCTCGGCGATCAGCTTGGCGTTGACGGCCGGGTCGACCAGCTTGACCTCGTCGGCGGCCCAGACGCGGCGCTCGGTGATGCGTACAGCTTCGGCATAGTCCAGGGCGAAGCCCTGCGCCTTGGCCTCGGCGGTCAGGCCTTCCAGCAGCGAGACCACGTGCTTGGGCTCGTCGGAATAGCCGCCGATCGGGGTGTCGCGGGCGTGGGTGCCCAGCAGCGCCATGCGCTTGATCGCCTTGCCGTTTAGCGGCAGCACGCCCTTGTCGTTCTTCAGCAGCACCACCGACTTGCGGGCGGCTTCACGGGCCAGGGCGATGGCTTCGGCCGTGTTGTTCTTGGCCTCGGCGGTCTTCTCGTCGGCATAGGGGTTTTCGAAGAAGCCGCCCTCGAACTTCATCTTCAGCACCCGGGCGACGGCGGCGTCGACCTTCTCCAGCGAGACGCGGCCTTCCTTCACCAGTAGCGGCAGCAGGGCATAGGCCTCTCCGTCGGGCAGCTCGACATCAACGCCAGCGTTGATCGCCATCACGGCGGTGTCGGCCAGGCTATCGGTCATCTTGTGGCGGGCGATCAGTTCCTTGATGGCGAAATAGTCGCTCTGGACCGAGCCCTGATAGCCCCACTCGGTGCGCAGGATGTCGGTCAGCAGCCAGTGGCTGGCGTGCGACGGGACCCCGTCGATCTCGTTGTAGGACGGCATCACCGACCGGACCGGCAGCTCCTTCACCGCCCGTTCGAACGGCGGGAAGAAGTTCTCGCGCAGGGTGCGCTCGGCGATCTGGGCCGGGCCGACATTGGTGCCGTTCTCGGGCTGGCCGTGGCCGGTCATGTGCTTGAGGGTGACGAACACCTTGTCCTTGGCCAGCGGCAGGGTCTTGCCCTGGAAGCCGCGAATGGCGGCCAGACCGATCTCGGCGCACAGGTGCGGATCCTCGCCGTAGGTTTCCTCGATGCGGCCCCAGCGCGGGTCGCGGGCCACGTCGACCACCGGAGCCAGCGCCATGTTGGAGCCGCGGGCGCGCATCTCCCTGGCGGCCATCGAGAAGATCTTCTCGACCAACTCGGTGTCGAAGCTGGAGGCCAGGGCGATGGCCTGAGGATAGCTGGTGGCGTCGCGGGCCACATAGCCGTGCAGGGCCTCGTCGTGCATCAACATGGGGATGCCCAGGCGGGTGTTCTCCATCGACCACTTCTGGGCGGCGTTGGTGTAGCGGGCGGTGTCGCGCGCGTTGCGGCCCTTGGTGCCGTCCTCGGCCCCGGCGGCGGCGTCGACCACGACGGCGGGTTTCAGACCCCGGCGGTCGGTCGGACGCGAGATCTGGCCCAGGCCGTTGGGGAAGCTCTTGCCGGCCGCCTCGGCCGAGAACTCGCCTTCAGGCGTCTGGATGGCGGCCTTGGTCAGCCAGATGCCGATCAGCTGGGCGGCCTTCTCCTCGATCGTCATGCGGGAGAGCAGGTCCTTGACCCGGGCGTCGACGCTCTGGGTCGGGTCCTTGTAGAGGGGCTTTTCGCCGGCCTTGGGGGCGGCGAACGACAGGCCGGGGGCGGTCGCGGCGGCGATGGCGGCGAGGCTCGCGCCGAACAGGCGGCGGGTGATGGCTTGAGTCATCTGGTTCGTTTCCCCGGAGGTCGCGTCGTTGGCTGGCGGCCTGGAGCCACCTTGACGATCACTATGGGGGAGGTTGTCAGACCACTCAAGGGAAGAATGGTAGCGGTCTCATTCGAGGGGTCAGGTACGGAGAGCCTAGCCCGCTGGCACGGTTGAAAGCCGCAGCCCCAGCGCGCGCATCACCTTCAGGACGGTCTCGAACTTGGGACTGCCGTCAGCGGCCAACGCTTTGTAGAGGCTTTGGCGCCCCAGTCCGGCGGCTTCAGCTACCTCGGTCATGCCCTTGGCTCGCGCCAGCACGCCCAGCGCATCAGTGATGAACGCCGAGTCGCCCGTGGCCAGGGCATCGTCCATATAGGCGGCGGCCGCTTCAGGGGTTTCGATATAGACGGCCGGGTCGAATGGACGCGTCTCGACGGTCATGGCCTCATTCCTTCGCTAAAGGTCGCGCGCCAAGGCTCGCGCCTTGGCGATATCCCGAACTTGTGAGCCCTTGTCGCCCGCGCACAGAACAACGATCAGCACCACGCCCCGCTGGACGATGTAGACGCGGTACCCCGGGCCGACATGGACCCGCAGTTCGCTGATCCCCTCGCCGACAGACCTGACGTCACCCAGTAATCCGAAAGCCAGTTGGCGCAATCGCCCTGCGATCCGCACCTTGGCGACAGGATCACGCAGGTTCGCCATCCATCGCACGAAGACCTCGGTTTCAAGGACCTCGATCACCTCAACTGTCTCCCATAGGAGACAGTTGAACGCAAGCAAAAACTGGCGACATCGCTCCTCCCTGGACTTTGCGGCCCATGGAGGGACTATTTATTGGTGTATTTTACCAAATACAACTTTTGGAAATCTGATGACGCCGTCCCGGTGAGGACGGTTCAGGTCTGGATCACCCCTGCCACCCGTCGATCACCCGATCCAGCACCGTCAGCGGCACCGGCCCGACCAGCAGGCCCGTGTCGTGGAATCGCCGGATGTCGAACTTCGCCCCCAGCCGCGCCTTCGTGCGCTCGCGCGCCTTGGCCCAGACCGTGTGGCCCACCTTGTAGGAGCAGGCCTGGCCGGGATTGGCGCAGTAGCGTTCGACCTCGCTGGTGATCCGGCCCTCCGGCTCGCCGCCGGTCTCCATCATGTAGGCGATGGCCTTTTCGCGGCTCCAGCCCTTGGTGTGGATGCCGGTGTCGACCACGCAGCGGGCGGCGCGGAACAGCCGGGCCTGGTACATGCCCAGCAGGCCCAGCTCGTCGTCGTCATAGACGCCCATCTCCATGGCCACCTGCTCGGCATAGAGCGCCCAGCCCTCGGTATTGGCCGAGAAGCCCATGTTCTGGCGCAGGCGCGGCAGACTGCTTTCCGCCACCAGGGCCAGCTGGAAGTGATGGCCCGGCGCGGCCTCGTGATAGGTCAGGGTCGGCAGGGACCAGCGCGGACGATCGGCCGTGTCGCGCAGATTGATGTAGAAGGCCCCTGGCCGCGAGCCGTCCAAGGCCGGCCGCTCGTAATAGCCGCCTGCCGCGCCGGCCTCGGTATAGGCCGGGATGCGCCGCACCTCGACCGGGGTCTTGGGGGTGACGCCGAACCACTGCGGCAGCTTGGGCGCCAGGTCGGCGATCAGCTTGTTGCAATAGGCCAGCATCTGGGCGCGGCCTTCGTCGGTATTGGGATAGGTCTGGGTCGGGTCAGTATTCAGCGAGGCCACCCGCGCCCCGACACTGCCCTGGGTCAGGCCGCGCTGCTTGAGGATGGCGTCCATCTTGGCGCTGATCTCGGCGCCCTCCTCCAGGCCCAGGCGGTGGACCTGGTCGGCGGTCATGTCGGTGGTCGTGTAGATTTTCAGCAGGCCCGCATAATAGGCGTCACCGTCCTTCAGGCGGTTGAGGCCCGCGTCATGGGTCGCCTTGGCGCGAGCGGCCTTCAGCACCTCGATCTGGCGGTCGAGCGCCGGGTGCACCGTCCCGGTCAGCAGCGCGGTCGCCTTGCCCTCGTAGTCGCCATAGGGCTTGGCCCGGCGGGCCAGAGAGGCGACCAGCACGTTCTTGTCGGCCGGCAGGGCGCGGAACTTGCCCAGCTGGGCGATGGCCTTGTCCAGCATGAAGTCGGCCGGGATCACGCCCTTGCCGGCGTCAGCGGCGAAGCGCTCGCTCTCCTGATCCAGCACCGTGGCGAAGGCGGCCATGCGGGCCAGATAGGTCTCGGCGTCGGCCGTCGAGCTGATCTTGTGCTTGGTGTCCAGGAAGCTGGGCGTCGAGGAATAGGCCCCGTAGTACTGGGTCAGCACATAGGGCCGGCTGATCGCGCCATAGTCGAAGCCCGCGACCGCCACGCGGCTTTCGTACTGGAACATGGCGGTGTCGTAGTTGACGGCGTCATCGCCGGAGAGCGCCTTGCGGTCGACAGCCTTCAGGCGCTGGACGCGCTGGCCGGGCTGGGCCCGATCCTTGATCCAGCCCGCGATCGAGCGGTCGCCCAGCTTGCCGCGCGCATCGGCGTGGGCGCCGATGTCGAGGCCCAGATTGGTGGCCTGTTCGGGGCTGTCGGACAGGTCCTCGTCGAAGAAGGCGTCGAACAGCTTGTAGAGTTCGGTCTTGGCGCTGTTGGGGGCGTCAGCGGCCTGGGCCGGAAGCGCGGTGGCGAGCGCGGTGGCGGCCGCCCCCATCATGATCTGGCGACGGTCGAACTTCGACATGAAAGGCCCCTGCGACTGAATGATCCCGCCAGCGGTCGCGCTTTGCGGGGGCAAATCAGTCACCCGGCGAGGGCATGTCGTCAAGCCGGAGCGCGGCCTGCAGAGCGGCCAAGAAAAAGGGCCCGCCTGGGCATGACGGGCCCTTCGACTTTGGAGATCGTTCGAAGATGGAGGATCCTGAACACCGCGATCCTACGCCCAACCGCAGCGAGGGGCACCTCCACATATTGTCGCAAGGCCGGATCTCCGGCACTTGCGACCAAGTCCTTGTTTTCCCGAACTACTTGCGCGCCGCCAGGATATCGTCGAGCCGCGCGGGGGTTCCGGCGATGCGTTCCAGGCGCGGATAGCGCAGGCCGCCGCGCCAGTCGATCTTGACCATCCGGTAGCGCTCGCCGTCCTTGACCAGCAGTTCGACCAGCGCCCCCTCCGGCTTGCTGGCGGCCTTGATCGCATCCTTCAGCTTGTCCGCATCATAGGTCTCGCCATTCACCGCGACCAGGGTCACGCCCTGGGTCAGGCCCGCCTTGAAGGCCGGACCGCCCCACTGCACGTCCGTCACGAGGCCTGCGGCGGCAATGGTCAGGCCCAGCGAATAGGCCAGGTTGGTGGACTTGCCGCGCGTCTCGGCCGTCTTGAAATAGTCGGTGGGGGTCTCGGCATAGATCAGCCGATAGCCGCCCCGGGTCAGGCCATCCAGCGGGGCCTTTTCCGACAGGCCTTCGATGCGGGTCTTCAGGAAACCGGTCCAGTCGTGGGCCACCACGTCGTTCAGGGTCGCAGCCACATCCTCGAACGTATAGGTGCGCGGCACATACGAGCCGTTGTCGACGCCGAAGAAGGCCTTGGCGAAGTCGTCCAGCGACTTCTTGCCGCTGGTCTTCTCGCGGATCAGCGTATCGGCGTCGAGCCAGACCAGCTGGCCTTCCGAATAGTAGTCCTCGCTGCGCTGGTAGCTGACCCACGACAGCGGCTTGCGCATGGCGATGATCGGATCGTTGGTGGTGTCGGCCACGCTGCGCCAGTCGCGGCCGCGCCGGTTGTCATAGAGCGCCGCCGTCATGGCCAGGGCGTCCAGGCTCTGCTGCTTGGTGTGCAGGTTCGAGCGCGCCGACAGCACCCCGCCCCAGTACTGGGTCTGGCCCTCATAGACCCACATCAGGCTGTCGCGCATGGGCTCGTTCAGGGTGGCGGTCCACAGATCCGCGCCGCGGCGGAACTTGCCGTTCCACGAGTGGGTAAACTCGTGGGGCAGCAGGTCGCGGCCCACATAGGTCTTGTCCCACTCAGTGAAGTACTTGGGCGCGACGCGGTTTTCGCTGGAGCGGTGATGCTCCAGGCCGATGCCGCCCAGGGTGTCCGACAGGGCCACCAGGAAGTCATAGTGATCGTAGTGGTGCGAGCCGTAGAGCTTGTAGGCCTGCTGAACCAGGTCCTTGTGGGCCTGGATGTGTTCGGGCTTGAACTCCAGCAGCTCGGGCTTGTCGGCCATCAGGTTCAGACGCACCGGCGCGCGACCGCCCGGATCCAGCTCGACCGTCTTGAAATAGCGGCCGGCGAACATCGGCGAGTCGACCAGGGTCTCGAACGGCGTGACCTTGAAGGTCGTGGTCTGGCCCTCGGTCTTGGCGACCTCCAGGGCGGAGGCGAACTTGAAGCCTTCCGGCAGCTTGACGCTGGCCTCGACCGGGATCTGGCGGGTGTAGTAACCGGCCGGATAGAAGCCCATCTGCAGCAACTGCAGGTTCAGCATGTCGGGCGTCATCACCTGGCGGCCGACCCGCGCTTCGACCGGCGACAGGAACTGGTAGCTGAGCTGCAGCTCCGAGACCCCTTCGGGAACCTCAACGTGGAAGGCGAAGACCTGGACCAGGTCGCGCGTCCAGGCCAGGCGCTGGCCGTTGGCGGTGATCACCAGGCCCGCCAGCTTGTCGATGTCGTTGCGCGGCGAGTGGCCGCCGGGAACCCACTGCGGATAAAGGATCGTGAACTTGCCGGCCTTGGCCACCGGGATGGTCTGGCGGATATCGAAGATCTTGCGCGCCAGGTCGGTGGCGTCGACCGAAAGCTTCAGCGTGCCCGGATAGGGAATGTCCTGCGCGGCCGCGATGGCCGGGGTCGGGGCCGAAGGCTGCGGCAGGGTCTGGGCGACGGCAGTCGTGGCGGCCAGGGCCAGCAGCGAAACGGAAAAGAACAGCGCTTTCACAAAACACCCCAATGCAGTCCGCAAGCGTGCGCCTCGCGGTTAAGAGGCGGGATGTTTCACCCCTTATCCGTCACTTGTCGAGCCGTCAGGACGACGTCTCGAGCCCCCGACAGCGGTTCGCCCAATCGTCGGGCTGCGGCGGCGCCTCCGGGGTTTCCCTTAAGCGCGCACCCTTGATTGCCCACCGGATCAAAGGCGGTCAGGGTCATGAGGTCGGGAACCCGCCAGTTCCCCCGGCGAGTGGGTCGATCAGGGAACACCGCCTCCCCCCTGATCGACCTTTCCCGCGTTTGAGGGCGGCGGCGATGACCGCCCGCGCCGAAAATTAGGCCAAACCAGCACTTGAAATTGCAAGTCGTTCTCAAGTATGGACGAGACCTGTTCCCGCTCAAGGTCTCCGCCTCCTCGTGTCGTCCGCCGCCACCGCCCAGCATCGCCGCTCGTTCTGGCTCAAGCAGCTGCACCAGTGGCACTGGATCAGCGCGGCCCTGAGCCTGATCGGCATGCTGCTGTTTTCGATCACCGGCATCACGCTGAACCATGCCGGCCAGATCGAGGCCGAGCCCGTCGTGGTCAGCCGCAAGGCCACCCTGCCGGCCGACCTGATCGCCGACCTGGCCAGGGGTCCGGTCGAGGGCAAGCGCCCCCTGCCCCTGAAGCTGCAGCACTGGTTGGACAAGGCCGTCGGGACCGACATCGCCGGGCGCGAGGCCGAGTGGTCCGACGCCGAGGTCTATGTCGCCCTGGCCCGCCCCGGCGGCGACGCCTGGCTGTCGATCGACCGCGAGACCGGCGCCGTCGAGCACGAAAAGACTACGCGCGGCGCGGTGTCCTTGCTCAACGACCTGCACAAGGGCCGCAACACTGGCCAGGCCTGGTCGTGGTTCATCGACATCTTCGCCGCCGCCACGATCGTGTTCACGGTCACCGGCCTGATCCTGCTGCAGTTCCACGCCAAGGCCCGGCCCCTGACCTGGCCGCTGGTCGCTGCTGGCCTGGCCGCCCCCGTCATTCTCGTCATTCTCTTTGTCCACCTCTGAGGTGAAATCCGTGAAGCGTTCCGTCTCCCTCCTCACCTTCGCCGGCGCCGCCGTGGCCGCCCCGGCCATGGCCGCTGATCTCAACGTCGCCGTCGAGATCCCCCGTCTGTCGGTGGCCGAGTATCACAAGCCCTATGTGGCCATCTGGCTGGAGAACACAGACGCCACCGCCGCCGGCACCCTGGCCGTCTGGTACGATCCCGACTCCAAGGAAGACCACGGCACCAAGTGGCTCAAGGACATGCGCCAGTGGTGGCGCAAGGCCGGTCGCGAGATGAAGTTCCCCGCCGACGGCGTCAGCGGCGCCACCCGCGCGCCCGGCCCGCAAAAGGTGGTGTTCAGCGGCGCCAAGGGCGCGCTGAAAAACCTCAAGCCCGGCCAGTACAATCTGGTGGTCGAGGCCGCCCGCGAAGTCGGCGGCCATGAAGCCGTCCGCGTGCCCTTCGTCTGGGGCAAGCCCGGCAAGCCCGCCACCGTCAAGGGCTCGGCCGAGCTCGGCGCCGTCACCGTCTTCGTCAAGTAAGCGAGAAAACCGATGTCCCTGAAGACCCGCCTTTTCGCCGTCGCCGCAGCCGGCCTCGCCCTGACCCTGCCGATGTCGGCCAGCGCCCACCGTGGCTGGCTGCTGCCCTCGTTCACCGTGCTGTCGGGCGACGGTTCGTGGGTGACGGTCGACGCCGCCATCTCCAACGAGCTGTTCTATCCCGACCACCGCGCCATGCGCGTGGACGGCGTGGTCGTCACCGCCCCGGACGGCTCGATCTCGAAGCTGCAGAACGCCTCGACCGGCCAGTATCGCTCGACCTTCGACGTGCAGCTGAACCAGGCGGGCACCTGGAAGATCGGCTCGGCCGCCAACACCGTCACCGCCAGCTGGACCGAGAACGGCGAGATCAAGCGCTTCCGCGGCACGGCCGACGAGTTCGCCAAGGCCGTTCCGGCCAATGCCGCCGACCTGAAGACCATCACGGGCAGCAATCGCAACGAGACCTATGTCACGCGGGACAAGCCGACCACCGAGGTCTTCAAGCCCACCGGCAAGGGCCTGGAGCTGGTGCCCGTGACCCACCCGACCGACATTGTGGCCAGCGAGGCTGCGACCTTCCGGTTCCTGCTCGACGGCAAGCCCGCCGCCGGCCTCGAGGTGACCTTCGTGCCCGGCGGCGCACGCTGGCGGTCCACGCCCGGCGAGATCAAGGTCAAGGCGGGCGCTGACGGCGCGGTGACCTTCACCCTGCCGGACGCCGGCATGTACTGGGTCAACGCCACGGCGCGCGGCGGCGAGAGCGCCGGTCGCGGTCCAGGCGGCGGCATGGGCGCCCCCGGTGCGGCCCCCGCCGCTCCGGCGCCCGTGACGGCCCTGGCCGGCGACGGCTTCTCGGCCAGCTACACCGCCGTGCTCGAAGCGCAACGGCCTTAGGAAAAGCCCCCTTCCCCCTTGATGGGGGAAGGGTTGGGGATGGGAGTGACAGCGCCGCAGGATGTGGCGCGACCTTCGTGAAACCGGCCAGCGCCTTCACCCCCATCCCTGCCCTTCCCCCATTAAAGGGGGAAGGATCGAGATCGAGCCTGACACCCATGACCCGCGTCCTCGTCCCCCTCCTCACCGAGCCACCCGCCCGCCCGCTCGGCGGCGTGGCGCATGCGCTCGCGGGTCAGACCATGGGCACGACCTGGTCGGTGAAACTGGTCGCCCAGCCGGCCGCCGATATCCCGGGCCTGACTGCCATGGTCCAGCGCGCCCTGGACGCCGTGGTGGCGCAGATGAGCCCGTGGGAGCCGCTGTCGGACCTGTCGCGCTACAACCGCAGCGCCGCCGGAAGCTGGACACCCCTGCCCGCCGACATGGCCACTGTGGTGCGCCGCGCCATCGCCGTCGCCGAGGCCGCCCACGGCGCCTTTGACCCGACCCTGGGCGCCCTGACCGACCTCTGGGGCTTTGGCCCCCGCCCCTTCCCGGGCGAGCCGCCGCCGCGCGAGGCGACCCTGGCCGCGCTCGAAGCCAGCGGCTGGAAGCGTCTGGTGATGGACGGCGACGCCCTGTTCCAGCCGGGGTCCCTGCGCCTGGACCTCAACGGCATCGCCAAAGGCTTTGGCGTCGACCAGGCCGCGCAGGCCCTGGAGCGGGCCGGCGTGAAGTCCTATCTCGTCGAGGTCGGCGGCGAGCTGCGCGGGACCGGCGCAAAACCCGATGGCCAGCCCTGGTGGGTGGAGCTTGAGCGCCCGCCAACAGCCAATGACGCCCTGCAGACCGTAGTCGCCCTGCATGGCCTGTCGGTGGCGACCTCGGGCGACTATCGCCGCTTCTTTGACCACGACGGCCGCCGCTACGCCCACACCCTGGACCCGGCCTCCGGCGCGCCCGGCGACCATGGCGTGGTCAGCGTCACGGTGCTGGCCTGGACCTGCATGGACGCCGACGCCTGGGCCACGGCGCTCACCGTCATGGGACCGGAGGCGGCTCTGGCCTTCGCCACCGCGCACGATCTGCCCGCCCTGATCGTCAGCCGCGCGGCAAAAGGCCTGGAAGAGCGCCTGTCCCCGGCCCTGCTGGCCATGCTCGACGCATGATCGATTTCGCCGCCCTGGATCCCGAGACCCGGCGCCACCTCGCCGCCGCCGGTGTCGCCCTGGTCTGGATCGCCTTCTGCAGCCTTATCGCCACCCGCCACGCCCTGCGCCGGCGCGCCGAACGCCGCGAGGCCGCCGCCCTGGCGCAAGGCGCGGGCGAGCCGGTGCTGGTCGCCTATGCCAGCCAGACCGGCTTCGCCGAGGAACTGGCCCGCGCCACCGCCACGGCCCTGACCGCCGGCGGCGCGCCGGTGGTCCTGCGCGATCTCTCGGCCGTCACCGCCGCAGATCTGGCCAGCGCCGGTCGCGCCCTGTTCGTGGTCAGCACCACCGGCGAAGGCGACGCCCCCGACCCGGCCCGGGCCTTCATCCGCGACGTGATGGCGGCCGAGCCTGACCTCTCGGCCCTGCGCTATGGCGTGCTGGCCCTGGGCGACAGCGAATACAGCCAGTTCTGCGCCTTTGGCCGCGCGCTGGACGCCTGGCTGGCCCGGCATGGCGCAGCGCCGCTGTTCGACCGCGTGGAGGTCGACAACGGCGAAGAGGCCGCCCTGCGTCACTGGCAGGCCCATCTGGCTGTCCTGACCGGCCAAACCGACGCGCCCGGCTGGACCCGTCCGGCCTATGGCCCGTGGACGCTGACCCAGCGCCGCCTGCTCAATCCCGGCAGTCCTGGCGGCGAGGCGTGGCACATTCGACTGGAGCCGCAGGACGGCGTTCTGGACTGGTCAGCCGGCGACATCGTCGAGATCGGTCCGCGCAATGATCCAGCTGAGGTCGCCGCCCTGATCGCCCGCCTGGGCCTGCCGGTTTTCATGACCCAGGCTCTGGCCGCCCGCCGCCTGCCGCAAGACGTCGAGCCCCTGATCGGCCTGACAGGCGAGGCGGTGCTGGAGCGCCTGACCGCCCTGCCGCACCGCGAATATTCCATCGCCTCCCTGCCCGCCGATGGCGCGATCGAGCTGATCGTGCGCCTGATGCCCAGCGCCGATGGTCAGCCGGGCCTGGGCTCGGGCTGGCTGTGCCGCTTCGCCGAAGAGGGCGCGGCGATCGACGCCCGCGTCAGGGTCAATCGCAGCTTCCATGCGCCGGACACCGACGCGCCGATGATCCTGATCGGCGCGGGCACGGGTCTGGCCGGACTGCGCGCCCACCTCAAGGCCCGCGCCGCCGCAGGGCGTGGCCGCAACTGGCTGCTGTTTGGCGAGCGCACGGCGGCGCATGACGCTTTCCATCATGACGAACTGGCCGGCTGGGTGCTGACCGGCGCACTTGAGCGCCTCGACCTGGCCTTCTCCCGCGACCAGGCCACGCGGGTCTATGTGCAGCATCGCCTGCGCGAGGCGGCCGACTCCGTGCGGGCGTGGGTGGCGGACGGCGCGACGATCATGGTCTGCGGATCGCTGGAAGGGATGTCGCGCGAGGTCCACGCGGCGCTGGTCGAGATCCTCGGGGCCGAGGGCCTGGAGCGGCTGACGGACGCTGGGCGCTATCGGCGGGATGTGTATTGAAGAGCCCTTCCCGTCGGCGGATGGGGGAAGGGTTGGGATGGGGGTGACCTCAGCGGTTCCACCCCAATCCACGCCGCTCGCCTTAGTCGTCGGTTGAACGCTTCGCGTTCACCCCCATCCCCGGCCCTTCCCCCATCCGCCGACGGGAAGGGAGCAACGCCGCCCACTCCTCCGGCGTATTCGCCCCCCGCAGCCTTGTCTCCGACCCAACCGGCATGGCCACCACCGCCAGCCCCGCGCGCTCGACCAGTCGCCGCAGCGGCCAGCCGGCCTCGGCGCCTTCGGGCAGGGCGGAGAAGGTCAGGACCATCGGCAGCGGCAACCCCTCGAACGCCGCGCCGGGCGCGTCGGCCGCCAGCAGCAGGGTCAAATCCTCAACGGTGAGCGTCGGCGCGTCCACCGCCAAGATCAGCGCCCGCTCCAGGTCCAGCGCCCGTAGCGCCTCCACGCCGGCCAGCACACCGCCCACCGGCCCCGCGCCCGGCTCGGGATCCGGCACGAACGGCAGACCCAGATCGGCTCCGACAGACAGCACCGCCCGGGCCCCGACCGTACGCGCCAGCTCGGCCACCCGATCCACCGCCCGCGCGCCGTCCCAGTCCAGCGCGGCCTTGTCGCGACCCATCCGGCGCGAGCCGCCGCCAGTGAGGATGAGAGCGCCGAAGGGTGTCATCCCCGTTTCCTACATCCGTCTCGCACAGGGTGAGAAGGCCCCTCCAACCCCCGGCTTCCACTGATGCTCCGAACCGGTCTAGTCTCCGCTCCCAAAGGGACGGGTCAACCATGAGCTTACCGCCGGAACGCCAGAGGCGTCGCACCACGCAGAGCGCAACGATCCGCGATGTCGCGGCGCGCGCCGGCGTGTCGCCCATGACCGTCTCGCGGGTGATCAACCGCGAGACCACCGTCAAGGAAGAGACCCGGGCCCTGGTCGAGAAGGCGATCACCGACCTCAACTACGCCCCCAATCCCGCCGCCCGCAGCCTGGCCGGATCGGCCCCGTTCCGCATCGGCCTGCTGTATGACAACCCCTCGACCGGCTATCTGTCGGAGTTCCTGGTCGGAGCGCTGGACGAGAGCAGCCGCACGGGCGCGCAGGTTGTCATCGAGAAATGCGCCGAGCCCGAACTGGCCGGCGCCACCCTGACCCGCCTGCTGCGCACCGGGGTCGACGGCCTGATCCTGCCGCCGCCGCTGTGCGAATCGCCCCAGGTGCTGGCCGAGGTGAAGGCCTCCGGGGCCGCCGCCGTCGGCGTGGCCCCGGGCATGACCAGCTCCGACATGGCCACCATCCGTATTGACAACGAGGCCGCCGCCTACGAGCTGACCCAGCACCTGCTGGCCCTGGGCCACAAGCGCTTCGGCTTCATCAAGGGCCACCCCAACCAGACGGTCAGCCAGCAACGGCTGGACGGCTTCATGACCGCGCTGAAGGCCGCCGGGATTCCCCTGGAGAACGTGCGGGTCGAGCAGGGCTATTTCACCTACCGCTCGGGCCTGGAGGCGGCCGAGCGGCTGCTGGCCAGCGATATTCGCCCCACCGCGATCTTCGCCTGCAATGACGACATGGCCGCCGCCGCCGCGGGCCTGGCCCATCGCCTGGGACTGGACGTGCCGGGCGATGTCTCGATTGTCGGCTTCGACGACACCTCGATCGCCGCCAATATCTGGCCGCCCCTGACCACCGTCCACCAGCCGATCGCCGCCATGGCCCGCGCGGCGGTGGATCTGGTGCTGGAAGAGATCCGCCGCAAGCGCGACGGGACGGGCGAGCCCCGGCAGTTGATGCATCCGCACACCCTGATCGTGCGGGATTCCACCGGGCCGGCGCCGAACTAGCCGTTCTCACCGCGCAAGGATGTCCCCACTATTGGTCTGACAAACGCTTGCCGCCCCCACATGTTAGCGCTAACAAGTGCACGAGCATGAACGAGCGCGGCCGTCCAAGGTGGGGCGAGGTCCAGACGCTCGAGACGGGGAGACGACGCCGTGGGCGTGACGCAATTCCTTCCGGAAGACTGGCAAGACGCGACCCTGCTGGGCCGCATCGACTTCGGCGACGGCCCGACCCCCGTGCTGGTGCGCGGCGGACGCATAGAAGACATGTCGAAGATCGCCCCGACGGTCGCCGACCTGATGAACGCCTATGCGCCCGGCGCGGCGATCCCGCGCGGCGAGGATCGCGGACCTCTGGAAGAGCTGGATATCCGCCCTGTCTGGGCCGACGCCTCGGGCGAAGCGGCCGCCAAGCTGCTGGCCCCCGTCGATCTGCAATGCCTTAAAGCCGCCGGCGTCACCTTCGCCGTCTCGACCCTGGAGCGGGTGATCGAGGAACGGGCCCGGGGCGACGCCGCCGAGGCCCTGAAGATCCGCGAACAGCTGGCCGACAGCATGGGCGGCGACCTGCGCAGCGTCGATCCGGGCTCGGAGGGCGCCGAGCGCCTGAAGCAGACCCTGATCCAGGACGGCCTGTGGTCGCAGTATCTGGAAGTGGCCATCGGCCCCGACGCCGAGATCTTCACCAAGGGCCCCACCCTGTCGTCGATGGGCTGGGGCGACCAGGTCGGCGTGCGCTCCGACAGCCACTGGAACAATCCCGAGCCGGAAGTCGTGCTGCTGTGCGACGGATCGGGCCAGATCCGCGGCGCGGCTCTGGGCAACGACGTCAATCTGCGCGACTTCGAAGGCCGCTCGGCCCTGCTGCTCAGCAAGGCCAAGGACAACAACGCCTCGTGCGCCATTGGTCCGTTCGTGCGGCTGTTCGACGACGGCTTCTCGCTGGACGACGTGCGCTCAGCCGAGGTCGAGCTGAAGATCACCGGCCGCGACAATTTCGTGCTGGATGGCCATTCCAACATGAGCCTGATCAGCCGCGACCCCGCCGTTCTGGCCGGTCAAGCGTTCGGCAAGCAGCACCAGTATCCCGACGGCTTTGCTTTGTTCCTGGGCACGATGTTCGCGCCGATCCAGGACCGCGACACGGCCGGCCAGGGCTTCACCCACAAGGTCGGCGACCGCGTCCGCGTCTCGACCCCGAAACTGGGCGTCCTCGAAAACGAGGTGACCACCTGCGACCAGGCCAAGCCCTGGACGTTCGGGATCAGCGCCCTGATCCGCAATCTGGCCGGCCGCGGCCTGCTCTAACTTTTCGTATTTCGAGGACCTCGTCCCATGACCGACACCCTGCGCCACTTTATCGGCGGCGAACGCGTCGCCTCCGACGCCCCGACCCAGAGCCTGAACCCGTCGAACACCAATGACGTGGTCGCCATGGTCCCGAACGGCGGTTCCGCCGAAGTCGACGCCGCCGTTGACGCCGCTAAGAAGGCGTTCCCGAGCTGGTCGGAAAGCTCGCCTGAGGTTCGCTCGGACCTGCTGGACAAGGTCGGCTCGACCATCATCGCCCGCAGCGCTGATATCGGCCGTCTTCTGGCCCGCGAAGAGGGCAAGACGGTTCCGGAAGGCGTGGGCGAGACCGTCCGCGCCGGCCGCATCTTCAAGTACTTCGCCGGCGAGGCCCTGCGCCGCCACGGCCAGAACCTGGAAAGCACCCGTCCGGGCGTCGAGATCCAGACCTATCGCCAGGCCGTCGGCGTGTTCGGTCTCGTGACCCCCTGGAACTTCCCGATCGCCATCCCGGCCTGGAAGGCGGCACCCGCCCTGGCCTTCGGCAATACCGTGGTGATCAAGCCCGCCGGCCCGACCCCGGCCACCGCCTCGGTGCTGGCTGACATCATGCAGGAATGCGGCGCTCCGGCCGGCGTGTTCAACATGCTGTTTGGTCGCGGTTCGATGGGCGACGCCCTGGTCAAGCACAAGGACGTCGACGGCGTCTCGTTCACCGGCTCGCAGGGCGTGGGCGCGCAAGTCGCCGCCGCCGCTGTGGCCCGTCAGGCCCGTGTGCAGTTGGAGATGGGCGGCAAGAACCCGCTGATCGTGCTGGACGACGCCGACCTGGAACGCGCCGTCGCCATCGCTCTGGACGGCTCGTTCTTCGCCACCGGCCAGCGCTGCACCGCCAGCTCGCGCCTGATCGTCACCGACGGCATCCACGATCGCTTCGTGGCCCTGCTGGCCGAGAAGATCGCCGCCCTGCGGGTCGGTGACGCCCTCGACCCCAACACCCAGATCGGTCCGGCGGTCTCCGAAGACCAGATGGAAACGTCATACCGCTATATCAACATTGCCGCCGGCGAGGGCGGCCGCATCGTCACCGGCGGCCAGCGCCTACAGCTGGAAAACCCCGGCTGGTACGTGCAGCCGACCCTGATCGCCGACACCGATCGCAACATGCGGATCAACAATGAGGAAGTCTTCGGCCCCGTCGCCTCGACCATCCGGGTCAAGGACTATGAGGAAGCCCTGGAGGTCGCCAACGGCGTCGAGTTTGGCCTGTCGGCCGGCATCGCCACCACCTCGCTGAAGTATGCCCGCCACTTCCAGCGTCACGCCAAGGCCGGCATGACCATGGTCAATCTGGCCACCGCCGGCGTCGACTATCACGTGCCGTTCGGGGGTTCGAAGAGCTCCAGCTACGGGGCCCGCGAACAGGGCTTCGCGGCGGTCGAGTTCTTCACCCAGACCAAAACCTCGTATTCCTGGTCGTAAGCCGCATGTCCTCAGCCATCTATCCCAGCCTGAAGGGCAAGCGCGTCGTCGTCACCGGCGGCGGCAGCGGCATCGGGGCCGGCCTGACCGCCGGCTTCGTGCGCCAGGGCGCCGAGGTGATCTTCCTCGACATCGTCGATGCGGACTCCATGGCCCTGGTCGACGCGCTGACGCCGAACGCGGCCATCGCGCCGGTCTACAGGCATTGCGACCTGATGGACCTCGACAGCCTGAAGGCCGTGCTGGCCGAGATCGGCGACATCGACGTGCTGGTCAACAACGCCGGCAATGACGACCGCCACAAGCTGGCCGACATCACGCCCGCCTATTGGGACAACCGCATCGGCGTGAACCTGCGCCACATGCTGTTCGCTGCCCAGGCGGTCGCGCCCGGCATGGCCAGGCGCGGCGGCGGGGCGATCATCAATTTCGGCTCGATCAGCTGGCACCTGGGTCTGGAGGATCTGGTACTCTACGAAACCGCCAAGGCGGGCATCGAGGGCATGACCCGGGCCCTGGCCCGCGAGCTAGGCCCCGACGACATCCGCGTCACCTGCGTGGTGCCCGGCAACGTCAAGACCAAGCGCCAGGAGAAGTGGTACACGCCCGAAGGCGAGGCCGAGATCGTCAAGGCCCAGTGCCTGAAGGGGCGCCTGGTCCCCGACCACGTGGCCTCCCTGGTGCTGTTCCTGGCCTCGGACGATGCGGCCCTGTGCACGGGCCATGAGTACTGGATCGACGCCGGCTGGCGGTAGGGGTTGCCCCCTTCCCCCTTGATGGGGGAAGGGTTGGGGATGGGGGTGCTGCGGCGGTTCCGCCGGCAATCGCCCTATCACCCCCACCCAACCCTCCCCCATCAAGGGGGAGGGCTAAGGAGATTATGCGTATGCCGACCCCCACCTGCGTCTGGGACCTGAAAGCCACTCTCGGCGAGGGCCCGATCTGGCATCGCGACGCCCTGTGGTTCGTCGACATCAAGGGCCACACCGTCCACCGCTACGATCCGGCCACCGGCGCGCAGCAGAGCTTTCCCGCCCCCGAGCAGGTGACCTTTGTCGCGCCCATCGCCGGTGAAGACGGCTTCATCGCCGGGCTGAAGAGCGGCCTGCACAGCTTTGATCCCGCGACCGGCGGCTTCGCCTTCCTGGGCGAGATCGAGCCTCCGGAACTGGACAACCGCCCCAACGATTCCACCATCGACGCCCAAGGCCGCCTGTGGTTCGGCACCATGCACGACGGCGAGGAAGCCGCCAGCGGCGCCCTGTATCGCCTGACCGCCGCCGGCGAAACGGTCAAGCAGGACGACGGCGTCTGCATCACCAACGGCCCGTGCGTCAGCCCGGACGGCAAGACCTTCTATCACACCGATACCCTGGCCAAGACGATCTGGGCCTATGACGTCGACGCCGACGGCGACCTGACCAACAAGCGCGTGCTGGCCCGCATCGACATCGACCACGCCTGGCCCGACGGCTCGGTGGTCGATTCACAAGGCTATCTGTGGACCGCCCTGTGGGGCGGCGCGTCGGTGCTGCGCATCTCGCCGCAGGGCGAGATCGTCGACCGCATCGCCCTGCCCGCCCCCAATGTCACCAAGCCGTGCTTTGGCGGCCCGCGTCTGAAGACCCTCTATTTCACCACCGCCCGCAAGGGCCTGAGCGACGAGACCCTCGCCGCCTGGCCCGAAGCCGGCGGCCTGTTCGCCGTCGATGTCGATGTCGCCGGCCAGCCCCAGTACGAGGTGCGCCTTGACCGCCCCGAATAGAACGCCTCGCCGCTTCCGCTCGCGAGACTGGTTCGACAATCCCGACCATATCGACATGACCGCCCTCTATCTGGAGCGGTTCATGAACTACGGGATCACGCCGGAAGAGCTGCGCAGCGGCAAGCCGATCATCGGCATCGCCCAGACCGGCAGCGACATCTCGCCCTGCAACCGCATCCACCTGGACCTGGTGAACCGGATCCGCGACGGCATCCGCGACGCCGGCGGCATTCCGATGGAGTTCCCGGTCCACCCGATCTTCGAGAACTGCCGTCGCCCGACGGCGGCTCTGGACCGCAACCTGTCGTACCTCGGCCTGGTCGAGACCCTGCACGGCTATCCGATCGACGCCGTGGTGCTGACCACCGGCTGCGACAAGACCACGCCGGCCGGCATCATGGCCGCCACCACCGTCAATATCCCGGCCATTGTGCTGTCGGGCGGACCGATGCTGGACGGCTGGCATGACGGCGAACTGGTCGGCTCGGGCACGGTGATCTGGCGCTCGCGCCGCAAGCTGGCGGCCGGCGAGATCAACGAGGAAGAGTTCATCCAGCGCGCCGCCGACAGCGCCCCCTCGGCCGGTCACTGCAACACCATGGGCACGGCCTCGACCATGAACGCAGTAGCCGAGGCCCTGGGCCTGTCCCTGACCGGCTGCGCGGCCATCCCCGCCCCCTATCGCGAGCGCGGCCAGATGGCCTATCGCACCGGCCAGCGGATCGTCGACCTGGCCTATGAAGACATCAAGCCCAAGGACATCCTGACCCAGAAGGCGTTCGAGAACGCCATCGCCCTGGTCGCGGCGGCCGGCGGCTCGACCAACGCCCAGCCGCACATCGTGGCCATGGCCCGCCATGCGGGTCTGGAGATCACCGCCGACGACTGGCGGGCGGCCTATGACATCCCGCTGATCGTCAACATGCAGCCGGCCGGCAAGTATCTGGGCGAGCGCTTCCACCGGGCCGGCGGCGCGCCGGCCGTGCTGTGGGAGCTGCTACAGAATGGCCGCCTGCACGGCGACGTCCTGACCGTCACCGGCAAGACCATGGCGGAAAACCTGGAAGGCCGCGAGACGAAGGACCGCGAGGTGATCTTCCCCTACGCCCAGCCGCTGGCGCAAAAGGCCGGGTTCCTGGTGCTGAAGGGCAACCTGTTCGACTTCGCGATCATGAAGTCCAGCGTCATCGGTCCCGACTTCCGCGCCCGCTACCTGAGCGATCCGGGCAAGGAAGACATCTTCGAGGCCCGCGCCATCGTGTTCGACGGGTCGGGCGACTATCACGCGCGGATCAACGACCCGGCCCTGAACATCGACGAGCACTGCATCCTGGTGATCCGCGGCGCCGGTCCGATCGGCTGGCCCGGCTCGGCCGAGGTGGTCAACATGCAGCCGCCGGACGCCCTGCTGAAGCGCGGCATCATGAGCCTGCCCACCCTGGGCGACGGTCGCCAATCAGGCACCGCCGACAGCCCCTCGATCCTCAACGCCTCGCCCGAAAGCGCGATCGGCGGCGGGCTGTCGTGGCTGCGCACCGGCGACACCATCCGCATCGACCTCAACACCGGCCGCTGCGACGCCCTGGTGGACGAGGCGGTGATCGCCGAACGCCGGAAGGAAGGCCTGCCGCCCGTGCCGGAAACCATGACGCCCTGGCAGGAGATCTACCGGGCCCATACCGGCCAGCTGGAGACCGGCGGGGTGCTGGAATTTGCGGTCAAGTATCAGGATCTGGCCAGCAAGCTGCCCCGGCACAACCACTGAGTCCTGGCTCCGCTCCACCGGGCAAAGGCTCGGTAGAGCGGAGGGTCAGGCCTGTGGCGACATGGCTCAACCCGCCGACGCCGCCAACAGCAGCGCCACCTGGGCTAGGGCGGCCAGCAGGGCCAGGATCAGCCCGACCCACAGCCGGGGTCCTGCCAGGGTCATGATCATCGGCCGGGTCGGGAAGTTGAAGGTCTGGGGCATGGCCGCGTGCTTGAAGGCGTGGGCCCCGCCAAAGCGCGGATCACAGACTAGTTGGGCCAGGTCCCGCCGGCTGCGATAGCGGACATAGCCCATCATCGACCATTTGGGGCAGTCCTCGATCCCCCAGGTATCGACCAGGCCCCCGACCTGCCGCGCGGCCAGGGCCGGATGGCCGCCCCGCCGGAACAGGGCCGGCAGGAACATGCGGGTATAGCCTTCCATCACCTCGCGGGCGGGCTTCAGTGCGCCGGTCGCCGGATCGGCCACCGGTCCGTCGGCCATGCGGATGACGTTGAGCATGAAGAACTCGCGCCCGTCGTCCTCGGCCAGGAAGCGCTCGAGGGTCGGCAGTTCGTCGGCCCCGCCCCGACCAATGCTGGCGGCCTTCATCCGGCCGATCAGGTCGGTGACCTCGGCCGCCGACAGCGGGCCGCGCCAGTTCACATACCAGGCCAGGAACAGCGCATAGAGACCAAGGGCGACAACCCAGACCCAGAAACTCGACATCTTGCAGACCCTCCCATAAGCCCCGCAGGCTTCAGCCCATCACGGTTTCGATCAGCACCTGGCCTTCCAGCCCGGCGTCACGATGGACGTGGATCTCGGCATAGCCCGGAGAACCGAGGATCTCGGCCATGGCCTTGAAGGACGGGTACATCATCACCGCCACCGAATCCCACGGTCCTTCGACCTCGCCGATCAGCAGGCCGCGCACCTGGGCGCTGAACACCAGCTTGCCGCCCGCCTCGGCGATCATCTTGCTGACGGCACGGCCATAGAGGGCATAGGCCTCAGCGCCGGTCAGCGTGGTCTCGCGCCCGTCGGGATAGACGGCGCGATCGCGGAATTTCAGCAGGTTGAGCATGTAGATCGGCTTGCCGTCGTCCCGCTGAAACGCGGCGAGCTGCTGGGCCTGGGTCGGGCCGTGGGCATTGGTGACCTGCATCGGAAAGCTCCCGGAACCGCCGCCCGGACCGTTCCGGGGCGCACAATATGACAGCAAGCATGCCACTTGTTTACAGCCCCTGTCACCCCCGAAACCTGACCGCACGCCCTGCTCGATACGCGCGGGTTCACGACCCTGACGGAATCATGCTGCGACTGGCGTCCAGCCGTTCCGCTTCAAGAGACGGCGGGGGGACTTCTGGTGGAGATCAAAGAATACTTTCTGGGCCTGTTGGCCATCATCACCGGCCTGGCGATCAGCGACATGGTCGTGAGCGTTCACGCCCTGCTGCGGCGCTTTGGCCGCACGCGCTGGGACTGGCTGCCCATGACGGCCGCCAGCCTGGTCTTTGTGGTGATCGTCCGGAGCTGGTGGATCGCCTGGTACACCGACTGGACCAACACGCCGCTGTGGCAGTTCCTGCTGATCCTGATCCAGCTGATCTGCATGTTCCTGGCCGCCAAGGCCGTCCTGCCTGACGAGGGTGAAGCCCTGGACCTGGACATGATGGATCACTACCGATCCTCGAACCGCTATGTCTGGAGCGCCCTGATCGGCATGATCATCGCCTTTGCGGCGGCAGGCGTACTTAACAGGCTGGGAAGCGCAGAGCGCCTGATCCAGTGGTTCTTCGATTGGGGATGGGAGCTTCCCCTCTACTGCCTGCCTCTGATTGCGCTCATCGTCGTGCAGCGCATGATCGTTCATCGCGTCATCGTGCCCACGCTTCTGGTCCTGTGGCTGGTCTTGAACGGCGGGGTCATCATGCAATGACGCTTCGCCGACTCAGGCAGCTGACCCACCAGCCCGTCGGGGGCGCTAGGCTCCAATCCCTGTCGCGGTGGCTTGGGAAGACGGCCTCTCCCCCGCCAAGCATCCGCAGGGCGCATCGATCCGTAGCTTGAGCCTCAAGACGGAGTTCTCCATGCGCGCCCTGCTGATCGCTTCGAGCCTGCTCTTCCTCGCGGGGTGCGCCTCGACGGGCGCGTCCACCAGCGCTCTGAAACCCGCCGCGACGATTGACGCGGCGCGGTTCTACACCGGCACATGGTACGAGATCGGACGACGGCCCATGTCGCTCACCGATGGCTGCGTGGCGGGCGGCACCACCTATACGCCGCGCGGCGGCGACAAGGTCACGGTGCTGGACTTCTGTCGCGCCGGATCACCGACGGGCAAGTTGAAGACCATCGGCGGCCCGGCGCGCATCATGGATCCGGGGACCAACGCCAAGCTGCACGTCAGCTATCGCGTCTTCGGCCTGTTCCGGATCCCGCGTGACTACTGGGTTCTGGAGCGGGCGGACGACTACAGCTGGTTCATTTCGGCCGATCCCCGCTTCCACGATCTGTGGATCTACACGCGCGACCCTCAACCGACCCAGGCCCAGGTCGCCAAGCTGGTCGAACGCGCCAAGGCGCTGGGCTACGACACCCGGCTGCTGGAATTCCCCGCGACAGGATCATAATCGGCGCCCGAGACGATCCTCAGCGGCACGCCTGCCTGAACCGGGCCTGCGCCCTCAGCCGCCCTTGCCGATCCGCGGTAGCACCTTGGTCTTCAAGATCTCCAGCTGGGCCGCCGCCATGGCCGGATTGGGATCGTGGCCGGTGCGCGGCAGCAGCACGAAGGCCTTGTCGGGGGCCTGCAGCGTGTCGAACCAGGCGCGAGCGACCTCGGGGGTCGAGATCAGGTCCTGCTCGCCCAGGATGACATAGACCGGCAGGGCGAATTTGGGGCCCAGGGCGTAGAGGTCGGTCTTCGAATACATCCCCTCGCCCTTCATGCCGACGAACTCGATGTAGGAATAGTCCTCGCCGCCCTCGTAGTCGGCCAGGGCCTTGGGAGTCTCATAGGCGGGGGCGCGGGTCATCCATTCGGCCGGCGCCGGATCGGTGCGGGCGCCCTCGTACTTACGGGTGATGCGACGGATAATCCCGAAGTTGCGCGGATTGGTCCAGGGCGGCGGACCCACGGTCTCGAGCTTGCCGATCGCGTCCTGGTCACCGCCGGCGCGGGCCAGCTCCAGGGTTCGATCATAGCTGGCCTTCAGGTTGTCGGTGGACCGGGCCAGGTGCGAGGAGCCGACATAGGCATGAAACAGGTCCGGCCGCGCCTTGGCCATGTGCGTGCCCAGGATCGAACTCCACGACCCGCCCATCAGGATCAGCTTCTGCTTGCCCAGGCGCTGGTTGACGTAGGCCGCCACCTCGATCCCGTCATCGCGCAGGCGCTCCACCGTCAGGGCCTCGCCCTCGGCGGGCGGGCTCTGGCCGAAGGTCATGCCGGCGCCGCGCTGGTCCCACTGGGCGATGACGAAGTCCTTCTCCCACGCCTGGAAATAGGGATTGGCGTAGGGGGTCATCGGATTGCCCGGCCCGCCGTGCACCATCAGGATCACCGGCCTGGAGCGGTCGTCGCCGTGGATCGTGACCCACTGCTCGATCCCGCCGATGCGCACGAAGCCTTCTTCATGGATGGCCTTGACCGGTGCGGCGACCGCCGGCCTGTCAGGCGCCTGGGCGGTGGCGAGGCCCGGCGCGCAGGTCAGGATCAGCGCGGCCATCAGGCCCGAAAACTTCGACATCGATCCACCCCAAAAGCAACCCGCGCCAGCCGTGATCGACTCGCCGCTTTCCCGAAACTCGCCTAGCGGCCTGGATACCCTAGGGAAACGTCGATCGACGATCAAATACCGCCGCCTGGACTGGCGCAGTCACGCATGACCCGCCACATTGGTCCACGCCAGAAGCGCCCAAGCGCTCGAACGTCACCAGGAGCCTGCCATGTCCGACGCCCCCGCCTATGTGCCGCCCAAGGTCTGGACCTGGAACAAGGAGAACGGCGGCAAGTTCGCGTCGATCAACCGGCCGATCGCCGGCCCCACCCATGACAAGCCCCTGAAGGTGGGTCGCCATCCCCTGCAGCTGTACTCCCTGGGCACGCCCAACGGCGTCAAGGTGACGATCCTGCTGGAAGAGCTGCTGGCCCTGGGCCATGCCGGCGCCGAGTATGACGCCTGGCTGATCAATATCGGCGACGGCGACCAGTTCGGCAGCGGCTTCGTCTCGGCCAATCCCAATTCCAAGATCCCGGCCCTGGTCGACCACAGCGGCCCCGAGCCGATCCGGATCTTCGAGTCCGGCGCCATCATGATCCACCTGGCCGAAAAGTTCGGGGCCTTCCTGCCCACCGAGCCGGCGGCGCGGGCCGAGTGCCTGTCGTGGCTGTTCTGGCAGATGGGCAGCGCGCCGTTCCTGGGCGGCGGCTTTGGCCACTTCTACGCCTATGCGCCCTACAAGATGGAATATCCGATCGACCGCTACGCCATGGAGGTGAAGCGCCAGATGGATGTGCTGGACCGCCGCCTGGGCGAGACCGCCTTTGTCGCGGGTGACGAGTACACCATCGCCGACATGGCCATCTGGCCCTGGTACGGCGGCATGGCCAAGGGCCTGCTGTACGAGGCCGGCGAGTTCCTGTCGGTGCAGGACTACAAGAACGTCATCCGCTGGACCGACGCCATCGGCGCGCGCCCCGCCGTCAAGCGCGGCCGCATGGTCAACCGCGTGTTCGGCGAGCCCTCCAGCCAGTTGCGCGAACGCCATGAGGCCAGCGACTTCGACACCAAGACCCAGGACAAGGTCGAGGCGGCCAAATAATCCGCCCGGCCCGGCGAGTCAGAGCCAACGAGTCTTCTTGAACCGCCAGTACAGGAACAGGCAGACGCCGACGATCACGCTCAGAGCCAACGGATAGCCGAAGGTCCAGGTCAGTTCGGGCATGTGCTCGAAGTTCATCCCGTAGATGCCGGCGATGGCGGTGGGTACGGCCAGCATGGCGGCCCAGGCCGCCAGCTGCCGGGTGATCACCCCCTGGCGTTGCTGTTCCAGCAGCGAGCTGACCTCGAACACCGAGGTCAGCACGTCGCGCAGCCCCTCGACCAGTGAGGCGACCCGGACGATGTGGTCGCGCACGTCGCGGAAATAGGGTTTCACCTCGGCGTCGATGCACGGCATGTCGTGGTGCTCGAGCTCGCTGGCCACCTGCTCCATCGGGCCCAGCAGCTTGCGAAACCGCATCAGCTCGCGGCGCAGGGCGAAGATGCGCGCCACCTCTGACCGGCTCAGGAAGTTGTCCAGCGCCCGCCGCTCCATCTCGGCCATCTCGTCATCGATCGCGTCGACGATCGGCAGATAGCCGTCGACGATGAAGTCCAGCACCGCGTGCAGCACATAGTCGCCGCCATGGGCCAGCAGGCGGGGGGTGGCTTCCAGATGCTCGCGCAGATCGGTGTGGGCCCGGGCTGAGCCGTGGCGCACCGTGATCAGGTGGCGGGGCCCCACGAAGATGTCGGTCTCGCCATACTCGATGCGCCCCTCGACCAGCTGGGCGGTCTTGGCCACCACGAACAGCTGGTCGCCATAGAGATCCACCTTGGGCATCTGCCGGGCGTGCAGCGCGTCCTCGACCGCCAGGGGGTGCAGGCCAAAACGATCCTGCAGCACCGCCAGCTCGGCCTTGGTCGGCTCCAGCAGACCAATCCAGACGAACTCGCCCTCGCGCGGAACCAGGTCGTCAGGCGTATCGAGGTCCAGCGCGCGGGACCGTTTTCCATCCACATAGGCGATGGCCGCAACGACGCTCATGGACGCTCCAGATCCCTTGTAACGCTGGCGCTATGACATGAAACCACCCGGCGTCACAGCCGGTCGGCGGCGATTTCAGTTGCCGACCTGGGCGCCGCTGAAGTCGAAGCCGGGCTCGCGCTGCTTGCCGCCGCCAAACAGCCAGGTGAAGCCGACAAATACCGCCCGCACCCTTGGCTGGCGACTTGTGGTGTCGCGCAGGGTCGGGGTGTCGATGATCACCGTGTCCTCGATGGTGTTGAGCACATCCTGGCCCGTGACCACGAAGGACAGCTTGTCATTGATCTTCCGGCGATAGCCCAGATTGAGCATCCTGAACGGCTCGCGATAGCCCTGCGGGGTCAGGCGACGGCCCGAGCTGATGGCGTTGACCTGCAGGAAATCCTTGGGCGTGACCTGCCAGTTCAGATTGGCGCGGCCCGAGACCATGGTGTCCTCGCGCGTGCCCGAAAAGCCCAGATTGGCGGCGGCGATCTCGTTGCGGAAGAGGTTGCTGCTGACGCTGTAGGTCAGGGTCGGGGTCAGGCGGCCATTGGCTGCCAGCTCCAGGCCGGTGCTGTTGTTCTTGCCCAGGTTTTGCTTGGTGGTCAGCAGCACGCCGCCGCCCAGATCGGTGACCACGTCGGTGACGCTCTGGGTGTTTCGGCGGTGATACAGGGTGGCCAGATAGGAGGTCTGGCCCTTGCGGTACTGCCAGCCCAGCTCGAAGGCGTCGGTCTGTTGCGGCTTCAGGTCGGGATTGCCGGCCCGGTAGTTGTAGGGGTCCTGATAGACCGGATAGGGATTGAGGTCCTGCGCCTGGGGTCGCTGGATGCGGCGGCTGTAATTGGCGTTCAGCGTGTTGTTTTCATTGAGGGTGTAGCTCAGGAACAGGCTGGGATAGACCTTGAAATCGTCATTGCTGTTCTTCTGGTTCGAGGTCAGCTGGTGGGTGTCGATATTGACCTGCTCGGCCCGCAGACCGCCCTGCACGGTGAAATCCCCGAACGGCCGCTCGTAGGTGACATAGGCGGCAAAGACGTCCTGATCATACAGGAAGCGGTTGGTGCGCGCGGTGTCGACGACCAGGGCGCCGGGCGCGGGGCCGGCGGCGCGGCGGTTGTCATAGTCGTTCTCGCCGACCTCCAGATCGACGCCGGCCTTCAGTTTCACATCACGCGGCAGCGGCTTGACGTAGTCGACCTTGAGATTGGCGCGGGTCTGGTCGATGCCGAAACCGAAGGTCTCATAGCTGTCGACGCCCGGACTGTTGCGGGTCACGCCCTGGCCGTCGCGCGAGAAGCTGGTGACCTCATACTCGGCGTGGGCGGTCAGTTCGTGGCCGGCGCCCGTCAGCTGCCGGCGCCAGTCGGCGCTGAGCGCGCCGTTGTCGCGGTTCATCTCGCCCTGGGTCAGCCGCTCATAGCTGCGGGAAACCGCGCCAGCCGCGTCTCGAGCGGAATAGAGCTCACGGCTATCGCTATCCATGGCCATGCCGCGATAGCGCAGCTCGGCGCTGAGGCGGTTCTGCTTGTCCAGATCATAGTCCAGCCCGCCGCGCAGGTTCAGGCCGTCGCTCTCGTTCTGGGAGTCCAGATCCTGGGTGCTGGGCAGAAACTGTCCACTGGTCTGATCAAGGATGGCGCGGTCGGTCTCGGAGACGAACTGCTGAACGTCGCGACGATAGCCGGCGTCGCCCGACAGGGTCAGCTTGCCCTGGCGGCGGGTCGCGCTGATCCCGCCATTGTAGCGCCCGCCCGAGCCGACATTGGCCCGCACTGAGCCGTTCACGCCCGGCTTCTGGGTCTTCTTGGTGATCAGGTTAATGATCCCGGCCGAGCCGTCGGGGCGGAAGGCGGCGGAAGGGTTGGTCATCACCTCGACCCGGTCGATCTGGTCGGCCGGCAGCGACTGAAGGGCGTCGGCCTTGCCGTCGCCGTTGAACTGGCCCGAGGGCTTGCCGTCGATCAGGATGGTGACATTGGCGTCGCCGCGCAGGCTGACATTGCCCTGCACGTCGACCTCGACCGAGGGGACGTTGCGCAGGGCGTCGGCGATCGAGCCGGTGCGGGCCGACAGGTCATTGGCGACGCTGTAGCTGCGGCGGTCGATCGAGGTGCGCATGGCGGTAGAATCGCTGGTCACCACCACGCCCTCGACAGCAGTCGGGGCGGACTTGTCCACAGGCCTGGCGGCGGCGGGCGTCTGGGCGGGGATCGTCTGGGCCATGGCCAGGCCGGGCAGGACCATCGCGGTCGCCACGAACAGAAGTTTCAGACGCATGGACGCTCCCGGGGGCTGAGCCCCGAGCGAGATAGCCCGACGCTTCAGCACTACAACTGTAAATAGCTACTGCCTGTTGCGCTGTAGACCGCGCCGCGACACCGGGATCAACTGTCTTTTCGGCAATGTTGCGGTTGGCCATGGAGTGCGGTTCTGGGGCAACGGTCAGGCCCGCCGGGTCGTGGTCAGACCTGGATGATCCGAGCATTGTAGGAGGCCACCACAGCGTCGTGCGTCACCAGCATCAGGGCCTCGGTGAGACCCTGGGCCACCAGCAGGCGGTCGAAGGGATCGGCGTGGATGCGCGGCAGGCTTTCGACCGCCACCGCCTGCTCGGGCGTGATCGGGATCAGCGAATAGCCCGACGCGCTGAACAGCAGCTGGGCTTCCTGCGCAGAGATCGGCATCGCGCCCGCCCCCTCGCGACCCAGCCCATGCTTGATGGCGATCTCCCACAAGGTCACGGCGCTTATGCAGACCTCGTTGGCGGGATCCAGGATCAGCGCACGCGCCGCTTCCGTAAGGCGCGGGTCGTCGGTCAGGGTCCAGAGAGCGATGTGCGTGTCGAGCAGCAGCCTCAATCCCGAGGCTCCAGGAAAAGAGCCGCCACCTCGGCGTCCTGGGCCTGGGTGTCGGCCGGCGCGACGAACAGACCCTTGGCGATGCCGATCCGCACGGGTGTGCGGCCGGCCGACACCATGGGCACCAGCCGCGCCGCGGGCCGGCCATTGCGGGCGATCACCACCTCGTCGGTCTCACCGCTCTCGACGGCTTCAACCAACCTTGAAAGTTGCGACTTCGCGTCGTGCATGTTGACTGTACGCATGGCCGGACTCGCTATTAGCTAAGCCTAGCTAGCATAGATCGAACCCGGCATAAAGGCGGCCAAAGTCGCGACCCAGTCTCACCGCTTGCGCGCTGATACCGGTAACACTAAGGTCGCGACCAACGAGCGCTTCATCAAGGACGCTCAAGGACTGAACACGGCCTTCGGGCCACGGGGAGGAAACCAATGGCTTCAGTATCCAGCGCGGGCCCTAGCCCGGGCATGAGCGCCGACGGCGGCAAGGTCAATATGGGCTTTATCGCCGCGATCGTGGCCGTCGCCACCATTGGCGGCTTCATGTTCGGCTATGACAGCGGCGTCATCAACGGCACGCAGGAAGGCCTGGAAAGCGCCTTCAACCTCAGCAAGCTGGGCACTGGCCTGAACGTCGGCGCCATCCTGATCGGTTGCGCCATCGGCGCCTTCGCCGCCGGCCGTCTGGCCGACGTCTGGGGCCGCCGCACCGTGATGCTGATCTCGGCCCTGCTGTTCCTGGTCAGCGCCATCGGCACCGGCGCGGCCGACAACTCGATGGTGTTCATCGCCTTCCGCCTGATCGGTGGCCTGGGCGTGGGCGCCGCCAGCGTGCTGTGCCCGGTCTATATTTCGGAAGTCACCCCCGCCAACATCCGCGGCCGCCTGTCGTCGGTGCAGCAGATCATGATCATCACCGGCCTGACCGGCGCGTTCGTGGCCAACTACATCCTGGCCCACACCGCCGGCAGCTCGACCGCCATCTTCTGGCTCGGCTTCCCGGCCTGGCGCTGGATGTTCTGGATGCAGGTAATCCCGGCCGCGATCTTCTTCTTCAGCCTGCTGACGATCCCCGAGAGCCCCCGCTACCTGGTTGCCAAGGGCAAGGACGCCGAGGCCTCCAAGATCCTGTCGCGCCTGTTCGGCGAAGGTCAGGGCGACAAGAAGGTGGCCGAGATCCGTGCCTCGCTGTCAGCCGACCATCACAAGCCCAAGATGAGCGACCTGATCGACCCGATCACCAGAAAGCTGCGTCCGATCGTCTGGACCGGCATCGGTCTGGCCGTGTTCCAGCAACTGGTCGGCATCAACATCGTCTTCTACTACGGCTCGGTGCTGTGGCAGTCGGTGGGCTTCTCGGAAGACGACAGCCTGAAGATCAACATTCTATCGGGCTCGCTCTCGATCCTGGCCTGCCTGCTGGCCATCGCCCTGATCGACAGGATCGGCCGCAAGCCGCTGCTGCTGATCGGCTCGGCCGGCATGGCCGTCACCCTGGGCGCCGTGGGTTACTGCTTCTTCCAGGGCTCGATGGTGAATGGCGCGCTCAGCCTGCCGGGCAATTTCGGCCTGATCGCCCTGATCGCCGCCAACGCCTATGTGGTGTTCTTCAACCTCAGCTGGGGTCCCGTCATGTGGGTCATGCTGGGCGAGATGTTCCCCAACCAGATCCGCGGTTCGGGCCTGGCCGTCGCCGGCTTCGCCCAGTGGATGGCCAACTTCGCCATCTCGGTCAGCTTCCCGGCCATGGCCGCGGGCCTTGGCCTGCCGGTCACCTACGGCTTCTACGCGCTCAGCGCCCTGGTCTCGTTCTTCTTCGTCCAGAAGATGGTTCGCGAGACGCGCGGCACCGAGCTGGAAGACATGCAGGGCTAGGCGCCCGGCTTCCACGCCGTCACGATCAGGACGCCCGGGAGGTTCAGCCTCCCGGGCGTTTTGCTGTGCGGTTTTCCCTTCCCCACGGACCGTTCAGGTGACAGCGTTGTCCCGCGAAAATCGCGATGACACCGGTAGACATTCTCTGAAACTTGCCGCTAGGTGACCGGTAACATTCGCCAGCGCGACAGCAGTTCGCGCGGCCAATAGCCTTGGGAAGGAACACGAAAATGGTCCAGATCAGCCGACGCGGAGCCCTGGGCTCGCTACTGACCGGCGCGGCCGCAGCCGCAGTTCCCGCCGCCAGCCAGGCCCAGATGGGAACCCTGCCCGGCCCCGCCCCCGCCGGAACCCCGACCTGGGCCAAGGGCGTCGAAGGCCAGCGCAAGGCCGATCTGGGCGACGGAACCTTCCTCAACCCCATCCTGGCCGGCGACCGGCCCGACCCGTCGATCCTGAAGGACGGCGACGACTACTACATGACCCACAGCTCGTTCGACGCCTATCCGGGCCTGCTGATCTGGCACAGCAAGGATCTGGTGAACTGGGCGCCGGTCGTGGCCAGCCTGAAGACCAATGTCGGCTCGATCTGGGCCCCCGAACTCTGCAAGCACCAAGGCCGCTACTACATCTACCTGCCGGCCAAGTTTCCGGGCAACAACACCAGCTATGTGATCTGGGCCGACAAGATCGAGGGTCCGTGGTCGGAGCCCATCGACCTGAAGCTGCCGCGCTATATCGACCCGGGCCACGTGGTCGACGAGCACGGCGTGCGCTGGCTGTTCCTGTCGGGCGGCGACCGCATCCAGCTGGCCCCTGATGGCCTGTCGACCGTGGGCAAGCCCGAGCACGTCTATAATCCCTGGCGCTATCCGGAAGACTGGGACGTCGAGGGCTTCTCGCCCGAAGGCCCCAAGGTGATGAAGAAGGGCGACTACTACTACCTGGTCACCGCCGTGGGCGGCACGGCCGGCCCGCCGACCGGCCACATGGTCATCGTCGCCCGCGCCAAATCGCTGGCCGGCCCGTGGGAAGACGATCCGCACAATCCGGTCTTGCGCACCACCGACAATTCCGAGAAGTGGTGGTCGCGCGGCCACGCCACCCTGGTCGAGGGCCCGGCCGGCGACTGGTGGACCGTCTATCACGGCTATGAAAACGGCTTCTACACCCTGGGCCGCCAGACCCTGCTGGCCCCGGTGACCTGGACCAAGGACGGCTGGTTCACGGTCGGCGGCGGCGATCTGGCCAGGCCCTTGCCCAAGCCGAAAGGCGGCAAGGCCGTGGCGCACGGCATGGCGCTGTCGGACGACTTCACCACCGACAAGCTGGGCGTGCAGTGGAACTTCTTTGATCCCAAGCCGGGCGAGCAGGACCGCATGTCGCGCCAGGACGGCGTCCTGACCCTGAAGGGCGCGGGCGAAGCGCCGTCAACGGGCTCGCCGCTGATCTTCGTCAACGGCGACCAGGCCTATGAGATCGAGTGCGAGATCGACATCGATCCGGAAACCCGCGCCGGCCTGATCCTGTTCTATGACCGCCAGCTCTATTGCGGCCTGGGGTTCGACGCCAAGAACTTCGTCACCCACCAGTACGGCATCGAGCGCGGGCGGCCGGCCAATCCGCATGGCTCCAAGATGCTGATGCGGCTGCGCAACACCCGCCACATCGTCAGCTTCCACACCAGCGGTGACGGCGGCGCGACCTGGAAGCGCTTTGACCGGGGCATGGAGGTCAGCGGCTACCACCACAATGTGCGCGGCGGCTTCCTGATGCTGAAGCCGGGGCTGTACGCAGCCGGCAAGGGCTCGGCGCGGTTCCGGAACTTCAAGTACCGGGCGCTGGCGTAGGGCACTCTGGCTCTTTCATCTTGTCATCCCGGCCGCAGCGAAGCGGAGAGCCGGGACCCAGGGGCCAAGGCAGTGCGGTTGCCCCTGGGTCCCGGACAGCCTCTGCGAGGCTTCCGGGATGACAAGCGATTTCAATGGGACGCTTGAGATGATCAAACCCCTCCTCCTCGCCGCCGCCCTGCTCGCCGCCCCCATGGCCGCTCACGCCCAGGCGACGCCCGACACCGATCCCGCCGTCTTCAAATCCCCGAAGATCGTGCTGATCGGCGACTCCACCACCGCCGTTCAGAGCGGCTGGGGCCCCAGTTTCTGTGGCAAGCACGTCACCTCATTCGTCGCCTGCATCAACCTGGCCCGCGGCGGTCGCAGCACCAGCAACTACCGGCTCGAGGGCTCGTGGAAGCTGGCGATGTACGAGATCAAATCGGGCGGCTTTTCCGACACCTATGTGCTGATCCAGTTTGGCCACAACGACCAGCCGGGCAAGCCCGGCCGCTCGACCGATCTGGCCACCGAATTTCCGGCCAATCTGAAGCGCTATGTCGAAGAGGTGCGGGCCGCCGGGGGCAGGCCGGTGCTGGTCACGCCCCTGACACGCCGCCAGTTCAAGGACGGCAAGCTGGTCGACGATCTGGGTCCATGGGCCCAGGCGACCCGCAGGGTGGCGGCCGAGACCAGCACGCCGCTGGTCGATCTGCACGCCTTGAGCTCCGCCGCCGTCCAGGCCATGGGCCCGGTCGAGGCCATGCGGCTGGCCCAGAGCCCGCCCGACGCGCGCGTCCGCGACGCTGCCCGGTCAGGAACCACCATCGAGGCGCGGTTTTACGAGCCGGCGATTCCCGGCGCCACCGTTCCGCCACCGCCACCGCCCGTCGCAACGCCACCGGTCCAGAACAACGCGGCGGCCGAGCCGATGGGCACGCCCAAACAGGCCTTTGACTATACCCACCTGGGTCACGAGGGAGCCGACTATGTCTCGGCCCTGGTGGCTACGGCGCTGGCCGACGCGGTCCCTGCCCTGCGCCGAAACCTGCTGCCCTGAACGAAAAAGGGCGGGCCCGCGAGGACCCGCCCTTTCCGTTTTCCGTGAAGCCTTAAGCTTAGCGGAACAGGCTCAGGATCGAGGACGAAGCCTGGTTGGCGATCGACAGCGCCTGCACACCCAGCTGTTGCTTGGTTTGCAGCGACTGCAGCTTGGCGCTTTCCTTGGCCAGATCGGCGTCAACCAGATTGCCCACGCCGGCGTCGAGGCTGTCTTGCAGCTTGCCGACGAAGGTCAGGTGGGTGTCCAGGCCAACCGAGCTAGTGCCCAGCGAGGCCAGCTTGTTGGTCGCCGTGCCCAGTGCGGTCGTGACCGTGGCGATCATGGTCTTGGCTGCGGTAGCGTCGGCGAAGGTCGAGGTCGTCGACAGGCCGATACCGGCCAGCGACAGGGTCTTGGCGGTGACCGTGAAGCCCGAGCCGTCCTGGTTGGCCAGGAAGGTCAGCTTGGTGGTCGTGCCGTCGGCGATGCTGACGCCATTGAACTTGGCGTTCGTGGCGGCCTTGGTCACCTGATCGCGCAGGGATTCAAAGTCGGCCTTCAGAGCGTTGAAGCTGGAGGTGTTGAGCGAGGTGTCGGAAGCGGCCAGGGCCTTTTCCTTCATCTTGCCCAGCAGGTCGGTGATGGTGTCGCCGGCGGCCAGGGCCACGTCGATGGTCGACTGACCGCGTTGCAGCGAGTCCTTCACCGAGTTCATCGAGGACGCCATGGAAGACTGGTTCTTGGCGGTCGCCCAGATGGCCCCGTTGTCCTTAGCGCTGCCCACCTTCTTGCCGGTGTTGATGCGCTGCTGGACGTTCGCGAGTTCCGAATTGGTGGTGTTCAGGTTTTGCAGCGCGATGAGCGCGCCGCTGTTCGTGTTGATGCTGTTCAGCGCCATTGCGAAAATTTCCTATTCAAGGATCGCCGACGTCATTTTGACTGCCGGTAGGCTTTTGCCTCCCTGCACTTTTGACCCAGGCAGTTTATTCCGAATGAATCTGGATGGTTAACGGCCACAATTCGGGGTTCGGCCTCGAAAATTTCCGCAGAACTCGAAAATGCAACCTGAGGAATTTGAGTAATCACTCAACGCATTCGGTCACTATTTTTGAAATAAAGACTATATATCGCGGCGGATCGTCGCAGCTGGCGATAACTATATCTAGATTTTGGGGTCACGCGGAGCGGCGACGCAAGCCCTAGTCAGCGTTGCCGGACCCGCGGCATCACGCCCGACCAGATCTCAGGCGAGGATACATTCCAGGGTCTTGTGGAACACCTTGGCCAAGGCCCGGCGGTCGGCGTCAGGGTTGTTGACCGAGCGCATGACAAGCCCGTCAAAAAGCACGCCGATCATCTCGGCCCGCGCCTTGAACTCAGCATCACTCCACTCGGGCTTGCGGCTGCGTTCCAGCATGGTGATGGCCAGGGCGCGCTCCTGGGCGTCCGCAGCGCGGACGATGGTGGCGACCTTGGGATTGCGGGCCGCCTCAGCCAGGACTTCCAGCACCAGAGCCGAGCGGCGCGGGTCGTAACACTTGTCCAGGGCCTCGGGTAAGTGACTGGTCATGACCTCCAGCAGATCGCCCGGCTGGCTTTCCAGTTCGGCGAACTTCTCGCGCATCTCGGCCAGGTCCTGGGCGACAATGGCGGCGATGATCGCTTCCTTGTTCTCGAAGTAGCGATAGATCTGGCCGACGCTCAGACCGGCGGCCTTGGCGATGTCGGCCATGCTGGCGCCGTGGAAACCCGACTGGCGCACCTGATCGCACGCGGCGTCGAGGATCTGCTGTCGACGGGTTTCTACCGTCGGCCGCGCAGATGGCGTCTCATCGCCCATCGCAAATCTCGTTTCGCATTACATTTCCGTTAGGTCAGCCGAAAAGCGACACCCTCGGTGTTGACTTGCGACAGCCTCGCACTTATGTCCAGCCCCGAGTGAGAATGAACGTTCATTCTCAGATTGTCGATCATCCGGTCTACGTCAAGGGCAATGGCCCGGCGCCGACCGCCTTTATCCAAAACCGGGATCTGTCATGCAATTCCAACGTTCGGCGGCGACAGCCGTCGCGCTCGCCGCTATCGCGTTCACCCTCGCCGCCTGCGGGCAGGGCCAGGGCGGGGCCGCCGGCATGGGCGCTGGAGGCCCTGCCGATGTGGGTGTGGTCATTGCCCGGACCGAGCCGGTCAGCCTGACCACCGAGCTGTCGGGCCGCACCTCGGCCTCTCTGATCTCCGAAGTGCGTCCTCAGGTCGGCGGCATCGTCAAGGCGCGCCTGTTCCAGGAAGGCGGCTATGTCCGCGCCGGTCAGCCGCTGTACCAGATCGATCCGGCCACCTATCAGGCCGCCTACAACAGCGCCGCCGCCGGCCTGGCCCAGGCGCAGGCCGCCTATACCGCCGCCAGGCTGAAGGCCGATCGCTACAAGGCCCTGGTCGAGACCGGCGCCGTCAGCAAGCAGGACAATGACGACGCCCAGGCCGCCAGCCAGCAGGCCGCCGCCAATGTCGCCGCCCAGAAGGCCAATGTCGACGCCGCCCGTATCAACCTGGGCTACACCCGCGTGCTGGCCCCGATTTCGGGCCGCATCGGCAAGAGCACGGTCACGCCGGGCGCGCTGGTCACCGCCGGCCAGGCAGCCGCCCTGGCCACGGTTCAGGACACCAGCCGGGTCTATGTCGACCTGACCCAGTCCTCGGCCGAACTGCTGAAGCTTCAGCGCGATCTGGCCACCGGCAGCATCGGCCGCTCGGGTTCCGCCCGGGTGACCCTGAAGCTGGAAGACGGCTCCACCTATCCCACCCCCGGCAAGCTGGAATTCTCTGACGTCACCGTCGATCCCGCCACGGGCTCGGTCGGCCTGCGCGCCACCTTCGCCAACCCCAATGGCGTGCTGCTGCCGGGCATGTATGTGCGCGCGACGCTCAGCACAGCCACAGCCCAGAACGGCATGCTGATCCCGCAACCCGCCGTGTCCCGCGATCCCAAGGGCAACGCCACGGTGATGGTGGTCGGCGCCAAAGGCCTGGCCGAGCCTCGCCCGATCACCGTGCGCCAGATGGTTGGCGACGCGTGGCTGGTGACAAGCGGCCTGAAGCCGGGCGACCAGGTCATCGTCGAGGGCCTGCAAAAGGTCCGTCCCGGCGCGCCCGTGAAGCCCGCCGTCATCGCCGCCAAGCGCTAGGACCCGGTCGCCATGTTGTCCCGTTTCTTCATCGACAGGCCCATCTTCGCGTGGGTCATCGCCATCGTCATCATGCTGGCCGGCCTCCTGGCCATCCGCACCCTGCCGATCGCGCAGTATCCCAGCATCGCCCTGCCCCAGGTTTCGGTGTCGGCCAACTATCCCGGCGCCTCGGCCAAGACCGTCGAGGACAGCGTTACCCAGGTCATCGAGCAGAAGATGAAGGGCCTGGACGGCCTGGAATACATGTCCTCGACCAGCGACAGCTCGGGTTCGGCCACCACCACCCTGACCTTCCAGGCCGGCACTGACGTCGACATCGCCCAGGTCCAGGTCCAGAACAAGCTGCAGACGGCCACCGCCCTGCTGCCGCAAGAGGTCCAGCAACAGGGCCTCAGCGTGGTCAAGTCGACCCGCAACTTCCTGATGGTGGTCGGCCTCTATTCCAAGGCCCCGGGCACGACCAATGTCGACCTGGCCGACTATATCGCCGCCAACATCCAGGATCCGCTGAGCCGCGTCGACGGCGTGGGCGACGTCCAGCTGTTCGGCGCGCAATACGCCATGCGCATCTGGCTGGACCCCGACAAGCTGGCCAGCTTCGCGCTGACCCCCAGCGACGTCACCGCCGCCATCAGGGCCCAGAACGCCCAGGTCTCGGCCGGGCAGCTGGGCGGCACGCCCGCCACGCCGGGCGTGGCCCTGAACGCCACCATCTCGGCCCAGTCGCGTCTGCAAACCCCTGAGCAGTTCGGCGCCATCATCCTGCGCAACAGCACCGGCGGCGCGATCGTCCACCTGCGCGACGTGGCCCGCGTCGAGCTGGGCGCGGAAAGCTATGTCTTCAACGCCCACTTCAACGGCGCCCCGGCGGCGGGCCTGGCCGTCAAGCTGGCCCCCGGCGGCAATGCGCTGGACACCGCCGAGGCGGTCAAGGCGCGCATGACCGAGCTGTCCAAGAGCTTCCCGGCCGGCTTTGAATATGTGGTGCCCTACGACTCCACGCCGTTCGTGGCCCAGTCGATCCACGAGGTGGTCAAGACCCTGATCGAGGCCATCATCCTGGTCTTCATCGTCATGTTCCTGTTCCTGCAGAACTGGCGCGCGACCCTGATCCCGACCATCGCCGTGCCGGTCGTGCTGCTGGGCACCTTCGGAATCCTCGCGGTCTTCGGCTATTCGATCAACACCCTGACCATGTTCGGCGTCGTGCTGGCCATCGGCCTGCTGGTCGACGACGCCATCGTCGTGGTCGAGAACGTCGAGCGGGTGATGAGCGAGGAAGGGCTGTCGCCCGTCGAAGCCACCCGCAAGTCGATGAAGGAAATCAGCGGCGCCCTGATCGGCATCGCCCTGGTGCTGTCGGCCGTCTTTGTGCCCATGGCTTTCTTCGGCGGCTCGCAGGGCGTGATCTATCGCCAGTTCTCGATCACCATCGTCTCGGCCATGCTGCTGTCGGTGGTCGTGGCCCTGATCTTGACCCCGGCCCTGACCGCCACCCTGCTCAAGCCTGTCGCCAAGGGTCACACGATCTCGGACAAGGGCTTTTTCGGCTGGTTCAACCGCAGCTTTACCGACCTGTCAGGCCGCTATCAGGGCGCCGTGCGCGGCATCCTGGGCAAGAGCGTCCGCTGGATGGCCATCTACAGCGCCATCATCCTGGTGATGGGCGTGCTGTTCATCCGCATGCCCACCTCGTTCCTGCCGGAAGAAGACCAGGGCACCATCTATACCCTGGTGCAGCTGTCCCCCGGGGCGACGGACGCGCGCACCCAGAGCGTGCTCAAGCAGGTCGAAACCCACTTCCTCAAGGATCAGGCGGTCAAGTCGGTCTTCACCGTCTCGGGCTTCAGCTTCGCCGGCGCCGGTCAGAACGCCGGCCTGGCCTTCATCAGCCTCAAGCCGTTCGAAGAGCGCAAGAGCGCCGATCTGAAGGCGCCGGCCGTCGCCGGTCGCGCCTTCGGGGCCTTCTCCCAGATCCGCGACGCCATGGTCTTCCCGATCGTGCCGCCGGCGGTGCAGGAGCTGGGCAACGCCTCTGGCTTCGACTTCCAGCTGCAGGACACCGGCGGCGTGGGCCACGAAGCCCTGATCAACGCCCGCAACATGATGCTGGGCATGGCCGCCCAGAACCCGAAGCTGGCGGGCGTGCGCCCCAACGGCCAGGACGACACCCCGCAGCTGCGGATCGATGTCGACCAGGCCAGGGCCGGCGCCATGGGCCTGACCACCGCCGACATCAATGCGGCGCTGAGCACGGCCCTGGGCGGCTCCTACGTCAACGACTTCGTCGATCGCGGTCGCATCAAGAAGGTCTATGTCCAGGCCGATGCGCCGTTCCGCATGACGCCCGAGGACCTCAACAAGTGGTACGTGCGCAACGGCACGGGCCAGATGGTCCCGTTCTCGGCCTTCGCCACCACCGCCTGGACCTACGGCTCGCCGCGTCTGGAGCGTTACAACGGCCTCTCGTCGGTCAACATCCAGGGCACGCCCGCGCCTGGCCAAAGCTCCGGCGCGGCCATGGCCGCCATGGAAGAGATCGCCGCCAAGCTGCCCCCGGGCATCGGCTACGAGTGGACGGGCCTTTCGGCCCAGGAACGCGAATCCGGCAACCAGGCCCCCGCCCTGTACGCCATCTCGATCCTGGTGGTGTTCCTGCTGCTGGCGGCGCTTTACGAGAGCTGGTCGATCCCGCTGTCGGTGATCATGGTCATCCCGCTGGGCGTCGTCGGCGCCCTGCTGGCCACCACCCTGCGCGGCCTGTCCAACGACGTCTATTTCCAGGTCGGGCTGCTGACGACCATGGGTCTGGCGGCGAAGAACGCCATCCTGATCGTCGAGTTCGCCAAGGACCTGCACGAAAAGGGCAAGCCCCTGATCGAGGCCACCCTGGAGGCCGTCCGCATCCGTCTGCGGCCGATCATCATGACCTCGCTGGCCTTCATCTTCGGCGTGCTGCCGCTGGCGATCTCCAACGGGGCGGGCTCGGGCAGCCAGCACGCCATCGGCACCGGCGTGATCGGCGGCATGATCTCGGGAACCCTGCTGGCGATCTTCTTCGTCCCGCTGTTCTTCGTGGTCGTCGAGAAGACCTTCAAACCCAAGCCCAAGCGCGTCGACGAGACGCCCGCGATCCCGGCCGAGGGCCACTAGAATGCTGATCCGCAACCTCACCCTGACCCTGCTGGCGGCCACCGCCCTGACCGCCTGCACCTTGGCCCCGGCGCATCAGCGACCGACCCTGCCGGTGGCCCAGACCTGGCCGACCCCGCAACCGGCCCAGACGGCGTCCGCCGCCGATCTGGGCTGGCGCGAGGTGTTCGAGGATCCGCGCCTGGCCGCGACCATCGACCTGGCCCTGACGGAGAATCGCGACCTGCGCGTGGCCCTGCTGAATATCGAGCAGGCTCGCGCCCAGTACGGCGTGCAGCGCGCCGCCCTGTTGCCGGGCATCAATGCCGGCGTGTCGGGCTCGCGGGCCCGCACCCCGGCCTCGGTCAGCCAGACCGGCTCGGCCATCGAGACCGAGCAGTACAGCGCCAGTGTCGGCTTCACCGGCTATGAGCTGGACCTGTTTGGCCGCGTCCGCAGCCTCAACAAGGCCGCCCTCGAGACCTGGCTGGCGGTGCGCGAAAACAGCCGCACGGCCCAGATCAGCCTGATCTCGGAAGTGGCCGGAACCTGGCTGACCCTGGCCGCCGACGAGGACCTTCTGCAGCTGGCCCGTGACACCCTGGCCGCGCGCGACGAGTCGCTGAAACTGACCCAGAGCCGGGTCGACGCCGGCGCCGCCTCGATGCTGGATCTGCGCCAGGCCCAGACCCTGGCCGAACAGGCCCGAGCCGATGTCGCCGCCTATGTCGCCCAGGTCGCCCAGGACCGGAACGCCCTGCGCCTGGTGGTCGGGGCCGATGTCACGGCTGATCTGCTGCCGGCCGGCGGGCTGGTGACCGCCCAGATCATGCCCGATCTGCCGGCCGGCGTAGTTTCGGATGTCCTGACCCGTCGCCCCGACGTGCTGGCCGCCGAGCACCAGCTGGCCGCCGCCAGCGCCAATATCGGCGCGGCCCGCGCAGCCTTCTTCCCGCGCATCGCCCTGACCGGATCGACAGGCGGCGCCAGCGGTGAACTGGGCGACCTGTTCAAGAGCGGATCGGGCGCCTGGAGCTTTGCGCCCAGCATCAGCCTGCCGATCTTCGCCGGAGGAGCCAACAAGGCCGGGCTGGACAGCGCCAGGGCCCGCCAGGGCATCGCTGTGGCCACCTATGAGAAGACCGTGCAGACGGCCTTCCGCGAAGTGGCCGACGCCCTGGCCGTGCGCGACACCGTGGCCGACCGCGTGTCGGCCCAGGAACGCCTGGTCGCCGCGGCCGCCGACAGCCAGCGCCTGGCCAGGGCCCGCAGGGACGCCGGCATCGACAGCAGCCTGACGCTGCTGGACGCCCAGCGCACCCTCTACAGCGCCCAGCAGGGCCTGATCGCGGCGCGGCTGGTCCGGGCGACCAACCTCGTCACCCTCTACAAGGTCCTCGGCGGCGGCGCTCCCGCCGCCTGACGGACCTTATCCCACCCCGGCGACGGCCGGGGCGGGGTTCGCCTCATCCCCCCGATGACGGCGAACCCGAAGAGGCGCGCTCCTCCCCCCCAAGCCCGGGGCGCGCCTCTTCCCCTATTCAGGGGCAAATTGCGGTGAAAGAGGCCGGCGCCTAACCCAGGCCCTGCAGGCCGTCCTCGTCGAACCAGATCCGCGCGGCGCGCTGGGCCGCGCTGGGCCGCAGGCCGTTGCGGGCGATCGCGATGGCGGCCTCTTCGGCAAGGTAGGTCGCGACGCTGGCGGCCGGCATTGGCCGGGCGAAGTGATAGCCCTGCATGACGACCCCGCCCAGCGACACCACCTTGTCCAGCTGCTCCTGGGTCTCGACGCCTTCGACGATGCAGTCGATCCGCAGGTTGCGACACAGCTGCAGCACGGTCTTGACGATGTCTTCGCTGGCCGCGTGATGGTCGATGTCGGCGATGAAGCTGGAGTCGATCTTCAGCTTGTCCAGCGGCAGCAGGCGCACATGGCTGAGGCTGGAATGGCCGGTGCCGAAATCGTCCAGCGCCGTGCGGACGCCCAGGCCATGGAAGGTCATCAGGGCGGCGCGGGCCTGGTCGAAGTCGCAGACGATGGCCGTCTCGGTGATCTCGAAATCGATGCGGTGCGGCGCGACCTGGCTTTCCAGAACGATGTCGACGATGCGGCTGACGGTCTCCATCGAGGCGATGTCGCGGGCCGACAGGTTGATCGAAACCCGCATGTCCATCGGCCAGCTGCGCACCGCGCGCAGGGCCTTGGCGACCAGCACGCGGGTGATCTCGACGATCTGGCCCGAACGCTCTGCGGCGTTGATGAACACGGTCGGCGGCACCTCGCCCAGCTCGGGGCTTGACCACCGCGCCAGGGCCTCGAAAGCGATGGTCCGCTTGGCGCTGGTGTCGACGATGGGCTGGAAGTGGATATGCATCTCCGCGTCCAGGTCGGCGCGGCGCAGGGCCTGCTCGACCTGGCCCAGTTCGCGGATGTCGGCCTCGTGGCGCTCGTCGAACACCACGGCCGAACCCTTCAGGTTCTGCTTGGCGTGATAGAGGGCGTAGTCGGCGCGCTCAAACAGCTGCTCGCCCGTCTGGCCCCCGCCCGGGAACGGACAGAACCCGACGGACCCACCCACCTGGGCGGTGACGCCCGGCAGGCGATAGGGGGTGCGCAGCAGCTCGCAAAGATCCCGGCCCAGGGTCTTGATCGCGGCCGGCGACAGGTGCGCGTCAATGATCAGACCAAATTCGTCGCCGCCCAGACGGGCCGCAAACAACGGCGGCGATCCGAAGGCCTGCAGCCGTCGTCCAACCTCGGTCAGCAGGCGGTCACCCGTAGCGTGGCCAAAGGCGTCGTTGACCAGCTTGAAGCCATCCAGATCGACGACCCCGACCAACAGACTGCGGTCATGACGCCGGGCGCGGGCCACATGAGCTTCCAGCTCGGTAAAGAACCGGCGGCGATTGGGCAGGCCCGTCAGGCTGTCCAGATTGGCCAGGCGATCGTTCTCGTCGCTCAGCAACTGGGCCTGGGCGGCCTTTTCGATCAGGGCGGTGCGCGATTCCACCAGGTCGGAGAATTCCCGGTAGTGGATCAGCAGGATCACGATCATCACGGCGGCCACCACCACCACATTGATCGAGATGGCCTCAAACACCGGATTGCCAGTCAGGCCGAAAAACAGGGTCATGGGGCCCAGCACGCACAGGGTGACTGTCAGGGCTGCGGCCCGCAGGTGCATCAGGCAGAAGATGCAGGCGATCACGGTGATGGCCATGTAGAAGGCCACATGGCTCTGCTGATAGGCGTCGCCATAAGCGTAAAGCGACAGCGACCAGCCGGTGAAGGCGATCGCCAGCACGGCCGAGGCCGCCACGGTCCCGCCCAGCATCTTCGCCGCCCGCGCGACGTCCATGCCGCTCTTTCGCAGCCGCCACCAGCCCAGCATCCGCCAGCTGCAGGCCAGGATCAGGGCCAGAGGGCCGCCGATGGTCAGAACGCGTGGCGCGGACTGGAAGTGGGTGAAGGCAAGCGCAATCGCATTGACCAGAACAACCAGGTACATCATCGGCGCCTGGCGCGAAAACGCTGTCGCCTGGGCGACCAGAAGTTCCGGACGGTCTCGTCGGATCGCGAAGACCCTCGCGATTATCTTGATGATCGCCATCTATGCCTGCCCCCGGGCTTCCGCGCACGGTGAAGGGCAAGCCCTAAAAATTCGGTAAGCTTGAGTTCAAGGTCAGCTGCGGCACAGTGTCCCGCGCCCCGGCCTGACTATTCGGCGGCGACCTTCACCGCTTCGAGGGCTTCGCCTACGGTCCGCGAGGTCTCATGGACCACCCTGCGCAGGTCGCGGCGGTCGATCACCTCGCCGCAAGCCTCGCAGGCCAGTCGCGGATGGAAGTCATGGCCGCAGGTCTTGTGCACGAAATGCACCGGACCTTTTCCAATGCCATAGACGTGCTGGTCGCCCCACTCGGCCATGGTCAGCAGCACCGGGCTGAGGTCCAGCCCCTTGGCGGTCAGCACATATTCCTGGCGCGGCGGACGCTCCGAATAGCGCTGGGCCTCCATCACTCCGTGCGCGACAAGGGTCTTGAGCCGCGAGGCCAGGACGTTGCGAGCGACGCCCAGGCGTTCCTGCCATTGCTCGAAACGCTTCACGCCGGCGAAGGCGTCGCGCAGGATCAACAAGGTCCACGGATCGCCCACGACCTCAAGGGTGGCGGCGATGCTGCAGCGTTCATTGGTATAGTCGGCGGTGCGGCCCATCGGGCGAAGGTGCGGTGTTCCGCCGGGGAATGCAAGAGAGCGTTGCGTTTGAGGATGAACGGTATTAGTTTTTAATTACAACTGACTCTCTCGGTTGCGCCTTGGGAGGCGATAGCCGATCCTTGCATGGTCGTGATCGCCTCCCCTTTCCGCAAACCGCTTGCGCGGGTCTGCGCAGTCAGGGTTTATTCCACCCCGAATTCCACAAATCCGGAGACCGTCCATGTCCGCCTCCCTCGATCCTGTCGTCATCGTTTCTTTCGCCCGCACGCCGATGGGCGGCTTTCAGGGTGCGCTGGGCGGGGTCAAGGCGACGGAGCTGGGCGCGACGGCGGTGAAGGCGGCCATCGCGCGGGCCGGCGTCTCGGGCGATCTGGTCGAGCAGATCATCATGGGCTGCGTGCTGCCGGCCGGTCTCGGCCAGGCCCCGGCCCGCCAGGCGGCGGTCGGCGCGGGCCTGCCGCTGTCGGTCGAGGCCACCACGGTCAACAAGATGTGCGGCAGCGGCATGCAGGCGGCGATCATAGCCCATGACGCCCTGGCCGCCGGCAGCGTCGACCTGATCGTGGCCGGCGGCATGGAGAGCATGACCGGCGCCCCCTATCTGCTGAGCAAGCACCGCGCGGGCGCCCGTATCGGCCACGACCAGATGTGGGATTCGATGTATCTCGACGGCCTGGAGGACGCCTACACCCCCGGCAAGCTGATGGGCGCCTTCGCCGAGGACTCGGCCGCGACCTACCAGTTCAGCCGCGAGGCCATGGACGACTACGCCACCCGGGGCCTGATGAAGGCCAAGGCCGCTATCCAGAACGGCGCCTTCGAGGCCGAGATCACCCCCGTCACCGTCACCACCCGCAAGGGAACCGAGGTCGTGGCCCAGGATGAGCAGCCGCTGAAGGCTGATCCGGCCAAGATCCCCACCCTGCGTCCGGCCTTCAGCCGCGACGGCGGCATCACGGCGGCCAATTCCAGCTCGATCAGCGACGGCGCGGCCGCCCTGGTCATGACCCGCCAGAGCGTCGCCGACCGTCTGGGCCTGAAGGTTGTCGCCCGCGTGGCTGCTCACGCCGCCCACGCCCATGAGCCCGGCCTGTTCACCACCGCCCCGGTCCCCGCGATGCGCAAGGCGCTGAAGAAAGCCGGCTGGGAGGTTTCCGATATCGACCTGTGGGAGGTCAATGAGGCCTTCGCCGTGGTCGCCATGATCGCCCAGCAGGAGCTGGGTTTCTCGCCCGACAAGCTGAACGTCAACGGCGGGGCCTGCGCCCTGGGCCATCCGATCGGCGCGTCAGGCGCCCGCATCCTGTGCACCCTGATCTCGGCCCTTCAGGCGCGCGGCGGCAAGAAGGGCATGGCCTCCCTGTGCATTGGCGGGGGCGAAGCCACGGCCATGGCCATCGAACTGGTCTGAGGAACCCGTCATGACCGACACCTTCCGCGACAATCCCGACCTTGGCCGCTTTGAGCTGGAGACCGGCGGCCTGCTATCGATCGCCGACTATCGCCGCGAGCCCGGGCGCCTGGTCATCCCCCATGTCGAGAGCGATCCGGCCCTGCGCGGCCAGGGCGCGGCCGGGCGCCTGATGGCCCAGGTGGCGCAGGTCGCGCGGACCGAGGATCTGAAGATCGTCCCGATCTGCTCCTACGCGGCGGCGTGGCTGAAGCGGAATGATCCGGACCTGATCGCATAACCCCACAACTCGCTCTTACCGCGATCCGGAGGGCGGCTATTTGGAGGCCGGAGCGGCCACGACCGGCGGCGGCGGACTCTCGAAGCTGCCCGCCGCGCCCGGGAACACCACCGGGCTTTCCCAGCCCTCGGGGCTGATCGCCGAGACGCCGAAGAAGAAATCGTCGATGACCACGTCCTTGAGGACGGCGCTCGTCGCCGGTCCGGCGGCCCAACGGTTCAGGACCCACTGCGGCTCGGTGGTGCCGCGCCACCAGACGCGGTGACCGGCGGCGCCCGGTGTGGCGGTCCACGAAACCCTGGTGTCGGGACTGACGGCGCCCTCGATCTTGACGCCCGAAGGCGGAGCCGGCGCCGAGGCGAGGCTGGCCATGGCCACGGTGTTCAGGCGCGTCACCTGGGCCAGATAGGCGAAGTCCACGCCCTCGATCACGTCGCCATAGGGCCGGCCGTTCTCGTTGCGCAGGTTCTGGTGCTGGCGGTCATAGTTCTCGGCGGCCTCGGTCACTCGCACGGCCGGATAGCCGGCTTCGAGCAGCGGCACCTGATCGCCGCCCCGGCCATAGCGGTCGGTGCGATAGACCATCACCACATCGAAGTTGTTCAGATAGCGGTCGGCCAGGCCATCCAGATAACGGGCCAGATTGCGCGACGGGCTGTCGACCTCGCCGCCATTGTAGCGGCGGCTGTTGGCCTGCTCGGGGGTCTCGACAGCCTTGGTGCCTTCCGAGAACACCCGCACCTGGGTGTTGTTCATCACGCCGCTCTGGCCGCGACTGTTGCCGACGATGTCGTTGTTGAGGTCGGCCTCGACCTTCCAGCCATTGGCGCGGGCGTAGTTGGCGAGAATTTTCCCGCCATAGAGCCCCTGCTCCTCGCCCGACAGGGCGGCAAACACCAGGGTGGCGGGGAACCTGTGTTTCGACAGGATGCGCGCCGCCTCGATCACCGCCGCCACGCCGGAGGCGTCGTCATTGGCGCCGGGGGCGTCGCTGGTGAAGTCCATGACGTCGCTGACCCGGCTGTCCAGATGGCCGGCGATGATGATCACCCGGTCAGGGTCGGTGGCCCCCTTCTGGATGGCCAGGACGTTCATGACCTCGGTCGGCTGGGGCACGCGGCGGCCGGTGACCACTTCGGAGGGGGTCTGGATCGTCAGGCAGCCGCCGCAATCCTTGCTGATGGTCTCAAAGCGCGTCTTCACCCAGCGGCGCGCAGCGCCGATACCGCGGGTGTCAGATTTGGTGTCCGACAGGGTGTGGCGGGTGCCGAAACCCACCAGCGAGCGGATGGTGCTTTCCAGCGCCTTGGCGTCGACATCAGCGGCGATCACCCGCAGCAGGGGCTGGTCGTTCGACGGCGCCGGAACCTCCGCCGCCAGGGTCGGTGTGGCCAGCAACAGACCGGCGACGATAACGAGGGGCAGGCGCATGGCGACTCCGGAAACGCGAAGGCGGCAAGTTGCCGCCCTGCGAGGCGTCCGACAAGCCATTCTGGCGACAGAGCCCGACGGCGAGCCCGCTTCGGGTCCACGGGGGCTGCCCGCGCCCGCCACCCGTCACAGGTCGCCGGCGCAAAGCGATCCGCGCCGGCACGAGGACTTGGGACAGCACCATCGCGGACACGAACTTGCCCTCAGCCAGCTTGCCGGCAGCGGTGGGCAGCCCTACTCGCCCCAGGCCTGCGACCGAATCTGCTTGAGCGTCTGAAGGGTGGAAAAGCAGGCCTGGGCGGCTTCACGCCCCTTGTTCTCGGCGTCGTCGCGGCTGCGCACCAACGCCTGCTCGTCGGTGTAGGTGGTGAGCACCCCAAAGGTGATCGGGGTCTCGGTCGACAGTCCGGCGGTCATCAGACCCAGGCTGGTGGCCAGGCTGATGAACTCGAAGTGCGCCGTGTCGCCCTTGATCACGCAACCCAGACAGACCACGCCCTCATAGAGTTCCGAACGCGCCAGGGTCTGGGCGATCAGGGGCAGCTCGAATGCGCCGGGGGCGTGGATGATATCCCGGGCGGCGACAGGGGCGCCGCGCGCCTTCAGCAGGTCCAGCGCGCCCTTGAGGAGGCCATCGGTGACCTCGGGGTTGAAGCTGCTGACGACGATCGCAATGCGCGGCGCGGAGGGGGTGGTGGTCATGGGACGCTCTTTGCTGATCAGGAGGCGCGGGCCAGGCTGTGGCCGAGCTTTTCGCGTTTGGTGTCGAGATAGGCGGCGTTGTGCGGGTTGGCGGGAATGGCCAGCGGCAGTTCCCGGCTCACCGCCACACCGTTGGCGCGCAGGCCCGCCGCCTTGCGGGGATTGTTGCTGAGCAGGTTGACCCGCTCGACGCCCAGCGCCCTGAGCATCTGGGCGGCGACGCCATAGTCGCGCTGATCGGCGGGGAAGCCCAGGGCGTGGTTGGCCTGAACCGTATCGAGGCCCTGGTCCTGCAGCGCATAGGCGCTGATCTTGTTGGCCAGGCCCAGACCCCGCCCCTCGTGGCCGCGCAGATAAAGCAGAACGCCGTTGCCGCTTTCGCCGATCTGCCTGAGGCTTTCCTGCAGCTGGGCGCCGCAGTCGCAGCGCTGCGAACCCAGGGCGTCGCCGGTCAGGCACTCGGAATGAACCCGCACCAGCGGCGTGCCGGTCAGCGCGCCGCGGACCATCGCCAGATGCTCGACGCCGTCAATCCGGCTGCGGAAGGCGCGAACCTCGAAGGGAGCGCCGCCATGTTCGGACGGCAGGCGGGCGCTGGCCACCTCGTCGACCAGCAGCTCGGTCGCCTTGCGATGGGCCACCAGCTCGGCGATGGTCAGCAGCGGGATGTCATGCTCGCGGCAGAAGACCTCGAGATCCGGCATCCGGGCCATGGTGCCGTCGTCCTTCATGATCTCGCAGATCACGCCGGCGGGCCGCAGCCCGGCCAATGTCATCAGATCCACCGAGGCTTCGGTGTGACCGGCCCGCACCAGCACCCCGCCCGGACGGGCCCGCAGCGGAAAGATGTGGCCTGGAGAGACCAGGTCCGCCGCCTTGGCGTCCGGGGCCACGGCCGCTGCGATGGTCAGCGCCCGGTCAAAGGCTGAAATGCCCGTATCGACCCCCTGAGCGGCCTCGATCGAGACGGTGAAGGCGGTCTGGCGGCTGGTGCGATTGTCGGAAACCATCGGCGGCAGGCCCAGCCGATCGACGGCCTCGGCTGCCAGGGTCAGGCAGATCAGCCCGCTGGCCCGGCGCGCCATGAAGGCGATCGCCGCTGCGTCGGCAAACTGGGCGGCCATGACCAGATCGCCCTCGTTCTCGCGATCCTCGTCATCGACCAGGACGATCATGCCGCCGGTCTTCAGGCGTTCGAGGGCTTCAGATAGGCGTGACATAGCTGCTCCACATATTTGGCCAGCACGTCGACCTCGACATTGATCGGGTCGTTGATCGCGGCGGACTTCAGGTTGGTGTGAGCCCAGGTGTGGGGGATCAGGGTCAGGCCGATCAGGAAACGGCCGCCAGCTTCGCAGGGCGAGACGCTGTTGAGAGTCAGGCTGACGCCGTTCAGGGCGATCGAGCCCTTCTCGACGCAGAAGCGGTGCAGGGCGGCAGGCAGGCTCAGGCCTATGCGCCATGATCCGCCATCATCGATCACCTCGACCAGATGGGCCTCGCCGTCGACATGGCCCTGAACCAGATGCCCCGAAAGACGGGTGGCCAGGGTCACGGCGCGCTCGAGATTCACGGCGCCCCCCGCCGTCGCGCGCCCCAGATTGGTGCGGGCCAGGGTTTCGGGGCTGACGAAGAAATCGGCCAGGCCTTGCGCGTCATGGCGCACCACGGTCAGGCAGACGCCGTTGACGGCGACGCTTTCGCCCAGCTCCAGATCGGGAAAGCCTGTGCCGAGGGTCAGGCGCAATGCCCCGTCCCCCTCCGGCGCGATGGCCTCGATCCTGCCGACCTGTTCGATAATTCCGGAAAACATCAGCGCTCCTTCAGACCCGGAATGGGATGCGGGTCAGAATATCGACCTGGTCGGCCTGCCCGGCTTCAGCGGCCTGGCGGATCACGACGTGCTCGTCCCACAAGCCGGCCTCGAGAAACGCCGCCAGCAGGACCGGGCCGCACTCGACCAAGGCCTCCAGCGCGCCCGAGGCGGCGAGATCCGCCAGCAAGGCCGGGATGTCATCGTGCAGGCTGGGCTCGAGGCCGCGCGCCCGAGCGGCCTGCATGTAGTCGGCGGGCGTCCGGCGGCGACGGTCCAGAATGGCCAGGCGTCGCGGACTCCGACGCGGATCAACCACCCGCCGGGTCGTGAACTCCGGCTGGTCGGCCAGGATGGTCCCCGATCCGGTGACGATGGCGTCGGCCCGGCGGCGAAGCCCGTGGGCCAGGGTCAGGGACGCCCCGGACGTAAAGGTCTTGGCGCCCGGGGGCGGGATCATGCCGCCGTCCCGGGTCAGGGCCTGCTTCAGGGTCAGCCAGGGCCGTCTGCGGTTGGACCAGGTGGCAAAAGGAGCGATCAGGCGCTGGGCCCGGCGGGCCAGGGCGGCGGCCTGCGGATCGTTCTGGGCCTGCAGATCAAAGACCTGGCGTCCTGCGGCGGCAAGCCGCGCGGCGCCTCCGCCCGCGACCGCAGGATTGGGATCGCCTGCGGCGATCCAGATGGCCTGGGCCGGGCTCGCCAGGATCGCCTCGACGCACGGCGGCGTGCGGCCGTGATGATTGCAGGGCTCAAGCGTGACCAGCAGCGTATGGACACGCTCGAAGGTCCCGGCCTCCCGGCAGGCGGCCAGGGCGGCGGCTTCAGCGTGGGGGCCGCCGGCCTGCTGATGCGCGGCGGCGGCCAGCAGCTCGCCCTCGGCGTCCAGCACGACACAGCCGACAGGCGGGTTGGGCGCCGTCGCCCCGGCAAAGCCCTCGGCGACCGTCAGGGCGTTGCGGAAACCCTGGAGCACAGAACAGATCGGAGGATGGGTCTCTGGCGACATGCCGCAGACCTAGAGCCGCCGCCCCGCAGGCTTCAAGCACGCATCCTTTTTGGAAACTCTAACATGTTAGAGGTCACGCGAATGACCTCGAAAGCTTTTGGCTCTAGAGCAAGGGTCGTGATGATCGGCTCATGTCTTTTGCTGCAGGTTTTTGTTTTATCGCGTTATTTCGGCGGCGAACCGCAATCGGCTCCGCCACCGACGCCCCAGGAGCTCGACCATGCAGCGTTTTAGCCGGAAGCGGTCATGAAGGGTCCGCTCAACAGCGTTGAGCCCTATGGCGACTGGGCTCCCGGCCTCCAGAAGGCGCGGCTCTACGAGCTTATCCTGATGGATATCATTCTGGGCCAGCTGCAGCCCATGCAGGTGCTCGAGGAAAAGGTGCTGGCGACGCGCTATGCCGGCGGCGTGTCGGGGGTCCGCGACGCCCTGGGTCGCCTGGCGATCGAAGGGCTGGTTGTCCGCCGCCCCCGCGTCGGCACCGTCGTCGCGCCGATGGACATCACCGAGATCGAGCAGGCCTTTGAAGTGCGGCGGATGCTGGAGGGACGCACGGCGGCCCTGGCGGCCCGCAATCATCGCCCGCAGGATCTGCCGGCCATTACCGGCGCCTTCGATCAGGCCGAGGCCGCCATCGCCAGCGGCGACTTCCGCGCCATGCTGGCGATGGATCACAGCTTTCACCGCGCGGTGGCCTTCGCCACGCACAATGCGACCCTGGCCCGCTTCGTGATCGCCCTGCAAAACACCGCGACGCGCTACTGGATCTGGCAGATGGAAAAGCAGTCGCAGGCGGACCAGATGCGGGACGTGGCGCTGCACAGGGCGCTGGCGGAGACCATCGCCCTGCGCGATCCCGCCGCCGCCGAGGCCGCTTGCGCTCTGTTGATCGGCGACCCGCCCAGCGCCCAGCGCGCCTGAGCACACAGGCGGCCCGGAGCCCGGGGCCGCTGGCGTCCGCGTGGCTATCGCGCCATGGCGCCGATCAGGCCATGGGTGAAAGCGCCCCAGCCGGGGTTGAAATAGGCCGTTACGATCAACAGGTGCCAGCTCATGGCCCAGACCAGTCCGACCACATAACCAACGAGCACCCGACCGCGCGTGATCAGGTCATAGCCGCCGATCGCCAGCATCAGGGCCAGGGTCGAACCATAGTTGATCAGATAGTCCGTCCAGAACGGCGAGCGCAGCAACGGCCCCAGCAACGGCCCCCAATAGGGGCCCACCCAGCGGGCGAAGCCGGCGTCGACGATGGCCAGGGTGCCCAGCAGGATCAGGCGCTTGTGCAAGGAGCTGTTGTTGCGCGCCAGGAAGGCCGCCACGATCAGGCCCGCGAAACTGACCAGTCCGCCAAGCTGGATCGCGAGAAAGGCGGTGTCCTCATTGGGCCCGCCAAAGCGCGCCACCTGGGTCGTAAACGCCGCCATCGGCCCCAAAACGAGCATGGCGCCGAACAGGATCAGGCTCGACAGGCCCAGCTTGCGATGCAGGTCCGCTCGTCCCTTGCGGATCAGGGTGAGCTGGGTGGTCAGCAGAACCAGCCAGCCCGTATAGGCGACCGCATGGACGTGAATGACCAGCGGGAAGGACAGCGGGCCAGCCTGGGCGCGCCGCAGAACGTCGCTGCCAAAGCCCATGATGATCCCGACCCAAAAGATCGCCACGCAGGCCGGAAAGAACCAGGCGTCCCAAGGATGGCGGTGCGGAAAATCGGGACGCCGGGGCAGCGGCGTCTCGGTCGTCGAATAGGCGGTCATGCTTCCCCCCCCAGGGCCTGCCAATGGCGCGTGGCCAAACCATAGACCAATGGTCTCTGGAGTCGAATGGCCGAGGGAAGCGGGCGCTCCTGGACGGAGCGCCCGGATGCAAACCTACTGCAACGTCGCCTTGCCCACCGCCAGCACCCCGTCCAGGACGCCGACGGAGATCACGCCGCCGTCTTCCAGTTCGCCGGCCAACAAGCGCCGGGCGATAGGGTCGACCAGCTCTTTCTGGATCACGCGCTTCAAGGGGCGCGCGCCATAGACCGGGTCGTAACCCTTCTCGCCCAGCCACAGCAGCGCCTCGGCGTCGATGGCCAGGGTCATGCGGCGGTCGGCCAGCAGCTTCTCGACACGTTGCAGCTGGATGCGGACGATGTCGGCCATGTTGGCCCGGCCCAGCCGCTTGAACAGGATGATCTCGTCGATCCGGTTCAGGAACTCAGGCCGGAAGTGGCCGCGCACCACGTTCATCACCTGCGGGCGCACCGCGTCCACATCTTCGCCGTCTTCCTGGTTGGCCAGGAATTCGGAGCCGAGGTTGCTGGTCATGATGATCAGCGTGTTGCGGAAGTCGACCGTGCGGCCCTGGCCGTCGGTCAGGCGACCATCGTCCAGCACCTGCAGCAGCACGTTGAAGACGTCCGGGTGAGCCTTCTCGACCTCGTCGAACAGCACCACCTGATACGGACGCCGACGCACGGCCTCGGTCAGGGCGCCGCCCTCGTCATAGCCGACATAGCCGGGAGGGGCCCCAATCAGACGGCTGACCGAGTGCTTTTCCATGTACTCGCTCATGTCCATCCGGGTGATGGCGTGCTCGTCGGCGAACATGAACTCGGCCAGGGCCTTGGTCAGCTCGGTCTTGCCCACGCCCGTCGGGCCCAGGAACAGGAACGAGCCGATCGGACGCGACGGGTCCTGCAGGCCGGCCCGCGCGCGGCGCACCGCGTCGGAGACGGCTTCCAGGGCCTCGTCCTGACCGACCACGCGGGCCCGCAGCGCGACCTCCATCTGCAGCAGCTTTTCGCGCTCGCCCTCCAGCATCTTCTCGACCGGAACCCCGGTCCAGCGGCTGACCACGGCGGCGATCTGCTCGGCGTCGACGACCTCGGGGGTCAGCGACTTCTGGGCCGCGCCATCGACGGACTCGGCCGCCGCCAGACGGGCTTCCAGGGCCGGGATCTCGCCATACTGGATCTGGCCGGCGCGGGCGAAGTCGCCGGCGCGCTGGGCCGTCGCCAGATCGGCGCGCAGACGGTCAAGGGCTTCACGCGCTTGCGCGGCGCCGCCGACCTTGTCCTTCTCAGCCTTCCAGCGAGCGGTCATCTCGTCGCTGCGGAACTGCAGATCGTCGATTTCCGTCTCGAGGTTTTCCAGGCGCTGGCGCGAAGCCGCGTCGGTCTCCTTGGACAGCGCCTCGCGCTCGATCTTCAGCTGCACCAGGCGGCGGTCGATCTCGTCGAGTTCTTCAGGCTTGGAGTCGATCGCCATCCGCACGCGGCTGGAGGCCTCGTCGATCAGGTCGATGGCCTTGTCGGGCAGGAAGCGGTCGGCGATGTAGCGGTTGCTGAGCGTGGCGGCCGCGACGATGGCCGAGTCCGAGATGCGCACCCCGTGGTGGACCTCGTACTTCTCCTTCAGGCCGCGCAGGATCGAGACGGTGTCTTCCACCGTCGGCTCGCTGACAAAGACCGGCTGGAACCGGCGGGCCAGGGCCGCGTCCTTTTCGACATGCTTGCGGTACTCTTCGAGCGTGGTGGCCCCGACGCAGTGCAGCTCGCCGCGCGCCAGAGCGGGCTTCAGAAGGTTGGAGGCGTCCATCGCCCCCTCGCTCTTGCCGGCCCCGACCAGGGTATGCATTTCGTCGATGAACAGGATGATCGAGCCCTCGGCGGCCGTCACCTCACCCAGAACCGCCTTCAGCCGCTCTTCAAATTCACCGCGATATTTCGCGCCGGCGATCAGGCTGCCCATGTCCAGCGAATAGAGCTTCTTGTCTTTCAGGCTTTCGGGCACGTCGCCATTGACGATGCGCTGGGCCAGGCCCTCGACAATGGCGGTCTTGCCGACGCCGGGCTCGCCGATCAGGACGGGGTTGTTCTTGGTGCGGCGGCTCAGCACCTGGATCGTGCGGCGGATCTCCTCGTCGCGGCCGATCACCGGGTCGATCTTGCCGTCGCGGGCCGCTTGGGTCAGGTCGCGGGCATAGCGCTTGAGCGCCTCATAGCCTTCCTCGGCATTGGCGCTGTCAGCGGTGCGGCCCTTGCGGATGGCGTTTGCGGCGTCTTCCAGCGCCTTGGGCGTGGCCCCGGCGTCCTTCAGAACCTTGGCGGCGTCCGCGCCTTCCTTGGCGATGGCGATCAGCAGGCGCTCGGTGGTGACAAAGGCGTCGCCGGCCGCTTTCGCGCCCTTCTCGGCCTCGGCGAACACCCGGGCGGTGTCGGGCTTCATGTAGAGCTGGCCGCCGGCCCCGTCGACGCGGGCGGTCTTGGCCAGCAAGGCCTCGGTGGCGGCGTCCACGGCCTCGGGTCGGCCGCCGGCGCTCTGGATCAGGGCGCGGCTGAGGCCGTCCTTCTCCTCGAGCAAGACCTTCAGGAGGTGCTCGGGCGCGAACTGCTGATGCCCCCTGGCCAGGGCCAGACTCTGGGCGGACTGGACGGCCTGTTTGGCGCGGTCGGAATACAGATCGATGTTCATGGTGTCCCCTTCTTAGGCGGATCGGGGTGCGTCGCCTTGATCAAGCACAACGCCTCCCAAGGAGGATTTAGGTGTGGCCACATTGCCACACAAGACCCCAGGATGATGTTTAGGTCGCCTCAGGCGACATTACCGGCGTGGTCATCAGATCTTCCAGAAACAGGATGGCCAGGGCCGAGCGCGAATTGACCCCGGCCTTCTCATAGACGCGCGCCAGTTGCGCCCGCACGGTGCCGGCGGCCGAGCCGCGCAGAACCGCGATCTCGGCCACGTCGAACCCCTTGAGCGCGAACACCGCCACATCGGCCTCGGCCGGGGTCAGGCGCCAGTCGCGGAACTTCTGGGCGGCGACCTCGCTGAGCGCGCCGGCCGCCACCGCCAGGGCGGCCTGCCGGCGTCGGCCTTCCGTCCACATCCGCCGTACCTGCAGAGCCCCGACCACCACCCCGGCCAGCAGGGCCAGGGCGATGATCGCCTCGATCACGATATGCGGGCTGGGTCCGGCGTTGCGGATATCGGCCAGGGCGTCGCCGATGAAGAACACGGCCGCCACCGCCTGTACGGCGACGACGAAGGAGACCGCCGGGGCCAGGCGGTCTCCCAAGGCTATGCGGGACTTGGTGGGATTGTGGGCCATCAAGGCTCCTTGGTCTTGCCCTTCCCGCCTATCATCGCCAGCACGATCTGACGACCGCTGCGGCGCGTCTCGAACGCCACGCCGAGCAGATGCAGCGCCGCCAAGGCCAGCAGCAGGTTGGCCGCGATCTCGTGGACCTCCTCGGCGATCCCGCCGCCTTTCTCGCCTTCGCCGCCCTCGCTCGCTTCCTCGTCCTCATCCATAAGGACGGTCGATGCGGCTGCCGGACGCTCCCAGCCCTCGGCCTGAACCTTCGGCGGAAAGCCGGTCATGGCGATCCCGCTGCCGATGACCACCGCCAGACTGGCCCACAGCGCATAGGCCATCAGGGCGCCCAGCGGATTGTGCGAGCGGTGGGAGACATGACGCCCGGCCAGGATGTCGCGCACATGCGCGACCGCCCGGAGCGGACTGGGCGGGAAGGACGTGAACCGCGCCTCGACGGGACCGACAAAGCCCCACCCCAGACGCAGGGCCAGCAGGGCGGCCAGGGCCAGGCCGATCCAGACGTGGACCTGCGACCCGCCCTCGGTCACCAGGCGATTGATGACCACGGCCGCCGCGATCCCCCAGTGCGTGATCCGCACCAGGGGGTCCCAGCGGCGCGGTGCGGGGACCGCGCCGCTCATTGGCGATCTCCCCGCCCCTTGCGGGCCTCGACCTTGAGCACCTTGCCGGTCTTCTCCTCGGCCAGGATTTCCAGTCGGGCCTCGCCCTTGACGGCCTTGATCTCCAGCCGCCCGTGCTCGGCTTCAAACTCGGTGAGCCGGTAGCCCTGGGCGGCCAGACTGGCCTGGGCGCGGGCCCGGTCCGGCCCGATCACCTCGCCGAGCCTCGGCTGGGCCAGCGCCGGCTGGGCCAGGGCCAAGGTCAGCAAGGGAATGGCGATATAGAGACTGCGCATGGGAACCTCCGTCTGTTGCGACGGAGATCAGGAACGGCGCGGCAGCCGCCAAGGCCATTGACCGGGCGCTTACGACCCGGCGGATAAGCGCCTGCTTACGGCGCCGGTCGCCCGGCCCGGAGGCGCGTCACCAGCCCTTGCTGGAGATATAGGCCTGGAGCGCGGCGATGCGCGACGCGTCCGAAGGGTGGGTCGAGGCGATCTCGAGCGAGCCGGAGCCGCCGCCGCTCGTCTGAGACAGGGCCTGCATCTTGCGCCACAGAGTGACGGCCTCGCCCGGCCTGTAGCCCGCGCGCTGCATGTAATCGACGCCCAGGCGGTCGGCCTCCAGCTCATGCTTGCGCGAGAACGGCAGCAGGAACAGGTACTTGGTCGCATCACCGCCATAGGAGCCCAGGCCCCGGCCAAGGTCGGTCGAGCTGCCGGCCGCCGCGCCGGCCACGCCCAGCAAAAGCTTGGTGGTCATGGTCTGGGAGTAGCGCTCGGCAGCATGCTGGGCGACCACATGGCCCGCCTCGTGGCCGATCACGGCGGCCAGCTGGTCGTCGTTGTCGACCATGTCGAGGAGGCCCACGGTCACCCCGACATGGCCGCCGGGCAGCACAAAGGCATTGGGCGCCTCGTCGATCAGAACGGCATAGTCCCACGGCCGGTTGTTGAGCCCCGCCGCCGTCACCACGCGCTGGCCCACCGCCCGCACCCGCGCGTTCTTGCGCGCGTCGCTGGAGATGTTGCCGGTGCGCAGGGTCTGGGCCCAGGCCTTCTCGCCCTGGGCGGCCAGGCCCGAGTCGTTGACGATCAGCAGCTGATCACGGCCCAGATCGGCATTATAGGCGCAGCCCGCCAAGGGCAGGGCGACGACCAAAGCCGCAGCGATCAGCAGGGGCGGACGAAGACGGAAGGTCATGTTCAGGTTTCAACAGGTGACAAGGGCGACACAGCCTTATCTCCGCCGTCCCGCTTCCATGCAACCAGCCCGACGCCCAAAGAAAAAGGAGCCGCTTTCACGGCTCCCTTCAAAAGCTCTGCCAGGCGGACGCGGATCAGGCGTCGTCTGACCCCGTGGCGGGCGGCGCGCCTTCGCCACCTTCGAAGCTGCGCGGCGCGCGGCGACGACGGGGCTTCTTGGCGTCTTCGCCTTCAGCGGCCGGAGCCGGCGTTTCGACGGCGGTTGAACGACCCAGGAAAGCCGGAGCGTGGCTCACATCGCCATCCTGACCGCGCAGCATGGGCGAGCCCTTGCTGACGACCGGCTCGCTGACCAGCGGCGTGGCCTGCGGCTCGATCACGGCCATCGGATCGCGATCACCCTGGGCGCGATCTCGGGGCGCACGTTCGCGGCGCGGAGCGCGTTCGCGGCGACCTTCAGCGGCCGGCGCCTCGACAACGGCTTCTGCGGCGACCGGGGGACGCTCGTCGCGCGGGCGCTCATCCCGGGGACGATCGTCGCGAGGACGGTCGTCACGAGGGCGCTCATCCCGGGGACGATCGTCGCGGAAGCGGTCTTCCCGGGGACGGTCATCCCGCGGGCGATCGTCACGCGGACGGTCATCTCTGGGCCGGTCGTCTCTGGGACGGTCGTCGCGAGGACGGTCTTCGCGAAGGCGATCGTCTCTGGGACGATCATCACGGGGACGATCATCGCGAGGCCGGTCATCCCTGGGGCGGTCGTCGCGAGGACGGTCTTCGCGGTCGCGCCAACGGTCGCGACGGCCCTGGCCCTGACCCTGGCCCTGATTGTCGAAGCGGGGACGGTCTTCGCGCGGACGGTCGTCCCGGGGGCGATCGTCGCGTTGGCGGCCCTCGAAACGGTCGCGGGGACGCTCGTCGCGCTGGCCTTCGCCCTCGCCGCCGTCCTGGTTTTCGCTGGGCGCCTCGGCGACTTCGGGCGCGTCTTCGGGCTCGGCCTCGAAGTCGATCTCGTAAGCCGAATAGGCGTCCTTGCCGATGATGTCGCTGACGGGGCGATTCGGCTGGATGGCGCGCAGGACCCGGAAGTAATGCTCGGCGTGCTGCAGGTAGTTCTCGGCCAGCACCCGGTCGCCGGACGACGAAGCGTCGCGCGCCAGCTGCTGGTACTTCTCGTAAACGCCCTGCGCCGCACCGCGCACCTTGACGCCTTCGGGGCCGTTCGAATCGAAGGCCCGGTTGGCATTATGCTGCTGAGGCTTGCCGCCGGTATTGCTGCCGCCGCGATTGTTGCGGCCGCGCTGGCGCTTCATGCCCTTGAAATCTCTCATGGTCTTCTTCTGAACCTGTCCGGAGGTCAGTCTGTGCTGATGCATCCGGCCTTGTTGGTCTCTAGGCGGGGTCGAACCCCTGGAAGTTCTAGAGACACTGGTTTCCGTAGAGCCCCCGTCCTGGTCCTGGCGCGGCGACCGGCTTTGGACCGTGCGCGCCTGCCGGAGGAGCTTTACAAACATCATCGACGTTTGCTGTTCCCGTCACCCGGCGTTTTGGAAGGAGACCCTTATCGTCTAGCCTCTCACGCGGGGGTTTCCAAGGGGTTTTTCACCCCGGTCACGACGCGGTCGTGGGTCGACAGATCCTTGATCGTACGGACGTTGCCGGCGCCGGCCTGCCGGAACAGCGCCTCGACATCGGCCGACTGGTCGTAGCCGATCTCGACGGCGAACATGCCGCCAGGCTTCAGCACCCGCAGGATTTCGGGGGCCAGATGGCGATAGGCGTCTAGGCCGTCAGGGCCGCCGTCCAGGGCCAGGCGCGGCTCGTGGTCGCGAACCTCAGGCTCCAGCGTCTCGATGATGTGGCTGGCGATATAGGGCGGGTTGGAGACCACCAGGTCAAAACCCGCGTCGCCCAGGCCCGCCGTCCAGTCGCCGCGCAGCAGGGCCGTCCGGGTGTTGAGATCCAGATTGGCGGCATTTTCGCGAGCCACGGCCAGGGCGTCTTCAGAGACGTCGATGCCGAGCCCCTTGGCGGCCGGCCGCTCGGCCAGGATCGCCAGCAGGATGGTCCCCGAGCCGACACCCAGGTCCAGCATGTTGAACGGCATGCTTTCCGGGAAGGCCTTGAGCACCTCGTCGACGATCACCTCGGTCTCGGGCCGCGGCGTCAGGACGTTCTTGTTCACCTGCAGCAGGATCTTCCAGAAGCCCTTGCGGCCGATGATGTGGCTGACCGGCTCGCGCCGTTCACGGCGGCTGAGATAGTCGTCCAGCGTCGCCCACTGCTCGGCCGTCAGCATGCGGTAGGGATCGGTGATGATGTCGGTGCGGGTGACGTCGGCGGCCACCTCCAGCATCAGGCGCGCGTCGATGGCGGGCTGATCGATACCGGCGTCCTTCAGACGCTCCTTGGCGGCGGTCCAGGCTTTGACGAGGGTCAGGGTCATGGGGGGTCACATAGCGCTTTGACGCGGCGAGCGCGAGATTGAGGTTGGTACCAGTTTTTGGTACAATCTGACCACTGCAAGCGGGAACCGGTGATGAGCAAAAACACGTCCGTCAGCCTCGGCGATCACTTCCAGGGATTTATTGCCGAGCAGGTTGGTGAAGGTCGGTATGGCTCGGCCAGCGAAGTTATCCGCGCCGGTCTGCGCCTTCTTGAAGATCGCGAGATGCGGCTGGCTCGATTGCGCGCAGCCCTGCTTGAAGGGGAGCAAAGCGGGTTCGCGGAAGATTTTGATATCGACGCCTTCATCGCTGAGAAGGCGAAAGAGGAAGGCATCGAAGAGTGAGCGCCTTCAAGCTCACACCAAGGGCTCAGCGCGATTTTGACGAAATCTGGGACTATTCCAAAAGCAAATGGGGCAGTCGGCGGGCGCTCGCCTACCTGCGCCAGATTCGAACCGCGATCGCCATGGTCGCGGCCTATCCAGACCTTGGCCCGATCCTCGAAGATCTACCGAGGGGCTATCGAAAACGCCCTGTCGGCTCACACGTCATCTTCTATCTTCCGCGAGGCGACCAAACGGAGATCATCCGCATTCTGCATCAGAACATGGATGTCGATAGCCACCTGCCCTAAACGGCTTCCGCCAAATCCCCCTCCACTACCCGCCCGCCCTGCGTGACGTTCAGATAGATCCCGCAGTCCATGTGGCCGTAGGCGTCGAACAGCGCCTTGACCACGTCAATGTCCCGCTCGGCCGTGACAGGATCCACATGGGTCGCCGCGCAGCGGACGATGGGCTTGAGAACCTCGGCCGTCGCCCCGCCGAGCTTCAGCGTCCGCCCCGTCCAGTCGTTTTCGACCCAGGCCGGCCAGCCCTCGACATAGAGGTTGGCGCGGAATCGCAGCGGATCGACGGGAACGCCCAGCCTGGCCTCCAGGTCACGCACGCTGGCCAGGTTGATGACCGAGGCATAGCCCGAGCGGCTGTCCATGAACCGATGCGCGCCCGGCCCTTCGATCACGCGCAGCGGGCCGGAAAGGTCTTCGCCCAGCAGGCCGGTCAGCCAGGCCTCCAGCCCTGCCCGCCCCTCGGCCGAGCGCAGATCGCCGGCGAAGTCGGGCTGGCCCTCGGCGCTGGCGCGAAACACGCCGGTCGCCTCGTCATAGGCCGTGCGGGCCCTGGCCACGGCCGGGATCTTGGCCAGGACCGTGAACTTCATCTTCGAGACATGGCCCGGCGCCGCAGGGTCAAAACCGCTGGGACCATCCTCCACCGCGAACAGCCGGTCGCAGGGAAAACAGGCGCCGGCGACCAGGTCGGCGCTGCTCAGGCGTTCGGGGGTGAAACCCTTGATCGGGTGGCGATAGAGGGCGTCGATGCGAGCTTCCATGCGGCCAAGGTCGGGGACGACTCGGTCGAAAGCAAGGGCTCGGGAACGCCCTGTGTGCTCACGCTTTCCTTGGGCGGGAGAGCGCATGACCGACAACGCCAAGCCGAAGCGACCCGTCCGCGCCTGGCTGGCCTCGCGCCCCTACGGCCTGGCGCCGTGGATCGTGCTGCTGGCCCTGGTCCCCTTTGCTTTTCCGAAGCGCGTCACCCACGCCCCGCAGCCGGGCCTGTCGGAAGACCGCATCCTGCCGCCCGACGACTTCGACAGGCTCGAACCCCAGCACGGCCGGGCCGCGCGGTCTCCCATCGCCATTCCCTGGCGCGGCTGGCGCGACATCCTGTGGCGCACCTGGCGCGAGATCACGGTCGATCGCCTGCACGCCGTGGCCGGGGGCGTCACCTTCTACACCCTGCTGGCCCTGTTCCCGGCCATCGGCGCCTTCGTGTCGCTTTACGGCCTGTTTGCCGATGTGGCCGCCGTGCAAGGGCAGTTGAGCGAGATGTCGGGCGTCTTTCCCGCCAGCGTCATCCAGATCGTCGGCGAGCAGATGCTGCGCCTGGCCAGCCAGGAACAGGCCAAGCTGGGCGTCGCCTTCGGCGTCAGCCTGCTGCTGTCGATCTGGAGCGCCAACGCCAGCATGCAGGCGCTCTTCGACGGCCTGAACATCGCCTATGACGAGGACGAGAAGCGCAATCTGCTCGCCCGCGCGGCCCTGACCTATGTCTTCACTGTCTGCGCCCTGGTCTATGCGGCCGTGGCGGCCTTCATCCTGATCGCCACCCCCATCGTGCTGGCTCGGGTCGGACTGTCGGCCCTGGACGCGATCTGGGGCCCGATCCGCTGGCTGCTGGTCTGGATGATGACGGCGGCGGCCTTCGCCCTGCTCTTTCGCTTCGCCCCCTGTCGCGCCCGGGCGCGCTGGCGCTGGGTGGTGATCGGCGCCGTGCTGGCAGCCGGCGGCTGGCTGGTCGGCTCGCTGGGCTTCTCGGTCTATGTGAACCGCGTGGCCCACTTTGACGCCACCTATGGACCCCTGGGGGCGGTGATCGCCTTCATGGTCTGGGTGTGGTTTTCGATCATGGCCGTGCTGGTTGGGGCCGAGCTGAACGCCGAGATCGAGCGCCAGACGGCCATCGACTCGACCACCGGCCCCGAGCGCCCGATGGGTCAGCGCGGCGCGGCCGTGGCCGACACGGTGGGGATGGCCTTCCATCCCTGGGAGATGATCAAGCGCGAGGCGGGCATGGTGCGCAAGGTGGCCGGCGGGGCTTGGGGCAAGGTTCGAAGGCGCCAGGGGCTTGGAAAGCCCTCTTGAGCGTGGCTAGCTCCGCTCCCGCATTTTCCGGAGCCCCGCATGCTGCTCACCCCAGCCCAGGACCACGACCTTCCCGCCATTGCCGACCTGGTCAACCGGGCCTATCGCGGGGAGGAGGCCCAGAAGGGCTGGACGACGGAAGCCCATATCCTGGACGGCCAGCGCACCGACCTGGAAACCCTGAGCACCGATCTGGCGGCCAAGCCGGGCTCGACCATCCTGACCCTGCGCGACGACGCCTCGTCCAAACCCTTCGCCTGCGTCTGGGTCGAGCCGATGCCGGACGATGTCTGGTTGATCGGCATGGTCTCGGTCGATCCCCAGCGCCAGGACGGTGGTCTCGGCCGCAGGCTGCTGGACGCGGCCGAGGCGCACGCAAGGGCCCGCGGCGGCCGGTTTGGCAAGATGACGGTCATCGAAGGCCGCGATACCCTGATCGCCTGGTACGGCCGCCGGGGCTATGCGCCGACCGGCGAATACGAGCCCTTCCCTTCTGATGACCCGCGCTTTGGCAGGCCCAAGGTCGAAGGCTTGCAGTTCCTCGTGCTGAAGAAGGCGCTGTAGCCCGCAGCCCGGTCCCTAGGCGCGCGCGACCAGCTTGATCACGATCAGCTGCGCGGCGTTCACGCGCTCGCCGCCGGGCTCCATGACTTCCAGGTGCACGTGGTCGGTGATGCCCGGATAGTGGCCCTGCAGGCTTTCCACGCGGCCGATGGCCTGGCCCAGCCGCACGGCCTGGCCGACCTCGACGCCAGGCGACACATAGAAGGCGCGGGCCACATAGCCCAGGGCCGGATTGGTGATCTCGACAAACTTCAGATCGGTCGAGCCGCTGTAGGCATAGCCGATCTTGGTGACATAGCCCGAGATCGGGGCGAGGACGTCCTGACCGGCGACAGCGGTGTAGTCGACGCCTTCGTGATCGCGTGTCCCCCCATCGCGGCGAGCCCCGAACTGGCCTTCGCCGAAGTCGTCGTGACCGCGCGGCGCCGCGCCGGTGGGGTTGGCGAAGTCGGCCGCGCCGTCGCCATCGACATCGGCGCCGCTCCAGACCAGCTCGCGGCGCACCGGCCGCTGGGGCTTGGCGGCAATCTCGTCCAGCAGGCGGCGGACTATCGGGGTGGGGCTGTGCCGGGCGGCGTCGGGATGCTCCATGGCCGCCACGACCATGGGCGCGAAGATCGTCGCCAGACCGACGACGCAGCGTGCCGCAGGAGTGATGGTCTTGGCCACGGCAGCGTTCATAAATTGACCTTCAGTCGTTCCGGGAGCGATTTCAGCGTTTGAACGTTTCGACTGATTAGGGGCCAGATATGGCGAAGAGGTGGCGCACGCCGTGCGACGGCTTGTCGCGCCATGTTTGCTGTATTGCATCAAAAGCCTGGACTTCATGAGATCCAGAGCGGCTGGCCAATGCTTCAGCTTCAAGCAATTTATCAGATGCAATTTCAAACTAGACCATAAATCCTGGGAAGCCCGAGCGTAGGGTTTGGGGATCACCCCGCGATCAGCCCCGCCCGCTCATCGGCGGTCAGCGGACGCCAATAGCCTTCCGGCATGTCGCCCAGGGTGAGGGAGCCGACGCGGACACGGAACAGGTCGACGACCTTCCATTCCAGCAGCTCGCACATCCGGCGGATCTGGCGGTTGCGGCCTTCCTGCAGGATCACGCGCAGGCGCTGGTCAGAAATGAGTTCCACATGGGCGGGTCGCAGTTCGCGGCCGTCCAGTTCGAGGCCAAAGCGCATCAGCTCCAGCTTCTCCTCGGTGATCTCGCCCATGATGGCGACGCGGTATTCCTTCTCCAGCTCCGACTGCGGGCCGATCACGGCCTTGGCCACCACGCCGTCCTCCGAGAGGATCAGCAGGCCGCGCGAGTCCATGTCCAGCCGGCCGACCGGAGCCAGCCGGTTGCTGAAGTTGGGGATCGTCGCTTCGTGGGCCCAAAGGTTCTCGCGCTTGAGCAGGCGCACGGCCGGAATCTGGCCGGGATCGGGCTGGGACGAGACAATGCCGACCGGCTTGTGGATCATGATCGTCAGGCTGGAATCCAGCTTGTCGGTGGCGCGGTCGGCCAGAACCAGCGTCTGGCCCGGCAGGATCTTGCGGCCCACGTCCTCGACGGTCTCGCCGTCGATGGAGACCAGGCCGTCGGCGATCAGGGCCTCGGCTTCGCGGCGCGAACAGACGCCGGCCTGGGCCAGCCACTTGTTGACCCGCTGGGGCTCGTCTTCGTCATAGGTGCGGGTGAAGGCCATCAGGCGTAGCCATCTTCGAGGGTGGCCAGGCGCGCGGCCTGATCCTCGGCAATCAGCGGCTTGATGATGTCGTCCAGGGCGTCGCCCTCCATCACCTTGGCCAGGTTGTAGAGGGTGAGATTGATCCGGTGATCGGTGACCCGGCCCTGCGGGAAGTTGTAGGTGCGGATGCGTTCGGAGCGGTCGCCGCTGCCCACCTGGCCCTTGCGGGCGTCGGAGCGGGCGGTGTCCAGCGCCTCGCGCTGCATGTCGTAGAGGCGCGCTTTCAGGTTCTTCAACGCGCGCGCGCGGTTCTGGTGCTGGCTCTTTTCCGACGAGGTCACCACCACCCCCGTGGGCAAGTGGGTGATACGCACGGCCGAGTCGGTCTTGTTGACGTGCTGACCGCCGGCTCCCGACGAGCGATAGGTGTCGATGCGCAGGTCGCTTTCGTTGATCTCGATCTCGACATCCTCGGCTTCCGGCAGCACCGCGACGGTGGCGGCCGAGGTGTGGATGCGGCCTTGCGCTTCGGTGGCCGGCACGCGCTGCACGCGGTGCACGCCGCTCTCGAACTTCCAGCGGCCAAACACCCCGTCGCCGGTGACAGAGGCGATGATTTCCTTGTAGCCGCCCATTTCGCCTTCGGAGACGCTGTCGATCTCGACCTTCCAGCCCTGAAGTACGGCATAGCGCTGGTACATGCGGAACAGGTCGCCCGCGAACAGGGCCGCCTCGTCGCCGCCGGTGCCGGCCCGCACTTCGAGAATGGCCGAGGCGTTCTCGTCCTTGTCCTTGGGCGCCAGCATCAGGGCCAGCTCGTGCTGCAGGACCGGCAGCTTCTCATCCAGCGCCTGCATCTCGTCGCGGACCATGGCGCCCATTTCCGGGTCGCCGGCCATCTCTTCCAGGTCGGCGCGCTCGGCGGCCAGCTTGGCCAGGGTCTCGACGGCCTCGGCCACCGGACGCAGTTCGGCGTGCTCCTTGGAGAGCTTGACGATCTCGGCTCCGTCGCTGGCGGCGCCCATGCGGGCCTCCACTTCGCGGAAACGGTCGAGAACCTGGTCGAGTCGGGCCTGGGGCAGTCGCAAGGGTGACGTCACGTGCTTTGAAGGGAACGGGCGGTCTCTGTACCCCCCGCGCGGCCTGACGTCACCCCGGCGTGAAAACGACTACTTCGGATACATCATCGTCTGGGTGATGGCGGCGTCGCCGTTCACCGAAACCTTGACCTGATCAAAGGCCGGCACGCCCTTCAGGGGCGAGGCGCTGGACATCGCCCAGCCCTCGGCCGGTTTGCCGTCGGCGCCGTTGGTCATGCTCCAGCTGCTGTCAGAGTCGTGCAGCACCGAAACCGCGTAGTCGCCAGGCGGCACGTCGGGCAGCTTGACCTTCAGTTGGCCGCTGGCGGCGCCGTCCAGAACCGCGCCGGAGGTCTGGGCGTGTTGCATGAACTGGTCGCGGCTCTGCACGGTGACCAGGATCTTGCCGCCCTTGGGCTGCACGCCGTTCAGGGTCAGGTCGATCTCGCCGGCCTGGGCGGCGGCGAAGGCGGTGGTGGCGAAAAGGACGGCGGCGGCGGTGGCAAGGCGTTTCATGGTGTAGTGCTCCCTCAGATCGGTTTTCAATGAAGTACTTTTATTTGCAAAGTGCATGAGGTGGCAAATTACAACGGAGTCATGGAAGGCCTGAGGGTGCAGCTGGTTATCCGGCAGCGGCCTTGATGGAGGCGGCGGCACACGCTGATCGTCAGGGATGCTCTGGCTGACGCTGCAGTTCAACCTCCGGATTGGTCCCGGCCGGAGGATCGCGGCGATAGCGCACCAGGACCTCCACGCCGCCGGGGCGCTCGGCCAGAGCCTGACGGATCATGGCCAGCAAGGTCTCGGACGACACATGCAGGTCGATGATCTGGCCGGCCTGTTCATAGAGCAGGTGCGAATGGGGTTCGGCGACGGTGTCAAACACCAGGTCGGCGGTGGTGGTGGGCAGACGGCTGATCAGGCCGTGGTCGGCCAAGGCTTCCATCTGGCGGGCCAGATCGGCAAGCGTGACCGCCAGGCCGGACTCGGCGGCGATGTCAGCGACCTCCGCCAGGGTGAGATGGGTTTCAGGCGCAGCGCGCAACAGCGCCAGCAAGCGCGGCAGAACACCATGCCCAGACAGGCCGGCGCGGCGCAGCTCCTCGCGGAAGGCGGCTTCCACGGCGTGGGGCATCCAGTCCTCCTCCCAAGGCGGCGGGGTGGTCACGGTCGTGCGTCGCCGCGATCTGATCCCGACCTTGAAGTCTGGACGCGGCTGGGGTCAGCCGCGTCCAGCCCTGTGGTCTCGCGGATCAGGCGAGGTCGAAGCGATCCAGGTTCATCACCTTGGTCCAGGCCGCCACGAAGTCGCTGACGAACTTTTCCTTGGAGTCGCTCTGGGCATAGACCTCGGCCAAGGCCCGCAGTTGCGAGTTGGAGCCGAAGACCAGATCCACGCGCGTGCCGGTCCAGCGACGCTCTCCCGTGGTGCGGTCGCGGCCTTCAAACTCGGCCTCTGCTTCCGAGGTCGCCGACCACACCGTGCGCATGTCGAGCAGATTGACGAAGAAGTCGTTCGTCAGGGCGCCCGGCTGCGCGGTGAAGACGCCATGCGGCGACTGATCGGTATTGGCGTTCAGCACGCGCAGGCCACCGATCAGCACCGTCACTTCGGGCGCCGTCAGGGTCAGCAGCTGCGCCCGGTCGATCAGCAGCTCCTCGGCCGTCAGAGTATATTCCGTCTTCAGATAGTTACGGAATCCGTCGGCGGTGGGCTCGAGCACCGAGAACGACTCGATGTCGGTCTGGGCCTGGGAGGCGTCGGTGCGGCCGGGCGTGAAACCGACCTCGACCGCGTGACCCGCCGCCTTCGCGGCCAGTTCGACGCCCGCGCAGCCCGCCAGCACGATCAAGTCGGCCAGGGACACCTTCTTGCCGCCGGTCTGGCCGGCGTTGAAGGACGTCTGGATGCCTTCCAGCGTCGCCAGCACGGTGGACAGCTGAGCCGGCTGGTTCACCGCCCAGATGCGCTGCGGCTCCAGCCGGATCCGGGCGCCGTTGGCCCCGCCCCGCTTGTCCGAACCGCGGAAGGTCGAGGCCGAGGCCCAGGCCGTCGCGACCAGTTGCGAGACCGACAGACCCGAAGCCAGCACCTTGGCCTTTAGGTCGCGAATGTCCGCCGCATTGACCAACGGATGATCCACGGCCGGAACGGGATCTTGCCAGATCAGCTCTTCCTTGGGCACCAGCGGACCGCGATAGCGGGCGACGGGGCCCATGTCGCGATGGGTCAGCTTGAACCAGGCGCGGGCGAAGGCGTCCTGGAACTGGTCCGGGTTCTCGTGGAAGCGCTTCGAGATCGGCCCGTAGATCGGGTCGAAGCGAAGCGCCAGGTCTGTCGTCGCCATCATGGGCGCATGACGCTTGGAGGGATCGTGGGCGTCGGGCACCAGGGTCCGGGCCGCCGGATCCTTCGGGGTCCACTGCTGGGCGCCGGCCGGGCTCTTGGTCAGCTCCCACTCGTGGCCGAACAGCGTGTCGAAATAGCCGTTGTCCCACTTGATGGGATTGGGTTTCCAGGCGCCCTCAAGGCCGCTGGTGATGGTGTGGACGCCCTTGCCGCTGCCGAAGCTGTTCTTCCAGCCCAGGCCCTGTTCGACGATGCTTGCGCCTTCTGGCTCGCGACCGACCTGGGCTGCGTCGCCCGCGCCATGGGCCTTGCCGAAGGTGTGGCCACCAGCGATCAGCGCGACGGTCTCCTCGTCGTTCATCGCCATGCGGGCGAAGGTCTCGCGAATATCGTGAGCCGAGGCCAGGGGATCAGGATTGCCGTTGGGGCCTTCGGGATTGACGTAGATCAGACCCATCTGGACAGCGGCCAGCGGCTTGTCCAGCTGGCGCTCGCCTTTGTAGCGGTCGTCGCCCAGCCAGGTGTCCTCGGCGCCCCAGTGGACGTCTTCCTCGGGCTCCCAGGTGTCTTCCCGGCCAAAGCCGAAGCCGAAGGTCTTGAAGCCCATGGTCTCCATGCCGACGTCGGCGGCGATGATCATCAGGTCAGCCCAGCTGATCTGGTTGCCGTACTTCTGCTTGATCGGCCAGATCAGGCGGCGGGCCTTGTCGAGGTTGCCGTTATCAGGCCAGCTGTTGAGCGGCGCAAAGCGCTGCTGGCCCGCGCCAGCACCCCCGCGACCATCGCCGGTGCGATAGGTGCCGGCGCTGTGCCAGGCCATGCGCACAAAGAACGGGCCGTAGTGGCCATAGTCGGCCGGCCACCAGTCCTGCGAGTCGGTCATCAGCGCCGCCAGATCCTTCTTCAGGGCCTCGACATCCAGCTTTTCGACCTGCTCGGCATAGCTGAACGCCGGCGAGAAGGGGCTGACCAGCGACGAGTGCTGGGACAGGATCTTCAGGTTCAGCTGGTTGGGCCACCAGTCGCGGTTCGACCGCCCCCCGAAACTGGTGTGGAACCGAACCCCGTGATTGAGGGGGCACTTGCTCGTGGGTTCAACGATGTCGCTTCCGTCCATAACTGGCTCCGATCTTGGCTGCTGTGACTGACTTGGCCTGCACGATGAAGACCGTGAATTCTGCGGAAATAGGCCCGCTCACTGACTGGCAAGGCGCGCCCTAGAAACGGGCCAGCGCACAGTGGCCCGCCGGGTGACGGAGCCAGGCTGTCGCCGGGTGAGGCGCACCGAAATTCAAGTCGAGGTCTGGATCCTGCCGCCACTCCCTCTGGGCGCTCTCTGCGGATCGCCTGACAAGGTTTTCGCCCATCCTGGCCATAAAGAGAAGCGCCAATAATCAATGGTTGTGATAGGCTTTGCCTATGATCGAAACTGGGGTTGCACCGTGAACCTTCGAGACCTCCGCTACCTTCTGGCCATGGTCGAGCATGAGCATTTCGGTCAGGCCGCACGGGCCTGCGGCGTCAGCCAGCCAACGCTTTCCGTGCAGATCCGGAAGCTGGAGGAGCTTGTGGGCGTCGCCCTGTTCGAGCGCAGCAGCAAGGCGGTCGCCCCGACATCCGCCTGCCTGCAACTGATCGGCCATGCCCGCACAGCGGTCACGGCCGCCGAGGCGATCCTGGCCACGGCGCGAACGCTGCGCGACCCCCTGGCGGGACGCTTTCGGGTGGGCATCATCCCGACCCTGGCGCCCTACCTGCTGCCGCTGGTGTTTGCACCGCTGCGCGAGGCGCTGCCCGCACTGGAGCTCGAGCCCTGGGAAGACCAGACCACAGCCCTGCTTGAACGGCTGCGCAGCCACGAGCTGGACGCCGCCCTGCTGGCCACCGAGGTCGACGGGCCTGATCTGATGAGCCAGCCGCTGTTCGACGAGCCGTTCCTCGCGGCCCTGCCGCCCGATCACCCGCTGGCGGGGCTGGACACCGTCACCGAAACCGATCTGGCGAAGGACATTCTGGTGCTGGCCGACGGTCACTGCCTGCGCGACCAGACCCTGGCGGCCTGCGGCAGCAACGGGGCGCTGGGCGGCCCGCTACGCGCCGCCAGCCTGCCCACCTTGCTGAACATGGTGGCGGCCGGCTACGGCACGACCCTGATTCCAGGGCTGGCGGCCGGCGCGGCGCAGGATGCGGGGATTGTGCTTAGACCGCTGGCCGAGCAGGCTGGGCGCACGGTGCGGATCGCCTGGCGCGCCAACTATCCCGGTCGTCCCGCCGTGGAGGCGGTGGGCGAGGTCATCGCCCAGCGCTTGCAGGGCTTCGCCAGGGGCGCGGTGGCCGGGACGATCTAAAATCCGGCCTTCACCTCGACCGCCAGCACGCCCCGGGGCGAGCGCGAAGGCCGCAGATCGCCGTCGACCACCACGCGATAGGGTCCTTCGCGGGCGTCCAGCGGCCGGCCATTGACCGTATCGGCCAGGATCACCGGATTGGCGCGATAGACGGGGTCGGTCTCGGCGATCGACAGGATGCTGGAAAAGCCGTCGGCGGCCCGCAGGATCACCACTTGGTTCAGATACCGCCCCATCAGCCGCTCGCCCGAGACGACGCCAGCCTTGAGCAGGGCCCCATGCAGGATCGCGCCCTCATAGACCACCGGCTGCCCCTTGACCTGGATCGTCGCCCTGGCGCGCGGCAGGGCCTTTACCTCGGCGGGCGTCAGCACCACCGTGTCTCGTCCGGCGACGGTGACCTTGAGATCCTGCGCCGAGACCAGCGAAGCGAGGACGGCGGCGGCGATCGCGGCCGTGAGGGCGAGGAGGATGCGCATGCCGCCAGCGTGGCGCCCCTCCCCGCCTCTGTCACGCCTTCAGCTGGGTCATCAGCGGATAGAGCGAGGCCACCAGCAGTACGGCCATGCTGACATTGAACGTGCGCAGGATCGCCGGCCGGTCCAGGAACCGCCGCATGCCTTGGCCAAAGCCGGCCCAGGCGGCGCAGCACGGCACGCCGACCAGCATGAAGGTTCCCGCCAGGACCAGCACGGTCAGGCTGCCGCTGCCTTCCGGCGTGTAGGTGGTGGCGGCGCCCAGGGCCATGGCCCAGGCCTTGGGGTTCAGCCACTGGAAGGCGGCGGCCTCCAGGAAGGTCATCGGCTGGCCGGTGGCGCTCTTGTCATTGATCCCGGTCGCCGTGGCGATCTTCCAGGCCAGCCACAGCATATAGGCTGCGCCGACCCATTTCAGGATCTCGTGCAGGATAGGGAAGGTCCTGAACACGCCCGACAGGCCCCACCCCATCGCCACCACCATCACGCCCAGACCCGCGCTGATCCCCAGGATGTGCAGAATGGTGCGGCGAAAGCCGAAGTTCGCCCCCGACGCCAGCAGCATCATGTTGTTGGGCCCGGGCGTACCGGCGGTGGCGAAGGCGAACAGGACGAAGGCCAGCAGAAGGTCGGGGGTCACGTCGGGACTCCATGATCGAGAATGTCACAGAGATGTTCCGGATTGATCCATGAGTCAAAATGAGTATTGTCATTATGACAATATCGGAGCCCGCATGCCTGCGAAAACCCTGAGGGACTGGACCCCGTCGCTGGAGGCCGGCGACGCGCCGATCTATGAGCGCCTGCTGGCGGCGCTGCGCGCCGACATCGAGACCGGCGCCCTGGCCGCAGGCGCGCGCCTGCCGCCGCAGCGCGACCTGGCCCACCGCCTGGGACTGGGGCTGGGCACCGTCACCCGCGCCTATGTCGAGGCCGAGAAGGCCGGGCTGGTCGAGGCCCATGTCGGGCGCGGCAGCTTTGTGCGCGGCGGGGCGGCGGGAAAGCCTGTCAGGACGACCGATGGCGGCTTGATCAATCTCTCGCAGAACATCGCCCCCGGCGGACCCGCCGAGGGCCGACTGGGCGACACCCTGACCCGGTTGCGCCGGCGCGGCGACCTCCTCGACTGCCTGGGCTATGCTCCGCCGGCGGGGCTGGAGGCCCAGCGGCGCGCCGGGGCCGCGTGGCTGGAGCGCAGCGGCGGTCTGGTCGGCGCCGACTGGACCCGGCTGGTCTGCACCGCCGGCGCCCAGCAGGCCCTGGCCCTGGCCTTCGGCGCTGTGGCGCGGTGGGGTGATACCGTGCTGTGCGAGGCCTCGACCTTCTACGGCGTCAAGGCGCTGGCCCAGCATATGGGCTATGGGCTCAAGGGCCTGGCCATGGACGCCCAGGGCCTGCGCCCCGACGTTCTGGACGAGGCCGCCGCCACCGGCGCCTTCAGGGCCGTGGCCATCCAGCCCACCCTGCAGAACCCGACCGGCCGGATCATGAGCGCCGGCCGCCGCGCCCAGATCGTGGCCGTGGCCCGCAAGCACGACCTGATGATCATCGAGGACGATATCTATGCGGTCTACGCACCGGACGCCCCGCCGCCCTTCGCGGTGCTGGCCCCGGAGCGCACGTTCCACGTCTCGGGCGTCTCCAAGTCGCTGGCGCCCGGCCTGCGCACCGGCTTCCTGATCGTGCCGCCCGGCGATGCCTTGGACCGCGTTCTGCGCACGGTGCGCGCGCTGTCCTATGCTCCGCCCAATTTCGGCGGACTGATCGCCACCCAGTGGATCGAGGACGGCGCGGCCGACACTATCGTGGCCGAGATCCTGACGGAGATGACCGCCCGCCTCTCCCTGGCTCGCGAGATCCTGGGCGACGCCATCGAGACCCCGATGTCGGCCAGCGCGCCGCACGTCTGGCTGCCGATGTCGGACCTCGACGCCGAACGTCTGGCCGGCCGGGCCCTGCGCGGCGGCGTGGAAGTGACCCCCCCGTCAGCGCCGGTGGTCACGCCCGGCCTGACGACCGGCGTACGCGTGTGCCTGGGCGCGACGCAGGATCGGGAAGCCCTGGAACGCGGCCTCCGCATCGTGGCCACAGCCGTAGCGGATGTCGACGAGCGGTCTCGGGCGGTGATCTAGTACGGCAACACCTTCACCGCCGACGAGCCGTCCAGCCGGGCGCCCGCATTCCGCCTACTTGTCTTTTGTATAGGGCACGAACTGGCCCAGGCTCACCGAAGCCCGCGACCCCGCCGAGCCCTTGCCGCCGCGATCGACCATGGCCACCGCATCACCTCGGCATAGCCTCACGCCGTTGGTGCGGGGGTTGATGATGGAGTCGTGATCCAGAGCGGCGGCGCCCATCTCCGGACGGTTCACATAGACAATGCCAGCCGGCATCCGAATGATGATCGCCGTCTTGTCGATGACATCGATCATCAGGGAGCGGCGGGGATCGAGGCAGTCGATCGGCTCGCCCGCCACGCGTCCCTCGACCATCTTGGCCAGGCTGCGTTCGCCCTTTTCGTTGCCCTCATCGCCTGCGAGCGCGCTTGAGGCCCCTGCGAGAACCGCAACCGCCATCAGTCCCGTAAGCCAAAAACGCATGTCAGCCCCCTCCCGGCCGCCGTCAGACGCAACGGCGCGCAATACCGATAGTTCTTCGGGGCATACTCAACCTGAATTAGGCAATGTCAACAGTCTCGCCACCTTCGGTAGAAATGGACTCTGCGGTCCCTGGCGTCGACCCTGGCCCTACTCCGCCGCGATCGCCTCGGCGTCGGCGGCCGCCTTCAGTTCGGCCGCGCGCTTTTCGACCAGTTCGACGATGTGCTCGATCATGCCGTCGTTGGACTGTTTGTGATCGGGCTTGCCGGCCATGTAGACCATGCCCGAGCCGGCGCCGCCGCCGGTGAAGCCCAGATCGGTCATCAGGGCCTCGCCCGGGCCGTTGACCACGCAGCCGATGATCGACAGCGACATCGGCTGGCTGATGTGGGCCAGGCGCTCTTCCAGGGCCTCCACCGTCTTGATGACATTGAAGCCCTGACGGGCGCAGGACGGGCAGGCGATGATGTTGACGCCGCGGTGGCGCAGGCCCAGCGATTTGAGGATGTCGAAGCCGACCTTGATCTCCTCGACGGGATCGGCGGCCAGAGACACGCGGATGGTGTCGCCGATGCCGGCCCACAGCATCGCGCCGATGCCGATCGAGGATTTCACCGTGCCGGTGCGCAGGGCCCCGGCCTCGGTGACGCCCAGGTGCAGCGGGCAGTCGATACGCTCGGCCAGCTGGTGATAGGCCGCCACCGTCATGAACGGATCGGACGCCTTCACCGAAATCTTGAACTCGTGGAAGTCGTGGTCCTGCAGGATACGAGCGTGGTTGAGGGCGCTCTCGACCATGGCGTCGGGGCACGGCTCGCCGTATTTTTCCAGCAGTTCTCGCTCCAGAGAGCCGGCATTGACGCCGATCCGCATCGAGCAGCCGTGGTCGCGGGCCGCCTGGATCACGTCGCGCACGCGATCGGCGCTGCCGATATTGCCCGGATTGATCCGCAGGCAGGCCGCGCCGGCCTGGGCCGCCTCGATGCCGCGCTTGTAGTGAAAATGGATGTCGGCCACCAGCGGCACGCGCGACTCGCGGGCGATGGTCTTGAAGGCCGCCGTGCTGTCGGTGTCGGGGCAGCTGACGCGGACGATGTCGGCGCCGGCTTCCTCCAGCTGACGGATCTGCTCCAGCGTCGCGGCGGCGTCGCTGGTCAGGGTGTTGGTCATCGACTGGACGGTGATGGGCGCATCGCCCCCCACCTCGACATTGCCGACGCGGATCTTGCGCGACACGCGACGCTGGATCGAGCGCCAGGGACGAAGGTGGGTGTGGTCTGCGGCCATGGAGACAATCTAGGGCGTTTGCGAGCGGAACCCAAGGATGAGTTCTCTATTTCCCAGCCATATCCGGCGGTCCGTAGATCGGGACTGGAGTCAGGCTGCCGGCTTGACCAGTTTGCCCAGCGCCGTAGTTGACGCGGTCAGGCGCCCCGTCAACACGCCGCCAGAATAGACGTCGAAATTGCTGGGGTCGGAAACGTCGGCCGTCAGGCCTGCCGTGCGCGGGGCGCGGAAGGCTTCGCCGGCATTGAGCTGGCGAGCGAAATACACCGAGCCGTCACCGCCGCGCACCACCAGGGTGGCAGCCTTGCGGGCCAGCAGAACGACACCGGAGCCGTCGGCGGCGGCCGCGCCGTGGATCACGCCACGCGGCTTGAAGGTCGAGCCCAGGGCGGCGACATGGGCGGCGTCGATCTCGCCCTCGCCCGCCGCGAGGGCGGTGGCGCGGGCCTTGGAGGCGGCGTTGGCCGCATCGGCTGAACCGCCATTGGCGGCGGCGTCGTCGAGACCGGGGGTCTTGTAGGGCTCGGGCGTGGTCGACTCGACCGGGGCCGGCAGGGGCGCGCCCAGCGACACGGCCGAACCGGCCGGCGCCGAGGCAGAGTGCGGTGCGGCGGTGTTGGCCGCGACCTGGGCGGCGGGCGCGTCCTTGTCCATGGCGCGCTGCGCCACGTTCCACAGCAGAATGGCGCCGACCATCAGCAGGCCAACGATCAGCACCAGGGCCAGGCGGGGATCGCGCTCATGGCGCACGCCGACCGGCGCGCGCAGTTCGCCGCCGTCGTCGGGCACGTCACTCTTGAAGCGCAGCACGGCGGCCTCGCCGTCCAGACCCAGCAGCTGGGCATAGGCGCGGACATAGCCGATGGTGAACGGGCGCGAAGGCAGATCTTCCAGCCGCAGGTCTTCGAGAGCGTCAATATAGCTCTGGCGGATGCGGGTGGAGTCGGCCACGTCCTGGGTGGTCAGGCCGCGAAAAGTCCGGGCGGCGCGCAGAGCGGCGCCGATGTCGACACCCTCGTCGACCGACGGCTGTCCCACGACGGCGAAGCCCTCGTCGGGCTCGGCGTCGGAGTTGAGATGCAAGTGCCTTACACTGCCCGTGTCCAGCGCCATTGCGGCAATATCACCCCAAAAATCGCGTCGCGCACGAACGCCACGCTCACCCCACTTCGCATTACACGAAGTTCTTAACAGTTCTTTGTGGATATCAAACTAAGCTACGGGATTCAATACACTAAACAGCGAAGCTTGGTTAATCGGCCATCCTGTCAGATGGCGACATAGAGTTTGCGCGCCAAGGTTTCGATCTCCCCCCGGAGCGATCCGGCCGAAGTCTTCAGCAGGGCCTCGACGTTTCGTCTGGCCGCCTCGCGATCGCACGACAGCACCATCTGCTTGACCGGGCCGATGCCGGCCGGCGGCATCGACAAACGGTCAAAGCCCAGAGCCACCAGGGCGAAGGCTTCCAGCGGCCGCCCCGCCATCTCGCCACAGACCGACACCGGCGTACCGGTATCCTCACACGCCTGCTGGATGGTCTTCAGCGCCCGCAGGGCCGCCGGCGACAGCGGGTCATAGCGATCGGCCATGCGCGGATTGCCACGGTCGGCGGCGAACAGATACTGCATCAGGTCATTGGTGCCGACCGAAACGAAGTCGGTCATCGGCAACAGTGCGTCCAGATGCCAGAGCAGCGAGGGCGCCTCGATCATCGCCCCGACATCCAGACGCGCCGGCGCCGGGCGACCGCGCTTCAGGGCCCAGGCCACTTCCTGGTCGACAAAGGCGCGGGCGGCGCGGAACTCGTCCACATTGGCCACCAGCGGGAACATGATCCGCAGCGACCGGCCGGCGGCGGCCTTGATCAGCGCCCGAATCTGCATGCGCAGAAGCGCCGGACGGTCCAGCCCCATGCGGATGGCGCGCCAGCCCAGGGCCGGATTGTCCTCGCGCTCCATCTCCATGTACGGCAGCAACTTGTCACCGCCGAGATCGAGCGTCCGGAAGGTCACCGGCATGCCGTTGGCGGCCTCCAGCACCTTTTCATAGAGCGCCGTCTGGGCCTCAAGCCGGGGCATTTCCTCGGCGACCATGAACTGGAACTCGGTGCGGAACAGGCCGATGCCCTCGGCCCCGGTCTCTCCCAGGATGTCCAGATCGACGGCGAGGCCCGCGTTCATCAGCAGCGTGACCTTGGCCCCATCCTTGGTGAAGGCGGGCGTGTCGCGCAGACGAGCGAACTCGGCCTTGCGCTGGGCGCGGACCTCCATCCGGGCCCGCAGCGACTTGACCACGTCAGGGCGCGGGCGAAGCCAGGCCTCGGCGGTCTCGGCGTCGACCACCACGGGGTCGCCCTCGCTGACCCGGTCGCGCAGGCCGGCCAGGCGGCCGACGCACGGGATATCCAGCGCCCGGGCCACGATGCCGGCGTGGCTGGCGGCCGAGCCTTCCTCGAGCAGTATGCCCTTCAGCTTGGTGCGGTCATATTCCAGCAGGTCGGCGGGGCCCAGGTTGCGGGCGATCAGGATGGCGTCGTCGGGCAGCTGGCGCACGGCGTGCACATCGCCAGACAGGTGGCGCAACAGCCGGTCGTTGAGGTCTTCCAGGTCGTGCAGCCGCTCGCGCAGATAGGGATCGCGAGCCTGGCCCAGGCGGGCGCGATGCTCTGACCTGACCCGTTCAACGGCGGCTTCGGCGGTCAGGCCCGAGCGCACGGCCTCTTCCAGGCCCCGGTTCCAGCCGCGATCGTGGGCAAACAGGCGGTAGGTGTCGAGCACCTCATAGGACGCGCCGACCAGGCCACCCTGCCCCTCCAGCATCTCGTCGATCTGGCTCTGCAGGGCGGTGACGGCGACCTTCAGGCGAATCTCTTCGGCGGCCGAATCGTCCGACAGCAGCTGCTCGGGCGCCACCGGCTGCTCGTGCAGCACGGCCACGCCATAGGCCAGGCCCTCAGCGAAGCGCGCGCCCTTCAGCCGCTCGGGCTTGTGGGGCGCGATCTCGACGTCCTTGAGCTCGGCCATGCCCAGGAGCTCGCTGGACGACACCATCTCGGCCAGGACCATGGCGATGATCTGGAGGTCCTCGACCTCCTCGTCGCCATAGGTGCGCTCGGTGCGGTTCTGGACCACCAGAACGCCGATCGAACGGCCGCCGCGCAGCAAGGGCACGGCCATGAAGGCGTGATAGGGGTCTTCGCCGGTTTCGGGCCGGTAGGCGAAGGCCGGGTGGTTGGGGGCGTCCGACAGGTTCAGCGGCCGACCCAGACGCATGGTCTCGCCGACCAGGCCCTCGCCGGGCTTCAGCCGGGTGACGTGGACAGCTTCGGGGGCCAGGCCTTCGGTGGCGAACAGTTCCAGATCGCCGGAGGCGCGGCGCAGATAGATCGAGCAGACCTCGGCGACCATCGAGATGGCGATGGTGCGCACCACCATGTCGAGCTTGCCCTGGGCGGGGCCTGCCCCGGCCATGGCCTCGCGAATCTGCCGCAGCAGACTGCGTGGTCCTCGAACGGCGATGCCGCTTGCCGCCATGCGCTCTCCCTCTGTCCGTAGCGGTCTAACCCGACTGAAAGTCCGATGGGTTAAGACGCCGCTTCGGCCCCTAGCGCGCTATAGCAGATTTCGCGCCCCTGACAGCGGTCGCGGCGACCTTGCGGAAAGATTGTCTCGCGCGACGCGCGAAAAAGCGCCGCCCGCCCGGAAGGGAAGGCGGCGCAAGTCTTCGCCGACAGGATCGGGATCAGGACCTGGCGACGGTCGTCGGGGGCCTAGCGGCGGTCGTCGTGGGCGTAGCGGTTGTCGGAGCGGTTGTCGTAGCGAGCGTCGTAGCGGTCGCCCCGGCCATAGCGGTTGTCACGGCTGTCACGGCTGTCACGGCTGTCACGGCTGTCACGGCTGTCGCGGGCGTAGCGCTGGTCGCGGCTCTGGTAGCCCTGCTGGCCGTAGGACTGGCCATAGCCTTGCTGCCCATAGCCTTGCTGCCCATAGCCTTGCTGGTGGCCATTGTAGGCCGGGCGGGTGCGATAGCCGCTGCTGTAGCGACGGTCGTCCTTGTCCTTGGCTGTCGAGGCGCCGATGGCGGCGCCGGCAATGGCGCCGATCGCCACCGCGCCCTTGTCGCCGTCACCCAGGGCCGCGCCGGCCAAGCCGCCGATCACGGCGCCCAGGATGGCCTTGTTGGTCTTCTCGCCGGCAAAGGCGCCCGAGGCGGGCAGGATCATGGCGGCGGTGATGGCGCCGGCGATCAGGGTCCTGAAAATGGTCTTCATGGCAATGCCCCTTTCGAGAAGCGTCGCCAGATCCGGAGGGCCCGGTGCGGCGCTGTTGATGTTCGTTTTAGGAGCCTGCGCTTGAACCCGGTCTGAACGGTGCTGTTCAGGTGGCAGTCATGTTGGGGGAGTGAGCCCAGAGCCCTCACCTTCTTTCGTCATCCCGGGGCTTGTCCCCGGGACCCATGGTTCAGCCATCATGGGAGGGCGAGGTCGATCTCCGCCCTCGCGGCGGACAAATGGGTCCCGGGAACAAGTCCCGGGATGACGGGTAACTTGATCTAAGGCGCAGGCTCGACCACAGCCGCCGGCCGGTGCAGCGACACCGACCACAGCACCCCCACCAGCATCAAGCCGATCGCCAAGCTCTCCAGCGGACGCGGCCAACGGCCTTCGTGCAGGAAGCCGTAGAGCAGGGCGAACAGGGTCTCGAACACGATCAGCTGGCCCGACAGGCTGAGCGGCAGCAGGCGGCTGGCGGCGTTCCACAGGCCGTTGCCGATCACCGAAGCGCCCAGGGCCACGGCCAGGCTGACGCCCCAGAACAGGGTCCAGGCGCTGGAGACATGCCCCGCCCCCCCGACGAGGAAGGCCGGAACGATCAGCACCAGCGACAGCGCGCCGGTGACCACCCCGGTCAGCAGCGACCACTCGTGACTGTTGAAGGTCGGCGTCGAGGCCAGCCGGCGGGCGTTCCAGACGGCGTAGAGCGTCCAGCAGGCCAGGGCCAGCCCGGCGCCCAGCACGCCCAGAATCAGGCGCGGCGCGGGCGCGCCCTCCCCGCTTCTGAACACGTCGACATTGATGCAGACCACCCCCGCCGCCAGCAGGGCCAGCGGCGCGGCCAGACGCCGGATCGGCACGCCCTCGCCCGGCCTTGCACCGACCAGGGTCACGGTCACGGGCAAAAGCCCGATGATCAGCGAGGCCGCCGCCACCCCGGCGTTCTGCACGGCTACGGCGAGGCCGACATAGTAGATCAGGTTGCCCAGCAGGCTCAGCAGGGCCAGGTCCCGCCAGTCGCGGCCCGTCATACGTCCAAAGACCGCCCGGGCGGTGGGCGCCAGCAACACCAGCGACGCCAGGCCATAGGCCAGATACCGCCCGGCGGTCATCTGCAGCGGCGTGAAATCGGCCAGCAGCAACGGAGCCAGAAACACACCGCCCCAGAAGGCGCCGGCGATCAGGCCGCACAGCAGGCCGAGGGTAAGGCGGCGGGGATCGGTCATACGGGCGAATTAGCAGGCCGACGCGGCGGCTGGCTTGGGGAAAATCAGCCAGGACCTGCGCTTTGTCGCGACGGAACCAGAGTCTGCCACCGTTTAGTCTGCCATGCCTTCCAAGACTGCTGGAACCCCGCATGAAAGCCCTGATCCCGCTCCTCGCAGCCGTCCTCATCGCCGGTTTGGCCGCCGAAAGCCTGGCGGAGGGCCGCATCCAGGGCCCGCTTCGCAAGCGCATGGCCGAGCGCCTAGAGGAGCGCGCCCAGCCCCAACGCGCGGCGAAAGACCACCCAATCGACCTGCAGGCCAGTCTGCCCGGGGCGCACAAGACGACCGCCGCCTACGGACCTGACCGCGCCCAGCAACTGGATATCTACACGCCGCCGGGCGCGAAGGATGCGCCGATCATTGTCATGGTGCATGGCGGAGCCTGGAAGGTCGGCGACAAGGCCAATGCGGGGGTCGTCGAGAACAAGCTGAAATACTGGCTGCCCAGGGGCTACATCCTGGTCAGCGTCAACTACCGTATGTTGCCGGCCGCCATGGCTTACGAGCAGGCGCTGGATGTGGCCCAGGCGCTCGAATGGACCCAGGCGCGGGCGCACGAGTGGGGCGGCGACAACCGCAAGATCATCCTGATGGGTCACTCGGCCGGCGCTCACCTGGTAGCCCTGCTGTCTTCGCGGCCTTCCATGGTGCGACAGGGCTGGGCCGGAACGGTCGTGCTCGACTCGGCGACCCTGAAGGTGTCGGAGACGATGAAGGACAGGCATCCCGACTTCTACGACGAAGCGTTCGGCGGCGATCCAGCCTACTGGGCCAAGGCCTCGCCGATGGACCAATGGACCCCTGAAGCCATTCCGATGATGGTGGTTTGCTCGACCCGCCGTCCCGACAAGCCCTGCAACGACGCCAGGGCCTTTAAGGCGCTGGTCCAGCAAAAGGGTCGCGACATGCCGCTTCTGCCCCAGAACCTGACCCATGCCGATATCAACGCAAACCTTGGCCTGCCCGGCGCCTATACGACAGCCGTGGACGCCTTCATCCGGACGAGGATCGGGGCGTGAAGTTAGGGCGGGGCGCGCCGTTCAAGCCCTGGCCGGATTTACTCCCCGGAGCGGCGCCTTAAGCTAGCCCATTGGCAAGCTTCAAGGATGGCCATGTTGAAATCTGCCCTGGGGCGCGCGCTTCCTGGCCTGTGCGCGTCTTTGACCCTGCTGGGCTGGAGCGGCGCCGTTCTGGCCGCCGCCTGCGCCATAGACCCACCGGGGGGCACCGGGCGGGTCGATATCGGCCAGACCGGCCGCCCGCTGCTGCTGCATCGCCCCGCAGGACTGGATCCCGCTGCCGCCGCCCCGCTGGTTATTCTGCTGCACGGCAGCGGCGGGACGGGGGCCAAGATGCTTCAAACCTCCGGGCTTGAGGCCACGGCTGATCGCGCGGGGTTTATGCTGGTCGCCCCGGACGCCGGTATTGCGGTGGGCGCGGGCTTTGCCTGGAACATCCCCGGCGTGCCGACCGTGACCGGCAAGATCCCCGACGCTTCGGACGCCGATGACGTGGCCTATCTGGCCCGGATCGTCGACAGTCTGGCCGAGGATGGCTGCATCGACCGCGCGCGGGTCTATGTCACCGGTCTGTCGGGCGGTGGGCGCATGGCCTCTTGGCTGGGCTGCGTCGAGGCCGGCCGTTACGCCGCCATCGCCCCGGTGGTCGGCCTTAGGGCCGGCAATCCGAAGACTGACAATCCGCAGGCGCCTGATGAGGCGACCTGCAAGCCCGCCTTGCCCGTGCCTGTCATCGCCTTCGCCGGCGACAAGGACATGACCAATCCGACCCAGGGCGGGGGCGCGGGTTACTGGCAGTACACCATGCACGCCGCCGAGCAGCGCTGGGCCGCCCTGAACGGCTGCCAGACCGCCCCGACCACGCAGTGGGTCGCGCAGGGCGTCTATGAGGAGCGCTATTCAGGCTGCCGGGGCGAGGCCGAGGTTGTGGGCCGGGTGACCGTGGGCGGCGCCCACACCTGGCTGGCCGACAACGACGCCCTTTGGGCCTTCGTGTCGCAGTATCGGCGGAACTAGCCCTAGCCGTGCCCCGGCATGGCCAGGGGCTCGCCGGCGTCCTGGACTAGGCGACGAGCCTGTTCGAGGGCCGCGTCGATATCGGCCTCGATGAACTCGACCTCAAGGTCGGTCAGCGGGTGCGGGGCGGCGACGGTCTCGCGCAGATAGACGCGCTTTTCCGGCTGGGTCATCGACCACCAGCCGACGGTGTGGCCTTCCTCGATCACCGCGTCGCCCATGGCCAGCAGGTCGTCGGTGTCGAAGATCGGCTGGCCGGGCTTTTCCGGGAACCACTGGCCGTCGTCCGGCAGGGCCTGGTCGAGACGCTTGAGCAGGGCCGCCAGCCAGGGGCTGACCAAAAGCGGCTTCTCATAGCCGTCGCCGAACTTGGCGCGCAGCAGGAGGTCGTACAGCAGCTCCAGCCCCTCATCGCCCTCGAAGGTGACGGTCTTGGCGGCGGGATCGAACTTGAAGACGTCGGACATGGGGGTCTCGTGGAGCGGCTCTACGTCTTCATAACGTCAGAACACGACGTTTTGGCTAAACTGTCATCCCGGCGTAGCGAAGACCCGGGACCGCGACAGGCTCAGAGCTTCCGGCAGTCCCGGCTCGGCGCGCTTTGCCCCCGGCTCAAGGCCGGGGCGGGATGAGAGGTACTTACAGCTGGTCTAGCCCGTAAACCGCGTGCAGGGCCCGCACGGCCAGCTCGGTATAGGCCGCGTCGATCAGGACGCTGATCTTGATCTCCGAGGTCGAGATGACCTGGATGTTGATGTTCTTCTCGGCCAGGGCCTGGAACATCGACTGGGCGACGCCGGCGTGGCTGCGCATGCCAACCCCGATCACCGAGACCTTCGAGACATCCTCGTCGACGGCGACGGCCTCGAAGCCGATCTCTTTCTGGGCGGCGGTGACGATCTCGACGGCGCGCTGGGCGTCGCGCTTGCCGACCGTGAACTCCATGTTGGCGGTGTCGGCGCTGCGGGCGCGCGACTGCACGATCATGTCGACATTCACATTGGCGTCGGCCAGCCGGCCGAAGATCTGCGAGGAGACGCCCGGATGGTCGGGCAGGCCCAGCAGGGTGATCTTGGCTTCGTCGCGGCTATAGGCGACGCCCGAGACGATGCGCTTTTCCATGATTTCTTCCTCGTCGCAGACGATCGTACCTTGGCCCGGAGCTTCCCCCGGCTCGACGAAACTCGACAGCACCCGCACCGGGACGCGATGGGCCATGGCCATCTCGACCGAGCGGGTCTGCAAAACCTTGGCCCCCAGCGAGGCCATTTCCAGCATTTCCTCGTAGGAGATCTTGGCCAGCTTGCGGGCCTTTCTCTCGATGCGAGGATCGGTCGTGTAGACGCCGTCGACGTCGGTATAGATGTCGCAGGCGCCCTTGATGGCGGCGGCGATGGCCACGGCGCTGGTGTCCGAGCCGCCCCGGCCCAAGGTGGTGATGCGGCCGTCGCTGGTCACGCCCTGGAAGCCGGCGATCACGGCGATCTGGCCCGCCGCGAAACAGGCCTCCAGATTGGCCGGCGGAATGTCTTCGATACGGGCGCGACCGTGGGCGGTGTCGGTCAGAATCGGCACCTGCCAGCCCAGGAACGAGCGGGCGTCCAGACCCATATTGCGCAGGGTCATGGCCAGCAGGCCGGCCGTGACCTGCTCGCCCGACGCGACGATGGCGTCGTATTCGTCGTCCGACTCGGGAAGGCCAGGCGCGGCGCGGCCGGCGCCGTCGGTCCAGGCGACCAGCTCATTGGTCTTGCCCGACATGGCCGAGACCACCACCGCCACCTGCTTGCCGGTCGCGACCTCGACGGCGACCAGACGGCCCACCCGCCGGATGCGCTCCAGGTCGGCCACCGAGGTGCCGCCGAACTTCATCACCAGACGAGACACGTCTTCAAACCCTCAAGCGATAGCGGTTTTTTCTTGCGCCCACGCGGTGAGATTGCTCCCCGCCGCGCAAGCCCCGGCCTTCTAGCGGCGCAACGGCGCAACGGCAATGTCGCGGGCCTGTCTTTTTTCGCCGACGATGTCGCACGGCGGCCGGCGTGGTAGACAGGCGACATGACCCAAGCCGCTTCGCCCGACACTCCCCCCTCCTGGTCCATCGACCCCGCCGACGTGGCGCGGTTCTCGGCCATCGCGGCCGAATGGTGGGACCCCAAGGGCAAGTTCGCGCCGCTGCACGTGTTCAATCCCTGCCGGCTGGCCTTCATCCGCGAGCAGGCCGTGGCGCGGTTCGACCGCGACCCCAATGGCCGCGCGCCGTTCGAGGGCCTGAGCCTGCTGGACATCGGCTGCGGCGGCGGGCTGCTCAGCGAGCCGATGGCGCGGCTGGGCTTTACGGTCACGGCCATCGACGCCTCGGAAAAGAACATCAAGACCGCCGCCACCCACGCCGCCGAACAGGGACTGGAGATCGGCTATCGTCCCGCCACGGCCGAGCAGCTGCTGGCCGAGGGCGCCGGGCCGTTCGACGTGGTGTTGACCATGGAGGTGATCGAGCACGTCGCCGACCCGGGCGCGTTCCTGCGCACCTGCTCGCAGCTGCTCAAGCCCGGCGGCCTGATGATCGTGGCGACCCTGAACCGCACGCTGAAAGCCCTGGCCCTGGCCAAGATCGGGGCCGAATATGTGCTGCGCTGGGTGCCCGCCGGCACCCACGACTGGAAGCAGTTCCTGAAGCCGGACGAACTGCGCGCCTTCCTGGCCGGCGAGCCGGTGCAGATGCAGGGCCCGTTCGGCGTGACCTACAATCCCCTGACCGGCCGCTGGAGCCGGTCCAGCGACAGCGACATCAACTACATGATGACGGTGACCCGCGACTGAGACCGGGAACCTTCACCTTCGCCGGGCTTTCCCTTGGCACAGGGACACTGTGAAGGATTGGCGACCCCATCGGGGGATGGCCGTTGATCCGTTCGACCGAACGGAGAGCACCACCATGACATCGAAATATATCGCCGCACTGATGGCCACCACGGTCGCCTTCGGCGCGGCCGCCCCGGCCCTGGCCCAGACCGCCAGCGCCCAGGCCGCCTACCAGCAGCGCCTGGACACCTATCAGGACCAGCGCGCCGACTACCGCACCCAGATTGCCGACTACGACGCCAAGCAGCGCGCCTACGAAAAGGACCGCGCCGCCTATGAGCGCTCGCGCCTGAACTATGATCGCCGCTATGGCGCCGGCGCCTATGACCGTCGCTATCCGCAATATGCGACCCGCTATGGCTCGGCGAATTATCAGACCAGCAGCGCCTATTACGCCGAACAGGCCGCGTTCCAGCGCGACCGCGACCTCTATGAGCGCGACCGCCGCGCCTATGACCGCCGCTATGGCGCGGGCCGCTATGATCGTCGCCACCCGAAGATCGCCGCGCGCTTCAACATGAGCGGCGCCGGCTATGCCGATAACAGCCCCTACGACGCCCAGCGCGCCCAGTGGGAACGCGACCGCGCCGACTATGACCGGGCCCGCGCCGACTATGACCGTCGCTACGGCGGCGGCGCCTATGATCGTCGCAATCCGGAGTATGCAACGCGTTACAGCGCGCCCTACGCCGGCGGCCAGTACGGGACCAACACCTCGTATAACGAGCCCTGCCGTCAGGACGCCAAGCGCAACGCCACCGTCGGCGGCGTGATCGGCGCCCTGGCCGGCGGCGTGCTCGGCTCCAACGCCGCCGCCCGCAACGCCAAGCCGGAAGGCACGGTTCTGGGCGCCCTGGTCGGGGCCGGCATCGGCGCCGCCATCGGCAACGCCTCGGCCAAGTCCAAGTGCGACACCCGCGGCAACTACTGGACCTATGACGAGACGGTCCCCTACCGCGAGGCGGTCTATAACGGCGGTAATTACAACAGCCGCAGCGACGAACGCTGCCGTCTGGCCCCCGCGCCGGCGGAATATAACGGCCGCACCGAGACGCGTTACATCCGCGTCTGCCCGGACGCTGAAGGCCGCTTCCGCGTCGAAGGCTAGGCTGCACGGCGACGGGGGCCTGGCCCTCGTCGCCGACCCGCGTCGGAAACCCGACCGTCGCCATAGAACCGACAGGCGTCTGGGGCGTTATGACGGTCAGGGACACCACAAGACCAATCGGAGCCCGCCATGCGCGCGCAAACCAAAGCTATCGTTATCGCTCTTTCTCTGGCCTTCACGGCCTCAACCGTGGCCGTCACGGCGGCTGAAGCCCAACAGCGCGGCGAACGCTATCGCGTGAAGGTCTGCACCAAGACCAAGGGCGGCAAGGGCACTGTGATCGGCGGCCTGACGGGCGGCACGCTCGGCGCCGCTGTCGCCGGCAATGGCGCCAAGACCGAAGGCGCGATCCTCGGCGGCGTGGTCGGCGCCGTCGCCGGCAACCAGATCGCCAAGAAGAAGAAGTGCCACTACGAGTACCGCTATCGCCGCTAGGTTCTAGCGACCGTCGACCAGAACGCCCCGGTGAAAGCCGGGGCGTTTTGCGTTTGGGGCTTGAGCTGAGCGAGGCGTCAGGTCTCGCGCCCAGTCGGACCTTGGGGCTAGTCTCACTGATCGACCTAGCATGACGCTTCTCGGTAAGCGGGAAGGTCCGCTTCCGCGCGAAGATCTCTGTCGCCAACGCAGGCATGGGACGATGCCCCGCCGCCTATGGACGCTCACTGACCGAGCGCGGCGAAAAGGCCAGCTGCCGTCCAGAGACGCCTTAGCGACGTCTGGACAGGCCTCAGCATTGGGCGTAGGCGAGCGCCCATGAGACTGGGGTGGTCACGATTGACTCGGATGCCGGCGCGCGTTGGCGTGCTGCTGACCGTCTGCGCGATCGCCGTGCGGGTCCTGATCCCGGCGGGTTACATGGTCGCCCCGATCCAAGGGCAGGCCGGCTTGCCCGCCATCGTGATCTGTACGGCCCAAGGCACCAAAACCGTTTCGGTCGATGGCGGCGGTGTTGTCCAGAACGGCGAAAGCGCGCCCGAGCCGGCTGACGGCAAGGTCAATCCAGATCATGGCTGCGTCTTCGCCGGCGCCGTCACCCCATTGCCAGTTCCCGCCCTGACGCTGGTCCACGCTGAAGCCTTCGCCGCCATTTCACAGATTGATCTGCCGCTCGCCCATCAGCGACCCGGCCTGGGCCTGGCCGCTCCTCCGCCCTTCAAGACCGGACCACCCGCCATCGTCTGACGCCCATCGCCGCCGACCGCTTCGCGCGCCGGCTCCTTGACGTTCGACGATTGGAATTTTCATGTCCTCCACGCTTTGCCGCGCCGTCTCGGCGCGCGCCCTGCTGGCCGCCCTCGCGGTCAGCCCCGCCGTCCTGCCCGCTCTCGCCCTGGCCGAAGACCGCGTCGCCGCGGCGGTCGATCCCGCCGACGCCAAGCCGGCCGAGGTCGACCAGGTCCTGGTCGTCGGCCGCGGCGACAAGCCCGTCACCGTCGTGCCGCGCGGCCTGGCCGTGTCACTTGGCGAGACCGAGTTCGAGGCGATCAACGCGGTCAATGTCGAAGACCTGATGAAGTACGCGCCCGACTTCTTCGTACGCAAACGCTTTGCCGGCGACGACAACGCCGTGGTCGCCCTACGCGGCACCAACACCGTCCAGAGCGCCCGCACCATCGTGCTGGTCGACGGCTTCGTGGTCTCCAACTTTCTGGGCAACCGTTACGACTATCCGCCCAAGTGGAACGTTGTCGGCCCCGCCGAGGTGCGCCAGTTCGACATCGTCTATGGCCCCTATTCGGCCCGCTACGGCGGCAACTCGATGGGCGGGGTGATCTCGGTCACCACTCGCGAGCCCGAGCCTGGCCGCGAGGTCTATGCCAATGCCCAGACCATGATCATGCCGTTCAAGGAATACGGCTACGACCAGACCTTCAAGGGCTACAGCGCCGAGGGCGGGATCTCCTACAAGCAGGAGAACGGTCCCTGGAGCGTCCGCGGCGGCTTCCGGCATTTCGAGAACACCGGCCAGTCGATGAGCTACAGCCTGTTGTCGGCGACGACCGGGACGGGCACGGCGGTGACCGGCGCCTATACTGACAGCCGCCTGGCCACGCCGGTGTTCGGCGGCGCCTCGCCGGTGCATGTGATCCAGGACCAGCTGCGTCTGCGGGTCGGCTATGCGGCCAGCAATGGCTGGGACATCCAGGCCATGGGTTTTGCCTGGAAGACCAATCAGGACCTGACCAATCCGCGCAGCTGGCTGGTCGATGCGTCGGGCAAGCCGGTCTATCAGGGCAAGGTCAGCTATGGCGGCAAGACCTGGAACGCCACCGGCCTGACCTTCTCTGAAACCGACCGGATCGAGTATCTGGCGGGCCTGAAGTTGGCCGGACCTCTGGCGGGTTGGGACGCGTCGTTCAACCTGTCGCGCTACTGGATCCCGGACCAGGATTCGCGCACCTCCAACGACTACGCCACGGGCGGGAAAAACGGCGCCGGCACCCAGAGCCGTCAGACCAAGCCGGGCTGGTGGACGGGCGACGCCAGTTTTGATCGCGCCTTCGGCAGGCACGAGCTGGGCTTTGGCCTGAACGCCAACCTCTACGAGGCCGGAACCGACACCTATACGACCATCAACTGGCACACGGCGACCACGCCGGTCTATTCGACCTCGACCTATGGCAAGACCAGCCTTTGGGGCGTCTGGGCCGAGGACGCCTATGATGTGGACGGCAACTTCGTCCTGACCGGCGGCCTGCGCTTCGACAGCTGGCGCGCCTTTGACGGCGGTATTGGCAAACGCGTCGGCGGCGCCCGCGCCGACAGCGCCTATCCCGAGCGCGAGGAGACGTCGGTCAGCCCGAAGCTGTCGCTGCAGGGCCGCATCCCCGGCGACTTCGAGCTGCAGGTCAGCCTGGGAACGGCCGAGCGCTTCCCCACCGTGGGCGAGCTCTATCAGGGGCGGTTTGACGACATTACCCGCGAGATCGACCCCACCAGCTATGATCCCAATCTGAAGGCCGAGAAGTCGAAGGACGCCAACCTCATCCTGCGGCGCACCTTCGGCAAGGTCCGCTCGACCACCAGCCTATTCTACCAGGATATCGAGGACGCGATCTTCAGCTTCAGCGGCCTCAACCAGTACGGAACCGTGGTCTCGTCCTACAAGAACGTCGACAAGGTGCGCCAGTACGGCCTGGAGCTGATCCTTGAGGCCAGCGACGTCCTGATCCCCGGTCTGGACATCGACGCCAATGTCACCCGCATCGACGCCAAGACGATCAAGAACAGCGCCAACACCGCCGCCGAGGGCGTGAAGTTCCCGCGCATTCCCGACTGGCGGTCCAGCGGCAATGTCCGCTATCGGATCAGCGACAGCGTCAAGGCTTCGCTGGGCTGGCGCTACGCCTCACGGCCCAATTCCGACCTGTTCGGCCTGGTGCGCGGCGGCGCCTACGGCTTCCAGACCGAGTACTTCACGGTCGACGGCCGGGTGTCGTGGAACGTCACGGAGAAGGCCCAGGTCAGCGTCGGGATCGACAACCTGTTCAACGACCAGGCCTACGTCTCGCACCCGCTGCCGCAGCGGACCTTCGTCTTCGACGTCAAGACCAAGTGGTAGGAGCCTGATCCATGACCGCTTCCAGCCCGGCCCTGACCAAGGCCCGACGGACGATCTTCGACTATCGCGCGATCTGGCGCTGGCACTTCTATGCCGGGCTGTTCTGCGCGCCGTTCATTGTCATCCTGGCGATCACCGGCTCGATCTATCTGTTCAAGCCCCAGGTCGAGGCCTGGCTGGATCGGCCCTATGACCACCTGTCGCTGACGGGCACGCCCGTCAGCGCTCAGGCCCAGGTCGATGCGGCCCTCAAGGCGGTGCCGGGCTCAGGCCTGCGCACCTACGAGGTGCGGGGGCAAGCCGATGACGCCGCCCGGGTCGTGGTGGGCAAGAAGGGCGAGAACATCCTCGTCTACGTCCACCCCGAGACGCTGCAGATCCTGAAGGTGATCAACGAGAGCGATCGCCTGATGGACATCGACAAGACCATCCATGGTGAACTCCTGATGGGCGATAATGGCTCGATCCTGGTCGAGCTGGCCGCCTGCTGGGCCATCGTCATGGTGGTCACCGGCCTCTATCTCTGGTGGCCGCGTCAGGCCCAGGGCCTTGGCGGGGTGCTGTATCCGCGCCTGGGGCGCGGCTCCAAGCTCTTCTGGCGTGACATCCACGCGGTGACCGGCATGTGGATTTCCAGCCTGGTGTTGTTCCTGCTGCTGACGGGCCTGCCCTGGGCCAAGGTCTGGGGCGACAGCTTCAAGGAGGTCCGCAAGCTGACCGGCACGGCCGTGGCCAAGCAGGACTGGTCCAACGGACGCACGGGTGAAAAGGCCGAGCGCAAGGCGTTGGATGCGCCCGCCGCCTCGGAACACGAGGGGCACATGGCTGGCATGGACATGGCCGGTATGGATATGTCGAGCATGCACATGTCTGCGATGTCGATGGAGGCGACTCCAGCTCTCGATCGCATGGTCGCGACAGTTCAGGCCATGGACCTGCCGCCCCCCGTGTTGATCGCGCCGCCGTCCAGCAAGAAAGGCCGCAACGCCTCGCCCGACTGGACCGCTCGGTCGGACACGCCCAACCGGCCCCAACGGGTAACGCTGACGCTCGATCCCGGCGCCGCAGAGGTGATCCGCACTGAGACTTTCGCCAGTCGTCATCCGATCGACAAGGCAATCGGCTATGGCATCGCCGCTCATGAAGGCCAGTTGTTTGGATGGGTGAACCAGCTTCTGGGCGTTCTGGCGGCCCTGGGCCTCATCACCCTCAGCATCAGCGGCCTCGTCATATGGTGGCGTCGACGACCCGACGGTCAGCTGGGCGCGCCGCCGGCCTTACCAGAAGGCCGCATCGCCATGGGTGTCGGCATTCTGATTGTCGTGTTCGGCATCCTGCTGCCCGTGCTGGGCCTATCGATGATTGCCATTGCCCTGATCGAGCATCTTGCTCTGCGTCACATCCCTGGCGTGCGCCAATGGCTGGGCCTGCGCCAAATCAATTTGAAGCCTGATCAACCATGAGGTTTTCCATGAAGAACGCTGCTTTGCTCGTGACCGCCGCCTGCGTGGTCGCCACCTCGGCCCTTGCTGCCGCCTCGCCCCCGCGTATCGAAGCGGGCTGGGTCCGCGCCACGCCACCTGGAGCGCAGGCGGGCGCCGCCTATTTCAACCTGACCAATACCGGCAAGTCGCCAGATCGTCTGCTGGGCGGCTCGGCCCCGGGGGTCAAGCGCGTCGAGGTTCACGAGATGTCCGTAACCGGCGGCGTCATGCGTATGCGTCCGTTGAAGGACGGCCTGGCGCTCCCGGCCGGCGGGACGGTCGCCCTGAAACCGGGTGGCTACCACATCATGCTTGTCGGCCTGGATGGCCCGCTGAAGGCAGGCAGCGCCTTGCCGCTGACCCTGCGCTTCGAGAAGGCGGGCCAGGTCACTGTGACCCTGCCAATCAAGGCGCCGCCACCCGCTGGTGCGCACTAATGCGACGCAGGACCATCGTATTGGGCGGCCTCGCGGCCGCGCTCGGCGCGGCGACGGGCGGCCTGCTGTATGTAGGGCACCGCAAGGGCAAGCCCCTCTTCAGGATCGGTGGTCCTTTCGCCCTGACAGACGTGAACGGCAAGGCCGTCACCGATCGGGACCTTCTGGGCAAGCCAACCCTGATCTATTTCGGCTTTACCTATTGTCCGGAGATATGCCCGACGACGCTGACCGAAATTGGCCAGTGGCTGGAAAAGCTGGGTCCCACGGCTGACGGCTTGAACGTCATTTTCATCACGGTCGATCCCGAGCGCGATACGCCCCCCCAACTCAAGCAATACCTGTCGAACTTTGATCCGCGCATACGGGGGCTGACAGGGTCGCCCGAGGCGATCGCCGCCACGGCCAAGGCCTATCGCATCTACTACAGCAAGGTCCCGCTGGAGGGCGGCGAATACACGGTCGATCACTCCACGGCCGTCTATCTGTTCGATAGGCGCGGCGAGTTCGTGGCGCCCATCGGCTATGGCAGTTCGCCGGCTCAGGCCCTGAGCCAATTGAAAGCCGTGCTGGGCTAGATCGGCATTAGCCTGTATCCGACGCCGTGGGTAGGTTCTGAACGTCCGGAACCTGGAGCGATCCCAATGTCAGCCAATGGCGCATCCGTCGCCTTTTAGTCTGCTCAGCGTGAAGTTCGCATTCCTACCCCACGCAGCCCCTCCCACAGAGCGCCTGCACGCCCCTCAGTTCAAGTCCGTCTTCTTCGGCGGCGGCGGCGGCAGGGGCGCGACCTTGATGCCGTCCTCGATCAGGGCCTTGGCCTCGGCCGGTGTGGCCTGGCCGTAGATGCCGCGCTCCTCGGACTTGCCCTCATGGATGTCGCGGGCCTCCTTGGCGAAGGCGTCGCCGACATTGTCGAAGTTGTCCTCGACGTGCCGGCGGACCTCGCCCATGGCCGTCATCATCATTTCGCGCATCTTGGGATCGACAACTGGCGCGGCGCTCTGGGCCTTGGTGCCGGCGATGGCGGGCGACATGATCTGCTTGGAGACGCCCTTTGACCCGCACAGCGGACAGTCGACGAGGCCGCGCGCGCTCTGGTCGTCATAGTCGGACGACGAGCCGAACCAGCCCTCGAACGCATGGGCCTGATCACAATGGAGCGCGTACTTGATCATGATCTGAAGATGGGGATGGTCAGGGACCGGTAAAGGCGCGGGCGTTCTTGAGAGCGGGGATGGCCGCGCGCGCCTTGGGCGCGGCGTCCAGGTCGAGATCGGCCACAAGCACCCCGGGCTCGTCATGGTCAAGCACGCCGATGACCTCACCCCACGGACCGATGGCGAGGGTGCGCCCCCAGGTGCCGCGCCCGTCCTCGTGGAAGCCGCCCTGGGCGGGCGCCAGCACGAACGAGCCGGTCTCGATGGCCCGGGCCCGCAGCAGGATCTCCCAGTGCGCCTGGCCCGTGGGCCGGGTGAAGGCGGCCGGAACGGTCAGGATCGTCGCGCCCTTCAGGGCCAGGGCCCGATGCAGGGCGGGAAAGCGCATGTCGTAGCAGATGGTCAGGCCGAAGACGCCCAGCGGGGTGTCGACCACCACGGCCCGCTCACCGGGCTCATAGGTCGCCGATTCCCGCGCCGTCTCGCCGGTCGGCAGGTCGACGTCGAACATGTGCAGCTTGTCGTAGGTCGCGACGATCGCGCCGGTCGGATCGATCACCGCCTGCCGGTTGGCGGCTTTCCCATCCTCGCGCAGCACCAGGGCCGAGCCGATGTCGATCCAGACGCCCAGCTCGACGGCCAGGTCGCGAAGGCCGCGTACGACGATGTCGTCCTCCAGGCTCAGCAGGGCGGGCAGCAGTCGGGCGCGGTCCTTCTGCAGGACGTTGGTGCCTTCGGGCGTCAGGATGAACCGGGCGCCCTGGGCGGCGGCCTCGCGCACCAGCGGCGCGACATGGGCCAGCGCCGCCGCGTGGGTGGCGGGGGTCCGCGTCTGGATCAGGCCGACCCTCAAGGCGCCCCTGGAGCTCATGCGGCGAGGATCGCGTCCAGCTTGCCCTCGCGGTCCAGGGCCATCATGTCGTCGCAGCCGCCGATGTGCTGCTGGCCCACGAAGATCTGCGGGAAGGTGGTGCGACCCGAGCGGTCCATCATTTCCTGGCGCAGCTTGGGGTCCATGCCGGCTTCGATTTCCGTGAAGTCGGCGCCCTTTTCACCCAGGACCTTGAGGGCGCGGGCGCAGTAGCCGCAGAACGGGCGGGTGTAGATGGTGACTTTGGCCATGGGATAACGAGTCTCTCCTTGTCGTCCTCATATAGGACGCGCTTGCATTTCTGTAACGCGCGCCACGACCGCCAGGGTCACTTCGGCCGCGCCCGCCGCCTTCAGAGCCCGCGCGCAGCCCTCGGCCGTGGCGCCGGTGGTCAGAACATCATCGACCAGCAAGATCCTGCGCCCGATCACCCGATGCCGGCGCGACTCGGGCACGACGAAGGCGGCCGCGACATTGCGGCGGCGACCCGAGGCCGACTTGCCGCCCTGGCTGACCGTATCGCGCTGGCGGACCAGGGCGTCGGCCAGATAGGCCACGCCGCTGGCGCGGGCCAGCGGCCGGGCGATCTCGGCGGCCTGGTTGTAGCGGCGGCGCAGCAGGCGTCCCGGGTGTATCGGCACCGGGGCGATGGCGTCGGCGTTTTCCAGCAACGGCGCAGCGGCGCGCGACAGCCAGCGGGCCATCAGGCCCGACAGGTCGGTGCGGTCGGCGTGCTTGAGTTTCAGGATCAGGTCGCGGGAATGTTCGTCATAGACGCAGGCCGCGCGAGCCCGGCCAAAGGCCCTCGGGCGAGCCTGGCAGGCCGGACAATGCTCGACTGCGCCGCTGTCGAACGGCAGGGCCAGACCGCAGCCGTCGCAGACCGGATCGTCCAGAAAGGTGACGCGGCTCCAGCTTTCGGCGGACAGGCCGCGGGTCTGGGCCGGGCCGCCGTCAAAGGTCCTGGGCGGCAGAAGAAGGTCGAGCAGGCCCCTTCCAAGACCTCTCAGACGCGGCCCCGCTTTCCATATCGGTTCGAAATCGCCATGTTCCGCCCGCATGACCGCCTCGCCCCTCCTCTTCGACCGCGACCTTCTCAAGGTCCGCCTCGACCGCGCCGCGCCTGACTATGCGTCGGCAGACTTCCTCAAGCGCCGGACGGCAGAGGATGTCGTCATGCGGCTGGAGACGATCCTGCGACGCTTTCCGGTCGCCGTCGATCTCGGAGCGCGAAACGGCGCTTTCTCGCAGGCCCTGGCCGCCAGCGACGCCGCGGCCAATATCGACGTGCTGTTCCAGACCGATCTGTCGGCGCGCATGCTGGGGGCTGGTGATGGCCTGAGCGTGGTGGCCGACGAGGAGCGCCTGCCGTTTGGCGACGCGACGCTCGATCTGGCGGTCTCGACCCTGTCCCTGCACTGGACCAATGACCTGGTCGGGGCCCTGATCCAGATCCGCCGGGCGCTGCGGCCCGACGGCCTGTTCATCGGCGCGATCTTCGGCGGGGCCACCCTGACCGAGCTGCGCCAGGCCCTGCTGCAGGCCGAGGACGAGGTCAGCGGCGGCGCCTCGTTCCGCGTCTCGCCCTTCGCCGACGCCATCGACGCGGCGGGTCTGCTGCAGCGGGCCGGCTTCGCCCTGCCGGTGGCCGACGTGGATCGGGTCAAGGTGCGCTACGGCCACCCGATCGAGCTGCTGCGCGATCTTCGCCGCATGGGCGAGACCAGCGTGCTGCTGGACCGCTCGCGCAAGCCGATGGGCCGGCGGGTGCTGGCGCGGGCGATGGAAATCTATGTCGAGCGCTTCGCCGAGGCCGACGGCCGCGTGCCGGCGACGTTCGAGATCGTGGCGGTAACCGGCTGGGCGCCGCACGAAAGCCAGCAAAAGCCCCTGCGGCCCGGCTCGGCCAAGATGCGACTGGCCGACGCCCTGGGCGTCCAGGAACAGTCGGCGGGCGAGAAGCCCGGCTAGCTGCCGTGGGTCGAGGCGATGGCGGTGGAGGTCTTTTCGAAGCTGGTCTTGATGCCGCCGCTCAGCATGGAAACGGCGCTGATGATGGCGATGCACAGGCCGGCGACCAGCAGACCCACCTCGACGGCCGTGGCGCCGCTCTGGTTGCGGCCAAAGCGCTTCAGAGCAGATCGCGCAGCCACGCCACCAGCGGGATGTCCGCCGGGGGCATCGGATAGTCGGCCAGTTTGTCCGGCTTCACCCATGCCAGCGCCTCATGTTCCTTGCGCGTAACCAGGCCTTCCCAGCGGCGCAGCAAGTAGAGTGGCATCAGGAGGTGAAAAGACTCGTAACTGTGCGACGCGAAGACAAAGGGCGCCAGGCAGGATTGAGCGACCGTGATCCCCAGCTCTTCTTGCAGCTCGCGGATCAGGCACTCTTCGGGCGTTTCGCCAGGTTCGACCTTGCCGCCCGGAAACTCCCACAGCCCGGCCAGTTGCTTGCCTTTCGGCCGCTGGCAGATCAGCACGCGGCCATCGACATCGATCATGGCGGCGGCGGCGACGAGGACGGTGGGCTTGCTCATGACGCCGGGTTTGGCGCGACCGACCGGTGATGGCAAGTCATGTGGCATAACGGCCTGCCGAGCCGCGCCCCTTGACTTCGCACCTGCAACAAACGATATGGACCCTGCGCCCTTAGGCGCTATCGGCGCTCCAGTCGCGTGAAGGTCCGTTTTTCGGATCAGCCTGTCGAGCGCCATGAAACGTCCATAAGACCGCCCGGGCCACGCGGGGCGCTCCCCAACCGACCCGTCTCATGGACGAGCCGCGCGAGGACCGCGCGCGCCGTCATGCGGCATTGTCTGAAAGACAGCCAACTTGACTCAATTCACCGACCTTGGCCTGGCCAAGCCGCTCCTCAAGGCCCTGGCCGACAAGGGTTACACCACCCCGACCCCGATTCAGGCCCAGGCCATCCCCACCGTCATGACCGGTCGCGACCTGCTGGGCATCGCCCAGACCGGCACCGGCAAGACCGCCGCCTTCGCCCTGCCGATCCTGCACCGCCTGGCCGAAGACAAGAAGCCGGCCCCGCGCCGCGGCTTCCGCTGCCTGGTCCTGTCGCCGACCCGCGAACTGGCGACCCAGATCGCCGATAGCTTCCGCGATTATGGCAAGCACATGGGCCTGACCGTCGCCACCATCTTCGGCGGCGTGAAGTATGGCCCGCAGATGAAGGCCCTGGCGGCCGGCGTCGACGTGGTCGTGGCCACCCCGGGTCGCCTGATGGACCACCTGGGCGAAAAGTCCGCTCACCTGAACGGCGTCGAGATCTTCGTGCTCGACGAAGCCGACCAGATGCTGGACCTGGGCTTCGTGGTGCCGATCCGCAAGATCGCCTCGCAACTGCCCAAGGAACGCCAGAACCTGTTCTTCTCGGCCACCATGCCCACCGAGATCGGCAAGCTGGCCGGCGAGCTGCTGAAGAACCCGGCCCAGGTCTCGATCACGCCGTCGGCCACCACGGTCGAGCGCATCGACCAGTCGCTGATCTTCATCGAAGCTCAGCGCAAGCGTCCGCTGCTGGCCGAACTGCTGGCCGACAAGGCCGTTGAACGTTCGATCGTCTTCACCCGCACCAAGCGCGGCGCCGACCGGGTGGCCAAGTATCTGGTCGCCAGCGGCATCGAAGCGGCCGCCATCCACGGCGACAAGACGCAAGGCCAGCGCGAACGCGCCCTCGCCGCCTTCAAGGCCGGTGATGTCAAGGCCCTGATCGCCACCGACATCGCCGCGCGCGGCATCGACGTCAATGACGTCAGCCACGTGTTCAACTTCGAACTGCCCAACGTGCCGGAGTCCTACGTCCACCGCATCGGCCGGACCGCCCGCAAGGGCAAGGACGGCATCGCCATCAGCTTCTGCGCCGATGACGAACGCACCCTGCTGCGCGACATCCAGAAGGCCACCCGCCAGACGATCCCGACCTTCGATCGCCGCAACGACAAGAGCCTGGCCGCGGCCGCCGCTGTCGCCGACAAGCTGGCTCCGCCGGAAAAGTATGTCGATCCGCGCCGCGCCGACCCGCGCAATAACGTCCCGGCCGAACTGCGTCGTCAGCGCAACCGTCCGGCCCGCAGCGGCGACGGCGCCGCCAAGGGTCCGGGCCAAGGCCAGAGCCGCAATGGCGGCGGCGGCGGTCGCAGCGGCGCCTCGAACGCCTCGGCCAAGCCGGCCGGCGGCGACTATCGCGGCCCCAAGCGCAGCAGCGCCGCGGCCCCCGCCGAGAAGCGCTGGAACCCGATCGACTGATACCCAAGACGGGTATTGCTCCCCGGGGCGCACCCTGACATGTGACTGAATCGACGGCCGTTTTTCACCCAGAGGGGCGAAAGCGGCCGTTTTTTCGTCCGCAAGGCCACTTGCCGCCCGCAGGGGTTGGCTCCCGGCCAGAGAAGCCTTGAATCAGGCTCCGCGATGGGTTCACCTGCCGCTGGGACCGGTCGCGCACCGGTCGGAGGAAACAGCTGCGATGGCGGAAACACAGCCGCGCGCCGGACCGACGCTGACGAGGATCGCCGGCGGCGAGATGGCTGGACGCGTGCGCGCCTTCGACTGGTCGACCACGCCGATCGGCGCGATGGAAACCTGGTCGCCCAGCCTGCGCCTGGCCGTCGACATGATCCTGGCCACCAACTTTCCCATGGCCCTGCGCTGGGGTCCGCAGTTGTGCCTGATCTATAACGACGCCTATGCCCCGGCCCTGCACGACAAGCACCCGGCCGCCCTGGGCATGCTGTTCAGCCAGCACTCCGAGGCGTTTCAGGCCAGCCTGCGGACGGTGCATGACACGATCCTGGACGGAACCAGCGGCGGCTACGCACTCGAGAAAATGCCCCTGAGCGTCAGGCGCGACGGCGACGCCGTTCCCCGGATCGGCCACTTCACCATCAGCTACAGTCCCGTGCCCGACGCCAGCGCCCCGACCGGCGTCGGCGGGGTGCTGATCACGGCCGTCGAGCTGACCGAAGCCGTCGAGACCGAACGCACCCTGCGCGAAACCGAGCGGCGCTATCGCCTGGCCATCGAGGCGGCCGGCGGAATCGGCGCCTGGGACTGGGACGTCAAGGCCAACAAGGTCTATGCCGACGCCGGTTACGCCGCCCTGCACTCGCTGACGCCGGAGCTGGTCGAGGCCGGCCTGCCGGTGGAGAGCTTCACCCCGGCCGTGCACCCCGATGATCGCGAGCGCATCCGGAAGGTCAGCCTGGCGGCGATAGAAAGGGGCGGCGACTTTTCGGATGAATATCGGCTGGTCATGCCCGACGGCTCGACCCGCTGGGTCTATGCCCGTGGCAGCGCCTATCTCGACGCCGACGGGACCCCTTCGCGCAATACGGGCGTGGTCGTGGACATCACCGAGCGCAAGGCGGCCGAGGCCAACCTGCTGGCGGCGCGGGCCGACCTGGACCTGGCGGTGCATGCCGCCCGTATGGGTCGCTGGGATCACAATCCATCGATCGGCGCGCGGTTCTGGGACAAGCGGGCGCGCGAAATCTTCGGCCTCGGCGACGATGTCGAAAACACCGCCGAGACCTTTGAAAAGCTGATCCATCCGGACGATCTGCCCGCCCTGCGCGCCACGCTCAGAGCCACCCTGGATCCCGCCGGCGACGGCAAGATCAATCTGGAATACCGCATTCGTCGCGCCAGCGACGGCGCGCTGCGCTGGATCGAGACCTTCGGCCGGGCCTATTTCGAGCATGGCCAATGCATCCGCTTCGTGGGCGTGGTTTCCGACGTCACCGAACGCAAGGAAACCGAGGCCCACCTGCTGCTGCAGGAAGAGACCCTGCGCCTGGCCGTCGACGCCGCCGACCTGGGAATCTGGGAACTGGATGTCGCCTCGGGCCTGCTGACCTGGTCGGACCGCTGCTATGCGATGTTCGGCGTGGCGCCGGGAGAGCCGGTCACCGTCGACACCTTCTACGAGTGCCTGCATCCCGATGACCAGGAGCCGACCCGCGCCGCCATCGCCCGCGCCCTGGATCCGCGCCTTCGCGCCGACTACGCCCTCGAGTTTCGCACCGTCGGCCGCGACGATGGCCATGAGCGCTGGATCACCGCCAAGGGCCAGGCCTTCTTCTCGCCCGAAGGCAAGGCGACCCGGCTGCTGGGCGCGACGGTCGACATCACCGACCGCAAGCGGGCCGAACTGCACCTGCGCTTGCTGGTCAACGAGCTGAACCACCGGGTCAAGAACTCGCTGGCCACCATCCAGGCCATAGCGGCCCAGAGCTTCAACGCCTCGCGCCCCCTGGCCGAGGCCCAGGAGGCCTTCACCAGCCGCATCCTCGCCCTGGCCGAGGCCCACGACCTGCTGACCCGCGAGAACTGGGAAGGCGCGGAGCTGCACGACATCGCCGCGCGCCTGGCGACGCTGCATGGCGGTTCGGCGCGGTTCGAGCTGGCCGGCCCCGCGATCCGGCTGTCGCCGCGCACGGCCCTGTCGCTGTCGATGGCCCTGCACGAGCTGGCCACCAATGCGGTGAAGTACGGCGCGCTGTCGGTTCCGGGCGGCCGCGTCAACATCCGCTGGGCTCTGGCCCCGGGTATGGCCGAGCGGCTGGACCTGACCTGGACCGAGAGCGACGGCCCGCCCGTCAGCCCGCCCACCCGGCGCGGTTTCGGCTCGCGCCTGATCGAACGCGGCCTGGCCGCCGAACTGTCGGGCGAAGCCGCGATCCGGTTCGAACCCGCCGGCGTGGTCTGCCACATTCGGGCGCTGCTGGACGCCTAGCCTGCCACCCTCAGCGCCCGGCCGATCTGCTCGTCGGTCCGCCGCATCACCATCAGCACGGTCAGGGCGATGATCACCAGCGGCGCGGCCCAGCCGGCCAGGCCCATCACGGTCAGGGTGGTCGCGCCGGCGATCAGGACGCCGATCAGGATCTCGGCCAGGGTGGCCAGCCACGAGGCCCCGCGCCGACGGCGGAAGTCGGCGCGCTTGCCCGGCTTCTGGTGCCACAGATTGATCAGGCCGCAGGCCCAGGCGGCCAGGCCGGCGCCGACGGCGGTGATCAGGCCGGTCAGGGGCTGGAACGAGGTCAGGGCCGCGATCGGGCCCACCAGCAGCACGGCCACCGGGATCAGGGCCGCCACCAGCTTGGCGCGGCGCAGGGTGGCCATGGAGGTCGGCGACACGGCCAGCAGGTCGGGGGTGTCCTCGGCCGACAGGGTGATCCAGGCCAGGCTGCCGGCCACCTGCCCGGCCATGAAGGCCACGATCCCGGCCCCGCCGGCCAGGGCGACGGCGTCGACCTTGGCGGCCGAGCGGGCCAGCACCAGGGCCAGCGGGATCAGATACAGCACCCGCAAAAGCACCTGCGACAGCAGGGTGGCGTCGCGGCCGATCAGCCGAAGTTCCTTGCGCACCGTCGCCTTGAAGGCCCCGGCCGCGAAGGCTCCGGCGGGTTTGACCCGGCCGCGCGGCCGCTTGGAGGCCGCGCCTTGGGCGGCGGCGGCGGCGTCGGAGAACCGCCGGCCCAAGGCGTTGGTCGCCAGCCAGAACAGGCCGACGCCGACGGCCAGCATCCCCGCCAGCGGCAGGGGCTCGCCGATCATGGCGCGCAGCGGCAGGCTGGCCCAGGGCGGCGGGGTCAGGCGGCCGTCCATCGCCTCGCGGACGATCGTGGCGTAGAGGGTCTCGCTGGCCGCCTCGCCCATCAGGTTGCGGTACTGGCTGGCCAGGAAGAAGGCCGCGCCGACCAGGGCCGCCAGCACCTGGGCCACCGTGCGGGTGCGGCGCGGACCGATCAGGGCAAACAGCGCCATGGCCAGGATCAGCCCCAGCGCCGTGGCGGTCAGGGCCAGGGCGATCAGCACCCCGAACACGCCCAGCCAGCCGGGATGGCCATACAGGATCGACGGCAGCAGGATCGGGGCCGCGAACGCCATGAAGATCGTCGCCACCCCGGCGGCGATGCCCAGCGAGCGCACCAGCAGCACCTTGCGCGGCGCGATCGGCGAGGAGAACAAAAGGTCCAGATCGCCCCGCTCGTACAGCGCCTCGGCCGAGGCGCTGAGGGTCTGGGACAGCATCAGGGTCAGCAGCACCGCGCACAGCAGGTCGGCGATCAGCACGGCCAGCGGATGGATCGGCGCCTCGTGGCCATGCACGGCCAGGGCCAGAAACACGCCGCCAACAGAGGCGAAGGCCAGCAGGATCGCCAGGCCGATCAGGGCGCCGGCCCCCTTGCCCGACTTGCCGCCCTTGCCAGTTTGGCCGGCGCGAAACCCTCGCCAGGCCAGACGCATCTCGTGGGCCAGCAGCCAGGCCGTGCTGGCGGGCTTGAGCAGGCTCACGCGGCGGCGCTTTCGGCGGTCAGCTGCAGGAAGACGTCCTCCAGGGTGGAGCTGCCGCCCGCGCCGCCGGCCTGGGCGCGCAGCTCGTCCAGCCGGCCCTCGGCCAGCAGCCTGCCGCCGGCGATGATGCCGATGCGGTCGGCCATGCGTTCGGCCACTTCCAGAATATGGGTGGTCAGGATCACCGTGGCGCCGGCGTCGACCCGGGCCCGCAGCATGTCTTTCACCAGCCGCGCGGCGGCGGCGTCCAGGCCGGTCAGCGGCTCGTCGAGGATCAGCAGGCGGGGATCATGGATCAGGGCCCCGGCCAGGGCGACCTTCTGCTTCATGCCGCGCGAAAAGCCCTCGCAACGGCGGCGGGCCTCGTCGGCCAGGCCCAGCTGGGCCAGCAGCTGCTCGGCCCGGGTCTTGGCCAGTTTGGGATCGACGTTCCAGAGGCCGGCCACGAACTCCAGATATTCCAGCGGCGTCAGGCGGTCATAGATCATCGCCTCGTCGGGCGCCCAGGCGACCAGGGCCTTGGCCCCGGCCGGATCCTGGCGGGCGTCGACGCCATAGATGCTGATCTGGCCGCTGTCGGGCTGGGTCAGACCCGCCACCATCCGCAGGGTGGTGGTCTTGCCCGCGCCATTGGGACCCAGCAGGGCGTAGAGCTCGCCGGCATGGACCGTCAGGTCCAGATTGGCCACGGCGGGCTTGGCGAAGGTCTTGTTCAGACCCCGCACGATCAAGGCTTCGGTCAAGGCTGGGGTCCCCAAGTCACGGCCGGTATCAGAACGTGATTAGGGGACAGGTGGCAAGCGCCACACGGGCTGAGAACCATTGCTGCCAGATCCTGTCAGCAGGCTCGGGATAGGGTGTCGCAAACAACGGGAGCGACCATGTCCGAGCTTGTCTTCTACACCAACCCCATGTCGCGCGGCCGCATCATCCGCTGGATGCTGGAAGAGATCGGTCAGCCCTATGAGACCAGGGTCCTGCGCTGGGAGGCCGGAGACACAAAGACCGCCGACTATCGCGCCATCAATCCCATGGGCAAGGTGCCGGCCGTCGTCCACGACGGGGTGATCGTTACCGAATGCGCCGCCATCTGCGCCTATCTCGCAGACGCCTTCCCCAAGGCCGGTCTGGCGCCCCCCGCCAGCAGTCCGCTGCGCGGTCCCTATTATCGCTGGCTGTTCTTCGGGGCTGGCCCGATCGAGCAGGCTGTGGCCGCCAAGGCGGTGAACCTGGAGCCAACGGTCGAGCAACGCCGCTCGCTGGGTTTCGGCTGCATCGAGGACGTCCTGGGCGCCGTCGAGGGCGCCGTCAAGGACCGCCCCTATCTCCTGGGAGACGGCTTTACAGCCGCCGACCTCTACCTCGCCTCTCACCTGTCCTGGGGGATGAACTTCGGCACGATCGAAAAGCGCCCGGCGTTCGAGGCCTATGTGGAGCGCCACTTGCAGCGCCCTGCCGCCAAGCGCGCCGACGAGATCGACAACGCCCTGATCCTCGCCGAGGCCGTGCCGACGTCCTGAACCCGGGCCCAGGCGACGTTCAAAGGCGCACCCTCAGAACGTCGTCTTGCACCGCTGCTTGTAGTGCACGCCGCGCAGGAACCCGCGCCGCGCCAGGCCCGCGTCCAGCGCCGCGTCGAGGCGGCGTTCGGCCGGGGCGGCGCCGGTGATCTCGCGGACCAGGCCGCGGAACGGGATGATCGAGTTGATCACCGTCTTGCCGCCGGCCGCGGCCAGCTTGCCGGCGCGGCTTTCCTTGACCTCGTTGCCGACGATGTAGTCGGGACCCAGGGCCTCGTTGAGTTTGCGGACCTCGCCGGCCAGCTGCACGCAGGTCTTCAGGCCCTTGAGCGTGTAGGGATCGGCCAGGGCCTCCTCGAGGATCGGCGGCGTCTCGCGCCGCATCATCCCGACATCGCGGCCGGGCTGTGAGCCGATCTCCAGGACCGACTTGCGAGCGCCGTCCCAGCGACCCGGAGCGACGGCTTCGTCCTTGGCCCCGTCGTCGCCGCGCCCGACCTGCGCCTTGTCCTGGGACTTGTCCTGGGCCTGGGCGACGCCGCCCAGAGTCAGCGTCGCGACGACCGCGAACATCCCATATCGAAAGCCAGATCCACGCATGTCAAATCCTCAAGCGTCCGAAAGACGGAACGCGGGTTAGGAACGGCAAGCTTGGCAACAGGTTCCGCCTAGTTGGGCGGCGAGACCGCTTCCAGTTCGAACGCCGCGTCCAGAGCGTCGTCATTGGGAACTTCGCCTGTCAGGGCGGTGTCGAGGACGTTCTGCAGCGAGCCCCAGACGAAGGCCAGCTGCTCCAGAACGGCCGGCACGCCGTCAGGCTCGAAGCCCGGATAGCAGTCCTCGATCAACCACAGGCCGGTCAGGACGTCGAAGCCGAAGCGGCAGCCGATCAGGCGAAACTGCGCGCGGGCGATGGTCTCGAACAGGGCGGTCAGGTCGCGGGCCTGGTCCAGATCCTGGGGGTCCAGCACCTGGCAGCGGACCTGCAGCCAGTCGTTCTCGGGGAACAGATAGAAGGCCCCGCCGTCCTCGCTGCCGGAGACCTCCAGGCCGTTGTCGATCTCGCTGACTAGGTAGCCGGCTTCTCGGCAGGCCGAAGCGACGGCGTCCAGGTCGATGGGATAGGGCTCGCTGGCCATCGTCAGGACCGGTAATCGCCGTTGATCGCCACATACTGCTTGGTCAGGTCGCAGGTCCAGACCGTGGCCGAGCCCTTGCCGACGCCCACATCCACCGTGACCTCGAACTCCGGCTTCTTGACGTAGGCGCTCATCGCCGCTTCGTCGTATTCGGGCGAGACCAGGCCGTCGCGGGCCGCATAGAGGTCGCCGAACTTGATGCTGATGCGCTCGCGGGCCACCGGCTCGTCGGCCCGGCCGATGGCCATAGCGATGCGGCCCCAGTTGGCGTCCTCGCCGGCGAAGGCGGTCTTGACCAGCGGGCTCTCGGCGATGGTGCGGGCGATCTTGCGGGCGCTGGCCGGGCTTTCGGCGCCGTTGACGGTGACGCGGACGAACTTGGTCGCGCCCTCGCCGTCGCGCACCAGCTGCTGGGCCAGATCCAGCAGCAAGGCGTCGAGCTTTTCACGGAAGTCGGCCAGGCGGCGGTCGCCGGCGCGGTGGATCTTGGGCGCGGTCGACTGGCCGGTGGCGAACAGCAGCAGGGTGTCATTGGTCGAGCGGTCGCCGTCCACCGTCACGCTGTTGAAGGTGGTGCGGGTATAGAGGCTGACCAGGGTCTGCAGGGCCGCCGGCGCGATGGCCGCGTCGGTGGCCACGAAGGCCAGCATGGTCGCCATGTCGGGCGCGATCATGCCCGAGCCCTTGGTGATGCCGGCGATCTTGACCTCGTGCCCGTCGATCAGGGCCGTGGCGAACGCGCCCTTCGGGAAGGTGTCGGTGGTCATGATCGCCTGGGCGGCCTGCGGCCAGGCGTCGGCCGTCAGGCGCGTCTCGACCTCGGCCAGGCGGGCGGTGATCTTGGCGTCGTCGAGGATCACCCCGATCACGCCGGTCGAGGCCATCATCACGTCGCGCTGGCGGCAGTCGAAGCGCTTGCCCACAGCGGTGGCCACCCGGCGCACCGCGTCGGCGCCCGGCTTGCCCGTGAAGCTGTTGGCGCAGCCGGCATTGACCACCAGGGCGCGCACGTCGGCGCCGCCGGTGGCGGCCAGCTGGCGCTTGCACCAGTCGACCGGGGCCGAGCCGACGCCATGACGGGTGAACACGCCCGCCGCGCTGGTGCCCTCGGCGAAGCGCATCAGCAGCAGGTCTTCGCGCTCGTGCTTGTAGAAGCCCGCGCGGCCGGTCGCGATCTCGACACCGGCGATCGGCGGGATATGCGGGAACGGCACGGCCAGGGGCGAGATCGCCAGACCGGGCTTGCCCGGCGCAGGCGCCGCCTTGGCGGGCTTGTCGTCGCGACGGCGCGTGGCCCGCTTCAGGGCCGAGGCCAGGGGATCCAGGGCGCGTTCCAGGCTCTGGCCCACGCGCTCGACGGCGCCCGGCGCGGCGGCGTCGGCTTCGGGCTTGGCGAGCGTCTTGTCGGTCTTGGAGGGCATCGGGTCGTCTCGACTAGTTCTTCTTCGCGGGCGCAGGCGCAGGCGAAGCCGCGGGAGGCGCAGGAGGCGCGGAGGCCGGGGCCGAGCCTTGCAGCTCCACCGGCGGGGCCGACGCCGGCTCCTCGGGCGCGCCGGGAACGTCCTGGGTCTTGCTGGCCAGCATATCGACCTTGGCGCCGCCGCGCAGCTTTTCCAGCAGGTCGCGGACCTGATCATAGGTCAGGAAGCGCACGATCTGCGGACGGGCCGCCTCGAGCGTGATCGGCTCTTCCATGCGCTTGTCCTCGACACGCAGGATCGCCCAGCCGCCCTCGGTGGCGAACGGTCCGACCAGCTGGCCCTTCTGGGCGGTCTTCAGCGGGGCGGCATAGGCCTCGGGCATCACGTCGACGGTGAAATAGCCCAGGTCGCCGCCGTTGAAGCGCGTGGCCTGGTCGGTCGAGCGCTCCATGGCCAGGGCGTCGAACGAGGCGCCGGTGGCCAGAAGCTTCTTGATGCTGTCGGCCTCGGCCTGGGTGGCGACCAGGATCTGGCGGGCGCGGATTTCCTCGGAGCGCTTGGACAGCTTCTGCTGCTCGGCATAGAGGCGGCGGATGGCGTCTTCATTGACGGCCTTCTCGACCACGCTCTCGACCAGCATGTCGCCCAGGATACGCTCGCGGGCGGCGGCCAGGCGGCGCTGGGCCACGGGATCCTTGTCCAGCTTGCGCTTGAGGGCCTCGGCGGCCAGCAGCTTCTGGTCGACCACCTCGTCCAGGCGCTGGCGGAACACGTCGCTGGAGATGTCCAGCGGCTCGCCCTCGCTGATCAGGCCCTGGGCGACGGCCTCGCGCTTGACATCGGAGGCCCAGACATTGTGCCCGTTGACGCGGGCCACGGCGGTATCGCCCGGCTCCGGCGGCTTCTCGGCGCTCTTGTCCTGACCGCAGGCGGCCAGAATGACCGTGACGGCGAGAGCGGCCCAAACGCGGCTGTGGCGGAACTTGATCAAGGACGGATCTCCGAAACACCTTAGCGACCGGCTCTAGCGTGGTTTCGGCCGCAGGGGAATGCAACTCCGGCGCATCCCGCCGACCGCTTTTCGCGAAAGCGAGCCAGCGGGACAACCAAACGCGGTAAAGGCCGGAAACCTTCGCCTTTACCATGCTCTATAAGGGGGCCTCGCGTTGACACTGGCAGGGTCGCTGCTTAAGTCTCGCGCGCGCCGTAAGGGCCGGAATAGTCGTGCTTGGTAATGACCTTGCGCGATCCCCAACGCCCACAGCGCCTAACACTTCACCGGAATTTCGACTTCATGCTCGGCTTCGCCAAAAAGCTCTTCGGCTCTTCCAACGACCGCAAGGTCAAGACGCTGACCGCCCGTGTGGCGAAGATCAACGCCTTTGAGCCGCAACTCGCCGCACTGTCCGACGAGGCGCTGAAGGCCAAGACCGACGAGTTCAAGGCGCGCCTCGAGAAGGGCGAAACCCTCGACGACATCCTGCACGAAGCCTTCGCCGTGGTGCGCGAGGCCTCCAAGCGGGCGCTGGGCATGCGCCACTTCGACGTCCAGCTGGTCGGCGGCATGGTGCTGCACTTCGGCGGCATCTCGGAAATGCGCACGGGTGAAGGCAAGACCCTGGTCGCCACCCTGCCCACCTATCTCAATGCCCTGGCCGGCAAGGGCGTTCACGTCATTACCGTCAACGACTACCTGGCCAAGCGCGACGCCGAGTGGATGGGCCAGATCTACAACTTCCTGGGCCTGAGCTATGGCGTGATCGTCAACGGCCTCAGCCAGGGCGACCGTCAGCGCGCCTATCGCAGCGACATCACCTACGGCACCAACAACGAATTCGGCTTCGACTATCTGCGCGACAACCTCGTCTACAGCGTCGAGGAAATGGTCCAGCGCGGCCACCACTTCGTGATCGTCGACGAGGTCGACTCGATCCTGATCGACGAAGCCCGCACGCCGCTGATCATCTCGGGTCCGACCGAGGACCGCAGCAGCCTGTACAAGACCGTCGACGTCCTGGTGAAGGAGCTCATCAAGGACAAGACCAACTACGATCACGACGAGAAGCAGAAGCAGGTCATCCTCACCGAGGACGGCCAGGAGCGTATCGAAGAGGTCCTGATGTCAGGCGGCCACCTGGCCGAGGACACCGCCGGTCTGTACGACGCCGCCAACATCTCGCTGGTCCACCATGTGAACCAGGCCCTGCGCGCCAACGTGCTCTACACGCGCGACAAGGATTATATCGTCAAGGGCGACGAGGTGATCCTGATCGACGAGTTCACCGGTCGCATGATGACCGGCCGCCGCCTTTCGGAAGGCCTGCACCAGGCCATCGAGGCCAAGGAAGGCGCCGACATCCAGCCCGAGAACCAGACCCTGGCCTCGGTGACCATCCAGAACTATTTCCGCCTCTACACCAAGCTGTCGGGCATGACCGGCACGGCCTCGACCGAGGCTCAGGAATTCGACGACATCTACAAGATGGGCGTCAGCGAAATCCCGACCAACCGTCCGGTGATGCGCATCGACGACGACGATGAGGTCTATCGCACCGAGCGCGAGAAGAACGACTCGATCCTGATTCAGATCGCCGACTGCCATGCGCGCGGCCAGCCGATCCTGGTCGGCACCGTGTCGATCGAGAAGTCAGAGGAGTTGTCCAAGCTCCTGTCGACCTATGCCTACAAGGTCGAGATGTCGCGGGCTCCGAAAGCCGAGCACGCCGGCAAGGACGACAAGGAACTGGCCAAGATCGGCGATGACGCCTTCGACATCGTCTACAAGACCGGCAAGGGCATTCCCCACCAGGTGCTGAACGCCCGCTTCCACGAGCAGGAAGCCGGCATCGTCGCCGACGCCGGGGCGCCCGGCGCGGTGACCATCGCCACCAACATGGCCGGCCGCGGCACCGACATTCAGCTGGGCGGCAATCTCGACATGCGTCTGGCCAGCTGGCGCCAGCAGCAGAAGGGCCTGGGCATCACGCCGCTGCCCGCCGACGAACTGGCCATGCGCGCCGAGATCGAGGCCGACATCGCCGAGTCCAAGGCCAAGGCCCTGGCCGCCGGCGGTCTGTTCGTGCTGGGCACCGAGCGCCACGAAAGCCGCCGCATCGACAACCAGCTGCGCGGCCGCACCGGCCGTCAGGGCGACCCGGGCCGGTCCAAGTTCTTCCTGTCGTGCGAAGACGACCTGCTGCGCATCTTCGCCGGCGAGCGTCTGGATGCGATCATGCGCACCTTCGGCGTCCAGGAAGGCGAGGCGATCACCCACAAGTGGCTCAACAACGCCATCGCCACCGCCCAGAAGCGCGTCGAGCAGCGCAACTACGAGATCCGCAAGAACCTCCTGAAGTACGACGACGTCGTCAACGACCAGCGCAAGGCCGTGTTCGAGCAGCGCCAGGAGTTCATGGAGTCGACCGACCTTTCCGACATCATCCACGAGATGCGTCGCGACGTGGTCGACGACCTGGTCCTGCGCCACCTGCCACCCAAGGCCTATGCCGAGCAGTGGGACATCGAGGGCCTGACCGAGCGGGTCAAGTCGATCCTGGGCCTGGACCTGCCGCTGGCCGAATGGGCCGCCGAGGAAGGCATCGCCGACGAGGAGATGCGCGAGCGTCTGACCAAGGCCGCCGACGCCTACGCCGCCCAGCGCGAAGAGATCATCACCCCCGAGCAGATGCGTTCGGTCGAAAAGAGCTTCCTGCTGCAGATGATCGATCTGCAGTGGCGCGAGCACCTTATGCACCTGGACCACCTGCGCAACGTCATCGGCCTGCGCGGCTACGGCCAGCGCGATCCGCTCAACGAGTACAAGACCGAAGCCTTCAGCCTGTTCGAAAAGCTGCTGGGCGACCTGCGCACCAACACCACCCGCTGGCTGATGACGGTCGAGATCGCCTATGCCGAGCCCGAGCCCCTGCACAGCCCGGAAAACCTGATCGAGGTCCATATGGACCCGCTGACCGGCGAGAATATCGCCACGGCCGGCGCTCTGCCCGAGGGTCTGTCGCCCCAGCAACGCGAGGCCCTGCCGGTCTCGGTGCTGCCGGAAGGCTGGGAAAACACCAGCCGCAACGGCGCCTGCCCCTGCGGCTCGGGCAAGAAGTTCAAGCAGTGCCACGGGTCGCTGGTCTAGCGGCTTCCGGGCTTTGAGTTTGAGTTGCCAAGCGCCCGCCCCGGGGAACCAGGGCGGGCGTTGTCTTGAGCCCTCCCCCTTGATGGGGGAGGGTTGGGTGGGGGTGGCTGGGCCGCTCAGCTTGATTGGGGCCCTTGCCGGCTGAACCGCCGCATCACCCCCATCCCCGGCCCTTCCCCCATCAAGGGGGAAGGGAGAAGACTGGCGCTTTCGCCGCCCCGGCGCCTATGCCGCCCCAACCAGCATCACGGCCCCGTCACCCGCCACCTGACCCGTTGACGCGCCCTGTTGACGCATCGGGCCGGCGCGGGGCTAGCTGGCGGGCCGTTCGACGAAAGACCCTCCATGCGCCTCGCCAGCCTCGCCGCCGCCGCCCTCGTCCTGATCGCGGCCGGTCCCGCCGCCGCCGCGCCCAAGACCTTTCGGCAGTTGCTGGACATGCCCCGCGCCCAGCCGACGGCCCACATCCCCTACGGGGCCGAGCCCGAGCAGTTCGGCGATCTGTGGCTGCCGCAGGGGCCCGGCAAGCATCCGGTGGTGGTGCTGATCCATGGCGGCTGCTGGCAGGCCAAGTATCCCAGCGTCGAGCTGATGGCCTATATGGCCAAGGACCTGCAGGGGCGCGGCTATGCGGTCTGGAACTTGGCCTATCGCCGGCTGGGCGAGCCGGGCGGCGGCTATCCGGGCACCTTCGTCGATGTGGCCAACGGCCTGGACAAACTGCGCGCGCTGGCGCCCGAGCATCATCTGGACCTGAAACGCGTGGTGGTGGCGGGGCACTCGGCCGGCGGGCATCTGACCACCTGGGCGGCGGGCCGCGATCGCCTGCCCAAGGCCAGCCCCCTGCGCGTGGGCAAGCCGCTGAAGATCCGGGGCGCGGTCAGCCTGGCCGGCATCAACGACCTGGCCGCCTATCGCGCCACCGGTCCCGACGCCTGCGGCGGGCCCGACACCATCGACCAGCTGACCGCCGGCGCCGCGCTGCCTGATCGCTATGCCGACACCTCGCCGCCGGCCTTCCTGCCGATCAGGACGCCGCTGGCGGTGATCTCCGGCGCGCTGGACCCGATCGTGCCGCCGGTGTTCGGCGTCGACTTCGCGGCCAGGGCCAAGACGGCGGGCGACCGGGTGGAAGAGATCACGATTGCCGACGCGGGGCATTTCGAGCTGATCGACCCGACCTCGGCGGCGTGGGCGCGGATCGTGGGGGTGATCGACGCGATGGCGGGCAAATAAGCTTCCGCACGCTTCCCCTTTTTCCACCGTCATTCCCGCCCTTGTGGCGGGAACCCCTCGTGCCGCCGCAAGGGCGGGAGGGGCGAAGTGCGCGCGCACTTCGCTGGCGCTTCACATGCGAGCTGAACCAGGGGTTCCCGCCACAAGGGCGGGAATGACGGTGCTATTGTAGAAGACTAAGGCCGCACCACGCACCCGGTCTCCGGCCCCGCCCGGCCTTCCAGCACCGCCAGATAGGTCGCCGCGATGGCGTCCTGGCCCTGGCCGGTCTCGACCTTCAGCCAGCGCCCGGCGTCGGCGACGAAGGCGCTCCAGGCCGCGCCATAGCGGCTCTCGAAGCCGCCGGGACCCCAGTCTTCCTGGCGCTTTTTCACACGGTCGGGGGCGAAGAACAGGATCGGCTTGGGACCAGGCAGGTCGCCCGCCCCGCGCGCGGCTTCCCAGTGCGTGCCGCCGACCAGACAGGAATAGGCCAAGTCGTCGCCGAACCGCCGATGGACCGCGCCCAGCACGCCGGCGTCGCCCGCGAAGTCGACAAAGACCGCCGGCGTGGCGATCGGCGCCGTGGGGAAGTCGTCATAGGTCACGACCTGGTCGTAGAAGCCCAGGGCGTCGACAAAGGCCACATTGCGCGCCGAGGTCAGGCCCACCACCTTGGCCCCGCCGCGCTGCTTGAGCAGGAAGGCCAGGCCGATGGCGGTCTTGGACGAGGCGCTGGACAGGATGATCGATCCCGCGCCGAACATGGCGTGCTCGTCCAGGAAGTCATCGATCAGGAAGCCGGTGATGAACAGCGGCTGCAGCAGGGACCGCAGCGCCTCTGTTCCATCCTCGGCGTCAACAGCCGTGTACTGATTATAGACCGCCGCCAGATGCTGGCGGTGCGGCGCGGCGTCGGCGAAGCCGCCGCGCGTCTTGCGGGGCTGCACCGTCAGGTGCGTCGACATCGGATAGTAGCCGTAGAAGCGCTGACCGACCGCGATGTCGGGGTGGCTGGAGGCCTCGACCGTCGCGAAACCCCAGACCGGCACGCGGCCGAAACCCTCCGCCGCCGGGAAAAAATCCCAATAGCGCATGGCCTCGCCGAACACGGCATAGGTGATGTTGTTGGCGGTCAGGGCGAAGCTGTCGACGGCCAGGCGAACCTCGCCCTCGGCCAGGTCCGGCAGCGTGGCGGGCTGGAATTGTGTCTGTCTCAGGTCGGTCTTGGCGACCAGAAAATCCCAGGCCATGGCGGCGCTCCCTTGGTTGTTGGGGGTGAGGTAAGCGCAGCTGAAGCCCCGACGTCAAACGATTGTTCGACATCCAAAACGGCTTGTCATCCCGGCCGCAACGAAGTGGAGAGCCGGGACCCAGGGCAACCGCGATGCGGCGGCCCTTGGGTCCCGGATAGCCTCTGCGAGGCTTCCGGGATGACAAGGTTTGGTCGGCGCCTAGGCTGCATTCACCCAGTTGCCGTGGAACCCGAACGGCACGCGCCGGGGCAGGCTGGCGCTCGCCACCGGACCCGCTGCGACGTTCATCGCGTCTAGCACGACCAGCTCGCTGGTGTTCAGCTGGCCGCGATAGACTACCGCCGTCAGCCAGCCCTCGCCCTCCGGCGCAGTCGGTGAGGCCGGGGTGAAGACCGCCTCGGACACCGCATCGCCGGCCGGCACGCTCCATTCGCTGCGACGGCCCGTCTCCAGGTCGATATGGGCGATGATGTTGGTGCGGAAGTCGCCGGGCTTGAGGCTCTGACCGACAAACCAGCCGTGGCGATAGGGCAGGCCCGCCAGCCGCTCGTCGAAGCGCGGGAACTCTCCGGCCAGATCATCGAGCGGCGTCTCGCTCACCGACCCGCTGGCCAGGTCGATCGTCCAGCGCACCAGATAGGCCGCCGCGTTCTCGCCCCGCGTGCCGTCGGCCTTGGGGAACAGCGGCGCCGAGGCGTAGCGCATCACGTCGACGATGATGGTCTCGCCCTCATCGAAGGCGTTCATCACATGGAAGACATAGCCCTTGGGGGCCTCGATCCACCGCAGACTGGCCACGCCCTGGTCGCGGCGCAGCACCGCCAGCTGGCCGCCCTTTTCCGGCTCCCAGGCAAAGACCGGCTGGCCGCCCATGGCCCGCTGCAGGCTGCCGGTGAGGGGCAGCACCGGAATGACCACATGCTCGCGGGTGACCGCGAAGTCGTGGATCATCGAGCAATAGGGCGCCTCGAAGGTCTCGCGCTTCAGCAGGGTCCCGGCCGCATCGGCCACGCCCCAGCTGACCTTGTTCGACAGCGGCATCGGATCATCGGCATAGGCGAAGAACACCATCTCGCCGGTGATCGGGCAGGTCTTGGGGTGGGCCGTGACCTTGCCGCCGAAGTCGGCGAAGCCCTCGGGCTCCATGTCGCCCTGGCTGACCGTGAAGGGCGCGTTGCTCTCAACGAGAGCCATCAGCTTGCCGGCGTGCTGGACGACATTGGTGTTGGCCACCGCGCCGTCCGTGCGGCCGATCACCGAAGGATCCGAGGTCATCGGATTGCCCCAGCTGCCCCACAGGGCCTGGCCCGCCTCGTGCTCCGTCTGCCACTTGGGCGTCTTCACCCAGCGGTTCTTGTAGGTCACTCGACCATCCTTGATCGCGAAGGCGTGCAGCATGCCGTCGCCGACGAACCAGTGATAGTTGCCGTCGCGCGGCTCGAACTGCGGATTGGGCCCGTTGCGGTACAGCGTCCCCGTCAGGCCGGGGGGCAGGACGCCCTCCACCACCAGCTCAAAATCATCCTCGCTGCGCACCGGCGCGAAATTGCCGGTCAGATAGGGGTTGATGCGAACCTCGCCGTCCATGGTCGGTCTCCGGGCTGTGGTCGTGATGGCTTATTGTTTACGTTGTAAATTTATGTTGTAAGAAAATCAGTCCGTCAACTGGGATTCGTCAGTGCCCCGCGTCCTGTCTTCCGAAGACATCGAAGAGTTCCGTCGTCGCCTGTGCGTGGCCGCCGAGGCCCTGTTCGCCGAACGTGGCCCCGAGGCCGTGACCATGCGCGAGCTGGCCACCGCCATGGGGGTCAGCCCGATGACGCCCTATCGCTATTTCCAGGACAAGGACGCCATTCTCGCCGCCGTGCGGGCCGCCGCCTTCACCCGCTTCGCCGAGGCCCTCGAGGCCGGAGTGGGGCCCGCGGCGGCCCCGATGGAACAGTCTCGCCAGGCCGGCATGGCCTATATCGAGTTTGCCCTCGCCCAGCCCCAGGCCTACCGGCTGATGTTCGACCTCAACCAGCCGACCGAGGCCGACTATCCCGACCTGCAGGCGGCTGTGGCCCGGGCCCGGCGGACCATGACCGTCCACGTCGAGGGCATGATCAAGGCCGGCCTGCTGGAGGGCGACGCCGAAATGATCGGCCACATGTTCTGGTCCGTGCTGCACGGCATGCTGATGCTGCAGATCACCGGCAAGCTGGCCCCGACGATCGACCCCCAGGCCCTACGGCGCCTGATGTTTGCCACCCTGCTGCGCGGACTGGGGCTGCCGCAGCCCTGATCCCGCCCGGCCCGGCCCGGCCTCCGGATTGTCACCGAGACAATGTTTCCGTTGCAGGGCGGGACGCCAGGGATCAAAGGCGGGACGCCCGCCCAAAAGGACCCGCCGATGACCGCTGCGCCCCTGCCCCTGCGCCATCTGTTGCTGGCCCTGGCCGTGGTGGCGGTGTGGGGCACCAATTTCGTGGTCATCCGCGTGGGGCTGGATCACTTGCCGCCCCTGCTGTTCGCCACCCTGCGGTTCACCCTGGTGCTGCTGCCCATGGCCTTCTTCGTCAAGCGGCCGGACGTGCCGTGGCGCAACCTGGCCGCCTATGGCGTGCTGATCGGGGCCGGACAGTTCGGGATGCTGTTCCTGGCCATGAAGGGCCATATCTCGCCGGGGCTGGCCTCGCTGGTCGTGCAGACCCAGGTGTTCTTCACCATCGGCATGGCCATGAAGATCAATGGCGAGCGGGTGCAGCCGTTCCAGGTCGTCGCCCTGCTGCTGGCGGCTTCCGGCATCGTGCTGATCGCCGCCCATGGCGGCGGCTCGGCCACGCCGCTGGGCGTCGGGCTGGTGCTGCTGGCCGCCGCCGGCTGGTCTGGCGGCAATATCGTAGCCCGTCAGGCCGGCAGCGTGAACATGCTGGGCTATGTCGTCTGGGCCAGCCTGTTCTCGATCCCGCCGCTGTTTATGATGTCGCTGTGGCTGGAAGGCTGGAGCGCCATGGTCGCCGGGGTGCGCAATGCCGACGCCCTGACCTGGGCTGCGGTGCTGTGGCAGGCGGTGGGCAACACCATGTTCGGCTATGCCGCCTGGGGCTGGCTTCTGGCCCGCTATCCGGCCGCCACCATCTCCCCGATGGCCCTCATGATCCCGGTGTTTGGCATGGGCGCCTCGGCCCTGATGCTGGGGGAAGCCTTGCCCGCCTGGAAGCTTGGCGCCGCCGCCCTGGTGCTGACGGGCCTGGCGGTGAACATGCTGTGGCCGAAGATCAGAGGGCGGTTCTTGGTGGCGAAGGCCTAGCAACACTTCCGCTCTCCCCGGCGAAGGCCGGGGCCCAGATCGAACCCAGAGAGGCGGGAGTTTTCACACCGTCGGAAGGCGCATCATCCCCAGACGCTCTGGCTGAATCTGGGCCCCGGCTTTCGCCGGGGAGAGCGGAGGTTGGGGTTGACCTCCCCCACGTCACCCGCCTGACCCTCTCCGCAAAACAGGGAGGACGCCATGGCCACGCCGTTCAAGGTCGAGTGGAGCCCGCAGGCCATCGACAAGGTCCGCGACCAGATCCGGGCCTATGAGTTCCCCGTCGCGCCCGAGGGGACCTTCGCGAGCGGCGGCTGGAACCATGGCTGCGACGCCGACACCCTCAAGCGCCTGACCGCCTACTGGGCCGACGGCTTCGATGTGGCCAAGGCGCAGGAGACCCTCAACCGCTATCCGCAATTCACCGCCCGGGTCGAGGACCTGGACATCCACTTCGTCCACGTGGTCGGCGAGGCGGGCGGCAAGCGGCCCCTGCTGCTGACCCACGGCTGGCCGGGCAGCCATTTCGAGTTCTGGGACGCTATCGAGCCCCTGGCCTTCCCCTCGCGGTTCGGCGGCGACCCGGCCGACGCCTTTGATCTGGTGATCCCGTCCCTGCCAGGCTTTGGCTTTTCCGGAAAGCCCAAGGCGCCGATCGGCCAGCGGGCCACGGCAAGGCTGTTCAACACCCTGATGACCCAGGAACTGGGCTATGAGCGCTACCTGGCCCAGGGCGGCGACTGGGGCGGGCTGGTGACCTCATGGCTGGGGCTGGACCACGCGGCGCACGTCAAGGCCATCCACCTGAACATGATCGGCTTTCGCCCCCACGGCGCGCCTCAGGGCGAGGCCGAGGCCGCCTGGATCCAGCGCACAGCCTTCGCCATGGACATGATGGGCGCCTATCTGCGCCTGCAGGTCTCCAAGCCCCAGTCCCTGGCCTGGATGGGGGCCAATAATCCCGTCGGCCAGGCCGCCTGGATCCTGGAGCGCTTCCACGACTGGGCCGATCTGTCCGGCAAGCCCTTCGAGACGGTGTTCAGCCCCGACAAGCTGCTGACCAACATCATGCTCTATGTGATGACCGGCAGCTTCACGACGGCCGCCTGGTACTATCGCGGCGTCATGGAGGAAGGCGGCGTCACCCTGCCGGCCGGGACCCGATGCGAGACGCCCACCGCCTTCGCCAACTTCCCCGGCGAGGTGCTGTATCAGGCCCCGCCGCGCTCCTGGTGCGACCGGGCTTACAACATCCAGCGCTGGACCGAGATGCCGCGCGGCGGCCACTTCGCGGCGATGGAAGAGCCTGAACTGTTCGTCGAAGATGTGCGCGCCTGGGCCCGCCAGGCCTGACCCTGAAACCGGAGACCTCTGATGACTCTCAAGACCGGCGGCTGTCTGTGCGGCGCCATTCGCTACGAGATCGACGCCGAGTTCATGGGCGTCGCCGTCTGCCACTGCAGGGACTGCCAGTACGCCTCGGGCGGCGGCCCCAACTTCATCGCCATGGCGCCGCGCGACAGCGTGCGGTTCGTGGAGGGCGCGCCCAAACGCTATGACCGGCCGGGCGGCAGCGGCGCCACTGTTGGACGCGTCTTCTGCCCCGACTGCGGCACGCCCCTGCTGTCGGACATCGGCGCGCCGTTCCTGGCCGTGAAACTGGGTGGGCTGGACGACTCCGCCGATCTCAAGCCTGGCGTGCGCATCTGGACCAGCTCGGCGCCGCCGTGGCATGTCATCGACCCCGCCACGCCCGGCTTTCCAGAGAATCCGCCGTTCTGATGACAACAGCCCGCTACGACTTCGCTTCCGACAATGTCGCGGGCGCCATGCCCGAGGTGATGGAGGCGCTGATCGCCGCCAATGCGGGCACGGCCTCGGGCTATGGGACCGACCATGTCAGCGCCGCCGCCGCCGACCGCATCCGCGCCCTGCTGGACGCCGACGCCCAGGTGCGGTTCACGGCCTCGGGCACGGCGGCCAACGCCTTTGCCCTGACGGTTCTGGCCCAGCCGCACGAGGCGGTGCTGGCCCACGAGCATGCTCACATCTGCACCGACGAGACCGGCGCGCCCGGCTTCTTCGGCCAGGGCGTCGGCCTGATCGGCCTGGCCGGCGCCTCGGGGCGGATCGCGCTTGCGGCGCTGGAGACGGCCCTGGCCCGGCCCGAAGTGTCCTACAACCAACCTGCCGCCGCCCTGTCCCTGACCACCGCCACCGAGTACGGCACGGTCTATGACGAGGCTCACCTGCGGTCGCTGATCGCGCCGGTGAAGGCCAGGGGCTATGGCGTCCACTTGGACGGCGCGCGGCTGGCCAATGCCGTGGCGGCGGGCTTTGACCTGAAGTCGGTGGCGAAGATGGGCGTCGACATTCTAGTGATGGGCGGCACGAAAGCCGGCTCGACCCCGACCGAGGCCGTGGTGTTCCTCAATCCGGGTCACGCCCGGCGGCTGGACGCCCGGCTCAAGCACGCCGGCCAACTGGTCAGCAAGAGCCGCTTCCTGGCCGCCCCGTGGCTGGGCCTGTTGGGTGAGGCAAACGATGGCGGACCCTGGGCGGCGCGGGCGGCCCACGCCAACGCCATGGCCCGGAAACTGGCGGCCCTGATGCCCTTCCCCATCCGCCACCCGGTCGAGGCCAATGGCGTCTTTGTCGACATGGACGAGCCAGCGCTGGAGCGCCTGCGCGGCGAGGGCTGGTTCGTCTATCGCTTCCTGGACGGCACGGCCCGCTTCATGTGCTCCTGGGCTACGACGCCGGAGATGGTCGAGGATCTGGGCGCGGCCTTGAAGCGTGTGGCTTAGACCCGGCCGAGAACCCACGACCCGCTCTCCCCGGCGAAGGCCGGCGAGAGCAGTTTCAAATGGTCGTTCAGCTGTCGATCAGCCCGCCCGAAGGCGTCTAGGCTTTCGCCCTTCGCACGCCGCTCTTGGCGCGCGGCTTCACGGCCGGAGCCTCCTTGTGAGCGAAGGTCAGCACGGCTTGGCGACCTGCCGGCGCGCGCAGATCGCGCGCCTCGACGCCCAGCATGCGCGCGATCTCGCTGGCCGGAGCGGGCCGGCTGATGAAATAGCCCTGGATCTCGGCGCAGCCCTGATCGCGCAGGGCGTTGAGCTGCTCGACGGTTTCGACGCCCTCGGCCGTGGTCACGATGCCCAGGCTGGCGCCCAGGTCGAGCACGGCCTTGATGATGGCCATGGCGTCGCTGTCTTCCAGGATGTCGCGGACGAAGGTCTGGTCGATCTTGATCTTGTCGAACGGGAAGCTGCGCAGATAGCTGAGCGAGCTGTAGCCCGTGCCGAAGTCGTCCATCGAGATGCGCACGCCCAGGGCCTTGAGGTCATGCAGCATGCCCATATTGGCGACATTGTCCTGCAGCAGCACCGACTCGGTGATCTCCAGTTCCAGCCGCTCGGCCGACAGACCTGACACCGCCAGGGCCGAGACCACTGTGCGCACCAGGCCCCGGTCACGGAACTGGGCCGGCGACAGATTGACCGCCAGCCGCACATGGTCGGGCCAGGTGGCGGCCTCGGCGCAGGCCTCGCGCAGCACCCACTCGCCCAGCTGGACGATCAGGCCGATCTCCTCGGCGATGGGAATGAAGTCGGCCGGCGAGACCATGCCGCGATCGGGATGGTTCCAGCGCAGCAGCGCTTCGCAGCCCGTCACCCGGTCGTCGCCCAGATGGTACAGCGGCTGGTAATAGAGCTGGAACTCGCCGGCCACCAGGGCGCGGCGCAGGTCCAGTTCCAGGGCCCGGCGCGCCTGAAGCTGCTCGTCCATGGCCCGCTCGAAGAAGTGGAAGGCCCCGCGGCCGTCGGCCTTGGCGCGATACAAGGCCATGTCGGCCTTTTTCAGTAGTTCGTCGGGGTTGTCGCCGTCGGACGGCGCGACCGAGACCCCGACACTGGCCCCGATCATCACCTGATGGCCCTGCAGGTCGAAGGGCGCGGCCATGGCCTCGACCACCCGCTCGGCAAGCCTCGTGGCGCCGGTCAGGTCGGTCAGGCCGGTCTGGACGACGGCGAACTCGTCGCCGCCCAGGCGGGCCACGGTGTCGCCTTCGCGCACGCAGCCGCGCAGGCGCTCGGCGGCGATGCGCAGCAGGGCGTCGCCCAGCGGATGGCCCAAGGTGTCGTTGACGGTCTTGAAGCGGTCCAGGTCGATGAAGTGCACGGCTAACTGGTCGCCGGTGCGTGAGCGGCGGGCCAGGGCCTCGCCCAGGTCCTTCTGGAACAGCACGCGGTTGGGCAGTTCGGTCAGGGGATCATAGTGGGCCAGGCGGGCGATCTGGGCCTCGGCGCGCTTGCGGTCGGCGATGTCCTCAGAGATGCCCAACAGGTATTCGGGCCGGCCGTCGGCGTCATTGATGGCGATCTTCTTGGTGCGGAGAATGGCCAGGGAGCCATCCTTGCGCGGCACCAGGTCTTCCTCAATGATGCGAACTTCGCCGGACTTCAGCACTTCGCGGTCGCGCTCGACATAGATGGCCGCTTGCTCGGCCGGGTGGAACTCGGCATCGGTTCGGCCGATCACCTCGCCGCGCGAGAAGCCCAGGGTCTTCTCGCCGGCCCGGTTGAGCAGCACATAGCGGTGATCGTCGGCCCGCTTGACGAAGACCATCGAGGGCATGGCCTCGACCACGGCGGTCATAAAGGTCTGGGCGCGCTCGGCGTCGGCCTTGGCGGCGGCCAGTTCCACCACGCCCCGGCGGTTGATCTCGTTGGCGGCCTGCAGCAGGGCCAGCACCGTGCCCACGCCCAGATAGCGGCCGCCGTCGGTGACGATGAAACCGCGCAGAAGGTCGGAGGCGCGATAGGACAGGCTGTCGCTGGTGAACTCGGCCAGGGGGGTGTCGGCGTCGACCACCAGGGGCTCGACATCCATCAGGGCCGAGATCGGTCGGTTGGCGTACAGGGCGCGGCCATATTCAGCCGCCATGCGCAGGAAGAAGGCGTTGCGCTCGACAAGACCGATCGGGCGGTCCTCGTCATCGAGCACCGGAATGATCAGCGTGTCGGGCTCCTCGCGGAACCGCTCGTAGAGCACCTTGCCCATATCGTCGCGCCGCGCCGGGGCCAGGGAAGAAACGGTATCTCGCAAGGTGAACATGACTACGCCTCCACTAGAGCCGTAGGGACCATGGCCGAGCTAACGCCCCCCTAATTTGGGTACTTTAGGGCCTTGTTTCGCGAAAACTTCATGCCGGCGTCACAGTGTTTGCGGCGGCGTTTACCGTGACTTGTCCGCCGTCCCCGTATCCATGAAATCCCGCGCCGCAAAGCCTGTCGGCGCGGCGACCTCGACCACCGCCTCGGGACGATCGTCAAACTCCAGCCGCAAGGCCCGGCTCATCACGGCGTGCATCTCGTAGAGACAGGTGATGTAGGTCAGCTCCAGGATCTGCTCGCTGTCCAGAAAGGCCTTCAGGGCTTCGAACACGCCGTCAGCCACCCGGCCGCCGTCCAGCACCAGGGCGTCGGCATAGGCCAGCACCGCGCGCTCCCTGGCGTCGAACACGTCGGAGACCTGCCAGGCCGGCACGGCGGCGATCTTGTCTTCACCGACGCCCAGACCCCGCAGCGACTTGCAGTGCTGGGAGAACACGAACTGGCTGCCCCGCGTCCAGCCGGCCCGGGTCTGGGCCAGTTCTCGCAGCACCGGATCGATCTTGCGGGCCGGGTCGCGATACAGGCCAAAGCCGCGCGCGGCGTGCATCAGCACATCGGGGCTGTTGGCAAAGACCGTCCACCAGTCGCCGCGCGTGCCGGTGGCTGTGCCGGGCTGGGCCACCGGATCGCGGGCGCCGAACAGCTGGTCGTACAGGGCCAGAACCTTGGGATCGGTCACCTCGGCGCGGGGAACCTCGCGCAGGCGCGGCATCTCAGGCCTCCGCCGGAACGCGGACAGAGCCCGGTTCGTGGCGCACATCGCCGGGCGTAAAGGGCCGGGTGAAAGCGGCCAGCTCCATCATGATGCCATTGGGGTCGGTGAAATAGACCGAGCGCACGAAGACGCCGTCGTGGTTCCTGTGGGCCACGCCCATCTCGCTGTCGTCGTGATTGACCACCATCGGGAAGGTCTCGACCCCGGCGTCGACCAGGCGCTGGCGCCAGGTCTCAAGCTCGTCTTCAGGCACGGAAAAGGCGATGTGGTTCATCGAGCCCACGGCAGTGCGCGGCTCCTGCGGGAACGCCTTGACCGACGCGATCCCCGGCGCGGCCGGCGGCCCGTCGGCCCACCAGAAGAAGGCCAGGCTGGAGCCGCCGCCGCAGTCGAAGAAGAAGTGCTGGCCGCCGTCCGGCAGTTGCACGGTCTTGACCAGGGGCATGCCCAGGACCTGGGTGTAGAACCGGGTGGTCTCCGCCATGTCGCGGCAGACCAGGGCCAGGTGATTGACGCCGGCAATGCTCATCCTGAGCCTCCTCCCGCGCGGCGGTCCCATGGCCGCCGCGTCTGTTCAGGAAGGTTAGATCAAGTTGGGCGCGCGGGGCAGCTTTCCGTTTGGGTAGCCCCTCAGGCCTCCTCGCGGCCCTTGCTATCGCCGATCATCACCTGGCCCGCCCAGCTGACCACGCCGACGATGATCGAGCCCAGGATGCCGGACATCAGGCCGTTGACCACCAGCCCGTCCAGCAGCCAGGCCACCAGGCCCAGCATCGCGGCGTTCACCACAAACAGGAACAGGCCAAGGCTGAGGATGGTGATCGGGAAGGTCAGCAGCACCACCACCGGCTTGACCACCGCATTGACCAGCCCCAGCAGCAGGCCGGCCAGGATCAGGGTCGGCCAGCCGTCGGCCGAGATCCCGCCCAGGAGGCGATCCGCCAGCCACAGGCCCAGGGCCGCGAACAGCACCCGAAAAACAAAACGGAACATCCCGACTTACCTTTGCGCAAACTTCCCCCTGAAGATCGCCGCGAAGGCGCCCTGATTCAAGGTCAGGGTTGGGGCGCTCAATACCCGAGCCCAGCGCTCGGACATTACAAATGCGTTACCGGGCTTAACTTGGCCGCAACCGCTTCCTATCTCACCTGTTGTGAGGGGATAAGGCGGGCGATCCGTCAGCCCAAGGGGATAGTAATTCGTATGGCCGTTAGCTCTTTGTCGGTGATGTCGCCTGACGGCGGCCTGTCGCGATATCTCACCGAGATCCGCAAGTTCCCGATGCTGCCCAAGGACGAAGAGTTCATGCTCGCCCAGCGCTGGAAAGAGCATCAGGACTCCGAAGCCGCCCACAAGATGGTCACCAGCCACCTGCGTCTGGTGGCCAAGATCGCCATGGGCTATCGCGGCTACGGCCTGCCGATCGGCGAAGTGATCTCCGAAGGCAATGTGGGCCTGATGCAGGCCGTGAAGAAATTCGAGCCCGACAAGGGCTTCCGCCTGGCCACCTACGCCATGTGGTGGATCCGCGCCTCGATCCAGGAATACATCCTGCGCTCGTGGTCGCTGGTGAAGATGGGCACGACCGCAGCGCAGAAGAAGCTGTTCTTCAACCTGCGCAAGGCCAAGAGCCAGATCGAGGCCTTCCAGGACGGCGACCTGCGTCCCGACCAGGTCAGCGCCATCGCCACCAAGCTGGGCGTGCTGGACAGCGAGGTCATCTCGATGAACCGCCGTCTGTCGGGCCCTGACGCCTCGCTCAACGCCCCGCTGCGTTCGGACAGCGAGAGCGAGTGGCAGGACTGGCTGGCCGACGACAACCAGGTCAGCCAGGAGACCGTCGTCGCCGAGAACGAAGAGAAGTCCCTGCGCATGGGCCTCCTCCAGGAAGCCATGGTCGAACTGACCGACCGCGAACGTCACATCCTGACCGAGCGCCGGCTGAAGGACGACCCCACCACCCTGGAAGACCTGGCCACCCATTACGGCGTCAGCCGCGAACGGGTTCGCCAGATCGAGGTCCGCGCCTTCGAAAAGCTTCAGAAGAGCATGCGCGAGGCGGCCATCGCCAAGAACATGGTCGAGGCCTGATCAAAGCTGCTCCCCCTCTGGGGGGAGCTGTCACGAAGTGACTGAGGGGGCTAATGCGGCCCAAGCCGTGCTGGCCCCCTCCGGCCCTCTGGGCCACCTCCCCCAAGAGGGGAGGAGCGACTATAAGCCCCCATGCCTTCCCTCCCCCAGCTCATCCTCCTGCCCGGCCTGCTGAACGACGCCGAGCTGTGGCGGGACCAGATCGCCGGTCTGGCTGATGTCGCCCGGCCGTACGTGCCCGACCTGACGCGCGGCGAAACGATCCGCGAACTGGCGCAGTCCGTGCTGGCAGAGGCCGAGCCGACCTTCGCCCTGGCCGGGTTTTCGATGGGCGGCTATGTGGCCCAGGAGATCGCCCGGATCGCGCCCCAGCGCATCGCGCGCCTGGCCCTGCTGGACACCTCGATCCGGGTCGACACGCCCGAGCGCGCCGCGCGGCGCCAGGCCCTGACGGAGGCCGCCCGCAAGCCGGGCGAGTTCCTGGGCATCAGCCAGGCGATCCTGAAGAGCTATATCGACCCCTCCCGCCTGTCGGACGCCGAGCTGACGGGCCGGATCACCGCCATGACCCTGCGGCTGGGTCGCGAGGTGTTCATCCGCCAGAACAGCCTGCCGCGCGAAGACGGCGAGGCGGCGCTGCGGGCCCTGCGCTGCCCGATGCTGATCCTCTGTGGCGAAAATGACGCCATCACCCCGGCTTCTGGTCACCGCCAGATGGCCCGCGACATCGATTGCTCGCACCTGCTGGTCATCCCCAAGGCCGGTCACATGACCCCGATGGAGACCCCCGGCGCGGTCAATGGAGCCTTGCGCCATTGGCTGGAACGCCCTTCTGGGCCCCGATAGTCAGAGCACGGATCTTCCCTGGACCGCCACAAATCTGAGACAAAACCGTCAACCAAACATCACTGGCGGTCGGTTCCCGGCGAAACTATGCCCTGCCCCGTGAAATCAAGCGGCGCGCGGGCCAGGAAGCCTGGGCGCTGGATGGGGGATTTATCAATGAAAAAGACCATGCTGTTCGCCTTGGCGGCGCTCGCGCCCCTGGCCATCGCCTCTGCGGCTTCGGCCGCCGAAGACGCCCCGATCGCCACCGCAGATGCGCCGGTCACCGCCTCGGAAATCGTCGTCCAGGCCCAGATCGCCTATCGCAACCGCTCCGAGCAGACCGCCCCGGTGCTGGAGTATGGCCTGGACTACTTCCAGCGCTTCGAACCCCTGACCGCCGGCGACGCCCTCAAGCGCGTGCCCAGCGTCACCTTCCTGTCGGACGTGCTGGAATCGGACGGCGCGCGCCTGCGCGGCCTGGACGCGGCCTACACCCAGATCCTGATCAACGGCGAAAAGGTGCCCGGCGCTGGCGCCGACCGCTCGTTCTTCGTCGACCGCATTCCCGCCGAGATGATCGAGCGCATCGAAGTGGTCCGCTCCGCCTCGGCCAATCGCAGCGGCGACGCCATGGCCGGCGCCCTGAACATCGTGCTGCGCGACGCCTACGCCCTGGACGGCGGCTTCATCCGGGCCGGCGGCATCTACCTCAATGACGGCCGCCTGCGCGAGACGCTGGGCGCGGTGTGGGGCGGCGAGGTCGGCCCCGGCCGCCTGCTGGTCGGCGCCAACATCCAGGGCCGCCGCAACCCCAAGGAAAAGACCAGCTGGCGCTATGATGCGCCCGGCGCGGCTCTGAACAACACCGAACTGCAGTCGGACGTCCGCAACGGCACCGACTATTCGTTCAACGCCAACTACCGCATGCCCCTGGCCGGCGGCGAGCTGGACCTGAGCGGCTTCTATGTCCGCACCGATCGCCTGGCCGACGAGGATTCGCTGGAGTATCGCAGCGGCCGCGAGCAGATCGCCGATCTGCTGAGCGTCAACGACAACGACGTCGACATCCAGACCGACAACTGGTCGGTCAACGGCAAGTTCAAGCGCGAGATGCTGGGCGGCGAGACAGCCGTCAAGCTGGGCTATTCGGTGTTCACCGACAGCCAGTATGAGTTCGAGAACGAGATCGAATATCTGCGCGACGCTATCCCGTTCCCGGATGGCGACCGCTTCACCGGCGACAAGGCCAAGACCGAGCTGGAAGACAAGGAATTCACCGCCAAGCTGGAGCACAAGCGCGCCCTGGCCGGCTTCGATGCGGAATTCGGCGTCCAGTACCAGCAGAAGGATCGCGATACGCTGATCACCGAGATCCCGCGCAACCGCTACAACCTGCCGTCCGCCACTCCGCCCGCCGACAAGCCCTATGTTCCGGCCCCGGGCGGCGACAGCGCCATCAAGGAAACCCGCCTCGACCCCTATGTCATGCTCTCGGGCAAGGCCGGCGACGTGAAGTGGCAAGCCGGCGTCCGTTACGAGACCACCGACGTCGACATCCAGGACGAAACGGTCGCCCCCGCCCTGCGCTCCACTTCGACCGACTACGCCATCCTGCTGCCCTCGGCCCACCTGAAGTGGAGCCTGACCAGCACGGATCGCATCAGCGCCTCGGTGGCCCGCACGGTCCGTCGCCCGGGCTTCGACCAGATCTCGCCGGTCACCCTGGAAGAAGAGTTCGGCGACAACGACTATGTCGGCAATCCCAACCTGAAGCCGGAAACGGCCTGGGGCCTGGATGTCGGCTATGAGCACCGCCTGGGTTCGCGCGGCGTGGCCGGCGTCAACGTCTTCTATCGCGACGTCACCGACCTGATCGAGCTGACCAGCATCGGCACGGGCTCGGCCGGCTCGCCGGCTCGGCTGCTGCAGACCCAGAACGTCGGCGACGGCACGGTGATGGGGATCGAGTTCGACCTCTCCACCCCGCTGACCGCCTTCGGCCTGGAGAACACCGGGGTGTTCTTCAACTACTCCTGGCTGGACAGCGACATCGACGACACCTTCGGCAGCCGCAAGTTCAACAGCCAGTCGGACTATGTGCTGAACGTCGGCTTCATCCAGGACCTGCCCACCTTCGGGGGCGCCTTCGGGGCCACCTATCGCAAGCAGGGCGAGGCCTATGGCCGGATCATCGGCGAAGAGGTCACCACCACATACGGCGCCGACCTGGAGCTGTTTGTGGAAAAGCGCTTTGGCGACAAGTTCACGGTCCGTCTGACCGGGTCCAACCTGCTGAACGCCAAGAAGGAAGAGGTCTTCAACAAGTTTGGCAGCACCGCTGATCAAGTGTCGCGAGACTTTGACGAATACGAGCTGGAGAGCGAAGAGGCCGGTCCGGTCTTCCAACTGATCGCCCGCATGGCGTTCTAGACGGAAGACTTTCCGGAAACGAAGAAGGGCGGCGTCCGCGAGGACGCCGCCCTTTTTTGTGGTCGGCAGGCTCGGACCCGCCTGCTCCTGACCGGTCAGCAGCCCCTAGGGGGCAAGTGGCGACGACCGCAAGAGCGCTTAGGCCGCCCCCCGGCCCCCGTCGTCGTCTGCGGCCATAAAGCCCATCAGCGAGTCGATGCGCGCCACCAGGGCGGCGCGGGCCTCTGTTCCGGAGGCCTCGCTTTTCATGCAGTCTTCCAGCGCCTCGGCGGCCGCGACCAGGCGGGGCTCCTTGACGGCATCGCCGATCTTGCGCAGCTCCACCGCCTGGGCGGCCAGGGCGCGGCGGGCCTGCATGGGATCGCTGTCCAGCGCTCCGGCGGCCGAGCGGACGATGCGCAGCGCCTGGGACAGTCGCGCGGCGATCGTGCCGGCAGCGTCGGCCTTGCGCTTGCGCGGCCCCTTGTATTCGGCCGAGTTGAAGCGGCGGCGATCGGGGCCGACATAGCCCACACCCTCGATCCAGTCGCGCGGCTTGAGGGTCACCGCCTCGAGGCGGCGCTCCAGATCGCCGATCGTGAACGGCTTGCGCATGAATTCGTGAACCCCGGCGTCACGGGCCCCGAAGATCGCCTCGGCCGTCGCCTCGGCGGTGCACATGATGATCGGCGCCTCGCGGCAGACCAGTTCGCTGCGCCGGATCTTGCGGGTCAGCATCAAGCCGTCGATCCCGGCGCTGGCATGCTCGACGAAGATCAGCTGCGGATCGACCGTGCGGGCCATCGCATAGCCCTTCTCGGCGGTGGCGGCGGGATAGATCTGCACATTGCCCAGCTGCCTCAGCTGGTCAGCCAGCAGCCGCGCCGTCGCCGGATTGGGGTCAACGACCAGCACCCGCTGAACCTTGGCGGCGACACGCTGAAGGGTGCGGTTATTGCCGTCAAACACCGGGTACTCGGCTCCTCGAAGGGTTACTCTGCCCCAACCTTAACGGCAGTTCGTAAAAATCACCTTGATAAGGCGCACGACGTCGTCAGATCAGTTGGTCAAGGACACACTGAGTCCGCCCTCGAAGTCTTGGAATATATCGATGGCTTCGTCGACCTGGGCGGTCGGCACGCTCCCGGCCGGAAAGCGATAGCGCCAGTAGCTGGCGATGTGCGAGATCACCCCGACCTTTTCACCCAGCGACAGGAACAGTTCGGGCGCGCGCAGCAGGAAGGCGCGGAAAGCCTGCGGCCTGCCGTTCTCGATCAGATCCTCAAAGGCGTCGTCATAGACCTTCAGCGTGCGCTGCACGGCCTGGCGCTCGAGCATCACGCTGGCCTGCAGGCGCTTGCGGGCCTCATCCAGATAGCGAGCGGTCTCGGCGTCGCGCGCCCCGGGGATGACCAACTGGCCGATCTCGGCGCTCACGGTCGCCAACTGGGGCCAAAGCCGGGTCAGCATCCATTTGTAGTAGAGGAAGCCCTTCCAGCTGAAGACGCCTTCCTTGAAGCTCTCGCCCTCCAGCACCAGGGTCTCGCGCAGCGGCTCAAGGCGTTCGTCGACATCGGTCGACAGCAGGGCCTCGACCAGCCGCGCCGCGTGAGCGCCGGAGAAGCGGCCCGTGTCGCGATAGGCCAGATCGATCAGGCGCGAGATCTCCTGGCTGACAAAGCCCTGCATCTGCTCCAGATCGGCCGCCGAGAGGGCGAAATAGCAGGCTGCGACGGTCATGCCGTGGCGGCGCAGGTGCTCGCGCAACAAAAAGGGGTCCAGCGACGGCAGCATGTCGATCATGCGCAGGGTGGCGATGTCGCGGACCATGTCGGTGGTGTCGTTGCAGGCTTCCTGCAGCAGATCGACCCAGCCGCGCTGCCCCACGAAGAACGACTGGCCGCCCAGGCCCAGATCGCTGCGGTCAAAGGGGATGATGATCTTGGTCGCCGTCGCCTGGGCTTCGTCGAACAGGAAGATGTCGTCGCTGCGCAGGCGGTGCTTGAGGATCAGGGCGGTGTTGAGGATCCGGTTGCGAAACAGCGGATGCTCGGCGTAATCGGCGCGTCCCCCGCTGTCGGCCTGGATGGCCAGCAGGTTCAGCACACGACTGGTCGAGGCCGTACGCTCCAGCGCCCGCAGGCTGCGGGTCACCCGGTCATTGCTGCGCACCGGCTTGAGTTTTCGACGCACTGACAAGAACAGGACCCTCTGGAGACCCTGTTGCTCTAGAGCTCCGGAGCTAAGGTTTCGCTAATTGGGCGGCTATACTTGGTCAGAAAAGTCAGAGCGGGGCGAAATGCACCGACCCGGTCCGACCTCCGGACTCGGCCGGGTACCGGCTCATCCGCGCCACGGCCGCCAGCAGACCAGCCGGCTGGATCGGCTTGGGATGGGCGTCGTCAAAGCCTTGGGCCAGCAGGCGCTCGGCCTCGCCGGCCATGGCGTCGGCGGTAAGGGCCAGGATCGGAATGTCGCTCCGGCCGCCTTCGCCGGCCCGAATGCGCCGCACGGCCTCGACGCCATCCATTTCGGGCATGTGGACATCCATCAGCACGACGTCGAAATCCTCGATCCGCAAGCGTTCCAGGGCCTGACGGCCATCACTGGCGGTCTCGATGACAATGCCCACCGCTTCCAGTATGGCCCGGGCCACGGCCTGGTTGACCTGATTGTCGTCGACGACCAGCACCCGGGCCCCTTCAAGGGTGAGCGAGGGTCCGACGGGTTCAAGGGCGGCGGGCGCCTGGGCCGGGGTCAGCGCCAGATGCACCCGAAACGTCGAACCCTGTCCCGGCGCGCTGATCACTGTGATCTCGCCGCCCATCAACTGGGCGAGGTGTCGGCTGATGGCCAGGCCCAGGCCCGTTCCGCCGAACCGTCGCGCCGTCGAACGATCGCCCTGGCTGAAGGGACTGAACAGACTGACCTGCTGCTCGTCGTTGAGGCCGACGCCCGTATCGGCAACAACCATATCAACGCCCCCGGCCTCGCCCGGCGCGATGCGGATCTCCACGCGTCCCGCCTCGGTGAACTTCAGCGCATTGGAGACCAGGTTCAGCAGGATCTGCCGAACCCGCAACGGATCACCCAGCAGCCAGGTCGGCGTCTCGGGCGCGACGTCAAGCGTCAGGGCCAGGCCCTTGAGCTGGGCGGTCTGGCTCCAGACCAGATGGATCTGACTGGCCAGGCGGCGAATTTCAAACGGCTCGGCCTCCAGTTCCAGCTTGCCCGCCTCGACCTTCGACAGATCCAGAATGTCGTTGAGAATGGTCATCAGACCGTCGCCGGACTGGATGATCATCTCGAGATAGTCGGCCTGCCGGGCATCCAGCCGGGTGGAGCCCAAGGCATGGGCCAGACCCAGCACGCCGTTCATCGGCGTGCGCAGCTCATGGCTCATCATGGCCACAAAGGCTGACTTGGCCCGGCTGGCCTCGGTCGCCTGGGCCTGGGCCTTCTCCAGCGCCACAGCATTAGCGCGCATCCGGCGCGACGTATCCAGAAAATAGGCCAGCAGGGCGGCCAGGGTGACTGCCACAACCACCAGATCCCAGGCTCTGAAGCCGCCGGCCAGCAGCGGGGCGACCGTCAAGGCAATGAATGGCGGCGGGGCCATGGCCAGCAGGACCGAACGGCTGATCGACGCATACTTCAGGGCGTCAAGCATCAGGCCAAACAGCAGGAGAATGGCCGCAAACTTCATGCTTGGCGGACCGTGGGCCCAGCTCAGACCCGCCATGGTCGCCCAGGCTATGCTGTAGGCCGCCGGGATTCCCAGCCGCAACGGCACGACCAACTGCTCGGGATGCGCCGTGACATAGCGATGCAGGATCCGCAGAAGCCCTTCCAGGACGCCGATCACCGTCAGCCAGGCGAGGCACGCCATGAGACCGAAATGAAAGGCCAACAGACCGCCGGCCAGGACTGTCGCCGCCAGACGGGCCGAGGCGCTGCGCCGACTCATCTCGAGCGCCGCGCCGTTTAGGCCGTCATTCAGGAACTCACGCAGACCCAAGGTCCATACCCTCGCAACGCCTAGTGGCATCAAGCTAGGTCATAACGGGTTTCAGGAACCTTTAAGCTCAACCTTGGCCGGCGCCCTACCCCTGGAACGGGTCGCGCATCAGGATGGTGTCGTCCCGTTCCGGGCTGGTCGACAGCAGGGCCACCGGAGCGCCGATCAGTTCCTCGACCCGGCGCACATACTTGATGGCGTTGGCGTTAAGGTCCTTGAACGAGCGGGCGCCGACGGTGCTTTCGCTCCAGCCTTCCATCTCTTCATAGATCGGCACGGCGGCGGCCTGATCGCGCATGCCGGCCGGCAGATAGTCGAGCTCGCGGTCGCCGATCTTGTAGCCGACGCAGATCTTCAGGGTCTTGAGACCGTCCAGCACGTCCAGCTTGGTCAGGGCGATGCCGTCGATGCCGTTGATGGCCACCGACTGGCGGACCAGCACCGCATCGAACCAGCCGCAACGGCGGGCGCGGCCGGTATTGACCCCGACCTCGCGGCCGACCGTCGACAGGTGCTTGCCGACTTCGTCGTCCAGCTCGCAGGCAAACGGCCCCTCGCCGACGCGGGTGGTGTAGGCCTTGACGATGCCCAGCACATAGCCCGGCCCCTTGGGACCCATGCCCGAACCGGCGGCGGCCTGGCCGGCGACGGTGTTGGACGAGGTGACGAACGGATAGGTGCCGTGATCGACGTCCAGCAGGGCGCCCTGGGCGCCTTCAAACAGGATGCGCTTGCCGGCCTTGTAGGCCTGGTCCAGCAGGCGCCAGGCCGGCTGGGCATAGGCCAGGATCTGCGGCGCGATCTCCATCAGCTGATCGAACAGCGCCGCGCCGTCGGCCTCGGGCAGGCCCAGGCCCCGGCGCAGGGCGCCATGGTGGCTGAGCAGGCGCTCGATCTTGGGCTTCAGGGCTTCTGGATCGGCCAGGTCGGCGACGCGGATGGCGCGGCGGCCGACCTTGTCCTCATAGGCCGGGCCGATGCCGCGACCGGTGGTGCCGATCTTCTGGCTGGACGCGGCTTCACGGCCCTGGTCCAGGTCCTTGTGCAGCGGCAGGATCAGGGTGGCGTTGTCGGCCAGCACCAGCAGGTCGGGGCCGATGATCACGCCCTGCTCGGCGATCTTGGCGATCTCCGACAGCAGGTGCCAGGGGTCGACGACCACGCCGTTGCCGATCACCGACAGCTTGCCCTGCACGACGCCAGACGGCAGCAGGGCCAGCTTGTAGACCTTGCCGTCGACCACCAGCGTGTGGCCGGCGTTGTGGCCGCCCTGGAAGCGCACGACGATGTCTGCCCGGTTGGACAGCCAGTCGACGATCTTGCCCTTGCCTTCATCGCCCCACTGGGCGCCGACGACGGTCACATTGGCCATGGTAGAGATATGCCTTGTCACCTGCCCGGTGACGTCCAGCGGCCCTTCGACAGGACTCGGCCGCAGACGTTTATTCGATTTTGGGCGGCAACGGAGACGCGGCCGAGCCGGCGCCTCGCGAAGTCAGAAGGCGTAGACCAGCCGAACCCCCACGTCGTCAAGCCCCTGGTTCTTGCCCTGATGGAAGATCTGGCCGTTCGACAGGTGGGTGTAGCTGAGCTCGGCCGACCAGGCGTCGCTGAACTGATAGCCCAGGGCGATCTCGGGCTCGAACAGCACCTTCGAGCCGAAATCGATGCGGGTGTAGTAGAGGTTGGTGCGGCGGGCGCGTTCCTCAGGCGTCAGGTTCGGGGCGTTGGCCGGCGGTAGGCCCGCCTCGCCATCGGTATAGGCCAGGCCAATCCCAGGGCGCAGATAGAAGCCGCCCTGCGCGCCCAGATCGATCTTCCAGTCAAAGCCCACCGCCACGAAGTTGGAGGTGTTTTCGCTGTTGAGCGACACAAAGGTATGGACCTGCGGGCGGCCCAGCCAGGTCAGGCTTTCGATGCGGTCGGTGCGATAGCCCAGATGGATGTCGACCCCGTCCTCGCGCCCGGCGGCGCCCAGGCCCACGGCCTCACCGATGAAGGTGACATCATGCTTGTAGGCGCCGACAAACACTTCGCCCGCGAGCGCGGGCGCGGCAAAACCCAGCACCGCGACAGCGGCGGCGGCGAACAGTGCGGTCTTCATCCTGGATATCCCTGAACAGCCCAACCCCGAGCCGGTTATGGCTTGAACGGCGGAGCTCGCAAAGGGTTTCGATCAGACCGCGTGCGAGCTAGACCTTTCGCATGACCATCACACTTTCCGACATCCAGGCCGCCGCCGCCCGCCTCAAGGGCCAGGCCGTCGAGACCCCGCTGATCGAGAGCCCGGCTCTCAATGAGCGCCTGGGCGGCCGGGTGCTGCTCAAGCCCGAGACCCTGCAAAGGGCCGGGGCCTTCAAGTTTCGCGGGGCCTATAACCGCCTCAGCCAGCTGACCGATGACGAGAAAAAGCGCGGCGTCGTGGCCTTTTCGTCAGGCAACCACGCCCAGGGCGTGGCCCTGGCGGCCCAGCTGGTCGGCTGCCCGGCCCTGATCGTCATGCCGTCCGACTCGCCGGCGGTGAAGGTCGCGGGCACCCGGGGCTTTGGGGCCGAGATCCGCTTCTATGACCGCTTCACCGAAGACCGGGTCGCCATAGCCGACGAAATCGCGGCCCAGCGCGGCTGCGTCGTCGTGCCGTCCTATGACGATCCGCACATCATCGCGGGGCAAGGCACGCTGGGCGTCGAGATCGTCGAGCAGGCCACGGCGCGCGGCGCTTCGCTGGACGTGCTGCTGTGCTGCGTCGGCGGCGGCGGTCTGATCGCCGGAACCAGCACCGCCGTCCGCGCCCTGTCGCCCGCCACCGACATCTGGGGCGTCGAGCCGGCCGGCTTCGACGAGACCCGCCGCTCGCTGCTGTCGGGCCAGCGCGAGACCATCGATCCCGACGCCCGCTCGATCTGCGACGCCCTGCTGACCCCGGTCCCCGGCGAACTGACCTTTGCGATCAACCAGCGGACCCTGACCGGCATCGTCGCGGTCACCGACGCCGAGGTGGCGGAAGCCATGCGCTACGCTTTCTCGGTGCTGAAACTGGTGGTCGAGCCGGGCGGCTGCGTGGCCCTGGCGGCGGCGCTGGCGGGCAAGATCGCGGTGGCGGGCAAGACCAGCGCGATCGTTCTTTCGGGCGGCAATGTCGATCCGGGCTTGTTTGCGCGGGTGTTGGCGGGCGAGATCTGAAAAGTTGTCATCCCGGCCAAGCGCGAAGCGCGCCGAGCCGGGACCGCCACAAGCTCTGAGCCTGTTGCAGTCCCGGGTCTTCGCTACGCTACGCCCGGGATGACAAGCATAAGGTTGGGGACGAGAAACACATGAATTTGCCACCGCATACCACCCTCCCCCAGACCCCCCTCCTCGTCGTCGACCGCGCCGCGCTCCTGCGCAACCTCGACCGCATGCAGACGCTCTGCACCGCCGCAGGCGTCCGGCTGCGGGCCCATGGCAAGACCCACAAGTGCTCGACCCTGGGCCGGCTGATCATCGAGCGCGGCGCGGTGGGCCTGTGCGCCCAGACGGTCGGCGAGGCCGAGGCCTTCGTGGCCGGCGGCATCACCGACGTGCTGGTCACCGCTGCCCCGCCGCCCTGGGCCGCGCCGCGCCTGGCGGCTCTGGCCAAAGGCGGCGCCACCATCGGCGTCACCGCCGATGACGAGGGCCAGATCGACCGATTGTCCGACGCCGCCGTCGCGGCCAGGACGATCCTGAACCTGGTGGTGGACCTCGACCTGGGCACCCACCGCACCGGCGCCTATCCGCATGACGCCCTGAAACTGGCCCGCGCCGCCGACGCCGCGCCGGGCCTGCGCTTTGCCGGCCTTCAGGCCTATCTGGGCCATCTGCAGCATATGGATGACGGCGACCTGCGCCGCTCAGCTGACGAGGCCGCCTTTGCGACGCTGAAGGCCCTGGTCGCCGAGCTGACCGCCGCCGGCCTGCCCCCGCCCGTGGTCACCGGCGGCGGCACAGGCACCCACGCCTTCGACCTGGCCTCGGGCGTGTTCACCGAACTGCAGGCCGGCTCCTATGCCGTGATGGATGTCGAATATGACGACTGCGGCGCGCCCGGCGGCGGCGACTGGCCGTTCGAGCCGTCGCTCTACATCGCGTCCAGCGTGGTCTCGACCCGCCACAAGAGCCATGTCGTGGTCGACGCCGGCTTCAAGGCCGTATCGATGGACGGCCCGCCCGCCCGCGTCATCGCCGGCGCCGCGCCCGGCTCGCTGTGGCGGCCGATGGGCGACGAGCACGGCCTGATCGCCCATCCCGCCATGATCGACGTGCTGAAGGCCGCCGGCCGCGATCCGCTGGGCTTCGCCGGGGCGGTGACCGCCGCCGACGCCGATCCAGCCCGCGCCTTCCCGGCCGACGCCCCCAAGGTCGGCGACATCGTCTGGCTGCAGCCGGGCCACTGCGATCCGACCATCAACCTCTATGACGCCCTGCACGTCTGGGACGGCGAGGCGCTGGAGCGGTGGGCGGTGGATGGACGGCGGGTGAGTTCGATCTAGTGTTCCGCGAGCCCCACAACGGTGTCATCCCGGACGAGCGCGCAGCGCGAAGATCCGGGACCGACGCCTGAACTCAGCGCTTCCGGCGGTCCCGGATCGGCGCCCGGCTTCGCCAGGCTTGTCCGGGATGACAGGCTTTCAGGGCCTGTGCGATGGCCCTGGGGTCGCCGGGGAAAGCGGATTTAGAGGCCGATCCCCGTCCAGGAAACGAACCGGCTTCCCCTCGCCCAAGACCCCGGATACGGTCCGCGCCAACGACAAGATTTGCTCCAAAGAGTGACAACGATGAAACGCCTGCTGCTCGCCACCGCCCTGATCGCCGCGCCCATGCTGGCGCACGCCTCCGACGCGCCGAAGATCGACCCCGTCAACCTCGCCGCCCACATCAAGACCCTGTCGTCCGACGCCTTCGAGGGCCGCGGCCCCGCCACGGCCGGCGAGACCAAGACCGTCGCCTATATTGTCGAGCAGATGCAGGCCGCAGGCCTGGAGCCCGGCGGCGACCTGAAGGACGGCAAGCGCGCCTGGACCCAGGACGTGCCGCTGGGCATGTTCGAGATCAAGGGCCCGGTCAGCGCCCACATGATGGTCGGCGACAGCCACATCACCCTGAACCAGGGCGAGCAGATCGCCATCCGCGCGGCCATGACCAATGTCGACAAGGTGTCGATCCAGAACGCCCCGATCGTCTTCGCCGGCTATGGCGTCAAGGCCCCGGAGCGCAACTGGGACGACTTCAAGGGCCTGGACGTCAAGGGCAAGATCGTCGTCGTGCTGATCAACGACCCGGACTTCGAAACCGGTTCCGGTGACTTTGGCGGCAAGGCCATGACCTATTATGGCCGCTGGACCTACAAGTTCGAGGAAGCCGCCCGCCTGGGCGCCGCCGGCCTGCTGATCGTGCACGAGACGGCCCCGGCCTCTTATGGCTGGGCCACCGTCAAGAACTCCAACACCAACACGATGTTCGACATCGTCCGCAAGGAGCCGAGCAAGCAGCATCCGGCCCTGGAAGGCTGGATCCAGCGCGACACCGCCGTCGAGCTGTTCAAGGCCGCGGGCCTGGATTTCGACGCCGCGAAGAAGGCGGCCCAGAGCCGCGACTTCAAGCCGGTGGAACTGAAGGGCGCGACCTTCTCGGCCAATTACGCGGTCGAGCCCAAGGTGATCGTGTCCAAGAACGTGGTCGGCAAGCTGACCGGCGCCAAGCGCCCCGACGAGACCGTGTTCTTCACCGGCCACTGGGACCACCTTGGCGTGGGCCTGGCCGACGCCAAGGGCGATACGATCTATAACGGCGCCGTCGACAACGCGACCGGCATCGCCGCCATGCTGGAAATGGGCCGGGTGCTGGCCAAGGCCCCGCGCGCCGACCGCACCCTGGTGTTCCTGGCCGTGACCGCCGAGGAAAAGGGCCTGCTGGGCTCGGAATACTACGCCGCCAACCCGCTGTATCCGCTGGCCAAGACCGTGGGCGTGCTCAACACCGACGCCCTGGACCCCGCCGGCCCGGCCAAGGACTTCACGATCTCGGGCAGCGCCAAGCTGGGCCTGCTGGACGACCTGATCGCCCACGGCAAGAAGGTGAACCGCACCTACACGCCCGACCCGGCCACGGAAGCCGGCTACTTCTACCGCTCGGACCACTTCCCCTTCGCCAAGCGCGGCGTGCCGGCCATCTCGTTCGGCTCGGGCGAGGATCTGGTCGAGGGCGGCGTGGCGGCCGGCAAGGCCTTCGCCGACGCCTATCGCATCAACGCCTATCACCAGCCGGCCGACGAGTGGAACGACAGCTGGCGGCTGGACGGCATGACCGCCGACATCAGCCTGATCCAGGGCCTGGGGGCGGACCTCGCCAACTCCACCCGCTGGCCCGAATGGGGCGAGGGCTCGGAGTTCAAGGGCACGCGCGACGCGACGAAGGCTGAGCGCAAGTAAGCCGCACCTCTATCTTGTCATCCCGGAAGCCCCGCAGAGGCTATCCGGGACCCAGGGGCAACCGCAATGCAGCGGCCCCTGGGTCCCGGCTCTCCCCCCGGCCGTCGCCGGGGTGCGGCCGGGATGACAAACATGTTTTGAACCGGATAACGCCCACCGCCACGCGGAAGAGCGGGATGCCCCCATGACAGCCTCGGTCTTCGACCTCTTCAAACTCGGCGTGGGTCCGTCGAGCAGCCACACCATGGGCCCGATGACGGCGGCGGTGCTGTTCGTCGGCCGCCTGCGCGACAATGGCCAGCTGCCCGGCGTTGCCCGGGTCGAGATCCGCCTCTACGCCTCCCTGGCCCTGACCGGGCGCGGCCACGCCACCGACCGGGCGGTGATGCTGGGCCTGATGGGCTTTGTCCCGGCCGATCTCGATCCCGACGCCGGCGAGGCGGCCCTGCTGGAGACCCGCGCCACCCAGTCGCTGAAGCTGGGCGGCCAGATCGACATCGCCTTCGACGAGGCCCGCGACATCGTCTGGCTGGGCCACGAACGCCTGCCCCAGCATCCCAACGGGCTGACCTTCGTCGCCTATGACAGGGCCGGCGTCGTGCTGGCCGAACGCACCTGGTTCTCGATCGGCGGCGGCTTCGTGCGCGACGAGTTCGAGATGGGCAGCAATGCGCCGCCCGAGGCCGGCCCTGAAATCCCCCACCCCTTCGAAAGCGGCGCCGACCTGCTGCAACGGGCTGCCGATGCGGGCCTGTCGATCGCCGGGGTCATGGGCGCCAACGAGCTGGCCCGGATGTCGCTGGACGACATGAACGCCGGCATCGACCGCATCTTCGCGGCCATGGAGGCCTGTATCGACCGGGGCATGCGCCAGGACGGCGTCCTGCCCGGCGGCCTCGACGTCAAGCGCCGGGCCCGCCAGATCCACCAGACCATCCAGGGCCGCATGGAGCGCCAGATCAGCGACCCGCTGGCGGCCATGGATTTCGTCAACCTGTGGGCCATGGCGGTCAATGAGGAGAACGCCGCCGGCGGCCGGGTGGTCACCGCCCCGACCAATGGCGCGGCGGGGCTGGTGCCGGCCGTGCTGCGGTTCTTCGTGCGGTTCTACAACGGCACGCCGGAGCAGATCCGGGTGTTCCTGCTGACCGCCGCCGCCATCGGCGCGCTCTACAAGCGCAACGCCTCGATCAGCGGCGCCGAGGTGGGCTGCCAGGGCGAGGTGGGCGTGGCCTGCTCGATGGCCGCCGCCGGGCTCGCTGCGGCCTTGGGCGGCACCAACGCCCAGATCGAGAACGCAGCCGAGATCGGCATGGAGCACAATCTGGGCCTGACCTGCGATCCCATCGGCGGGCTGGTGCAGATCCCCTGCATCGAGCGCAACGCCATGGGCGCGATCAAGGCCATCGACGCCGCCCGCCTGGCCCTGCTGGGCGACGGCCAGCACTCGGTCAGCCTCGACAAGGTGATCGCCACGATGAAGCGCACCGGCGAGGACATGAACGAGATCTACAAGGAAACCTCGATGGGCGGGCTGGCCGTGGGGCTGTCGGTCAACCGGGTGGAGTGCTGATCACCGCCGAGGTGCGCCTGACACAACCGCGCGTTATCCCAGACACGCGCCAACCAGGACCCCACGCCATGAACATCGTCATCTTCGAAGCCGAAGACTGGGAACGCGCCGCCGTCGACGGCCTGAGCCGCGACCACGCCGTGACCTGTGTGGCGGAGGTCGCCGGCCCCGGCTTCGCCGAGGCCGAGGTCGTCTCGACCTTCATCGACTCGCGCCTGGACGCAGCGGCCCTGGCGGCCTTCCCCAAGCTGCGCCTGATCGCCACCCGATCGACCGGCTATGACCATGTCGACCTGGACTATTGCCGCGAGCACGGGATCACCGTGTGCAACGTCCCCGACTATGGCGACCCCACCGTGGGCGAGCACGCCTTCGCCCTGCTGCTGGCCCTGGCCCGCAAGCTTCCCCAGGCCGTCGAGCGCACCCGGCGCGGCGACTTCTCGCAGGGCGGCCTGCGGGGCTTTGACCTGGGCGGCAAGACTCTGGGCGTGGTCGGAACGGGCCAGATCGGCCGGCGGGTGATCAAGATCGCCAGGGGCTTCGACATGGACGTCATCGCCTTCGACATGCGGCCCGATCTGGCGGCGGCCAAGGCCCTGGGCTTCACCTATGTCCCGCTCGAGACCCTGATCGCCGCCTGCGATGTGCTGACCCTGCACATCCCCGGCGGCCCGGCCACCGAAGGCCTGATCGGCGCAGCCCAGTTTGCGGCGATGAAGCCCTCGGCCATATTGGTCAACACCGCGCGGGGCGGGGTGGTCGACGCCGAGGCCCTGCTCAACGCCCTCCAGACCGGTCAGATCGCCGGGGCGGCCCTGGACGTGCTTAGCCAGGAGCCCTGGCTGCGCGACGAGGCCCAGATCTTCCGCTCATCGACTCCGCCCGCCGTCGAGGGTCTGCGGGCCCTTGTGGCCAGCCACGCCCTGCTGAAACTGCCCAATGTGATCGTCACGCCGCACGTGGCCTATGACACCCAGGAGGCGGTGGAACGGATCATGGCCGTGACCGTGGGCAATATCGAAGCCTTCACGGCCGGAGCGCCGCGCAACGTGGTGAGCGGCTGACACCCCTTGCCGACCCCCTCGCGCCTCGCTTAGGGTGCGCGGCGGAACAGGAAGGGAACAGACATGTCGGCAGGCGTCATTCGAACCGGCATCGGCGGCTGGACCTTCGAGCCCTGGCGCGGCGTGTTCTATCCCGACACGGTCAAGCAGAAGGACGAGCTGAAATATGCTGCGTCCAACCTGACCAGCATCGAGATCAACGGCACCTACTATTCCACCTTCAAGCCCAACAGCTGGATGAAGTGGCGCGACGAGACGCCCGACGACTTCGTGTTTTCGGTCAAGGCCAGCCGCTACTGCACCAATCGCCGCGTGCTGTCGGAGAACAACGACTCGCTGGAGAAATTCCTGACCCAGGGGTTGGAGGAGCTTGGTCCCAAACTGGGCCCCATCAACTGGCAGTTCATGGCCACCAAGAAGTTCGACCCCGTCGACTTCGAGGGCTTCCTGAAACTGCTGCCCCGCGAGATCGGCGGCCGCCCCGCGCGCCATGCGCTTGAGGTGCGCAGCCCCACCTTCCAGACCCAGGCCTTCTATGACCTGGCCGCAAAGTACGGCGCGGCCATCGTCTATGCCGTCGACGACGAGTCGCCCGACTGGCCCCGGATCGACGAGCCGACCGCCGACTTCACCTATGCCCGCCTGATGTGCAGCCGCGAGGACGAGCCCACCGGCATGACGTCCGAGGAACTGGACGGCGTGGTCGCCCAGACGCGCAACTGGGCCAAACGCGGCGACGTGTTCGCCTATTTCATCTCCGGGGCCAAGCTGCGCAATCCGGCGGCGGCGATGGCGCTGATCGAGAAGCTGAAAGGCTGACCCTTCTCCCCTTGCGGGAGAAGGTGTCGGCGCAGCCGACGGATGAGGGGTCGAAAGCCCTGTCGGAAGGGCCCGCGAGACCCCTCACCCGACCCGCTGCGCGGGCCACCCTCTCCCGCAAGGGGAGGGGCAAACATGGTTAGCCAAACCTTAACCGCCGGGCCCTAGGCTCTGGCCATGCGCCGCATCCTCGCCCTGCTGCTTGTGTCTCTCGCCCTGGCCTCGCCGGCCGGCGCCGACCAGAAGCCCGCGCCGAAAAAGGCCCCGCCGCCCGCCGTGGCCGTAGTCCCGCAGACCGCCCTGCAGCCTCTGATCCCGCTGGCCTCCAGCCGCCCGGGCGGCGACCCCGGCCAGTGCCGCGCCGCCTGCGCGCGGAGCTACTATTTCTGCAAGGCCGGCGACGACGACATCTGTCCCAGCCAGTGGGCTCAGTGCAACGCGCGCTGCACGGCGACGTACAGGCGGTCGGGGACCTAAGCTAGGCGCGGCCGTGGGGCCCAGGGGAAATGCCTGCCGCCGGTTCAAAGACCGCCCAGGGCTGTCAGCGCATCGCGGCGATCGGCATACCTGCCGCCCAGGAATCCGGTTCCCAGAAACGCCCGGAGAATTTCCAGCGCCTCGTCGTGCGACGTCGAATCCGCGCCGAGCACCAGGACATTGGCGTCATTGTGCTCCCGCGTGGTCCTGGCCATCTCGACGCTGCCGCACAGCGCCGCGCGCAGGTGCTGATAGCGATTGGCGGCCATGGCCATCGCCTGACCCGACCCGCAGATCAGAACGCCAAATCTGGCGGAACCTGACTGGAATTCCGCCGCCAGCGCCTTGGCGTAGTCCAGCGCGTCGCAACGCTCCGGACCGTGCGCGCCAACGTCTTTGGGCGCGTAGCCATATTGCTCCAGCCAGTCGGCCAGATGCGTCTTCAGGGCGTATCCGCGGTGATCCGCGCCAAGGAGAACAACGGCCTTGCTCATACCGCACCCCAACCTAGCCGGCCGAAGATCGCCTACAGGCCGAACTTGCGAAAGCCCCGCCCGCTATTCGTCCAGACAGACCCGGGCGATCTCGGCCCGCAGTTCCGGCATGCCCAGGCCCTTTTCCGACGAGGTAGCCAGAACGCGCGGGAAGGCGGCGGGACGCTTGGCGATGGCCTTCACGGTCTCGGCGGTGACCTTCTCGACCTCGTGCGGCTTGATCTTGTCGGACTTGGTCAGGATGATCTGATAGGAGACCGCCGCCGTATCCAGGGCGTCGAGGGCCTCCTGGTCGACCTTCTTGAGCCCATGGCGGGCGTCGATCAGCAGATACACGCGGCGCAGGGTGGCCCGGCCGCGCAGATAGGCCCGGCCCAGGTCCTGGAACTTGCTGACCGTGGTCTTCGAGGCGCGCGCGAAACCATAGCCCGGCAGGTCGACCAGGCGCAGCTTCTCGGCCAGCAGGAAGAAGTTGATCTCCCGCGTGCGGCCCGGCTCGTTGGAGGCGCGGGCCAGGTACTTCTGGCCGACCAGACCGTTGATCAGGCTGGACTTGCCGACATTGGAGCGGCCGGCGAAGCACACTTCCGGCGCGATCGGATGGGGCAGGCCGTCCATGTTGACGGCCCCCATCATGAAGGCCACCGGCTGGGCGAACAGCACGCGCGCCGCCTCGATCTCTTCCTCGGTGAAGACGGGACCGGGCGCGGGCGCGAAGTTGGGTTCGGTCATCAGGTCGCCACGGTGGGTTTGCCCTGGAAGCGGGCGATGATCTGGTCGATCGGGTTCTCGACCTTGTAGCGGCGCATGATGATGTACTGCTGGAAGATGGTCAGGACGTTGGACCAGCACCAGTAGATCACCAGACCCACGGCGAAGCCCGACAGGGTGAAGGTGAAGATCACCGGGAACCACTGGAAGATCTTCTGCTGGATCGGGTCGGCGGCCGGCGGGTTCATGGCCGTGGTCAGCCACATGGTCACGCCATACAGCAGCGGCCAGATGCCCAGGTGGGCGATCATGGCGCCGACCAGCGGCAGGGCGCCCGGATCATAGGGGATCAGGCCAAACAGGTTGAACAGGCTGGTGGGCTCGGGCGCCGACAGATCGCGGATCCAGCCGAAGAACGGCGCATGCCGCATCTCGATGGTCACCGTCAGCACCTTGTACAGCGAGTAGAACACCGGGATCTGGATCAGCATGGGCAGGCAGCCCATCATCGGATTGATCTTCTCCTTGCCATACAGCGCCATCATTTCCTGCTGCTGCTTGGTCGGATCGTCCTTGAACTTGGCCTTCAGCTTTTCGACCTCGGGGGCGATCTTCTTCATCTTGGCCATCGACTCGTAGCTCTTGTCCGCCAGCGGATAGAGCACGAGCTTGAGGGCCACGGTCAGCAGCAGGATGGCGCCGCCGAAATTGCCGACCCACTTGTAGAACATCTCCATGATGTTGAAGATCGGGCGGGTGAAGAAGCTGAACATGCCCCAGTCGACGGCGTCGTCGAAGCGCGGCACCTGGGCCTTCTTGCCGTCCCAGAACTTCCACCAGGCCGGGGGCTCGCCGCCGAACTCGTACTGACGCAGCAGCGGCACGGTCTTGGCGCCGGCGAACAGGCGGGTGTTCTGGGTCAGGGTCTGGCCGGGGGCCAGGCTCTTGGCGGGGCCCACGAAATTGACGTCATAGATGTCGACGGCGCCGGCCTGGGTGACGCGGTACTGGGCGGTGACGTCCTGCGACTGATCCGGGATCAGGGCGGTCAGCCAGTACTTGTCGGTGATGCCGGCCCAGCCGCCCTTGGACGGGAAGGCTTCGAGCGGCTTGTCCTTCTTCCACTTGCCGTACTTGGATTGCTTCAGCTCGTGGCTCTTGCCGCCCTCGACGCCGAACACGCCGATGGCGCCTTCGTGGACGATCTGATTCTTGCCCAGGTCGGCCGGGATGCCCTGGCGCTGCACCGTGGCGTAGGGGGCCAGGGACAGGGTCTGGGCGCCCTGGTTGCGGACGCTGTCGGCGACGGTGAACATCGCGTCGGCGTCGACCGAGAGGGTGCGGGTGAAGACCAGGCCCTGGCCGTTGTCATAGGTCATGACGACCGGCGAGGTCGGGGTCAGGGTCTGGCCCGGCGCGGTGGTCCACACGGTGCGGCTGTCGGGCAGGCCCGGCAGGTTGGCGCCGGCCCAGCCGAAATCAGCGAACCAGGCGTGCTCGGCGCCCTCGGGGCGGAACAGTTCGACCGGCGGCGAATCCTTCTTGGCCGTCTGGGCGTAGTTCTTCAGCCACAGGTCATCGATGCGGCCGCCCTTCAGCGAGATCGAACCCGACAGGGCCGGCGTATTGACGGCGACGCGCGGGCTCTGGGCCTTGGCGGCGTCACGCGACAGCTTCAGCGGCGCAGGACGGCCATCGGGGCCGAGCACCACGCCAGGCTGGGTCGCGGCCATCCGGGCCTCGGCGGCCTTCTTGGCCAGCAACTCTGCGTCGGCCTTCTTCTGCTGCGGACCCAGGATGAAGAACTGGTACCCGATCAGGATCGCGAACGCGCTGACGATGAACATCAACGTGTTTTTGTTGTCGTTCTGCATGGATGACTTAACCGGAAACGGAGGGATCGGGCGCGCCTGGGTTAGCAGGTTGAGCGTCAGAAGACGGGTCTTTGGGAAGATCAGCGGATTGAGCCAGCCTGGCCCGAGCCTCCGCGCGATCATGTTCGGCCGCGAGGCTTATCAGCGCGGTTTTCACATCGTCAAGCAAACGCCCCCATTCGCGGGTGCGGGTGCCGCCGCGCGCGATGAATACATAGTCGTACATGGGGCGGCCATGAAGGGGTAACAACAGCCTTGCGGCCTCGCGCAGGCGGCGCTTGGCGCGATTGCGCTCGACCGAGCCGCCGACCTTCTTGGTGGCGGTGAATCCCACACGGATCAGGGGATCATCGTCGAGTCGGGCGCGCATCTGCATGAACACCGCGCCGCGCGACAGGGCGGGCGCCTTGGCGGCTTTCAGGAAATCGGGGCGCTTTTTCAGGCGCTCGATCTTCACCGCATCTGCGGACTGGATCGCGGTCATGAAAAAAGCCGCCCTTTCCGGCGAAAACCTGAGGTCAGGCTCTGGGAAAAGGCGGCTTTTATCATGGTCTGTGCTTCCCGCCGAAGCGGGAGAAAGAACGGGGTGAGCCGTTCTTAGGCCGTCAGGCGCTTACGGCCCTTGGCGCGGCGACGCGCAACGATTTTTTGGCCGTTCTTGGTGGCCATACGTGCGCGGTAGCCGTGACGGCGGGCTCGCACGAGCTTCGACGGCTGGAATGTCCGCTTCACGAGGTGGCTCCGATAATAATGGGACGCAAGGGCCGCAAGGCCTCCGCGAGTGAGGGGCGGTGGATAAGGGAAGGGGCGACGGCTGTCAACCTGAGTCGGCCGCTGAAACTGTCATCCCGGCCAAGCGAAGCGCCGAGCCGGGACCGCGGCGAGCGCCAGCGTTTCCGGCGGTCCCGGCTCTTCGCTACGCTACGGCCGGGATGACAGCTTTCAAGGAACAATCACCGCCTTGCCCACCACCTTGCGCTCGGCCAGCAGATCAAACGCCTCGCGCCAGCGCTCCAGCGGCAACTGTGCATGCACATGCGGCGAGATCACCCCCTCATTGGCCATGCGCCACACCGCCTCGCCGTTCTCGCGGCCCTTGTCCGGAAACTGCCGGCCGTATTCGCCAGCCCGCACGCCCATGACCGAGAAACCCTTGATCAGCGGCATATTGACCGAGACCGTCGGGATCCGCCCCGAGGTGAAACCGATCACCAGCAGCCGGCCGTCAAAGGCGATGCAGCGCACGCTCTCGTCGAACACGTCGCCGCCCACGGGGTCATAGATGATGTCGGCCCCGCGTCCGCCGGTGATGGCTTTCACCTGATCGCGAAAGCCGCCGGAGACGTTGACGACAGCGTCAGGCGCATACAGCGCCTGGATGGCCGCCAGCTTGTCGTCAGAGGCCGAGGCCGCGATCACCCGCGCGCCCAGGGCCTTGGCCAGGTCGACCGCCGCCAGCCCCACCCCGCCGGCCGCGCCATGGACCAGCACCCAGTCGCCCGGCTCGATCCGCGCCCGGCGCACCAGGGCGACATAGGCGGTCAGATAGGCCGCGCCATAGGCCGCGGCCTGGGCGAACGACAACCGCTCGGGCTTGGGCTTCAGCGCCTCGGCCGAGACCACGGCATATTGCGCGAAGGCCCCCAGCCGCGCGCCGCCGACCACCGCATCGCCTACGGAAAAGCCCGAGACCCCCTGCCCCAGCGCCGCGACCTCGCCGGCCAGGTCCAGACCCGGGGTGAAGGGCGTGGGCGGCTTGAACTGGTATTCGCCGCGGGTCATCAGCAGGTCGGGGAAGTTGACGCTGGCGGCCTTGACCTCGACCAGCACCTCGCCGGGACCGGGCGTCGGCGTGGCGACCTCGCGGACCGCGCAGCCGGCGTAGTCGGGGGCCAGGCTCCCGACGACCAGGGCGCGCATGGTGGGCGGGATGGTGGTCATCAGGCGGTTTCCCCCTTCTCTTTCCTCGTCATCCCGGGACGTGTTCCCGGGACCCATGGTTCAGCGTCATCGTAAGAGCGTCTTCTGGCACTGCCCATGCGGCGAAAAAATGGGTCCCGGGAACAAGTCCCGGGATGACGGGGGTTTTGGTTTCTGACCCACACCCCGGCGAGGTGTGGGGTCTATCCAGAAAAAGTCCGGACTATCCGGTCTCCGCCCGTCCTATTTATCGGGTCCCGCCACGAAGGCCTCGCGCACCAGTCGCGCCACCTCGCGGCAGGCCGCGTCGGCCGCCGGCACCGCCCCGGTAAAGGCCGTAAAGCCATGGGCCAGGCTGTCATAGCAGCGATAGGTCACCGGCACGCCGGCGGCCTGCAGGCGCTTGGCATAGGCCTCGCCCTGGTCGACCAAGGGGTCGAAGCCGGCGGTGATCACCACGGCCGGCGCCAGGCCCGCGAGATCGGCCGCCTTGTTGGGCGACAGGCGTGGGTCGGCCGGATCGGCGTCGGGGCCCATATAGTGACCCATGAACCAGTCCATGATCGGCCGGCTCAGCGGATAGGCGTCGGCATAGGTAGTCATCGAGGCCGTCTCGCTGGCCACGTCGACGGCGGGATAGATCAGCAGCTGCAGGGCCGGCTGGGCCTCGCCCGTGCGCTGCATCTCCTGGGCGATGATGGCGGCGAAGTTGCCGCCCATAGAGTCGCCGCCGATGGCCGCCGTGCCCGGCCGCGCGCCAAAGCGGGCGGCGTTGTCGCGGCCCCAGCGATAGGCGGCCAGCACGTCGTCCAGACCGGCCGGGAAGCGGTGATCGGGCGCCAGGCGATAGTCGACCGACAGCACGGCGGTCTTGGCGATGCGAGCCAGGATGCCGCAGAAGGCGTGGCAGGTTTCCAGATCGCCGATCACCCCGCCGCCGAAATGGGCGAAGACGATCAGGGGGGCGTCCGCGTCCTGCTCGGCCGGGCGATAGGCGCGCAGCGGCAAGGGCCCACCCGGCCCTTCAATCGACAGGCTTTCCGTCCGCACGCCGGGCTCCGGCGGTCCCGACACCGCGCCCAGGCCCTTGGCGCTGGCCTCGCGCGCCACGTCGGGCGGCAGGGTCGTCATCGACGGCATCTTCTGGGCGGTGTGGGCGAAGAACTGGAAGCGCGGGTCCAGGGTTCGGCCGCCGCGATAGACCACCCCGCCCCCGGACATGGCCCGCAGAATCGGGCTGGGCAGGGACAGGATGGTCTTCAGAATGAACTTCTGGACGGCGGCGTCAGCCATGCGAGCTCCGGGTAAGGGACTAGAGTTTGGGAAGGGCGGGAAGGCCGCCGAGGATCAGTTTGACGGCAAAGTCAGCGGCGCCGGCCGTATCGACCGGACGGCGCTCCAGCATCTTGTCGCTGACCTCGCGCGCCACGGCGATGCAGGCGGCGGTCAGATAGTCCAGGTCGACGGCCGGAGCGTGCTCAAGCTCCAGCACCTTGGCGAAGCCTTCGCGCACCTGGTCGAACACCGCCACGATCTCGGGCGTGGCCCGAGCTTGGGGGATCGGTTCGCCCGCGGGCCGATTCAGGCGCCAGGTCTCCTGCTCGGTGGCGACGAAGACGAAATACGCGGTGATCGCACCGCGCAGGAACGACTCGAAATCGACGGCCTTCTCGACCTCGACCCGCAGCAGCGGCCGAAAGCGCCGCGCGCCGTCGTCGGCCAGGGCGTCGAACACTTCTTCCTTGGACTTGTAGTAGTTGTAGAAAGTGCCCGAGGCCAAACCCGTGCGGCGGATAATGTCGCGCACCGTGGCGGCGTCATAACCCAGCTCGCCGAACACTTCCCGCGCCGCATCAAGGATGGCCTGGCGATTGGCGACCTTGGTGCGTTCGCGCTTGCCGGGCCGATCGTCCACAACCGGGGCCTTGGGGAAATAGGCGATATTCGACATCAAACGCGACTCAGGAACGAGGCGATCGTGACGCCCCGTCATGATTTGAGCCTCATTCCGCCGCATGGGGCAAGACTTTCGCCGCGCGCGGACGATCGGCATGCTGTTCCTTCCCTGGCGTCGTCACGTCATGCGCAGACTGATCACCGTTCAGGGATGATGCGTCTGGCGGGCCGGAGGTCAATGCTGCCGCTGCGAAAGGCAAGCCGCCCGACTCAGAACCCCTTGATCGGCTGCTCCAGCTCATAGACCGCGTCGGTGACGCTCTCGATCTTCTTGGCGAACAGCGCCTGGGCGTCGTGGAGGCCCTGGTTATAATAGTACGGCCCCAACCGCTCGGTGATGAAGTCGAGCAGGAACTGGGCGTCGAAGCCCTTCACCTCCAGATCCAGCTCGTCCCTCAGATAGCGCGACAGGCCGTCGGTCAGCTTGGCGCGGGTGTCCTTGTCGAGGTCGATCTTGGGCATTTTCGGGGTTCCAGCTCTACTTCCCCTATCCCTTACCTTGTCATCCCGGCCGCAGCGAAGCGGAGAGCCGGGACCCAGGGGCAACCGCACTGCGCCGGCCCCTGGGTCCCGGGTCGGCTACGCCGCCCGGGATGACAGGTTTGGTCAGGCGACGACGGCCTGAACGGAAGCCGTCTCAGCCCGCGCCGCCACCGGCAGCCGGTTGCCTGCCGCCCGCGCCCGCTTCTCGCCCTTTGCGATCTCCTTCTTCAGGTCCGCGCAATAGACGTTGAAATCCACCTGAATCGTGTGCCGCGCCGAGGCGTAGAACTGGCCCAGATGGCGCTCTTCGTCCCTGGCGGTGATCCTGACCATCTCGTCGGCCGACGGCGGCGCATAGGTCCCCGCCAGATAGCCCGCCGCCAGCTTGGCCTGCTGCTCGGCGAAATTGACCAGGGTGGGCAGGGGCTGGGCCAGGCCCATGAAGAACAGGTTGGGGACATCCGGCTTCATCATCCGCTTGAACAGCGGAAAGCGGTGATCCGGGCCCGGGACCAGGTCCGGATCGTCGAAGAACGGGAAGCTGATCTTGTAGCCGGTGGCGAAGACGATGGCGTCGACCTGTTCCACGCTGCCGTCGGCGAACCGCACATTGGGCCCCTCCAGCGCCGCGATGGCCGGCTTGAACTTGATGTCGCCGCAGCCGGCCCGGGTGAGGAACTCGCCCGAGACCGACGGGTGGGCCTCCAGCGGCTCGTGATCGGGCTTGGGCAGGCCGTAGTCTTCCATCCGGCCGATGGACTTTTTCAGCACCTTGCGGGTCAGGGCCAGGCCCAGCTTGCGCGGCATCCAGGCCGGCAGGGCGGACTTGTCGGCCGGCTTGCCGTTCAGATATTTCGGAAACACCCAGACCCCGCGCCGGGCCGAGACCCAAAGGTTCTTGGCGATCGGGCGTTGCGACAGCTCGCTGGCGATATCCATGGCCGAATTGCCCATGCCCACCACCACGACGTTCTTGCCGCGCATGTCGACGGGGTCGAACGGGTCGCTATAGGCGTGGGCGTGGAAGGCGGGGCCGTCGAACTCGCCGGGATAGTCGGGAATGCGCGGGTCCCAGTGGTGGCCGTTGCAGACGAACAGCACGTCGTAGAGTCGCGTCTCGCCGCTTGCCAGCGTCACCGCCCACAGGCCGTCGTCGGTGCGGCGGGCGGTCTCCACCTTCGTGTTGAAGGTGATGGTCTCGCGCAGGCCGAAATGGGCGACATAGTCCTTGAAGTACTGCAGCAGCTGGGCGTGATGCGGAAAGTCGGGCCATTCTGCCGGGACCGGGAAATCCTCGAAGGCCAGGCGCCACTTGGAGGTGTCGATGTGCAGGCTCTCGTAGCAGGCCGACAGTCCGTTGGGGTTCTTGAAGTACCAGTTGCCGCCGATGTCGTCGGACATCTCGAAGCAGTCATAGGGAACGCCCACGTCCTTGAGCCGCTTTGCCGTGGTGAAGCCGCTGCAGCCCGCGCCGATGATGCACGCCTTGGGAAGCTTGCCCGTCATGTCCCGCCCCTGACTTATCGTTGTTCAGTAAAGCGTATCAGCGTTATTCCGGCCGTCAAACGGCTCCCCTGCGTCAAGGACGCTCCACAGCCGCGTGCGGTGGGATTAATCCTCCGCTAGGGTCTGGCGTTCGACACCCACGATCCCATTTGCCCCGACTCGATGCGCATACGAAGGCCAAGACCATGCACCGCCACGAACTGAAGACCTGGCCGCAGTATTTCGCCGCTGTCCGCTCGGGCAAGAAGCGCTTCGAGATCCGCCGCAATGACCGCGACTTCTCGGTCGGCGACATCCTGGTGCTGCGCGAATTCGATCCGGAAAGTGAAGTTTATACCGGCCAGACCGAAGAGCGTCAGATTACATTTGTACTTTCGGAAGAGGACTACGGCGTCATCCACGGCTTCGTGGCGCTGGGCTTTGGCGAGGTCATGCCCCATGCCGACGCCTCGCCCGAGGGCCGGCTGACCGCCGACCAGCTGGCGACCTGGCACGAGACCCAGGCCTCCAACGCCACCCTGCGCGCCCAGGACGCACGCCGGGTCTCGGCCAGCTACGCCGCGCCCACGACCGGCCGGGCGGCCATGAGCGTCGCGGCTGACCGCCACGCGGGCGTCGCCGCCGCCGCCGAGGCCGAGGCCGGCTTCCACGCCGCCGCCGCCCTGATCGTGCGCAAGGCTTAGGGCCACGAAAAAGCCGCCGCCCGCATGAGCGGACGGCGGCTTTTCGAAACCAGAAGGCTGGAAGCGCTTAGGCCGCTTCGCGGATGACCGCCGGGAACACGTCGTTCATGCGCAGATAGGTGATCAGGCGGTTCTCCATCGAGATGATCGCCTGGATGAAGCGCAGTTCCTCGACGCCCAGGTCCGGAGCCGGCTGCAGGTGATCGCGCGACACGGTGAAGGTCTCGCTGACGGCGTCCACCAGGATGCCGGCCAGGCGGTCCTGGCACTCGACGACCACGATCACGTGGCGGGTCTCGGGAACGGTGAAGCCCAGGCCCAGGCGGTTGCGCAGGTCGATGACCGGCATGATCGCGCCACGCAGGTTGATGACGCCGCGCAGGTAGGACGGGGCGTGCGGGATCGGCGTCGCCGGAGTCCAGCCGCGGATTTCGCGGACGGTCTTCACGTCGATGCAGAACTCCTGCTCACCGATGCAGAAGGAGATCAGTTCCAGGGCCGGCTCGGCGGATTGGTCGGTCATATCGATTTCCCCGGGATCGTCAGATCAGGCGTGCCTCCGGTTCGCGTATTCGACGCGCTCCAGACCACGGTGCTACTTGACCCGATCCGCCCTTTAACAACGGTTAACGGTGACGCCGAACCAGCGCGCTGGATTGTCGCAATCGTCCAATCCGGCATGCCGCGCCCTGCATCAGGGCTCTGACAGGCCCTCATCGCCGTCGTCCGACAGGTTGAACTCGTACCAGACGCCGTTGAGCACGCCGAAGGCGACGGCCAGGCCCAGGCCCAGGATCCACGCGAAATACCACATCGTCTCGTCTCCCTAGTACAGGTCGGGGTTGGTGGTGAAGGCCGTCGTGCTGCTGCGTCCCCACAGCACCTTGTAGACCCAGGCGGTGTAGATCAGGACCAGCGGCAGGAAGATCACCGTGACGATCAGCATGATGAACAGCGTCAGATGGCTGGACGAGGCGTTCCACGCCGTCAGGCTGGAGCGCGGGTCGACGCTGCTGGGCAGGATGAACGGGAACATCGACAGGCCGACGGTCGAAATGATCCCCAGGGTCGCGAGCGTCGATCCGGAGAACGACAGCGCCGCCTTGTCTGATCTCAGGCCCAGGAGGGCCAGCGCGGCGCCGGCAAAGCCCAGCACCGGCGCCAGGACCATCCATCCATGGCGGGCATAGTTGTCCAGCCAGGCCCCGGGGGCTGCCACCACGACGGTGCGCAGCGGGTTGGACGGGCCGGCCGCGTCGGTCAGGCCCTCGAGCCGGAAGCCCATGCCCCCGAAAGCGACATAGAAGCCGCCCGCGGCGAACAGGACGATGCTGGCCAGGCCGGCGATCTCGCCAAAGCGTCGGGCGCGTTCGGTGACCGGCCCCACCTCGGCCTTGACGGTCAGCCAGGCCGCGCCGTGCAGCACCAGCATCGCAACCGACAGCAGGCCGCACAGCAGGGCGAAGGGCGAGAACAGGCCCAGCAGCGAGCCCAGATACGAGATGCGCAGATCGCTGTCGAAGCGGAAGGGGGCGCCCTGCAGGACGTTGCCGACCGCCACGCCAAACACCAGCACCGGCACGAAGCCGCCGGTGAACAGCGCCCAGTCCCAGAACGACCGCCAGCGCGGGTCGGGCCGCTTGGAGCGATACTTGAAGCCGACCGGCCGCAGGATCATCGCCGCCAGCACCAGGAACATGGCGAGATAGAAGCCTGAGAAACTGACCGCATAGACGAGCGGCCAGGCCGCGAAGATCGCGCCGCCGCCGAGGACGAACCACACCTGGTTGCCCTCCCAGGTGGCGCCGATGGTGTTGATCACCATGCGCCGCTCCGCGTCGGTCTTCGCGACGAAGGGCAAAAGCGCACCGACCCCCATGTCAAAGCCGTCGGTAAGGGCGAAGCCGATGAGCAGGACGCCCATCAGCGCCCACCAGATGACCCGCAGGGTCGCGTAGTCGATTGGAAGTTCCATGACGGTCATTCCTCAGGCGACGGCCGGTTCGCCGGCGGGGGAAGCGGCGAACGCCTCCTGCTCGGCGAAGGGGCCCTTCTTGATGTGACGCAGGATCAGCCCGACCTCGACCACCGCCAGGGCGCCGTAGAGCAGGGTGAAGGCGATGATGGTGGTCCAGAGCTGGGCGACGCTCAGGCTGGAGGCGCCCAGGAAGGTGGGCAGCACGCCCTCGACGGCCCAGGGCTGGCGCCCCATTTCCGCCAGCACCCAGCCCAGCTCCGCCGCGATCCACGGCAACGGGATGGCCGCCACAGCCAGAACCAGGAACCATTTGGTCTGGTGCTTGCGCAGGGTGACCAGAACGAAGGCTGCGGTGAACAGGCCGATCATCAGGAAGCCGACGCCGGCCATGATGCGGAACGCCCAGAACATCACCGGGACGTTGGGCACCGTATCCCACGCGGCCTTCTGGATCAGCGCGGGGCTGGCCTGACGCGGGTCGGCCACGTAACGCTTGAGCAACAGGCCATAGCCGAGGTTGCGACGGTGCTGCTCGAAAGCGGCGCGGGCGGAGACATCCTTGGGATCGGCCTTGACCCGTTCGAGCGCGTCATAGGCCTTCACGCCGGACTCGATGCGGTCCTCGGCCACGGCCACCAGTTCGAAGATGCCCGCCACCGGTTTGTCGATGCTGCGGGTGGAGATCAGGCCCAGCACATAGGGAATCTTGACCTCGTAGTGGGTCTGGCGGTCCTTGAGGCTGGGAATGCCAAAGGCGGTCAGGCCGGCCGGCGCGGGCTCGGTCTCCCACATGGCCTCCAGGGCGGCCAGTTTCATTTTCTGGTTGTCGGTCAGGGCGTAGCCGCTCTCGTCGCCCAGTACGACGACCGACAGGGACGAGGCCAGACCAAAGGCCGCAGCCACGGTCATCGAGCGCTTGGCGACGCCGATGTGCTTGCCCTTCAGCAGGTACCAGGCCGAGACCCCCAGCACGAAGACGGCGGCGATGGTGTAGCCCGCGCTGACGGTATGGACGAACTTGGCCTGGGCCACCGGGTTGAACAGCACCGCGCCGAAATCGGAGACCTCCATGCGCAGGGTGTCGGGGTTGAACGCCGCGCCGACCGGGTTCTGCATCCAGCCGTTGGCGATCAGAATCCAGAGCGCCGAGAAATTGGTGCCGATGGCGACCATGAAGGTCACGAACAGATGGCCCACGCGGGACAGCTTGTCCCAGCCGAAGAACATCAGACCGACGAAGGTGGCTTCCAGGAAGAAGGCCATCAGGCCCTCGATCGCCAGCGGCGCACCGAAGATATCGCCGACATAATGAGAGTAGTAGGACCAGTTCATGCCGAACTGGAATTCCATGGTCAGTCCCGTGGCCACGCCCAGGACGAAGTTGATGCCGAACAACCCGGCCCAGAACCGCGTGACGGTTCGCCAGATTGGACGCTTGGTCATCACGTAAATGCTCTCCATGATGACGAGCATGAACGAGAGCCCCAAGGTCAGAGGCACGAAGAGGAAGTGGTACAGCGCGGTCAGCGCGAACTGCAGCCTCGAGAGATCGACGACGGCGGGGTCCATACACAGCTCCGAAACGGACGGCGAATGATCGCGCCGACCGAGAGCACTGCCCTAGGCCGGTCCGGCCGCGCTGGCCTTGATCCAGATCAAGGCCAGCGGACGGAGGCAAACTACACTGAACCTATGCAAGCTCGTCCAGCGCTTATCGCTGGCCACCCCCAGGTCGCGACAAGATTGAAGGACCTCGCAAGGGCCGGTGCAGCCCCCCTGCGCCGCGCGCGGGCTTTGGTCCTGCTGGATGGCGCGGCGGCGACCGCCTTCGCTGCGGCCTTGGCCTGCGCCATCGACGCCTTGGCCACCGGGCGGGACTTCCAGGAATGGCTGGCGCTGCTGGGTGCGGCGATGGTCGCACGCGGCGCCATGGCCAAGCTGGCCGGCGAAGCCGGCGCCAGGGCCACCGCCCAGGTCAAGGCCGCCGCTCGCCGCGACGCCGCCGCCGCGCTGATCGGCCGCAGGCCCGACGGCGCGATGTCGAGCGGCGAAGCGACCACCGCCCTCGTCGAGGGCGTCGAGGCGCTGGACGGCCATGTCTCACGTTTCCTCCCGGCCCGGTTCGCGGCGGCCGCCACGCCGCTGGCCCTGATCGCCGTCGCCGCCATCGCCAGCCCGATCGCCGCCGGCATTCTGCTGGGGGCCCTGGTTCCCTTCATCATCGCCATGGCCCTGGCGGGCACGGCGGCCGCCGCCGAATCCCGCGCCCAGTTCGTGGCGCTGGAGCGTCTGTCGGGCCTGTTCCTCGACCGGGTGCGCGCCCTGCCCGTGGTGCTGGCCTTCCAGGCGGAGAGCCGGATCACGCGCGACCTGGCCCGCTCCGCCGACGAGCTGGCGACCCGCACCATCCGCGTCCTGCGGGTAGCCTTCTTCTCGTCGGGCGCACTGGAATTCTTCGCCGCCCTGTCTGTGGCGCTGGTGGCGGTCTATTGCGGCTTCAACCTGCTGCGCCTCCTGCCCTTCCCGGTTCCGGAGCAGCTGGACCTCAAGCGCGCCTTCTTCGTGCTGGCCCTGGCGCCGGAGGTCTATCTGCCCATGCGCCGCCTGGCCGCCGCCTATCACGACCGTCAGGCCGCTGAGGCCGCGACCGCCAGCCTGATCGCCCTGCCCTGTCCGCAGCCTCGCCCGGCCGCGCCGATCCTGACCGCGCCGCCCGTGATCCGGTTCAGCGGTGTGAGCGTCCACTATCCCGAAGCTGACGCGCCGGCGTTGCGAGACTTCAACCTGGAGGTCCCGGCAGGCAGGATCGTCGCCCTGCTGGGTCCCAGCGGCTCGGGCAAGACCTCGCTGCTGAACCTGCTGCTCGACCTGGCGCCGTTAAGCGCCGGCGCGGTGCTGATCGACGGCCGCCCCCTGGCCGAGCTCGGCGCGCTGTCGGGCCAGATCGCCTGGGCCGGTCAGCATCCGCTGATCACGCCGGGCTCCATCGCCGATAACATCGCCCTGGCCCACCGCGACGCGACCCGCCAGCAGATCGAAGCCGCCGCCCAGCGCGTCGGCCTGGCCGGCGCCCTGGCCATGCGGGCCGGCGGCCTGGACGCCTGGCTGGATGAACGCGGCGGCGGACTGTCGGGCGGCGAGCGCCGGCGGCTGTCCCTGGCCCGCGCCATCCTCAAGCCCGCGCCGATCCTGCTGATGGACGAGCCCACCGCCAATCTCGACGCCGCCGCCGAGGCCGACCTGCTGGCCGCCCTCCGCGAGGCCGCCGTGGGTCGCACCACCCTGATCGCCACGCACTCGCAGGCCGTCGCCGACCTGGCCGACCATGTGGTGAGACTGACATGAGCGCCTCGCCGCTTCAGGCCCTGATCCGCGCCCAGCGCCGCCGGCACGCCGAAGGCCTGATGCTGGCCGCCGCCTGCGCCGCCGTGGTTGGGGGTTCCTCCACCCTGCTGCTGGGACTGTCGGGCTGGTTCATCACCGCATCGGCCCTGGCGGGACTGGCGGGCCTGGCCAGCGCCCAGGCCTTCAATGTGCTGCTGCCCAGCGCCGCCATCCGACTGCTGGCCATCCTGCGCACCGGCGCGCGCTATGGCGAACGCCTCAGCGCCCACGCGGCCGCCCTTCGATCACTCGCCGCGATCCGGCCCGTGCTGTTTTCCGCGCTCGCCGCCGCCCCGCCCGCCGCCGCCCTGGCCCTTTCCGGCGGCGAGGCTTCGGCCCGGCTGGTGCAGGATGTCGACGCGGTCGAGACAAGGTTCGTGCGGCTGTCGGCCCCTTGGGGCGCAGGCGCCGCCGTCGCCGCGGGGGTGGCGCTGGGCGCACTGTCGGGCTGGACGACGGCCCTTGCGATCCTGCTGTCAGCCGCCGCCGCGATCCTGTTGGCCCGCGCCCTGGCCCGCTGCTTCTCCGCCCCCGCCGGTCGGGACATCCAGACCCGCATGGGCGCGCTGAAGGACGTCGCCGCCAGTCTGTCCGCCGCCGCGCCCGAACTTCGCGCCTATGGCCTGGAAGTCTGGGCCAGCCAGACGCTGGCGACGCAGGGCGAAGCCGTCGATGAGGCCCGACTGCGCGCCGCCCGGGCCCGGGGTTGGATCGCCTTCTCGCAGGCCGCGATCCTGGGTCTGGCGGTCGTCATCGCCGTGGCCCTGGCCGTTCCGGCCGGCGCGGCGCTGGCGGCGCTGGCGGGTCTGGCCGCCGCCATGGCGATAGAGGGCGTCGCCGGCCTGGCCGCCGCCTTCGACCAGGACGGCGCCGCCGATCAGGCGGCCGACCGGCTGGACGCCGTGCTGCAACACGCGCCGACGGCCGCCGCCGCGCCCGGCCTGTCGACGCCCGACCTGCGGCTTCTGGACCAGGACTTCGCACCGGGAGACCGCATCGCGATCACCGGGCCGTCGGGCGCCGGCAAGACGACCCTGCTTGAGCGCCTGGTGGCCCTGCGCCCCAGCGCGCCTGGAACCATCAGGCTGGGCGGCGCGGATCTGGCCGATCTCGCCCCTTCGACAGTCCGCGCGGCCTTCGCCCTGGCGCCTCAGGACGCGGCCCTGATCGCCGGCACGGTGGCCGACAACCTGCGACTGGCCGCGCCGGATGTGTCCAACGATGAGATGTGGGAAGCCCTGCGCGACGCCGCCCTGGACGAGCGCATCCGCGCCGCGCCGGCCGGGCTGAACGCATGGCTGGGCGACAATGGCGAACGCCTCTCCGGCGGAGAACGGCGGCGACTGTCCCTGGCCCGCGCCCTCCTGCGACCCGCACCGTGGCTGTTGCTGGACGAGCCGACCGAGGGTCTGGACGCCGCCACCGAGGCCGTGGTGCTGGACCGGCTGGCCGCGCGGCTGGACCGCACCGGCCAGGGCGTGGTGCTGGTCAGCCACCGGCCCGCGCCGCTGGCGATCTGTGGGCGGACGCTGAACCTGTCCGCCCCTCAGTCCTAGTCCCGATTGGCGTGGACATAGACGCCAAGCAACACCACGGCGAAGGTCGTGAAGGCGACGACGACCAGTGAAAGATATGCGATTTGTCCGTCCGACATGAAGGCTCTCCCTTTCCTGAAATCGCTAAGGTCGCCGGAGCGCGGGCCGCACGCCTTGACCTCGATCAAAGGCCGGAGCGGCCGGCTGGCGATGACGCCTCGCGAAGATCCGCCCCTCGGCTATAAGGACCAAAGGCGCTTCCCGCGCGACAGAGACATGACATGAAGGCGGTCCGGCCGACCCCCTACCCCCTGTTCAGCGACCCGCGCCCCGGCCCCTATATCGTGGCCGCCGTGGCGATCGCGGCGACCCTGGTGCTGCGGCTATCGCTGGGCGAGGCGTTCACGGCGGCCTCGTCCTTCCTACTGTTCATTCCCGCCGTCCTGGTCAGCGCGGCCCTGGGCGGACTGATCTGCGGCCTGTTCGCCACGGTCTGCGCCAGCGTGGCGGTCGGGTTGGTGACCCAGGACGACGCACCGACCCTGGTCGGAGCGCTGAGCAGCGTGATCTTCCTGATTGTCGGCATGGGCATGGCCATCGGCGGCGGCTGGTTCCATGCGGCGCGGCGGCGGGCGGCGGCGACCAACGCCCATCTGCAGTCGATCCTCGACACCGTACCCGACGCCGTGGTGGTGATCGACCGTGAGGGGATGATGACCTCGTTCAGCCCCGCCGCCGAGCGCCTGTTCGGCTGGACGGCCGCCGAGGCCATCGGCCAGAACGTCAACCTGCTGATGCCGGGCCCTCACCGTCAGGCCCACAATGGCTTTCTGCACCGCTACACCCAGACCGGCGAGAAGCGGATCATCGGTGTGGGTCGCGTGGTGGTGGGCGAGCGCAGGGACGGCTCGACCTTTCCGATGGAACTGGCGGTCGGCGAGACCAAGGGCGCCCGCCCATCCTTTACGGGCTTCATCCGCGACCTGACCGATCGCCAGCAGACCGAGACCCGCCTGCAGGAGCTGCAGAATGAGCTGGTCCACGTCTCGCGCCTGACGGCGGTGGGCGAAATGGCCTCGGCCCTGGCCCACGAGCTGAACCAGCCGCTATCGGCCATCGCCAACCTGCTGACCGGTTCGCGCCGGCTGATGGATCGCGGCCGCCCCGCCGATCAGGCCAAGGTGCGCGACGCCATCGACCGCGCCGCCGCCCAGGCCCTGCGCGCCGGCGATGTGATCCACAAGATGCGCGACTTCGTCCGGCGCGGCGCCAGCGAGCGCGAGGTCGAGAGCCTGTCCAAGCTGGTCGAGGAGGCCAGCGCCCTGGCCCTGATCGGCGAAAAGGAACGTCAGGTCGATGTGCGCCTTTCGCTGGATGCCCAGGCCGATCAGGTGTTCGCCGACCGGGTGCAGATCCAGCAGGTGCTGCTGAACCTGATCCGCAACGGCATCGACGCCATGGAAAGCCTGCCGCGCCGCGAACTGGTCATCGCCAGCGACCTGACCGAGGAGGGCTGGGCCCGGGTCAGCGTCGCCGACAGCGGCGTCGGAATCACCGACGCGGTGCGCGAAAAGCTTTTCCAGCCTTTCATGACCACCAAGCCACAGGGTATGGGCGTTGGGCTTTCCATCTCGCGCTCGATCATTGAGGCGCACGGCGGGCGGATCTGGGCCGAGCCCAATCCGGGCGGCGGAACCATCTTCCGTTTCACCCTGCCACCGGCCGACCAGGAGGACGACATCCATGACTGACGCCCCCCATGATTGAAGCCACTGTTTACGTGGTCGATGACGACGAAAGCGCCCGGGAGTCCCTGGCCTTCCTGCTGGAGTCCGCCGACTTCCAGGTGGTCGCCTATGCCAGCGCGCCGGCCTTCCTGGACGCCCTGCCCACCGCCAGGCCCGGCTGCGTGATCACCGACGTGCGCATGCCCGAAATGAGCGGTCAGGAGCTGGTCGCCCGGCTGGCGGCGCTGAATGCGCGCATGCCGGTGATCATGATCACAGGCCACGGCGACATCCCCATGGCGGTCGAGGCCATGCGCTCGGGCGTGGTCGACTTCATCGAAAAGCCGTTCTCGGAAAGCCGCATCCTGGACGCCCTGAAGCGGGCCATGAACGCCCTGGAATCGCCGTCCATATCGGACGATCAGGCCGAGATCCTGCACCGTCTGGAAACCCTGTCGGAGCGCGAACGTCAGGTGCTGGACGGCGTCGTCGCCGGCCACCCCAACAAGGTCATCGCCCGTGAGCTGGGGATCAGTCCCCGCACCGTCGAGATCTATCGCGCCAAGCTGATGACCAAGATGCACGCCGACAACCTGGCCGCCCTGGTGCGGATGACACTGGCGGCTCGGGGTTAGAGCATTTTCCGATGAAGCGGACGCCGGTTCGTCGACAGAAAATGCGTTAAAACAAAAGACTAGAGCGTTTCACCGATCCAGTTGGATCGGAAAATGCTCTAGCCGACCGCAAGCGCCGCAGCGATCTGGCGGCTGAGCGCGTCGGTCATCAGCGGCTTTTCCACGATCCGGACCTTGGCCCAGGCCGGCTGGCGGCGCGTCCGCCCCCCCGACATCAGGACCACCGGCTGGCGTCGCCGGAGCACCAGATCGCGCAGGCGCGCGTCGCAGGCTGGCTCGTCCAGCACGAAACAGGCGGCGTCCAGACGGCTCCAGCAAGCCAGCAGCGCCTGGGCCGCGCCAAAGACGCTGACCCGATAGCCCTCGGTCTCCAGTGAAAAGCGCAGGGCCTCTCTCAGGGCCTCGTCTTCATCGAGAACCACAATCAGGGGGCGCCGGGCGCGCTCGCCATCCAGGGCGTTGGAAACACCGCACATGACGCCATAGGCGCACGCCCGCTCGGGCTTTGCCTTGATCGAGCTCAAGCTGGGCCCAGAGACGCTCCGCAGGCGCGCTTAAGTAGCGTCCCTTAGGCGTCGCACCCGAATTTACCCTGCGTCTCGCGCGTTCCAGAACGACACCTAACAAGGGACCGCCACATGCTCTCTCCGCTTCCCCAGTCCACAACCCCGGCTCCGACCTCCGCCCCGTTCGGCTTCACCGGCCCCTGCCTTCGCCATGCGCGCGATGAGGAGATCTTCGGCGAGGGCGAGATGGCAGACCATGTCTATCAGGTCATTTCCGGCTCGGTTCGCACCTGCCGGACCCTGCGCGATGGACGGCGGCAGATCGACGAGTTCCACTTCGCCGGCGACTATTTCGGCCTCGAGGCCGGCGACCTGCACCGGGTAGCCGCCGAGGCCATGACCGAAACCACGGTGCGGATGGTGCGGCGCGGCGCGCTCAGCCAACTGGCCGCTCAGCGGCCTGAGGTGGCCCGGGTGCTGTTTCGCCTGACCGTCGAGGGCCTGCAACGCAGTCAGGACCACGTCTTGATGCTGGGCCGCAAGTCAGCGCGCGAACGGGTGGTCGGCCTGCTGGTCGATCTGGCCAATCGCACCGGCGGTGATGAGCTGGACATCCCGATGTCGCGTCAGGACATGGCCGACTATCTGGGCCTGACCATCGAGACGGTGTCGCGCACCCTGACCCAGTTGCAGGGCGATGGCGTCATCGCCATCCCGACCACGCGCCACATCGTACTGCGCGATGGCGTGGCCTTGCGGCGGCTGGCGAGCTAGGCTTTTGTTTTGACGCATTTTCTTCACGCGAACCGGAACCCACTTCGCTCGAAAATGCTTCAGCTGCCTTCGTCGCTGCGTTCCAGGCTGGCCAGGGTGGCCTCTTCCTGCGGATCGGCGTCGCTGACTTTGCGCAAGGCCGCCTGGCGCAGGGCATAGACCAGCAGGCCCAGCAGTATGACCGCATTGAGCACGAACGGCCCCCAGCCGATCCAGCGGTACAGCATCACAAACAGCGGACCGAACACGACGTTGAGCCCGTTGATCGCGGCGATCGCCCCGGCGGCGCCGGCCTGGTCCTTGGCGCCAACCGACAGCGAGGCCCCGGCCGTAAAGCCCGGCCGGGCGAAACCGTAGCCCAGATTGGCGATGGCGAACCCGATGGCCACGGCGGCGTAGTCCGGCGCGAAAGCCACGATCACATTGCCCACCGCCGCCGCCGCCACGCCCCAGCGCATCAGGTCGCGCGGCCGCATGGCGAACATCCGGATTAGGCCCCATTGAGCCAGCAGTCCGGCGACCGCCCCGGCCGCCATGGCCAGGGTGATATAGCCCTGGGCCTGCATGGGCGGCAGTTGCAGCTTGTCGATGATCAGGAAGCCCAGGGTCTGGGACTGGGCGGTCTGGCACGAGGCGACCAGGAAGCCATAGATCAGGAAGGGCTTGAGGCGCGGATCCTTCCACAGGGCCGCCCCCTCGCCCTTGAACGAAAGGCCAAAGCCCCTGCGCGGTGGCGCTTCGCCGTGACCGGGCTTGAAGGTTTCGGGCAGACCGCGCTGGACGACGACCACCATGATCCCGGCCAGGATGGCGAAGGCGAACATCGGCCCCGCCAGTCCCACCACCGGCAGGACGAACAGCGGCGCCAGCAGCGGCCCGACCACCGTGCCCAGGCCAAAGGCCCCGGCCAGGGTGGCCATGCTCTGGGTGCGCTCCTCGCGACTGGTGCGCTCAGCCATGTAGGCCTGGGTGGCGGGATTGGACGCCGAGCCGAACAGACCAAACAAGGCCCGCGCCATCAGGAACAGAACAAAGATCACCATGGGCGCGACCATGTGATGCAGGCCGGCGCTGACCACGATGGCGCAGAGGGTCATGGAGACGCAGAAGCCGACCAGACCCAGCAGGATCAGGGGCTTGCGGCCATGCAGGTCCGACTGCCGGGCCCAGAACGGCGAGCTGATCGCCCACAGGACGGCCGACAGCGAGAAGATCGCCGCCACCAGCACATCGGGAATGCCGATCTCCCGCCCGATGGCCGGCAACACCGACCACATGCCGCTGTTGCCCATGGCCGAAACCACGGACACGCCGAAGAGGATCGCGAAAGCGCCCCGGTTGCTTCGGGTTTCTTGTTCGGCGGTAGACATCAAACGACTGTTAGGCTGCTCGCCACCGGCGTGCAACTGACCACGGGCCCGCCCGCGGGAACCTTGGCTTAATCATTAACCGCGATGATGCCGCATCAATTCTCGGGGTCGGTCTTCCGTCATGTTCCAGATCATCGGCATCGTCCTGCTCTTCGCCCTGGTGTTTGGCAGCTACCTGATCTCGGGCGGCAAGATGGACGTGATCCTTCACGCCGCTCCACACGAACTGATGGCCATCGGCGGGGCCGGCGTCGCCGCCTACCTGATCGCCAACTCGATGACGGTGATCAAGGGCACGGGCCCAGCCTTCGGCAAGATCTTCGGCGGTCCCAAGTGGAAAGCCTCCGACTATCGCGACCTTCTGGCCCTGCTGTTCCTGCTGACTAAGACGATGAAATCCAAGGGCGTGATCGCCCTGGAAAGCCACATCGAAAAGCCGCACGAAAGCTCGATCTTTTCGCGCTATCCAAAGATCGCCAAGGACCACTTCGCCGTCGACTTCATCTGCGACACCCTGCGGATGATGACCATGAACCTGGAAGATCCCCACCAGGTCGAAGACGCGATGGAGAAGCAGCTCGAAAAGCACCATCACGAAGCCCACGGCCCGGCCCACGCCCTGACCAATCTTTCGGACGGCCTTCCGGCTCTGGGCATCGTCGCCGCCGTGCTGGGCGTCATCAAGACCATGGGCTCGATCACCGAGCCGCCGGCCGTTCTGGGCGGCATGATCGGCGGCGCGCTGGTCGGCACCTTCATGGGCGTGTTCATGGCCTATGGCCTGGTCGGCCCGATGGCCACCCGCCTGGCGGGTGTGATCGACGAGGACGCGGCCTTCTACAGGATCATCCAGGCCGTCCTGGTCGCCCACCTGCACGGCAACGCCGCCCAGATCTCGGTCGAAATCGGCCGCGGCAACGTGCCCAGCACCGCCCAGCCCAGCTTCCTGGAGCTGGAAGAGGCCCTGGCGCAGATCCCCAACGAAGCCTGATCGGACGTATCGAGTCTGTCATCGAAGTAATCACGGCCGCGTGAAGTCACGCTTGCGCGCCCGTTCGAACCGGTATTCCCTTCGACGGACAGACCTAGCGCACAAGCGCGCGCGACCCGCCTGACCAACAGCCGCAAGGGATTTCCCATGAGCACCACCGTTCTTCGCACGCTCCTGATCGCCAGCGTGGCCGCATCGGCCCTCTCGCTCGCCGCCTGCGGCAAGAAGGAAGAGGGCGGCGAGGCCTCAACCGCCGCCGCCGAGGCTGCCGCTGCCGGCGCCAGCACGGTGACCGACGCCGCCACCGCCAAGGACCAGGCCGCCGCCGACGCCAACAAGGCCGCCGCCGACGCCGCCGCCGCGCCGATGACCGAGGATGACACGGTCGCCGCCACGGGCGCGACCGCCGCCGAGGCCCCGGCCTCCGCGGCCAAGGAACCGGCCCATGCGCCTGAAGAGAAAAAGGCCGCCCACTAAGCGCCTTTCTGAGCCTGCCGATCGAAGGGGCCGCCTGACCGGGCGGCCCCTTTTTCGTGGGCGTCTTGACAGGCTCACGGCCGGGGCGGCTCTAACGCGCCATGATCGACCCCGCCCCGCAAGACGCCTCGCCCCTCGTCTGGAACGACGACGGCCTGCCGCGCTCGCGGCTCTATGGCGATGTCTATTTCTCCAGCGCCGATGGTCTGGCCGAGACCCGGGCCGTGTTCCTGACCGGCTGCGGCATGCCGGAAAGCTTCGCGGGGCGTGACCGGCTGGTCGTCGGCGAACTGGGCTTTGGCACGGGCCTCAACATCGCCGCCCTGCTGGATCTGTGGCGGCGTGAAGCCCCTGCCCAGGCGCGGCTGCACATCTTCTCGATCGAGGCCCATCCGATCTCCCGCGAAGACGCCGCCCGCGCCCTGGCCGTCTGGCCCGAGCTGGGCGAGGCCGCCCAGGTCCTGCTCGACCACTGGCCGGGCCAGGCGCGGGGCTTTCACCGCGTGGACCTGCCGGGCTTCCGCGCCACCCTGGATCTGGCGGTCATGGACGTGCGCCAGGCGCTGGACGGCTGGGACGGCGCCGCCGACGCCTGGTTCCTGGACGGCTTTTCGCCGGCCCTCAATCCGGCGATGTGGAGCGAGGACATCCTGGCCGCCGTCGCCGCCCGCTCGGCCCCCGGCGCGCGGGCCGCCACCTTCACCGTGGCCGGCGCTGTGCGCCGGGGCCTGCAGGCGGCCGGCTTCGAGATCGCCAAGCGCCCCGGCTTTGGCCGCAAGAAGGATCGGCTGGAGGCCTGGCTGCCAAGCGAGCCGCCCGCTCCGCCCCGCCCCACCAGCCTGGCGATCATCGGCGGCGGGATCGCCGCCGCCGCCCTGGCCCGCGCGGCCGCATCGCAAGGCCTGGTTCCCACGATCGTCGACGCCGGCGAAGCGCCGGCCTCGGGCAACCCCGCCGCCCTCGTCACCCCCGCTCTCGACGCCGGCGGCGGCCCGCGCGCCGCATTCCCCGCCCAGGCCTTCGCCCGCGCGGTCCAGCTGTATGAAGACCTGCCCGGCGCGGTGATCGCGCGCGGCGTGCTGCAACTGGCCCAGACCCAGCAGGTCGCCGACCGCTTCGCCGTCATCGCGGGGCAGGAGATCTTCGAGCCTGGATCGATGACCCTGCTGGCCTCGGCGTCCGAGCGTCTGGGCGAACCCGCCGGCGCCGCCCTGGCCATGGCGAAGGCCCTTGTGGTCGAACCCCGCGTGATCCTGGACGCCTGGCGGGGCCAGACCCTCGCCGCGCGGGTGCAGACCGTGGTTCGCGACGCCGACGGCTGGCGCCTGCTGGATGCCGAGGGGGCCGAGATCCTGCGCGCCGACCTGGTCGTGGTCGCGGCTGGCGCCGGGCTGGGCGGCCTTTTGCCCGGCCTGCGCCATCGCCCCGTGCGCGGCCAGGCCAGCTGGACGCCCCTGGCCGGGGGCCACAGCCAGGCTCCGGCGGCGTTCGGCGGCTATGCCATACCCACCCGGGAGGGCGTGCTGTTCGGGGCCACCCATGACCGCGACGTGCTGGACACAGACGAGCGGCCCGAGGATCACCTGCGCAATCTCGAGACCCTGGCCAAGGGCCTGCCGGCGCTGGCCGCCCGGCTGGATGGGGCGCCGCTGTCAGGACGCGCCGCAACGCGCGTGACCACGGCCGACCACCTGCCGCTGGCGGGTCGCTTGTCCGACGGACTGTTCGTCCTGGGCGGCCTGGGCGCACGAGGGTTCTGTCTGGCCCCCTTGCTGGCCGAGCATATTGTGGCTGCGGCAATCGGCGCGCCATCGCCCCTCCCGCGCGAATTGTCGCGGTTGGTCGAACCGGAGCGTTTTGACTCGCCCAGGGCGAGAGCCGGCCTATAGTGGAGCTCGGAATTGGACCCTTGGGTCTGCGTGATCGAGCTTTTGTCGGCCCAGTTCGTGCTGATGAAGGGCGTCCGCCTCTGAAACGGCGCCCCAGGACATGCGGCCGACTCCCCCCAGTTGGCCCATGCCGGCGGCTTGTTAGCCCTCCAGGCTGCCGACGGCGACGCTCCCGACGCCCCATCGGGAGCGTCTTTCGTTTGGGTCTGCCACCAAAGAAAAAGGGCCCGACCTTTCGGTCGAGCCCCAGTCCTATTGTCTGACGTCGATCCTAGAAGTTGATCGAGATCGTCGAACGACGGTTCAGAGGTTCCTTCACACCATCACCGGTGGCGACGGCCGGAGCGCTTTCGCCCTTCCAGTCGACGGCCAGGGTCGTGGCGACGACGCCCAGACCCACCAGGCCATCGGCGACGGCCTTGGCGCGGCGTTCCGACAGACGGGCGTTGTAGCGATCCGAACCCGACGTATCGGTGTGACCGGTGATCGTCAGCTTGGTGGCCGAACCGTTCCGGGCATAGTCAGCCGCCTGCTGGACCACAGCCTGGGCTTCCGGCGTCAGCACGTACTGATCGAACGGGAAGTAGACCATGAACTCGCGGGCTTCATAGACCGGAGCCGGCGGCGGGGGCGGAGGAGCCGGCGGCTCGGGCGGGGGAGCCGGGGGAGCCATCGGGGGCGGGGGCGGAGGAGCCGGCGGGGCCGGCGGGGCGCCGAAGGTGTAGCGCACGCCCAAGGTCACCGAGGTGTCCTTGTACTTGCCTTCATAGATGCCCGTGTCGGTGATCGAACCGACGCCCGGACCGGCGTTCTGCGTCACCTGACCCCACTTGAGGTCCTTGGTGGCCAGATAGCGGCCGGTCAGGTCCATGCTCCAGTTGGGGGCGAAGTCCCAGGCCAGGCCTAGCAGACCCTGATAGGCGAAGGCCTGATCAACGTCGTCGAAGCTGACATTCTGGAACGGCGCGCCGCCGGCCGGAACGCCGCTCAGCTGACCATAGACCTTGTTGTGCACCCAGGCCGCACCGGCGCCGGCGCCGATGAACGGATGGAGGCTCGACTCGGGCATGAAGTCATAGATGACATTGGCCATCAGGGTGGTGGCCTTCATCTCGCCGTTCGGCTCGCCGCAGGCGGGCGACGCCGCGGTGCGGATCGGGCCGGCGGTGCAGAGACCGATCGGCTGAGCGCCGGAAAGTCCCGAACCACGAACGCCGTCGATATCGGCGCCGCGATAGCCGTACTCGGCTTCAACGCGCCAGTTGGGGGTGAACTTGTAGCCCAGACGACCAAAGGCCGCCCAGTCTTCCTTCTGGGAGAAGTCCCAGTTGTAACCCTTGGACGACGTCGCCTTGACGTCGTTCGGCATGTGGTAGCCGGCGTCGCCGGCAACGTACCAACCGCTCGTCGCGCTTTGGGCTGACGCGCTCGTGGCGGCGCAAAGCGCGACCACCGCGACGCCGGCCAACAATTGGAATCTCATGGTTTGCACCCTCGCTGGAATTGTCATGGGGCCGACCCGGAGGCTGACCCGACAGGACAAACGCAGCAGCGGGGATTTCGTATGTGTCCTAATGGCCACATTTCGAGAAACCGAAGCATCCGCCCCCGGAACATCAACGCGGAGCGGAGCGAGCGGAGGCCGCTGCCCAGTTCAAACGCGTCGACTGGAACGCCTCAAGCTGAGGCGTCCCGGAGGAAGAAATTTAGGAAGGGAATGGTGGACGCGACAGGGCCGATAAGGTGGGTGTTTTCACGGTCGCCCAACGGTTCCGTTTGACCGTCCTCCACCGTCTCTGCGGCAGCGTTGATGATGGCGTCGTCGGCCATGTTTGGACCTCTTAGACTCAGGTGCGGGATTGGCCGCCAGGCTGCCGATCTGTCTGGGTCGAGGTCAACGATGTTGGGGTCGGCGCCATGGTCACAGCGCCGATTTAACGGCCGTTAAATTTGGATCACGCCGTCGCGACGGTCTCACCACGGTCCTCCTCGACCGTCTGCATGGACCGTTTCGTCCGCATGACCGTGGCCGTGGACACGCCGGTAGATTTGGCGACCGCCCGGATCGACTGGCCCTCGGCGAGGGCTTTGCGGACCTTGTCGATACGGATCGGTGCCACCGGCGGACGGCCAAACTTCACGCCTTTGGCTTTTGCACGGACCTGCCCGGCGACGATTCTGCTCGTGATGATCGCCCGCTCGAACTCGGCGAACACGCCCAACATCTGGAAGAGCATGCGTCCGGACGGCGTGCTCGTGTCGATGGCCTGCTGATGCAGATAGAGGTCGCAGCCCTGGCCACGCACATCACTCAGGAAGGCCACCAGATCGCTCAGGGAGCGCCCAAGACGATCAACTGACCACGCCGCCACAATGTCCACCTCTCGCCGTGCCACGGCCTTCAGGAGGCTGTCGAAGCCCGGCCGCCGATCCCTGCCTTTGGCGCCCGAGATGCCCTCGTCGGCGAAGGTCTGGACGATGGTCCAGCCGGATCGCGCGGCGACCTCGCGCAGGACGACCAGTTGGTTCTCAACGGTCTGCTGGTCCGTGCTGACCCGGACATAGAGAGCGGCGCGCTTCAGGTCTGGCCTCCGGGTTGGTGGTGCTGGACGCGAAGACTCTCATGGATCGGCGGCGGGTCAAGCAGACCGCGCTGGGCTAAGCCGCCGACACGACCTCGTAGGCCCACTGCCAGGACGAGTAGAGGAACGGTGTGCCCTGCATGTCGGTCAGCTTCGCTCTGATGCGGAAGCGGGTGCCGACCGGGTAGTTGCGGCTCAGGGCCTTGGAGCATTCGACGCGCAGTGTGGTTGCGTGTCGTTGGCCAGGCACGGGCCGGATGTGGGCAGCACCAGTCTTGCCCGGGATGAAGCTCTCGACCTCAACCCATTCATAGTCGTCGTTCTTGGCCATGGCGTCCCCCAACGACCTAATCCTACCAAGGTCGAACATCTGCGGCCAAGCTCCGTCAGGATCGGTCGTATGGGTAAGGCCGCCCTGTTGGCGACCAGGTGGCGGCCGGCTACGGTGGCCACGGGTGAAGGGGGCTGGTGATGCTGAAGCAACGACGCGGTGGAGTGCGCAACTCGCTGACATGGCTCGGTTGGGCCTGCGTGGGGCTGTTCATCACCATGATGGTGTTGATCGTCACCGCTGCTGTCCACGGCTACTACTGACCGATAGATCCACGCACCATGGGACGCTAACCGATGCCCTCGAAGATCCACCTGATCTGCAAGCAAGGCGACGGCCTACACGTCGTGGATAAGAAGGAGGCCATCTTCCTGAGCGAAGCTTGGCTTCTATCGCCTTCCGAGATCGAGGCCCTCCAGGGTGGTCAGGTGCTGCTACACGGTGTGAAGTCTCAACCCTCCTACTTCGGCGGCACGATCATTGATGTGCGTCCCATCGAAGGGGAGGAAGAGGAAGCCGGGCGAGTCCGCTGCTCTTTCACCATCCAGAGCACGTTGGCGGCCAAGGGCGTGCCTTGGGACCAGCGGGGGAAGTCCCATGGCATGGCGTGGACATCAGGCGTCTTGGAACTCGACGCCTAGTCGCTTCCGGCCGCGTGACAAAACCCTGCCTGTAAAGTCCGGACAGAACTCGTTGCGTGGCCTCGATCCGGGGTGCCCTGAATCGCGTGTTGGAAAGCATCTGGTTCTGTCACGCGCGCCTCGCGCCCACCGATCATCACGCTGGTGACGTCACGGCTTTCTCGGTGCCAACGACGAGACATTCGGGGGAGATTTGCAGGAACGGTTGCGCGCCTGGCTGCGCGCCCGCCGTCACGGGAAAACCCCTACGGATGTCTACTTCCTTATGGAGTCTATAAAGGGGAGAGACATGTGAAGGGGAAATCGCACTCCCACCCACACCCCCGTTCGATCATCACCCCAGTGTCGGGCGCGCAAATGTGGTGGCGAACCTGGCCGTCGCACGGTCGTGCACGGGTCAGTGGAACACCCTGAACAGCGTCGCCTCGACCTCGTCCTCGAACTCGAACACCACGATGCCGCGCTCGGTCAACACGCGGCGGAACCAACGTCCCCGTGTGCGATGGCAGCACCATTGTTCGGCGACAATCCGACGATAGTCGTCATCACGGTCGTCAAAGTTGACGGCGATCTCGATGCGGTAGGGGGCGGCAAACGTGCCCGGCGAGGACGGCTTGTTCATGCTCGCGCTCTCGGCTCGCCAAACAGCACCAGCCAGCCAACTTGGGCGGCCAGCAGCCATCGACGGTGGGCTATCAGCTTCCGAAAGACGGATAGCTTGGCGTCGGTTGAAAGGCCGCCACCAAGGGCGAGGTAGTTGGGTGCCCGAGAGCACCAGTAGGTGGAGAAGTGGCGCTGGCTGGCAGTCAATCTGCGACGCAGGAACTCTGGGTAGAAATCGAACACGAACGTCCTCGGGGTCGGAAAGCCGATCAGCCCAATGCGGACCGGTCGAACTATTTAGCTCCCCGGTAGCCCCACCAACCGCCGCTGAAAAACTTGGTCGCACCCCCCACGCGAATAATGATTCTCGGGACGCAGGTGCGGTATTCTGGGGTCAGGTCGAGAGACGGGCAGGCCCGCCCCACGGCCGCAAAGCCGATTTTAAAACCAACGATTTCCCAACCTCCCGCTCATTTTAGCGGGGCAACAGACAGGTGCATTTTGAAGACCTTTACGCCCCTTCTCGGCCACGCCACCGCGTGCCTGGGGACGGGAACCACACTATCGACGGATGGTGAACGAGGCGCAGAAACATATCGCTTTTCGTGGATCCACTCCGTTAACCTAAGTCCAGGTCGCAAGCATTTCGCGCCCTAAAAGACCATTTTAATCAAACCATTAAGGACTACCGACAATGTCATCTACTACCGATCCCATAGACGTGTGCGAAATTCTTAGGAAAATTAAAGCGGAATCCTCGGATCCAGACTGGCGGGCACGGTGCGCCGCAAAGCGAGCTGCAAGAAGGACGCCTCGGCCCGTCTACACCGCGTGCGGCCTCAAGGATCTGATAGCCTCCGGAGAACACCACTCGCGTCGCGCACAGGGGCGCGCGATCACGGAGGCGGAGTGGGCGAAAGCCTTCATGCCCTTCACCAATCCCCGTGACGGAACCCTTTATTTTACCCCAGACGAACCGCTTGATGCCGCATTTCTCGAGCAGATGAGCGACGAGCACATCTGGACAGACTTTGACCTGAATCTCGCCTATCTCCCCTACGTCGATGAGATCCGATACCCAGGGCGCTATAAAGTTGCTCGCTTGGGCTATCTGGTGACGATCCGACCTTGGAAAGCCGAAGACGAGAACCTGGCGGTCTACAACTACGATGACGTGGGCTACGGCGACTGATGCGTCGAACGGCTCGATTCCTCACCGACATGGGCTTGGCCATTACGCGCACATCGTCTGCGACGCTCGGTTGCCTACCTTGAACAGTTAGGCCGCCACATGGCCTTGCAGGAGGCGCCAGCGAAACAGGTCACCGATTCCGGCGTGACGATCAACATGATGCACACCCGCTTGCAGGCAGGCGGCTTCGGCCGCCCGCCGAAGCTCCGGCGGAACGAAGGCGTTGCCAGCAATGTGCACATCTTCGAGGAACCAGCCGAATTCACCCGCCAGTGGCCGAAGTTCCAAGACCGCCTGGCCCCGGAATTCCAGGAACGCGGCTCGACCCGTCACTGCGTCCTCGATCCGGTCCCGGAGGCAGTTTCGCAACCGCAGCCCTGTTCGAACGAAGTCCTCACCGGTCATGAGCGGGCGTAAGTCTTGGGTAGCGGCGACGGGCTGGTTAGGGAACCGATCAGCCCGTCGCATCAGGCGGGTGATGAAGTCGGCGAGGGATCGGTCGGGAGGCAGGCGAGCGAGAGCCTGGACGACAACTTCATCGGTCGCCTTCGAGCAGATGCTCTGGACGAAGGCCATGGCGATATTGAATTCGCGCGCAGCCACGGTGAGGTCGATCCGGTCGAGAACAGCGTGCAGCCGCCAACGGGCGTCGAGCGCCTCGACTACGGCGAGCTTCCGCTCGTTGATTGACTTAGCGTGGGTCAATAGTTGCGCCCGAGCCTTTTCGCTCGGATCGGTGAAAATGAGCCGGAGCTTCTCGTAAGCACTCGCAGAGGGCAGTGGTCCCGCGTCGAGCTTCTCCAAAGCCCCCATGAACCCTTCGGGTAGTTGGCCAAAGGCGTGCGTGAGGATTTCATTGGCACGTTCGCGGCGAAGGACACAGGCCTGATCCGCATCGGTGCCCACGGTCGTCGTCTTGAGCGCTCGAAGGCTAACCCGGTTGGCGATGACGGCGAGGATCGCCTGGCGGCGCCGGGGCGACGTGGTGACTACTCGCCCTATAAGGCCAGGCGCCAAGCTGTCGAGGTAGACCAGATCGGCGGTGGCCCAACGAAAACTGGAGCGGCTGGGTTCAGGGGCGTAGTGGCTCGTCAAGCTGAGGCAGCCCTCCATACCATTGAATTTGTCGAGTGTAGTGCAAATGAACCAGAGAAACAATCCGCTCTCCCATTGTCGAATGATTTCGACATACATGGCACTATTAACTATAATTGAATAATGGGTCGCCCGGCATGGCGATCAGTCGCTTCGAAGCTGATGATAGCCTTAGCGATCTTCTCAACTTCAGCGCCACGCGGCGTGAAGACAGAGTCCCCCTGCGGATGCCGCCGTTGGGGGACTCACCCAAAGACAAGCTATGACCTACCCGGCAACCATCGTTCAGGAGTGTGAAGCCCTCTGGACCGACTACTTCGAGCCTAAGCTCGGCAAGCGCGCGGCGAACCAATTTCGTCACGCGATGCGGCGGCAGGACAATGCCTTTGCGCAACAGTTCCTAAACCCGCACCTTTTTCGCCCCGACCTCGGCGTGGGCCTTTACGTCCCGGTGGATGTGAGCAAGTTCAGCGAGGGCCGCAACCACCTGATGGCTGAAGCCGTGGCCACTCGACCGGCTGAGTTTGGATTCGATTGTGACCCCCGCACCGGGTTGTCCTACTTCGCTAACCCGCTGCGGATCGGCGCTCAGCATCGTGATCTTTACGACGAAGATCGGCTGGTTTGGGAAGCGCCCAGCAACCGAGTGATCTTGGCGCCGATCCAGGTTTTCACCTTCGAGTTCGATCAGGATCTTGCGTTCCTTGGTCAGCAATTGGCGTGGGTTCGGTCGCCGAAAAACCCACTCGATTGCCCGATGGGCGATCTCTACCGGCACTGCTCGACCTACGCCGATTTCGCCGGGATCACGGTGAACTATTCTGGCAACAAGGGCGTCCACATCCATGTCGCGTTCCGCACCGATCTGGCTGCGGCTGCATTTCCGGGCCTCAATGAAGCCGGGACCGCGATCCGTGCAGGGCTGATCGATCACTGGTGTCGCCTGCACGCCGATGTGCTGCGCGTTCTCGGCGTTCCTGATGGGATAACCGCCGACGCCTCGGTGCGCTTCCCCGAACAATACCGCCGGATGCCCAACGGACTGCGGAAACTCGAAAAACCGGGTCTACTGGGCGTGCCCGCCGGGGAGATCGTCCCGCAGGTCACACTTTGGGAGAAGTGGACCGAGCGCGCCGCCAAGGGCGCCGACGATCTGTTCTTCATGCCCGCCGCTTTCGTGGAACGGAAAGTTGTCGCGCCCACCCTCGCCCGACCGGCCAGCTCATCGACCGCATCGTCGTTTAGAGCCCACCTGACCGGGGCCGAGTTCAAATGCTGCGAGGCTCACCTGGCTGCTCGGTTCAACGACTGGCCAAAGTTTGTTCGGCTGGAGCATTCACGAGATGGCTGGCGGGCCCTTTTCCAGAACGACCCCAGCGACCGCACCCCCTCGTCGGTGATGAAGGAGGGCTACAGGACCGTTATGTTGAACGGACGGGCCGACAACGCGCTGCGGTCTAAAAGTTTGCCGCTTCCGTTGGGCGTGATGATGAAGCTCTGGGTCAACGCTCACCGAGCCGGGCAGGCCCAAGGGCCATGGGAAGTTGTCGAGATTCCCGTCGCGCCGCCCGCGACGATTGCCAAGCCCTGTCCATTCCGCGCCGCAATAGGCGAGGCTACCACCCAAGATCAGGTCTTCAGGCATCTACGCCGTGCTATGCGCGCCACGGTGCGTGGCCATGAAATCGCCCTGGTCAGCGCGCCCGAAGGCATTCGTAAAACCTCTTCGCTATTTGCCGATCATCGATTCATCCACACCGCCGTGGCGGGCACCCACTCCACGCCGTCAATGTATGCCTTCAACGACTACGTCACCGCCCAGACCAAGTGCGATGACTTCAACAAGGTGCCCAGCGGGCGACCCTTTCGTGCGGTCGTTCTGCCCAGTTTCTCCCAAGCCTACAAGGCAGCGCGGGCCGATCTGGGGTGCCGGGAAATCACCACGGCGACGGCGGCGAACTCGTCCTTCCCCAGCGTGTGGGCGGCCATCAGCCAACTTCAACCCAAGGTCATCGACCATTTCCGCGCGGCTCATGCAGCGATGTGGTGCGAGATCGGTGACAGGCTGCCGGTCTTCTTCACGGTCCATCAGGTGGCCCATGCGTGGAGTGACTACGCCCCAACACGGGTAATGTGGGATCGCCATTTCTGGGATGTGGCTAAGCCGTTCGAAAACAAGGTGCACGTTCGCAACTGCCATCGTCGTATGACCCTTGGCTTGCTGGTGCACGACGAAGTCGAGGTCAGCGATCTCGTCGTCATGCACCGGGCCGAGGTGGTGGACTGGGTGCGTCGCCTTATCGCGGCTGCACCAAGAACTTGGGGGGCCAATCGCGGTGATCTGGCGGGTCTGTGGTCGAGTTATCAGCGCTTCCGCAAGGACAACCCGTTCCCGGTTGTAGGCGGTTTCTCGCAGGAGGTGGATTTCCAGATGGCGCGGGAGATCACCCGAGTGGCGGCGGGGGATTGGTCGCTCGTCACGACGGCATGGTCGGGAGAGTATGGGGACGAAGACGACAGTCAGGTCGGCCTCTATGCCAGCAGCATCGGTCGCTCATGGTGCGTGGCGCCGCGCGGTTGGTGGAAGGGTCTGGCCAAGCGCGTTTTGGTTCTGACGACCGAAGCTGTTCCAACTGCCGTCGCCGGAAGGATCGGATCGCCGTGGTTCGTGGCCGAGTTCGAGGCCACTAGCATGGCCCGCGATAGCGTGACCGCGCTGACGCAGCGAAACATCAGCGCTGGAAAGTTGCCCTCGGTGGTGCAGGCGTTCCAGAACGAGCATCCGGGCGTGATGGTGATCAGCAACAAGGTCGCCATGCTCGACGGCACGACGACGCACGCCCGCGCCCGAGGTAGCAACGCCTACATCGGTCAGGACGTGGCCCAGACCATGACCTTCGTCTCGCCGGAGGAATATGAGCGCCTTGAGGCGTTGAACGCCTGGTGCGGCCGGGACGATCTCGTAGGACTACGGCACGTGGACGAGTTCAACCAAGCGGCGGGTCGGAACCTCGGGTTCCGCCGACAGGGCGATCCCCGGCACTGGTTGCTGATCCCGCCGCGCTTGCTGGGGCGCCTGCTCTCGGGTGCCTCATTGGGACGGGTCCGCTACGACCTGCGCATCCAGGTTTCTCGCCAACGCCGGTGGCTGATCAGGGCAGCGGCGTCCCAATCGGGCGACGAACAGACCGGACCTTCCAGGCACTGAAACACGGTAAGGTGTCGTGGCCTTTGGTCTGGGGTCCGAATTTTCGGGGATCCGGTTTCTAACCGTTGACAGCTTGTCGGTCTGGGCGGCTTACAACCGCAATGCTCTTCACCCAGTCTCCCGCCACGATTAACGACGAAGCATGGTTCGACGCTCGCGATCCGGACCAGTGCGCCAGTGCAGGGTTGCGGGTTCACGGCGGCGGCGGTCATCAGTCGAAGACCATGATGCTAGGCGAACTGACCGCGCTCTTGACCGTGGCTCAAGAACGCGGGCTTCAGGCCGCACTTGCGGTCGCTTTAGGTGAGAACCTGTTGGGCAAAGCTACAAGCTCGGCAGCCATCAGCGCGCTGACCAATCTAAACAAGCTTTACCAACTCAAGGCGCCGCCTGCCGTCACGCGCGCCATGATCCGGCTGTGGGAGATAGACGCAAGCTCACGCCCGCTACTGGCCCTCTTATGCGCCTTGGCCCGCGACCCCCTTCTGCGAGATACGGCGCAGGCCGTTTTGGGTAAGCCCCTTGGAGAGCAGATCGGGACGAAGGAAGTCGCTGATGCTTTGGCCGCGCGCCATCCAGACCGATTCAGTCCAGCCATGCTTCGCAGTTTGGCCCAGAACTGCGCGTCGAGCTGGACGCAAAGCGGTCATTTGTCTGGCAAGATGGTGAAGCGGCGAATGCAGGTGGAGGCTACGCCCGAGGCCGCCGCGTTCGCCGCCTATATCGCGCAAGCAGCGGGGTTCGGCGGCCCCGCAATTCTAGCCTCGCCGTGGATGGCCGTGCTGGACGCATCCCATGAGGAGCGACTAGGTTTGCTTCGCCGGGCGCAGGGGCGAGGCCTGGTTCGCGTGCGTCACGCCGGCGCCGTGTTCGAACTTCAGATTTCGCCCGAGCTGACGGCTGACTTTGCATAGTTTCGACTTTCTGCTGAAAGCCTTCCGGCGGCAGGTTCAATTGCCCTGGCGCACGGACGTGCCCCCCTCGGCGCGGGTCTGGATGCTCTGGTATGATCGCTCCCTAGAGCCTCGTGTCGCCGGCCAATGGCTGACGTTCGAGCAGGAGACTCGCAGGGCTGGCCATGGCTGGACCAGTCTTGATGCTGGTTCGCTGTTCGGCGAATGGCTCGCATCCCACGAACTTCGCGAGGCCGTGTTGCATCAGCCGGACGAACTTCATTCGCTGTTGCCCGAGTTCGAGGATCATGTAGTGGCCACGGTCACGACCGCTCTTGACGTAGCTGGCCCTGATGACCTCGTGGCCGTGCGGCGTTGTGGAGCTTTGTTCGGGTTGGCGAGTCTCTCAAAGGTGGTAAGCCGGGTTGAGCCCTCTATTAGAGGTCGTCTCCTGCTTTCCTTCGCGGGTCGCTACGAAGGCACAGGATATCGACTGCTCGACGCCCGGCCCGGCTGGAATTACCACGCCGTTCCGATTCCATCTGAGCCTGCTTGAGGCTCGATACCCACACGCTGAGGGGCGCGTTCGTGCTGAACAAAGACGTCTTCCACACCGATCCCGCGCAATACCGCCTGGCTAATGCTGGCGTGGCGAAACTTGTGGTGCCGAGCCCGCCGGACATGCAGCAGGTGCTGCGGGGCGAACTCTCGACCTTCGTCTGCGACGGGCACTACGCCGAAGGCCTCACCCGTATCCTAGAATCCTACCTCGGGGGCGTCGGCAAGGGCACCGCGCCGGCCGTCTGGGTTTCCGGCTTCTACGGATCGGGCAAGTCCCACCTGGCGGCGATGCTCGCTGCGCTGTGGACCAACGTCACTTTCGCCGACGGCGTCACGGCCGAGGGCTTGGTTCAAGAGCTGCCGCAGCCGGTTAAAGCCGCGCTGATGGAACTGAAAGCGGCCGGTAAGCGGAATGGCGGCCTCTTCGCCGCTGGCGGCTCTATGCCAGGAGGAGCCGGTGATCCGGCAGCCGCTGCGCTCGGGATACTGCTTAGAGCGGCCGGGCTCCCCGAGACGGTGCGTGAAGCCGAGATCGCGTTCTGGCTCGAAGATGAAGGAATTCTCGACGCGGTTCGCGCCACGCTGGGAGAGACTTTTGACGCCGACATCCGGCGTGCGATCCTGTCGTCGAAGTTTGCCAACGCGGTGCTTTCGGCCAAACCTAGCTTGGGCAAAGACGAAGCGGAACTCCGCGATCGTCTGAAACACAGCTTCCAGCCCACCAGCACGATCAGTCCCGATGATCTCGTGCGGTTGGCTCGCCGCACGCTGATGCTCGGCCGCAAGACTCTGCCGTTGACGCTTCTGGTGCTCGACGAGGTCCAGCAGTTCATCAACAACGACCCAAGCCAGACGCTCAAGGTTCAGACGGCCGTCGAAAGCCTGTCGAGCGCGTTCGACGGCAAGCTGCTCGTCGTTGCGACGGGCCAGCAAGCGCTCAACGACATCCCCGATCTGCAAAAACTTCTCGGCCGATTCCCGGTCACCGTCGCCCTGGGCGACAGCGACATCGACACCGTGGTGCGGAGAACCGTGCTTCGAAAGAAGCCTGAAGCGGAAAGCAGCATTCGCGACATGCTGAGCGCCCGAGCGGGAGAGATCAGTCGTCACCTCCACGGAAGCCGCTTTGCCCACACTGTGGATGATGACGCCTCAGCCGTCGCCGACTGGCCGTTGCTGCCGTCGCGCCGAAAGGTTTGGCACGCCATCCTCGCCGAACTCGACCAGCAGGGCTTGAAGGGCAACCTGCGCGGCCAGCTTCACAGCACGCTTGCGGCCGCCCAGCGGTATGCGGACCGCCCCCTCGGTCACGCCGCTGCGGCAGACTTTATATATGAGCGGGTCAGCGACGACGCGGTGAAGGGAAACCTGATCTCGCGGGAGACCAACGAACGCATCGAGAGGCTGCGGGCGGGATCGGACCGTGACCAGCTCAAGGCCCGCGTCTTGATGCTCATCTACATGCTGAACCGTATTGCCGGCGAGGCGGAGCGCCACGGCGTTCGAGCCAAGCCCGACGTTCTGGCCGACCTGATGATCGAGGACCTGGCTGGCGAACCGGCTCTGCGCGGAACGATCCCGAAGCTGCTGGAAGAGTTGGCCGAGGATGGAGCGGTGTTGGAGATCGAAGGCGGCGAATGGCGCCTTCAGACCAAGGCGAGCGCCGAGTGGGAAACCGCGTTCCGCGATGAGAAGCGGCGTGCGAGCAACGATCCAGCGGCCGTGTCGCGTGGACGCAACGAGGCCATCGAACGCGCTTTGAACACCGCGCTGGCCGGCGCGTCGTCGGTCAACCAAGGCCGCGCCATGGTCAAGCGCGACATCCACCGGCTGACCGCCGACCAACCCGCACCGGCCGAAGGCGTCGCTCTCAGAATCCACAATGGCTACTCGGAAGACCTTGGAGCCGCCGAGGCGGCGATCAAGTCCGCCCCCACGACCGATCCGACAATCCACCTGTTGATCCCTGAATCGCACACCGCCGAGCTGCGCCAGGCCTTGGAAACGCGCCAAGCCGCCGAGGCTGTGCTGTCCGCCAAGGGCGTTGGATCAACCGAGGATGCCGGTGAAGCGCGAGCGGCGATGGAAACCCGTCACCGCCAGGCCGCCCAGGCCATCAAGGATATCGCGGCGGCGGCCGTGGCCAAGGTGCGCGTGTTGCAAGCCGGTGGCACCGAGGTGACCGGCTTGGCGGCGGATGCGGTGAAAACCGCCGCGCTTCGGTCTGTAGCTCGACTTTACCACAAGTTCGAAGACGCCGATCACGCCAACTGGGGAGCGGCGTTCACGAAGGCGCAGCGCAAAGAGCCAGATGCGCTGAAGGCGGTTGATCATGCCGCAGAGCCCGAAAGCCACCCCGTCGCCAAGGCGCTCTTGGCCGAGGTGGGGCCAGGACGTTCGGGCAAAGACCTGCGTAACAAGTTTGGCTCCGCGCCCTTCGGTTGGTCACAGGACGCTATCGACGCCGCGCTGCTGGCGCTGAGCAATGCTGGGCGCGTTCGAGCGACCGGCGATGACCAGCGGCGAGTCGATCCGGCGGATCAGCCGCGCGCGAAGCTGGCGGCGACGACCTTCCGCGCCGAGACCGTGGTCGCAACGGTCGGGCAGAAGATGGCGGTGCGGAAACTGCTCGACGCTGCCCTTGTCCGCTACGAGACCAATAGCGAGATCAACGTATTGGCGGACCTACTGTCCGCGCTGGAAACGGCAGCACGGGGTTCCGGTGGTGACGCGCCGGCGCCTGCGGCCGAAGCCGTGCCGGATGGCGCGATCCTGCGCGCCTCGGCGGGCGTGGACCTGTTGGTTCGGCTCGCGGAAAGCGCGCCGGCCTTGATCGAACGCCTCACAGTCTGGCGTGCGGCCCAGTCCAAAATCGCACAACGCCAGCCCCGGTGGTTCCTCGCGGAACGGTTGGTGCGGCTGGGAGCTGCTGAGCAAGCGTCCGCCTTAGACGCCGTGCGGTCGAGCCGGTCTTTGCTGGCCGAGCCTGACCCCGTGGCGCCGATCATCCAATCAGCGGCGGATACCCTGCGCGCCAGATTGAACACCGCTTGGGAAGCTTGGGAGAAAGCCTGGTCAGCCGGAGATGCGCGGCTACATGACGACGCACTGTGGAACCGCCTATCGCCCGAGCAGAGACTCGACCTGCGGGCCAAGAGCGGCCTACGCCAACTGGACCGGCCAGAGGTGGGCACCCCGGAAGCGATCGCGGATTCTTTGGGACGGCGCGGCCTCGATGCTTGGGAAGACGTCACCAAGGCCCTGCCTGGGCGGATTGCCGATGCTTTGGCCGAGGCAGCGGCGGAGCTGGAACCCAAGTCCAAGAACGTCCGGCTGCCCGGCGGTTTGATCAAGAACACAACTGAGCTGGATCAGTGGCTGGCGGCGGCCCGCGAGCGTCTGGCCGCAGGTTTGGAAGACGGCAGCCCCGTCATTCCTAGGATTTAACAAGATGACCGACCGCTTTCTTCCGACCGGCCTGCGGCGCGACCTGGAGCGCGACATCAAGGTGGCTCGCAAGATCGCTGAGGAGGGTGTCGCCGACGCCATCCGGCGGCTGGGGGTCGGTGATGCTGAAGCGCCCGCTCACCTTAGCGTCGACGATAAGGCGGTTCGGCGACGGTTGCGCGCCCATGCGAGAGCCCTGGGCGACACCGTCAAAGACGGAGTCCACACTGTTGATCATCTGATCGAGGCGGGGGCCTATGCCCAGTGGCACAGGCGTCTTTTCGCGCGTTTTCTGGCGGAGCGCGGGCTACTGAGGCATCCAGAGCACGGAGTGCCGATCACGCTGGAAGATGCAGAGGAATTGGCGGCTGAGGAAGGCTTTGCTGATGGCTGGTCAGCGGCCGAGGCCTACGCCGCGCGCATGTTGCCGGCGGTTTTCTTGCCAGACGATCCGGTTCTGGCGCTTACTTTGGCTCCTGAGCACGCCCAAGCCCTCCGCAAGCTGGTGCTCGGACTCGAAGCTGAGACCTTCCAGGCCGAGGACTCCCTCGGCTGGACCTATCAGTTCTGGCGGGCCCTAGAGAAGGAACGGGTTAACAAGACGGGCGACAAGATTGGCGCGCGCGATTTGCCGGCCGTGACCCAGCTTTTCACCGAGCCTTACATGGTGAAATTTCTGCTGCACAACACGCTTGGTGCCTGGCGGGCCAGAAAGGTGTTGGCAGAGCTACCAGACCTTGCGGCCGACGCGCCAGATGAGGCAGCTTTGCGCGCGGCGGTGTCGCCACCGGGCTATGCGTTCGATATGCTGCGCTTCGTGCGAGAGACCGATGGCGGGGTTTGGCGGCCTGCCGCAGGGGCATTCTCCGACTGGCCAGAGGCCGCTTCTGGAATCCGCGCTCTCGACCCTTGTTGCGGCTCTGGCCACTTCCTGACAGAGATGCTTGCAATCCTAGCTGCGCTCAGGGCCGATGAAGAGGGCCTGTCTAGTGCTCGCGCCGTGGCGGCGGTGCTAAGCGATAACTTGTTCGGCCTTGAGTTGGATGGGCGTTGCGTCCAGATAGCCGCCTTCGCAGTGGCACTGACAGCTTGGCGCATAGGTGGATTCCAGCCGTTTGGGCCGGACCAAGTTCACATAGCCTGGGTCGGCACCCCTCCGCCGCTCGATCGAGCGGAGTTCGAGGCGCTAGGAAATGGCGATGAAGAGCTGAGCTATGCGCTCGCTCACCTCCACGACATGTTCCGCCAGGCTCCGGTGTTGGGTAGCCTCTTGGAGCCGATGGCTGGCGACCTGTTAGGGCCTAAAGTTATGGGCAAGCTGGACGCCTCGCTACCGGCCTTGGTGGAACGCACTCGCTCAGTCGAACCGGAGCGAATTGAGGGGGCGGTGGCTGCTCGAGGTATGGCCGATGCCCTAACACTGCTTGGCGGTCGCTACACGCTTATTGCTACTAATGTTCCATTTCTCGGCCAAAGAAAACAAGGCGAGCAACTTGCAAACTATGGTGCGATCATGCATCCAGAGAGCAAAAACGATCTCGCGGTCATGATGTTAGAAAGACTTTCTAATGCACTAGATCTCGGAGGCACTATAGCAGCAGTGTCTCCGCAGAATTGGCTGGGCAGAACATCTTATCGTAATTTTAGAGCGAAACTAATCGATTCGTTTCGACTTGATGGCATCATCATTATCGGCGAAGGCGGATTTACCAGCTCAGCCGCTGCTGGTGCATTTTCGGCCCTAACCATGTGGACTCGCGGAAAACCTAGCAAATCTCGTTATCTGTTTTTGGACGCCGAGAATATTAAAGATGTAGAGAAAAAGACTATTCATTTGATTCAGGGCTCGATTGCTCTGGAAAATCAGGAAGATATCAAGCTTGTTCCTGATTTTCGGATTGGGAGTCGATCAAAATCCGAGAGCAGTCAAAAAAGACTCGAAGAATATTGTTCAACATTCCAGGGCGTTAAGTCGGGCGACGACGACCGCTTTTTGAGGATGGTATGGGAGGCATCAGGCCCTCAGTGGGTATTCTTGCAGTCTACAGTCTTGGAAACTCAGAATTATGGCGGCGCGTCGAAGATATTATTCTGGGGCGCTGATGGATCTCACTTAATTCGGCGGAGGGAGAAAGGTCAGGCTGCAGCTAAGAGGCACCCGGGAATTGCCGTCAGTCAGATGCGGAAGCTACCTGCTAGTTTTCTCGTGAGTCATGTTTTTGACAGCAATGTTAGCCCAGTCTTCGTTCACGACGAGAAGCACTTTCGCGCTGTGGCAGCTTTTCTACAGTCGAAAGTTTACAATGAAGAAGTTCGCCAGCTTGAGCGAGGCATGCGGGCCAACAACGGCGTCTTGCTCAAGGTGCCATTTGATCTAGAACGTTGGTCAAAGATTGGAGAAGAGCTATTCCCCGCCGGTGTGCCTGCTCCCTATTCGGATGACCCCACCCAGTGGTTGTTCCATGGTCACCCCGCGCAGGCTGAATCTGGAACGCAGCTTCATGTCGCCTTGGCGCGGCTCTCTGGCCACCGCTGGCCGGCGGAGAGCAATCCCGAAATGCAATTGTCGACTGAGGCAAAGGCCTGGGTCAACAAGGCCGCAAATCTTCCAACGGCCGATGCCGACGGCATGTTACCTCTGCTCGCAGTGGCGGGTGACCGCCCTCTGGTGGAACGCCTGCGTGACTACCTGAACGTCGCCATGCCGGGTTGGAATGAAACGGCTCTGGTGCAAGAGACCGACGAACTCATCGACAAAAGAGCTGGCAAAGACCTATCGCTGGAGGCCTGGCTGCGCGACCGCGCCTTCCGACAGCATACCGCTCTGTTTAACGGGCGCCCCTTCCTCTGGCAGGTGTGGGACGGCCAGAAGGACGGCTTCTCGGCATTCCTGCACTATCATCGTCTCGATCGAGCCACTTTGCAGAAGCTGACCTACACCCTGCTAGGCGCTTGGATCACTCGGCGGCAGGCCGAGAACGACGACCGGCGGGTGGAGGCCGCCACCATCCTGAAGAAGAAACTGGAAGCGATCCTGGAAGGTGAAGCGCCCTACGACATCTTCGTGCGCTGGAAGCCGCTGGCAGAGCAGCCACTCGGCTGGAGCCCCGACCTCGACGATGGTGTGCGGCTGAATATCCGGCCGTGGATAGAGGCGGGTGTTTTGCGCGAAGCCGCGCCCAAGGGCATCAAGTGGGGCGTTGATCGGGGCAAGGACATCGCCTCGGCGCCCTGGTTCTCGCTGGACAATGGCGAGCGTAACAACGACCGCCACACCACCTTGGCCGAAAAACAAGCCGCCCGCGACGCCGTCGCAGCGAAAGTCGCCAAGGCGTGACGCCGTTCGACGCTCTAGTTGATGCTCTGCGAGATGCTGCTCGATACGATCCGGCGGTTCAAGCGCGCCCCGAAGCGATCCTCTGGTGCGATCTCGACGCCAGCTTCGCCTCGCTTGTCCCAACACTCCGGGCACGCTTGCCGCAGTTTCACGTGCTCGGCGACTACGATCCGACGACACGAACCGGTCCGGCCTTCGCCTTTCGCCTGGCGACAGCACAAGCCGAGACGGCGGGGGATGAGCCGCCGATCCTTTGGATGCCTGGCGTCGGTCGCGAGATGCTCCGCGACGCTGAAGCCTGTCCCGAGCACCTCACGTCGCTGGCCTGGCTGGTAGTTTCCGGAAACCTCTTCGGCCACGTTAATGGCAAGGACTGGAGCCTGCGCGCCTTCCTGACGGCCGAACGCGGACCCTTGCGCCTTGACGTCGCGGATGGGTCCGACGTCAGGGAAGCGCTCAGCCTCGCGGCGCCACACCTGTTCACCCGGGCTGTCGAGTCCCTGCGTGGCGTTCGTTTTGACGCCGAGCGTCTGCACGCGCTCAGCGCTCCGAACCTTGAAACCGACATGCTGGAGTGGATGGAGGGGCGCCTGGTCGCCGACGCCGATCCGGCGCGGTTCAAGGCCTTCGCGCTTCGTGCGGTCAAGGAGCTGGGCTTCGATCCGATCAAGAGGTCGCGTGAAGAGGCGGCGCGTCTGCTTGCGAGTCGAGAAGGTGGTTGGTCGAGCGTATGGGGCCGGTTCGAAGCTGGGGCGGGCGAAGGCTATGGCGCCGTCGTTCAGGCGCTTCAGGTGACTGAGCCACCTGGCGGCCTCTTCGATTACGATGCCAATTTCCCGGCCGTGAACCAACGCGCCGAACTTCGGCTTAGATCCGATCTGCTGCGCCTCGCCGATCTCGATCCTGCGTCGGCCGCTATTCGATTGGGCGAGCTGGAGACGGAACACAGCGGTCGCCGCGCGACGGTCTGGGCAAAGCGCGGCGAGGCGGCCCTTGCCTTTGCGATGGAGCCGCTGGCGGCCGTGGCCAAAGCGCCGCCGTGGCCTGCTCTGGATGCCGCTGCTCTAGCCCAGCACTATGCTGATCACGGCGCCGCTATCGACGGCGCCGCCGTGCTGGCCATGGCGTCTGCGCCCGCCGAAGCGGATCGCGCCGCCGTCACCGCCGCCTTGCGCGCGGTCTATCTGCCATGGGTCGATCAGGGCGCGCATACGCTGCAAGCCATCGCCGCCACGGGCGCCATCCCCTTTGGTGAAATTGAAGCGCCATCCGACACCGTGGACACCGTGGTGTTCGTCGATGGCCTTCGCTTCGATCTGGCCCGCCGTCTGCTCGACAGCCTGACCGGGCACGGCGCCAAGGCGACCTTGGACTGGCGATGGAGCGGATTTCCCACTTCGACAGCATCCTGCAAACCCTTGGTCAGCCCGGTCGCCAATCTGCTGACCGGTGTTGGTGGCGAGGGCGACATTCTTCCTCGCACCGCCGAGGGACGAATTGCTGACCACGTAACCTTGCGGCGGCTGATGAGCGAGAGCGGCTATGTCTTCGACGAGGCCGACGCCGGGAAGGTCTGGATCGAGACCGGCACCTTCGACGAAGACGGCCACAAGCTGGGCGCCCGCCTCGCCGGCCAGGTCGCTCAAGGGATCGATGATGCGGCCCAGTGCATTCTGCGGCTGGCGCGCGCTGGCCGTCGCATTCGCGTTGTGACGGACCACGGCTGGCTTCTCGTGCCGGGTGGATTGCCCAAGGCTAACCTCGGTGCGGGTCTCACAGAACCCGACGAAAAGCGCACCCGCTACGCGCGTCTGAAATCCGGAGCGACAACAGCTCACGCACAGGCGCCGTGGAGCTGGAACCGCGATGTGCGCCTGGCCATGGCGCCCGGCGCGTCGTCGTTCTACGCCGCCTACGAATATGCCCATGGCGGCGTGAGCCCCCAGGAATGCGTCGTCCCCGTGATCCACGTCGAGCCCATGGCGGCCCAACCCACTGTGAACATTGCGCAAACTGTTTGGACGGGCCTACGGTTACGAGTCCAAACGGCCGGCGCGGCAGACCTGCGAGTTGACCTCCGGAGCGATGACGCTGACCCGACGTCCAGCCTGTTGCCGGCACCTCGCAGTCTCGACGAAAAGGGGCACGGATCGATGATTGTCTCTGACGAGCACGAAGGGCGGACGGCCACGATCGTTGTGCTAGACGATGACGGCCGCATCCTGGCGCGCAGGGTTGTGACGGTGGGGAACTGACGGCTTGGAACTGGACGCACTTGATCGCAAGGCTGAGGAGGCCTTTTCAGGCCATCTCGTTCGCAAGGACTTGGTGCGGCGGTTCCGAGGGCAGTTCCCGGTGCCGACGTATGTCGTAGAGTTCATGCTCGGTCGGTATTGCGCATCGACCGATCCGGTTGAGATCGAAGAGGGCCTTGCCCTGGTCCAATCTCAACTCGGCGACCGGACCGTCCGGGCCGGCGAGGAGGAGCTGTTCAAGGCGCGCGCGCGTGACAAGGGCTCGGTCAAGCTGATCGAACTTGTGACCGCTCGTCTAGATTCGAAGTCCGACAGCTATCTCGTCACCCTCCCCAGCCTTCGCCTGACCGACGCTCGGATCGGCGACGAGCTGGTGCGCAGGCATGAGCGGATGCTAACCGGAGGCTTCTATGCCGAAATTGAACTCGGCTACGACGCCTCCATCGCTCAGGAAAAGAGCGGGCGGCCTTTCGAAGTGCTGACGATCCGGGAGATTCAACTCTCCAACCTGAGCGTCCTCGACGATATCGTCGCCGGCCGGGCGAAGCTGGACGTCGAGGGCTGGAAGGCGCTGCTGTTGCGTAGCATCGGGCTGGAGCCAGAGGCCCTGACGCCTCGCGCCCGCGACATGATGTTGCTGCGCATGGTTCCGTTCGTCGAGCGCAACTACAATATGGTCGAGCTGGGCCCGCGCGGCACCGGCAAGAGCCACCTCTTCCAGCAGGTGTCTCCCTACGCCCATCTAATTTCCGGCGGCAAGGCCACGGTGGCCCGGATGTTCGTCAACATGGCGAACGGTCAGCGGGGGCTGGTTTGCCAATACGATGTCGTGTGCTTCGACGAGGTGTCCGGCGTGTCCTTCGACCAGAAGGACGGCGTCAACATCATGAAGGGCTACATGGAGTCTGGCGAATTCTCGCGAGGCCGCGAAAGCATCCGGGCTGATGGCGGTATCGTCCTGGTCGGCAACTTCGACGTCGATGTGCAGCACCAGCAACGGGTGGGCCACCTGTTTGGTCCGTTGCCGCCGGAGATGCGCGACGACACTGCCTTCATGGACCGCATCCACGCCTATCTCCCCGGCTGGGACTTGCCCAAGGTCAATCGCGACATATTCACGGAACATTTCGGTCTGGTCAGCGACGTCCTGGCCGAGTTCTTCACCCGGTTACGGTCTCAGAGCCGGGTCAGCGCGATGCAGGATCGTGTCCGGTTCGGCGGCGCTCTTTCCGGGCGCGACCAGAACGCGGTGAACAAGACGGTGTCGGGGCTTCTAAAGCTGATTTACCCAGACCCGGCGACCGTGCCGACCGACGAGGTTCTTGAATGGGCTGTTCGCCTCGGGCTGGAAGTCCGGCGCCGGGTTAAGGAGCAGCAGAAGCGGATTGGCTCGGCCGAGTTCCGGAACACGCAGTTTAGCTACGCACTTGGCATCGACGGCGTTGAGACCTTTGTCGCGACGCAAGAGATGGGCGGTGACGACGGCATAGGCGCTGACCCGCTTCCGCCCGGCCAGGTCTGGACCCTGGGTCTAGGCGGTTCAGATGAAGCTTCGGGGCTCTACCGCATCGAGGTGACCGAACAGAGCGGTTCGGGCGTCCGCATTCTAAACCAGCCGCCACCGCCAGCATTCCGCGAAGCCGTGAACGTAGCCATGCAGAATCTGTCCGCTCGCTCCCGTGAGCTGGTCGGTGAGAGAAGCCCCCGCGACCATGAGTTCACGGTTCAACTTCGCGCGCTCGATGGCGCCCGATCCGGCGCGCAGACTGGGGTGGCTCTGCTGGTTGCACTCTCGTCGGCGCTGCTTGGCAGGTCCGTGCGCGGCGGCATCATCATAGCCGGCCACCTCACGCTGGGCGGCTCGCTTGAGCCAATCCACAATCCTGTCGATCTGATCGAGCGGGCGTTCGAGCGTGGAGCGGAAGCGATCTTACTCCCCGTTTCTTGCCGTAGATCATTGGCCGACTTGTCCGATGACCTGGCCACCAGGGTCCAGGTTCTGTTCTACGCCGATGTTCAAGATGCGCTGCGAAAGGCACTAGCAATCTAAGGCCGAGCCTTTCTTCCGGGAAAGGCGTCATTAGAGTTGCCAAGGCTGCCCGGAACGTCGCCCACCTTGCTCGCCTGCCTAATTGGGGGGCGGCGCAAAGGGGGCACTGATGACGGGGTCATCGCATTGGCAGGCCAAAGCTCTCCAATGCGATGAGCGTCAGTCTACGACATCATAACAGTCAGATCGCGATCGCGAGGTAGCCACTTGATCAGGGTGATGTAGGTGCCAACCCGCCCGACGGTGTGTGCTCCGGGAGCAAGGATCCTCTTCAAGCCCGCGCCGGTATTGACCTCAAGCTCGGTCCAAATGTGGTCGCTATCGAGTTCCTTCATGAATGAACGATCGGAAGGTTTGTCCAAGTTGAAGAGGCGGCTACCAGTTTCCGGGTGGGTGATTGGCTGAAACTTTTTCGCCCATGCTTTTTCGGTCATTTTCTTGAGCGTTATGGGACGTCGGTAGATATCATCATGGACGTAGCCATCATCACCGAAGAGGGGAAACCCCTTTGACGCGGTGTCGGCCGCCGACATTGGTGTGGAGGTAGTAGCGAGCGTCCCCAGGCACGCGCTGGGCGCGGAACGCGAGGCGAGATCTTCGGTAAAGGTCTTCAAAATGCACCTGTCTGTTGCCCCGCTAAAATGAGCGGGAGGTTGGGAAATCGTTGGTTTTAAAATCGGCTTTGCGGCCGTGGGGCGGGCCTGCCCGTCTCTCGACCTGACCCCAGAATACCGCACCTGCGTCCCGAGAATCATTATTCGCGTGGGGGGTGCGACCAAGTTTTTCAGCGGCGGTTGGTGGGGCTACCGGGGAGCTAAATAGTTCGACCGGTCCGCATTGGGCTGATCGGCTTTCCGACCCCGAGGACGTTCGTGTTCGATTTCTACCCAGAGTTCCTGCGTCGCAGATTGACTGCCAGCCAGCGCCACTTCTCCACCTACTGGTGCTCTCGGGCACCCAACTACCTCGCCCTTGGTGGCGGCCTTTCAACCGACGCCAAGCTATCCGTCTTTCGGAAGCTGATAGCCCACCGTCGATGGCTGCTGGCCGCCCAAGTTGGCTGGCTGGTGCTGTTTGGCGAGCCGAGAGCGCGAGCATGAACAAGCCGTCCTCGCCGGGCACGTTTGCCGCCCCCTACCGCATCGAGATCGCCGTCAACTTTGACGACCGTGATGACGACTATCGTCGGATTGTCGCCGAACAATGGTGCTGCCATCGCACACGGGGACGTTGGTTCCGCCGCGTGTTGACCGAGCGCGGCATCGTGGTGTTCGAGTTCGAGGACGAGGTCGAGGCGACGCTGTTCAGGGTGTTCCACTGACCCGTGCACGACCGTGCGACGGCCAGGTTCGCCACCACATTTGCGCGCCCGACACTGGGGTGATGATCGAACGGGGGTGTGGGTGGGAGTGCGATTTCCCCTTCACATGTCTCTCCCCTTTATAGACTCCATAAGGAAGTAGACATCCGTAGGGGTTTTCCCGTGACGGCGGGCGCGCAGCCAGGCGCGCAACCGTTCCTGCAAATCTCCCCCGAATGTCTCGTCGTTGGCACCGAGAAAGCCGTGACGTCACCAGCGTGATGATCGGTGGGCGCGAGGCGCGCGTGACAGAACCAGATGCTTTCCAACACGCGATTCAGGGCACCCCGGATCGAGGCCACGCAACGAGTTCTGTCCGGACTTTACAGGCAGGGTTTTGTCACGCGGCCGGAAGCGACTAGGCGTCGAGTTCCAAGACGCCTGATGTCCACGCCATGCCATGGGACTTCCCCCGCTGGTCCCAAGGCACGCCCTTGGCCGCCAACGTGCTCTGGATGGTGAAAGAGCAGCGGACTCGCCCGGCTTCCTCTTCCTCCCCTTCGATGGGACGCACATCAATGATCGTGCCGCCGAAGTAGGAGGGTTGAGACTTCACACCGTGTAGCAGCACCTGACCACCCTGGAGGGCCTCGATCTCGGAAGGCGATAGAAGCCAAGCTTCGCTCAGGAAGATGGCCTCCTTCTTATCCACGACGTGTAGGCCGTCGCCTTGCTTGCAGATCAGGTGGATCTTCGAGGGCATCGGTTAGCGTCCCATGGTGCGTGGATCTATCGGTCAGTAGTAGCCGTGGACAGCAGCGGTGACGATCAACACCATCATGGTGATGAACAGCCCCACGCAGGCCCAACCGAGCCATGTCAGCGAGTTGCGCACTCCACCGCGTCGTTGCTTCAGCATCACCAGCCCCCTTCACCCGTGGCCACCGTAGCCGGCCGCCACCTGGTCGCCAACAGGGCGGCCTTACCCATACGACCGATCCTGACGGAGCTTGGCCGCAGATGTTCGACCTTGGTAGGATTAGGTCGTTGGGGGACGCCATGGCCAAGAACGACGACTATGAATGGGTTGAGGTCGAGAGCTTCATCCCGGGCAAGACTGGTGCTGCCCACATCCGGCCCGTGCCTGGCCAACGACACGCAACCACACTGCGCGTCGAATGCTCCAAGGCCCTGAGCCGCAACTACCCGGTCGGCACCCGCTTCCGCATCAGAGCGAAGCTGACCGACATGCAGGGCACACCGTTCCTCTACTCGTCCTGGCAGTGGGCCTACGAGGTCGTGTCGGCGGCTTAGCCCAGCGCGGTCTGCTTGACCCGCCGCCGATCCATGAGAGTCTTCGCGTCCAGCACCACCAACCCGGAGGCCAGACCTGAAGCGCGCCGCTCTCTATGTCCGGGTCAGCACGGACCAGCAGACCGTTGAGAACCAACTGGTCGTCCTGCGCGAGGTCGCCGCGCGATCCGGCTGGACCATCGTCCAGACCTTCGCCGACGAGGGCATCTCGGGCGCCAAAGGCAGGGATCGGCGGCCGGGCTTCGACAGCCTCCTGAAGGCCGTGGCACGGCGAGAGGTGGACATTGTGGCGGCGTGGTCAGTTGATCGTCTTGGGCGCTCCCTGAGCGATCTGGTGGCCTTCCTGAGTGATGTGCGTGGCCAGGGCTGCGACCTCTATCTGCATCAGCAGGCCATCGACACGAGCACGCCGTCCGGACGCATGCTCTTCCAGATGTTGGGCGTGTTCGCCGAGTTCGAGCGGGCGATCATCACGAGCAGAATCGTCGCCGGGCAGGTCCGTGCAAAAGCCAAAGGCGTGAAGTTTGGCCGTCCGCCGGTGGCACCGATCCGTATCGACAAGGTCCGCAAAGCCCTCGCCGAGGGCCAGTCGATCCGGGCGGTCGCCAAATCTACCGGCGTGTCCACGGCCACGGTCATGCGGACGAAACGGTCCATGCAGACGGTCGAGGAGGACCGTGGTGAGACCGTCGCGACGGCGTGATCCAAATTTAACGGCCGTTAAATCGGCGCTGTGACCATGGCGCCGACCCCAACATCGTTGACCTCGACCCAGACAGATCGGCAGCCTGGCGGCCAATCCCGCACCTGAGTCTAAGAGGTCCAAACATGGCCGACGACGCCATCATCAACGCTGCCGCAGAGACGGTGGAGGACGGTCAAACGGAACCGTTGGGCGACCGTGAAAACACCCACCTTATCGGCCCTGTCGCGTCCACCACTTCCCTTCAAGCCCATGAACGGCCTGCGAAATCTGGAAAGTCCAGAGCGCACAAGGGCTTCTGCGACACCACCATGCTGCACACGGTCACTTCCAGACCGTCAGAAGATGGTGGCAGTTCAGGCTCTTCACGCCGATCTGGCCGCGACACCAGCCTTGATCCAGAACCGTCTTCACGGTCGCCTTCACCGTCTTCACGGTCACGCCGTCGTCAGCGGCGAAACCCTCCCGGCCTGATCGTCCGTGGCACGATCTACCACGTCAGAATCAGAGTCCCCCGGAGCCTCGAAGCTCAGGTCGGGCGATAGGGCGCCGGATGGCGGCCTATTGGACGGCCGCAGATGACCAAGGTCCAAACCCGGAAACTCGACCTTCTCGACAGCCTGTAGAAGCGTGGACAGACGGTAGCCCCGGCCGTAAGCGGCGGCGATCTCAACATCCCCCTTCCCTCCGGCCGACGCCCAGCCGCCGAGGGCCAGCGCGACCTCATGGGGTATGCCCGCCTCGCGCAGGGCGTCGCGATAGCAGTGCCGAAAGCTATGAAAGCAGGTTCGCGGACGCGCGGCGCCTGCCTTCTCTGTGAAGCGGCTGAACCATCGGCTGAACTTGTCCGAGTAGTAGCCCGTGCTCGACGCGGGCAGATCGGAAAACAGCTTCCGGCGGCCAGCCCGCCGCTGCTTGGCAACGAAATCCATCAGCCCCAGATCATGCAGCGCGGGATGGATGGGGATGTATCGTTCGCTGCTGGCCGTTTTCAGCCGCTTGTCGGAGGCTTCGGTGGAAGGCCCCAGACCCACGAAGATGCAATCGACACCCTCGACGATCTGGATGTCGGCCACATCAAGCTGGCAGATTTCGTTCAGCCGCATCCCTGTGTAGAGGGCGATCAGCGGAATCCAGAAACGACCACGCCGGGGACGGCTCGGTCCCGGCGTGGCGTAGCCCGCGCCGTCGTCCATGCAGCCGCGATAGAGCGGGGCGTCGAAGATCAGCCGGAGTTGCTCGGTGGCGAAGGGCAGACGTTTGTCACGGCGCCGAATTGGGTCGATCACGCCAAGCCCCTTGGCGACGTTGCGCTCGATCCAGCCCTCCTGCACGGCGAACGTCAGCAAGGTCCGCAGCTTGGCCATGTAGCCGTTGATCGAACCCGCGCTGAGAACTGTGGTCAGGCCGGTTTCCTTCGCCATGCGCGAAGCCTCGACCATGGTCATCTTTGGGAACCGCTTCGTCGGATTGGACGGCAAGGTTCGCAACACGTCGAGCAGTTCACGGCACTTGGCCCGGTCGATGTCATCGAGCGCGATGTCCGCGCCCCAGACGCCCGAGACCACGGTGAACAGACCCTCGTAGATCGAGGCGGTCTTCTGTGTCCGGTCACGCGACGGGTCTGAGAGAAATAGGTCGAACACCTCCCTGAACGTCTTCCCCGGTGCCGCTGGCTCGACCTTGGGAATAGCCACAGGCGACACGGGGGCGGCGATGGCGACCGCGACGGACTCATGCACGGCGAACGGCCCGACGCTCCAGTCTCCCGCCATAAGCCAACGCTCGAAGTCAGCGACAACCAATCGAGCCTTACGAATCGCGTCCGACTGAACCCCGGTGCCGAGGGATTTCGTCAGATGGGATCGCCCGACCTGAGCTTCGAGGCTCCGGGGGACTCTGATTCTGACGTGGTAGATCGTGCCACGGACGATCAGGCCGGGAGGGTTTCGCCGCTGACGACGGCGTGACCGTGAAGACGGTGAAGGCGACCGTGAAGACGGTTCTGGATCAAGGCTGGTGTCGCGGCCAGATCGGCGTGAAGAGCCTGAACTGCCACCATCTTCTGACGGTCTGGAAGTGACCGTGTGCAGCATGGTGGTGTCGCAGAAGCCCTTGTGCGCTCTGGACTTTCCAGATTTCGCAGGCCGTTCATGGGCTTGAAGGGAAGTGGTGGACGCGACAGGGATTGAACCTGTGACCCCCTCGATGTCAACGAGGTGCTCTCCCGCTGAGCTACGCATCCGCCAAAGCGACCCTGAAGCACTGTAAAAGTGTCCCGGGCGGGAAGGTGACGGGGTATAGCGGCGGCTTTCGCGTCGCGCAAGCCGCCAGATTTAAATTATCGGGCGGGGCGGAAAAACTCAGGCGGCCATCATCTTTTCGACTTCGGCGACCAGGTCGCGGAGGTGGACAGGCTTGGACAGCACCTTGGCGCCGGCGGGCGCGCGGTCTTGCGCCGACAGGGCCACGGCGGCGAAACCGGTGATGAACATGATGCGCAGGGCCGGGTCGCGGGCTGCGGCCTGGCGGGCCACCTCGATGCCGTCCATGCCGGGCATGACGATGTCGGTCAGCAGCAGGTCCCACGGATGATCGAGATGCTGAACAGCCTCCTCGCCATCGGCGCAGGCCTGAACCTCGAATCCGGCGCGCTCAAGCGCCCGGGCCAGGAAACCCCGGAGCGAGTCGTCGTCTTCGGCGAGAAGGATGCGAGCCATTTTGGTCTTTTTCCGCAGATCGTCGGCGTTGGGGGGGTCACTGTAACGCGCTGACTGTAAATCGGGGATGAACCCGGCGCCTGTTCGACAGGACCGCCCGACTTTTCCCGGTGGGGTGGCCAAAGGTGTTTGACCGCGCCCGGCCAGCCTTGCGACTATGACCCATGAGCGCTTGGGAGCCTAACGCGACGAGGAAGCCGCCGGCGACAGCCGCCGCGTCTTCCGTGGCTCCCCTCGCCGGCCCGGCCCATGAGGTTCTGCGCGCCGCGCCCGAACCCGCGCCGCCGCCCACGGCCCTGGTCTTCGCCTCGCCCCACTCAGGCAGCATCTATCCCGCCGACATGATGGCCGCCGCGCGGCTGGACGCCGAGGCGATACGGGGCTCGGAAGACGCTTTCGTCGACCAGATCATCGCCAGCGCGCCCTCGCTGGGCGCAGCGGTGATCCAGGCGCGACTGGCCCGGGCCTATATCGATCTCAATCGCGAGCCGTGGGAGCTGGACCCGGCGATGTTCGAGGACGAACTGCCCGACTATGCCCGGAGCCGCTCGGCGCGGGTGGTCGCCGGCCTGGGGGCCATCGCCAGGGTCGCCGGCGAAGGACGTCCCATCTATGCTCGAAAGCTGACCTTCGCCGAGGCCCAGGCCCGCGTCGAGCTGGCCCACCGCCCCTATCACGACGCGCTGGACCGTCTGCTGGCCTCGGCGCGGGCGACTCATGGCTGCGCGGTTCTGGTGGACTGGCATTCGATGCCGGCGGCGGCGGCCCGGGGCCAGAGAGCGCGGGGCGGCGGGTCTTGCGATATTGTGCTGGGCGACCGGTTCGGCGCCGCCTGCTCGCCCAAACTCACCGCGCTGGTCGAGCGAGAGCTGGAATCGATGGGCTATCGCGTGGCCCGCAACGCGCCCTATGCCGGCGGCTACACCACAGAGCACTATGGCCGGCCGGCGCGGCGTACTCACGCCCTGCAGATCGAGATCAACCGCGCGCTCTACATGAATGAGTCGACGCGCGAGCCGACCCAGGGGCTGATCAAGCTGGCCGCCGACGCCGATCGCCTGACCCGCGCCCTGGCGGATCTGGATGTTTCCAGCCTGCGTTAAGGCTCAGGATCGCCCTGTTGCGCCGATCCGATCGGCCGCTGGATCACCGCAGCAGCACCGGCCGGAGCCGGATTGATGGCCTTGTGACCGCTTTCAGCGTCCAGACCAAAAAAAAGCCCGGCTCGAGAGCCGGGCAGTTCATTAGGGAGGAAACGCCCAGGAAGGGCAGAGGCGACAAGGCCGCCTCACAGGTCGTTTATAGGGTGCGGTGCGAAATTGGGCAAGCGGAAAAGTGGACTTTAATGTCGATTTTGCTGAAGGGGTTTGAAGAAAAACCCATGCAGGACAAGGGTTATGTAACGCCGGTCGCTCAATAGCGCCCATTTTTCCCGCATGCTGCAGTGCACAATTGGTTGCCGGTGAAACAACTGCGCCCGCGAAGGGCTCTCAAACCCCGCAAAATCAAGGCTTTCGGGATGACACCGGTTTCCGTCGAATCTCCTTTCTCAACAGGTGGGGTGGATAAACGCAGCGCAGTCGCGTAAAAGCCGCGCGCCTGATGCGCGCAGCGTCATCTCCCGTCTCTTCCCCGAAAGTTCGCCTTCTCCATGTCCATGCGAAACATCGCCATCATCGCGCACGTCGATCATGGCAAGACCACCCTCGTCGATCAGCTCCTGGCCCAGTCCGGCATCTTCCGCGCGAACGAAGCCACGACCGAGCGCGCCATGGACTCCAATGACCAGGAGCGCGAGCGCGGGATCACCATCCTGGCCAAGTGCACCAGCGTCCTGTGGCACGGCGAAGCGGGCGAAACCCGCATCAACATCATCGACACCCCCGGCCACGCCGACTTCGGCGGCGAAGTCGAACGCATCCTGGGCATGGTCGACGGCTGCGTCATCCTGGTCGACGCCGAAGAAGGCGTCATGCCGCAGACCAAGTTCGTCCTGGGCAAGGCCCTGAAGATGGGCCTGCGTCCGATCCTCTGCCTCAACAAGGTGGACCGTCCGCACGCCGATCCGGACCGGATCCTGAACGACGTGTTCGACCTGTTCGCCACCATGGGCGCTACGGACGAGCAACTCGACTTCCCGCACATCTATGCGTCGGGCAAGAACGGCTGGGCGACGCTGGACATGAACCAGCCCAACAGCACCCTGGCTCCCCTGTTCGACCTGATCGTGCGCCACGTGCCCGAGCCCAAGGTCGTCGCGAACGTCGACAAGCCGTTCCAGATCCTGTCGGTCCTGATCGAAAACGACCCGTTCCTGGGTCGCCTGCTGACCGGCCGCATCACCTCGGGCAAGGCCGTCCCCGGCATGTCGATCCACGCCCTGTCGCTGGACGGCAAGGAAATCGAGCGCGGCCGCATCACCAAGGTGCTGGCCTTCCGCGGCCTGAAGCGCCAGCCGGTCGATGAAGCCGAAGCCGGCGACATCGTCGCCATCGCGGGCCTGTCCAAGGCGACCGTGGCCGACACCCTGTGCGCCATGGAAGTCACCGAGGCCCTGCCCGCCCAGCCGATCGATCCGCCGACCATCTCGATGACCGTCTCGGTCAACGACAGCCCGCTGGCGGGCAAGGAAGGCGACAAGGTCCAAAGCCGCGTCATTCGTGACCGTCTGCTGCGCGAAGCCGAATCCAACGTGGCCATCAAGGTCAGCGAAACGGCCGAAGGCGACGCCTATGAAGTCGCCGGTCGCGGCGAACTGCAGCTGGGCGTGCTGATCGAAGGCATGCGCCGCGAAGGCTTCGAAGTGTCGATCAGCCGTCCGCGCGTCGTGTTCCAGACCGATCCGGAAACCGGCAAGCGCCTGGAGCCGATCGAAGACGTCATGATCGACGTCGACGACGAGTTCTCGGGCATCGTCATCGAGAAGCTCTCGATGCGTAAGGCCGAGCTGAAGGACATGGGCCCGTCGGGCGCCGGCAAGACCCGCCTGCAACTGGTGGCCCCGTCGCGTTCGCTGATCGGCTATCAGGGCGAGTTCCTGACCGACACGCGCGGTTCGGGCGTGCTGAACCGCGTGTTCAGCCACTACGAGCCCTACAAGGGCGCCATCGACAGCCAGCGCAAGGGCGTTCTGGTCAGCAACTCGGACGGTGAAACCGCCGCCTTCGCGCTGTGGAACCTGGAAGATCGCGGCACCATGTTCGTCGGCGCCGGCGAAAAGACCTATCAGGGCATGATCATCGGCGAGAACGCCCGTCAGGACGACCTCGACGTCAACCCGATGAAGGCCAAGCAGCTGAACAACATCCGCGCCTCGGGCAAGGATGAAGCCGTTCGCCTGACCCCGCCGCGCCGCATGACCCTCGAGCAGGCCATCGCCTATATCGAGGAAGACGAGCTGGTCGAAGTGACGCCCAAGAACATCCGCCTGCGCAAGCAGACCCTGAACCCGTCGTTCCGCAAGCGTCGCGTCAAGGAAGAATAGGACCTCAAGTCCTGATCTGACAAAGGCCGCCGCCCCTCTCGGGTCGGCGGCCTTTTTTCTGGCTGAGCCCCGCGCCAAACCGTCGCGCCGAACACGCAGAGCGTGCGCGGCCACAAGGGCTTAACGCCTGGTTCACCAAAACCGTCGAAGGTCGCCGGCGGGGCTTCTTCGTCCCGGGGAACTCAGGACCGCGCCGTGGGCAAGGCCGCCGCCATCTCGATCATTGCGGGGCGTTTGGCCCCCCTGCTGTCCCCCATGCTGCCCGTCGTGCCCGAGGAAATGGCCGGGCGTGTGCGCATGGAGCAACTGGCCAGCATCCTGCGCCTGACGCCCATCATGATGGGCGCCAACATCGTCATCGCCATGCTGGTCTGCCTTGCCGGCCTGACCGGTCCGCATCGGACCGGCCTGATCATCTGGTCGGCCATGGTGATCAGCTATGGCCTGCTGGGCCTGCGCGGCTGGCTGGCCGCCCAGCGCCGCAAGGGCGGCAAGTCCACCGTGTCTGCGGGCGGCCTGCGCCGTATCGCGACCCAGGCGGGTTTGCTGGGCTGCCTGTGGGGCGCCCTGCCCATCCTGGCCATGGATGGCGACGCCGCCAGCGTGCAGATGCGCATGATGATCGTCTCGGTGATCGCCGGCATGGTCGGCTGCGGCGGATTTGCCATGCTGGCCTTTCCGCCCGCCGCGATCGCCTATTCAACCCCGATGGTGATTGGCTCGCTGTATGTCCTGGCGCGCAGCGGCGACCCGATCCTGCTGGCCTTGGGCGGCCTTCTGATCTTTTGCTACCTGGTGGTCAGCCTCTCGTGCCTGTCGCACGCCAAGGTGTTCGCCGAACGCCTGGTGGCCGGCGAGGAGCTGGAACGCCAGAAACAGGTCGTCAGCCTGCTGCTCAGCGACTTTGAGGAAGGCGCCAGCGACTGGCTCTGGGAAATCGATGCACACGGCGCGCTCAGCTACGTGTCCGACCGGATGGCCACCGCCGCCGGAACCGACCGGCGCGCGCTTCTGGGCCAGACCCTGGCCGCCCTGTGCGGTCCCGCCGTCGAAGGCCCGACAGGCCCGGTGGCCTCGCTGGCGGCGCTGCTGGCCGAACACAGAACCTTCCGGGATATCGTCGTGCCGGTGCAGGTGGGCGCCCTGACCCACTGGTGGTCGCTGAGCGCCAAGCCGATCCACGACAAGGACGGCGCCTTCATGGGATTCCGCGGCGTCGGGGCCGACGTCACCGCAGCCCGCGAGGCCCAGGCGCGCATCTCGCGCCTGGCCCATTTCGACGTCCTGACCCAGCTGCCCAACCGCCTGTCGTTCCTGCAGGCCCTGAGCAAGGCCTGGACCGACCATGCCCAAGCCGATGACGCCGTCGGCGGCTGCGCCGTGCTGTGCCTGGACCTGGACTATTTCAAGGGCGTCAATGACAGCCTGGGCCACCCTGTGGGCGACGCCCTGCTGACCGAGGTCGCCGAGCGCCTGCGCCAGTGCGTCGGCGAGGCCGGCTTCGTGGCCCGCCTCGGCGGCGACGAGTTTGCCGTGGTCGTCGCCCCGGCTCCGGCGCCGGAAGCTCTGGGCGAGCTGGCGCGCGCCATCGTCGAGACCCTGTCCCAGCCCTATGACATTAAGGGCCACAATGTCCTGATCGGCGCCAGCATCGGCATCGCCAAGGCCCCGGTCGATGCGGCCGATCCCGACAGCCTGCTGAAGAACGCCGACCTGGCCCTATACCGCGCCAAGGGCGACGGTCGCGGGGGCTATCGGTTCTTTGAGCTGTCGATGGATGTCGGGGCCCAGGAGCGGCGGGCGCTGGAGATGGATCTGCGCGCCGCGCTGAAGAATGACGAGCTGAGGGTCTTTTTCCAGCCGCTGATCGGCTGTCGCGAGCACGACATCACCGGCTTTGAGGCGCTGCTCCGCTGGGAGCATCCGCGTCGCGGCCTGGTTCCGCCCAATGACTTCATCGCGTGCGCCGAGCAGTGGGGCCTGATCGGCAAGATCGGCGAGTGGGTGCTCAACGAAGCCTGCAGACAGGCCGCCTCATGGCCCGCGCCCCTGACCGTGGCCGTCAACCTGTCGCCAAACCAGTTCGCTTCGGGCGACCTGGTCGGCCAGGTGGCGCGTGCGCTCAGCGACTCGGGCCTGGATCCGTCACGGCTTGAGCTGGAAATCACCGAGGGCCTGCTACTCAACGACACGGCCCGAACCCTGGAACAGCTGGCGGCGCTGAAGACCCTGGGCGTGAAGATCGCCATGGACGACTTCGGCACCGGCTATTCCAGCCTGGCCTATCTGTGGCGGTTCCCGTTCGACAAGATCAAGCTGGACCGCTCGTTCGTCGCCGAGATGGGCGAGAACACCGCCATCAGCGACATCGTCCGCACCATCACCCTGCTGGGCCAGACCCTGAAGCTGCAGGTCACGGCCGAGGGCGTGGAGACTGCCGATCAGGCGCGGATGCTGGGGGAAATGCACTGCGACCATTTCCAGGGCTTCCTGTTCGGACGCCCCATGCCGGTCGGCGACATCCCCAACTTCCTGCTCAGCGACCTGGCGCGCCGCATGCGGCGCCAAAGCGTCGCGGCGGCGGATTTGGCGGCATCCGCCTAATTTACCCCCCGCTCTCCCCGGCGAAGGCCGGGGTCCAGATTCAGCCTGAGCGTTTTGGGATGACGCGCCTTTCGACGACGCCAGTCCGGTCAACACACTGGGTTCGATCTGGATCCCGGCCTTCGCCGGGAAGAGCGGAGAATGGGAACGCTCAGCGCTTGATCAGGCCCAGCAGGGCCAGGAGCAGAATCGCGCCGATCGTCGAGATCACCAGGCTACCGATGAAGCCGCCCCAGCCAATGCCCAGCGCGCTGGCGACAAACGCGCCCAGGAACGAACCGACCACACCGACGACCAGGTTGGTCAGCAGGCCGTGGTTGCGCTTCATGATCTGTTCGGCGATCCAGCCGGCCAGAATGCCGATGATGATCGCGCCGATGATGCCTACGCCGCTCATGTGTCTCTCCTGATAGCCCGGTTGAGCTTCGGGAATGCGTGAGCTGCGGTGAAGGTTGCTTGGGGATCGTGTGCTCGATGCACTTGCCCCCTCCTGGCTGCTGCGCAGCCGTCCTCCCCCGTAGGGGGAAGATGAAGCGCGCCGATCTCATCTTCCCCCTACGGGGGAGGAGCGCCGACGGCGCGGAGGGGGCTAGTCCGTCGCCCCCCTAAACCCGCCGCTCCATGAACACATCCGCCCGCGCATACGGCGTGTCGCGGTGGGGCAGATCGACAAATCCCATCGCCCGATACAGCCCCAAGGCCGGCGCGAGGCTGGAATTGGTCTCCAGATAGAGCCGTGGCGCGCCCAGCGCCTGGGCCTTGTCGATACAGGCCTGCATCAGCAGCCGGCCCAGCCCCGTGCCCCTCGCCTGCTCGGTGACCGTCATCTTGGCCACCTCGAAGCCGCCGTCATCCAGCAGGATCAGCCCGACGCAGCCGATGATCTCGCCCTCGTCGGTCTCGGCCATCAGGATGTGACCGCCCTTGTCGAGGATCTTGCCGACCGGGTCGTTCAGCGCCTCGTGATCCTTGGGCTCCATCCGGAAGAGGGTGGAGATCCAGGCGACATTCAGGTCGCGCCAGGCATCGGCGTGTCGGGCTTCAAAGGGCAGGATGCGCATGGGTGCGATAATGTGCGATCAGACAATCCAGGCAACAGGCAATCCCCGATCATGGTCCATCCTGTCTTCGACAACCTGCCCACCACCATCTTCGAGGAGATGAGCGGCCTGGCGCGCGAGCTGGGCGCCATCAATCTGGGACAGGGCTTTCCGGACGACGCCGGACCCGAGCCCTTGCGCGCAAGGGCCGCCGAGGCGCTGATGAGCGGCTCCAACCAGTACCCGCCGATGCGCGGCCTGCCGCAACTGCGCGCCGCTGTCGCCGAGCATTATCGCCTGAGCCAGGGGCTGGATCTGGACGCCAGCGAGATCACCGTCACCTCCGGCGCGACCGAGGCCCTGGCGGCGGCCTTCTTTTCGCTGATCTCGCCGGGCGACGAGGTGGTGCTGTTCCAGCCGCTGTACGACGCCTATCTGCCGCTGGTGCGCCGGGCCGGCGGCATCCCGCGTCTGGTCCGCCTGGAGCCGCCGCACTGGCGCTTCGACCGCGCCATGCTGGAAGCCGCCTTCACGCCCCGGACGCGGATGGTGGTGCTCAATAGCCCGCTCAATCCGGCCGGAACCGTGACGCCCGACGCGGACCTGGCCCTGCTGGCGGAATTCTGCGTCGCCCATGACGCCATCGCCGTCTGCGACGAGGTGTGGGAGGCGGTCACCTTCGATGGCGCCCGCCACCGCTCGTTGATGGACTTCCCCGGCATGCGCGAGCGGACGGTGAAGATCGGCTCGGCGGGAAAGATGTTCGGCATGACCGGCTGGAAGGTCGGCTTCCTGTGCGCCGCCCCGCCCCTCACCCGGGCTCTCGCCGCCGCCCACCAGTTCCTGACCTTCACCACCCCGCCCAACCTGCAGGCGGCCGTGGCCTGGGGACTGGAACACTATCGCGACTGGTTTTCCACCATGCCGGCCGGCCTGCAGGTCTCGCGCGATCGCCTGACCGCCGGGCTGGAGGGGGCCGGCTACAGGGTGCTGCCCAGCGCCGGGACCTACTTCCTCAATGTCGACCTGCGCGCCTCCGGCATCGCGCTGGCCGATCGCGCGGTCTGTCTGGCCCTGGTCCGCGAGCACGGGGTGGCGGCCATACCGGTCTCGGCCTTCTATGCGCAAAGCCCGGTGACCCACATCATGCGCCTGTGTTTCGCCAAGGCCGACGCGACCCTGGACGAGGCCATCGCGCGACTGGCGGCGGCCCGGCCCCGTCTGGGCGGTTGATCGACACCTTCGCCGGCTCTACCACCAGAGCAACGCAGGCGCCTTGGAGCGCTCCGGGGAGACAGGGCTGATGGCCGTATCGATGCTCGTGGAACGCGGCCAGGTCATCTCGCTGATCAGCGCCACCGCCGAGACGTTCGACGCTGAGGACGTGGGCGGAGAGGCCATCGCCGAATGCCTGGGCGTCAAGCCGCCGGTCTCCTGGCCGCCGGAACACAATGACCCGGCCACCCGCGACTGGATGCGCGGCCTGCTGGCCGACCATCCCGACGAGCCGGGCTATGTCGGCTGGTACATGATCGCCCAGAACCGGCTGGTCGGCGTCTGCGGCTTCAAGGGTCCGCCCAACATCTGGGGCGAGGTCGAGATCGGCTATTCGGTGGTCGAGGCCGAGCATCGCAAGGGCTATGGCGTCGAGGCCGCAGGCCTGCTGATGGCCCGCGCCTTCCGTGACCCCCGGGTGTCGCTGGTCACGGCCGAGACCATGCCCGCGCGGATCGCCTCGCAGAAGGTGCTGGCCCGTTGCGGCTTCACCCATGTCGGCGGCTATTTCGACCCCGAGCAGGGTCAGGTCATGCGCTTCGAGGTACGGCGTCCGGACTAGCGGTTCGCCCAGCAGGGACTCGCGCGGACAGAACCCGATCCATCGCCGACAGCAGGTCGCGCAGGTCGATGGGCTTGGCGACATGCGCGTCGACCCCGGCCGCCAGGCAGGTCTTGATCTGGGCCGACATCACGTCGGCGGTCAGGGCAATGACCGGCAGCCGTTCGAAGCGCGGATCGGCGCGCAGCAGACGCGTGGCCGTCAGCCCGTCCATCACCGGCATGTTGACGTCCATCAGCACGATGTCGATGAGGCCGGTCTCCAGGGCGTCCAGCGCCTCTCGGCCGTTTTCGGCCTCAACCAGCTCGCACTCGAACGGCGTCAGGAACAGCCGGATGACACGGCGGTTGACGGGGTGGTCGTCGACCACCAGCACGCGGCGGCCATGCAGGGCGGCGAAGGAGGGCTCATCTTCGGCGCCGTCGACGTCGGCCGGCGCGTCGTCAGAGGCGGCGCAGGCGTCGGCCAGCATCTCCACGACAAAGATCGAGCCGTGGCCCTCGTGGCTTTGCACCTGGATGTCGCCCCCCATCAACTCGACCAGTCGCCGGGTGATGTTCAACCCCAGGCCAGTGCCGCCAAAGGTGCGGGTCGTCGAGGCGTCGGCCTGGGTGAAGGCGCCGAACAGCTTGGCCAGGGTGGCCTGGCTCATGCCGATGCCGGTGTCCAGCACCCGCAGACGGACGCGCTGGCGCCCCGTGGCCAGATCAGGTCCGCACGACAGGGTCACCTCGACCTGTCCCGTATTGGTGAACTTCAGGGCGTTGGAAACCAGGTTGCTCAGACACTGGCGCAGGCGCACGGCGTCGAACAGCAGCGGTCCGGGCGGCAAGCCCTCGATGCGGAAGACCAGCTCAATGCCCTTGTCGCGCGCGGTGGGCTGATAGCCGCCGATCAGGCGCGCACAGACCTGGGCCAGATCGCCGGCGGTGGGCGCGATCTCAAGCTTGCCTGCCTCGATCTTCGACAGGTCGAGAATGTCGTTGAGCAGCACCAGCAGGGTGTCGCCGGAATCCAGGATCAGCTCGACCTGCTCGCGCTGATGCGACGGAAGATCGTCGGACCGCAGCGACTGGGCCAGACCCAGCATGCCGTTCAGCGGCGTGCGCAATTCGTGGCTCATCACCGCCAGGAAGGCTGACTTGGCCTGGTTGGCGGCTTCGGCATGCTCACGGGCCTCGCGCAAATGGCGCGCGGCGCGGCGTTGATAGATCGCCCAGGTCACCCCGCCCGCCACCAGCAGCGCCAACAGCAGGGCGATCACGCCCGAGGCCTGGGCCAGCTGGCGATTGAGCTGGACCTCGGCGGCCAGGCGTCGGCTTTCGTCGCGCTTGGCGCGCAGCTCGCTTTCCAGCGCTGCCGACATTTCGGCCGCGCTGCGCGTATTGGCCTTGTCACTGTCAGCCCGATCCCGGCGACGCCAGGTGTCCAGCTTGAGGAAAGCCTCCCGGCTACGCCCCTCGGCCTGGTCGATATAGGCCTCTGCCAGAAGTTCGGCCTGCAGATCGCGGTCGATCAAGGCTGTCGGGACGGCCCTTAGCCGCGCGAGGTCAGACCGTGCGGCAGCGGACTCACCCAGCATGGCCTGAGCCAGGAGCCGCTTTTTCAACATGAGGACGAGCAGTCGACTGTTGGGCTTGGCCAGGGCAGCCGTCATTTCGGGAAGGCAGGCCAGAACACTTTTCGGCGACGCACGGGCTTCGGCGACGAGCGCGCATAGAAACCGGTCCCAGGCCCGCAGCCCAGGGTCGCCACTGGCCCAGGTCATCTGGTGATGCAGCTTGGCCAGACGCTCGGCGGCATCGATCTCGCCGACCTCAACGGCCGTGTAGACGATATCGTAGACCCGCTCGATCTTGCGCATGTAGAAGGCGTCGCGCTCGTCGAGGGCGGCGGCCTCCGTCATCCGCTCCAGGGCCCCTTCCTTGTCGCCGATGTCCGCCAGCGTATAGGAGTGCACCTGATTGGCTTCGGCCAGCAGGGGGCGGGCGATCTCGCCACGGCGCTCGATCTCCATGGTCAGATTGGCGGCCATGCGCGCGGCTTCCGACCATTGTCCGGTCTGGCCCAGATGACGCACGCGCTCGATGCCAGTCATCATGCGGATATCCTGCGACGGATGATCCAGTAGTCGCTTCCATTCCGCTTCGGAAAAGGCCTTAAACCCCCCAGTCTCATTGCGGTAGGTCAGCACCATCATCTCGGTCAAGGCCAGCAGCGACGCGTCGTTGTCGCGTCGGGCGACCAGGCCGGCCCGGGCGATCCAGCTATTGAAAGGGCCCTGGATCTGGTTGCTCTTGTAGGCATAGAGCACGCGCCACAGGCCATAGAGGCGTTCGGGACCGTTCTGGAGAAGCGCTTTCTGCCCGGCCCGCTCGATGTCTTCGTTGTCGCGCGGCGGCCGCCGGACCTGATGGGCGCCGATACTGTCGTTCAGTTGTTCAAGCCGGACAGCCATCGTCGACGGGGCGCGATCCGCCGCCCAGGCGCCAGCGCAAACGGCCAGGCTCCCGAAGAGGACGACAGAGGCCAGAAATCGTCGCAACGCCGCTCCTTGTCTAGGGCGGGAACCCTGCAACCCAACGCGTATAAGCACTATTAAGCTTACACTCGAAAAACGTTGTCAGATCGTCGCGCCGCCGTCCACGACCAGCGCCTGGCCGGTCATGAAGCTGCCGGCCTTGGAGGCCAGATAGACCGCCGCCCCGGCCAGTTCGTCGGGCTCGCCGATGCGGCGCAGCGGTACGCTCTTGGTCGAGCGCTCCAGGGTCTCGGGATTGTCCCACAGGGCCTTGGCGAAATCGGTCTTGATCAGGCCGGGCGCGATGCAGTTGACCCGCACATTGTCGGGCCCGAACTCGTGCGCCAGGTTTCGCGCCAACTGGAAATCGGCGGCCTTGGAGATGTTGTAGGCTCCGATGATGGCGTTGCCGCGCAGGCCGCCGATCGACGAGATGATGATGATGGAGCCGTCACGGCGCTCGCGCATCTCGGGCGCGACCATGCCGATCAGCCAGTGATTGCTGATGATGTTGTTGTCGAGAATCTTGCGGAACTGGTCGTCGGCGATGCCGGCCAGAGGGCCGTAATAGGGATTGCTGGCCGCGTTGCAGACGCAGATGTCGACCTTGCCGAACGCCGCCTTCGTCTCGTCGACCAGGCGCTGCAGGTCTTCCTTGGAGCCGATATTGGCCGGGACCGCGATGGCCGTTCCCTCGCCATGCTTGGCGTTCAGCTCGGCCGCGACCTCGTCGCAGGGCCCGGCCTTGCGCGAGGAGATCACCACCTTGGCGCCGTGCTCGGCCATGCGCTGGGCGATGGCCTTGCCGATGCCGCGCGAGGATCCGGTGATGATCGCCACCTTGCCGGTGAGGTCGAAGAGGCCCATGGCGCGCTCCCTGAAACGTTTGTTTGAATTGAGGGCACACTGAGCCGCCCAGGCGGCGCGGTCAAGGTTTGGGGTCCGCGCCAAAACGACGAAGGCGCCTCCGGCCGGAACCGGAAGCGCCTTCTGAAGTCAGGTCTCTGCACCGCCCGGACGGGCCGGGCGACGCACAGGTCCGGGTCTTAGAACGACTTGCGCACGGTCAGGCCGTAGGTGCGCGGCGCCGTCGGATAGCCGCTGTAGCTGCCGTCCTGCACCACGGTGGGGAAGGTCGCGATCAGGCTGTCATCCTCGGTCAGGTTACGAACCCAGAGCATGGCTTCAAGCCGGTGGGCTTCGTTGATCAGGCCCAGGCTGGCATTGACGTTGTTCTGACCCCAGGTCGACAGCTCGGGCGGGGTGGTTTCCGTCAGCTGCGTGTCGCTGGTGTAGTCGTATTCGACCCGCAGATAACCGGCATAGCCGTTGCCGAAGTTGTGGTTGGCGGTGGCCGAGGTCGAGAGGCTCCACTTCGGAATGCCGGCCGGCGCATCGCCGGTCAGATCGCGGAAGTTCGGACGACGACCGGTCGCCGGGTTCAGCGGGCAGCGCACGGTGTCATAGTTCACGCAGGCCGCGCCGGTGAAGGAGTCGTACTTCGGGTCGAGATAGGTGACCGCGCCGGTCAGGGACAGCCAGGACAGGGGGCGGTAGGCGCTGTCGACTTCGAAGCCGCGAACCGATTCCTTGCCGGCGTTGACCAGGCTGTAGCCCAGGCCCGTGAAGGCGTTGGACTGGAAGCCCTCGATCGCCTGGTCGAACACCGCCACGTTGAGGTAACCGCCCGGGAAGTTGGCCTTCAGGCCCGCTTCAAGCACGGTGACGTCTTCGGGGTTGGCGCTGCGGCCGACGCCGTTGGCATTCGGCGGACGGCTGTCGGAGGACAGGTTGAACGCCCCGGCCTTCCAGCCCGTCGAGTAGCTGACATAGGTGTTGATGCTGCCGAAGTCATAGGCCGCACGAACCGAGTAGGTGACCTTGTCGGCCTTCAGCTTCCCCGACTCCGAAGCGTTGGGGAAGTTGACCGGCGCATGGTTGGTCGTGTTGCCATAGTAGAACTGCAGACCGCCGAGGGCGGCATACAGGTTGCCCGGCAGGCCCAGGGCCGAAAGCTGCGGCACGGCGCTGAGGTTCAGGGACGAGAAGGGGTCCTTGAGGACGACGTTCGACTTGGCGTTCTTTTCGTCGCTCAGGAAGGCCAGACCGCCGGTCAGGGTCAGCTTGTCGGTGACGGCGTAGTCAGCCTGGCCGAACAGCGAGAACGAGGTCTGATCCATCGAATAATAGTCATCGATGCCATGGCCGGCCTGGAAGTAGGTCTTGCCCGGAACGACCGACGGCGTGACCAGGCTCTGCAGGAACTCGAGCGCGTAGAGGTTGGAACGACCGGTCAGGGCCGGACGCAGGGGCGCGGGCAGAGCGCCCAGCAGCGCCGCCGGCACCGGTCCGCTCAGACCTTCGGCGAAGCCCCGAATGTCCTTGCCGAAAGCGATCGTGCGGCCGGTATCAAGCTTTTCGTTCTGGTAGAAGCCACCGACCAGCCAGCTGAGCGGACCGTCGCCCTTCGAGGCCAGGCGCAGTTCCTGGGTGAAGGTCTTGATCGTGTTGCCCAGATCATTGGTGGCCAGATCGGCGCCGGAGAAGTCGATGTCCTGGAACGACGCGGCGTTCTGCTTGCGATAGGCAGTGATCGCGGTCAGGGCGGCGAAACCGAAATCATGGTCGATCTGGCCCGAAACGCCCTTGCCCGACAGGGTATTGACCGGATCGCTGGTAAAGGTCACGTCGCGATTGAACTTGGTGGCCGGGTTGCCGACCTTGGCCCCCAGACCGAAGGGGGCCGGCGCGGCGATGAACTGGGTCGCAGGACCGTTCAGCAGTTGCACCACGGTGCAGCAGACTTCGTTGATCTTGTTGTAGTCGGCGATGATCCGGACCGAGGTCTGGTCGGTCGGGAGCCACAGGACGTCGCCGCGGATCGACCAGCGGTCGCGGTCGTTGACGTCATTGCCGGTGATCACGTTGGTGGCGAAGCCGTCGCGCTTGTTCAGGCCGCCGGACAGGCGGACCGCCACGGAATCGCTGAGCGGGCCGGTGACCGTGGCCTTGAGCTGCTGCTGGTTGAAGTTGCCGAAGCTGGCCTCGGCCTTGCCGCCGAAATCGAACTGCGGCTTCTTGGTCACGATGCTGATGGCGCCGGCCGAGACGTTCTTGCCGAACAGGGTCGATTGCGGGCCGCGCAGAACTTCGATGCGCTCGATTTCAGGAAGGTCGTCGAGGGCCGACGAGGACCGCGAGCGATAGACGCCGTCGATGAAGACCGCGACCGAGCTCTCGATGCCGTCATTGCCGTTGCCGTTGCCGAAGCCGCGAATGACGAAGTTGGTCTGGCTGACGGCGTTGAACTGCGAAACCTTCAGCGAAGGCACCATCGACTGCAGGTCGATAAGGTCGCGCACCTGGGCGCGCTCAACGGCCTGGGCTCCGGTCACCGAGACCGAGACCGGCACGTCTTGCAGGGTCTGCTCGCGCTTGGTCGCCGTGACGATGATCTCTTCGACCGTCGAGCTCGACGTCTGGCTCTGGGCGAATGCGGGGCTGCTGGCGATGAGCGCGACGAGCGAAACGCCGAGCAAATGGATCTTCTTCACGGAAACCTCCCTAAGGTTTATTTCTACGGGCCGCCGTCATTGCGCCGACCTTCGTTGACCAATTTTATGGTCACCTAGATATTTTAATGCAAGTTAGACTTTCACGGCGGGCGCTTGCGATCAGCCGTTATCCGATCAATAGACTCCCAAACGCCAAAAAAAGGCGCAAAGCGGGGCGGGCATAGTGAAGGGTCAAGACCCTCTCGAGGCGACAGGAACCTATGGTTCCAGGACGTTATCCCACAGCCGCAAGTCGGCCAAGAAGCGCGATGCGATCCTTCGGGCCGCCAGCGAGACCATCAATATCAAGAGCTTTGCCCTGGCCACGATGTCCGAGATCGCCGCTAGGCTCGATCTGCGGGATGCGGCGCTCTACTATTACTTCCCCAACAAACAGGCCTTGGCGTTTGCCTGCCATCTTCAGTCCCTGGAGCGGCTGGAAACCATTCTGGTGGCCACCCTCCGCACGCACGGCGCGGGGGCGGAAAAGCTCGAACGTTTCCTGCGTGACCTGCTGCATGACGCTGCGGAAAACGGGCCCCTGCTGTATTTCGGCGATCTGTCCTATCTGACCGACGCCCAGCGCGCCGAGGTGTCGGACTGGGGCCAGAGACTGACCAATGACCTGGAGCGGCTGGTCGAGGACGGCATTGTCGACGGCTCGATCGTCGCCTGCGAACCCAAGCTGGTCGTGCAGTTGTTGCTGGGCATGCTGATCTGGCTGGTGAAATGGGTTCCTACCGTCCAGGGCGCGACCCCAGACCGGCTGATGGCCGCGATGGGCGTGGTCAGCCTCAAAGGGCTGGAGCCGCGCCGCTCCGCAAAATAGAGTCCCCGTCGTTGTCGGGATCCGTGGAGCCCGCGCGTCCTTGAGGCAAAACTTCCGGCCATCCGATGGAGCCGATCATGTCGCTCGACACCGCCAGCATCGATCCGCAACGCGACCTGGTCCTGACCCGGATCATCGACGTCCCCGCTGACAAGCTGTTCAGGTGCTGGGCCACGCCAGACCTGCTGCCCAAGTGGTTCTGCCCACCGCCCTGGTCCGTCTCCAAAGCGGTCATCGACGTGCGCACCGGCGGAAACAGCCTGATCACCATGAACGGCCCCAACGGCGAGGTCATCGACAATCCGGGCGTCTATCTGGAGGTGATCGAGAACCGCAAGATCGTGTTTACCGACGCCTTCACGCAAACCTGGAAGCCGTCGGCCAAGCCCTTCATGACGGGGATCATCACCTTCGAGGATCTTGGCGACGGCAGGACCCGCTACACCGCCATCGCCCGCCACTGGACGGTCGAGGATTGCCGGACCCACGAGCAGATGGGCTTCGCCGAGGGCTGGGGCATAGCCGCCGACCAGATGGCGGCGCTGGCGGCGACGCTTTAGGGGAACCGGCGCGCACCCCCGCCGTTGCCGTAGCTGCAGCTGTGAGGAGTCGAGATGCCAAGGACCGTCGATGCGGACACAGCCCTTGAAGAGGTGCTGGCCTTTCTCGCAAATCCGCCGCCGCCGGGTTCGCCCCAGGATGACCTCTTTGGCGAGCGCCTGCGCCAGGTGATCTCCGCCTCGATCCCGGTCCGTCCTGGCGACAGCGAAGACGACAGCCCGATCCTGGCCCTGAGCGAAGACCTGCGCCGGCGGCTGGACGCCGCCGCCCGCAAGCGCGGCGGATCTCATCCGTTCGGCGAGCATCCCGACGGCATCGGCCCGACTCTGGGCATGGATCTGAGCCGGTCCTGACGATCCGCGCGGCCGATCAGGCGCACTTGCTCCAGCCGTTCATGTCGAGGTGGAAGTGGTCGCGGTGCTCGGCGTTGTAGTCGGGGCTCAGCGTAGTCAGGAACACCCGGCAGGCGCCGTCGCGCACCCGGCGCAGGAACTGGCCCTTGGGGCCAGGATCGGTCCAGTCGCTGGCCACCGTGATCCGGCTGCCGTCGGCCAGTCGAAAGCCGGCAAGGTCGATGGCGCCGGCCAGGGCGTGCTCGCTGACCGGCCCGCTGGCCTTGCCGTACATGCGCCGGCAGGAATAGGCGCCGTAGTGCTCCAGCCCCGTGACGCCCTGGCCCAGAAGTTCATAGGCGGCGGGCTGTACGACCTGGCGCTCCCAGATCGACAGGGCCAGGGCCTCCTTGCAGACCATCGGCGCGTCGGCCGGAATCAGCGGCGCCATGCCGGACTCGATACGCAGGGCGTCGCGCACCACGCAGAAATCGCCCTCGGTCCTGTCGGGCAGATCCAGATAGGTCAGACCGGCCTTGGCCAGGATGGCCCGGCAAAGCTCTGGGTCGCGGCCGCTGCGGGCGGCCTTGATGCGGGTGGCCATGCCCACCGGGTCGACGACGCTCAGCGTCTTCCACGGCGCATGCTGGGTGGGTAGGGTGCGCTGCGCCAGCAGGGCCATGATCGCCACCAGCGACCACAGCAGCACAAGGCCGGTCAGCCGCGCCAGGCGCGTCTGATGTCTGGCGTGGCGCTCGATGCGCGGATGGCGCGGTACGCGATAGGCCATGGGGCGGGGGAGCGCCTTGCAAAGGTTAACGCCGCACCAAGCACGAGCCAGGCCCGCCTTTCAACCGGCAAACCGCCTCATCGACCCGGTCCGGCTGGCCCGGACTTGGCGAGGCGGCCGGAAAAGGGCATCACCGCCTGCCCATGTCCTCAACGCCCGACCACCCTGCCCTGTTCGACCGCGCGCTGCTGCCGCGCTTTGCGTTGCTGTGCCTGGGCATCTGGCTGAACGCGGCCGACACCCTGGTGACGGCGACCATCATGCCCAGCGTCGCGCGCGAGATCGGCGGCTACCAGTATTTCGGCTGGTCGGTGGCGGCCTTCCTGATGGGCTCGATCGTCGCCGGGGCCTGCAGCGGCAAGCTGTCGATCGCGCTTGGCCTGCGGCGGGCCACCATGCTGGCCGGGGTCGCCTATGCGGTCGGCTGCGCGATGAGCGCGCTGGCGCCGGAATTCGTCACCTTCGTGGTGGGTCGGCTGGTGCAGGGCCTGGGGGCCGGCGCGGTCGTGGCCCTGTGCTATGTGGCCATCACCGCCCTCTTCCCCGAAAGTCTGTGGCCACGCGTCTATGGCGCCGTGGCCGGCGTGTGGGGCGGCGCCACCCTGCTGGGTCCGCTGGTCGGCGGCCTGTTCGCCCAGGCCGGCTTCTGGCGCGGCGCGTTCTGGCTGTTCGTCGCCCAGGCCGTGATCTTCGTGGTCGCCGTGGCGGTCATGCTGCCCTCGGAAAAGCGCGACGAGGGACGCAACCGCGTTCCGGCCCTGCAACTGACCCTGCTGATCGTCGGGGTCAGCCTGATCGGCCTGGCCGGGGTCGTCGCCTCGCCCGCAGCCGCCATCGCCTGCGCCTTGCTGGGCCTGGTCGGGATGGCGGCGATGCTGGCGGCCAATCGCGGGACGCGCGATCGCCTTCTGCCCCGCTCGGTTGCCGACCTGACCACCGCCACCGGCCTTGGCCTGCTGATCATGTTCGCCTGCGAGGCCGCCGCCATCGGCTTCACCGTCTATGGCCCCGCCTTCATCCAGGCCCGCCACGCCGCCTCGCCCCTGATGGCCGGCTATGTCACCGGCGCCATCGCGGCGGGCTGGACGGTCTGCGCCCTGCTGGTCGGCGGTCTGCCCCCGGCCCGCGAGGGCCTGGCGATCCGCACCGGCGTCGGGACCCTGCTGATCGGCGTGGTCTGGAGCGCCTGGGCCGTGACGCGCGGGAGCCTGGTCGAGACCGGCCTCGCCTTCCTGGTGATCGGCTGCGGCTTTGGCCTGTGCTGGGCCTTCCTCACCCGGCGGGTGATCGCCGCGGCGCCGGCCGACGAGCAGGCCCTGGCCTCCTCCGCCGTGCCCACCGTGCAGCTGATCGGCGGCGCGGCCGGCTCGGCGGCGGCCGGGGCCATGGCCAACCTGCTGGGCTTTGGCCACGGCGTCGATCCGGCCACGGCCTATGCCGTGGGGCCGTGGCTGTTCGGCGCCTTCACGCCCCTGGCCCTGGTCGCCTTCGCGGCGGCCTGGCGGCTGGGGCGGCGCTAGGGGCGGACGGCGCCCTACACCTCGACCAGCACCGCGCCTTCCACCAGCTTGACGATGTCGCCCATGATGTCGGTGATCTTGAAGTCCTTGGGCGTGTAGATCCGCGCCACGCCCATCTGCTTCAGGATCAGGGCGTCGGCGTCGGGGATGATGCCGCCCACCACGACCGGGATGTCGCCCAGCCCCTCGGCGCGCATCAGGCGCACGACTTCCTGCACCAGGTCCAGGTGCGAGCCCGACAGGATCGACAGGCCCACCACGTGGGCGCGGCTTTCCTTGGCGCGGCGGACGATCTCGTCGGGGGTCGAGCGGATGCCGTCATAGACGACCTCCATGCCGACGGCCCTGGCGCGGGTGGCGATCTGCTCGGCGCCGTTGGAGTGACCGTCCAGGCCGGGCTTGCCGACCAGATAGGTCAGGGTGCGGCCCAGCACCTCCGAGACGCGCTCGACCTCACGCTTGACGGCCTCGACATCCTCGGCCTCGCCGGTCGAGACCACAATGGCCACGCCGGTCGGGCCGCGATATTCGCCGAACACCTCGCGCAGGGCGCCGGACCATTCGCCGGTGGTGACGCCCGCCTTGGCCGCGACGATAGAGGGTTCCATGATGTTGCGGCCGTCCTGGGCCGCCGCCTTCAGATCGGCCAGGGCCGCCTGGACGGCGCCGTCATCGCGGGCCGCGCGCCAGGCCTTGATGCGTTCGACGACGCCGGCCTCGAGGCGCGGATCGACGGTCTCGATCGAGCTTTCGCCGGCTGACAGCGGCGAGGCCTCGGTGTCGGTCCAGCGGTTGACGCCGACCACGGTCATGTCGCCGGTCTCGACCGAGCGGACGCGTTTGGCGTTCGAGGCGACCAGCTCGGTCTTCATGTAGTCGATGGCGCTCGCGGCCCCGCCCATGCCGTCGATCAGGGCCAGTTGCTCCAGCGCGCCCTTGCTCAGCTCAGCGACCTTGGCCTCGACCACGTGCGAGCCGTCGAACAGGTCCTCATATTCCAGCAGGTCGGTCTCATAGGCCAAGACCTGCTGCAGCCGCAGGGACCACTGCTGGTCGAACGGACGCGGCAGGCCCAGGGCCTCGTTCCAGGCCGGCAGTTGCAGGGCGCGGCAGCGGGCGTCCTTGCTCAGCGTCACCGCCAGGGCCTCGATCAGGATGCGATAGACGTTGTTCTCGGGCTGCTGCTCGGTCAGCCCGAGCGAATTGACCTGAACCCCATAGCGGAACCGGCGGGCCTTCTTGTCCTGCACGCCGTAGCGCTCCAGCAGGATCTGGTCCCACAGCCGCGTGAACGACCGCATCTTGCACAGCTCGGTGACGAACCGCACGCCGGCGTTGACGAAGAAGCTGATCCGCGAGGCGACGATCTCGAAGTCTTGCTCGGGCACCTGGCCGCCGGCCTTGACGGTGTCGAGCACGGAAATCGCGGTGGCCAGGGCGAAGGCCAGTTCCTGCTCCGGCGTCGCGCCGGCTTCCTGCAGATGGTAGCTGCAGACGTTCATCGGGTTCCACTTGGGAACTTCCAGATAGCACCAGGCGATCATGTCGCCGATCAACCGCAGGCTCGGGCCCGGCGGGAAGATGTAGGTGCCGCGCGACAGATATTCCTTGATCAGATCGTTCTGCGTCGTGCCCTGCAGCAGCTTGCGATCCGCCCCCTGCTCGTCGGCCAGGGCCACATACATCGCCAGCAGCCAGGCGGCCGGGGCGTTGATGGTCATCGAGGTGTTGGACTGGTCCAGCGGGATCTGGTCGAACAGCTGGCGCATGTCGCCCAGGTGGCTGATCGGCACGCCGACCTTGCCCACTTCGCCGCGCGAGAGGATGTGGTCGGGATCATAGCCGGTCTGGGTCGGCAGGTCGAAGGCCACCGACAGGCCGGTCTGGCCCTTGGACAGGTTGGCGCGGTACAGGCTGTTGGACTTTTCGGCCGTCGAATGGCCGGCATAGGTGCGGAAGATCCACGGCGCATCGGGCGCATGCTGATACGGCTTGGCGGACATGGCGGGCTCCCGGCGCTTATCGTTCTTGTTATCGTCGATCATGATCCGGGATTTTTTGCGGCGCAACATTCATTTCGCGGATGCGAAATCGCTCGTCGGCGCCCATCCCGGACTTCCAGACCCGCGGGGCGCTCAGGCCGCCGCCTTCTCCTCGTCCGGCTCCAGTGTCGCAATCAAGGCCACCAGCTCGGCCCGCCGCGCCTGGGCGGCGGCGATGTGGGCGTCGACCTCGGCCAGCTTGGCGCGCAGTTTCTGGGGAAGGGCGTCGCAGACCTTGCCCTCCAGGGTCGCGTGGCCGGCGATCTCCTTGAGCGAAAAGCCCAGCCTCTGGGCCTGCTCGATGAAGCCCAGGGTGGCGATCAGGCTCTCGGGATAGTCGCGATAGCCGTTCGCGCCGCGCGGCGCGGGCGGCAGGATGCCCTGCTCCTCATAGAACCGGATGCGCGAGGCCGACACCCCGGCGCGCTTGGCGATCTCGCCGATCTTCATTCCACAGGCCTCCGAAAGGGCGCTTGACCTTCAACCTAGCTTGAAGGTGTAGAAGGTGTGACCCACCAAGCCAAGGTCAAGACGTCATGCTCACCGCCGCCTTCGAGCCCCTGTTCGCGCCCCTGGCGTTGCCGAACGGCGCCGTGCTGCCCAACCGCATCGCCAAGGCGGCGATGGAGGAGAATCTCGCCGCCGAGGGCCAGGTTCCCGGAAAGGCGCTGTGGACCCTGTACCGGCGCTGGGCCCAGGGCGGGGTCGGCCTGCAGATCACCGGCAATGTGATGGTCGATCCCTCGGCCATGACCGGTCCGGGCGGCGTGGTGCTGGACGCCCGCGCGCCGCTGGCCCCGTTCGAGACCTGGGCCCGCGAGGCCAAGTCGGGCGGCAGTCAGGTCTGGATGCAGATCAACCATCCCGGCCGCCAGACCTATGCCGATCTTGGCCAGGGGGCGGTGGCCCCCTCGGCGGTGCCGGTCGACATCGGCAAGTTCTCCAACCTGCTGGCCCAGCCCCGCGCCCTGACCGCCGCCGAGATCGCTACGATCGTCGAGCGCTTCGCCGTGACCGCGCGCCGGGCCGAAGAGGCCGGCTTCGACGGGGTGCAGGTCCACGCCGCCCACGGCTACCTGCTCAGCCAGTTCCTCTCGCCTCTGGTCAACCGCCGCGAAGACGCCTGGGGCGGCTCGCGCGAGAACCGCGCCCGCATGCTGTTCGACGTGATCAAGGCCGTGCGGGCCCGCGTCTCGCCGCGCTTCGCCGTGGCCGTGAAGCTGAACTCGGCCGACTTCCAGAAAGGCGGCTTCGACGCCGATGACGCCCGCTGGGTGGTGGAACAGCTGAACGGCATGGCCGTCGATCTCGTCGAGCTGTCGGGCGGCAGCTACGAAAGCCCGGCGATGCAGGGCTCTCCTTCGGACTCTGGCCAGACCGAGGTCGGCCCAAAGACCTCGACCGCCGCGCGCGAGGCCTATTTCGTCGATTTCGCTCGCGACATCGCCAGGGTCGCCAGGATGCCGATCATGGTGACCGGCGGGGTGCGCCGCCGCGAGGTCGCCCTGGCGGCCCTGGCGGCCGACGGCGCCTTGCCGGGCGTGCCGGTGGTGGGGATCGCCCGCGCCCTGGCCTTCGCGCCCGACCTGCCCAAGGCCTGGCGCAAGCCCGAGGGCCTGGATGTCACCCTGCCCGAAGTGACCTGGAAAAGCCGCGAGCTCTCCGGCCTGGCTGTGATGGCCCTGACCAAGGCGCAGATGAACCGCCTGGCGGCAGGCAAGGCCCCGGCGCGCAAGCTCTCGCCGGTTCTGACCCTGGCGGGCCAGCAGTTGAAGCAGCGCGCCCAGGGCAAGCGCTATCGCGCCTGGCGGCTCAAGAACCCCTGAACCCCGCCAGGCGCGTGTCCCGTCAGGCCAGCTTGGCCAGGGCCGAGGCGATCTTGTCCTTCAGGTCGAGGCGCTGCTTCTTGAAGTCCTCGAGGACGGCGTCGGCCACCGCTTCGATGTTGGTCTCCATCCGGTGCACGGCGCGATTGACGTCGTGATAGCCCTCAACAAGCTTGGCGAAGTGGGCGTCGCTGGTCTTCAGCGCATGGATGCGGTCGGCGTCCTGGGGAAACTCTTCGTGCAGTTCGTGGGGGGTGTTGCTCATGGCTCAGGACTTCCAGCGAAATTGACGCCCCTCTTGGCGCCACTTCCATCCTGCGCGGGCGCGCGCAGGCCGGCTTTGCGGTCGATCAATCCCGGCGATCTTCTGGCCCGGCGATCTTCCGGCTCAGGCCCGGTGAAACGCCGCCGGCCGTTTGGCCATGAACGCGGCGACGGCTTCGGCGTGGTCGGCGCTGGCCACCAGCGCGGCCACATCCGCCCTGCCCCCGGCAACCGCCCGCTTGGCGGCCTCGACCGCCAGGGGGGCGCGCGAGGCGATGCGGTCGGCCAGCTCCAGGGCGGCCGGCAGTAGCGCGTCCACCGCCTGCACCTGGCTCACCACCCCGTCGGCCAGAGCCCGGGCCGGATCAAAGCTGGCCCCAGTCAGCAGATGCGCCTTGGCCCGCGCCTCGCCGATCAGGCGCGGCAGGCGGACCACCGACGCCATCAGCCCGATATTCACCCCCGAGGCCGCGAAGCTGGCCCGGTCGCTGGCGATGCGGATGTCGCAGGACAGGGCCAGTTCCAGTCCGCCGCCCAGGCACCAGCCGTCGATGGCCGCGATGATCGGCACGCGGCAGGCCTCGACCCTGTCCATCAGCACGTTGAAGCCCAGCACCGCCTCCAGCTGGCCCGCGCCGCGCCCGGCCGCCTCGCGCAGATCATCGCCCGCGCAGAAAGCGCCGTTGCGTCCCGTCAGCACCACCGCCCGCACATCGAGGTCGGCGTTGATCGCGTCCAGGGCCTCTTGCAGGGCGAGGCGAAGCGCCATGCCCAGTCCGTTGGCGGGCGGCCCGTCCAGTTCCAGCAGGACGATGGCGGCGTGGGGACGGGAGACATGCAGGGTCGGGCTCATGGCCAAGCCTCGCCGATCGCCGGCCGCTTGAACAGCCTTGCCCGCGACAAGGCGACGCTCATGTTGCGTCGCACAAGATTCCGCTTGCCAGTTTCAAACAGTTGTCTCAGCTTAGACCGCTTCGAGGTCGATTTGTCCGCCTCGGAACCAAAAACGATGGGTTGGCGATCGGTTTTTGCCATTGTGACCACCCGCGCGCAGCCGAGTTGAGCTTTCGGACGTTGTTGCAACGCAACGAACAACGGGGCCGAAGGAAACGGGGAGTGACATGACGACCACGACGCTTGAGAAGTCGCCTGTGAAGGATCTCTACGAGATCGGCGAAATCCCTCCGCCCTTCCACGTGCCCGCCAACATGTACGCCTGGAGCATCCGCAAGGAGCGCCACGGCAAGCCCACCCAGGCCATGCAGGTCGAGGTGGTGCCCACCTGGACCATCGGCGAGGACGAGGTTCTGGTCCTCGTGATGGCCGCCGGGGTCAATTACAACGGCGTCTGGGCCGCCCTGGGCGAACCGATCAGCCCGCTGGACGGCCACAAGCAGCCCTTCCACATCGCCGGTTCCGACGCCTCGGGCATCGTCTGGGCCGTGGGCAAGAAGGTCAAACGCTGGAAGCCGGGCGACGAGGTGGTCATCCACTGTAACCAGGACGACGGCGACGACGAGGAGTGCAACGGCGGCGACCCGATGTTCTCCACCAGCCAGCGCATCTGGGGCTACGAGACCCCGGACGGCAGCTTCTCGCAGTTCTGCCGGGTGCAGTCGCGCCAGCTGATGCCGCGCCCCAAGCACCTGACCTGGGAAGAAAGCGCCTGCTACGTCCTGACCCTGGCGACGGCCTATCGCATGCTGTTCGGCCACAAGCCGCATGAGCTGCGGCCCGGCCAGAATGTGCTGGTCTGGGGCGCCTCGGGCGGTCTGGGCGTGTTCGCCGTACAACTGGCGGCCGTGGCCGGCGGCAACGCCATCGGCGTGGTCAGCTCCGAAGACAAGCGCGAGTTCGTGCTGTCGATGGGGGCCAAGGCGGTGCTCAACCGAAACGAATTCAACTGCTGGGGCCAGCTGCCCACCGTCAATGGCCCCGAATTCAACGACTACATGAAGGAAAGCCGCAAGTTCGGTAAGGCGATTTGGCAGATCACCGGCAATCGCGACGTCGACATGGTGTTCGAGCACCCCGGCGAGGCGACGTTCCCGGTCAGCGTCTTCGTGGTCAAGCGCGGCGGCATGGTCGCCATCTGCGCCGGCACCAGCGGCTTCAACCTGACCATGGACGCCCGCTTCCTGTGGATGCGCCAGAAGCGCGTGCAGGGCAGCCACTTCGCCAACCTGATGCAGGCGTCAGCCGCCAACCAGCTGGTCATCGACCGCCGCGTCGACCCCTGCCTGTCGGAAGTGTTCCCCTGGAACGACATCCCCGCCGCCCACGAGAAGATGCTGGCCAACCAGCACCTGCCCGGCAACATGGGCGTGCTGGTCTGCGCTCAGCGTCCGGGCCTGCGGACGTTTGAGGAAGTGCAGGAGCTGAGCGGGACGCTTTAAGCGGCCCGCGCCAGACCCGCCGCAAAGGAAGGTTGGCAATCGCCCCGCGCGGACGCACAGTCCCGAACAAATGTTCGGGGGAGATGCGTGATGGGATTTGCGGGCAAGGCCGGCTTGACGGCTGTTGGACTGGTGCTGGCCCTGGCCGGCGTCGTGGCGGTGCGGACCGCGACCTTCAAGGCTCCGGCCGCGGTCGACGTGGCGGAGGCCAGGCTGGCCCCCGGACGCACCGTCGACACCACCAAGGCCGCCGCCAACCTGGCCCAGGCCATCCGCTTCCAGACCATCAGCCACCAGGACCGGGCCGACGACCAGCCGGCCGAGTGGGACAAGCTGCACGCGTGGTTACAGACGAGCTATCCCGCCGCCCACGCCGCCATGCAGCGCGAGGTTCTGGCCGGGCATACGCTGGTCTATACTTGGCCCGGCTCGAACCCGGCCCTGGCCCCCATCGTGCTGATGGCCCACCAGGACGTGGTGCCGGTGACGCCGGGCAGCGAAGGCTCGTGGACCCATCCGCCCTTTGACGGCGTGGTGGCCGACAACGCCGTCTGGGGTCGCGGCGCGATCGACGACAAGGGCTCGCTGATCACCCTGTTCGAGGCGCTGGACGGTCTGGCGGCCGGCGGCTTCAAGCCCGTGCGCACCGTGATCATCGTCAGCGGCCATGACGAGGAGGTGCGCGGCGTCGGCGCGGTCGCGGCGGCGGCCCTGTTCAAGTCGCGCGGGATCAAGGCGCAGTTCGTGCTCGACGAGGGCATGGTCGTGGTCGAGGACCACCCCGTCACCGGCAAGCCCACCGCCATCATCGGCACGGCCGAAAAAGGCTACGCCACCCTGAAGGTCACGGCCCCGGCCATCGGCGGCCACTCCTCGGCGCCGCCCCCGGAAACGGGTGTCGCGACGCTGTCGCGCGCCGTGCTGGCCATCACCGACAAGCCCTTCCCGATGAAGTTCGCCGGGCCGGGCGCCGACATGCTGAAATCGATCGCGCCGCACGCCTCGCTGCCGGTCAGGGTGTTCGCCGCCAATACCTGGCTGTTCGCGCCCCTGCTGGTGAAGGTCACCGCCAAGACCCCGGCCGGGGCGGCGATGCTGCACACCACCATCGCCCCGACCATGCTGAAGGGCTCGCCCAAGGAGAACGTCCTGCCGCAGGACGCCACCGCCTGGATCAATTATCGCATCGCGCCGGGCGACACCTCGGCCAAGGTCATGGCCCGGGCCAAGGACGCCGTCGGCAAGCTGCCGGTCGAGCTGACCTGGACCAAGACGCCCGACGAGCCCTCGCCGATCTCCTCGACCAGTTCCGACGCCTGGAAGACCCTCGCCAGCCTGGCCGCCGACGAGAGCCAGGCCCCCGTGGTGCCCGGCCTAGTCACCGCCGGCACCGACAGCCGCTACCTGGCCCCGGTCGCCAGCGACGTCTATCGCTTCCAGCCGCTGGTGCTGTCGATCGACGAGACCAAGATGATCCACGGCACCGACGAGCATATCAGCCTGGCCAATGTGGAGCGGATGGTGCGGTTCTATCAGCGCCTGGTCGAGACGGCGGCGGCGCGGTAGGCCCCATCCCCAAAGCGTCGTGAAAAGTCAGCAAACTGGGCTATAAGACCCGCATGCCCGACGACGCTTCGCCCGCCCCCCAGTCCGCCCCAAAGTCCGCTCCCGCCGCCAAGTTCGGCGAGGGCTTCGTCATGGACGCCTGGTACGTGGCCGCCCTGTCGCCCGACCTGAAGGCGGGCAAGATGGAGCACCGCGAACTGCTGGGCGAGCCGGTGCTGCTGGGCCGCACCAAGGCCGGCGCCGCCTATGCCATTCGCGACGTCTGCCCGCACCGCGCCGCCGCCCTGTCGGCCGGCAAGGTCAGGACCGAGACCGACGGCGGCGAGAGCATCGAGTGCCCCTATCACGGCTGGCGGTTCGGCACGGACGGCGCCTGCACGGCGATCCCCTCGCTCACCGCCGATAGCGACCTGGACATCAGCAAGGTGCGGGTGCGCCGCTATCCAATCGTCGAGCAGCAGGGCCTGGTCTGGATCTGGATGTCGTCGGACGCCCGCTTCGACGGCCAGCCGCCGGAGGCCCCGCCGGTCATTCCCGGCGTGGTGGGCGGCAAGCCCAAGCTGGTCGACGCCCTGGACTATGACATCCATATCGACCACGCCGTGCTGGGCCTGATCGACCCGGCCCACGGCCCCTATGTGCATCAGCAATGGTGGTGGCGCACCACCGCCAGCCAGCACGAAAAGAAGAAACGCTTCGCCCCGTCCGAGGCCGGCTTCACCATGGTGCGGCACGAGCCGTCCAAGAACTCCAAGGCCTACGCCATCCTGGGCGGCGAGCCCCTGACCGAGATCACCTTCCGCCTGCCCGGCCTGCGCTGGGAGCATGTGACGGTGGGCAAGAAACAGGTGCTGGCCCTGTCGGCGATGACGCCGATCAATGCCAACAAGACCCGCATGAACCAGATCATGTGGTCCGATCACTGGGCCTTCACGGCCCTCTATCCGATCATCCGCATCGCGGCCCGGGCCTTCCTGCGCCAGGACGGCTATATCGTCGGCGTCCAGAGCCAGGGCCTGCAGTCCAACCCGCCGCTGATGTGGGTGGGCGACGCCGACCAGCAGGCCCGCTGGTACCAGCAGTGCAAGCGCGAGTGGCAGGCCAGCCGCGCCGAAGGCCGGGCCTTCGTCAATCCGGTCAAGGACACCGTGCTGCGCTGGCGGACCTGATCGCCAGACTGGGCCGGCGGCTGGGACGCAGCCTGGTCACCCTGCCCTCGGCCAGCGGCTGGCTGCTCTGCGCCGCCGTCTGCGCGGCCACCCTGCCGGTGATGGCCGCCATCGGCTTTTCCACCGGCCTCTATCACCTGACCCCCGCCCAGCCGGATCTGCCGCTGCGGATGCTGACGGTCTTCTTCGTTCCGGCCCTGGGCGAGGAAATCGTCTTTCGGGGCCTGCTGACGCCGGGTCGCGACGAGTCGCCAAGGCCCGCGCTGTGGATCGGCATCTCGACCAGCCTCTACACCCTCTGGCACGTGGCCGAGGCGCTGACCTTCCTGCCCGGCGCCGCGGGCGTGTTCCTGCGGCCCGACTTCCTGCTGTGCTGCGCGGTGCTGGGTCTGGCGTGCGCAATCCTGCGCTATCGGACCAGCTCGCTGTGGCCCGCCGTGCTGCTGCACTGGGCGCTGGTGGTGGCCTGGCAGACCTGGTGGGGCGGGGTCAGCGCCCTGGGCTGAGGTCCAGACAAAGTAAAGCCCGCCTGGTCGGGGGGACCAGACGGGCTCGTGCATGAAGCGCGGTGAGGGACGGAAGCCGCGCTCCAGACCTCTATGACTTAAGCGCGATAGACGTAGGCGCTGGAGACGTAGCCCACGCCGACGCCGTCCTGGCCGACCAGGATCCACTTGCCGTCATCGGTGCGACCCAGGGCCTGGAAGGTCTGGCCGGCGCCGACACCGCCCACCTTGGCGCCGCGGGTCGAGGCCGAAGCGCGCAGGTTCAGGTTCGAGCGGGCGACATACTTGCCCTTGATCTCGGTCACCGGCTGGGCCTGGACCGAGTTGGCGAAGCGCACGCCGTCATACTTGTAGGCGCCGCCGACAGCCTGACGGGCGTCCTTCTTCTGCATCTTGCAGCCGACATAGGAACCGGCGCCCGCGCCGACCACGGCGCCGATGGCGGTGCCCGTGCCCCGGTCATTCTTGGCCAGGTTGCTACCGGCCACGGCGCCCAGCAGGGCGCCGATAACCGCGCCGCCTTCCTGCTTCTGGCCCGAGGCGTTGCAGCCGACGACGCCGCCCAGACGCTGCTCGACAGCGAAGGCCGACGGGGCCGAAACCAGGGTCAGGGCGCTGGCCGAAGCGGCCAGGGTCAGGGCGATGGTCTTGAAGGTCTTGAGGCTGGTCATGTCGATAGTCCTTGTCCCGATGGAATGTGTCCGGGGTCATCAACCCCGTGAGACAGACCATGACAGGGTGAAGCTGAACGGCGTCGGCGACCGCTCTGACAGAGTTCGTTCATGTTGAAAAAAAGCAGGTGGGCCCTGCGTGGCCGCTGTCAAATCGGGTTGTGCGCGATTGCGCCCGGCTTGCGGCTCGGATATCGGCGCAGGGGGCGGCGCACGGGGGAAAAGATCATGGCTCTTGAAGTGAAGCCCGCACGCGGGATGCTGTTGACGGCCGCGCTGCTGCTGGCGGCGGGTTGCGACCAGAAGCCTGCGCCGCCCCCGGCGCCGCAGGCCACGACGGCGCCCGCGCTCACCACGATCAAGAAGCCCGCGACGGGGCCCGCCTATGTGGAAGCGGAAACCGCCCCTGACGGGAACGACCAGGAGGCTCGGGTTCTCAAGGAACTGGGCCAACCCGAGGCGCGCCAGGGCGACACCCTGACGATCCGGCGCGACGGCAAGGTCGTGCTGTCCCTGAAAAACCCCGAAGGCCAAGCGTGGACTCTGGAACGGGTCTTCAAGATGACCCGCGATGGCGTCGAGCAGCTCCACTATGAAGTCGGTCACAGCCTCACGGAGGAGGTCGATGATCCCTCCGTGACCCTGTTCGACCAGAACGGCGTCGAGATCGAGACCTATGGCCACTGGGCGGACTGGCGCGGCGCCATCGCGGCGATCTCCTGGACCGATTCGGCCTACGACATTGATTCTGCGGGCAACAACACCCTCGAGCTGCACGACCTGACGAAGACGCCACACCGGAAATATGTCTTCAAGGCGCGCTGCAACGCATCCCGCTGGACCAGCGACACCGAGCTGCAGGCCATCTGTTGGCGTCCTGCCTTGCACGACGCCTCACCCGGCGTGGAGCTCAACGGCCATCACGAGGAAATTGATGCGATCGTGACGCGCGTTGGGCCCAACGCCTGGCGCCTGCGCGAGCTGCGGGCTCCCAAGGCCAAGCTGATGGACGCCGAGAACAACCCGCCGACGGCCTATGACGAGACCGTCAAGGGCGTGGCCTATTCGGGCAATCAATAGTCGCCGAGGCCTCGGGCCCTGGCCGTTGCCGACCTCCTGACCGCTACAACCTTATCTTCCCCCTCCGGGGGAAGACGGTCGCGTAGCGACCCGTAGGGGGCAAGTGCGGGGACAGACGCATCCTGCGGAACAGCGTCGCCCCGCACAACCACACGAGGCGCCGCCTTGCTCACTCTTGGGTTCTGGCTAGGGTGCGCCCGCCATTTCAGTCGCCCCGGGGCCCCCATGTCGTTCCAGTCCAAATCCGTGACGCTTGCGCTTAGCCTGGCCGCCCTCGCGGCGCTCTCCGGCTGTGACAAGCTGCCCGGCGCCGCAAAGCCGCCGGCCGAGGCGGCCAAGCCTGTCGCACCGGCGACGTCCGCCGCTGCGCCGGAGCCAGAGCTGCCGCAGTTCGACCTGTACGCCCAACGTGACGAGGAGCGCCTTATCGAGGCCAAGTTGCTGAAGGAATTGGGCCAGCCGGACGCGCGCAAGGGTCCGACCCTGACGCTGCAGCACAACGGCCAGCCCAGCCTGACCGTGACCGACGACGAGGAAACCTACAGCCTGCTGACGCGTGTCTTTGAGGTGCCGACCGTCCAAGGCATGCAGACCGTCTACGAGGTCGTCACGTCCTATTTCGCTGCGCCCGCCGACTACGTGCCCATCAGCACCTTCTATGACAAGCGAGGCGTCGAGATCGAATCTGCCGAAATCGGCCAGTGGCGGGGCGCCGTGCTCGCCATTTCGGCCCAAGACGAGACCTTGGAGGCGGACGACGACCCCCGCGCCCGCACCGAGCTGCGCGACTGGTCGAGCAAGCCGCACCGCAAATTCGAGTTCAAGTCGCGCTGCCTGACCACGGAGTGGGTCAGCGACACCGAGATCAAGGGTTACTGCCTACGTCCGGCCACCGAGGAGGCCAATCCAGGCATGGAGCTGACAGGCTACGGCGAAGAGACCCCGGCGGTCTTCACGCGCGTTGGACCCAACGCCTGGCGGGTGCGGGAACTGAGCGCGCCCAAGGCCAAGCTGCGCAACTTGCCGGACAACCCGCCGACCGCCTATGACGAGACCGTCAAGGGCGTGCCCTATACCGGGAACCAGTAGTCGCTAGTCTTCCCAGGGGCTCATCCCATAAACCTCCGTCATTCCCGCCCTTGTGGCGGGAACCCCTGATTCAGCGGACACGTGAAGCGCCAGCGAAGTGCGCGCGCACTTCGCCCCTCCCGCACCTGCGGCGGACAGAGGGGTTCCCGCCACAAGGGCGGGAATGACGGTGGAGTATGGGGATAGGGGGCGCCCAATCCCCGTTCTTTTCGGGGCAGACCTCAACAAAATCAACGCTCTATAAAATAGTTGATCGCGCCAATCCTCGGCGCTCAAACCTCCCGCATAATCACAGCTGTCCCTGTCGCGGGGGGAGGCGCCTGGATCCGGCCCAACAGCGGCGATGGGGATGGAGCTGAGCGGGGCCGCGCGGTCACGCGGCGAGGACGAAGGTGGTCTGTTCGTTGGATAGATCCGGGACCACCGGAAGGCTCGTCGGAGGAACAGCGCGGAGCAACAGGGCGAGGGATCGTAAACCCGCCTATCGCGCATCGTCGGGGGTTGAGACGGTTAGCCGATCGACCTTGGTGCGCGCCCGTACGGGGGCTCTTGGGTATCAGAGCTGAAAGACGCTCGCTTGGCCCAATCCTCACGCAAGAACAGCTTCTGCGAAGCGGACAGGTCGAGCCGAAACGCACAAAACACATCACGGTCATCCGGGTTCGCCCCGGCCGCTTCGCGCCTCCCCGACCCCTTCAGTGGCTGATGCCGCGTGAGGCTGAGAGCCCGTGTCTTCTCCCTTCCCCCTTTGATGGGGGAAGGGCGGGGATGGGGGTGACCCCGCCGGATGATTTCACGCAGGCCGCGCCACATCCTGAGCCTCTGCCACCCCCATCCCCAACCCTTCCCCCATCGAGGGGGAAGGGAGAAGAGAGCAAGTGAAGGAGAAACCAGCGGTCCTTAAGCCCCGAGCGCGTAAGGACCGCTCTTGTCCAGGGCGGTCTTCCAGGCCGGGCGGGCGTGCATGCGCTCGATCCAGGCGGCCATGTGCGGATATTCCGGCAGCTTGCCCATGGCCTTGGCGACCTCGGGCACGAAGCTCATCTGGATATCGGCCCCGGTCAGACCGTCGCCGACGAAGAACTGGCGGCCGGCCAGGCTGTCATTGACGAAGGCCAGGTGGTTGGAAATCTCGGACTGGATGCGCGGCTGCAAAGGTGCGCCGCCTTCGCCCAGGCGGCCGACATACATGTTGAGCATCAGGGGCAGCATGGCCGAGCCCTCGGCATAGTGCAGCCACTGCTGATAGCGGTCGTAGTCGGCGCTGGCCGGATCGGGCGCCAGCCGGCCTTCGCCGTGACGACGGATGACATAGTCGATGATCGCGCCGGACTCGATCACGGTCAGGTCGCCGTCCACGATGACCGGCGACTTGCCCAGCGGATGCACGTCGGTCAGCGACGACGGGGCCAGGCGGGTCTTGGCGTCGCGGGTGTGAAACACGATCTCGTAGGGAACACTCAGCTCCTCCAGCAGCCACAGGATGCGCTGCGACCGGGACTCGTTGAGGTGGTGGACTTTCAGCATGTTTCTTCCCCGTTTTGCGGCCCTATGCTGCGCTGCGGCATTGCTCGCAGGTGCGAAAAGCGCCAGAGTGAAAGAAAACAACTGTTTGGCACAGGGGAGCAAGTCATGACCGCAACGGTCGCTCAAGATAACAGCTCGATCATTCTCCCCGGCCTGACGGGCCTGCTGCGCGAGGCTGCCACGGCGGCCCAGGCCTTTGTCGACAAGGTCCACCCGATCGTGAAGGCCCGGATCGCCGGGCCGGACGGCAAGGTCGATCGCAAGCTGGCGGACCTGGAACAGCACGTCGTTCACGGCTTTGGCTGGTACGCCGCCTATGCCGAGCTGCTCAACCAGGTCGCCGGCTGGGCCGAACGCCTGGAGGCCAGCGGGCACTTCACCGAGATCGAGGCCCTGCTGGCCCAGCTGCTGTTCGCCGAATACGCCACCCAGATGGTCGGCGGCATCGCCATGAACCAGGGCGAGATGATCCGCCCCGTCGACATCACCGATGACCGCGGCGTGATGAACCTGCTGTTCGCCCCGGCCCTGGTGACCCTGATGACCAAGGGCGGCGGCCAGGCCGTGAAGACCGCCATCGCCAAGCGCCTGGCCGAGGCGCGCGGCCGTCCGACGCTGGAGAATACCGGCCTGGACGAAACCTTCGAGATGATCCGCGACCAGTTCCACGCCTTCGCCGAGGAAAAGGTCACGCCCTTCGCCCACGAGTGGCACCTGAAGGACGAGCTGATCCCGATCGAGCTGGTGCAGGAACTGGGCGATCTGGGCGTGTTCGGCCTGACCATCCCCGAGGAATACGGTGGCAGCGGCATGGGCAAGACCGCGATGTGCGTGGTCTCCGAAGAGCTGTCGCGCGCCTGGATCGGCGTCGGATCCCTGGCCACCCGCTCGGAGATCGCCGGCGAGCTGATCCTGACCGGCGGCACCGAGGCCCAGAAGCAGTACTGGCTGCCGCGCATCGCCAGCGCCGAGATCCTGCCCACCGCCGTCTTCACCGAGCCCAATACCGGCTCCGACCTTGGGGCCCTGCGCACCCGGGCAGCGCTGGAGGGCGACAGCTATGTCGTCACTGGCGCCAAGACCTGGATCACCCATGCGGCCCGCGCTGATGTGATGACCCTGCTGGTCCGCACCGATCCGGCCACCACCGACTATCGCGGCCTGTCGATGCTGCTGGCCCCCAAGCCGCGCGGCGTCGACGGCGATGACTTCCCCGCCCAAGGCATGAGCGGCGGCGAGATCGGCGTGATCGGCTATCGCGGCATGAAGGAATATGAGCTGGCCTTCGACGGCTTCACCGTGCCGGCTGAAAACCTGCTGGGCGGGGTCGAGGGTCAGGGCTTCAAGCAGCTGATGGCGACCTTCGAAAGCGCCCGCATCCAGACCGCCGCCCGCGCCGTGGGCGTGGCCCAGTCGGCGCTGGAGGTGGGGCTGTCCTATGCGATGGACCGCAAACAGTTTGGCCAGGCGATCTTCGAGTTCCCCCGCGTCGCCAACAAGCTGGCGATGATGGCGGCCGAGATCATGGGCGTGCGTCAGCTGACCTATTTCGCCGCCGCCCAGAAGGACGAGGACAAGCGCTGCGACATCGAGGCCGGCATGGCCAAGCTGATCGCCGCCCGCGTGGCCTGGGCCGCCGCCGACAACGCCCTGCAGATCCACGGCGGCAACGGCTTTGCCACCGAATACGTCATCAGCCGCGTGCTGGCCGACGCCCGGATCCTCAACATCTTCGAGGGCGCCGGCGAGATCCAGGCCCAGGTCATCGCAAGGCGGCTGCTGGACGGCGGGAACTGATCCGCACCGCTCATTCCCGCGATAGCCGGGATGAGCGGTCGTTCATGCCCCTTGTCGGCCCGACGGGCATCAGCTTAGCCTGCGCCGGCACCCAAGGACGCATCATGATCGCCACGACCCGCCGCGCCGCCCTGATCTCCGCCCTGGCCACCGGCGGGCTCGCCGCGTTCGGCGGATCAGCCCGGGCCCGGGAAACCGGCTCGGTCGCCACGGCGGTCGACCAGTACGCCCAGCAGGTCATGGCCGCCTTCCCCGACCAGCCGGGCCTGGGCGTCGCCGTGGTCGAGAACGGCCAGATCACCCTGGCCAAGGGCTATGGCGTCCGGCGTCTGGGCGCTCCGGCCCGGTGCGACGAGAACACCCTCTTCGGCATCGCCTCCAACACCAAGGCCATGACCGCCGCCGCTCTGGCCATGCTGGTCGAGGAGGGCAAGGTAGCCTGGGACGCGCCCGTCACCCGCTACCTGCCCGACTTCGCGATGAGCGATCCGGTGGTCACCAGGCTGATGACCGTGCGCGACCTGCTGGTCCACCGCAGCGGCCTGACCCTGGGCGCCGGCGACCTGATGATCTGGCCCGCCCCGACCCACAGCCGAGCCGAGATCGTGGCGGGGCTCAAATACCTGCCGATCGGCAGCCAATTCCGGGGCGGCTACGCCTATGACAACGTGCTCTACGTCGCGGCCGGCGAGGTTGTGGCCGCCGTCACGGGCAAGCCGTGGGAAGACTTCATCAAGACCCGGATCCTCGATCCCCTGGGCATGACCGACACGGTGACCACCCCGGCCCAGGTCGACAAGAGCCGGCGGGCCGAGCCGCACTGCCGCCTGGGCCCGCCGGTGCGCGGCATGGGTCCGCAGACCGTCCTGCCCTTCGACGACAGCTTCGCCTCGGCCGCCGCTGCGGGCGGGGTCAATACGACGCCGGCCGACATCGGCAAGTGGATGCAGGTGCAGTTGGCCCTGGGCGCCTTGCCCGACGGCAAGCGCCTGTGGAGCGAGGCCACCGCCCGCGAAATGTGGAAGCCCCAGACCATCACGTCCTCGTCCGATGGCCCGACGGCGGAAAACCCCGTGCGTCCGTCGATGCAGGCCTATGCCCTGGGCTGGTTCGTGCAGGACCATCGCGGCGAGCGGCTACTGTGGCACACCGGCGGCTTGGCGGGCTTCATCTCCTATACCGGCCTGCTGCCCGGTCGGAAGTCGGGCATCATGGTGATGACCAACGCCGAGGAAAACCCGGTCCTGCGCGCACTGCGCTACGGCGGTCCTGACCGCCTGCAGGGTCGCAGCGACTTCGACTGGATCGCCTCCAGCAAACGCGTCCAAGCCGAGGCCGACGCCCAGACCGCCAAGGACGCCGCCGACGCCGCCACGCCCAAGGGCGGCGGCAAGCCGCCCAGCCTGCCGCTCGACGCCTATGTCGGGGTCTATCGCGACCCCTGGTACGGCACGGTCACGATCGGGAAAGCCAAAGGCAAAAAGGCGAAAGGCCTGACGGTCTCGTTCGACAAGACCCCGGCCCTGCAAGGCAGGCTGGACCTGTTCGACGGCGAGACCTTCAAGACGGTCTTCGACGACCGCACCCAGGAGGACGCCTTCATCACCTTCGACGTCGAGAACGGCGCGGTGAAGTCAGCCCTGGCCAGGGCGGTCTCGCCGCTGGCCGACTTCTCGTTCGACTATCAGGACCTGAGGCTGACGCGGCAGCCTTGACCGGTCGACCTCAACGCGGTCGCCAGCCCTCGACGATGACCTGGATCTGGCGGTCCATCGTGGCCGACATGACGGACGCATCAGCCGTGCTGGCGTCGGCGGCCGCCAGTCGATAGTTCCAGGCATAGGCGGCCCGAAGGATCTCGATGGCCAGCACCTGATCGAGATCGGCGCGGATTTCGCCTCGTCGCACACCCTCTTCGAGGATGTCGTGCAACATCCCGGTAAGGCGCTGATTGCGACCATAGGGCGTGACGCCGGGGTCAATGCTGGGATTATAGGCGGCGGCGATGTGGGCCAGGAACAGCTTCACCCGCCGGGTTTCGAACTCGTAGTGAATGGCGAAGACCGAGCATAGCCTGTCCATCGCCGAGCCCCGCAGGTAGGGGATCACCCGGTCGAACTGCGCATACAGTTCGTCCAGCCGCCCCTCCATCACATGGCTGAGCACCTCGGCCTTCGAAACAAAGGTCGTGAAAACGCTGCCGACCGAGACCCCCGCCCGCTCCGCAATGGCGCGGATGGTCGTTTCCTCGTAACCGACATCGTTGAACAGGTCGCGAGCGGCCTCCAGGACCTTCTCGCGCGTCGCCTGTTTCTGGTCGTCCCTTACGCCCAAGCCCGTCCCCCTCGAACACGCCAGCGTCTAATTATGATCAAGGACGCCCCGCCCCAACGGGGCGCCCTCAAAATCAGGCGCGAGCGCCCGCAAAAATGACTTTCAGTTGATCTGAAAGCCGCGCGAGCAACGCTTCCACCGTCCAGCCATCAAAGACGGCGCGACGATAATTGGCGACATACACGTCCCAAGTCATTTCAGCCAAGAGCTTTGCATCGATGCCGCTCTTCAGCTGACCTTGATCGATGCCACGCTGTGTGACTTCGCCGATCAGGCGGAAGATGTGTTTGAGATCCGCACGAGCGCGGCGCTCGGCGGCCTCGTTGCGGGTCCACGACACGGCGATACTGGCGCGCAGCAGCGGCAGCTGGTCGACATGGAAGCTGTAGGCGACGCCGAACAGCCCCAGCAGGGCCTCATCGACGGTGGCGGCGGCACGGGCCGCCTGAACCATCTGGGCGTAGATCACCTCGTAGTCGGCGGTCAGGATTTCGTCGAACAGCTCGGTCTTGTCGGCGAAGCTGGCGAACACTGCGCCGGTCGACATCCCCGCAGCCTGGGCGATGTCACGGATGGTCGCGCCTTCATAGCCCCGCTCACTGAACAGACGGCGGGCGGCCGACAGGACGCGTTCGCGCGTACGCTGCTTGGCCAGGGCCCGGCGGGTCAGCTTGACGGGAGAGTCGGTGGCCGACTCGATATTGACGGATACAAAGCTCATGCGGCGGCCTCCAGTCGAGCGAGGGCCGCCTCGGCGCGCTTCTCAAACTCTGTGCAATAGTCATCGACAACGTTCTGAAGAACGTCGGCGTAGCGGCGCGCCAGTTGGCGGCCATCCTGCGCGGCGTCGCGCAGGTCGGTGATCAGTTGGCGGACTTCCGCCATGGCGTCTTCGCGTTCGGACGCGGAGAACGCGGCGACGGCTACAGAGGCCTTTGCCATTCTGTTTTCTCCTGCCTCCCCGCTGGGGATGAGCGCTGAACGATCTGCGGTGAGGAGATGATCATGTTCAACGAACGCATACTGGAAAAATTGAAGCGGGGGGCTTAACGCCCCAGCCGTGGGATGGCAACCGCTAGGTAGAACTAAAATCACCGAACATCGGCTGGGTTTCTATGTATGCTACCGATGTCACTTTACCAGTGCGACAAATGCACTCAACGAACTCGTTCGGCGAATTCACTCATCGGACACCGTTTCGCCAACGCAAAGCTCAGTGGCCAAACGGCTGCCAAACGCCTATCCTCAGGCCCATGGACAGACTCTTCGACTTCCTCGTTCCAGCCGCGCTGCTGGCGGTGCTTCTGGCGCTCAGCGGGGGGCTCTATGCACTCTTCCGGGGCGGTGACTTTGGCCGCACCAATTCCAACAAGCTGATGCGGCTTCGCGTTTTGCTGCAGTTCGTAGCGATCATCGTGCTGGTGGCCGCATATTGGTGGCGCACGCGCTAAAACACGATAACGGCGGTCTGCGACCCATGGTCTCGCTCAACAGGATCTACACCCGCACAGGGGATGGCGGCTTAACGCGCCTGGCCACGGGAGAGCCTGTCAGCAAGGCTTCGCTGAGGGTCGAGGCCTATGGCGGCGTCGATGAGACCAACGCCTTCCTGGGCGTGGCGCGACAACACACCGCAGGCGATCCAGAACTCGACGCCATGCTGGAGCGCATTCAGAACGATCTTTTCGACCTGGGCGCAGACTTGGCCACGCCTGAGCAGCACGAAAAGCCCGCCTGGGAGCCTCTGCGAATCGTCGAGAGCCAGGTCGAGCGGCTGGAACAGGAGATCGACCGTCTGAACGGCGAGCTCTCAGCCCTGACTTCGTTCGTGCTGCCCGCCGGGTCGCCGGCCTCGGCCGCCCTGCATGTGGCGCGGACGGTCTGCCGTCGGGCCGAGCGTGTGGTGGTGCAGTTGTCGGAAACCGAGGGCGAGGTCGTCGGGCAGCCGGCGCTGAAATATATCAACCGCCTGTCGGACCTGCTGTTCGTCGCGGCCCGCTGGGCCAATGACAAGGGCGCGGCCGACGTGCTGTGGAAGCCTGGCGCGACCCGCTAAGCTCTTATTTCTTCTCGGGCGCGGCCGGGGTCGCGGGAGCGGGTCGCTCGTTGTTGATCGGCGGCACATTGGCCGGACGGCGCGTCAGGGTCTCGATCGAATAGATCGTGCCGCACTTAAGCCAGCGCCCGGCCCAGGCCCCGCCGCGCGCCTCGCAGCGGTCCTTGGGCCAGACCCAGAGATAGTGGTAGCCCAAAACGCCGACGCTGCTGGCCAGGAACAGGCCAACGAAGAGGATTTTCAGGCGTTCGATCGTGCGGTTCATGGCCCGGCTGTTTAGTGGTCGACCGCAAACCTGACCAGTCCTTTCCTTTGCGGGACCTTTCGCGCCGATGGCGCAACGGTGAGCGGACGCCTGCGGCCAAGTATCGTACAGTTGTTTGAACCCCGCGCACGGCAATGCTTTACGCTTACGCCAAGGGAAACTTGCGTTGCGGTGCAAAACGGGTAATTCCCTCGCCAACGCTAGAGAAAACGCAGCCTGGAGGCGTGAAACCCGATGAAGGTCCTGGTCCCGGTTAAACGGGTTATCGATTACAACGTGAAGGTCCGCGTAAAGGCCGATCAAACGGGCGTCGATCTGGCGAACGTCAAGATGTCGATGAATCCCTTCTGCGAGATCGCGGTCGAAGAAGCCGTGCGCCTCAAGGAAAAGGGCGTGGCGACCGAAATCGTCATCGTCAGCATCGGCCCGGCTCAAGCCCAGGAAACCATCCGCACGGCCCTGGCCATGGGCGGCGATCGCGGCATCCTGATCACCACCGACGCTGATCCCGAGCCCCTGGCCGTGGCCAAGCTGCTGGCCGCCGTGATCGGCGAAGAGCAACCCGGCCTGGTCCTGATGGGCAAGCAGGCGATCGACGGCGACAACAACGCCGTGGGCCAGATGCTGTCGGCCGTGCTGGGCTGGCCGCAAGCCACCTATGCCTCGGCCCTCGAGGTTTCGGGCTCCACCGCCAAGGTCACCCGCGAAGTCGACGGCGGCCTGCAGGTTCTGGACGTCGATCTGCCGGCCGTGATCACCGCTGACCTGCGCCTCAACGAGCCGCGCTATGCCAGCCTGCCCAACATCATGAAGGCCAAGAAGAAGGAGATCGTCAGCAAGACGGTCGCCGACTACGGCGTCGACATCACGCCGCGCCTCACGGTCCTCAAGGTCGCCGAGCCCGCCAAGCGCTCGGCCGGCATCAAGGTCGAAACCGCCGCCGACCTGGTGGCCAAGCTCAATCTCGCGGGAGTGCTCTAGATGGCTGTTCTCGTCGTCGCCGATAACGACAACGCGCACCTGCGCGATGGCACCCACAAGACCGTCACCGCCGCCCTGAAGCTTTCGGGCGACGTGGACGTTCTGGTCATGGGCCACAACGCCAAGGCCGTGGCCGACATGGCCGCCAAGATCAGCGGTGTCCGCAAGGTCCTGCTGGCCGACAGCGCCGCCCTGGGTCACAGCGTGGCCGAGGCGCAAGCCGACGCCGTGCTGGCCCTGGCCGGCCACTATGACGCGATCCTGGTTCCGGCCACCTCGGGCGGCAAGAACTTCGCGCCGCGCGTCGCCGCCAAGCTGGACGTCGCCCCGATCAGCGAGATCGTGGAAGTCATCTCGGCCGACACCTTCGTGCGCCCGATCTATGCCGGCAACGCCCTTGAAACCGTCCAGTCCTCGGACGCCAAGAAGGTGATCACCGTCCGTCCCACCGCCTTTGCGGCGGCGGAAGAAGGCGGTTCGGCCCCGGTCGAGAACGCCTCCGGCGCGGAAGCCGACAAGACCCGCTTCGTCAGCGAAGAGATGGTCAAGTCCGATCGCCCCGAACTGGCGGCGGCCAAGATCGTCGTCTCCGGCGGTCGGGCCATGGGTTCGGCCGAAGAGTTCCAGCGGGTCATCGAGCCCCTGGCCGACAAGCTGGGCGCCGCCGTCGGCGCCTCGCGCGCTGCGGTCGATGCGGGCTACGCCCCCAACGACTATCAGGTCGGTCAAACCGGCAAGGTCGTGGCTCCGGCCCTGTATGTCGCCATCGGCATCTCGGGCGCCATCCAGCATCTGGCCGGCATGAAGGACAGCAAGATCATCGTCGCCATCAACAAGGACGCCGACGCCCCGATCTTCCAGGTCGCCGATTTTGGCCTGGTCGCCGACTACAAGACCGCCGTGCCCGAACTGATGGACGCCCTGGCCGCCGCCGGAAAGTAGGCCTGGGCTCACAAGACCCTGGAAAGGCCCGGAGGCGACTCCGGGCCTTTTTGTTTGGGCGTCATGGCGGGGTCCCGGGCTGTTGACGCACTGCCCCCCTGCGTCCTTTGCGCGGTTCATCTTCCCCCTCCGGGGGAAGACGGTCGCGAAGCGACCCGTAGGGGGCAAGTCTGGCGGACACGGCTTTGCGCTCTCGCGCCGAAATCGGCCGCAAGTGGGTTGGGGAGGCGCGAAGCGGCCGGGACGAACCCGGATGACCGTGATGTGTTTTGTGCGTTTTGGCTCGACCTGTCCGCTTCGCAGAAGCTGTTCTTGCGTGAGGATTGGGCCAAGCGAGCGTGTTTCAGCTCTGATACCCAAGAGCCCCCGTACGGGCGCGCATCCCGTCGATCGGCGAACCGTCTCGACGCCGACGATGCGCGATAGGCGGGTTTACGATCCCTCGCCCTCTTCGACCCGCGTTCACCCGGCCGACGAGCCACTCAGCGTTTGGTCCGTCCTTCTGAGACAGCCCGCACACCTCGACCCGCCTTCCAGGGCGTCGCGGCCCCGCTCAGCTCCATCCCCATCGCCGCCTTGGGCCGGTACCAGGCGCCCTCCCCTTGCGACGGGGACAGCACCAAGAATACGGGCGGTTTGAGCTCCGAGGATTGGCGCGATCAACTATTTTACAAGCGGTTGATTGGGTTGGGGTTTGTTCCGGAAAGAACGGGGACAGACTGCCCTCTATCCCCGTACTTGCCCCCTACGGGTCGCTGCGCGCCCTTCATCTTCCCCCTGACAAGGGGGAGGACGACCGCGATAGCGGTCAGGAAGGGGCCAGCGGCGATGGCCTGATGAAGGCGGCGCCTACCGCGAGAGCGAAGCCACCCTGCCTGGATCGTAGTGAAAGCTTGAAAAGGGTCCAACCGGCCACTCGGCGAGGGACCATATCCCGACAACCATGACGCCGAGAACCAGATATGCGGCCGAAAAGGGTGCGAGGTTCCGAAGGGCGTCGGCGAGGCTGAACCCAGGCCGCCAGCGCCGGCAGTAAAGCACCACGAGGTAGATCCAGGGCTGCAGCGGCGAAACAATATTCAGGGCGCCATCGCCGATCCGGAAAGCCGCCGTCGACATATCTGGCGATATGCCGAGCAACATCAGCATCGGAACGATGATCGGCGCGAGAATGGCCCATTTCGCCGTTGCTGAGCCGACGAGGAGGTCAAGGGCGGCGGTGACGAGCACAATCGTCATCAGGATCAAGGGGGGCGCCAGTTGCGCGTCCGCCAGGGTGCGCGCGCCGGACAGCATCAGAACCGTGTCCATTCTGGATGCGTGCAGCACTGACAGGAACAGGGCGATAAGGATTGCGAACAGGATGAAGGGCGCCAGACGCGCCAGGCCGTCAACCACCGCGGCGTGAACGGCCATGGGACTGGCAAGCGTCCCGGTCACAGCGCCATAGGACCAGCCGGCGCTCAGCAAGAGCAGTGTCAGACAGGCGGGCATGGCGCGGAAATATGGAGTAAGAACGGCTCTCAAATCGTAGGCGCCATCGGGTGCGGATGCGCCCCAGCGGATAACCGCTATGAAGACGAGCGCCGCTGCCAGCGCCGCGAGGCCGGCCCAGATCATGGCCATGCGTTCCACCGGCTTCAGGCTTGCCTGCAGTTCAATGGCTTCGGGACGAGCTTCGGCGGTTGACGGGGTGCGCGGGAACCAGCGGGGCTCAAGCCAGCGGTCAGCAATCGCCCAGGTGGCCCCGGCATAGAGCCCGGCCACGGCGAGCAGAATGAACCAGTTGCCGAACAGGGCATACCGCCAGTCGGGCGCAACGCTGCGGGCCGCATCTTCGGTCAGCTGGAGCAGAATGATGTCGGGTATGCCAGGACCTAGACTTGCGGCGAAGCCCCCCGAAAAGGCGGCGAAAGCAATCAATATGCCCAGGACGGGATCACGACCGCGGGCCGCAAAAACAGCGCCCGACAAGGGCAGGTAAACAAGTAAGAGAGCATCGGAAATCTGATGGAACAGGTATCCCGTCAGGATGACAACGGGCGTGAGCAGCGCCGCGGGCATGAGTGACAGGCTGCCGCGAACGAGGGCGGCAAAGAGCCCGGACCGATCGGCCACGGCGGTGCCCAGCGCCAGCAGCAGAAAGATCCCGAGGGGGGGGAAAGCGGTTACCGTTGCCGGCGCCTGGGTCAAAAGGTGCGCGAGCGTTTTAGCCGACAGGATATCAACCGTGATCAGGTGACCCGATATCGGGTCGACGGCGCTCAGGCCCGTCAGCAAGGCGACCATCGCAGACACCGCGGCCAGCGCCACAAGGCCCAGCAGCGCCGTCCGCAACCGGCCGGGGGTCAAAACGCGCTTGATCATCGGAATGCCCGGCGACGCCGTCCGCCAGGCCCAGTCCGGCTGGCGGAGCTCAAGAGGGTTCTCCGCAAACTACCAAGGCTCGCCCAGCAGACCTCAAGATCAATAGCCCAGCTAGCGCCATGATTTTCGAGTTTCCGAGACCGGGGTCTCTGGATCGATGTCTGAAAAAACCATCGTTCTGCAGGGAAGCAAACATGGATCGATCTTGCACGCCGCTATAGCGGCCTTCGCTATCCCCGTACACGTCCAGACATAACGATTAAATTACCCGAAATGAGTAATAACCGCGAAAACAACAATCTTTAGCTGTGCTGCGGTGGATTGTTGAACATTATCACTCGGCCTTCGGGCGCAGGATTCGCGGCGCGCGCGCCCATGCCTTGCGGGGCCGTCCAGGCAGAGTGTTGCGGTCAAGCGCCAGCCATGCTCAGACAAAAGCGTCAGGGTGCAGCGAAAAGGCTGGGGCTGGCGCTGTAAATTCGGATGGTCTGTTTTGGAAAATAGCGTGAAAAAAAGTCTGGAAGAATATCCTAGCGCTCACATGCTTGGCTTCCTGTTTTCCCAGAACGTCGACTACCTGATGAGTATTATGTCGGTGTATTTGGAGCTGTTTGACGGCGACGCGACAACCATGCTGATATTTTTCACAATGGCGAGGACATCTGTCGACCATCTCAATCGCCAGAATGTCCCGCGTGCTGAGGCCGCAGACGGCGTCTTCCCCGATACCCTGCGCCGACCGGTAGCCGCCTTGAGCATCGCCAACTATCTGGGCCTGCCCTACGAAACCACTCGTCGACACGTCATGAAGTTGGTCGCGAAAGGCTATTGTCACCGGCAGGGATCAAGAGAGTTCCTGATCTCCTCCGAGACGCTTTCGCGTCCTGAATTTGCCGATCTGGCCAAGCAATCCTTTGCGCTGACCAAGACGTACCTCGAGACGATCCGCCCCTACGTCGCGACCTGACGCACTGATTGCCGCCGCACGGCCGGGCGAACAGCACCGCTTGTCAGACGCGTCGGACGGGAAAGGCTGGCGGCTCCGTCAGGTGTATGATGGCCTGCCGACGCCGTAGCGCGCCCGCGCCGCCACGGGAGGCTGGTGGGGCCGCCCTTCACCCAGACCGCTGCGCGGCAGCCACTGCCGAGCAGAGTCCCAGTTGGGATTGGTCAGGGGCATCCCAAAGTACCAGCCTTGCCCGTACGCGATCCCGACCTCGGCCAGTAGCGCGGCAATCAGGGGCGTTTCGACCATTTCGGCCACGGTTTCCGCCCCCAGGGCCTTGCACAGACCGGCGAGGTGCTTGAGCAGAATGTAGTTGCGGCTCCCGCGCTCAAGGTCGCGCACGAAGCGACCGTCGAATTTGACGATGTCGACCTCCAGCGCACTCAGATATTCAAGCGATGCGGAGCCTGCGCCGAAATCATCGATACAGACGCGAAAGCCAGCGTCCCGAAGACCTTTCAGGGTCGCGGCAGCCTCTTCAAGACAAAGCACGGCCGCGGTTTCGGTCAGCTCGATAAGCAAGCGCCCACGCAGGGAAGGGTCGCCCGACGTGGCCTTGAGGAAGGGCGACAGGAAGCGCTCGTCGAGCAAGGAGGCGCCGCTGACATTCACCGCAATGCTCACATGCGGGTGGGCTGCGAGGTGACGACAGGCGCAGCGCACCACCGCCAGGTCGAAGTCGACAATCATGTCCAGTTCTTCGGCCATCCGGATGGTGTCCGCCGGGCTGACATCGGCGTCGAAGCGCGCCAAGGCTTCAAAGTGGTGCAGTACGCCGCCGCCGAGGGTGACGATGGGCTGAAAGGCCAACTGAAACGTGTCGTTGGCGAGCCGCGTCCTGAAGCGGGCGGCATCCTGCACCACGCGGTTCAAGGTCGCTTCGAAGCCACGGACCGAGGCGTCGGCGCCCTCGGCGATATAGCAGTCCAGGGCGTAGCGCATGGCCTTCAAGGCCTGGGCAGGGTTCTCGAGGTCGACGTTAAGATCGGTAATGGCCGGCTTGATGCCGGTGACAGCCTCGAGTTGCTCGGCGACAGGCCCAGGCGCGACCGAGGCGTCACGGAGTATGGCGAAACGGCCTTCGGCGACTTCGGAGGCGCCTCCAGCGATCGCCTGGGCTTGCAGCACCCGGCCGACGATTTTGCGTCGGAGATTGGCCATGTCCGTCGGCAAGGCCGCCATGGCCTCGCCGTAACCCTCCAGTTCGACAAGATCCAGCCTGAGTGGCAGCCCGTCCTTTCGGGCCTGCCGCATCAGGTCAGACGCGATCGCGCAAAACCCGGCCCGGTCCGCAAGTTGGTCCGAGGCTGCGCCGGCGCCGGCGTCGACGGCGGTGGCGCTCAGAGCGCAGGACAGATTCGCCCCGCGCTGCGGCAGGCGAAAGACCGAAAGGCTGGCCGTGCGCGCTGGCCGAGAGCCGGGCCCAGATCTCAGCCTTACCCGGAAGGGCCCCTGGCGTTCTCCGGGTGAGACGGTTGGGCCAATCGCCGCCATCATCGCCGCGTCCTGTTCGTCAAGCACGGCATTCCATCCGCAGCCGACCAGGGCATCATCATCGAAGCCCGTCAGATGTTCAGCGGCGCCCAGGGCGAACAGAATGCTGCCGGCATCGCTGATTTCGAAGACCAGGTCGGCCCCGGCAACCGCCAGGCCGACGAGACGCACACTCTGCTGGGCAAAATCAGATCCAGGCATTGGTCTTCCCATGCAGGCTAGAGGACAGCCCCTCCTCGAAATCAATGAAAATATCCGTCAGTTCGGATGCCTTCACTTTCGAAAGATTGGAACTTCGAGACCAGTACGTCCAGTAACTGACAACATGCTGTATTGCGCCGATCTCCTCGCCAATATCCATGAATATATCGGGTGCAGAGATCAGAAATCGACGAAAGGCGGCTGACTGGCCCTCGTTGACGAGCACGCCATAGGCGTCATCGTATCTTCGGATGACATTCCGAATGCGTGCCAGGGACGTGCGAATGGCGCCTTCGATGCGCAATTTCGCCTCGGCGATATAGGCGTCACCGGCCGCGTCTCGCCTTCCCAGAGGCGCGATCGCCTTGATCTCCCTGAGAACAGAGCCCAGTTTTGGATAGGTGTCGTGCAACACCCACTTGTAGTAAAGAAGGCCTCTCCAACAGAATATGCCGTCCTGATATTCTTTTTCGCTAAGTCGAAGAAGCTTTTTTAGAGGCTCAAAGCTCTTGTCAGGGCTCGACGATAGCAATTTCTCCGCCAGTCGGCCTGCGGAGTTGACGACCGCCGTGGCCTCATCGCCGCCACCGGTCATGCGCACGAGGCCCGCCAACTGCTGACTGACATAGCTGTGCATTTTTCCGACGTCGGCGTCTGAAATGCAGAAGTAGTCCCGCGAGGGCTCAATACCGCTTCTGCGAAGGTGCTCTCGCAGCAGAAAAGGATCCAGCGAAGGCAGTTCATCGATCAGATCAAGAACCTTGCGGTCTGATCTACCGAATTTGACGTCATCGCCGAACATGTCCTCCGAAACAGCATCGAAATTCTTCTGCCCGACAAATAAGCAATGGGCGCCAAAGCGAAAATCATTGATGTCGAAAGGAACTAGAATCTTTGTAGCATTGAACCTCGGCTCGTCAAAAATATCGGCTTCGTGCGGACGAACCCGATGCTTTATAATGACCGAGCTCTCCAATATCTTATTGCGAAACAGGCGAGATCTATCGTTGGCGATCAAGCCGGATCGGCTTCGACTGATCCTGGCAAGATTCAAAATCCGTGTTGTCGAAGCGGTTTTCTGAATGTGTGTCAGTCGCCTGACTGTTCTGTCTCTTTCCACACGACGACCCCCAAAAACTGAGGTTATCGACTAGTTGGACTAGCGTTACCGCAAGGCTTACAAAACAGACGAGCAATGCCAGATTGCCCGTCCCAGCCCATGTATTGTATCCACAATGAGTAATATGAGCTATCTGCCCCGGGTTATCGTTTCGCGAGTTAACAAAAGGTGAATTGCCAAGCAATTGAGGAACGAAAGCTTAAACGGTCGAGCCTGCAGGCTGACCTTTACTCAAAATAGGTAGAAAACTAATTGAGAAAGGTGCGGCCGGCGACTAACCCCTTAAGCAGGCCGCCATGGGGGCTGCACAATGGAAACGGGGCGCGACTAGCCTCGAATGTTATCGAGAGGGGGTTTCTGATGTCGATACCGCTTCAAGCCGGCGCGGCTATTGACTGGAGCGGCAATGCGGCAGTCAGGCGCGCAATGTCCGTGGCCGAGGTCAATACCAAGGTTACTCAGCCATCGACGGCGCCAGACAGCAAGACTTGGGCACATGCCGACGGCCAGAACCAAAGGCTGGTGATTGAACAAGACAAACCGACCGGTTCCTTCGTCTACAAAACCGTTGATCGGCTCAATGGGGACGTTCTGTTTCAGTATCCTTCCGATGAACTTCTCCAGCTCAGAAACAACCCCGCCTACGTTTCCGGAGCTTTGTTTTCCAAAAGCGCATAGAGCATCTCACCTTCTGGCCGACCCCGTCACGAAAGCCGCCTGGGGTCTGGCGCATCTCTCCCTTTAGCCATCGAGACCCGGGCGCTGCGGCAACCATCGCGCGCCCATGACGTGCGACGGCACTGACCCGCTGGCGTCACGGGGCGAGCGTTGTGAACCGTATGCTCTTCCGGGCTCTGCCTGGGCGGCTCAAAGGCCAGCCGCTATCGGGGTCATCCTTATGATCTTCTCCAGTCTGGATATGCCCTTTGGATAACGACCGGTCGATTAGACGACTGACGAATCTTTCCAGGACCTCATCGACGGCGCGCGTTTTGAACCTTTACGACGTGCATCGGCGACATTGTGCCGTACCCGCCTTCGAAAAGGCGCCGTTGTTCAAAAATAAAGTTCTGAACCGGGCGATTATTCTCAAGCACAAGCTGAGGGGTAATGAGCTTGAGATGTTTGACTCGCACGTCGGGTCGGCGACAAAAGTTCTTTTGCCCATCGACGCCGCCGACCTCCGAGCCGGGGCGCACTTTTTCTTCGTTGGCCAAAAAGATTTCGAGGCGGTGACCGAGGAAGCCTTTGGCGCCGATCTGCGGCCAGGCGCTCGCGACCGGAACGTGCTGGAACAGATTGACCAGCTACCGTCCCTCGACCCGTTCCTGCTGCGGGAATATCTCCGGCGCTCCGGAATCGAGCCGGCGCGGGAATATTTCAACATCTCCGACGCAGACGTCCTGAACATGCAGAAATTTGTCCAGATGGACATTCAGGCCTTGTCGACCCTGTCGGGCGGCGACCAGCCCGGCATGCCCTCCGGCAGGCTTGTGGACAAGCTGCTCTCGCCGCGTCCTGAGGTCGACTTTGGCCCTCTGCGCGAGGTTCTGAGACTTGAGGACAAGCAATTCCTGGACGGGATTTTCGCCTGGCGGGGATTTCTCTACTACAAGTGGGTGCTGAGCGACGTGTTGCCGCGCGTTGATCAGACAATCAAGAGCATGGTGTCGGTCACGCCTCGCGGCGTCCGCGACGCCGAGAGTGCTGCCTATATCCCGCTCGCCCGAGCGCGGATTGTGGCCGCGATCCGCGAGCGCATCCGCGCCGTGCAAGCCACACTGAGTACGTATGACCGGGCCTTTCACGCCCTGACCGACGATGGAAAACCCGGGACGTTCCGCGATTTCCTGATCGAATCGCCCCACCTGTTCATGTCGCTTGGCCAGCGTCTGGGCGCGCTCCAGCACATTGTCAGTTTCTGGTCCTACCGCTTTCCCCGGTCCAAGCCGGTGGCGGTGGGCTACGTTGATCTGATGGATATCCTTATGGACTTTGAAGACGGCATCGCGCTTGAGGGGTTTGAGGACGACGCTCCAACGATGCAGCGCGCGGTCGGCTAGAGCATTTTCCGACGAAGTGGACGCCGGTTCGTCGTCAGAAAATGCGTTAAAACAAAAGACTAGCGCATTTTCCGACCTGATTGAATCGTCAGGGAGTGAACGAACCCGGCTCCGCCGGGGTGGTGTGCGCTGCTTGAGGGGAAGACCCCTGTCTAAAAGGCTCTGGAGTCGAGCCACCCCTTCTGACTGGAGCACTCCAGAGCGCGCTGTCAGCCTAACCCCAACCTGTCTCCACCTGGCGCAGTTCGGGCAGACACGGCCGGGCCTCAGGCCCTGAGCGATTGCCACTCAGCCAAGGCGGCTGAGCGTTGGGCCTTGTGAGTTTCCCGGCTGATGAGGTGTCGCGCATCGACCAGCCGACGAGCTTGCGGGTGAGTTGCGGAAACCAGACCTTCCAAGGGCGCTCTTGGTGATTTCAATCGACACTAGGCAAGGGGCGGACCGAACCGACCTGCGGAGCGGACTAGGGATGGCGGGCTATGACAGGCCGCCTCCGCTAAAGGTTCCGAAGCTGAGCGTCCGTCCCGTCGCCGATCAGTAGACGCCCGCCCAAGGGCAGGGAACGGTTCGAGATCCGATCCAGTATGGCCCGCGCCTGCGCTCCAGAGGCCAATGACGGCATACCCCGCGTGGCTTGATCGGCCGGTTCGCCCCTGCCGATCTCATTGAGCCGGATTGGAACCAACCTCGCCGAACGGCAGCGGCGCGCCCTGAACTCGCACTCGACCAGCACACCTTCCCAGGCCTCTGGCGGGTAGGCGCCTGGGGGCTTTTCAGTTTGGAAAAAGAAATTGCCCAAGCCGTAGAACGCCGGCGCGCCGCGATGAACCTCTATGCCCTGCAGCAGGGGCGCGCCATGTCCGACGAACACGCTGGCGCCGGCCTCGACGCAGCGCCGGGCGAAGGTCCTCTGCCAGTCGGGAACCATCGTCATATCCGGCTCCCAGTCGTGGTTATGCTGATAGGCGATGACCACATCGGCCCGCCGCGCAGCGTCGGAGAGAGCATCGAGCATGCGGCTCGCATCGGCGGCCTGGACCTGTCCGCCGGCCTCGCGGCGCACCTCGTTGACGCCTGGCCGCGTGGGCGTCGCCGCTCCGCCGTCACGCACCTTGCCGGTGGCGCAGGCGACAAGCGCCACTGTCCCCCGCGTGGTTTCGGAATAGGTCGGCGCGGCGGCGCGGGCCAGATCCTCTCCCGACCCGGCAGATGGCAGACCGGCCGCGCGCAAGGCGCTCAAGGTGTCCAGAATGCCGCCCGAGCCGAGATCGAAGGCGTGATTGTTGGAGGTCGCGACCAGCTTGACGTTCATGGCCTTGAGCGTCTCGATCACCTCCGGCCCGGCGGCGTGCAGGGTCAAGGCCTCTCGCGTGGGGGTCCCGGCTCGAGGCCCCAGGATCACCGTTTCCAGATTGGTGAAACAGGCGTCGGCGCTGGCCAGACGCGCCGTCATGCTGTGGCGATCAGGCCAGGCCGCCGCAGCCACGTCGTGCTCGATCAGCGCCTGGCCCAGCAAGGTCAGTTTCAGACCCGACGTGGCGGCCAGGGCGGGCGAGGCCGCCGCCGCAAGGCCCGTCGCCAGGAAGTGTCTGCGATGCATGTGGTGGCTCCCCGATCGAAGGGACCATAAGAGGCCCGCCGAAAAGCGCCTAGGTCATGCCTCCAGCGAATGACCCGATGTTGCGCCGCTATGCGGTTGTACGGCTCGACCCTGCCTGCGAGGCTCCTTCCAACGGGGAACGCTGCCAATGACGACTGACGATCCGCGCGGCCCGGCCGCTGGCCGAGGACCGCGCCTGCTCGACCGCATCGAGAAGCTCGGCGACGCCCTCCCCGATCCGGTCCTGATCTTCGCCTTCTGCATCGCCGTCCTGATGGTCGCTTCGGTGATCGCCAGCGCAGCGGGCTGGAGCGCGGTCAACCCCGTCACCGGCGCGCACCTGAAGACCCAGAGCCTGCTGTCGGAGGCCAACCTGGCCAAGCTGTTCGTCGACATGCCCGACACCCTCACCAGCTTTCCACCGCTGGGGCTGGTGCTGGTCGTCATGCTGGGGGCGGCCGTGGCCGAGCGCACCGGCCTGTTCGGCGCCCTGCTGGGCGACGCGGTCCGCAAGCTGCCGCGCAAGGTGCTGACCCCGGCGATCTTCGTGATCGGCCTGATGTCGCATCACGCCTCAGACGCCGCCTATGTGGTCCTGATCCCCCTGTCCGCCCTGATCTATGCCGAGAGCGGGCGTCACCCGCTGGCCGGGATCGCCATCGCCTATGCCGGCATTTCCGGCGCTTTCGCCGGCAATGTCCTGCCGGGGCAGTTTGACGTTCTGATCCTGGGGATCACCGAACCGGCCGCCAGGCTGATCGATCCGAATTTTGTGATGAATCCGCTGGGCAACTGGTGGTTCACCCTGTCGATCGGCATCCTGTTTACGCCCATCGCCTGGTTCGTGACCGACAGGATCGTCGAGCCGCGCCTGGGCCCCTGGCGCCCCGACGAGGCGGCCATGGCTCAGGCCGGGGTCAGCCTGGACGCCCTGGGCGAGCCCCAGCGTCGCGGCCTGCGCCGCGCCGGAATCGCCGCACTGGTGATCATCGCCCTGTTTGCAGCCCTGACCCTGTGGCCGGGCTTCACACCACTGTTTGATGAAGAGGCCGTAGGCCCCCGCAGGATGACGCCCTTCTACCAGTCGCTGATCGCAGCGTTCATGCTCCTGTTCCTGGCCAGCGGTTGGGCCTACGGCTCAGCGACCGGCGCGATCCGCTCCCATCGCGACGTGGTGTCGATGATGGGTCAGGGCATGAAGGACATGGCCCCCTATCTGGTCCTGGCCTTTTTCGCCGCCCACTTCGTGGCGATGTTCGGCTGGTCAAAGCTGGGGCCGGTGCTGGCGGTCAAGGGCGCTGAAATGCTGCAGGGCGTCGGCCTGCCCAAGCCGGCGCTGCTCGTGTCGCTGCTGGCCATGTCGTCGGGACTGGACCTTGTCATCGGCTCGGCCTCGGCCAAGTGGAGCGCCATGGCGCCGGTCGTGGTGCCGATGATGATGCTGCTGGGCATTTCGCCGGAGATGACCACCGCCGCCTACCGGATGGGGGACTCGATCTTCAACATCGTCACGCCGCTGGCCTCCAACTTTCCGCTGGTGCTGATCCTCTGTCAGCGATGGCGGCCCAAGTTCGGCGTCGGTTCGATGATCGCGCTGATGCTGCCCTACTGCCTGGGGTTCATGGCCGGAGGGGTGCTGCTCGTGCTGGTCTTCGTAGGGTTCAAGCTGCCGGTTGGGCCCGGAGCCTCTGGCGTCTACACCCTGCCGCCCGCCGCCAGCGCGCCGATCACCCCTTGATCTAGCTTGGCGACGGAACCGTCCCGACAGGCAACCGCGCCCTCCACAAGGGCGCGGTTCGCCGCGTTTGGAGCCATCGTCGCATAACAGGGTCATGCGGCCCACGCATGGCCCGATCAGAAACCGCAATGGCGTTGCGCCGCCGAAGACGCGCCTCCTACGCTTGCACGTCGGCAGGGGGTCTTGCGCGGTCGGCGCAGGGCAAAGTCGGCGACAAAGAGGGATTACTCCATGCAGGCCTTGAACGTGCGCGCGCTCTGCGCCGGAACCGCCTATGCGGCCTTGCTGACCTGCGCGGCGACGCCGGTCTTCGCCCAGACCGCCCAGCCGGCGTCAGACACCACCGTCGAGGAAATCGTCGTCACCGGCTCGCGCATCCAGCGCAAGGACGCCGACGCCGTGGGCGTCGTCACCACCCTGACCGAAGCCGACATCAAGAACTCCGGCGCGGGTTCGGTGGGCGAGCTGCTGCAAAAGCTGCCGTCGGCCGGCGTCAGCCTCAGCAGCAACGGCACGCAAGGCACCTCCTATGGCGCCAGCTCGATCAATCTTCGCTATCTGGGCGGCGCCGAGGGCAGCGGCAACCGCGTGCTGGTGCTGGTCGATGGCCACCGCTGGGTCGACGGCGTCGGCCAGCGCGGTTTCCGCGACTTTGTCGACCTGAACACCATGCCGCTGGGCATGATCGAGGGCCTTGAGGTGCTGAAGGACGGCGCCTCGGCCATCTACGGCTCGGACGCCATCGCCGGCGTCGTCAACATCAAGACTGCCCGCGACTTCAACGGGATCAAGGCCCAGGCCAAGTATGGCGTCAGCTCGGAAGGCGACGGCGAGCAATATTCGGGCGTGGTCAATTTTGGCAAGCGCTTCGACAGCAGCGCCCTGCTGGTCTCGCTCAGCTATGTGAAGGACAAGCCGATCCTGACCTCGGATCGCGATCTGACCCGCGTGACCCTGGTTCCGCAAACCGCCGTCGGCTCCAGCCCCAACGGCCTGTTCATCCTGCCGGGTCTGTCGAACAACGCCTATTTCGGGACCGCGACAGGCTTTGCGGCTTCGAGCGCCCCGGTCGCCTTCAATGCCGGCGCGACGATCGGCGCGGGCAGCCAGGCCGACAACGCCTTCCACACCGCCGCCCTGCCCGGCGACGCGTTCAACACCCAGGCCCAGGGCATCTATTCGGCCGGTCCCAGCGAGCGCTACGGCGTCTACGCCCGCTACTCGGCCGACCTGACCGACAATGTCCGCCTGAAGGTCGAGGGGCTGTATAACCAGCGCAAGTCCGACCAGCTGTTCTCGCCCGTCCAGCTGGACATCGGCGGCACGTCCGGCACGATCCGCGGCTTCGCCATCCCCAACAATCAGGCCTTCAACCCGTTCGGCACCGCCAATGGCGTGCCGGTGGCCAACGCGGTCGGCTTCGCCGCCAACCAGGCCTGGCGCATCCGCAAGGTGATGACGCAGGTCGGCAATCGCGACAACGTCCAGGACGTCAAGACCACGCGGATCGCGGGCGGCCTGGATGGCTCGGTCAAGCTGTTTGGCCGTGATTGGACCTGGGACATCTACGGCCTCTATTCGAAGAACAAGATCAATTCGCAGGCCCTCAACGGCGTCAACTACGACAAGCTGGCCCTCGGCTTGGGCGCCGCCTGCGCCACGACCGCCGGGTGCGTGCCCATCAACCTGTTCGCGCCGATGACGGCCGCCCAGGCCGACTACATCCGCTACACGGTGGTGGAGTCCAACAGCACCTCGATCTATGACGTCACGGCCAACATCACGGGCGAGCTGTTCCAGCTCCCCGCCGGCCCGCTGGCCATCGCCGCCGGGGTCGAGCACCGCACCAACAAGGCCGTCGACAATCCCGACGCCTACGTCAACGCCGCGCCGACCAACATACCGACACCGGCCTCCGGCGCGACCTTCGCCAGCAACACCACCACCACCGGCCAGACCCGCACGGCCACGCGCGGCGAGTACAGCCTGAACGAAGCCTATGTCGAAGCCGCCATTCCGCTGCTGAAGGACATGCCGCTGGCCAAGAGCCTCGATGTCAGCCTGGCCCTCCGCTATTCCGACTACGACACCGTCGGCGGCGACAGCACCGGCAAGATCGGCGTCGGCTGGCGCCCGATCGAGGACATCCTGGTGCGCGGCACCTATTCGCAAGGCTTCCGCGCGCCCTCGATCCTCGAGCTCTATCAGGGCGGCCGCCAGACCAGCTTCCAGGGCGTCGATCCCTGCAACGGCGGCGCCTCGGCCAATGCCAGCAAGCCCGGCTGCGTGGGCGTGCCCACCGGCTATAACCAGGCCAACTACAATCTGAACGGCCTGATCGCCGGCACCATCTCGGGCAACACCAAGCTGAAGGCCGAGACCGCCGACACCTACAGCTTCGGCGTCGCCGTCAAGCCGCGCTTCGCGCCGGGCCTCAGCGCCACGGTCGACTGGTACCAGATCAAGGTGAAGGACGCGATCGCCTCGCAGTCGGCCACCCAGATCCTCAACCTGTGCGCCCAGCAGGCCGGCGTGTTCTGCGATCTGGTGACCCGCGACGCCTCGACCGGCGCCATCACCAACCTGCTGCAGGGCGCCCAGAACCTGGCCGAGATCGAGACCTCGGGCATCGACACCACGATCCGCTATGAGTTCAGCACGGATGTCGGTCGCTTCGCCGCGGTGCTCGACACCTCGTATCTGGACACCTTCAAGACCACGAGCCCCAACCCGACGGGCGGCGCGCCGATCGTCGACGAACGGGCCGGCAAGGGCGACCAGCCCCGGTCGACCTATCCGCACTGGAAGGGCCAGGCCTCGCTGACCTGGAGCCTGGGCTCGTGGAACGCCCTGTGGCGCGGCCGCTATATCGGCGACACCACCGACGTCGCCAATGCGGTCAAGGGCGCCAAGACCGACTCCATCTTCTACAACGACCTGGAGGCGGGCTACGCCTTCAATACCTACGAGACGGCGGTCAGCGTCGGGGTCAGCAACGTGTTCGACGAGGCTCCGCCCGCGTCCTACGCCAATGCCCCGATCAACTACGACATCTACACCTATGACGCCCGCGGCCGGTACATGTACGTCCGCGTCTCGGCGAAGTTCTAGGACAGCGCGGAGGGGAGCGCCGGTCGCTCCCCTCCCATCGCAGCCCGCCTTGAAGGACCGCCGCGATGGCCCCTCTCCAGAGACCCCGGCCATGAGCCAGGCAGCCCACGAGGATCGGTTCCGACCCTTCACGCCGCCTGCCGACGTGCATGTGACCCGCGACGTGATGGTCACCCTGCGCGACGGCGTGCGCCTGGCCACCGACATCTACCGACCCGCCAGAGACGGCGTGCCGGTCGAGACGCCCCTGCCCGTGCTGCTGGAGCGCACGCCCTATGACAAGCTGGGTGTCAATCACGGCGACCGCACGCGCGACGATCCCGAGCCGCGCTCCAAGCCCGAACTGGCGGTCCAGTTCGTGCGCGGCGGCTATGTGGTCGCGCTGCAGGATTGCCGGGGCCGCTATGCTTCCGAGGGCGTGTTCGAGAAGTATCTGGCCGAAGGCGAGGACGGGTTCGACACCGTCGACTGGCTGGCCAAGCAACCGTGGTGCGACGGCAAGGTGGGAACGCTGGGTCTCTCCTACGGCGCCCATACCCAGAGCGCCTTGGCCTGCCTAAATCCGCCGGCGCTGGCCGCGATGTTCCTGGATTCCGGCGGCTTCTCCAGCGCCTATCACTCCGGCATCCGTCAAGGCGGCGCGTTCGAGCTGAAGCAGGCCACCTGGGCCTACAAGCACGCCCTGCTGAGCCCCGCCACGGCCGCCGATCCCGCCCGGTGCAAGGCGCTGAAAGCGCAGGACCTAAAGGCCTGGTTCAAGCACATGCCCTGGAGCGAGGGCGTCTCTCCGTTGAGCGCCGCTCCCGAATACGAGAAGTACCTGCTGGACCAATGGCGCAACGGTCTCTTCGGTCCCTACTGGACCCAGACTGGCCTCTATGCGCGCGGCGCCTATGACGTCTATGCCAACGTGCCCATGGTTCACATGAGCAGCTGGTTTGACCCCTATTCCCTGAGCGCTACCGAGAACTATCTGGGCCTGTCGGCCATCAAGTCGTCGCCGGTCAAGCTGGTACTGGGTCCCTGGACGCACGGCCAGCGGTCCGTGACCCATGCCGGCGACGTGGACTTCGGACCAGACGCGCCGCTGGATGGCGCCCTGGCCGCAGACTATGTCGCGCTGCGCCTGGCCTGGTTCGACGCCTGGCTGAAGCCAGAGTCTGGTCCCGATCCGCTGCCGCCGGTGAAGCTGTTCGTGATGGGCGGCGGCACGGGTCGCAAGACGCCAGAGGGGCGGCTGGACCACGGTGGGCGCTGGCGCGACGAGACGGCCTGGCCACCCACCTCGTCCGTGGTCACCGACTATTTCCTGCACGCCGATGGCGGACTTTCCACCAGCCCGCCCAGACAGGCTGAAGCCTTTCTGGACTATGTGCACGATCCCTCCTCGCCCGTGCCGACCATCGGCGGCGCCATAGCCTCGGGCGCGCCGGTTATGGAGGCCGGAGCCTATGACCAGCGCGAAGGCCCGCGGTTCTTCGGCTGCGAAGCGCCCTATCGCGCCCTGGGCGATCGCGATGATGTTCTGGTGTTCCAGACCTCGCCGCTTGACGACGATGTCGAGGTAGTGGGCCCGATCGGCGCGGAGCTGTTCATCGCCTCGGACTGTGTCGACACGGATTTCACCATCAAGCTGATCGACGTTCATCCGCCTTCGGAGGACTATCCGGACGGGTTCGCCATGAACCTCAGTCATGGCATTCTGCGAACCCGATACCGGCTCAGCTTCGATCACGAGACCCGTCTGGCGCCCGGCGGTGTCTATCGTATCGAGATAGAGGCCTTCCCGACCGCCAACCTGTTCCTCAAGGGCCATCGCATTCGCCTGGACATCGCCTCGAGCAATTTCCCGCATTTCGACGTCAATCCAAACTCCGGCGAGCCCGAAGGCTATGGACGCACTCCCCGCGCGGCGACAAATCGGGTCTATGTTGATGCAACGCGGCCTTCGCGCCTGCTGCTGCCGGTCACGGCGCGGTAGCAACACCGGGCCTCGAAGCGGAGTGGTCGATTGAAGCTGAACCTGCGCAGTCTGGAAGCCTTCCGCGAGACCATGCTGAGCGGCTCGGCCACCGCCGCCGCCGGACGGATGGGCCTGACCCAGCCAGCCGTCAGTCGCTTGATCGCCCAGCTGGAACAGAACGCCGGCTTCGAGTTGTTCTATCGCGAGAAGGGCCGTCTCAGCCCCACGCCCGAAGCCCTGATGATCTACGAGGAGGTCGACCTGGCCTTCGGCGGACTGGAGCGCATCGACGCCCTGGTCCGCGACATCGCGACCTTCAATGCCGGCCTGCTGAAGATCGTCGCCCCCCCCAGCCTTTCAGAGGGCGTGCTGTCGACGATCCTGACCCGCTTCCTGGACCGCTTTCCCAAGGTGCGGGTCAGCATCGACTCCCGCAGTACAGAAACGGCCCGCAACATGGTGGCCAATCGCACGGCCGACTGCGGCTTCGTCAAGCTGCCCATGGACCGCGCCGACATCTCGACCTTCACCCTGTCGGCCAGCGAGACGGTCTGCGTGCTGCCCGGCGCCCACCCCCTGGCCAAACATGAATTCCTGACGCCTGAACTGTTGAGAGCTGAACCCCTGGTCTTGCTGGGCTTCGGCACCTGGTCGCGCCGCCAGATCGACGACGCCTTCCGCGAGCGCGGCGTGCGGCCGGATGTGAAGCTAGAGACCCACACCGTCGGCTCGGCCTGCGCCTTCGCCGCGGAGGGCATCGGCATTGCTATCGTCAACGCCCTGATGGCCAAGAATTTTGTTCGCGGCGACACGGTGATCCGGACGTTCCGCCCGCAGATTCTGCACGAATACGCCTTCATGACCTCGGCGCTGGCGCCCATGAACCGCCTCGCCGCCGCCCTGCTGGAAGAGTCGCGGACCTACTTCGATGCACCTGGCGATACGAGGCCGCCTGGATAGGTGCCGCCCGCAGCGAGAGAATAGCTGCGGCAATGCCTTACTATTAGATCTACCGGCTCGCGATATTTCAGATGCGCCATAAGCCGACCATTGGTTCGCCTCTGGAAGTCATCGTGGAACCACCCTGTCCGGCAACGGTCAACCGTCCGGTGCGGGACTTTCGTGGTTAGTCGTAGGGTCAACCTTCTCCTATCCGGTAGATTAGAGACGTCTTGTAGCGCGGCCGGGAAAAATCCCGTGTACTTGGATTGCCATCGAAACGTGAGACCCATCCGATGGATACTTTTGACCCGCTCACCATCAACGCAATTGGCCAGGCTACGGCAGCGATTCTAGCAGGCCTCGGCACAGCCTTGGCAGCGATCATCGCTGCGCGGCGCAGATGAATGGTTCACGCACTTTTGGAAGCAGCCGAAGAGCTGAAGACAGCCGCCCGGCCAACCAACATGCCTGGGTCATGGGCGGGCCAGCGCCAGGCGCTGACGTTGGAACATAACCAGATGCCAGACCTTCGTCGCCAACACCTATTGAACGGGATCGCCGCATGGCGAGCATTATGGGGTGTCGGCCCATCATGGGCGGAACGCCGTGCCTGCCCAAATGAGAGCCCCGTTGCTGTTGGACTGAAAGCGCCCGAAGCTTGGCTAGGGTTGCGCAACATTTAGGGCCTGCAGCACCCGCATGCCAACTCACCAGAGAACCCACCGGATCCGCAGAGATGACCTCTGAAAGGCCGATTTCGGCGGCCTTTCTCCTCCAGGGCCCGGCAGCGGGAAGCAAGAAGAAAGCGCCGGCCTGGAGGAAGGCCGGCGCTGGATCCAGGGCGCGGAGGTGGAAGGATGAACGCCCTAGAAGTTGTACCTCAGCCCGACAAAGAACTGCCGGCCGCTGTGGGTGTAGACATTCAGGCGGTTGCTCTCGCCGACATACTGGTCATTGAACTCATCGGTCAGGTTCACGCCTTCGAACGACAACTTCAGGTTCGGCCGCAAGGCAATCGTCGCCTGCATGTCGAAGTTCAGGGTCTCGTTGGTGCCGTGATAGGCATTGCCGTCGCTGCCAGGCACCTGGGTCAGGTAACCTGCGCGATAGGCGGCCGAACCGCGAACGCTGAACCGCTCGGTCTCGTAGTAGATCGTGGCGTTGGCGGCGTTCTTGGACAGGCCCACAAGACTGGCATTGACCGTCGGCGCGCCAGGGGTCGTCGAGGTCAGGTACTCAATGTCCGAGTTCACATAGGTGTAGTTGGCGATGAAGCCGAAATTGCTCCAGAAGCCCGGCAGGAAGGTCAGGGGCTGCTGCCAGTTCAGCTCGAAGCCCGACAGGTCGCCGCCGTTGGAATTGACCGGCTGGGTCACCTGGAACACTTCAGTCGAGGTAGCGCTGGTGCCGACCAGCAGAGAGTCCGGCAGGCCAAGGGTGTTGTAGACCGCCTCCTGACGCAGAGTGGCGACGAAGGTGTCGATGCGCTTGAAGAAGAAGCCGGCGGCCAGCATCGTGCCCGACTGCGGATACCATTCCAGCGACAGGTCGACATTGGTCGACTTTGTGGGATCCAGGTCCGGGTTACCCGAGCTGAAGTTGCGGTTGGCGCCCTGGACGTTGACGTCGCCGCCGGGGGACAGCGAACCGATGCCCGGACGGGCGATGGTCTGGGCGGTGCTGAAGCGGGCCACGACGGTATCGGTGACATCGGCGGCCAAGTTGAAGGCCGGCAGGGTCAGGTTGTAGCTGCGCGAGGCCTCGACCCGCTGAATCACGCCGCCGACGGCGGCATAGCCGGCCGATTCCTGGTCGGTCTTGACGTGACGCAGACCCGCGTCGCCCCGGAACGGCAGACCAAAGGCGTTGAACCGGAAGTCCGCCTGGACATAGGCGCCCGAGCTCTGTTCCTGCACAGCGCCATACTGGCCGCGCGCCGAGCTGTTGTTGGTGTTGGTCAGGGCGTAGATGCCGGTGTTGCTGTAGATGCCCAGCAAGGCGGCGTACTTGTCGATGTCGGGAACCAGCCAGGCGGTGGCGTTGCCGGCGGGCAGGTCCAGATTACGGCCAAAGCCGCTGAAGACCTTGGAGACCGAAGCCAGTTCCGCCGGCGTCAGGGTCTGGCTGACCGTCTCGGTCGTACGATAGGCGCCGTAGCTGTCGTACTCGAACTTGCGCCAGTCGATCCCGGCCTTGATGGTGACGTTATCGGTCCAGTCAAACTCGCCATAGACCTTGGCCGTCGAGAACTGGTTTTCGACGAACTGCGGCCGGATCCGCACTTCCGACGTGCCGTTGATGGCCGACCAGTTGGCCGGATCGGTCGGGTCAAAGCCGAGATTGATCGTCGGTAGGCGGTCGCCCCGGAAATCGTAGCTGTAGTTCTGGGTGTTGGCCCGGTCGAACGTGACGATGGTCGAGACCGGCTGGGTGAAGGTGGAGTCCGCATAGCCCGCGATGACGCCGGTACGGATCCGGGCGCCGAAGTCGCGCGTGCCGGTGAAAGTGAACTGCTTGAACTCGGTGTTCAGCTCGTCATAGGCCGACTGGGTGCGTAGATCGACATTGTCCATCCGCGCATAGACCAGGTTGTTACCCTCGACGACGCCGTCGCGGATGATGGTCTGGGGTTTGCCGACGCCGGCGCGCGACAGACCCAGCGCCTGGAGCTGGGCTTCCTTGCGGGTGCCCTCAAGGTAGGAATACAGCGCATCCAGGGTCAGGATGGTGTCTTCGTCGGGCTTGAACTGTACCGAACCTGTGACGCCCAGACGCTTGGAATTGATGTCGTAGCTGACATAGGACGGAATGCGCGGGGCGAAGATGCCGCCGGCGGCCGTATTGGTGTTGATCTGGGCGATCGTGTAGCCCGGCACGGTCGAGGCCGCATTGAAGCCGCCGTTGCTGCCGCCATAGGTCCAGCGCGTGATATTGGCGCCTTCTTCCTTCAGGTGACGCTCTTCGTAGGCCACCGAGACAAGGGCGCCGAGGCGGCCATCAAACCAGGTACGGCTGGCCAGGGCCGACAGGCGCGGCGTGGTCTTCTCGGACAGGTCGTTGTAGCTGGCCGTCGCCGACAGCACGAGCTGGGGCTTGCCGCTGTCGAACGGGCGGGCGGTCATCAGGTCGACGGTGGCGCCCAGCGAGCCCTCTTCCACATCGGCCGAGGCGGTCTTGCGCACGGCCAGACTGTTGAAGAGGTCGGAAGCGAAGACGTTGAAGTCGAAACCGCGGCCGCGATTGGTGCCGCCGCTGTTGGCGGTGCCGCCGGTGGTGGAGATGGCCTCCATGCCGTTGATGCGGACGCGTGTATATTCCGAGCCCAGACCGCGCACAGTGACCTGACGGCCCTCGCCGTTGATCCGCGAGATCGAGACGCCAGGGATGCGCTGCAGGGATTCGGCAAGGTTCAGGTCGGGGAACTGGGCGATGTCCTCGGCCTTTATGGCGTCGACGATGCCGCTCTCGCTGCGCTTGAGATTGATGGCGCTGGTCAGGCTGGCGCGGAAGCCCGTGACGACGACGGCCTCAACCTCGTCGCCGGCCGGAGCCTGCCGCTGGGCATGGGCGACGCCCGCCAGCGACATCGCTAGCACCGAGACGCCGCCGGTCAGCAGCGCACGCAGGCCCAGTGTGGTGTTGAAAGCCATGTTCCCTCCCAAGCCCGCCTTCGCGGGTCACGTTCTTGTCGGGGTCCGTCTACGCCGCAGCAAGCGGCGGTTTGAGACCCTTGTTTTCGAGCCAAACGATAGGGGTGCGGGTCGGATATGGGCCAATCCTAATCCGGCATCGACCAATGCGCGATTTGTACCGATGCGGCGCCACAGGCCCCCAGCCCTGCACCAATGGTCGGGAAATAACACTGTGAACTTCTCCCAACGCCTCATCGCGCCCTTGGGATCGATGTCTGTCCAGCCTCAATTCATGTCTGGCTTGGATCGGTCCATAGGCGATTTGACTTAGACCTTGCGCCCCCCCGCCTCTAGCTTTGGTGCTGCAAGCCTCCCGCCAGCGGAGACGATGAGGATGGAAAACCCATGACGGCCAACGACGCGGACAAGACAAAGCGGACACGCGCGCGCTGGATGATCGTCGGGGTGCTGTTCGTCATCACCACCATCAACTACGCCGACCGCGCCACCTTCTCGATCGCCGGACAGTCGGCATCCAAGGAGCTGGGCCTGGACCCCATCGCCATGGGCTACATCATGTCGGCCTTCGCCTGGGCCTATGTTCTGGGTCAGATCCCGGGCGGCGCGCTGCTCGACAGGTTCGGTTCGAAGAAGATCTATACAGCCGCCCTCGTGCTCTGGTCGGGCTTCACCCTGCTGCAGGGCTTCGCCGGGATCTGGAGCGGTCTGGCCGCCGCCCTCGCCCTGTTCGTCATGCGCTTCCTGGTCGGACTGGCCGAGGCGCCGTCCTTCCCCGCCAACGCCCGTATCGTCGCCGCCTGGTTCCCGGGACCTGAGCGCGGCACGGCTTCGGCGATCTTCAACTCGGCGCAGTACTTTTCGCTGGTCGCCTTCGCCCCGCTGATGGGCTGGCTGGCCCACAGCTTCGGCTGGCGGTCGGTGTTCTTCGTGATGGGCGGCGTCGGCATCGTGGCGGCGTTCTTCTTCGTCAAGCTGATCCACAGCCCCGTGGATCACCCGGCCATCAACAAGGCCGAGTTCGACTATATCGCGGCCGGCGGCGGCCTGGTGCGGATGGAAGAAAAGAACACCGCCAACGGCGCGTCTTTCAAATGGGCCAACGTCAAGCAGGTGCTGACCAGCCGCATGCTGCTGGGCGTCTATCTAGGCCAGTACTGCATCAATGTGCTGACCTATTTCTTCGTCACCTGGTTCCCGATCTATCTGGTCAAGGAGCGCGGCCTGTCGATCCTGCAGGCAGGCTTTACCGCCGCCCTGCCCGCCCTGTGTGGCTTTGCCGGCGGCATCCTGGGCGGGATCATTTCCGACGCCCTGCTGAAGAAGACCGGTTCGTTGAACATCGCCCGCAAGACGCCCCTGCTACTGGGCATGGTGCTGGCCACCAGCATCATCCTGTGCAACTTCGTCGAGCAGGAATGGCTGGTCATCGTGATCATGGCCGCCGCCTTTTTCGGCAAGGGTGTCGCCTCTCTGGGCTGGGCCGTGGTCGCCGACACCTCGCCCAAGGAGATGGCCGGCGTCACCGGCGGCATCTTCAACACTTTCGGCAATGTGGCCGGCATCGTGACCCCGATCGTGATCGGCTACATCGTGGCGGGCACCGGCTCTTTCGACGGCGCTCTGATCTTTGTCGGCGCGCACTGCATCATCGCCATCGCCGCCTATTTCCTGGTCGTCGGCAACATCCAGCGCCTGGAGCTTAAGCCGGCATGAGTTCAGACCGTTCGACGACCGGCCGCCGCCATTTCCTGACTTCGGCCTCGGCCTTGCTCCTGACCGGCCTCGCCGGCCCTACCCTCGCTGCGCCGACGGTCGCGCAGATCACCTCGCCTATGGCCCCGCCCGACTGGGCGCTGCTGCAGCGCCAATTGCTGCACGCCCATACGGCGGCCTGCGAGGAGTTCTTCGCCCGCTATTTCGACGAGCGCGGCTTCCTGCTGGCGATGGAGCGCTGGGGGGCCAATGACGGACCCGACGACGCCATCGAGAACGTCAACGACTGGCCACACCTTCACGCCCTGGGCGGTGATGACCGTATTCTGGAACTCTACAAGAAGGCCTGGGAAGGCAATCTGCGCCAGTACACCCTGGCCAGGACCAAGGACGTGCCGTTCGCCCGCGACGGCATGTACTACAAGGAATTCCCAGTCCAGATTGACTGGCAGCACCTCAGCGAGGGTCTGTCGGTCTTTAATCTGCAGGGTCTGTCAGACCCCTATGACGCCCGCTTCCGCGACCGCGCCAGGCGCTTCGCCGGCCTCTATATGAACGAGGACCCGGGCGCGCCGAACTACGACCCCAAGGTCAAGATCATCCGCTCCATGTTCAATGGCAGCCGTGGCCCGTTGATGCGCAAGGCCACCGCGCTGGACTGGGCCGGCGACCCGTTCGAGGTGGCCAATCGGTTCCAGATGGAGCACGGCGAGCGCACCTACGAAGAGACCCTGCATCACTACGACGAATACACCGACATCGTCGGCGACAGCCCGCTGAACCTGCACGCCACGACCCTGGCGCTGAACGCCTACATGCTGGACCACGAGCCCAAGTACCGGACCTGGATGCTGGAGTATCTGGACGCCTGGATCGACCGGGCAAAGGCGAACGGCGGAGTCTTGCCCAGCAATATCGGTCTGGACGGCAAGATCGGCGGCGAGACAGACGGCAAGTGGTGGGGCGGAGCCTATGGCTGGGGCTTCAGCCCCGTGGTGCCCCAGACCGGCAAGCGCGAGGACCGCAACCGGGTGCCCCGCGCCATCGTCGCCTTCATGAACGCCTATCTGCTGACCGGCGACGACAAGTATCTGGACGTCTGGCGCAGGCAGAATGACGTCATCAACGCCCAGAAGAAGGTCGTCGACGGCAAGCCCTCGACGCCGCGCATGCATGGCGACAACGGATGGTACAGCTTCACGCCCGGGGACTACACCGCCAACGCCTGGGAGATCTGGTACCTGTCGATGAAGGCGTCAGATCGGGCGCGGACCGGGGGCGAGGTTCCCTGGGTGTCCTTCCTCGAGGGCAAGAACCCGGGCTATCCGGCCCAGGCCCTGCGCGCCGACCTGTCGAAGGTGCGCGAGCGCGTCCAGGCCCAGCGCGACGACAAGACGACGCCCGACACCCGCCTGGCCGACAATGCGCTAGACATCAATCCGGCCAGCGTCACGGCCCTGATGCAACTGATGCAGGGCGCCATCCACATCGCCCGCCCGCCCTGGACCAAGACCTCGCCCAACCAGGGCGGCGCGCCGCTGCACGCCCGGCTGCGCTATTTCGATCCAGCCCGGCGACGCGCAGGCGTTCCGCTGGATGTCGCCGCCCTGGTCGAAACGATGACTGCAGACGAAACCACGGTGACGCTGGTCAATATCAACCAGTCCGAGCCGCGCGACGTCGTGGTCCAGGGCGGGGGCTATGGCGAGCATCAGGTGCTCAGCTATGCATTGGACGGCAAGGTGACCCCGGTGGGAGCCTCGTCCTTCACGGTGCGGCTGGCGCCGGGCGGTGGGGCAAAGCTCCTGCTTAAGATGAAACGCTATGCCAATCCGCCGACGCTGAGCTTTCCCTGGGATCGGTAGGAGTTGCTCATCCCCCATTTCACGGAGGAGAAAACAACGTTACGTCCCCTCCTTCAGGAACGGCGCCACCGAGAATAACTCCCGCTCCTCCCGACGCGGATCGTCGACAATCTTCGACGTCACATCGAGCACCAGCGTCTCCCGCTTGGGCAAGGTGTACTGGCCCCAGGCCGGAACAGCTGCGCAGTTCGGGTCACCCGTCCGGGCAAAGGCGATGAACGCCTCGCTCATCTGATGGGCCACCGCCCTGGCGTCCGGCCCGGTTCCGGTCTTCGAGCCCGGCTTGTCCAGATTATCGAACACCAGGGCGATGTCGAAGCTGTGGTAGGCGCGCAGTTTGCCGCCATCCAGCGGCGAGCCGAAATCCAGCTGGTACATCCAGGCCGGCGCGCCGATCTTCGCCCGCTGCTCGGCCTGGATCAGGTGGCCCGGCCAGGATCGCCCCGCCGTGGTGGCGGCGAAGAACACCTCCGACGGCGTATAGTGCGAATAGAGCTCGCGATAGCGTTTGACGATCAGGGCCGGAGCAACGTCCAGCACCAGTTCGGGGCCCAGGCGTGCCGGCAGCTCAGCCCAGGTCAGGTCGAAATTCTTCGGATCGCCGCCCAGGAAGGCGCGGGTCTCGTCATGGGTGTTGCCGATGATCATCGGGATGTGGGCGCTTTCGCGGGGCGCATCGGGATGGAACGGATGGCGCGGCAGCACCCCGCCGTCCATCACCGACCAGAAGACGACGGAGCCCTTGATCTCGATGGGGTCGCGCATCTTCAGGGCTTCGACCAGCCGCTCGGCCGGCAGGGTGCGCAGGGCGTCGGTCTGGTCAGGACGCAGGCCCAGTTGCGCCATGAAGGCCCGGGCCCGCAGCTCGGCATGATAGGGGCCCATGGCGGTGACGTGCTGGCCGCTCATCGTGGCGACCTTGTGCATCAGCCGCTTGGCGGCGGGCATCGCCATCAGGGTGACCAGCTTGGCCCCGCCGCCCGACTGGCCAAAGGCGGTGACATTGCCAGGATCGCCCCCGAAGGCGGCGATGTTGTCGCGCAACCATTGCAGGGCCAGGATCAAATCCAGATTGCCGACATTGCCGCTGTCGGCCAGGTCCGGTCCGCCCAGCGTGGCCAGATAGGCATAGCCGAACACGTTGAGCCGGTGATTGACCGTGACAACCACCACGTCGCCGCGTTTGCACAGGTTCACGCCGTCATACAGCGGGTCGGAGCCCGAGCCATTGGCGTGCGCCCCGCCATGGACATAGACCATCACCGGCCGCTTGCCGGTGTCCAGCGCCGGGGTCCAGACATTGAGGAACAGGCAGTCTTCGCTGGTCGGCTCGCCGGCCTTGGTCTGCGGGCTGGCCGGGCCGTAGGCCAGGGCGTCGAGGATCCCGGTCCAGGGCGTGGGCGGCAGCGGCGGAAGGAACCTGCGCGGACCGGTGTCGGCGCCGTAGCGCACCCCCTTGAAGACCTTGACCCCGTCGACCTCGCCCCCACGCACCTTGCCATAGCGGGTCACGGCGACAGGGGCCCTGGGCGCGGCCTTGGCCGAAGACAGACCCGCCAGGCTCGCGAGGACGGCTCCGGCCAGGACGGCGCGGCGGTCGGTGGTCATGGGAGCTCTCCCCGAGAGGTCTTTGGCCCGCTCACGAGGAGAAGGCGTGATCAGGCTTAGCCCGTCTCAGACGGCGAGGCCTCGGCCATGCACAGGTCGATGAACGAAGCCAGGATCGGGCTGTCATTGTCCTTGCGCCAGGCCATGTAGAGCTCGACAGGGCGGTCGGGAGTGGTGGCCACGGGGCGAAATTGCACGTCGTCGAAATGCAGGCTCATGGCCGCCTCGGGCACGATAGCGGCGCCCAGTCCCGCATGGACCAGGGCCAGCATCGAATGGATCTGGGTGACGTGCTGAATGTAGTTGGGCGACACGCCGTTGGCGTCGAACAGCGTCGTCAGCATGTTGTGGAAATAGCCTGCGCCCTCGGCCGAATACATGATTAGCGGCTCGGCGTCGAAATCGGCCAGGGTCAGCGAAGCCTTGGCCAGACGCGGATCCCCCGTCGGCAGGGCCGCGACCAGGGACTCGCTCAGAACCCGAGCTGTGGCGAACTCGGCGCGCTCCATGGGCGGGCGCACCAGGCCGATGTCGATGCGGCCGGTCAGCAGGGCCTCGACCTGTTCGCTGGTGACCATCTCGCGCAGGGTCAGGTCGGCGTTGGGCAGGCGAGCCCGCGACAGGATCACCAGGCGCGGCAGGAAGCTGTAGCCCGAGGCGGCGGTAAAGCCGATGGCGATCTGACCGGCATCGCCGCTGGCGATGCGGCGAGTGGCCAGGGCCGCGCTCTCGGCCAGGCGCAGGATGCGGCGGGCCTCCAGAAGAAAAGCGCGACCGGCCGGGGTCAGGCGCACCGACCGGCTGGTGCGGTCCAGCAGCACCACGCCCAGAATGCGCTCGAGCAGTTGCACCTGCCGGCTCAGCGGGGGCTGGGTCATGTTCAGGCGCTGGGCCGCGCGGCCGAAGTGCAACTCCTCGGCCGTGGCCACGAAGCAGCGGAGCTGACTGAGTTCGAACATCGGAAAGCGCCCGCTGGAAATTCCTTGAGGCCGCGACGCTATCTGCTGGGCGGGTATGGCGGCCAGCGCCTTCTTCCCCTTGGCGGGATCTCCCTGTCCAAGACTGGAGGGTCGGGAAAGAAGGCGCGTGACGGGCATCGGCTCAGGTCAGGCTGAGCTTGCCGTCGATCCGGCGCACGAGACCCAGCGGGTTCTCGGGCTTCAGTTCGTCAGGCAACAGTGCGGCGGGCAGGTTCTGATAGCTGACCGGCCGCAGGAAACGGGCGATGGCCAGGCTTCCCACCGAGGTGGTCCGGCTGTCGGATGTGGCCGGGAACGGACCGCCGTGAACCATGGCGTGCGCCACCTCGACGCCCGTGCCGAAGCCGTTGACCAGGATCCGACCGGCCTTGAGCTCCAGGTCGGGCAGCAGGTCGGCGGCCAGGGCGTGGTCGGGCTCGTCCATGTGCAGGGCGACGGTCAACTGACCTTCCAGGGCCGTGACCACCCTGTGCAGTTGCGCCATGTCGGCGCAGCGCACCACGATCGCGGCGGCGCCGAACACCTCCTCGGCCAGATGCGGGTGAGCCAGGAAGTCGGCGCCGGAGACGCTGAACAGCGCAGCCTGGCCCTGGTTCCGACCCGCGGCTTGCCCCTTGGCGAACGAGGTCACGACCGGGGACTGGGCCAAGGCGCTGACTCCTGCGGCGTAGACGCGTGCGATGGCGGGCGTCAGCATGACGGCGGCCGGGACCGGGCTGAGGGCCTCCCCGGCGACGGCCAGGAAGCTGTTCAGCTCAGGGCCTTCCAGCGCCAGGATCAAGCCAGGATTGGTGCAGAACTGACCTGCGCCCAACGTCAGGGCGCCGACGAAGTCCCTGGCGATCGCGGGACCGCGCGCCGCCAAGGCGGCGGGGAACAGCAGCACCGGATTGACGCTGCTCATCTCGGCATAGAACGGGATAGGCTCGGGCCTGGCCTGGGCGACGGCCGCCAGAGCCAGCCCGCCGCGACGCGACCCGGTGAAGCCGGCGGCCTTGATACGGGGATCGGCGACAAGGGCCTGCCCGACCTCAAAGCCGCTGTCATGGATCAGGCTGAAAACACCGGGGTGCAGGCCGCAGGCGGCCACAGCTGACTGGATGGCGCGGCCGATGATTTCCGACGTACCAGGATGAGCCTGATGAGCCTTGACCACCACCGGACACCCGGCGGCCAGGGCGGATGCGGTGTCCCCGCCGGCCACCGAGAAAGCCAGCGGAAAATTGGACGCGCCAAACACGGCCACGGGGCCCAGCGGGATGTTGCGCAGGCGCAGGTCCGGGCGGGCCATCGGCTTTCGGTCGGGCATCGCTGGATCGATGCGGGTCTCCAGGAACCCGCCGTCGCGCAGCACGCTGGCGAACAGACGCAACTGTCCCGTCGTACGACCGCGCTCGCCTTCCAGACGCATGCGCGGCAGGCCGCTCTCGGCCATCACGCGCACGATCAGGTCGTCGCCCAGAGCCTCGATGTGCTCGGCAATGGTCTCAAGGAAGGTCGCGCGGGTCTCGTAGGACAGCGCGCGATAGGGCTGGAAGGCCGCCGACGCTAACGCGCAGGCGACCTCCAGATCCTCTAGCGTCGCGCCGCCGAAGGCCGGCTCCAGCGTCTCGCCCGTGGCGGGATCAATCCCGCGAATTTCACCCTGGAAGCCGCGGGTCGCGCCGCCCCCGATCAGCAGTTCACCCGTTAGCCGCAAGGGGTTGGTCCTTAGGTTGGGCGCCTGCGATAAGTGCTTGCAGTTCCGCGAACTCGCCAGGCGTCAGATCTGTCAGTGGCGGCCGAACAGGGCCAGCCCCCCGGCCAACAGCGGTCATGCCGGCCTTGACGATCGACACCGCATAGCCGCGCCCGCGATTGCGCAGGGTGATGTAGGGCAGCACGAAATCCCGCAGACCGTTCATGACCGTTTCCCGATCGCGGGCCCGCACCGCCTGGTAGAAGGAAAGCGCCCATTCCGGCATGAAATTGAAGATCGCTGAGGAATAGGTGGTCACGCCCATTTCAAGATAGGGCAGCGCGAAGGTCTCGGCTGTGGGAAGCCCCCCGATATAGGTCAACCGATCGCCCATCCGCGCATAAACGCGCATCATCAGCTCGATATCCCCGACGCCGTCCTTGAAGCCCACGAGGTTGGCGTTGCGGTCGCAAAGCTTTTCCAGCGTGTCCTCGTTGAGGATCGCGTTGTCGCGATTGTAGACGATGACGCCCAGCGAGGTGGACTTGCAGACCGCCTCGACGTGGGCGGCCAGGCCCTCCTGCGTCGAGTTCATCAGGTAGGGCGGCAACAACAGGATGCCGTCGGCGCCCTCCTTCTCAGCCGATTGGGCCAGGTCCGTGGCGATGGCCGTGCCATAGCCGCAACCAGCGATGACCGGCGCCTTGCCGTTGGTCTCGGCGACGGCGGCGCGAACCACGTGGGCCACTTCTTCTGGGCGCAGGGAGAAGAACTCGCCTGTGCCGCCCGCGGCGAACAGGCCCGCCAGTTCTCGCTGCAGCATCCAGCCGCAATGCTCGCGATAGGGACCTTCCAGAAAGCGATGCTGGTCGTCGAAATGGGTGACCGGAAAGGACAACAGGCCTCCGCCGATAATTTGCGCCATTTCGGACGGCGTCATTCTGCTCATGGAGATCCTCGCTAATCGTGGCCCCGGCATTTAAGCCGCCGCAACCTTGGTCGACCCTGACGCTAGAGGGCGAGTTGCGTGGGGTCTAAGCCAAAGGCGCTATGGACCGATGCGAGAATTGGCTTGATTGACGATCAACTTAGCCGCGCCATGATTCAATGTGGTCCCCGTAGATCACCGCCCGCTCACGACGGTCATCGGAGCGCTACCTAACCGTCCAACCGGCGACACATGTGCCCTTTTCTCCGTGGCCGGTCCGGCTGCCATAAGCGGACCTTCCGGAGGTCGGCTGAGAGTCAATCAACGCCCAAAACGAAAAAGGCCCGGCGCTTGCGCACCGGGCCTTCTGATCTCTCGTTCTCCCCATGCGGGAGAAGATGTCGCCGTCAGGCGACGGATGAGGGGGCGCGCGGACGGTTCTGAGAGACCCCTCATCCGTCCGCTGCGCGGCCACCTTCTCCCGCAAGGGGAGAAGGAAACCCGCCCCTAGTCCTTGGCGCGTTCCTGATACGAGTTGTCTTCGGTCAGGATCACCACCCGCACGCCCACGGCGATATAGGGCGGCACGGTGGTCTTGATGCCGTTGCTGAGCAGGGCCGGCTTGTAGGACGAGCTGGCGGTCTGGCCCTTGACCGAGGGTTCGGTGTCGACGACTTCCAGGATCATGGTGCGCGGCAGTTCGATGGCGATCGGGATGTCGTTGTGGGTCGACAGCTGGACCGTCATGTTCTCCTGCAGATAGGGCGCGGCGTCGCCGATCACGTCCGGGCTGGCCACGACCTGGTCGTAGTTTTCCGGGTTCATGAAGTGGAAGCCCTCGCCGTCCTGGTACAGGAAGGTGTGGTCGCGCTGGTCGACAAAGGCGCGCTCGACCTGCTCGGTGGTGCGGTAGCGTTCCGAAACCTTCACGCCATCGCTGATGCGGCGCATGTTCAGCTGGGTCACCGGGGTGCCCTTGCCGGGGTGGATGTTGTCGACGGTCAGAACGACATACAGGCGGCCGTCCATATCGACGACGGCGCCTTTGCGGAGCGAGCTGGCGGCTACCTTCACTTCTTCAGTCCTTGGGCTTTCCGGGCGCTGCCCGGAGACGGCCGCGCGAATGGAGTAGAGATCTTGTGACCGCCCTCCTATAGCGAACGCGGCAAGATCGCCAGTCTCTACTATGCGGAGCGCCCGTGGCTGCTGACGCCCCCTCTCCCCCCAGGTCGCCATGGTGGACGCCTTCGGTTCACGCCGATCGCCGGCCCTTCCTGCTGGCTCGCAACGCCATCACCCGCGCCGTGCGCGGATGGTTCGAGGGGCAGGACTTCGTCGAGGTCGAGGTCGCCGCCCTGCAGGTGTCGCCCGGCAACGAGGCCCATCTGCACGCCTTCTCGACCACCTTGACCAGCCTGACGGGCGAGCCGGACCAGGCCTTCTATCTGCACACCTCGCCGGAATTTGCCTGCAAGAAGCTGCTGGCGGCGGGCGAGGCGAGGATCTTCGATTTCGCCCGAGTGTGGCGCAATCGCGAGCGCGGGCCGCTGCACCATCCCGAGTTCGTGATGCTGGAATGGTACCGGGCCGGGGCGCCCTATGAAGTGCTGATGAACGACTGCGCGACCTTGCTAGCCATAGCGGCCGAGACGGCGGGGACGCGGCGGTTTTCCTTCCGGGGCCTGGACTGCGATCCCTTCGCCCCGCCCGAGCGGCTGAGCGTGGCGCAGGCCTTCGACCGCCACGCCGGCGTGGATCTGCTGGCCAGCCTGGGTCCCGATGGCCAGACCGACCGCGACGGGCTGGCTGCTGCGGCGCGGGCGGCGGGGATTCGCGTCGCCGACGACGACAGCTGGGCCGACATCTTCAGCCGGGTGATCGTCGAGAAGGTCGAGCCCCGGCTGGGCGTCGGGCGCGCCACCCTCCTGTGCGAATACCCGGTGGCCGAGGCGGCCCTGGCGCGGCCCAAGCCCGGCGATCCCCGCGTGGCCGAGCGCTTCGAGCTGTATGCCTGCGGGGTGGAGCTGGCCAACGCCTTTGGCGAGCTCACCGACCCGGTCGAGCAGCGCCGCCGCTTTGTGATGGAGATGGACGAGAAGGCGCGGATCTATGGCGAGCGCTATCCCCTCGACGAGGATTTCCTGGCGGCTCTGGCGATCATGCCCCAGGCCTCGGGCTGCGCCCTGGGCTTTGACCGGCTGGCGATGCTGGCGGCGGGGGCGACCCGGGTGGATCAGGTGATGTGGGCGCCGGTGGCCTAGGGGCTGGGCCAGGGCTCGGCATTGTATCCCAAGCGCTTTTCAGCCATATCCCGCCGCTCTCATGCCCCCCGCCCACACCCTTCGCAGCGCCGCCGCCCTGGCCGACGCCGGCCTGATCGCTCCCGAGCGCCTGCCGGCGCTGGAGCGCGTTGCGGCGCAATATGCGGTGGCGATCACCGCCGACATGGCCGCCCTGATCGAGCCGGCCAACCAAGCCGACCCCATCGCCCGCCAGTTCGTGCCGCAGGTCGCCGAGCTGGTCAGCACGCCCGGCGAGGATCCCGACCCGATCGGCGACCTGACCCACAGTCCGGTCGAGGGCATAGTCCATCGCTATGCCGACCGGGTGCTGCTCAAGCCCACCCACACCTGCGCGGTCTATTGCCGGTTCTGTTTCCGCCGCGAGATGGTGGGCCCCGAGGGGCTCAAGACCCTGTCGCCCGCCCAGTTGGACGCCGCCTGCGCCTATATCGCCGCGCGGCCGGAGATCTGGGAGGTGATCGTCACCGGCGGCGACCCTCTGGTGCTGTCGCCGCGCCGCCTGCGCGACATCGGCGAGCGGCTGGCGCAGATCGAGCATGTGAAGGTGGTGCGCTTCCACACCCGCGTGCCGGCCGTGGATCCGGCGCTGATCACCGGCGAGATGGTCGACGCGCTGAAGGCCAGCGGCAAGGCGGTCTATGTCGCGCTGCACGCCAACCATGCCCGCGAACTGACGCCCGCCGCCCGCGCCGCCTGCGGCCGGATCGTCGATGCGGGCATCCCGATGATCAGCCAGACCGTGCTGCTGGCCGGAATCAATGATGATCCCCAGACCCTGAGCGCCCTGATGCGGGCCTTCGTCGAGACGCGGATCAAGCCCTATTACCTGCACCATCACGACTATGCGCCTGGCACCGCCCACCTGCGCACCGCGATCGATGAGGGCCAGGCGCTGATGAAGTCCCTGCGCGGCGCGATCTCGGGCCTGTGCCAGCCGACCTATATTCTCGACATCCCCGGCGGCCACGGAAAGGTCCCGGTGGGGCCCGGTTATCTGGACAAGGGGACGGTGGAAGACCCTGAAGGCCGGGCGCATCCCTATCCCCCTGCGGGATAGCGCGACACTTCCCCGCTGCGTCGCAGCAAAGCCTTGGCGAGGGCGTGCTTTCTCGTGCTAGAAAACGCATCACAATTCAGGGCGCGGACCAGGGTCCCAGCGCCGTATCAGGCGAAGGCTTGGCGTTCATGAGTGAAATCAAGTCTGTCGGCGTAATCGGCGCTGGCCAGATGGGCTGCGGCATCGCGCATGTCTGCGCTTTGGCGGGCTATGAGGTTCTGCTGCACGACGTGACGCGCGACCGCATCGACGCGGGCCTGGCGCTGATCGAGAAGAATCTGGCTCGCCAGGTGGGTCGCGGCATCATCGACGAGGCCGCCATGGCCGCGGCTCTGGCCCGAATCAAGCCCGCCGAGGGCGTGGACGCCGTGGGCCAGACCGATCTGGCCATCGAGGCGGCCACCGAGAACGAAGAGACCAAGAAGGCCATCTTCCGCAGCCTGCAGCCGCACCTGAAGCCCGACACCCTGCTGGCCTCGAACACCTCGTCGATCTCGATTACCCGACTGGCCTCGGCCACCGACCGCCCCGAGCGGTTCATCGGCCTGCACTTCATGAACCCCGTCCCGCTGATGAAGCTGGTCGAGATCATTCGCGGCATCGCCACCGACGTGCCCACCTATGAGACGGCCGTGACCTTCGCCAAGTCGCTGGGCAAGATCACCAGCAACGCCGAAGACTTCCCCGCCTTCATCGTCAACCGCGTGCTGGTGCCGATGATCAACGAGGCGATCTACACCCTCTATGAGGGCGTGGGCACGGTCGACGCCATCGACACCGCCATGAAGCTGGGCGCCAACCACCCGATGGGCCCGCTGGAACTGGGCGACTTCATCGGCCTGGACACCGTGCTGAGCATCATGAACGTGCTGCATGAAGGCCTGGCGGACAGCAAATACCGCCCCTGTCCGCTGCTGGTGAAATATGTCGAGGCCGGCTGGCTTGGCAAAAAGGCCGGACGCGGGTTCTATGACTATCGGGGCGAGACGCCGGTTCCCACGCGCTAGGCGTGCGGCGTCTCCGATGAGGGACGCCAATGACCGAGACTCAGACCTTGCGGCCGGTGACGGCCGGCGATCGCCATATGAGCCTGGACGTCCTGCGGGGCCTGGGCGTCATGGGCATCCTCGCGGTCAACGCCGTGGCCTTCGCCCTGCCGATGGACGTCTATATGACGCCCAATCTCTCGCCCTTCTCGATGGACGGGGCCGAGGGTGACGCCTGGTGGGTGGTCCAGACCTTCTTCCACTACAAGTTCGTCACCCTGTTCTCGATGCTGTTTGGCGTGTCGCTGCTGCTGGTCGGCGGCGAGCGCAGCGACAAGCCGCGCGGGGCCCTGCTGCGGCGCAGACTGGGCTGGCTGACCCTGTTTGGCCTGATCCATGGCCTGCTGATCTGGTATGGCGACATTCTTCTGCTCTATGCCGTGACCGGCTTTGTGGTGCTGCTGTTCCGCTCCTGGAAGCCGCGCACCCTGTTCATCGTCGCCATCACGATCATCCTGCTGGGGTCGGCCCTGGCGATCCTGCCGATCATGGCCCTGGACTTCGCCCCGGCCGCGACCCGCGCCGAAGTGCTCAAGGAGATGTCCAAGGGCAGCCCGGCCGACATCGCGGCCGCCATCGCCACCGTCAAGTCCGGCCTGGCCGGGGCCATGAGCGTCAACTTCAAGGCCTGGATGTTCCTGCAGCCGGTCAGCCTGCTGGTCGTGATCTGGCGAACCGGGGCCCTGATGATGCTGGGCATGGCGCTCTACAAGTGGGGCTTCCTGACCGGGCGCGCCCCGAGCTGGGTCTATGCCCTTCTGGTCGCCTTCGGGGCGGTCGGCCTGTGGGTGACCGGCATGGAGTCGCGCGAGAAGCTGCTCATTGATTTCGCCCAGCCGCGCTCCAGCGGGGCCCTGCAGATCGGTTTCGAGTTCCTGACCCTGCCCATCACCCTGGGCTACGCCTCGCTGGCGATCCTGCTGCTGAAGCTGGACCTGCTGCGCAAGCTGCTGACGCCCCTGGCCCGGCTGGGCCAGATGGCGTTCACCAACTACATCAGCCAGTCGATCATCATGACCACGATCTTCTGGGGCGGGCGCGGACTGGGCCTGTATGGCGACGCCAACCGCGTGGACCTTTGGGTGATCGTCGCGATCATCTGGGGAGTGCAGCTGATCTGGTCGCCGCTGTGGCTGTCGAAGTTTTCGATGGGCCCGCTGGAGTGGGCCTGGCGGCGGCTGGCCTATGGCAAGGGGCTGGCGCGGGCGGGTTAGCCCAGGGTCGCCGGCAAACGCCTCCTCAAAGGATCGGTGCGCCGTTGCGCCTACCAGAGGGTCGGGACGCCGTAGTCTCCGATCATCCGATCACGGGTGACGAGGATCGCGTCGTTGCGGTTCGCTTGAGCGATCAGCAGACGATCCCACGGATCGCGATGCACGGATGGCAACCGACCCGCGTCGCGGGCGTCCTGCCATCGCAGGCCTATCCATGCCAAGCCCTGTGCCTGCACGGCGTTGTCCAGGTCGAGCGCCATGCGCTGAAGTTCAGCGTCTCGGGAGCGTTTATACTCGATCTCGTAGGCGGAAACGGGGCTTACAAGAACTTCGTTGCGCCTCGCCGAGATCGCTTCGAACGCAGTCTTCGACAATCTGGTCGCATCAATCACGCTCCAGATGAACGCATGGGTGTCGAGAAGAAGCCGCATTTGAACGCCCCGAAATTCTACCTATAGGGGCATTCATCGATCGACACGCGCAAGAGCGTTTTGGGGTCGCTGTTAGTCCTTGGGGAAAATGGGATTGTCCATTTCCGCCTCTATCTCCGGATCGGGACCAATGAAGAGGTCATCCGGGATGTTGAGATTGAGATGGCTCCATGCACCCAAGGTGCGGCGCCCCCCCTCAACGGCCTTCGCCTCTGGCGGCGGGGGATTGGCGATCGCCACCGCCTCTCCGGCGAAGGTCAGCACAACCTCTTCGCCAGCTCGCACATGAGCGACCAACTCGGCCAAAGCGTCCCGCTTGGCGATGTCTACCCGGATCGTCATGACTAAAGCCTAGCACAAGACGTGCTAGCCAACCAATCCGCCCCTACCCCGCCCCCATGGCCACGGCGATATGATAGGTCGCGAACGAGGCCAGATAGGCCAGGCCGGTCATGTACAGGAACATCACGGTCGGCCAGGTCCAGCCATTGGTCTCGCGCTTGACCACGCCAAGCGTCGCCGCGCACTGCGGGGCGAAGATGTACCAAGCCAGAAACGACAGGGCCGTGGCCAGCGACCACTGCTTGGCCAGCAGGCCGCCCAGGGCCGTGCCGGCCTCGTCGTCGCCGCCAACGGCATAGACGGTGCCCAGCGCCGCCACGGCCACTTCGCGCGCCGCGAAGCCCGGGATCAGGGCCACCGTCATCTGCCAGTTGAAGCCGATGGGGGCCATGACAGGGGCGATGAAGTGGCCGATGCGGCCGGCGAAGCTGTAGTCGATGGCCGGACCGGTCGCGCCTTCCGGCGGATAGGGGAAGGTCGACAGCACCCAGACCAGCACCATCAGCGGCAGGATGATGCGGCCGGCGCGGCTGATGAAGATCCGCGCGCGGGTCCACAGGTTCATCAGCACGTTGCGCGGCTCGGGCCAGCGATAGGTCGGCAGCTCCATCATGAACGGCTCGACCGTGCCCCGCCAGAACACCCGGCGGATCACGAACGAAACCAGCAGGGCGCTGACGATCCCGCCGGCATAGAGCCCGAACATCACCAGACCCTGCAGGGACAGAAAGCCCCACACCGTGGTCTGCGGAATAAAGGCGGCGATGATCAGGGTATAGACCGGGATGCGGGCCGAGCAGGTCATCAGCGGCGCGACCAGAATGGTGGTCAGCCGGTCGTGCTTGTTGTCGATCACCCGCGTCGACATGATCCCGGGGATGGCGCAGGCGAAGCTGGACAGCAACGGGATGAAGGCCCGGCCATGCAGGCCCGCCCCGCCCATGATCTTGTCCATCAGGAAGGCCGCACGGGCCATGTAGCCGCTGTCTTCCAGCAGCAGGATGAAGAAGAACAGGATCACGATCTGCGGCAGGAAGACCAGCACGCTGCCGACCCCGGCGATCAGGCCGTCGGTGATCAGGCTCTGCAGCAGGCCGTCGGGCAGAACGGCGGCGACCAGAGCGCTCAGGCCGGCAAAGCCCGCCTCGATCAGGCCCATCAGGGGCTCGGCCCAGGTGAACACCGCCTGGAACATCACAAACAGCAGCAGGCCCAGGATCAAAAGGCCGGCCGCTGGATTGAGCAGCACGTCGTCGATCTTGCTGGTGATGGTGTCGGGCCGCTCCGGCGGCTTCACGCAGGCCTTGAAGATACGCTGCGCCTCGGCGTGAGCGGCGCGGATTTCGGCCGCGTCGGGTTCGCGCCAGGTGCTGGCGTGCTCGCCGGCGCGGCTGAGGATCAGGGCCTCGGCCTGGGCGAGCAGGTCATCAAGACCCCGCTTGCGGGTCGCCACAGTGGTGACGATCGGCGCGCCGATCTCGGCCCCCAGCCTTTCCAGGTCAATGCGCAGGCCCTGGCGCTGGGCGATGTCGTACATGTTCAGCGCCAGCACGAACGGCCGGCCGACCTGTTTCAGTTCCAGCGCCAGACGCAGCACGAGGCGCAGATTGGTGGCGTCGGCGACGCAGATCAGCACGTCGGGCGCGGCCTCGCCGGCCAGGCGGCCGAGGATGGCGTCGCGGGTCACGACTTCGTCGGGACTGCGCGCGCGCAGGGAATAGGTGCCGGGCAGGTCGAGAAGGCGCAGGGTCTGGCCAGCGGCGGTGGTCACAACCCCTTCCTTCCGCTCAACCGTCACGCCGGCATAGTTGGCGACCTTCTGGCGGCTGCCGGTGAGGGCGTTGAACAGGGCGGTCTTGCCGGAATTGGGATTGCCGACCAGGGCGATCCGCGCCGGCCCAAGGGAGGCGGAGGTCAAAATAGCGGTTTCGGTGGTCAAGACTGGGTCCCGTCAAACTGCACGGTCACTGCATGCGCCTCGCGCCGGCGCAGGGCCACGCGGGTGTCGTCGACCCGCACAGCGATAGGGTCGCGGCCGAACAGGCCCTCGTGCAGGACCTCGACGCGCGCGCCCTCGACAAAGCCCATCTCCAGAAGCCGCCGCTCCAGTTCCTCGGCATCGACGGCCTCGGCCGCGCCGGTCTGGCCGGTGACGCTGACGATCACCCCCTTGTCGCCGCGCGAGGCTTCGCCCAGCGAACGCGCGCAGGGCGGCTCGGCAAGATCGGCGTCAAGGCCGGAAACCAGGGCAAGACCGTCGGACATCGAGACTCCCGCGAAAACTTGCGAGTGATTATCAGTTCAGGACCGCGCTGTCGATGCGGCGTTCTCGCAAGGTTGAGTTATGATGCCCGGCCTCTTGAGGAGCGAGGCGGAATGGCGCAGGGGCGTTAATCTGTTCGACTCTTGAGGCCTGGACCGGTCTGATTGCCTGTAACGATTCGCGTGGACGGACTGATGCGAAGGCTGATGCTGGCGCTGCTTACGGGCGCCTATCTTTGTCTGGCTCTGATCATCTCCCTGGTGCTGTGGCGCACGGGGGCGGCTCCTGCTGTCGGTCTGTCAGCCTTCATCGGCACGCTGGGCCTGTGCTTTGCCTTCCACGGCATGATCGCCAACACCTTCGAGTCCGCGCGCACCCGCATGGACATCGACACGGTGCGCGAAGCTCACGCCATCCTGCTGGACCAGATTGAGAAGATCGACGCCCGGATGACCGAACTGGTCGAGAGCGTCGCGATCGACGCCCAGCGCCGTTCCGAAGAGCTGTCGACCGAGGTCCACCAGCTGGAAGACCTGATCGCCACCATGAACGACCGGCTGGAGCACCAGCTGACCCACCAGGTCGCCGCCGCCCGCGTCGAGGTTCGCGGCCGCACCCCGCAGTCCAACGTCATGCTGCAGGTCGTGCAGGAGGCCCTGGCCGAGAACCGGGTCGACCTCTATCTGCAGCCGATCGTCAGCCTGCCCCAGCGCCGGACCGTGTTCTACGAAAGCTTCTCGCGCCTGCGCGACGAGACCGGCCGGGTGATGATGCCCGCCGAATATCTGGCCGTCGCCGAGCCGGAAGGCCTGATGACCGCCATCGACAACCTGCTGCTGTTCCGCTGCGTGCAGATCGTGCGCCGGCTGGCCAAGCAGGACCGCAAGGTCGGGATCTTCTGCAACATCTCGCTGGCCAGCCTGGCCGATGAGAGCTTCTTCCCGCAGTTCCTGGAATTCATGCAGGCCAACAAGGACCTGGCTGGCGCGGTGATCTTCGAACTGGGCCAGGCCGCCTTCGAGCGACGCGGCGCGGTCGAAGCCCGCCACATGTCGCGTCTGGCCAGCCTGGGCTTCAGCTTCAGCCTCGACAAGGTCAATGACCTGGATCTCGACTTCCAGGACCTGGCCCGCGCCGACGTCAAGTTCCTCAAGGTCGGCGCCCAGATGATGCTGGACCAGCTGCAGGAGCAGGATGGCAAGCTGGTCATCGCCTCCTTGCCCGACCTGAACGCCAGCGACTTCGCCGCCCTCACGCGCCGCTACGGCATCGAGGTGATCGTCGAGAAGGTCGAGGCCGAAAAGCAGATCGTCGATATCCTGGATCTCAACATCGGCTATGGCCAGGGCCACCTGTTCGGCGAACCGCGCGCCATCCGCGACGCCGTGCTGGCTGAGGCCGAGCCCCCGGTCGACTTCATGCGCGGCGCCCTGCGCCGGCGCGCCTCAGGCTGGTGACAGTTTCGGGTATCTGGCCGCAAGCTTCGGAATGACCGGCTGATCCGTCGGGCGCATCTTCCCCTCAACAGAGGAGATGTTCCGATGACCGCTTCGACCTATCCAGACGATGACGCGCGCTGGGACGCCATGCGCCGCAAGGACCGGGCCGCCCAGGGCGCCTTCTTCATCGCCGTGCGCACCACCGGCGTCTATTGCGTCGCCAGCTGCGGCGGACGGCCCCTGCGCAAGAACGTCGAGTTCCACGCCACACGGCAGAGCGCCCGCGACGCCGGCTTCCGCGCTTGTCTGCGCTGCAAGCCCGATCTCGAGCGCGAGGTCCTGCGCTACGCCATCGTCCCATCCAGCCTGGGCCTGACGCTGGTCGCCCGGTCTGACAAGGGCCTGCGGCTGGTGACCCTGGGTGATGCCGCCGCCGGCCTGACCGCCGACCTCGAGCGTCGCTTCCCGGCCGCACGGCTGCTCCCCGACCCGGACGGTCTGAAGGCCGAGCTGGCCGCCGTGGTGGCGCTCATCGACCGCCCGCAGAGCGGCCTGGACCTGTCGCTCGACGACCAGGGCACCGACCTGCAGCGCGAGGTCTGGGCGATGCTGCGCCAGATCCCGGCCGGCGAGACGGTGTCCTATGCGCAGCTGGCCCGCGCAATCGGTCGGCCGACCGCCTCCCGCGTGGTCGCCAATGCCTGCGGGGCCAATCCGCTGGCGGTGATCACCCCCTGCCATCGGGTGGTGCGCGCCGACGGCGGCCTGTCGGGCTATCGCTGGGGCGTCGAGCGCAAGGCCGCCCTGCTGGCGCGCGAGGCGGCGTGAGTCTGGACTGGAAGCGGATCGCCGCTGAACTGGAGGCCCGCGGCTGGGCCCTGACCGGCCCGATGTTCACCCCGCAGGCCTGCGCCGACCTGACGGCGCTCTATGCGCGGCCCGAGCTGTTTCGCAGCAAGGTGGTCATGGCCCGGCACGGCTTTGGCAAGGGCGAGTACCAGTACTTCGCCTATCCCCTGCCACCGCCGATCCAGACCCTGCGGATGAGCCTCTATCCGCCCCTGGCCTGGATCGCCAACCGCTGGGCGCAGCGTCTGGGCGAGGAAAGGCACTTCCCAGAAACCTTGGACGAGATGCTGGCGCGCTGCCACGCGGCCGGCCAGGCGCGGCCGACGCCGCTGATGCTGACCTATGGTCCCGGCGACTATAACTGCCTGCACCAGGACCTGTATGGCGAGCAGGTCTTCCCGCTGCAGGCCGCCTTCCTGCTGGACGAGCCCGGCCGCGACTTCGAGGGCGGCGAGTTTGTGCTGGTCGAACAGAGACCCCGCCAACAATCCGCCCCGCAGGTCGTGCCCCTGCGCCAGGGCGAAGGCGTGATCTTCGCGGTCCGCGAGCGGCCGGCCGAAGGCGCGCGCGGCGTCCATCGGCGGATATTGCGGCATGGTGTCAGCGAGATCCGCTCAGGCCGCAGGCGCACCCTGGGCGTGATCTTCCACGATGCGACGTGAGCCTCAGCCCAGCGGCGACACTCCGAAGAAGATCCGGTGGAGGAACAGCACGAAAAGGACATAGAGCGCCGTCCCCGCCACCACCATGATCAGGTCAGCCAGCGGCTTGGTCGCGACAGGCGGCGGCGCGTTGCGGAGCAGCACCGAGATCAGGTCGATCACACCATAGGCCAGGAAGCTGCCGAACAGCAGCACCGAGGCCAGGTCGCCATTGGCCGCCAGGTGCCCCGCCGACCACAGGATGACGCCGATCAGCATCGGATGGCGCACCATCGCCTTGATGCGTCCGACCGGGCCGTTGGAGCCGGCCAGCAGGATGAAGGCGGGCAGCATCAGACCCATGGCGGCATGCCGACCCCAGGCCGGCGGATCATAAAGCTGCGGGGCCATCAGCCGGTATTGCATCCAGCCCCAGATGATCAGACCAAGGCCGGCGGCCGCGACCAGCGAATAGAGTCCCTTCCATCGACCGGGACTGGCCGCGACCTGAGCGTCGCGGAAGGGTCCAGCGACGATGCGTATGCTGTGAATGCCGAAAAACAGCACCAGTCCCAGGATCAGAATCGCCATCAGGCCCTCATCAGCTTCGGCGGGAGCATAGTCACAGAACACCGATCGGCGAAAGTGCGACCTCTTGCAAAGCGCGCGCGGTGACGACACCTGAGCCTTCCAGCGTTGACGCCCCTGCTCCCGACCGGTACCGCCGCCCCCATGATGGATTTTCCAGACCGCCTCTCGGCTCTCCGCGACCGCTACGACATCGTGCTTTGCGACGTCTGGGGCGTGATCCACAACGGCGTCCAGAGCTTTCCGGAGGCCTGCGAGGCCCTGGTGCAATGGGGCGCCCAGGTCGGTCCCGTGGTGCTGATCTCCAACGCGCCGCGCCCGTCGCATGATGTGGTCTCGCAACTGGACAGCCTGGGCGTGCCGCGCGCGGCCTGGAGCGGCTTTGTCACCTCCGGCGACGCCACCCGCGCCCTGCTGGAGGCCCGCGCGCCGGGCAAGGTCTGGCGGATCGGCCCCGACCGCGATGGTCCGCTCTATGCCGACCTTGACCTGGACCTGACCGGCTCCTGCGAGGACGCCGACTTCATCGGCTGCTCTGGCCTTTACGACGACGAGACCGAGGTCCCCGAGGACTATCGTGATCGCCTGGCGATCGCCGCCAAGCGCGGCCTGACCTTCATCTGCGCCAATCCCGACCGGGTGGTGCAGCGCGGCGACAGGCTGATCTTCTGCGCCGGGGCCCTGGCCGATCTTTACGAAAGCCTGGGCGGCGAAGTGATCATGGCCGGCAAGCCCTTCGCGCCGATCTACGACCTGGCCATCGCCGAGGCGGAAAGACTGACCGGCAAGCCCGTCGACCGCGACCGCGTGCTCTGCATCGGCGACGGCGTCATCACCGACGTTCTGGGCGCGGAAAACCAGAATCTGGCCTGCCTGTTCATCGCCAAGGGCATCCATGGCGAGAAGGCCATCGGCCCGGACGGCCTGCTCAATCCCGAGGCCGTGCTGGCTCTGCTGGCGGCCGACAAGGTCGGGGCCACGCACGCCGTGGGCGATCTGGTCTGGTGAAGACCGAACGAGCCGCTAGATTGCGCCGCAAAGCACAAAAAACCGCAGGGTAACGCGTCATGCAGGGTCTGTTTCTTGAAGAGCTCAGCGTCGGCCAGAGCGCCGATCTGGTTCGCACCGTCGGCGAGGCCGACATCATCGCCTTTGCCGCCGTGACTGGCGACAACAACCCCGTGCATCTCGACGCCGAGTTCGCGGCGACCACCAGCTTTGGCGAGCGCATCGCCCACGGCATGCTGTCGGCCGGCTATATCTCGGCGGTGATCGGCACCACCCTGCCCGGCCCCGGCGCGATCTATCTGTCGCAGTCGCTGCGCTTCAAGCGGCCGGTCAAGATCGGCGATGAAGTCACCGCGCGGGCCACCATCACCGAGATCGACGCGGCCAAGGCCCGCGTCACCCTGGCCACGGTCTGTCTGGTCAACGGCAAGCCGGTGGTCGAGGGCGAGGCCCTGATCATGGTTCCGCGCAAGGCCGTCTGATGACGCTGAAAATCGTTCACGGCTGGAAGGACCTTTCGTCCGAAGAGCGCGGCGCGGCCGTGGCGCTGGGCAATTTCGACGGCGTGCATCGCGGCCACCAGCAGGTGATCGCCGAGGCGGCCAGGGCGGCGCTGGCCCTGAAGACGCCGCTGGGCGTGGTCACCTTCGACCCGCACCCGCGACGGCTGTTTCGTCCGAGCGAGCCGGCCTTCCGCCTGATGACCACCGAGCAGCAGGCCCGCGTTCTGGCCGGCATGGGCGTGGACATCCTGTATCTGCTGCCGTTCGACTTCCAGATGGCCAGCTTCTCGGACAAGGAGTTCGTCGAGCAGGTTCTGGTCGAGGGCCTGGGCGTGAAGCACGTGGCCGCCGGCTTCGACATCTCGTTCGGCAAGGGCCGCACCGGCAGCCCCGAGGGGATGAAGGCCTATGGCGTCCAGCACGGCTTTGGCGTCTCGATCGCCGAGCCTGTCGCGGGCAAGGCCGGCGACAAGTTCTCGTCGACCAGCGTCCGCGACGCCCTGCGCGAAGGCCATCCGGAGACTGCGGCGCGGATTCTGGGCCGCCCCTTCGCCATCGAGGGCGTGGTCCGGCGCGGCCAGCAACTGGGCCGCCAGCTGGGCTTCCCCACCGCCAATGTCGAGATCATCGACTATGTGGTGCCAAAACTGGGCGTCTATGCCACCCGCACCCGCCTGCCCGACGGCCGCGCCGTGCCCGGCGTCGCCAATCTGGGCAACAATCCCACCACCGGCACGGTCGAGACGCGTCTAGAAACCTGGCTGTTCGACTTCGATGAGGACCTTTACGGCCAGGTCATCGAAACCCAGCTGATCGCGTTTTTGCGGCCCGAACAGAAGTTCGACAGCATCGAGCTGATGGTCGAGCAGATCCGCCGGGATGAAGCCCAGGCCCGAGCGATCGTGGCGCCGGGGTTTTAGACCTTGATCCTCCCCTCGCGGGGAGGGGTATCGCCTGTGCCCAACAAAGGCTGTCATCCCGGACGAGCGCGCAGCGCGAAGATCCGGGACCGACGCCTGAACTCAGCGCTTCCGGCGGTCCCGGATCGGCGCCCGGCTTCGCCAGGCTTGTCCGGGATGACAACTTTTTCTGGAGGCAGAATCCATAGGCGATAGCCCCAGCCTCTGGGGAGCATCTATCGCGTCCCGCCCAGCACACGGCGGAGGAGAAAAGCTTTCCCCCGTCGCCCCACCCCGTTAACCTCCATTAACCACCACGGGGGCGGGATGTTGAAAGCGCGCAAGTACGAGCATTTCGCCAGGGCGCGCCGTCCCGCGCCCAAGCGCCGTCACGAAATCCTGTCCTATCCGGCCGACGCCCAGTTCGTGTTCGACACCGGCAAGGCCGCCGAGGTCGAAGGCGGCTATTGCGCCCTGCCCAATGGCGACCTGCTGGACGCCTATTCCAACGCCGTGGTCCGGGCGGTCGAGGTGGTGGGGCCCGCTGTGGTCCGCGTGCACCCGATGCTGGAAGACCCGCGCATGCAGGGCATCGGCTCGGGCTTCGCCTTCGCACCGGGCGGGCTGATCCTGACCAACAGCCACGTGGTGCAGGGGGCCACCCGCTACGTGGTCATCACCGCCGAGGGCCGCAGCCTGACAGCGCGCTGCGTGGGCGATGATCCCGACACCGATCTGGCCATCCTCAAGGTCGACCAGAACATCGACATTCCGATCGCCAAGCTGGGCGATTCCAAGAAGCTGCGACGCGGCCAGCTGGTGATCGCCATCGGCGCGCCGCTGGGCTTTGAGGCCACAGTGACCACCGGCGTGGTCTCGGCGCTTGGTCGCTCGCTCAGGGGCGAGCGCGGCCGGCTGATCGAGGATCTGATCCAGACTGACGCCGCCCTCAATCCGGGCAACAGCGGCGGCCCGCTGGTCAATTCTGCCGGCGAGGTGGTGGGCATCGCCACCGCCGTGATCGCCGGCTATCAGGGCCTGTGCTTCGCGGTGGCGGTCAACACCGCCACCTATGTGATCCAGGAACTGCTGGACCACGGCTTCGTGCGGCGCGGCTCGATCGGGCTGATCGCCCAGCAGGCCCCCATCCCCGCCGGCCTGGCCCGCGCCACCGGCGTCACCCAGCCCTATGCGGTGTTCGTCGCCCATGTCGACGCCGGCGGCCCGGCGGCCAAGGCCGGCGTCAAGGAAGGCGACCTGCTGATCCAGGCCGGCGACCAGATCCTGACCGGCCTGGACGACCTGCTGCGAGCCCTGGACCACCACGCCATCAACAAGCCGACGCTGTTCACCCTGATCCGCGAGGGCCGGCTGATGACGGTGTCGATCACGCCGAAGGTGCGGAAGCGGGGGTAGGGAGATCCTCCCCCTCTGGGGGAGGTGGCCCGAAGGGCCGGAGGGGGCCATCGCGGCCCATTTCCAGCGAGCCCCCTCAGTCGCTCCGCGACAGCTCCCCCGGAGGGGGAGCATCTCTCTGGCCTTGCCCGCAACCCTCTGCTATCCCCCAGCCCATGACTTTCGTTCGGAAACCTTCGCGAATTATCCGCCCGGCGTAACGCTGGACGCAGGTTCGAGCGCGCGCCGGGATCAAGACCCGCACCCCTTTTCCGAACTTCCCAGCTGGATAGCTCTCCCATGGCCGACGACGCCACGCCCGCCCGCGACTATCGCGAAACCGTCTTCCTTCCCGACACCCCGTTCCCGATGCGCGGGGGCCTGCCCAAGAAGGAGCCCGAGATCCTCGAGGGCTGGGCGGCCCTCTCAGCCAAGGGCCTGTACGGCGCCGTCCGCGCCAAGCGCCAGGCCGACGGCGCGCCCCTGTTCGTGTTCCACGACGGCCCGCCCTATGCCAATGGCCCGATCCACATCGGCCACGCCCTGAACAAGACGCTGAAGGACTTCGTGGTCCGTTCGCGCTTCGCCCTCGGCTATGATGTCGACTATGTGCCCGGGTGGGACTGCCACGGCCTGCCGATCGAGTGGAAGATCGAGGAAGAGTTCCGCGCCAAGGGCCGCCGCAAGGACGAGGTCCCGGCCGAGGAATTCCGCAAGCGCTGCCGCGAATATGCCGGCGGCTGGATCGAGGCCCAGAAGGTCGAGTTCCAGCGCCTGGGCATCCTGGGCGACTGGTGGAACCGCTACGCCACCATGGACTTTACGTCCGAGGCGACGATCGTCGCGGAGTTCCACAAGTTCGCCGCCTCAGGCCAGCTCTATCGCGGCTCCAAGCCGGTGATGTGGAGCCCGGTCGAGCGCACGGCCCTGGCCGACGCCGAGATCGAGTACCACGACCATGTTTCGCCGACGGTGTGGGTAAAGTTCCCGGTCAAGGTCTATGACGAGGAGCACTATGCGCTGTCGGGCAACGCCGCCGGCGACAACGTCTTCCGCCTGCCGCCCAACGACGCCAGCGTCGTGATCTGGACCACCACCCCGTGGACCATCCCGGCCAACCGCGCCATCAGCTTCAACCCCAAGGTCGAGTACGGCCTGTATGAGGTGGAAGCCCTGGAGGAGAACCTCGAGTTCGCCCCGTGGTCGAAGGTCGGCGATCGCCTGATCGTCGCCGACAAGCTGGCCGAAGACGTGCGCAAGGCCGCCAAGGTGGCCCAGTGGCGTCGCGCCGAGCCCGTCGATCCGACCGGCCTGGTCTGCGCCCACCCGCTGGCCCAGTTCGACGACGGCTTTGCCTTCGAGGTGCCGCTGCTGGCCGGCGACCACGTGACCGACGACGCCGGCACCGGCTTTGTCCATACCGCCCCCGGCCACGGCGCCGACGACTATCTGGTCTGGCTGAAGAGCGGCTACAGCCTCGATTCCATCCCCGACACCGTCGATCCCGACGGCGCCTATTTCCCGCACGTGCCGCTGTTCGCGGGCCTGAAGGTCATCGAGACCGAGGGCAAGAAGGCCGGCAAGTTCGGCCCTGCCAACGGCGCGGTCATGGACAAGCTGATCGAGGCCGGAAACCTGCTGGCGCGCGGCCGCGTCGAGCACAGCTACCCGCACAGCTGGCGCTCGAAGGCCCCGATCATCTTCCGCAACACCCCGCAGTGGTTCATCCGCATGGATCAACCGCTGGAGAGCGGCAAGACCCTGCGCGAGACCGCCATCCAGGCCATCGCCGACACCGCCTTCCACCCCGACGCCGGCCGCAACCGTATCGGTTCGATGGTCGAGAGCCGTCCCGACTGGCTGGTCAGCCGCCAGCGCGCCTGGGGCACCCCGCTCGCCATGTTCGTCGACAAGGACAGCGGCCAGCCGCTGATGGACGAGGCCGTCAACGCCCGCATACTGGCGGCCATCCGCGAGGGCGGGGCCGATGCCTGGTTCCTGCGTCCCGACGCCGAGTTCCTGGGCGAGGCCTATGACGCCGCCCAGTACGAGAAGGTCGGCGACATCCTCGACGTCTGGTTCGACTCGGGCTGCACCCACGCCTTCACCATCGAGGGCCGGGCCGACAGCCACTGGCCGGCCGACCTGTATCTGGAGGGCTCGGACCAGCATCGCGGCTGGTTCCAGTCCAGCTTGCTTGAAGGCTGCGGCACCCGCGGCCGCGCGCCCTACAAGGCGGTTCTCACCCATGGGTTCACCCAGGACGAGAACGGCGAGAAGATGTCCAAGTCCAAGGGCAACACGATCGAGCCGCAAACCGTCACCAAGGAAAGCGGCGCCGAGATCCTGCGGTTATGGACGGCGATGGTCGACTATTCGGAAGACCAGCGGATCGGCAAGACCATCCTGGCCACCACCACCGACGCCTATCGCAAGCTGCGCAACACCACGCGCTACCTGCTGGGCGCCCTGGCCGGCTTTGATGAGGCCGAGCGGGTGACGAACTACGACGACTTCCCGCCGCTGGAGAAGTTCATCCTGCACCGCCTCTGGGAGCTGGATGGCCAGGTCCGAGCCGCCTACGAGACCTATCGCTTCGCCGACGTCACCCGGCCGCTGATCGAGTTCTGCCAGGGCGACCTGTCGACCCTGTTCTTCGACATCCGCAAGGACAGCCTCTATTGCGACAAGCCGACGGAACTGCGCCGCCGGGCCTATCGCACCGTGCTGGACTATGTGTTCGAGCGCCTGACCATCTGGCTCTCGCCCCTGACCAGCTTCACCATGGAAGAGGCGTGGATGACGCGCTTCCCCGAGGCGGGCTCCAACAGCCTGCGGGTGATGCCGGAGACGCCGGCGCAGTGGGAAAACCCCGCCGAGGCCGCACGCTGGGCCAAGGTCGAGACGGTGATGTCGGTGGTGACCGGGGCCCTGGAAGTCGAGCGCCGTGAAAAGCGCATCGGATCGGCCCTGGAGGCCGCGCCGGTGGTGCATGTCAGCGAGCCTGACCTGCTGAGCGCCTTCGACGGCCTCGACGCCGCCGAGGTGTTCCGCACCAGCGCCGCGACCCTGATCGCCGGCGAGGGCGGGGCGTTCACGACCGACGAGGTCAAGGGCGTGTCTGTGGATCCGAAACTGGCCGAGGGCCATAAATGCGCCCGCTCGTGGCGTATCCTGCCCGAGGTCGGAACCGATCCGCGCTACCCGGAGCTTAGCCTTCGCGATGCTGAAGCCGTGGCGTGGTGGGATAGCCAGAAGGGGTAACCCCCTTCCCCCTTGATGGGGGAAGGGTTGGGGATGGGGGTGGCGCGGCGGCTAGACTGGATCGGTCCCCGCCAAATTTCCGCCGCCGCATCTCCCCCACCCTGCCCTCCCCCATCAAGGGGGAGGGTTGATACCTTTGCTGACGCGCCTTTTGGGGGCTGAAGAAAACAATGCTGAACATCACCCGCCACGGCTGGATCGCCTACGCCATCGCCGTCACCACCGTAGCGCTCGACCAGGCGTCCAAGCTGTGGATCCTGCACGGTCTGGACCTACAGGCCCGGGGCACGCTGCCCCTGCCCGGTCCGCTGGACCTGACCATGGTCTGGAACCGGGGCATGAGCTTTGGCCTGCTGGGCGGTCACGGCGAGTGGAGCCGCTGGCTGCTGACCGGCTTTTCGGCTGTCGTGGTGGTGGCCCTGGCGATCTGGGCGCGCAAGGCGGTCAGGCCGCTGATGGCCATCGGCCTGGGGCTGATCATCGGCGGCGCCATCGGCAACAACCTGATCGACCGCATCGTCTATGGCGCGGTCGCCGACTTCATCGACGTGCGCGACCTCTATTTCCCGTGGATCTTCAACATCGCCGACGCCGGCATCTCGGTCGGCGTGGCCTTCCTGCTGCTCGACAGTTTCCTGACGGGCGAGGACAAGCTGGCCCATCCGACCGAATAAGGCCGCAATCGCAAGAGACATTGGCGCCCGCGCGCCGATGTCGTATCGAGAGCGCTCGAAATTTTGGCCCGCACGGGCCCGCTGGAGCATCGGTTCATGAGTTTCAATCGGGTTGCGACCCTGAGCGTTCTGGCCGCCGTGGCCGCCACGGGCCTCGCCGGTTGCCAATCAGCCTCCAAGGCGCTCGGCATGAGCAAGGTGGTCCCCGACGAATTCCGCGTCGTCACCAAGGCTCCGCTGGTGGTTCCGCCCGACTACGCCCTGCGCCCGCCGGCCCCCGGCGAGCCCCGCCCGCAGGAACTGCAGCCCGAAAGCGCCGCCCGTCAGGCCCTGATCGGCCAGAGCATGGCCGCCGGCCGCTCGGACGGTGAAAAGCTGCTGGTCGCCCGCGCCGGCGTCGAGAAGGCCGACCCGCTGATCCGCTTCGTCGTCGACGACGAGACCGGCGACTTGGCCCACAAGGACGAGAGCTTCGCCTCCAAGGTGATGTTCTGGAAAAAGGACAAGGCGGCCGAAGTGGCCTCCACCGCGACCGAAACCGGCGCCAACGCCCCGTTGGTGGTCGACGCCAGCGCCGAGGAAGCCCGCCTCAAGGCCCTGATGGGCCCCGGCAAGGTGGTGATCAGCCGCGACAAGCAGACCCGGATCAAGCTGCCCGGCCTGTAGGCTTTAGCGACATCCACGAATTCAACGGCCCGGCGGCGAAAGCTTCCGGGCCGTTTTTCGTTCACGAACTTGCCCCCTACGGGCTGCTGCGCAGCCGTCTTCCCCGGCGGGGGAGGACGGCTGCATATGAATCAGCCGCTAAAAACTTGTCATCCCGGACAAGCCTGGCGAAGCCGGGCGCCGATCCGGGACCGACTTGGAACGCGGCGCTCAGGCGTCGATCCCGGATCTTCGCGCTGCGCGCTCGTCCGGGATGACAGCCGTTTTGGTCATATGCGATCGCCCTGCCCCGTAGGGGGCGAGTCGTCCAGATCGTTTCAATCCCCCGGCGTCCGCACCGTAAAGCCCCGGGCGCGCATGCGGTCCAGCAGGCCATTCTGGGCCACCAGGCCGCGGATCGAGAACAGGGCCACCGCGTGTCCGGGCGTCTTCATCGCCTGGGTCAGGGCCTCGACCTCGTCGTCCATGGCCCGCTGTTCAAGCTCGACCATGCCCGGCAGGCTGCGGATGCAGCGCTGGAAATTGCGTGGGCCGGCAACGGCCTCGCGCACGTCGCCCCGCGCCCATGCGGCGGCGGCCGAGCGGGTCGCAGCGGTTCCGGCCTCGGCCTCGCTCAGCACGCCTTCCAGGCACAACTGCCCCGCCTCGTCGGAGTGATCGCGCACCGCCGCCTTCATCACCGGCATGGCCTTGTAGGTCCCGGCGGGCTTGGCCTTCACCCGATGCTTGCGCGCCAGCTTGCCGACCGTGCGCTCGGGCTCGCCCGAGTCCAGCCTGGTGGTCTTCTGATAGTCCATGGCGATCATGATCCCGGCGCCGAGCGGGCTCCATTCGCGATAGGCGTCGGGCTTCTTGCCCAGCTGGGCGCGAACCTTCGCCAGCCGAGGCGCGAGTTCTGGCGTGGCGGCGTCCAGCGGCTGGTCGGATTTCAGCTTGCCGCGCAGTTTCAGCATGGCGGGGATGTCGGTCAAGCCCGCCCGGCCGACCGGCGGCAGGATCAGGGCGAAGGCGCCGTCCAGCCGGCGATCCAGCACCGACGTATCCCAGCTCGCCCCCTTGGGCAGCGAGGCCAGCGTGCCCAGCATGTAGATCGTGGTGTCGCCGTCGGAGATCCGCCACCAGGCCGGCCCGGGCAGCTTGGCGTTGACCACCAGCGCCTCGACCAGATTGGCCTCGGGGTCTTCAGGAACCTGAGCGTGGGCAGACGTGGCTTGAACGGCCAGCGCAGCAAGGGCGGAGACCGCGATCAGACCGGAGCGTTTCATGCAGGTTCCACAAGGTTTCAACAGCGCCATGATCATGGTGCGATCCTTGCGGCCAAAGCTTGGCCTTGCGCGGTCAAATCCTTGTCATCCCAGCCCAGGCCGGGACTGCCAGACGCGCGGCGCCCAGGCGTCGATCCCGGTGGAATCGCTCTAATGTAATCAGCCGTCCGAAAGTCCGACCATGCCGATCCGCCGCCTGCCGCCCGAGACCGTCAACCGCATCGCCGCCGGCGAGGTGGTGGAACGGCCCGCGAGCGCCATCAAGGAACTGGTCGACAACGCCATCGACGCCGGGGCCACCCATATCGAGGTGGAAGCCCATGGCGGCGGCCTGACCCGCATCCTGGTGGCCGATGACGGCATGGGCCTGTCGGCGGAGGAACTGCCCGTCGCCATCGAGCGCCACGCCACCTCGAAACTGGCCCCCGACGCCGACGGTCTGTGGGACCTGCTGCGCATCCACACCATGGGTTTTCGGGGCGAGGCCCTGCCCTCGATCGGCTCGGTGGCGCGGCTGTCGATCGCTTCCCGGGCCAAGGGCGAGAAGGACGCCTTCTCGATCCTGGTCGAGGGCGGCCAGGTCGGCGATGTGGCCCCCGCCGCCTTCCCCGGCCCGCACGGGGCGCGGATCGAGGTGCGCGACCTGTTCTACGCCACCCCCGCCCGGCTGAAGTTCATGAAGTCGGAACGCGCCGAGGCCCTGGCCATCACCGAGGAGATCAAGCGCCAGGCCATGGCCCATGAGGCGGTCGGCTTCTCGCTGGACATCGACGGGCGCCGCATCCTGCGCCTGCCGCCCGAGCATCCGGGACCGCAGGGCCGTCTGGCCCGTCTGGCCGCCGTGCTGGGTCGCGACTTCCAGGACAACGCCATCGAGATCGACCAGACCCGCGACGGCGTGCGCCTGACCGGCTTTGCGGGCCTGCCGACCTATAATCGCGGCAACGCGGCCCATCAGTACCTGTTCGTCAACGGCCGCCCCGTGCGCGACCGGCTGCTGCAGGGCGCCCTGCGCGCCGCCTATGCCGACTTCCTGGCCCGCGACCGCCACCCGACGGCGGCGCTCTATGTGTCGCTCGACACCGCCGAGGTCGACGTCAACGTCCACCCGGCCAAGGCCGAGGTGCGGTTCCGTGATCCGGCCCTGGTGCGCGGCCTGATCGTCGGCGCGCTGCGCCATGCCCTGGCCGGGGCCGGGCACCGGGCCTCGACCACGGTGGCGACGGCGGCTCTGGACAGCATCCGCGCCCAAGGGGGCTCACCGTTCCAGTTCCGCGCTGATCCTTCCCCCGCCGGCTTTTCGGCCTGGCGCGAGGGCGGCTGGGCGCCGCCGCGTCCGCAGGGGCTGCCGGGCCTGTCGGATGTTTCAGCCCGGGTCGAGCCCGGATTCAGCGACGTGCTGGGCCAGGCCTATGAAGCGATGCAGAACGGCGACGCGGCGCGAAGTTATCCACAGGCCGGCGACTATGCCACCGCGCCGTTCGACCCCGTCGACTTCCCGCTGGGCGCGGCCCGGGCCCAGGTGCACGAGACCTATATCGTCGCCCAGACCCGCGACGGCATGGTCATTGTCGACCAGCACGCCGCCCACGAGCGCCTGGTCTATGAGCGCATGAAGGGCGAGATGGAGTCCGGCGGCGTCGCGCGACAGACCCTGCTGCTGCCAGAGGTGGTGGACCTGGACCCCGCCGAGGCCGAGCGCATCCTGGCCCGCGCCGAGGAACTGGCGGCCCTGGGTCTGGTGATCGAAAGCTTTGGCCCCGGCGCAGTGCTGGTGCGCGAAACCCCGGCCCTGCTGGGCAAGACCGACGCCGCCGGCCTGGTGCGCGACATCGCCGACGACCTGGCCGAGAACGGTCAGGCCCTGGCGTTGAAGGAGCGGCTGGAAGCGGTGTGCTCGACCATGGCCTGCCACGGCAGCGTCCGCGCCGGTCGCCGCCTGAACGGGGCCGAGATGAACGCCCTGCTGCGCGAGATGGAGGCCACGCCGCATTCGGGCCAGTGCAACCACGGCCGGCCGACCTATGTGGAGCTCAAGCTGGCCGATATCGAGCGGCTGTTCGGGCGGCGGTAGCCGCCTAAAGCGCCTCGCATTCATAGACCCGGTACGGTCGGGGCTCACCCTCCGCCGGCAGGAAGCGGTAGAGCACCAGCAGCCATTCGGCCTCGTCCAGGTCGACGCCCAGGGCGGCAGAGACCCAGGCGGCGGAGGGCTCGCCGTCACCCAGGGGCGGCGGCTCTAGCCCCATGACGGGAAGGGATCGGGCAGTTTGCTCCAGCCCTTGGGGCCGAAGCCGAAAACCAGGTCCGACAGCAGGCAGTCGTCAAAGCCCTTCTTCAGAGCGGCCTGATCCATATCGATACCGATCAGCACAATCTCCTGGCGGCGGTCGCCATGTGGAGCTTTCCAGACCTTTTCGATGGTCGTCCGCCAGGCCGGATCGTCGGGCCACTGGTCCTGGGGAGCGGTGGCCCACCAGCGGCCATGCGGGCCATGCTGGGTGACCGCCCCGGCCTGACTCCAGCCGCCAACCCGGTCATAGCGCGTGGCCAGCCAGAAGAAGCCCTTGGAGCGGATCACCCCGGGCCATTCGCGCTCCAGCCAGACCTTCAACTTCTGGGGATGGAAGGGCCTGGAGGCGCGATAGACGAAGTGGCTGACGCCATATTCCTCGGTCTCGGGCAGGACCTCGCCCATGAGGGCCTTTTGCCAGCCGGCGGCGCCCTCGGCCCGGGCATAGTCGAACAGGCGGGTGCCCATGACGTCGTCCAGCGCCACCGCCCCGCGTTCGGAGCGGATGATCCGGGCGCCCGGATTGAAGGTGGCGATGATCCCGGCCAGCCGGCCCAGATCCTCCGGCGAGACCAGATCGGTCTTGTTGAGCACGATGACGTCGGCGAACTCGATCTGCTCGACCAGCAGATCGACCACGGTGCGCACGTCGCCCTCGCCCGCCGTCTCGCCGCGCTGGGCCAGGCTGTCGCGCGAGGCGTAGTCGCGCAGGAAGTTGAAGGCGTCGACCACCGTGACCATGGTGTCCAGCCGCGCCACGTCCGACAGGCTCTGGTCGGCCTCGTCGCGAAAGTCGAAGGTGGCGGCGATCGGCATGGGCTCGGAAATGCCCGTCGACTCGATCAGCAGATAGTCAAAGCGTCGCTCGGCGGCCAGGCGGCGAACCTCCTGCAACAGGTCGTCGCGCAGGGTGCAGCAGATGCAGCCATTGGACATCTCCACCAGGGTCTCGTCGGTGCGCGACAGATCCGCGCCGCCCTCGGCCACCAGGGCGGCGTCGATATTGACCTCGCTCATGTCATTGACGATGACCGCGACCTTTTTGCCCTCGCGGTTGTGGAGGACATGGTTGAGCAGGGTGGTCTTTCCCGCCCCCAGGAAGCCCGAAAGCACGGTCACCGGCAGGCGGCGATCAATCCTTGACGTCTGGGACACGCGAACGCCTTTCGATGTTACAATGTAACACCAGTAGCCGAGGCGGGCGGCGCAGGCAATATGCTATGTTATACTATAACAAATTCGTCTCTTTGGGGAGACCCGATCCGTCTGCCCGAGAAGGACCGTCAGGCCGCGTCGCGGGCCTGCGCCAGCGGCGCGCCTTCGGCCTGGGCGACGGGCTTGTCGAGGAAGCCGGTGATGGCCGTGCCCTGCACCCGGGCGACGCCGCCCTGGCGGCAGGCGTCCAGTTCGTTGGCGCTGCTGACGCCGGCCACGCACTGGGCCACGCCCTTGCCGCGATAGACGCCCTGGCGCTCTACGAACTTCAGGATCTTGTTCAGGCGCTCGCGCTCATCCTCGCCGGTCAGGGTCAAGGTGACGCTGTCGATCAGCTCGGGCGGCAGGTTGTGCACCGGGAAGGTCGGATCCACCACGTTGAGGTCGAGGAAGGCGAAGCTGCCTTTCAGGAAGGCGCGGATCTGGCTGACCAGACCCAGAGAGGCCTCCCGCGGGGTGCCATAGACGCTGGCGCCCAGGCGGGGCTGCAGGTCCAGCGGATAGCGCGACAGGCGGGTCTTGTAAGCGTCCTGGGCGTGCGGCGTGGTCAGGTTCCAGAAGCCGAACGGCACGTAGAAGTCGCCGAAAGGCGCGGTCTTGAGGGCGGTCTGAGCGTCGTTGAGGCAGCTGAGGTCACGGGTCAGCAGCGCCGAATCCGCCTCGGGGGGCGCGTCGGTGAGATCGGCGCGCAGGCCGATCATCGAGCCGACAAAGGCCTCGGCCGGCAGATCATAGAGACCCCACCAGCCGGTCTTGGATGGCGGCGGAGGCGGAGGCGGCGCCGGATTGGCCCGGACGACCGGCGCAGGAGCCGGGGCCTGAGGCGCCCGCGTCTCGACCTGAACCGCAGCGGTCTCAGGCGCCGCGGCAGCCGCTGGAACGACAGGCGGCGGCGTGATGGGAGCCGGCGGAGCGACGGCCGCCGCCTTGGCTTCGAGGGCCTCCTCGCGCGTGCTGGGCACAGCGCGGATGGCTTCGGCCGTGATCACCTGAACACGACCGGCGGGGCCACCATAGCCCTCGCCAGCCACCAGACCGGCCAGTTCAGCCTGGCTGAGGCTGGCGAATTTCAGGACCGCGCTCTCGTTACCCTCGAAGGTCATCAGACAGACCTGCCCGCTCTTGCGGCCGGGGAACAGGCTGGCCTCAAGCTCGGCGGCCAGGGCCTGCATCTCGACGGGATCCAGCTGCGCGGCGCGGCTATCGGCCAGAACGAAGGCCAGGGGCGCCACGGCGCCGTAACGGCGCGGGGCGGTCCAGCGCGCCTTCAGATAGGCGTCCGCCGCCTCCTGGGCCCGCAGGGCCGGGAAGGCGTGATCGTCGATGAGCAGGCGCAAACAGGCGATCGCGGTCATGCTCACTGACTTACCCGCGATTCATCGCCAATTGGTTAGGGAGACTAGTGTGCGAGAATTAACTCAACCCTTGGTTTTCAGAGGGTGGATGAGCCTTTCTGAACGGCAAACCCGGATGCGGGAACGCCTGTTCCAGCAGGGGTTCGCTGAACGGAGCCGTGACAAAAGGTCCGCTCACCGAGGACAGTCTCAGCTCGCGACACAGGTCAAATTCGCGGCGTGATCGCACGCCTGTGACGCCTTGCCGCAGCTTTAGGTCGATATATTGCCGACGCGCAGACAGGAACCGCCGCAGGCTCAGCAGGCGCTGGAGTTCGTCGGCGCCTGACAATTGCAGGACCACGCCGTCGATCAGATTGGCCGGTACAGCCCGGACATTGAACCCGGCATCTTCGATCCGAAGTTCGATTCGCTGGAACACCGGCCGCAGCAGATCGCGCAACGGCGCGATGGCCGAGAACGGCAAGTCGCGCGGCGTCTCATAGACCTGGGCGCTCAGCTGATCGACGACCGATGGGGACAGGGACGACAGCCTGGCCTGATAGGCCTCCCGCAGGCTGGTGCGAACCAGGCTCCACATCCGGAAATCGGTCTGCAAGCGCAGATCCGGCTGCTGCTCGAGAGCGGCGACGTTCGCATCCAGCATCGCCAGATCCGACCGCATGTATTGGCTGTCGTCCGGGACCGTCTTTTCAGGCTCCCGCAGCATGAATTGCGGCTGGCTGGCCTCGAAATACTCGGTGACGGGATTGTAGACGCCGCGCCATCCCAGGCGCGGCCCGTCGAGAGGTCCAACGGCGGCCTGGGCGACGTTGCGCGGCGTCGAGCCCCAGGAGGCCAGTTCTTGCACCCCATCTCGCGTGACGACGCGGGTGCGCCCGACGGGCGGCGGTGGCTCTCCGCCCCTCATGGACAGCAGTTCGGCCTCGGGCAGGCACGCAAAGCGCAGCACCTGGGTCTCGTCGCCCTCATAGGTGAGCATGCACAGGTCTTCTCGGCCTTGAGTGCCGAACAGGCGCAGCTGAAGCTCGCTGGCGATCTGCTTGAGTTCCTCGCCATCCAGGAACTCGGCGTTAGGGTCGACCAGAACATAGGCCCCGGGCGCAACCTGACCAAAACGCCGGGGCGGCGGCCAGCGGCTCTCAACATACAGCGCAGCGGTGCGATCGATCTTGCCCGGCGTAACGCCGTCCGCAGACGCTTCTTGTGCGCCGTGTTCAATGCAGATTCTCAAACACGCCATGCCACCCATGCAGCGAATACTTGCAGCATGACGGTTACCAACACCTTGGCCCCGCCCCCAAATTGGGTATAGCGGCGATCATTCAAGCCAAAGCTCGCTCGAAACCGTGAAGCATTGAGATGAGACTCATTGCTCGCAGCGAACTTTGATCTAGACGAACGTCTCCGTCAGCCGGAAGTCCAGCCGCTGCTTGACGCCCGGCCAATCGGCGTCGGTAATCGAGAACACGGCCGTGTCGCGCACGTGGCCCGTCCAGGTGATCTTGTGATTGCGCAGCACGCCGTCCTTGTCGGCGCCCAGCTTTGTGATGGCCGCCTGGCTGCGGGCGTTGCGGACATCGATCATGAACTCCACCCGGATGGCGCCGGCCGCGAAGGCGTGGCCCAGCATCAGCCGCTTGCTCTCCGGATTGATCGGGCCTGAGCGCGCGTCCGGATGCAGGAAGGTCGAGCCGACCTCCAGCCCCTTGTGCAGGCGGCGGATGTTCAGATAGCTGGACGTGCCCACCACCTTGCCGTCGGACAGCCGGCGGATAGCGAAGCCGATGCGCTCGCCGCGCTGGGTCTCACCCTGCAGCGCGCCCCACCAGTCCTCGAAGCCCTCACCGCAGCCGTTGGTCGACATGATTTCCCAGCTCTCGGGATCGCAGTCGATGGCGGCGCGCAATTCGTCGCGCAGGGTCCCGGGGAGGTCAGGCGTGATGGGTTCCAGCCGCACATGGCGGCCGTTGAGGGGGAGAATCTGGATGTTCATGGCGGGCATCTTGAAGGGCGCCGCCCCACGGCTGCAAGTCTGCTTGCCATCCCATCTTGCCGTCCGCGTCAGCCCGGTGCTACAACCACTTCAAACAAACGTTTGAAGACAGGGATTGGGAAGCGCCATGGATTTCGACATCTCCCCCACGCAGCGGCAATTCCTCGATCGCGTCACCGCGTTCATGGACGAGCACATCGTGCCGGCCATCCCGCGATACGAGGCCGAGATGAACGTCCTCGGCGCCGAGCGCTGGAAGGTCGTGCAGGTCGTCGAGGAACTGAAGGCCAAGGCCAAGGCCGCCGGCCTGTGGAACTTCTTCATGCCGCCGCACAGCGGCCAGACCCACGTCGACGACACGTTCGTCTTCGAGGGCGTGCAACTGACCAACCTGGAATACAGCCTGATCGCCGAGCAGCTCGGCAAGGTCGGCTTCGCCTCGGAAGTCTTCAACTGCTCGGCGCCTGACACCGGCAACATGGAAGTGCTGATGCGCTACGGCACGCTGGAGCAGAAGGAGCGCTGGCTGCGCCCGCTGATGAACGGCGAGATCCGCAGCGCCTTCCTGATGACCGAGCCGGACGTGGCCTCCTCGGACGCCACCAACATCGAGACGCGCATCGAGCGCGACGGCGACCACTATGTGATCAACGGCCGCAAGTGGTGGTCCTCGGGCGTGGGCGATCCGCGCTGCAAGGTCGCCATCGTGATGGGCAAGACCGACCCGGACAACGCCAGCCGTCACGCCCAGCAGAGCCAGGTTCTGGTGCCGCTGGACGCCCCCGGTATCGAGATCGTCCGCATGCTGCCGGTGTTCGGCTATGACGACGCCCCGCACGGCCATGCCGAGGTGATCCTCAAGAACGTCCGCGTTCCCGTGGAAGACGCCCTGCTGCTGGGCGAAGGCCGCGGCTTCGAGATCGCCCAGGGCCGCCTTGGCCCCGGCCGTATCCACCACTGCATGCGCACCATCGGCACGGCGGAAGTCGCGCTGGAAAAGATGTGCAAGCGCCTGATGAGCCGCAAGGCGTTCGGCAAGTTCATCTCCGACCAGTCGGTGTGGGAAGAACGCGTCGCCGACGCCCGCATCGACATCGAGATGTGCCGCCTGCTGTGCCTGAAGGCCGCCGACATGATGGACAAGGCCGGCAACAAGTCGGCCCGTCTGGAAATCGCCATGATCAAGGTCGCGGCCCCGCGCCTGGCCCTGAAGATCATCGACGACGCCATCCAGGCCCACGGCGGCGGCGGCGTGACCACCGACTTCGGTCTCGCCAAGGCCTATGCCGGCATCCGCACCCTGCGCCTGGCCGACGGCCCGGATGAAGTGCACCAGCGCACCATCGCCCGCATGGAATACGGCAAGTACGGCGACCTGGTTTACAAGCAGAAGGCCGAGAAGGAAGCGGCCCTGCACGTTCCGGGTATTCGCTAGTATCGCTTAAATCATCCATCAAAATGGCTTGTCATCCCGGCCGCAGCGAAGCGAAGAGCCGGGACCCAGGACAACCGCATTGCGTCGGCCCCTGGGTCCCGGACAGCCTCTGCGAGGCTTCCGGGATGACAAGAATTTTGAGTGCGCAAGAAGCGGAACGACGCGTCTGAACCGTGGGGCGATAACCACGAAATGACCCGCCCGTCACGCCTCCGCCTCGACCGCCTCCCCTCGCCCCTGGGCGAGATCCTGCTGGTCACCGACGAGACCGGCGCCGTGCGGGCGCTGGATTTTCATAACTACATGCCGCGCATGGGTCGACTGCTGCGCCTGCACTATGGCGACCTGTCTCCGGAGACCGGCGCCGCGCCGGCTGGTGTGCGCGCCGCGCTCAACGCCTATTTCGAGGGCGCCCTGGACGCCCTTTCCGCCATCGCGTGGGCGACCCACGGCACAGCCTTCCAACGTCAGGTCTGGACCGCCCTGCTCGACGTACCGGCCGGGACCACCTCGACCTACGCCGCCCTCGCCACCCGGATTGGAAAGTCTGCGGCCACCCGGGCCGTGGGCGCGGCCAACGGCGCCAATCCCATCGCCATCCTTGTGCCCTGCCACCGGCTGGTTAGCGCCACAGGCGCGCTCACCGGCTATGGCGGTGGTCTCGAGCGCAAGGCGTGGTTGCTAAGGCACGAGGGCGCGCGCCCCTAAACGATCATCCCGCCGCGCAGGACGAGGCGACCGGGATTGAGAAACGGCAGCGCCAGGGTGGTCCCGATCAGCACTTCGAAAACGAGGTTGCCCAGATTGAACCGGCCGCTGGCCTTGTCGATCAGCAGCGAAGCGGCGCGACCCAGTGCGACGCCGAACCAGGCCAGGGCCAGGACGAAGGCCATCGCCGCGCCAATGCCCGGCTGGTAGCCCAGATAGAGGGCCGCCCCGGCATGCGACAGCACCAGCAGGCCGCCGAACGCCCTTCCCTCCGCCAGCAGCGGGGGCAGCGTGGCCTCACCCTGGGCGAGGCCCGCCATGCCAAGCCCCTGGGCCGGCCTGGCCAGGGCGATGCCGCCCAGCGCGCCACCGATCACGCAGGCGATCACGGCCAGCAGCAGGGACAGGGCATAGCTCGACATGCGCGGCGCGCTCCTTGAGGTCGGTTCAGACGGGCGCCGCGGGCGCGGCGCCATGACAGACGGCCTCGATGTTGAACCCGTCCGGGTCCAGCACGAAAGCGCCGTAATAGTCTGGATGGTAATGAGGGCGAAGTCCGGGCGGACCGTTATCTCGTCCGCCCGCCGCCAGGGCGGCCGCATGGAAAGCGTCGACCTGGGCCGGGGTCTGGGCCCGAAACGCCACATGCACCTTGCCCTGCGCCGCATCCTGGCCGGCGATCCAGAAGAACGGCCGGGTATCGCCATAACCGGTGGACTGCACCCCGCCGGTGAACTCCGGCGGCACGGTGTAGAGCCGGGACAGGCCCAGCGGCGCCAGGGCCTTGTCATAGAAGGCCGCCGAGCGATCAAAATCCGCCACGCCCAGGGTGATATGGTCGATCATTTGACCAGCACCCTGAAGACCCGTCGGGTGTCGCCGGCCGTGTCGGGCATCCACGGCTGCTTGAGGGTGAAGGACAGCTCGGCCGTGCCGCGCCCCGTGGCCTGATAGGTGAAGATCGTCATGATCGCCCCGCCCGGCAGGGCGGCGTTGGTGGTCTGGCTGGAGCCGCCGCTCAGAACCGTGCCGTCCGCCTCCCGATCCAGGCGCCAGGAATAGCCCGTGCCGGCGTTCAGCGGCAGTTCGATCCGCAGCGCCTGCCCGGGAGCCAGCACGACCGGTCCAGCGTCCGAAACCGTCAGGGGACCAGGCGGCGGCGGCGGGGCGCTGACGCAACCGGCCACGAGGATCAGGCCCAGGCCCAGACTGGCCGCCAGGGCCGAGGATAGGAAACGTTTCATCAAGCCTGTCCTTACGCCTGTCCTGGCTGGCCGCCGAGGCGGCGCGGGGCATTTGGCGCGCCAGAATCGGAGGGCGCAATCCTTGACTCCGCCATCCCCCGGCACTACCTCCTGCCCGGCGCTGGCACTCACCGGGGGCGACTGCTAACAGCAGCGCTTCCCTCGCTGGCGATCCCTAATTCTAACCGTCCCGACGGAGAACATCCTATGAAATTTCGTCCCCTGGGCGACCGCGTCCTCGTGAAGCGCGTCGAAGAAGAAACCAAGACCAAGGGCGGGATCATCATCCCCGACACCGCCAAGGAAAAGCCGCAAGAAGGCGAAGTTGTCGCCGTCGGCCCCGGCGCCCGTAACGACAAGGGCGACGTTGTCGCTCTGGACGTGAAGGCTGGCGATCGCATCCTGTTCGGCAAGTGGTCGGGCACGGAAGTGAAGGTCGATGGTCAAGACCTGCTGATCATGAAGGAAAGCGACGTTCTGGGCGTGGTCGAGGCCTAAGTCCTCCTCCGTCCGAACGACTTTCCAACCCCCTATTTCTCTTTTGAAGGGCTCTCAACATGGCCGCTAAAGACGTTTATTTCTCCTCGGACGCCCGCGACAAGATGCTGCGCGGCGTCAACATCCTCGCCAATGCGGTGAAGGTGACCCTCGGCCCCAAGGGCCGCAATGTCGTGATCGAAAAGTCCTTCGGCGCTCCGCGCTCGACCAAGGACGGCGTCTCGGTCGCCAAGGAAATCGAACTGGCTGACCGCTTCGAGAACCTCGGCGCGCAGATGATCCGCGAAGTCGCCTCGAAGACCAACGACAAGGCCGGCGACGGCACCACCACCGCCACCGTCCTGGCTCAAGCCATCGTGCAAGAAGGCCTCAAGTCGGTTGCCGCCGGCATGAACCCGATGGACCTGAAGCGCGGCATCGACAAGGCCGTCGCCATCGTCGTCGCCGACATCAAGGCGTCCTCGAAGAAGGTCACGACCAACAACGAGATCGCCCAGGTCGGCACCATCTCGGCCAACGGCGACAAGGACGTTGGCGAAATGATCGCCAAGGCCATGGACAAGGTCGGCAACGAAGGCGTCATCACCGTCGAAGAAGCCAAGACCGCCGAGACCGAACTCGACGTCGTCGAAGGCATGCAGTTTGACCGCGGCTACCTGTCGCCCTACTTCATCACCAACCCCGACAAGATGGAAGTTCAGCTCGAAGAGCCGCTCATCCTGCTGTTCGAAAAGAAGCTCTCGTCGCTGCAGCCGCTGCTGCCGGTGCTGGAAGCCGTCGTTCAGTCGGGCCGTCCCCTGCTGATCATCGCCGAGGACGTCGAGGGCGAAGCCCTGGCCACCCTGGTGGTCAACAAGCTGCGTGGCGGCCTGCGCGTCGCCGCCGTCAAGGCTCCGGGCTTCGGCGATCGTCGCAAGGCGATGCTGGAAGACCTGGCCATCCTGACCGGCGCTCAAGTCGTGTCGGAAGACCTGGGCATCAAGCTCGAGAACGTTTCGCTCGAAATGCTCGGCAAGGCCAAGAAGGTCACGATCACCAAGGACGACACCACCATCGTCGACGGTATCGGTGAGAAGGACGCGATCGAAGCCCGTATCGCCCAGATCAAGCGCCAGATCGAAGACACCACGTCGGACTACGACAAGGAAAAGCTGCAAGAGCGTCTGGCCAAGCTGGCCGGCGGTGTTGCCGTGATCCGCGTCGGCGGCTCGACCGAAGTCGAAGTGAAGGAAAAGAAGGACCGCGTCGACGACGCCCTCAACGCCACCCGCGCGGCCGTTGAAGAAGGCATCGTCCCCGGCGGCGGCGTCGCCCTGCTGAAGGCCTCCAAGGCCCTGGCTGGCCTGACCGGCGACAACGCCGACCAGACCGCCGGCATCGCGATCATCCGTCGCGCCCTGCAGGCCCCGATCCGTCAGATCGCCGAAAACGCCGGCGTTGAAGGCTCGATCGTGGTCGGCAAGGTTCTGGAAAGCGACTCGGCCACCTTCGGCTTCAACGCCCAGACCGAAATGTATGTCGACCTGATCGTGGACGGCGTCATCGACCCGGCCAAGGTTGTCCGCACCGCTCTGCAAGACGCCGCTTCGGTGGCCGGCCTGCTGATCACCACGGAAGCCGCGATCGTCGAAGCCCCCAAGAAGGCCTCGGCCGGCGGCCCTCCGGGCGGCGGCATGGGCGGCATGGGTGACATGGACTTCTAAGAAGTCCGGTCAGCACCTGCTGAACCAACAAGACGAGGGGCGGGACCGAAAGGTCCCGCCCTTTTTCTTTGGCGGGGCGGCAACGGGGCGGCGTTCATGGTCCCTCTCTCAAAGAGAGTGACAACACTGCGGTTCACCGGTTGACGCCGCCCCCGCGCGCGGCCAAGCAGCAGCCATGTTCCGCCAGCGCCCCGACGCCGATCTTCTTGTTCAAGGCTGGGTTGTCGGCGTGATGGTCGAGATCGCCGGCGAACGCGCGCCCGTCCGGCACTATTTCGGGGTCGGCAAGCCCGAGCGGGCCCGGGCCGAATGGGCGGCCGTCGATCTGGCCCTGGAAGCCGGCGCCGTGGCCTCCAGCCCTTATCGGGGCACGGAGCCGGTCGAGGCCATCCGCGAGATCGTGGCCTATCGGATGCGCGAACTGGGCCTCAAGCCCGGCGAGATCCGCGCGCTGGGCGACAAGTTCCCCCGCCGCTGGCTGCCGGTGCAGACCGAGTCCTAGTAGCGCTTGCCGCCGCAACCGCCGCAACCCGAGCCGCCGCCCCCGACCGTGACGCGAACCGAGCTCGAAGCCGAAGCCGTGGCTGAAGCCGAGCTTCTGGCGGAACCGCCCGCCCAGCCGCCGCCGGATCCGCCGACCACGCCGCCATAATAGCCGCCGCCCCGTCCACCGGAGGGACGCCCGACATAGCCGCCGCCGATATAGGGCGGCTGGACAGGATGGTCGGGAGCGGCATCGACCGGCTGGGGCAGCCAACCGCCGCCTAGGCCGTAGCGGGTGGAGAAGTTCTGGTTGCCGCCATAATAGGCCGCCCCGTCCCAGGAGCGGCTTTCCTGGCTCTCCTCGTAGCGAGCGCTTTCCGACTCATAGGTTTCGTCGCTGATGATCACGCCGCCCGAGGCCCGGTGATCTTCGCGCCGGCGCTCATGGCGCGGGCCGCAATCGCAGTCGCGCGCCGCCTGGACCGGCCGCTCGACCACGCGGTCGATATAGACCGGCTTTTCGACGATGCGCTCGACCGGGACCTTGACGATCTTTTCGACCACGCGGTCGACGGGCCGATCCACATAGACCGGCTTCTCGACGATCTTTTCCACCACCTTGACCACCGGAACCTCGACGCGGCGCTCGACGATCTTTTCGACGACGCGATCCACCGGCCGGTCGATATAGACGGGCTTTTCGACGACACGGTCGACATAGACCACCTTGGTCACGGGCTTGGGTCGCTTGGCGGGCGCCTTTTGAAGCGCGGCGGGATAGCCATCGGCCAGAGCCGGCGCGGCCAAGCTCGTCGCGGCCACGATCGAGCCGGCGAGCAAAAGGGTCCTGAACGGCGTCTTCATCGGGTTCGCACTCAAAAACACGTGCCGTTTCGGGACGGCGTTCCGCCGCGCCGCAACAACCGGGCCATAACAACTAGGACTCAGGGCCTTGGCGCGGCCGCCGCCTTTTGCCATGGTCTTCCAAACAAGCGTTTGAGCGCGAAGTGGGGAAACGATGTCCAAGACCATGCTGGCCGCGATCGGCCTGACCGCCGGCCTGATCCTGGGAAGCGCCGCCTGCGCCCAGACGCCGGCTGCCGCCACGCCGAACGATTACGCCAAGGCCGACAACTGGCTGTGCCTTCCGGGCCGCACCGATGCCTGCGCCACCGACCAGACCACGACCATCGTCACCGCCGACGGCAAGGCCAGCAGCGAAGCCTTCAAGCCCGCCGCCAATGCGCCGGTGGACTGCTTCTATGTCTATCCGACCGTGTCCACCGATCCGGGCGGCAACAGCGACATGACCATCGACGCCGCCGAGCGTTCGGTGGTCGAGCACCAGCTCACCCGGTTCGGGGCCCAGTGCCGGATCTATGCGCCGATGTATCGCCAGATCACCCTGGCGGCCCTGCGCAAGGTGATGATGGGCGGACAGGCCGGCGACGCCGCCCTCGCCTATGCCGACGTGCGCGACGCCTGGAACCATTACCTGACGCAGGAGAACAAGGGCCGGGGCGTGGTCCTGATCGGCCACAGCCAGGGCTCGCGGATGCTGCTGCAACTGCTGAAGGAAGAGATCGACGGCAAGCCGGTCCAGAAGCAGATGATCTCGGCCCTGATCCTGGGCATGAACACGCCGGTCGACGCGGCGGGCAAGTACGGCTCGATCCCGACCTGCGCCAGCGCCAGCCAGACCGGCTGCGTGGTGTCCTATGTGTCGTTCCGCAGTTCTTCGCCGCCGCCGGCCGCCAGCCGCTTTGGCAGGACCGACCCGCAAGGCCTGCGCTCGGCCTGCGTCAACCCCGCCGCCCTTGTGGCCGGCAAGACCCAGACTGACGCCGTTCCTCTGCAGGCCTATTTCAGCGCCGGCGGCATGGGCTCTTCGGCCGCCACGCCCAAGCCTTGGGCCAAGTCCGTGAAGGTGACGACGCCGTTCGTTTCCGCGCCGGGCCTGGTCTCGGGGCGCTGCGTCAGCGCCGGCGACTTCACCTATCTGTCGGTGGATGTGAACGCCGACCCGGCCGACCCCCGCGTCGACGACATCACCGGTGACCTCCTGGTCTTTGGCCAGCCGCTGAAGGACTGGGGCCTGCACCTGATCGACGTGAATCTGGCGATGGGCGACCTGGTGGCGCTGGTCGGCGAGCAGTCGAAGGCGTTTGCGGCCCCCTAGAGCCAGCAAGATGGGGGAGCGCTGGCGCTCCCCCTGACGCTTTCCCCTATCGGCTCGCGCCCTTGAAGATGACGCCGCCCAGCAGCAGCACCAGCACAAAGCCGACCAGGAACAGGAAGAACAGGATCTTGGCGACACCTGCAGCCGCGCCGGCGAGGCCGGTAAAGCCCAGAGCCCCGGCGATCAGGGCGACAATGGCGAGGATGATGGCCCACTTCAGCATGATGCGTTTCCTTGTTTGGGAAGCCGGCAGCGCTTCTGACAAAACAACCCGCCAGAGCGCACAGCGTTCCTTGTTTTCGCCGCCCGGGGCCGGTAACCGATAGTCATGGCGTCCAAGCCCGAAAGCCCGACCGAACCCTTCAAGCGCGCCCTGGCGCACGCCGCGCGTTCGCTTGCCGAAATGCCCGATCTTGAGGTCGTGTTCTCGGGCGATGGCCCGGTGCTGATGGGCAAGCGCGCGGTGCTGCCGCATCCCCCGCGCGACCTCAACAGCAAGGAAGCCGCGCGCATTCGCGGGCTGGCCGACCAGATGGCCCTGCGTCTAGCCCACCATGACGCGCAGGCCCATGCGCGCGCCCGTCCCTCTTCGCCCGACGGTCAGGCGGCCTTCGAGTCGATCGAGCAGGCGCGGCTGGAAGCCATCGGCGCCAACGCCATGGGCGGCGTTCGCGCCAACCTGACGGCCGCGCTCGAAGCCCGCCTGGAAAAGCAGGGCCTGACCCGCACGGTCGCCACCGACCGCCAGTCGGCGCCCATGGCCGAGATCCTGGGCCTGATGGTCCGCGAGCGCCTGACGGGCGATGCGCCGCCGGAGGGCGCCAAGGCCCTGGTCGACATCCTGCGCGCCGACATCGAGGCCAAGGCCGGCAAGGACCTGGACCGTCTGGCCGCCGCCATCGACGACCAGGCCACCTTCGCCCGGGTGAGCCGCGAGATCCTGCGGGACCTGGATCTGGGCGAGGAGATGTCGGACGCCACGGAAAGCTCCGACGAGGACGGCGGTGAGCAGGACCAGCAGGACCAGACCTCCGACGAGGATCCGGGCGAGGGCGAGGGCGATCAGTCCGAGGGCTCAACCCCGCAGGAAACCGACACCTCCGACCGCGAAACCGAAGCCGGCGACGAGGAGATGGTCCAGTCCGAGCAGGACGGCGAGCCCGAGGACAGCGACGAGAGCCCCGAGATGGGCGACGGCGCCAAGCCGGCGCGTCCTGACAGCGGCCCCGCCCAGCCGGGCGAGCCGGCCTACAAGATCTTCACCAACAGCTATGACGAGATCGTTCCGGCCGAGGACCTCTGCGACGCCGAGGAGCTGACCCGGCTGCGGGCCTATCTGGACCAGCAGCTGTCGGCGCTTTCCAGCGTCGTCTCTCGCCTGGCCAACAAGCTGCAGCGCCGCCTGCTGGCCCAGCAGAACCGCGCCTGGACCTTCGATCTCGAGGAGGGGATGCTGGATGTCGCCCGCCTGACCCGGGTGATCATCGACCCTACGGCCCCCCTGTCGTTCAAGCAGGAAGAGGATCAGGAGTTCCGCGACACCTGCGTGACCCTGCTGATCGACAATTCCGGCTCGATGCGCGGCCGGCCGATCATGGTGGCCGCCGTCTGCGCCGACATTCTGGCGCGCACCCTGGAGCGCTGCGGCGTCAAGACCGAGGTGCTGGGCTTCACCACCCGGGCCTGGAAGGGCGGCACGTCCCGCGACGAGTGGGTCAAGGCCGGCAAGCCGCCAGCGCCGGGCCGCCTGAACGACCTGCGCCATATCATCTACAAGGCCGCCGACTCGCCCTGGCGCCGGGCTCGCAAGAACCTGGGTTTGATGATGCGCGAAGGCCTGCTGAAGGAAAACATCGACGGCGAGGCCCTGATGTGGGCCCACCAGCGCCTGATCGGCCGGCCCGAAGCCCGCCGCATTCTGATGGTGATCTCTGACGGCGCGCCGGTGGATGACTCCACCCTCAGCGTCAATTCGGGTCACTATCTGGAGCGCCACCTGCGCCAGGTCATTGCCGAGATCGAGGGCAAGAGCCCGGTCGAGCTGATCGCCATCGGCATCGGCCATGACGTGACGCGCTATTATCGTCGCGCCGTCACCATCGTCGATGTGGAACAGTTGGGCGGCGTTCTGGTCGAGCAGCTGGCCGCCCTGTTCGACGAGGAGCCCCGCGCCGTCAAGAAGGCGCGCGGCCTGCTGGCGCCGCTGCAGACCGTTCAGCCATCGGCTCCCAAGGCGGCTCGCAAGGTTCCTGCATGATCGGCCTGCGGATCGGCCTGGTGCTGGCCCTGACCGCCGGCATGCTGAGCCACTGCGGCCGCAAGCCCCCGCCGCCCCTGCCCGTGGTTCCCGTCAAGGCCGGTCCGGAGATCGCCCTGCAGACCACGCCCGTACCGCTGGATGCGTCCAACCCGGCCCGGACCACGATTGAAGGCTTCGTGTTCGCCGGCGGCGTCGCCATCACCAGTTCCGAGACCTCGCGCCTGCACGGACTGTCGGATCTGGCCATCACCGCGGACGGTGGGCTAGCGGCCGTTACCGACTTTGGCGATCTCTTCCAGGCTCGGCTGGTGCTGGATCCCGCCGGCCGACTGGTCGGCCTGAGCCACGGCAAGCTGGAGGGCCTGAAGGGCCCCGATGGCCAGCCGTTGCAAGACAAGGACAAGGCCGACGCCGAGGGCCTGGCGATCCTGGCCAACGGCGACCGCCTGATCAGCTTCGAGCGCGACCATCGAATCTGGCTCTATCCTGCGGCAGGCGGGCCGCCGCGCCCCGCGCCCAAGCCGGCCACGATCCTTCCCTACAATGAAGGCATGGAGGCCCTGGCCGCCTATCCCGCCGCCGGCCCGGACGCCTATCTGGTGGGCGGCGAGGAGGGCGAAACCTGGCTGTGCAAGCTGTCGGCGGCCTGCCAGGCGCTGGCCCCGCAGCAGGGTCCGGACTTCACCTGGGGCCTGACGGCCATGACCGCGTTCAACGGCCCGGCCATCGCCACCTTCCACCGGGGCTTCGACCCCATCCGGGGCTGGCGCGGCATCCTGCGTTTCGTGGCCAATCCGATGGCCCCGCCCGCCCGGCAGACCGCAGTCGCCAGCCTGCATCTGGACGGTTCGACCACGCGCGACAACTACGAGGGCCTGGCCCTGAGCACCACACCTTCAGGCGCCACCCGGGTCTATCTGATCTCGGACGACGGCGGCCTGCCGGGCCAGCGCACCCTGCTGATGGCCTTCGACTGGACGCCGCCGCCACCGCCGCCAGCGCCCCTCAAGGTCAAAAAGCCCGTCCGCCGACGGTGAGCGCATTGCTGGCGATACTTCCATGTTGCGCTGCGGTATCTCGCGCGCACCGACAACGTGGTTATGCGTTTTGCCGGTTGCGAGGCGAGACCCAAGCACCGTCCGAGGAACGCATCGGGGGGAGGTTGAACCCAACCCGCAGGTCCATGCCGACCCGATAGGCGCCGCCAGCCCCCCGCTTCGCCGCTCGCTTCAGGTCGAGGCAGACGTGAAGAAATTCAGGTGCAGCGCAACATAATCGTTGATAACCCAAAAAGGCGAGACTATGACTTTTGTCGACGGCCGAGCAGGCGAGAACCGGAAGGACCGTCAGAGGAACGCGTCGGGAGGAGGTTGAACCCAACCCCCTTTCGTGGACTACACAACATGATCCGCACCATCGCCCTGGCCGTTTCGGCCATCGCCCTGACCGTCGCCGCTCCCGTTTCGGCCGCCGAACTCCGCGTCAAGGTCTCCGGCAAGTCCGCCGAGCAAGTCCGCGCCGACATCGTCAAAGCCGCCAGCACCGTCTGCTGGCAGGACGTTCGCGGCGAAGCCATGTCCGGCTACCTGTACCCCGCCTGCATCCGCGCCTCGGTCAGCGACGCCGTCGCCAAGATCAACAGCCCGGCCCTGACCGCCTACAACACCGCCAACCCGGCTTCGGGTTCGGTTGTCTCGGCCCGCTAAGCCGACCTGTTTCAGTAGCGTAGCGTACCAAACCCGGCGCGGTCCTCCGCGCCGGGTTTTGCTTTGTCTGGACCTTGCTTGGCAGGGCGCCGGCGCACAGACGCGAAAAGGCCCGCGAGGATCGCTCCTCGCGGGCCTTTCAATAGTTGGTCGCGATCGTCGCTTAGGCGGCGACGGCCAAGGCGGCGGCCTTGGCCTTGGCCTTGACCTGCGTCTTGATCTTCAGGGCGCGCGGCGACAGCTGCTCGTCCTTGGCGCCCAGCAGGAACACGTCCAGGCCACCCTTGAAGTCCAGGGTGCGCAGGGCGGCGTTGCTGATGCGCAGACGGAAGGTCTGGCCCAGCGAATCCGAGGCCAGCGTCGCCGGCGACAGGGCCGGCAGGAAGCGGCGCTTGGTCTTGATGTTCGAGTGGCTCACATTGTGGCCGACCATCGGACCGATACCGGTGAGTTCGCAGCGGCGCGACATGGGACTACCTTGGCTGGGCGAAGCCTGAGCTTCGCAGACATGAATTTCGGGGCGCGCCGGACGAGCCGCCACGCGAGAGCGGGCGATATAGGCGAAGGGCGCCTGCCGAGTCAAGGCGGCAAGCCCGCTTCGAGCCATCCACCCGGATGAAGATCGCCTCACGACCGCCTTCAAGACAGGTTCATCTGCCGCCCTATATAGAGAGCCCATGAAGGAGCACCCGCCCATGCGTCTGATCGCCCTCGCCCTGACCGCTGCAGGTCTCGCCTTGACCGCCGGCCTGAGCCAGGCCGCCCAGCCCGCGCCGGCCACGATTCTTCCCGGTCATTGGGAATACAGCTACCGGATCGGCCCCATCCCGGCCGGGGACGAGTCGCGCTGCCTCAAGCAGGCCGATGTCGAGCAGTTCGCCAAGGGCATCTGCACGCGCAAATATACCTGCGACTACACCACTCGGGTGGTGAAGGACGGCAAGATCGCCCTGAAGGGTGCGTGGACCGACAAGAAGGGTCGCGTGGCCCCGGTGACCGCCAAGGGCGACTACACCGCCGAGAGCTTCAAGCTGGACGTCAAACTGAAGACCATCAACGGAATTCCGCTGGCCGGCGTGATGGACGCCCGGCGCGTGGGGGCCAGCTGCCCGGCTGACGCCAAATAGCCCCCTGTGACGGACCATTTGTGGTTAATCCGAATTAAGATACAATGGCTTGTAGGGAACAAAGACTGAATCGGCCGATGTCGCTGATTCGGTCCTGATTCGTTTCGCCCCTGTTCGCCAGTTCCGCTCACGGCGTTAACTTGAGCCGGGGCCCTATCCGCCGCGCGGCGGAGCCACCGAAAATTCCAGGTCGAACAGGGTCGGTACGGGGCTCGTCCGCGCCCGCTCCAGGGTCAGCAACTGGGCCTTGGTGTTGGCGCCGCCTTCGGCGCTAAACCCGCCCATCCTGCCTGACGCGGCCAGCACCCGGTGGCAGGGCACGACGATGGGCCAGGGATTCTCGCCCAGAGCCTTGCCCACCGCCCGCGCAGCGCCGGGCTCGCCCATGGCGCGGGCCACCTGGCCATAGGTCGAGGTCTCGCCGGGCGCGATGGCGCGGGCGATCTCGTAGACCCGCAGGTTGAAGGCCTGGACGCCGGTCAGGTCGAGCGGGATGTCCGTCAGGTCGTCGCGACCACCGGCCAGCAGATCCAGCACCCGCTCGATGATCTGCTCGATCGCGGGCGACGGCGGCGTCTCGACCGCCTCGGGGAAACGCTTGCGCAGGCGCGCCCAGGCCGCGCCGGGTGTCGCTTCGGGCAATTGCACGCCGATCAGCCCGGAAACGCCCCAGGCGATGCCGCAGCGGCCGATAACGGTGTCAAAAAGCGCGAAAGCGGTCCCCTGCATCCCTCATTTATAGCATCGCGGTTGCGGCTTTCGAGCGGCGCCCTACGATTTCCGTTTCTTGCTGTCTGGAGATCGCCGTGCGCCCCATCGTCCTCGCCGCCTTGCTGGCGTCCGCAACCGTCTCGACAGCCTCGGCCGGCGACCTGCTGATCCACGGCGGACCGATCCATACCGGGGTCGAGGCCGCGCCGAGCGCCCAGGCCGTGCTGATCCGCGACAGCAGGATCCTGTTCGTCGGCGACTTGGCCGCCGCCCGCGCCAAGGCCGCCAAGGACGTTCGCGACATCGACCTGAAGGGCGCAGCCGCCTTTCCGGGCTTTGTCGACGCCCACGCCCACCTGACCGGGGTTGGCCTGCGCGAACTGACCCTCAACCTGGACCAGACCGGTTCGGTCGCGGACCTGATCAAGGCGGTCAGCGCCTATGCCGCCGCCCATCCGGACGGTCCGATCTATGGTCGGGGCTGGATCGAGACCCACTGGCCCGAGAAGCGCTTCCCCAACCGTGCGGATCTGGACCGCGCCGCGCCCGGCCGGGTGATCGTGCTGGAACGCTCCGACGGCCACGCCTCGGTCGCCAGCTCCGCCGCCCTGGCCCAGGCCGGCGTCGGCAAGGACACGGCCGCTCCGGCGGGTGGCCAGATCCTGCAAGGCGCCGACGGCCTGCCCAGCGGCATGCTGATCGACCACGCCCAGTCGCTGGTGGCGGGGGTCATTCCGCCGCCGTCAGAAGCCCTCAAGCGTCAGGCCCTGGAAAAGGCCGGCGCGCTGTATGCCTCGCGCGGCTGGACCGGCCTTGGCAATATGAGCGTCGAGGCGCCCGACCTGGCCCTGATGACCTCCCTGGCCGCCGAGAAGAAGTTCCACCTCCGCGTCGACAACTACATGGACCCCAGCGGGGCCGCCGAGGTGCTGGCCAAGGGCCCCTTCGAGGACGCCACCGGCCTGATCCGCACGCGGGGCATCAAGCTCTATATGGACGGCGCCCTGGGCTCGCGCGGCGCGGCCCTGCTCGAGCCCTATAGCGACGCCGAGGGGACGGGCCTGCAGCTGACCCCGCGCGACAAGGGGCTGGCGCTGATGAAACAGGCCCGGGCCGTGAAGGCCCAGGTGGCCATGCACGCCATCGGCGATCGCGGCAACCGCATGGTGCTGGACTGGTTTGGCGAGACCCTGGCCGGCGACACCGCCGCCCGCTGGCGGATCGAGCACGCCCAGATCGTCGCCGACCCCGACCTGCCGCGCTTTTCAAAGATGGGCGTCATCGCCTCGATGCAGCCCAGCCACGCCATCGGCGATCTCTATTTCGCCCCCGCCCGCCTGGGCAAGGCGCGCCTGCACGAGGGCTATCGCTGGAACGACATGCTCCAGAGCGGCGCGGTCGTGGCCGCCGGCTCGGACGCCCCGGTCGAGGTCGGCGATCCGCGCATCGAGTTCTACGCCGCCGTCCACCGCCATAGCCTGACCGGCTTCGCCAACGAGGACTGGCATCTGGAAGAAGCCGTCAGCCGGGCCCAGGCCCTGAAGATGCTGACCTGGGCGCCCGCCTATGCCGCCTTCGCCGAAACGGATCGCGGCACGCTGGAAGCCGGCAAGAAGGCCGATGTCACCGTGTTCTCAAAGGACCTGATGACGGTGGCTCCGGCCGAGATCCTCACCGCCGAAACGGTGCTGACCGTGGTCGACGGTGTGGTGGCGTTCGAACGGGGCCGGTAGGGCTGTCCTGTCAGGGAGCGGCGGCGGCCTTGGCGGCGGCCTCTTCCAGACCGTCGAGCTCGCCCGACTCCCGCGCCTTGCGGCCATAGACGGCCTCGAACAACGGGCTGGCCATGACCGTGGTGACGATGGCCATCAGCACCAGCATCGAGAACAGGGTCGGGCCGATAATGCCCTTCTGCAGACCGATATTGATGATGATCAGCTCCATCAGGCCGCGCGAGTTCATCAGGGCGCCGATGCCCAGGGCGGTGCGATTGTCTTCGCCGGCCAGACGCGCGGCGGCGTAGCAGGCCACGCCCTTGGCCAGGATCGAGGCCAGCAGGATGCCCACGGCGATCAGCAGCAGCTGCGGCGAGTTGACCATGTCCATCCGGGTGTTGAGGCCCGAATAGGTGAAGAACATCGGCAGCAGCAGCACCACCGCCAGCGGCTCGACCTTCTGCTTCAGCTCCTCGACGAACTTGCCGCGCGGCATGACGGCGCCCAGCATGAAGCCGCCGAAGATGGCGTGGATGCCCACGGCGTCCATCAGGAAGGCCGAGAGGCAGAACAGCATCAGGGTGATGGCCAGGACGGTCAGGCTCATCTGGCCTTCGCGCTCGACGATGCGGCCCAGCGGGGCCAGCAGGCGCTTGCCGAACAGGCCCAGGAACAGGACGTAGGACAGGCCGCCGCCGATCGCCAGAACCGCCACGCCGGGGCCGCCGCCGAAGGTGGCCAGCACCACCGCCAGCACGCACCACGAGACGGCGTCGTCAAAGGCGCCGGCGGTCAGGGACAGGGTGCCCAGCGAGGTTTTGGCCAGGCCACGCTCATTGATGATGCGAGCCAGCATCGGGAAAGCGGTCAGGGCGATACAGGCGCCCATGAACAGGGTGGCGTTGGACTGCGAAATGCCATCGGCGAATAGGCCCGGCACCTTCAGCAGGAAGGGCGTGATCGCCACGGCGATCAGGAAGGGCGCGATGATGCCCGCCAGCGAGACGCTGGCCGCGCTCTTGGCCTTGGCCTTGAAGTGATCGGCCTGGAAGCTGGTGCCGACCATGAACATGTAGAGGCCCACGCCCAGCTGGGCGCCGACATACAGGACGTTCTTGGTTTCCTTGGGAAACAGCATGCCCTGGAAGGCCGGGAACAGCAGGCCCATTAGCGACGGGCCCAGCACCACGCCGGCGATCATCTCGCCCACCACCTGGGGCTGCCCCAGGAACTTCTGGCCCAGCCAGCCGACCACGCGGCAGGCCAGCAGGATCACCGCCAGCTGCAGGAAGAAGTGCACGCTGAAATCGGTCGGCGTGTAGCTGTGGGCCGCCGCCAGGGTGGCGGGACCGTTGGCCGACAGGACTTTTCCGGCGACTTCCAGGGTGCTGGCGATGATATCCGTCACGTGTGTTTCCCTGCCCATCGCCCGCCGAAACTGAATCTTGCGGCGAGACGGCGGACTCTGAGACCGCAGATGCCCAGCGCTGTCAATTCTCGCTCCGCCGCCGCTCGACGCGCTGTCGCCGGCCCCGCGCACACCAGTGCTTGCCTCACTCCGATTCCCGCACCATGTCTGATCGCATGAGCGACCGTTCAACCGGCCTGGCGCCTTCCAAGCTCACCGCGGTCCTGGGCCCGACCAATACCGGCAAGACCCACCTGGCCGTCGAGCGGATGCTGGGCCATGCGTCGGGCATGATCGGCCTGCCGCTGCGCCTGCTGGCGCGCGAGATCTATGACCGCATCGTCAAGCTGCGCGGCAAGGCGTCCGTGGCCCTGATCACCGGCGAAGAAAAGATCGTCCCGCCGCGCGCCGCCTATTTCGTCTGCACGGTCGAGGCCATGCCCTTGACCCGCGAGGTCGAGTTCCTGGCCATCGACGAGATCCAGCTGTGCGCCGATCCCGAACGTGGCCACATCTTCACCCATCGCCTGCTGCACGCCCGGGGCAAGTTCGAGACCATGCTGCTGGGGGCCGGAACCATGGCCCCGCTGATCCGTCGCCTGCTGCCCGACGCCGAGATCGTGTCGCGCGAGCGGTTCTCCAACCTGTCCTATGCCGGCTCAAAGAAGCTGACCCGTCTGCCCCGGCGCAGCGCCGTGGTGGCGTTCTCGACCGACGCCGTCTACGGCATCGCCGAGCTGATCCGTCGTCAGCGCGGTGGCGCGGCCGTGGTCATGGGCAGCTTGAGCCCCCGCACCCGCAACGCCCAGGTGGCGCTCTACCAGTCGGGCGAGGTCGACTTCCTGGTGGCCACCGACGCCATCGGCATGGGCCTGAACATGGATGTCGACCATGTGGCCTTTGCCGGCCTGCGCAAGTTCGACGGCGTCCGCACCCGCTGGCTGCACGCCCAGGAGGTGGGCCAGATCGCCGGCCGGGCCGGGCGCTATACCCGCGACGGCACCTTCGGCGTCACGGGCGACTGCGACGAGATGGACGAGGATCTGGTCGAGAGCGTGGTCAACCACCAGTTCGAACCGATCATCGCCGCCGAATGGCGCAGCGCCCGGCTCGACTTCGGCTCGCTGCCGCTGCTTCTGAAATCGCTGGGCCAAGGGCCGGGCCGCGCCGGGCTGACCCTGTCCAACGAGGTGCTGGATGAGCGCACCCTGAGGAAGCTGTCGCAGCAGGACGATGTCATCGCCCGCTGCAAGGCCGACCGCTCGGCCCTGCTGCGCCTGTGGGATGTGTGCCAGACGCCCGACTTCCGCAAGACCACCGATGATGACCACCAGCGGATGGTCAGGACCCTGTTCGACGACCTGACCACGGGCAGGAAGCGGCTGCCGGAAGACTGGATCAACGCCCAGTTCAAGGCGCTGGACCGCACCGATGGCGAGATCGACAGCCTGGCCGGCCGGCTGTCGGGCGTGCGGACCCTGTCCTATATCGCCAACCGCCCCGACTGGCTGGCCAATCCGGCCCACTGGCAGGGCGTGACCCGTCAGCTTGAGGATCGGATCTCCGACACCCTGCACGAAAAGCTGATGGCCCGGTTCATCGACCGGCGCACCAGCGTTCTGATGCGCCAGCTTGGCGAGCGCGAGACCATGCTGGCCGGGGTCGGCCAGGACGGCGCCGTGACGGTCGAGGGCCACGTGGTGGGTCACCTGGCCGGCGTCACCTTCACGCCCGAAAAGGGCGCCAGCGCCCTGGAGGAAAAGGCCCTGCGCAATGCGGCCGTGCGCGCGGTGGGTCCCGAGATCGCCAAGCGCCTGGGCGCCCTGAGCGGCGAGGCCGACGACGCCTTCGCCCTCAGTCCCGATAGCGCGATCCTGTGGCGCGGCGAGATCGCCGGGGTGGTGCGCCCCTCATCGACGTCCGGGGGCGGCGCCCTGCTGTCACCCCGCGCCAGGCTGCTGGGCGAGCTGGGCCCTGCCGCCGTGCGCGAGCGGGCCGAACGCCGACTGGACGCCTTCCTGGTCGCCGAGGTCGATCGGCATCTGGCGCCCCTGCGCAAACTGGAGCGAGCCCTGGCCGGGTCCGAGCTGCGCGGCCTGCCGCGCGGCCTGGCGCACCGGCTGCTGGAAGCCTGCGGGGTGCTGGACAAGCGCCCGCTGGAGCCCGAGCTTAAGGCCCTCAGCCAGGCTGAACGCCGCACGCTCAAGGCCCTGGGCGTTCGCATCGGCGCCTTCAGCCTCTACCTGCCCGCCATGCTGCGGCCCGAAGCCATCGCCTGCGCCCGGGCGCTGAGCCCCGACGGCTGGCGCGGCGATCGGGCCAGGCTGGCCGCCCTGCCCTCGCCGCCCCCCTCGGCGAAGGAACTGGCCGCCAGCGGCCTGCGGGCGGTGAGCGACTTCACCGCGCCCGTCGAGATGCTGGAGCGGCTGGACGACCTGCTGCGAGCCGAGCAGAAGCCGGGCGGCGTGGTGCTGAGCGAGGCGGCCCTGCAGAGCCTGGACTGGACAGCGCCCCAGGGCTCGGCCGTGTTGCGGGCCCTGGACTATACGCCGGCCATCCGGCCCAAGTCCGACGCCCCGATCATCTGGAAGCGGCGCGGCGCGGCCAAGGCCGAGGTGACGATCGCTGCGCGCCCGGACTCGCCGTTCGCCGCCCTGGCCAAGCTGACCGAGCCGCCGCCACGCCGCAAGAAACCCCATCGGCGGAAGGCGGCCGCCCAGAAAGCAACCTCGTGAGCGAGAGCGCTGACGAGGCCTGCCGCGCCGACGTCTGGCTGTGGCGCGCGCGGTTCTTCAAGACGCGCTCGCTGGCCTGCCGCTTTGTGGAAGAAGGCCGCATCCGGCTGACCCGCGGCGGTGTCGAAAGCCGGGTGGACAAGCCGTCGCGGACCCTGAAGGCTGGGGATGTGCTGGTGTTCGGGTTCGGCGGGCGGCTGGTGTCGGTGCGGGTGCTGGCCTCGGGCGAACGTCGCGGGTCGGCGCGTGAGGCGCGAGAATTGTACGAGGCTGTGGGGTAGCAGCTGACTTGCCCCCTCCGCGCCTTCGGCGCTCTTTACCCTACGGGGGAGGACGGCGGCGAAGCAGCCAGGAGGGGGCGAGTAGCCCTACTGCTTAAAGCCCGCCAGGAACCCCGGCACCTCCGCCGCCGGCATCGGCCGGCCGAAGTGATAGCCCTGCACCTGATCGCAGCCATAGCCGATCAGCTTGGCCAGTTGCTCGGCGTCCTCGACGCCCTCGGCCACGACCTTCATGCCCATGGACGAGCCCAGGGTGATCACCGCCCTGACGATAGCCTCGTCCTGCGCATTCTGGACGAAGGACTTGTCGATCTTCAGGCGGTCGATCGGGAACTGCCGCAGATTGGCCAGGCTGGCATAGCCGGTGCCGAAGTCATCCAGCGCGATCATCACGCCGGCGTCGTGCAGGCGCTTGACGGTCTCGCTGACCATGTCCGAGCCCCAGCCCATATAGACGTTCTCGGTGACCTCTATGGTCAGCCGGTCGCAGGGCACCCTGGCATGGGCCAGGCGCGCCTGGATCTCCTCGGCCAGGCGGCCGCTGCGGAACTGGGCGGCCGAGATGTTGACGGCGACCCGGCCAAAGTCGACGCCGGTGTCGATCCAGTCGCGCATCTGCTTCAGCGCCGTATCGAAGGCCACGTCGCCCAGCTTCAGCGACAGGTCCTGATCCTCGAACGCCGCCATGAACCGGGCGGGCGCCAGTATGCCCTGTTCGGGATGGGCCCAGCGCATCAGGGCCTCGAAACCGGTGACGCCGCCTTCGCGCACATCGACCACCGGCTGGTAGAACAGCACGAACTCGCCGGCCGCGATGCCGGCCCGCACGTCGCGTAACAGCTCGATCCGCTGCTCCAGCTCCGAGCGCATCGAGGGCTGGAACACCACGCTGCGATTGCGGCCTGCATCCTTGGCCCGATAGAGGGCGATGTCGGCGTTCTTGATCATGTGCGAGGGGTCGGCGTCCATGTCGCCGTGCAGGGCCGCGCCGATGCTGGCGCTGCAGGTGAAACTGCGGCCGCCATGCTCGATGGGGCGGCGCAGCAGCTCCTGCAGGGTCTGGATCGGCCGCAGCATGTCGGCCTCGCAGTGCAGGCCGCGCAGGATCACCGCAAACTCGTCGCCGCCCAGCCGCGCCACCGTGTCGTCAGCCCGGAAGGCGTGGCGCAGCATGTCGGCTAGGCGCTTGAGCAGGGCGTCGCCGGCGTCGTGGCCCAGGGTGTCGTTGATGTCCTTGAAGTGATCGACGTCGATCATGATCAGGCCGAACATCTCGCCCAGCAACTCGGACGCGCTGACCGCCTCCTGGAACTTGTGCTGAAACAGGGCCCGATTGGGCAGGTCGGTCAGCGGATCCTTGAAGGCCAGAGTCTCGACCGCCTCGGTCTGACGACGGCGGTCGGTGATGTCCTTGAACAGGTTGACCAGTCGCTCGGGCCGGCCATTGGCGCCGATTAGCATCTTGCTGGCCGAGCGCACCCAGGTCTCGACGCCGTCATCGCGATCGAGGCGGAACTCATAGACCCCGGTCTCGCCCGGCTTGCGCGCCGCCACCAGGGCGGCCACCCGGTCTCTGTCGTCAGGATGGATGATCTCCAGCGGGTCGTTCTTGAACCGGCACCACTTCTCAAGGTCCGGCGTCGCGCCCAAAAACACCACCTCACGGGTGCTCAGGTCGTATTCGCGCACCAGCAGGCCATCAAGCTCCAGCGCCATGCGCAGGCGCTGCTGATCGCGCTCGGCCCGCAGGGTGGCCTCAGCATAGCCGGTGACGTCGCGGGCCGTGACCATCACGGCATAGGGCTGCTCACCCTCGTCGCGGCAGGCGCTGAACTCGGTGCGCCAGATGCGCTGGACGCCGTCGGCGTCCAGGGTCGGCAGATAACGCGAGAAGGCGTCACCTGCCCGCGCGCATTTCATCAGCGCCAGGACGTCTTCGCCCGCCACCAGGGCGCGACGCGCATCGACGCCCGGACGCAGATCCGGCGCCAGGGCATGGGCGGTCCACTCGCGGCTGACGGCCAGCAGACACAGATCACGATCCAGCAACGCCGCGGCGAATGGCAGCTGCAGCACGAATTGTGCGAAGGCGACAGCGCGTGAGTCGGCCAGGCGCGCCAGTCCGGTCTCGGACTCTGGCAGACACCTGACTTCCGCTGTCGACTTGATCATGGTGTCGGGTTCTCGACGTTGTTTTTTTGAGCGTTTCCTGGCTCGGAGACTGGCGTTATTTTGGATAAGAAATCATGAGCGCCCAGATGACCCGTCGTCGCGGCGGCGGTCGCTCTGAGCGCCTCCGCGCGCCGATCTCTGACGACGCAGCGAGAATTCCTGTGGCCTCGCGCGAGCAAGCCGCATTGACAAGCGGCCCCGCGCCTTCGAAAACGCGCGCGCCGAGCCCCGTCAGCACCAATCGAGTTCTCGATGACCTACATCGTCACCGACGCCTGCATCAAATGTAAGTACATGGACTGCGTCGAGGTGTGCCCGGTCGACTGCTTCTATGAGGGCGAGAACTTCCTGGCCATCAATCCCGACGAGTGCATCGACTGCGGCGTCTGCGAACCTGAGTGCCCGGTCGACGCCATCAAGCCCGACACCGAAGACGAGGCCGACGGCAAGTGGCTGCGGATCAATTCCGACTACGCCAAGGTGTGGCCCAACATCACGGTTAAGGGCGAGCCGCCCGCCGACCGCGACGACTTCGAGCGCGAGACCGGCAAGTTCGAGAAATACTTCAGCGAAAAGCCCGGCAAGGGCTCCTGATCCGCCGACCTTACGGGTCCGGAACCGGGCGCAAGCCTTTCATGAGGCTGAATTTTATGATATCGTCAGCCTCAACGTGACGGTTGCGGCAATTCGCGGCTGTCCGTTTTTTGTCGAAGAGCCGTTCAACCGGCGCGCCCGATCGAAGGCGAAGGGTGTCTTAGAGGTTAATTCCAAATCCTGTCCTGGCTTGGCTCCCGCGCCCAGTTCGCGGTCGCTGGGCTGTCTCTAATGGACCGATCTGGAATGACGGTGTTCCGGGCCCCTTGGGCTCGCATTGATGAGGACGAACATGAGCAAGAGCGGTCTGGAATTCTCGGTTGGCGATCACGTCGTCTATCCCGCGCATGGCGTGGGCAGCATCCAGGGTGTTGAGACCCAGGAAGTGGCCGGGATGTCGCTCGAAGTTTACATCATCACCTTCGACCACGAGAAAATGACCCTCCGCGTCCCGACCAAGAAGGCCAAGACCGCCGGTCTGCGCCCCCTGGCCGAGGGCAATGTGGTGTCGCAGGCGCTTACGACCCTCAAGGGCCGCGCCCGCGTCAAGCGCACCATGTGGTCGCGCCGCGCCCAGGAATACGAAGCCAAGATCAATTCAGGCGACCTGATCTCGATCGCCGAGGTCGTCCGCGACCTGCACCGCGCCGAGAACCAGCCGGAACAGTCCTATTCGGAACGCCAGCTGTATGAGTCGGCCCTGGACCGCATGGCCCGTGAAGTGGCCGCCATTGAGCGCATCGACCGCGACGCCGCGATCGGCATCCTGACCAAGTCGCTGGTCAAGGCCTCGGTCGCCGCCTGATCACGCGCTTCGGCGTTTGAAGATTTGACGCCCTTCGCCTCGCGGCGGAGGGCGTTTTTCTTTGGCGGTGCGGGGCTGGAGGCGGCCGGTCGGGCCGGGCGACAGGGCAAGGCGAGGGTCAAGCTTTGCGGCTGCAGACCCAACGCCCCCAGTCCGTCCCTCAGTCTGCGTCGCCCTTGTCCGCGACCAGCGCCGCCGTGGCTGTGGGGCCCTTGCGAAGTTCGCGCGCCAACTGCTCGCGATCCAGGGCGCCGTCCCAGCGGGCCACCACCAGGGTGGCCACGCCGTTGCCGACCAGATTGGTCAGGGCCCGGCACTCGCTCATGAACCGGTCAACGCCGACCAGCACCGCCAGGGCGGCGATCGGGATGTCGGGCACGACGGCCAGGGTCGCCGCCAGGGTGATGAACCCCGCCCCCGTGACGCCGCTGGCCCCCTTGGAGGTCAGCATGGCCACACCCAGCAGGCTCAGCTCCTGCCACAGGGTCAGGTGGGTGTTGGTCGCCTGGGCCAGGAACAGGGTGGCCAGGGTCATGTAGATATTGGTGCCGTCCAGATTGAAGCTGTAGCCGGTGGGGATCACCAGCCCGACCACCGACTTGCGCGCACCCAGCCGCTCCAGCTTTTCCATCATCTGGGGCAGGACCGATTCGGAGGAACTGGTGCCCAGCACGATCAGCAGTTCCTCGCGGATATAGGCCATGAACTTCAGGATCGAGAACCCGGCCGCCGCCGCGATGCCGCCCAGCACCACCAGCACGAAGATCAGGGCGGTCAGATAGAAGGTCGCCACCAGGGCGCCCAACTGGACCAGGGATTCCAGTCCGTACTTGCCGATCGTGAAGCCCATGGCCCCGAAGGCGCCGAGCGGCGCGAACCGCACCACCACGTGGATGATGCCGAAGAACAGCTTGGCCAGGTCTTCCAGACCGTCGGCCACCCTGTCGCCGAACGGGCCAAGGCGCGTGCAGGCAAAGCCGGTCAGCACCGAGATCACCAGCACCTGCAGAAGATTGCCCTCGGCGAAGGCGCCAAAGAAAGTGTCCGGGATCAGATGCAGCAGATAGGCGACCAGGCCCTCGCCCTCGTGGGCCTTGGCCAGGTAGCCGGCGGCGATGGCCGGATCCAGCGAGGCCGGGTCGATGTTGAAACCCGCTCCCGGCTGTACGACGCGACCGACGATGAGGCCGATCACGAGGGCGACGGTCGAGACCACCTCGAAATAGATCAGGGCCTTCACCCCGACCCGCCCGAAGGCCTTGATATCGCCCATCCGGGCGATGCCGCCGGCCACGGTGCAGAAGATCACCGGCGCGATCACCAGCTTGATCAGCTTGATGAATCCGTCGCCCAGCGGCTTCAACGCCACCCCGATCGTCGGCCACAGCGCACCGACTAGTATGCCCAGCGCGATGGCGATCAACACCTGCACGTACAATGACTTCAGACGAGCCAGCAGCCCCATTGCGTCCCCTTCTCAGACGGGGTTCGCAAGCCCGCCATCCTGCGCTATTGACCCTGCGCCCGCACAGCGCGCGCGGCCCGGTAGCTCAGCAGGATAGAGCAGCGCTTTCCTAAAGCGAAGGTCAGGGGTTCGAGTCCCTTCCGGGCCGCCATGCGGTTTGTCGTGGCGCTTTCGCAGGCTGCCGGCGGCCTGAGGCTGGGCGCGCAGTGCGGCGGCGGGGCCTCGGGGCTGGCCATACCGTGAGATCGGGCCGCCGCGCTTGAAGCCCCCTAAACGGGGGCCGGCGCGAGGCCCACGCACATCATCTTCAGCTCCATGTACTCGTCCAGGCCAAAATGAGAGCCCTCGCGGCCCAACCCCGATTCCTTGATGCCGCCGAAGGGCGCCACCTCGGTGGAGATCAGGCCCGTGTTGAGCCCGACCATGCCATATTGAAGCCCCTCACCCATCCGCCAGGCGCGATCGAGATCCCGGGTGAAGACATAGGACGCCAGGCCCGCCCGGGTGTCATTGGCCATTGCCAGGGCCTGGGCCTCTGTCTCGAAGCGCACCAATCCGGCCACCGGGCCGAAGGTTTCCTCGATGTTCAAAAGGGCCAAGGGCGGCACATCGATCAGGACCGTCGGCTCGAACCAGGTCCCCGACGTCCCGAACCGCCGGCCGCCGGTCAGCATCCCGGCTCCGCCCGCCACCGCGTTGGCGATGTGGCGCTCGACCTTGTCGAGCGCCCCGGCGTTGATCAGCGGCCCCTGGTCGGTAGCCCCCTCCAACCCATCGCCGACCCGCAGCGCCTTGACCCGGTTCGTCAACCGTTCGGCGAAAGCGTCGTAGATGCCGGCCTGAACCAGAAGTCGGTTGGCGCAGACACAGGTCTGACCGGTATTGCGAAACTTGCTGGCCATCGCGCCCTCGACCGCGGCCTCGAGATCGGCGTCGTCGAACACGATGAAAGGGGCATTGCCGCCCAGTTCCAGCGACACTCGCTTGACCGTGCCCATGCAAGCCGCAGCCAGCATCTTGCCGACCGAGGTCGACCCCGTGAAGGTGAACTTGGCGACACGAGGGTCGGTCGTCAGCACCGCGCCAATTGGAGCCGGCGGCCCGGTGACAATATTGAACACCCCCGCCGGCAACCCCGCCTCCTCGCCCAGCAAGGCCAAGGCCAGGGCCGAGAATGGCGTCAACTCCGAGGGCTTGAGCACGACCGTACAGCCAGCCGCCAAGGCCGGCGCCACCTTGCGGGTGATCATGGCCGCCGGGAAGTTCCAGGGCGTCACCGCCGCCACCACGCCCACCGGCTGCTTGAGCACGACAATCCGCTTGTCTGCCTGATGCCCCGGTATCACCTCGCCATAGGCGCGCTTGGCTTCTTCACCGAACCACTCAATGAAGCCGGCGGCGTAGGCCACCTCGCCTTGCGCCTCGGCCAATGGCTTGCCCTGTTCGGCGGTCATCAGCCGAGCCAGGTCATCGCGGTGAGCCATGACCAATTCGAACCAGCGTCGCAGGATGGCGGCGCGGTCCTTGGCCGCGCGCGCCGCCCAGGCCGGAAAGGCCGCGTAAGCGGCGGCCACCGCGCCCAGGGTTTCAGCCTCGCCCAAGGCCGGGACGGCGCCCAGCACCTTGCCATTGGCCGGATTGGTCACCTCTATGACGGCGTCACCGGTGACCCAGACGCCATTGATCCAAGCGGCTTCGCGCAGCAGGTCGGGACGTTTCAGGGCCAGACGGGCCCGCTCGCCAAGGTCGTGCCGCGTCATCAGGACACCATCGCCAGGGACGCCTCGAGGATATCGAGTCCCTCGTCGAGGATGGCGTCGGGAGTCGTCAACGGAGCGAGCAGACGGATGGTTTCGCCGAATACGCCGCAGGACAGCAGGATCAGACCTTTTTCCAGCGCCCTGACGGTCAAGGCCTTGGCCTGGACCCCGTCCGGCTCACCGCCGCCGCGGGAGCGGACGATGTCGAAGCCGATCATGGCCCCGGGTCCGCGGATCGAAGCGATCGGCAGCAGATCGTTGCGCTGGCTCATGGCCAGCAACCTGCGCTTGATGTGTTCCCCCTGGACATTGGCCCGATCGAGCAGCCGCTCCTCGGCGATCACATCCAACACCGCCAGGGCGGCAGCGCAGGCGATCGGCGGTCCGGCATAGGTGCCGCCCAGACCGCCGGGCTCGGCCGCGTCCATGATCGCCGCGCGACCGATGACACCGGACAGCGGGAAGCCGCCAGCAAGCGACTTGGCCACGGTGATCAGGTCCGGCTCAACCCCGCTGTGCTCGATGCCGAACATCTTGCCGGTGCGACCGAACCCAGCCTGGATCTCATCAGCGATCAGCAGGATGCCGTGTCGGTCGCAGAGCTCACGCAACGCCAGCAGCAGTTCGGTCGGGGCCGGCTGGAAGCCGCCCTCACCTTGCACAGGCTCGATGATGATCGCCGCCACCCGTTCAGGTTCGACATCGGCGCGGAACAGGAACTCCAGCGCCCGCAGACTGTCTTCGACCGACACGCCGTACTGCGGCACGGGAAACGGCGCGTGATAGACCTCGGCCGGCAACGGGCCAAACAGCCGCTTGTAGGGGGCGACCTTGCCGGTCATCGCCATGGTCAACATGGTGCGACCATGGAATCCGCCGGTAAAGGCGATGACGGCCGAACGGCCGGTCGCGGCGCGGGCCAGTTTGACGGCGTTCTCAACCGCTTCGGCGCCAGTGGTGAACAGGATAGTCTTGGCCGGCCCGCTGAACGGGGCCAGAGCGTTCAGCCGCTCGGCCAGGGCGACATAGGGCTCGTAGGCCACCACCTGGAAGGCGGTGTGAGTGTAGGCGTCGAGCTGGTCGCGCACGGCCTGCAGGACCTTTGGGTGCCGGTGGCCCGTGTTGAGCACGGCTATGCCGCCGGCGAAATCGACATAGCGCTTGCCCTCGACATCCCACAGCTCGGCATTCTCGGCCCGGCCGGCGAAGATCGGGGTGGCGGTGGCGACTCCGCGCGGCACGGCGGCGAGGCGGCGGGACAGCAGATCAGCGTTGGCGGACATGAAGGTGCGACTCCGGAAAGCGTGGACAAGGCTGGCGGGCCGTGGAGGCCCGCGTGTGATGGAAGATCAGGCTGGCGATCGTTGTCGGTCGAGCGCCAAGGCTGGTATGATGGCCGCCAGTCCGCTGAACAGCAGGCCGATGACCGCCAAGGTGATCAGGCCGCGATACTGGCCGCCAGCGGCGACGAAGGCGGCCAGGGCTGGACCCGACGCCAACCCAAGTTTCGAGAAAAACCCGCCGAGAGCCGCCATCTGTCCAGCCTTGTCAAAGGCCGCGCACATGCCCAGCAGATATGGGATTACGAAGGCCCAGGTCACCGCCGTGGCGATATTGGCGACCAGATAGACCCAGGGCAGATGGCTGAAATGGAACGCCCACGTGCCGACCAGGGTCAGGGCCAGGCCGGCCAGCAGCGGTCGGGTCCGGCCGAACTTCAGGCCCAGCACCACGACCATGACCGAGCCCAGGGCGCCGATCCAGTTGGCCGCCCCCAGGGTGTCGGTGATGAAGCCAAGCTTCAGACCCGAGGCCTTGCCGAGGCCGATGATATAGGCGGCCAGACCCATATTGGCGGCCTGGAACAGAAAGATGCCCGCGAAAGCCAGACTCAATGGAATCCAGCGCACGGCGGGCCTCGCGGCGCTAGCCGCGAGCTTGGGCGGCGAGGGATAGTCGCCAAGAAAGGGGATCATGGCCAGGGTGACGGCGCTGAACGTCGCCAAGGCCACAAACAGCACGCCGTGACCGAACATCGGCACCAGGTGCGGCAGGAACATCAGGCCCAGGCCGCCCAGGCCAAATTGCACCACCAGCAACATGCCGAAGGTGCGGTCAGGCGTCTTGGTGCGGGCGATGACCGCGAAGGCCACCCCGACCAGCAAGCCGCCGATCAGACCGTGGACGAAGCGGGTGGCGATCAGGATCTCAGGCGCTGTAAGCAGGGTCGAGATCAGGTCGACGATGATCAGGCTCAGCAACACCGCCACGGCGGTCGGTCGCCAGGGCAGTCGCCGGATGATGAACACCGCCGTCAGCGCCCCGACCGCCGCGCCATAGACATTGGCCGAGGCGACCAAACCGGCCGCCTTCGGGGTCAAGCCGGCGCCGGTGATCAGGCCGTCAACCAAGGCGGCCATGATGTTGACGTAGAACAGGCCGGCTGTGGCCAGGAAAGATAGCAGCACGCTGGCCAGCAGGCTGTCCTCAGGGACCCGACCCGGACGGCCAGACGCGGCGAGCGCGGTCGGAGCTGCGTCGGTCATGGGCACATCCGTTTGATCTTGGCGGTTTCGACAGCGGCCTGGGCCCAGTCGAACACTCCGCTGTCGCCGAAATAATAGTAAGTGAGACCGCCCGGCAGCAGCACGACCGAGATGCCGCCATAACCCGACATGAAGGGGACCCAGAGCGGCGCGGCGCAGCCGAGCTTCGCCCCCAGGTCGCGAGCCCAGAAGCCGGCCTTGTAGCGATAGTCCTCGCCGCCGGCGCGCAAGCCTGGCCTGGCCGGGTCACGCTGCAAAGCGGCGCTCAGCAGACCGGGGTCGAGAACCGTCCGCCCATCTATGCGCGCGCCATCCGAGAGCCAGCCGCCGATCCGGGCAATGTCGTCGGCATGATAGGTCAAACCCCAACCGGTAAAGGGCTGGCGAATGGAATCGAGGGTGCGCCGGGTGGTCAGGATGGTCGGACTCAGCCGCAGCGAGCGCCACAGCGGCGCGATCAAGGCGTCATAGAAATCGCCATCGCCGCGCTCGCGCTGGATGTCGGCCAGGGCGGCGCCCAACAGATAGGTGTCGGCGGTGTGGTAGACAAAGGTCTGCCCCGGCGTGGCCCGGCGGCCGTACTGACCACAGGCATAGGCGACCTTGGCCGCGTGATCCTCAGCGTCGAAAAAGGCGCTGATCGAGGGTGCGCTCTCATCAGCTTCAAAAGCGCTTGAGCCATAGACGCCTGTCGCCATGTCCAGTGACTGGCCCAGGGTGACGTCTTTCCAGACCTCGCCGGCCGCGCATGCGGACACGTGCTCGGCGATCAGTTGGTTGGCCGCGCCCGGGACCAGGACCTCCAGCCGCATCAGGCCGATGGCGCCGACGATCGACTTGGCGGTCGAGTAGGACGGCAGGTCGAGCGTGTCGCAGAATGGATAGTCACCGTGCCGGGTCTGGCAGGTCGAGGCATAGTGAACGCCATCGACCACCAGGCCGTAGGCGGTGGGCGGATCGCCATCCGCCGGCGGTGCCAAGACCAGGCGGGCCGGGTCGAGCCCGGGATAGAGATTGGCGAGGGCGGCGATCGGACGGACCGGCAGCCGGGCGGCGACCTCCGCCCGGTAGGCGGCGGCGATCGCGTCGGCGTCGACGTCGGAGACCGCCGTCAACCGGGCAGGAACCATGCCCCAGGCGTCGAATTTCAGGTAGGCGCAGGTCTCCGAAGCGACCTCAAAGGCGACCCGCGAGACCGACCCGTCTGGTTTGAACAGGAAGGTCATCACGCCGTTGTGCAGGCAGTTGGCGTTGCGCTCCTGCAGGGCGAAGGGCATCGCCGCCCGCCGCCAGCCCCTGTCGGCGGCTTCGGTCCAAACCCGTCCGGTCTCGAGCACCCATTCCCAGACCGGATGACCACTGGCGATAGGTCCCCGCTGGACCGGGATCAGAGCCTCGCCGTCCTCGACGAAGACGAAGTCAAAAGTCGGCAGGGTGGCGCGCAGAGCCCGCGCGGCGGCCGTCGTCGCCGTTTCATCCTTGAGGATCGCCATGCCGACCTTGGCGCCGGGGCTGTCCAGCGTCAGCCGCCAGACCTCGCGGCTGGATGGGGCCTCCGCCCCGGGCGGAGGCGCGAAGGCGGAGAGCGGCAGGGGCGACGAGAAGCCCTCGCCGGAGATTAATTGATCGTGATCGAACCGCGCCCCTGGAGCGCCTGACTCCGCGGCCAACGGCTGGCCCGTCACCACCACCGCGTCGCCCCAGCAAAGAGCGCGCAGGCCACCCGCCGCCCGGAAACGGATCATCAAGGTTGACCGGCCGGCGGCGACCGGCGCCGAGACCTCGGCATGGGTGAAGGCGACGCCGTCATCAGCCCCGTCGCGCAGCGCGACGATCTCCCGCCACGTCGCGCCATCATCGGCGGAGACCTCGGCCAGACAGGCGTCATCACGACCCAGGCCCTGGCCGGCCAAGGCGGCGGCCACCGAGACCTGAGCGAATCCCCGGGTCGAGACGGAGGTTGTCGCCATGGCCCGCCGCGTCAGGCGCAACGAGACATTGCCCTGGAAGGTGGTCAGCCGAACGTCGCCGGCGCCGGCCGCGCCCCAGCCGTCCGCCTGGCCGTCCTGAAAGTCATCCGCGAAGATCGGCCCGGCCAAGGCCGGGGCCGCCAGGGCGACGGCGGCGGTCAGCAGGATCGCGCCAAGAGCCAGACGCGACATCAGACGAGCTCGACCGGATCGACGCCGCCGGCCGCGAGAGCAGCGGCCAGGGGAGCCAGTTGCGGTGCGTAGCGTCGCCACAGTCCCACCGAGTGGGCGTGGATCGGCTGGCGCACCTGGGCCGCGCTGGCCGTGGCGGCGGGCGCGGCGTTCTCGTGAAAACGCAGGCAGGCGTCCTGCCAGTCCAACCCGCAATGAGCGATGATCCGTCGACTCTGCGTCTCCTGATCCGTGACCAGGGCCTCATAGTCGACGTCGAGGATGCGGCCCGGCAGCACCGCGCGCCAATGGGCCATCAACCGGCGATGGGCCAGCATGTAGGCGGCCAGGTCATCAAGGTCGTAGGCATAGGGGCAGCCCATGCGGAACAGCGTCTTGTACAGGGCATAGCCACTGTCCATGGGATGGCGACGCAGATGAATGATCTTGGCGTTGGGCAGGGCGCGGGCGATCAGGCCGACATAGAGGAAGTTGACAGGCGTCTTGTCGATGACCATCGGGCGCCGCGGGCCACGGCCGGCCAGGCTGTCGAGATAGGCCCGGCCGAGCGCCGCCGGATCAAGGGTCGCCGAGCGGCGGATCAGGTCGCCCTTGCCGCCCGCCTGGCCGGCCAGGCGCATCAAGGACAGGGCGAAGTCATTGATTTCGCCAAGACTCTCCACCGCACTGTGTGAGCTGATGATGCGATCGACCAGGGTCGTGCCGCTGCGCGGCAGGCCGAGCACGAAGATCGGCCCGACCTCGGCGCACCCCTCGGGCGTCGCCGCGAACAGCGCCGGGTTGAACACCCGGGCGATCTCGTCCATCGCCGCGACATCAGACGCGACCTGATAGCTGAGCAGGCGGCGCCGGCGATCGGCGCCGCGCTTGAGCCATTCGAAGCTCTGTCGGTATTGGCCCAGGTCCTCGAACTCCTTGGCCAAGGCGTAACTAAGCGCCACCTCGGCGGGCCCGGGACGGGTCTGCGCCACGGCGTCGAGCAGTGCTGGAACGTGGTTGGCCTGCGCCGTCTGCCGCCGCAGAGTCGAACGGTTCTGCCACGCGTCGGCGTCAGCGGGATCGAGCGCGATGACGCGGTCGAGCAGGACCTCCGCCTCACCGGTAAGACCCAGAGCGATCTGGGCGGACGCCAGATTGTAGAGGCAGCGTGGGTCGTCGGGGGTCAGATCGACCGCGCGCCGGTAACAACGCGCGGCCTCGTCGGTTTTGCCACAGTGGGTGTAGTATTCGCCTAGATGTTGCAAAAGGCGCGCGTCATCGCCCGCCGTCGCCTCGATCGCCGCCAGGCCCAAAAGCGCCTGGCCGACGCGGCCGTCACGGATGAGCGGGGCGATCATGCCCAGATCCTCCATCGCCTTGCTCCGCGCCGCCAAGCCACCCATCCGAAATCTAGAAGCTATAGTCGACCGACAGACCGACGGTCCGCGGCAGGGAGATGAACTGTTTCGAGGCGTTGCCATAGTAACCGACCGATGGCCGGGTTCCCATGTAGGCTTCGGTGAACTCGCCCGTCACGCCAGGGTCGTTGAACAGATTCTTGATGAACAGGGTCCCGGTCAGCGGCCCCTTCGAAAGCGAGGTCGAAGCGTTCCAGATCTGGAAACCGGACAGGCGGGTATTGTATTTCGCCCCTCCAATCGCGTTACGGGTCGAGGATTGGTAGTAACCACTGGCCCGAGCGACCAGGCGGAGGTCACCGCCCAGTTTCCAGGTGTAGTCACCCGCCAGGGTGACCGCCTGCTTGGGCGTGCCGGGCAGTTTCGAGCCGTCACTCGCCAGCACCGGGCCAAGCGGGCTGACGACAGCGGCGCTCAACGCCGCATCGGTATAGGTGTAGCCGATCGCATAGTGCAAAGCGTCGGTTGGCCGGCCGTCGATCGACGACTCCAGCCCAAAGGTCCGCGCCTTGCCGCCGTTTTGCACGACATAGAAGCCCCAGTTCGGGGTGGCGGTGTTGAGCTGGATGTCCTTCCAGTCAACATAGAACAGGGCGGCGTCATAGGTGATGGTTCCCCGTCGCCCCTTGATCCCGGCCTCGTAATTGACCACCGCGTCGGATTTGTAGATCTGCCAGCGCGGGTCCTCGGCGAAGTTGCCGCTCAGCGGCACGGCGTTGGAGCCGCCCCGGCGGTAGCCCTCGGAGACCGTCGCGTAGAACAGGCCCTTGTCGCTGAACTTCCAGGCCAGGTTGCCCTTGAAGAGCGCCCGGCTCTCCGACGACTCGAACCGCGCCGTGACCGGCTGGCTGAGCGAGGTGTAGAGGGGCACATCGATGAGGGTGTTGTTGACCGCCTTGTTGTCGAACCAGCGAACGCCGCCGGTCAGCGACACGCTGTCGCTGGCGTGCCAGGTCAGCTCGCCGAACACGGCCTTGTCGGTGAAGTCCTCGTGACGGCGATACTTGAAGTCCCGGTCGCCGGCCACCGCCGACGGAGCGCCGCTCCAGATGTCCCACCAGCGCTTGAATCCACGCAAGTAGCTGTCCTGCGACGACACCAAGGTGTCATCATTGTAGTAGGCCCCGACGACATAGTCGAAATCGCCGCCGGTCTTGGAAACCAGACGCAGTTCCTGGATGGTCGCGGTGTCCGAATAGTCGCGCACGGCCGAAGCCATTGGGCGCGGATAGTTGTAGTAGAAACTCAGAAAGCCGGCCTGGGCGTAGAAGCCGGTGTTCTCGCTGACACTCGTCCCCTTGTGCTCGTAGTGCGAGGTCGAAGAGGTCAGGGTGGCGAAGCCCAGATCGATGTTCATTTCCAGACTGGTTAGGTTGACGTCTCGCGACGACGGTTCGAGCTGGATCGAGCCGTTCTGATAGTCGCCATAGGCCTTGCCGTAGCCGTCGAGGCCATGGGTCACCTGACGGCGACCGCCGATCTCGTCCGACTGCTGACTATAGCTCAGGGTGGCGTCGAAGCGGTCGGTCGGCTGCCAGCGCAGCGCTACCCGCCCGAAGGTGATCCCAACCGTGTCGGCGTCCTTCTTGCTCGTGTAGTTCGCGTTCGGCGACAGCAGCCCGTTAGGCGCCGCGGGCGCGCCCGAGCTGTCCAGAACATAGAGGTTCACATAGTCGGTCACGCCCGGATAATCGATACGGCTGACAGTGGCGCGCAGAGCCAGGGTGTCGCCGAGCGGGAGGTTCAGGGTCATGTCGCCGGCCCAGCCGGCGCTCCCCGAGCCTTCGACCTTGCTGCCCGTCAGGCTCACCGCGCCCTCGAACACGCCCAGTTTCGGGGCTCGGGTGATGTAGCGGACGGTTCCGCCCAGAGAGCCCGAGCCGTACAGCGAGCCCTGGGGCCCGCGCAACACCTCTACCCGTTCAAGATCCTTGAGCAGAAAGCCGGCGAACAGAGGCGTTTCGTTGATGTAGGTCGAGACCGGCGCGACACTGGAAACCGCGTAGTCGCCCAAGGCATTGCTGTCGACATTGATGCCGCGGATCAGCACGTTGTTGACGACCCCGGCGTTGCGATAGCCCCGATCGACCACGGCGACGCCCGGAATCCCGCGCATCAATTCGGCGCTGTCGGCGATCTTGGCGGTCTCGATGGCGGCGCCCGACACCGCCGAGATGTTGTAGGGAACTTCCAGGACGCTCTGTTCGCGTCGGTTGGCGGTGACAACGATCTCGTCGATCGTGTTGGCGCCGCTGGCCTGAGCCATGGCCGCGCCACCGGCTCCCAAACCCAGCATCAGGGCGGTGATCGATACGGCCCCTCTAAGATTCGACTTGTTCATCCTGCAACCCCCTCGTTCAAATCTATCGTTTTTGTTGATCAATGACGCGCTCTACCGAACGCTAGGTCTTGATGGCGCTCAGGCTCGGCCGGGCGATCTGTTCGGATCGCGGCTTTTCCAATGCCCCCAGGCTGGCGAAGGCGGGAGAGGCGGCAAAGCCGTCGCGGTAAGGCGGAAAGACGATGGGCGTATCGCGCAGGCTCTTCAGCGGTTGACCCAGACCGTGCCAGCCGCGTTCGCGAACCCGGCTGACCTGATCGAGATCGAGCTCGACGGCGATCACTTCATGTCCAGCTCCGGCCAGGTGGATGACCTCGCCGCCGGGACCGAACACCCCGGACTTACCGACCCCCAGTGAGCCAGCCACATTGATGTCAACGAAGAAGACCTGATTGGTCGCCGCGCTGGCCCGGGCAATTGCAAGCTCGGCGTCACGATCAATGGTGTTGGTCATCCCAGGATGCAGAATGACCTCGGCGCCCATCCAGGTCAGGGTTCGCGTGGTCTCCGGGAACCACATGTCGTAGCAGATCGACAGACCAAAACGCCCGACCTCGGGGACATCGAAGACCACGAATTCGCCGCCCGACGACACACCCTGCTCGTAGGGCGTGAACGGATAGATTTTGCGATAGCGGGCGACCACCTGGCCGCTGGGGTCGATCACAGGCGCGGTATTGTAGATCTTGTCGCCCGACTGTTCGAACAATGAGCCCGGCACCAACCAGACGCCGGCCGCGCGAGCCGCGTCGCACATCTTCTTCTCGGCAGGCCCAGGTAAGGGCTGCGCATGGCTGACGCCCGCGCCGAACAAGGTCAATTCGCTGACCACGACCATGTCGACCCAAGGCAGGCGCGCCTTGACCGCCGCGATCTCGGCGGCGATCCGGTCACAATTGTCACCCTTGGCCAGTTCAAGCTGCAGGCCGGCGATTCCGATGGGACGCATGTCGTCTTCCACTGCGAGCCGGATGGCCCTGTGACGGAAGAGTGACGGCGCAGAGGAAAGCCACATAGCGCCAGTCGAAGACCATCGATGGCGCCAGTTTTTGCCTAACGTCCCCGACGGGCGATATCTGGCGCCAGGCTCATACTGCGTCCGCGCGCCGGATGACCGCGGAGTCGACCAGCCGACCATTGGTGTCGAACCAGCCAATGCGGTCTGCGACAATGACGGTGACAAAACTGGCGATCTCGCCATAGGACCATTGGCGCCACTGCCGGCGCCAGACATCGTCCTCGACCCACCACCGACCGACGTCGCAATCCTCATTGGCGTAACCCGCGCGGCCGGTCATCCGCCCGTCCGGGAGCAATTCAATCGTACAAGGGTCGCCATAGACGGTCTTGCAGAGCAACACCGCACCGGACATGGCCGCGTGGAGCGCCGCCCCGGTCAACCGGGCCTCCGGCGCATGGGGGAAGGCGGGCTTGGCCCCAGGCAGGTCGCGCATCAGGTCGGCGAGCACCGCAACCCCTTCACGGATCCGGTCGAGCGGCAGGCTGGTGACACCGAGGCGGAAGATGTTCGACGGCCCCTCGCCCCCGGCATAATAGGGCCCGACCGGTTCGATCAGCACGCCGCGCCGTTCAGCCTCGACGGCCAGGCTCTTGACGTCGAGATGGCTGGGGCCGCGCACCCAGTAGGCGGCTCCGCCGCGCACCGGCGCGATCGCCACAGACTGCTGCAGATAGTGGTTCAGGGCGTCGCGCAGCGCGGTGCGGCGTTCGCGAAACAACCGTCCCAGTCGCATCATCGTCGCATCATGGTGACCCATGGCCAGGAAATGGGCCACCGTGCGCTGATTGTTCAAAGGTGGGTGGCGCACGGCCAAGCCACGCAAGCGTCGGGCCTCGGCGACCACCGCAGCGGGAGCGACCATGAACCCCAGCCGCAGACCCGGGCCCAGCACCTTGGACAAACCGGCGACATAGATCACGCGGCCATCGCGATCGAGACTGTATAGGGCCGGGCAGGCCTCATCGAGATAGTTGGTCTCGCAGGCGAAATCGTCCTCGATGATCACCATGTCACGGGCCGCCGCCTTCTTCAGCAGAGCGTCGCGCCGGGCCTGGGTCAGCATCACCCCAGTCGGGAACTGGTGGCTGGGCGTGACATAGATAAGATCGCACTCGTCGAGGCGACGATCCACCAACACGCCGTCATCATCGACCGGTTGGATGACCGTGCGCCCGCCGCGGTCGGCGATCAGGCGGCGCATGTCGGGGTAGCCGGGATCCTCGATCGCGACAGTGACGCTCGGGTCGATCAGCATCTGGCTGATCAGGGCGAGAGCCTGCTGAGCCCCGACGGTGATCAGGATCTCGTCGGGGCGGGCCTGGATGCCGCGTCGGGGTAGCACCTTGGTGCGGATTTCCTCGATCAGCATCGGATCGTCGGCGTCGCCGCTATCGGTGGCCCACTGGGCGATGTCAGTGACGGTCAGGGCCTGGCGACTGGCCTCTCGCCACTCGGTCACGGGAAACAGCGAGGCGTCGAATACGCCGTCTATGAACGGATAGGGATACTGCCGCCAGTTGGGGATACGGCGCGAAGCCGGATCGCCGTCAGTCCCGGTCTTGAAGCGTGCGCCCCAATGGGAGTCCGGCGCCGGGTCGCGTCCGCCGGCCACGGTCTCGACCGAAGTCAAACCCCGCAGCATGTCGTGATCGACGTAGATGCCGCTACGCTCGCGACTGACGAACAGGCCCTCGTCGAGCAGTTTCTGGTAGGCCAAGGTCACGGTGTTGCGCGCCAAGCCCAGTTGCTGGGCCAGAGCGCGAGACGACGGCAGCCGACGCCCCGACGCGAAGGCGCCAGCGCAGGCGGCCTCGACCAGCTTGCGACGCACCTGATCCTGAAGACTCAAATTACTGTCAGGATCGAGGAAGATGAGCGGCCCAGCCATAACAAGATCTTCACCCGAGCCGAGGCTCGGCGTCCAGCGTTTCTCCCGAGGCCTTCCAGGAACAGGGCGCGCTCGGCAAAGGCTTGCCGTTGTTCTCCGACCTGCCCGCGCCGAGGCCACTCAAGCTCATCAGCTCGAAAGCCTTTCCGGCGCGCGCCGTGGCGCCAGTTTGTCAGCCTGCCTGACAGTTCACCAAAGACGTGTTTGCCTGTGGTCTTGAATGAGAAGGCGGGATGACGGCGACCGCCAAAGGCCGTGCGATCGCCGCCGCCTGGGCTCATTCTGGTCTTGGGCCGAGGTGGAGCGATGCTTCGCGGAAGTGTTTCCAGCAGGACGGCCGATCCAAGCCAAATTTATCCGTCCGCTCTTGTCGCACCGCGTTGCGAGCCTCGGTGTACGAGACTGTCACGCGGCTTTCGCCGTCGCCACACTGCGACGCCGTCCCCGTGGTCGCTATGGGCTTCGGGCCCGGTCTTAAGTTGGAAATGCGCCTCTAGGGCCTACGTTAAGCTGCATCACTTAAGTTGCCGATAGGTCTAGATTGAATGATATCAATGCGTTAGTGGGGCAGCCCAACCAGGCTGCGACATGAGAGGGCCAGTTCAGGCTTCGATTTTCTCTCGGTCGGGCGAGATGGGCCCCACGAGACGGTTGCGACTTCAAGACCGCTCCTGTATCGAACGCCTCTCTTCGCCAACGCAAATTGCGTTGACCCCGGATGGCCCGGTGGCGGAGTGGTTACGCAGCGGATTGCAAATCCGTGCACCCCGGTTCGATTCCGGGCCGGGCCTCCAATCTTTTCAATGATTTGAATTCAACGACGTTCTCCGGTTTGCAGACCGGTTTGCCAGAGAGTTCCTCAGCGCTGCCTCGCCTTTGACCTGCCCCTGATTTCTTCCTCCACACGGAGCGAGAGACCGACCCTTGAGAGGACGGACATCCTGCGATCAAGATTCACGCAAGAGCCGATCGTCGAGATCCTGCGGGAGAACGAAGCCGGCGCGAAGGCGGGTGACGGGAGCGAAATCCCGGCCCGATTTGTCCAAGGTTGAGGGCAAGGTCGGTGGCCATGACATAGCCTCAACTTGCAGTGTGACTTGACCGGGGATGCCCGTTCAAAAGCTCAGCAGATCCTTAAGCTTGCCCGCATTGCGGCGCGAGATTTCCAGACGCTTGCCGTCGAGCATGGTGACTTCGAAGCCCTCGCTTATCGATTCCTCGATGCTTCGTATGGCTTGCAGGTTCACCATGTACTGTCGACTGGCTCGAAAGAAGACTGCCCTCGGAAGTCTCTCTTCGATCTGATTCATCGACTTTTTGACGTAGGCATTTTTGATTGTCCCGCCAGCGCTGCCTGGAAAGTACGCCCGGACATAGTTTTTGCAGCTCTCGATGTAGAGAATTGAGCTCAGAGCGACCAGGTGGCAATGGTCGCCGTCCTTGATGAATATCTTGCTGTTGATGTCCAGCGCCGGCTTAACCTCGGTCGAGTCGGGCTCTGACTCCGGCTCGCTGGAAAGCTTGGTCAAAGCTTGCGCGAGCCGCAGCGAACTGATCGGCTTCAGCAAATAGTCGACCGTATTGAATTCGAAGGAGCGGATCGCATGTTCCGAGTAGGCGGTGGTGAAGACGATGCGGGGCGTATAGTCGAGCCGCTCGAGCAAACCGAACCCGTCCTCGCCGGGCATGTGAATGTCGAGAAAGAGCAACTCGGGGCGCAGTTGCTCGATCAGCACAAGAGCATTTTCAGCATTGTCGGCCTGACCCAGCACATCAATCTGATCGCTAAACTCGGCCAGCATGCGCACCAGGCCCTCGCGAGCGAGGCGCGAGTCCTCGACTACCACCGTTTTTATTCTTGATTTCACGAAGCAAACTCCTTGGGCAAGCTCAGTTCGACGTGAAAGCGCCCTGTAGTCTGTTGAATTTCAATGGCCGCGCGATCCCCATACAAAAGGCGCAGACGGCGCTCAATATTTGGCAATCCGAAGCCGAGTCCTGGTTTCACCTTGTTTGGCGTAATTGGCGTGTCATTGACGACCGTGAAAGTCAGGCTATCGCCGCGATCCTCTCCTAGAAGGCTGACCCGTCCACCGGAGGGCAAATGATCGAGGCCATGCTTGATCGCGTTCTCCAGCAAGAGCTGCAAGACCATTGGCGGCAGCAAGCAATTCTGGATCGAATCCGGCACGCTAAGTCTGAAGTCCAGCCTGTCCTCCATTTGAGTTCGCATGATGGAGATAAACGCGTCGATGACGGACAACTCCTGGCTCAGGCGAGTTTTGTCTTGCTGACTGCTTTCGAGCGAGTAGCGCAGCAATTCAGACAGGGCCACGATCATCGCGTCGGCGCGGCCGCCATCTTCGTGAATCATGAAGCGGATGTTGTTGAGCGTGTTGAACAGGAAATGCGGATTGAGCTGGTTGGCCAGACTGCTCAGTTGTGCGGCTTTCAGGTTCATCTGCAGACGCAGGTTTTGCAGCTCGCCCTCGCGGGCACGCTGCGCTGATGCGGCGCTGAGATAGACGAAGGCCCAGGCGCCGATGAAGAGTTGGGCTTGCAGCCCGTTGCCGAGGATGTTGCGCGCCAAAAAATCCAGGGTGTTGAATTCAGCCCGGCTGGCGCTGATCTGTTGCCAGAAGAACGGCATCACCAGGGCCGCCACTGCAGCCATCACGGCAAACCCGCTCAGGCTGCTATAGACGACGACAACGGGGACCAGTCGCCCCATCGGCAGCCCAGCCCAGCGGCGCTGGAGATACAGCCAGCGAAAGCCCAGCACCGCCAGCGTGTAGGCCGGCATCCAGACCAGGGTGGAGGCCAGATTGTTGGCGTCAAGGCGACCAAACAGCAGGATGCTGAGCAGCGTGACCATGACGACGAACGCCATGGCCGCGCCGTGATAGAGCCAGAACTGCCGTTCGCGGGGGAAAAACCTCATGCTGGGAGCAGAGTTGCCGACGGACGGAGATGCAAGCGGATTGACGGGCTCACCATAGACGTACGCGCTCAGCGACGGGTTTGAACATCTTGTCCCCGACCTGGACGCCGAAGGCTTCGTGGAAGCCGTCGATGTTTCGGGCTGCACCGTTGGCGCGGAATTCCGGCGGTGAGTGGGGATCCGACGTCAGCAGTTGCAGGGTGCGTTCATCGCGGCGCTTGACGCGCCAGCTCTGCGCGAAGCTCAGGAACAGGCGCTGCTCTCCGGTATAGCCGTCAACTCGCGGGGCCGGTTTGCCGTGCAGGCTGGTTTGATAGGCCTTGAACGCAATCTGCAGGCCGACCAGATCGGCGATGTTCTCAGGCAGGGTCAACTGGCCGTTCACGGTCTTGCCCGGCAGCGCTTCAAAGGCGTTGAACTGCTCGGCCAGCTTGGCGCCGAGGGCTGCAAAGGTCTGGCGGTCGGCCTCACTCCACCACTGCCTCATCACGCCGTCGCCGTCGAACTGAGACCCCATATTGTCGAAGCCATGGCTGATCTCGTGGCCGATGGTTGCGCCGATGGCGCCGTAGTTGACCGCGTCATCGGCCCGCATGTCGAACAGCGGGGCTTGCAGAATGCCGGCCGTCAGAATGATCTCGTTGCCCATAGGGTCATAGAAGGCGTTGACCTCCAGCGGCGACATTGCCCAAGCCTTGCGATCCATGGGTTTGCCGGCTGCAGCCGCCTTGTGCTCCCAATCGAACCGCTTGGCCCGTTGCTGGTTGCCGAAGGCGTCGCCGGCGCGCACGTCCAGTGCGGCATAGTCACGCCAGCTGTCAGGGTGACCGATCTTGGCCTTGTACTTCGACAGCTTGTCCAGGGCGGCGGCCTTGGTGGACGGTTCCATCCAGCTGTTGTCCGCCATCAGCTGCTGATAGGCGGCCAGCACGTTGTGAAAAATGGCCTCGACCTTCTGTTTGTGCGCGGCCGGAAAGTGGCGCTCTACATACTGCTGCGCCAGGGGTTCGTTGAGCGCCCAGGTGACCTGCCCGAGCGCGCGCTCGGCCCGGGGTTGCTCGACCTGCGCCCCCGTGATGGCCTTGCCGTGAAACGCGAAGTGCGCGGCGCGAAACTCGGCCGGCAAGACCTGCGCGGCAGAATCCAGGCTGCGAAGTGTGAAATAGGCCTTCCAGTCGGCCAAAGGCAGATCGGCAAAGAGCCGGGCGGTCGCGATGGCCGTGTTCAGTTGCGTCACGGTGACCTTGTCGCCGCGGGTGATTTTGGCTGCGCTCAGAAAGGCCTCCCAGTCGAAGCCGGGGGCTTTGACCATCAGTTCCTGGGCCGTCAGCGGATTGTACATCCTGGACGGATCCCGCGCTTCGCTCAAAGGCGCGTGCGTTTGAGCCAGGCGCGTTTCCAGGTCCAGGACGCGTTGCGCCATCTCGGCGGGCCTGGCCTGACCGGAGAGCTGGGCCAGCCGTGTGAGATAGGTCAGATAGGCGGCGCGGGCGTTGCCGAGCTCAGCATCGTCCAGCTTCAGGTAGTAGTCGCGGTCGGGCAGCCCCAGGCCGCCTTGCCAGGCCATCACACGGTTCAGACCGGGGTCCATAAAGTCGGCAAAGCCGCCCCAGAGCCAGATCGGCGTTTCGATCTGGCCTTGAGCGCTGCCAACCCAGGTCGCGAGTTGCTGCGACGTCTCGATCGCGGCGATCTGGGCCAGCAAGGGCTTGATGGGCTCGAGTCCAGCCTTCTCGATGGCGGCGGTGTCCTCATAGGCGGCGTAGTAGTCGCTGACTTTTTGCCCGCTGGAGCCTTTCGCCTGAGGCTTGGTCGCCAACTCTTGAAGGATCTTGCGGATGCGCTGATCGACGACCGCAGGCATATCGGCGCCGACCAGTTCGGCCTTGTCGGCAGGGATGGCGGCGGTCCGCAGCCAGCTGCCGCTGCTGTGGCGATAGAGATCGTCTTGGACGCGCACCGCCTGATCGAACCCCGGCAGGTCCAGTCCGGATCGAACCTGCGCAGCCTGAGCGGATTTGGCGCCGACGCCCACTTGAAGGAGCAGGGTAAGGCAGCTGAGTTTCAGAAGGGTCGTGGGTTTCATCGGGCGCCTGCGTGTCGGAAGGATGAGCGTTTTTCGCGCTGAGGACTTCCAGTGTCCCGACAAGCAAGCGGCTTTGGCCAAAAAGGTGCCGAGCGGCGATCGGCGGGGATGAGCGGCGGTAAGCACAATGCGATCCATGCCGCCCTCGCCAATGCTCTGGCCGGCGCTGACCGTGGCTGGCGCTGCGATCACCTCGGTCTCGGCGGCGCCCCGGCCAAGCGTAGGGCGTCAGCGGCGCTGACCTGCCCTACATCTACCCCAACGGGTCGACCTGGAATGACGGCGGCCGCGGCGCGGCGCCGTTGTTCGGCCAGAGCAGCGTCCGACGCCCTACACTCGCGCCCAAGCTTCGAACGCTGAACCGGCTGCGGCACGCTTCAAGCCGGGCGAGTTGAACACAAACGCGACCTGGCCGGCGCGATTGACCGCGATGACGCCGCCGTCGCCGCCCAGCCTGCCGACACTGTCGATCATGCCCTGACAGGCGTCCTCAAGGGACTCGCCGAGATAGCGTCGTCGCGCGGACACATCGAAGGCCGCGGCCGTCAGGATGAAGAATTCGCCGACCCCCGTGCAGGACACGGCGACCTCCTCGTCGGCCCAGACCCCGGCCCCGGGTATGGGCGTGTCGCCCACCCTGCCCGGCCTTTTGCCAAACACGCCACCGGTCGATGTCGCTGCAGCCAGGGCTCCGGTCAGATCAAGAGCGGCCGCGCCAACCGTACCGTGCGCCAGAGCCCGGGTTTCAGCTTCGATGTCGGCCGCCGTGATGCCGACCGGCATGCGGAAAAACCTGGCCGGGTCGATGATCTGCTCCAGGCCTTGCTGTCGGGCGAAATCAGAGGCGCCCTCCCCAGCCAGCAGGACATGGGGCGTGGCCTCCATCACCCGGCGCGCGGCGGCGATGGGACTGGCGGCGTCACGGATCGCGCAGACCGCGCCGGCCTTGTGGCGCGCACCGTCCATGATCGAGGCGTCCATCTCGACCAGTCCGTCGGCATTGGGCGCCGAGCCGCGTCCGGCCACAAAGAGGCCGCTGGCCTCCATCTCGACCACCGCGATCTCCACCGCATCAACGGCCGACAGTCCGTCGGCCAGTTGCGCGGACATGCGCGCCGCCAGATCGCGCAGATGCTCGGTCGCCTCGCTGTAGTCGCGTCCGGGAATGACGCCGGCGCCGCCGTGCAAGGCGATCACATGGGGGGTAGAGTTCATCTGTAACCTACGGTCTGAAAACGACATGGACGGGAGAGACGTCGAAGGCCACGTCGACGATCGTGTCGCGATCGCGCCCCTGGGCGTCGCGGCCCTGATACGCAGCAGAGGACGGCGTGCGGGCAAAGCCAAAGCGTATGCCTGCGCCGCCGGGCAAGAAGGACGGGCGTTCGATGCGGCTGGAGGCGGCCACCCCAACCAGATCCTCGGCCAGCCAGGCGTCCAGGCGCTGAGCCGGCGCGGCCAGTCCTTCGGCGACGCGAAGACGGGCCCTCGCCGATGCGGAGGGCTTGAGCCGTTGCTTGTAGCCGGCGGGGGTCACAGCCAGGGTCGCCAGATCCACCCCATCGCCGCCGCTGATCAGGTGCAGATGGGCTTGCCGCAGGTGAAGGGCGCTGTCCCTGACCTCGATCAGGGCCGAACGCTCGTCAAGAATGGTCACCCCGCCTGCGCCGATCGCCCGGGCGCTGCGCGTCGCCAGATCAATCACCAGGGCCGTGTTCTCGTCGATCCCGAAGCCGATGCGCTGGCCGACCGGCAGGGTCGCGACCGCCCGCGCCAGGCGCCCCAGGCGCGCCCGGCGATCAAAGTGCTGATCGACCAGACCGCCGGTGAAGAAGCCCAGCCCTCGGCCCATGGCCAGGGCCTCGCCATCTGCCGTCTCGGTCGCGCCCAGCGGCCGCAACAGGGCGGGCAGGCTGTCGCCCTGCAGGATCATGGCCTCGCTCATGATGGCGGCGCCGGCGCTGGAACCACCGATCACGGCCCCCTGGGCCAGGCGCGCGCGCAAGGCCAGGAGCAGAGGGGTGTCCTCGCCCTTGTTCGTCTTGAGCGTGGCGACAATGCGGGCCTGATCGCCGCCCACGAACCAGACGCCATCGGCCTGGGCGGCCTTGGCCACCTCTTCAGGCGCTGAACCACCCGACACCCAGCGCGACTCGTCGATATCCGCCGTGCCCGGATCATCGCGCACGGCGACCCTGGCCACCGCGATCTGATCGGCGCCGACGCCGCGACGCTTCAGCTGCTGGGCGAAGGACTGGGCCGCGTCGCTGGGCGCGCCGGAGGCTGCCGGAATGATCAGGAAGCGTGGCGCGACGCCCGGCGGCGCATGCGCCGTGGCGGCGTCGATGAAGGCGGCGTGGACGGCGTCATTGTCTGGCGACAGCGCCCCACCTACGATGACCAGCGTCCCGCCCTGCGCGGTGGCGGAACCTGCGATCAGAACGCTCAAAAGCAAGATCAGCAAGCCGCGCATCAGTTGTACCCGATCAGTTGGGCGACCAGCACGAAAGCCGCCGCCAACACGAGCAAACCGGCCAGCGGCTTCCAGATGAAGGCCAGCCAGGTCGAAAAGCCCAGGCGCCCGGCCGCCAGGCAGCCCATCAGGGACGCCGAAGTCGGGGCGATGATGTTGGTGAGGCCATCGCCCAGCTGGAAAGCGAGCACGGCGGTCTGACGGGTGACGCCCGACAGGTCCGACAGAGGCGCCATCAGCGGCATGGTCAGGGCCGCCTGGCCCGAACCCGAGACGATCAGGAGATTGATCGCACTCTGAAAGCCCAGCATGCCCCAGGCCGTCGCCCAGGTGGGCAGCAGAGCGGTCAGGCCGCTCATCCCGTGCAGCAGGGCGTTGAGCAGGCTGAGCTGATCGGGCTTGTCGCCACCGAGCATCAGGATGATCCCCTTGGCGACGCCGACCACCAGCGCAGCCGGGGCCAGTTGGGCCGCGCCGTCGCTGAAAGCCCGCACCAGGTCGTTGGCGTCGACGCCACCCAGTTTGAACACGCGGCCAACCAGGCCCGCCGCAAGGCCCAGCGCGAAGAACTGGGCGGCGATCTCGGCCAGATAGTAGCCCTTGGCGACCACGCCCCAAGCCACCCAGGCCACGGTCAGCAGCAGAAGAACCAGGATGATGGCGTCGCCTGCCCCGAACCGCCCGACCGCGCCGATGCTCGCCTTGTCGCGCCAGAGCGCGTCGGAGGCATAGGCCTTTGACAGGGTCGGCGTCAGGCGGACGCTGCGGGCATACCACCACAGATAGGCCAGGCCCGCGCCGGTGAAGACCAGCCACATGACGATCCGCAGGCCCATCCCCGACAGAACCGGCAGGCCCGAAATGCTCTGAGCGATGACCAGGCCGAAGGGATTCATCCACGAGGCCGAAAAGCCGATCTGGGTGGCGACGTAGCAGGTCAGCATCCCGGTGATGGAGTCATAGCCGCTACGCACCAGCACCGGCGTGACGATCAGGCTGATGGCGATGGCCTCTTCGCTCATGCCAAACACGGCGCCGGCCAGGGAAAAGGCCGCGAACAGGCCGAGGATCAAAAGCTCGTTCGGCTTTGATCTGGGATCGGCCGGGTTGCCGATCAGGGAGGTCAGGGCCCGATCAACGGCCCCGGTGCGCATGATGACGCCGAACACCCCGCCGATCACCAGGATGAACGCCATCAGCCCCACGGTGGCCGAGCCGCGATCGCCGGTGACCAGGCCCTCGAACGGGAAGTTCAACAGGCCGACATGGCCCTCGGAGCCGAAGATCGGTGCGCCCTTCGGCTGGGCGGCGGCGGCATAGGCCGCCGGGTCGATGCGGCCGGACGGCGCCAACCCGAACCGACCGGGCGCAAACAGCCAGGTGCTGGCATAGGCCGCCAGCGCCAGGATCAGCAGGATCAGGAAGGTGTCCGGGATCTTGCTCTTGATCGCAGGCGGCGAGGGATCGGACTCGGAATTGGGCTGGGCCATGGACAGGTCTCGGAAAAGGCCGCCGCTTCGGGCCCGAAGGCCCGAAGCGGCGGCGACGCCAGGGTCAGAAGCGATGGGTCAGGCGGATCGTCGCAAAACGCCCCACCAGATCATGATTGTAGAGATCGACATTGGCGCTGGAACCCAGGACCCGAGGCGGGGTCTCGTCCAGCAGGTTCCTGATGTTGAGCTGCACGAAGCTGTGCGGACCAAAATCATAGCTCAGGCTGGTGTCGACGGTGACGGAGCTGTCAACCTTGACCTGGGCGGTGGCCGGCAGGCCAACCGCAGCAAGGGTCCGGGCGTCAGGGTCATCCTTGTACTCGCTGACATACCGGGCGCCGACTGAGGCGCGCCAGTCATTGAGCTTCCAGCGCAGGCGGGCATTGGCCAGAAAGCGCGGATAGAGGTAGTCGCCGGCCAGTTTCTCGACCACCGCATCGCTCGAGGCCTTGCGATCAAAGTCGATCAGGTAGGTGGCGTCGAAGGTCAGGGTGAACTTGCCTGCATCGCTTTCCGGCAGGTACTGGGTGTAGGAGAAGTCCAGGCCACTGGTCTTCTGGTAGCCCAGATTGCTGATCTGGAAGTGGGCGTCGGTGACGAAGCCATTGGTCACTTCCACGCCCGGCTTTCCAGTCGGCAGCAGACCGGCCCCGGTCACCGGGAAAGCCCCGCCGAGCGCGCGACGGATAAAGTCGTCCTCGGCGATCCCGACCAGGTTCTTGTGCTTGATGTTCCAGTAGTCGAGCTTGATCTCGATGTCGCTATTGGGCTGGAACAGCAGGCCGCCACCCCAGGTGTCGGCGTTTTCGGCCTGCAGGTCGGTGTTGCCGACGTCTTCCGACAACAGCGCCTGACCGCTGGCGGCGGCATTGCCGTTACAGGCGGCCGGCGTGGCCCGGCAGTCGACGCGATAGCTGGACAGCAGCACCCCGGCCCCGCTCTGGGCCAGGGACGGTGCGCGGAACGAGGTCGACCAGTTGGCCCGGAAGGTCAGGAGGTCGGAGGCCTTGAACCGGGCGGAGACCTTCGGATTGAAGTCGCCGCCAAACGCGTCGTAGTGGTCATAGCGACCTGCCAGCTGCACATCGAACTGGTCGGCCAAAGGCACATAAAGCTCGCCATAGACCGCCCACTGGTCACGCTCGGCCTTAGCGCTGGTCGAGGAAAAGCCCAGGATCGGCTCGGGATTGGACGCCGTGGCGACGGCCTCGCCCGATGGCGTATCGCGCACGGTTTCCCGACGATACTCAGCCCCGAACGCCGCCTTCACCGTCCGTCCGCTCAGCGTAAAGAGGTCACCCGAGGTCGAGGCGTCCAGCGAATAGGTGCGCGAGCGCCCTTTGCGGTCGGCCGTGGTCTCCAGCAGCTTGTCCAGGCCGGCGGCCTGCTTGGTCTGGCCGCCGAAGGGATTGTACCAGAGCGTGGTCTTGCCGACGGCCTCGCAGGTATTGCCGACATAGCTGGCGCTGGGCCGGGCCAGATTGACGTTCCACCGCTTTACGCTGGAGCCGTCGCTGCAGAGGTTGCCCAGGTTGGCGTCATAGAAGGCCTTGGACCGGATCAGGCCCGACAGGCCGCTTTGGGTGCGGTCATTGCCGCCGAACAGCAGGCCCGCGTCATAGGTCCAGCCGTTGGCGAACTTGCCCTTCAGGCCCGAGACATAGCGGAAGGAGTCGGACTCCACCTCGACGGCGCGAGGCTCGATCAGCTTGCCCCAGGCGAAGATCGGAAAGCCGTTGTAGGAGCTGAAGCGGCGGACGGCGCCTTCGGCGACGATGTCTGCCTGCAAAGCGGCCGGCCAGTTGGGATTGGCCGGATCAATCGGGGCGCGGGAGAAGTTCGCCGGCGAGCTCGTGCCGCGTGCCTCAGTGTGCTGGAACAGAAGTTCATTGTACCAGGAGACGTTGTCGCTGATCGCAAAGTCGTGGGTGATCAGGCCGCCCAGGCTTGCCTGCTGATCCTGCGAGGAGACATATCGGTTGCTGTTGACCTGGCAGTATTCGCCCAGATTGCCGACCTTGAAATCGGCCACCGCGCAGCCACCGTTTCCGGGACCCTCGGTCTGGTCGTTGGTCATGAAAAAGAGGTCGTTGAAGCTGGGATAGAAACCTTGCTGGCTGGGACGGACCGAGTCCCGCGAGGCCTCGCGGTCGCGCAGATAGAAGGCGTTGCGCTTGAAGTAGTCGACGACGGCCGTGACGTGATGATCGCCAAAAGCCTTGCCGACGACGAGGTTGGCGTTGAATCGGCCCTCGTCGCTGGCGGCGGTGGAGTCGCCGTAGGAAGCGGTGAATTCCGCCCCTTCGAAGTCCTTGCGCAGGACGTAGTTGACGACACCGGCCACGGCGTCGGCGCCATAGAGGGCCGAGGCGCCGTTGGGCAGGACCTCGACCCGCTCCAGCGCCGCCAGCGGAATGGCGCTGGCGTCGATGAACGACTCCTGGCCTCGCGCGAAGGCGCTGACCGAGGCGCGGCGACCGTTGATCAGGGTCAGGGTCGCGCTGGTGCCCAGGCCGCGCAATGACACGCCTGACGCCCCGACGGGCGTATCGCTGGACAGGGCCCCGGCGCTGGCGGTCGAGAAGGTGCCGCCCCCGCCGGCGGCGGCGGGAAGCTGCGAGAAGAGGTCGATGACCGAGGTTGCCCCGGACTGGTCGATGGTCGCCCGGTCGATCTGGTAGGCCTGAACAGCCCCCTTCAGATCCAGCCCCTGGATCCGGGTGCCGGTGACGGTGACGGCCTCGATCGTCTGGATCTCTTCGGTGACGGCAGGCGTGGCGGCGGCCGGCGCTTGCTGCGCCAGGACGGGTGTGGACAGGCCAAGCGCCAGTATCGCCCCGAGCACATGGCCCAGGTCGTTTTGATGCGGTTTCATAGGAATACCCCCAGCCGCGCGGAACGCTCCTCCCGAGAGGCCACGCGCGGATTGATGTTCGTGATGACAGGCAGGGGTCGGGGCGCGACGCGACACGCGCATGGGCGCGCGCCGACGACGGATCAGGCCAGGACTGGCTTTGGCGACGCCTCAGGCGTCAGCGACCCGACCGCTTTACGGTCGGGAGGTCTTCACTCGTTGAACCAATCTTTCAGGTGGAACTGAACCGATCGGCGCACGAGGACCTGATGCGAAGGTCGCATGTCTTCAACGTTCCTGTGACGCAACGACGCTACAGAATTGGTTGCCACTGACAAGCCGTGACTTCGTATCGGGCCGGACAATGTTGCAATGGACGATTAGCGGGCGCCCGCGTGGTCCACGCTCAGACCGTTGGCTGGTCTGGCCAGGTTGCCGAAGCGAACCGCACCGTCGCCCCATGGAACGCCGCCAAATCTTTTGGCGCGACTAAAGCAGAAACACGTCTGACGACGCTATCGGCGCCACAGGCCTGGCGCGCAGCAGCCGCGCCAGGCGCGCCAGAAGCAAGGCGTCGCTGAAGGGCTTGGCGAGATAGTCCCGCGCACCCAGGGCCAGCGCTTCCTTGACGTCGCCGGGCGCATTGCGGGCGGTGAGCATCATCACCGGGATATTGGCCACCAGGGGGCTCTTTCTGATGTGGCGCAGGACGCCAAAGCCGTCCAGGCGGGGCATGCTGACGTCCAGGATAATGGCGTCCGGACGCGTACTGTGGATGCCGTCGATGGCCTCCCATCCATCACGCCCGAAGACCGTGTCGTAGCCCGCCAGGCTGAGCCGGGTGGTCAGCAGTTCGAGGAGATTGCGGTCATCCTCCGCGATGAAGATTCGCCGCCGACGCGCCTCAAGCGACATCTTCGCTCTCCCCCTCGTGAAACAGGGCGCGATTGATCTCCGTGATCAGCGCCCGCGCATCAAGCGGCTTGGCGATCATGCCGTCAAAGACACCTTCGGGCAGCGCCCCGCCGACATCGGCTGAGAAGGCGATGATGGGCACGTTTCCATTGAGGGCGACCTCACGGATCTGGCGGGTCGCTTCCACGCCGCCGATACCCGGCATGCGCAGATCCATCAGGATCACATCGAACGGCTCGGCGCTGGCGAGCCCGACCGCCGCCTCGCCGTCGGCGGCCTCCGTCATCTCGGCGCCAAACACGCGCAGGACCGCGCAGACCAGATCGCGATTGACCGCACGGTCGTCGACGACCAGCACGCGGCAACCCTCTGGAATGACCGCCGCCGCCTGGCTATCGGTCCCGGCTTCGCCAAGCGAAACCTTCGCGGCCGGAAGTTCGAACCAGAAGCAAGACCCCTGGCCCGCCTGGCTGGCAGCGCCGATCTGGCCGCCCATGGCGTCCACAAGCCCCTTGCAGATTGCCAAGCCCAACCCTGTCCCGCCGTGCTTGCGCGTGGAGGAGCCGTCGACCTGGGAAAACCGCTTGAATAGCTGATCCAGGCGATCGGCGGGTATGCCCGCGCCGCTGTCGGTGACGGTTACCCGAAAAAGGCCGGTTCGCGCCGTCCACCTGGCTTCCAGCTCCACTCGACCGCTGTCGGTGAACTTCACGGCGTTGCCGATCAGGTTGAGCAGGATCTGGCGTATCCGATCAGAGGCCAGGGTCAGGCCCGAGGGCAGGCCATCCAAGCCGGTCATCACCAGGTCCAGACCCTTTTCCTGGGCCTGGCCCGAGAAGAGGTCCATGGCGTCTTCGAGGATTTGTCGCGGGTCGCTGGGGGTGACGACGATCTCGACCTGACCGGCCTCGAGCTTGGAAAAGTCCAGGATGTCGTTGACCGTCGACAGCAGCGCCTTGCCGGCGTTGGAGACGCGATCGACGAAACGGCGCGTGGCCGGCGAGAGTTCGGGTTGATCCTCGATCAGCCGCGAGAAGCCCAGCACGGCCGTCAAAGGCGTGCGCAGTTCGTGGCTCATGTTCGACAGAAACTCGGCCTTCACCACCGCCGCGGCTTCAGCTTCGGCGCGGGCCAGTTTCAGGGCCTGCTCCAGCGCCTTGCGGCTGGTGATGTCGCGAATGACATCCTGGATCGCGGCCAGCTTGCCAGTGTCCGCGTCGAAGAACAGCTTGGGCTGCCCTTCCACCCAAACCCAATGGCCGTCCTTGTGCCGCCCTCGAAATTGGAAGGGCTCGGAGATCGCGGAGGGCCCCCTGGCGATCAACTCGGCATAGTAGACCATCAACAGCGGCGCATCGTCGGGGTGGGCCATGTCGATGACCTGCCGGCCGACCATCTCCTCGGGGGCGTAGCCGAGGATAGGGCGGCATGCGGGTGAGACGAACCGGATCTCGCCACTCGGGCCGAAGGCGGCGATCATGTCGCTGGCGTTGTCGGCCAGCAGGCGATAGCGGCTTTCGTTGGCCGCCAATTCGGCCTGGATACGGCGTTCGTCGGTGATATCGCGAACCGTGCCCATGATGACAGCGGGGGCGCCGTCGGCCCCCATCTCGATAATCGAGCTGCCGGAGATGTAGCGGTCCCCGCCGTCCGGACGGACGATGCGGGTGATGACGTTGTTGTCGGCCTCACCCGTCCTCAGGCGTTCGGCGAGCCTGGCCCTGGTCCAGGCCTGTTCTTCGGGATGGATAAGGTCGTTGAACATCTCGATGGCCGGGTGTTCGACGCGCTCCAGCCCATAGATTTCGAACATCTTGGCCGACACATCCAGGTCCAGGGCCTTCAGGTCGTAACGCCAGTATCCGACGCCGCCGATATTCTCGGCCAGTCGCGCTCGCTGGGCCTGTTCGCGCGCTTCGTCGCGAGCGGTCGCCATCTCAAGTTCCAGGGCCTTGCGGTCAGAGATATCTCGCGCGACAGCAACGATTTCCTGGGGCGCGCCGGCCGCATCGCGCACCAGCTGAAGGTTTGCCTCCACCCAGACGTAGTGGCCCAGCTTGTGCCGCGAGCGGTGCTGAAAGGTGCTCTGCTCAAGGCCGCGCGACATGGCCTCGAACACCGACATCACCCGCTCAACATCATCGGGATGCAGAGCCGAGGGCACGGTCAGGCCGATGGTTTCCTCGACCGTGTAACCCAGAAGCTTCTCGATGGCGGGTGAGATGAACCGGCCCCTGCCCGAGAAATCGTAGCGGGCGATGATGTCACCGGCATGCTCGGTCACGAGCCGGTAGCGTTCCTGACGGCGCTTGAGGCTCGCGATGGTCTCGACGGTTTCGGTGAGGTCCTGGAACAGGCCGAGGATGGAGATCGGCTTCCCGTAATCGTCCAGCTCGCACACCCCGCGCGCGATCACGTGGCGGATGGCGCCATCGGCGCGCATCAGGCGAAGGCGGCACTCAAAGCCATTCCCGGTCCGGCCAGCATCGGCCAGAAGGCCGGCGACCATGGCGCGATCATCGGGATGATACAAGGCCACGGCGTCGTTGAGATCGGGGTCGAAGCTTTGGCGGTCAACGCCATGGATGGCGTAAACCGTATCGGACCAAACGACCTTGTTGGTGACCAGATCCCGCCGCCATTGGCCCACCCCGGACATGACCTCGGCGATTTCAAGAAGGCGCTGTTTTTCGCGAGTCTGTCGATGGGCTCGCGCCAGTTCAAACTCGTCGACGACAATGCGCGCAAGCAATTGAAGTCGCTCCAGCTCCACGGCGCTGGGGCGCGGCCGCGGCTTGTTGTCGATGACGCAGAGGGTTCCGAGATTGTGGCCCTCCTTGGTGGTCAAGGTCGCCCCGGCATAGAAGCGAATATCCGGCGCGCCCGTGACCAAGGGATTGTCCGCAAAGCGGGGGTCTTGGGCGGCGTCTTCAACCACCATCACCGCATCGGGACCCATGGCGATGGCATGGGCGCAGAAGGCCTGATCACGCGGCGTCTCGGACGCCTCCAGGCCCACCCTGGCCTTGAACCACTGTCGGTGTTCATCGACCAGCGAGACCAGCGAAATCGGCGTCGCAAACAGGTTGCCGGCCAGACCCGCCAAGCGATCGATGGCGGCGTCGGCCTCGGTGTCCAGCACCCTGTACGCCCGCAAGGCGTCCAGCCTTAATACTTCGCGTTCGTCCATGCTGTTCGCTCGCAACCGGATGGCATGCTCAAATGGGAACCATCACGGCAAATCCGTGCGCAGTCTAGTGGCACGAGCAGGATAGGCGCTGATCCCCATATGGTGTTTTGGGTATTGGTGCTCAGCTCGCGCAATAGATGTTCAAATTATGATTACCGAAACATTTGCGAGAATTTTATTGCAGTAGTCATAAGTTGGGATTTTCTGTGGAGCAAATGACGCATCATGGACTGTCTAACTGGATAGTTAATATGCGGAAAAAGAGATCAACGATTTGAGCAATCCCAACTGTCGGATGTTCGTAGAGCTAACGGGCTGGCGATCCATACGCTCGACGCGGGCGCGCGCCTGTACGGCGCGTCGCAAGAGGGCCTATCGATGCGTCCCATCGGCAAGACGATATGCCAACGCCTTGGCTCAGACGATCTGCGACCGGCTATGCGTAACTTTCTCCGGTCCGACCCTCCCCTCGTCGGGTTTGCGCAATTGAGCCGTGTGGCGACCCCGGCTAATCTGGGTCAAAATCTGGGGAGGTCCATGTGAATCTGAAGCTGGCGATTCCGATCGTCCTGATCCTGGCGGCGACGCTCGCCTGGACGTTCGCGGCTCCCTATGTCCAGCATTGGAAGGCCCGCCGGGCGGCGGCGCGGCGGCGGCTGGCCGAGGGCCGCCAGAAATAGGTCCTCGCTACAGCGCTCCCCGGCACAGCCCAAGGTCCAGAGACTCGAGCGTCACAACCGCCCGAGCGTCCTGAATCATCGTCCGGTCAAATAATAAAACAAATTGTTTTTATAAATGCCCTGTGATTTGTCTTGGCCAAGAACGGCTGGGGACGAAACGTTGGACGCGGATAGCAGAGCGACGCGCGGCATGCGCATTGGCGTCGATGTTGGCGGCACCAAGATCGAAGTCGCGGCGCTGGCACCCGAAGGCGGCTACGTCTCGCGTCTCCGCGCCCCGACTCCGGCCTCTTATGACAGCGCTATCAGGACCATCCGCGATCTGATTGACCAGACAGAGTCTGCCACCAACGCTCGCGGAACAGTCGGCATGGGGGCGCCCGGGTCGGTCTCACCGACCTCTGGTCTGGTGCGCAACGCCAATACAGTCTGGCTGAACGGCCGCCGGCCGGGGAAAGATCTGGAGCAGGCCCTTTCGCGCCCCGTTCGAGTCGCCAACGACGCCAATTGCCTGGCCCTGTCCGAAGCCATCGATGGGGCTGCCGCCGGTTTCAGGACCGCCTTTGCGGTGATCCTGGGCACGGGCTGCGGCGGCGGCGTGGTGGTGGATCGGCGACTGGTCGAGGGCGCCAATGGCGTCGGGGGCGAGTGGGGCCACCTTCCCCTGCCCTGGCCTACCTCCGATGAGACGCCCGGCCCCGCCTGCTGGTGCGGACGGTGCGGCTGCCTGGAGACATGGATCTCGGGCTCGGGCCTGCAGCGCGACTTTCAGACCCACACGGGTCGCGCCCTGAAGGGCGAAGAGATCGTCATTGCTGCGGCGACCGGCGACGCCGAGGCCGTTGCAGCGCTGGATCGGCTGTTCGAGCGCCTGGGCCGGGGCCTGGCGATGATCTGCGATATTCTTGATCCCGACGTCTTCGTGTTCGGCGGCGGGCTGTCGAAGGTCGATGCGCTCTATCAGCGCCTTCCGGACCTGATCGCCCCGCATGTGTTTTCCGACCGCTGGGCCGCGAAGCTGGTTCCGGCGCGCTGGGGCGACGCTTCCGGTGTGAGGGGCGCGGCGATGCTGTGGTCCCAGCCCGATTGGCCTGCGGACGGCCTGGTCCCCGATACCCCGATCCCGGCGTCCACAACGATCTGAACAGAAAATGCAGCCGGTCGGTCATGTCACCGCCGGCGCAAGGAGGAGGAAACGATCATGGGCAAGCACTCTCATTTCGTTCGCGCCATGGCGCTGATCGCCATGACCGCGACGGCAGGCTCCGGCCAGGCCCAGACGGCGGGGCCCTTCAACGTTACCTTCCCGGCCGGCGGCGACGAGATCGCCCGCGACCTGCCAGGCTTTGCGGCAGGCGCCGTCTTGCCCGCCGACAGCCCTTGGAGCCTGAGCGCCTGGGTGCGCCCTTCCGAACGCCCCAGGGGGCCAGCCCTGATCGCCGGCGTCGGCGACCCGACCGGCAAGGGCCGCTATCTCGTGCTCGACCCCAGCGGCTTTGGCGCAACCAGTGGCGGACGGACCATCCGCGCCGACGCCGCCTGGCTGCCCGGGGAGTGGCATCAGGTCACGGCGGTCTTTGACGGCGGCGCGGTGCGCCTGTTCGTCGATGGCCATGCGGTCGGCGCCGGAACGCTGCCCGGCGATGCGGTGACGGCGCGCCTGCGACTGGCGCCGCGCAAGGCCGCAGGCTTTGCGGCCTATGCGGGCGATGTGGCGGGACTGCGCTATGACGGGACGGCCCTGGCGCCCGACGCGGTCACTGCCTTGGCCGGGACCCCGCCGAACGATGCCTTGACTGTCTTTGACACCGGCAGCCCGACCTGGCCGGTCCAGGTGCGGCAGATGTACGGCCAGACCGCGCCGCAGGATCCCTGGACCCTGCCCCGCAGCAAGGCTCCCGCCAATATTCCCGTCGCTATCCCCGCCCATTCCGGACCGGCGCTGAAGGCTGACGGCGAAGGGCTCTGGACGCTGAAGCGCTGGTCACTGATCGACGCGCCCAGCATCTCGGCCGGCGGCGGCGCGATCTCTCGGCCTGGCTTCAAGGCAGAAGCCTGGCGCGCGGCGACCGTGCCCGGCACAGTGCTGACCACTCTGGTTGATCGCGGCGTCTATGCCGACCCCGATCACGGCCTCAACAACATCCTGATCCCCGAGAGTCTGAACCGGCAGGACTACTGGTATCGCGCCACATTCGACGCCCCGGCTGAAGCGGCTGGAAAGCGCCTGCTGCTGACATTCAAGGGGATCAACTACGCCGCCGAGATCTGGCTCAACGGCCAGAAACTGGGCGACATGAAGGGCGCTTTCATCCGCGGCCAGTTCGACGTGACCAAGATGGTGGTCGCCGGCTCAAACGCCTTGGCCGTGCGGGTCTCACCCCCGCCGCATCCGGGTATCGCCCACGAGGAATCCTTGACCGCAGGGGTCGGCGAGAACGGCGGCATGATGGCGCTGGACGGACCGACCTTCGTCGCTTCCGAGGGCTGGGACTGGATCCCCAGCGTGCGCGACCGCAACACCGGGATCTGGCAGGACGTCACCCTGCGGGCCACGGGCGAGGCCCGGATCGGCGACGCTCAGGTGGTGACCACCCTGCCCCGCGCCAACAATAGCCAGGCCGATGTCGAGATCATCGTTCCGATCGAGAACCTGAGCGACAGGCCCGCCAACATCACTGTCACCGCCGCCTTCGACGGCGTGCGGGTGGAACAGACGGTCCTGGCTGCGCCCGGCGTGTCGGACGTGCGCTTCACGCCGGCCAACTTCCCGGCCCTGGCCGTCAAGAACCCCAGACTTTGGTGGCCCAATGGCTATGGCGCCCCGGCCCTACACGCCCTGACACTGACGGTCAGCCAGGATGGTCAGGCGTCGGACGAACGACGCATCCGCTTTGGCATGCGCCAGATCACCTATGAGCTGTCGCTGATCAACCCGGCGGGCCAGTTGCGCCGGGTTGAGGTCGATTTCGCCAAGGCCCGCCAGCTGGGCCAGGACATCACCGACGGCAGCCATGAAGGTATCCGCAAGGTGCCCGACGGCTGGGCCACCTCCCTGACCGCCGCCGGTGACGCCTCGCCCGCCGTGCGCGACGTGCCCGAGGTGGGCCTGTCGCCGCATCTGGTGATCAAGGTCAACGGCCGCCGCATCGCCGCACGCGGCGGCAACTGGGGCATGGATGACTGGCGCAAACGGGTCGAGCGTGAGCGGCTGGAGCCCTACTTCCGGCTTCACAAGGAGGCCAATCTCAACACCATCCGCAACTGGGTGGGCCAGAACACCGAGGAGGTTTTCTTCGACCTGGCCGACGAGTACGGCCTGCTGGTGCTGAACGACTTCTGGGCCTCGACCCAGGACTACCAGCTGGAACCGCAGGACGTGCCGCTGTTCCTGGCCAACGCCGCCGACGTCATCAAGCGGTTCCGCAACCATCCCTCCATCGCCCTGTGGTTTGGCCGCAATGAGGGCGTGCCGCAGCCGATCCTCAATGAGGGCCTTGAGGCGCTGGTCCACGATCTGGACGGCACCCGCTGGTACACGGGCAGCTCCAACCGGGTGAACCTGCAAAACAGCGGTCCGTATAACTATCGCGAGCCCGAGAGCTATTTCAGCGACCACGCCAAGGGCTTCTCGGTCGAGGTCGGCACGCCCTCGTTCCCGACGCTGGAGGCGTTCAAGGCCGCTGTGCCGGAGGCCGATCGCTGGCCGATCAGCGACACCTGGGCCTATCACGACTGGCATCCGACCGGGAACGGCGCGGTCAAGACCTTCCAGGACGCCATGGCCGCCAAGCTGGGTCCGCCCACAAGCCTGGAGGACTTCGAGCGAAAGGCCCAACTGATGAACTACGAAACCCACCGGGCGATGTTCGAGGGCATGAACGCCGAGCTGTGGACCAGATCCTCGGGCCGGCTGCTGTGGATGACCCATTCGGCCTGGCCCAGCACCATGTGGCAGATCTACAGCCACGACTATGACACCCATGGGGCCTTTTACGGGGTCAAGAAGGCGGCGCAGACGGTGCATATCCAGATGAGCCTGGCCGATCACCGCCTGGCCCTGGTCAATAACGGCGCAATCGAGCTGAAGAACGCCAAGGCCCGCGTACGGGTGCTGGCTCTGGATGGCCGCCTACTGTCAGATCGCGCCGTGACCCTGTCGGCCAAGGCCGATAGCGTCAGCGTCGGCCAGGCCCTGGACCTCAAGGCCTTGCTGGCCGCACAGGGCGCGGTCGTCGTGCGTCTGGATCTAAGCTCGGCCAAGGGACAAGCGCTGAGCGACAACAGCTACTGGATCGCCGATGACGCCGCCGGCTCGCGCAAGCTGTCGGCCATGACGCCCCAAGCCGTATCGCTAGAGACGACGCGCCGGACCGATGGTGACGAGACGGTGCTGACCGCAAAGGTGACCAATACCGGCGCCGCACCTGCCCTGAACCTGAAACTGACCCTGACTGACGCGCAGGGCCGGGCCGTGCTTCCGGCCTATTACAGCGACAACTATCTGACCCTGACGCCCGGTGAGGAACGCCCGATCGAGGTGCGCTATCGGGCGGCGGCGGCCAGCGGCTCACTGGACCTGAACCTGAGGGGCTGGAACGCCGCGCCTGTTGCGGTCGCCGTACCCTAGGCCGTTTTCCGCAAGGTGGCCCGCGACGGCAGAAGCTGGTCGATGATCGGCAAGATGGCCGCGCCGATCGCGGGGCCATCGGCCGAGGTCGCCGCCCGCCGCGCCCGGGCGATGGCCGGCAATCCGGTCAGAGAAGCCAGTCGGGTGTTGAGCGCCGTGGCCAGCTGGTCGACGATTGCGGCCGGCAGGCGGCCACCCAGATAGACCGCCTCGGGATTGATCAGACAGCTGATATTGATCATCGGATCGGTCAGGGCGTCTGCGGCGCGCTCGATCCAGTCGCTGATCAGGGCCTGGCCCGCCGGCGGCAAATCCAGCAATGCGCCCGGATCGGCGACCGAAAAGCCGCCCATCTCGATCTGGGCGTACAGCGCCGACAGCGAAACGACCGACTGCACCGAGACGCCGTCCGAGGCGCCCCCCAGCGCGGCGCGCGACGGCAAGAAGCCCAGTTCGCCACTGCGTCCGTCGGCGCCGCGGAAATACTCGCCCTCGATGATCAGCCCGCCCCCCAGGCCGGCGGCGATCAGCACATAGAAGAAGCTGGGCTTGCTCAGGCCATGGCCATACTGCAGTTCAGCGAGAGCGGCGGCGGCGGCGTCGTTCTCGACGAACACCGGCGGACCACCAACATCAGTGAACAGACTGGCCGGATCCAGGCTGTTCCAGGCGTCGAAGCTGGCGGGCCGATGCGGCAGGGCCACCTTGCCGAAATCGTCGGGCAGGGCCACGCCGATACCCAGCAGCCGATCGGGCGTGGGCAGCGACGCCAGCAGGCCCCGACCTGGCTCACCCGTCCAGAACGCGGTGACATCCTGGGGCAACGGAAAAGCGATCTCCTGGCTGGCGCGGGCGCGGACTTCTCCGGCGAAATCGACCAGGGTCGCGGTGATATGGTCGCGATCAATATGGATGCCGATCGAGAAGCAGCCTTCGGGATTGGCGATCAGGGTCATGGCCGGCTGGCCCCGCCCGCCCTGCAGACGCCCGGCTTCCAGCACCAGGCCCATGTCCATCAGGCGCTTGGTGATATTGGCGACGGCTGGCGGTGTGAGGCCTGTGGCTTCGGCCAGCTCCACGCGCGTCACCGGCCCGCGCGCGCGCACAGCCTGCAAGGTGACCCGCTGATTATGGTCGCCCACTCGCTCCAGATTGGCGCCCGAGAAACTGGCCCCGGCGCTGCGCCGCCGGGTCGAGGCCTCCGGAACGAATTGATTGACCAAAATGATATGCCTTTTGAGAGTCTTCGCCACACCCTAGCCGCCAAGCGGAAGGTCTGACAGCGGCGAGATGCCCGTCAGGCCAATTAAAACAACTTGCAATAAGAAATGAAACGCTGTTATCTGGCGACAGCTGACAGCGCTGTCGCATAAAATTGACAGCGCTGCCTTGGGGCCTCGCGGCTTCGAGTTACCGGCCTAACAGAGCCGGGATCAGCAAGGGGAGGATGCATCAGGCATCCCCAAAACCAGCGCGGTTCTACCCTGGAGGGTCAGCTCTCCGGGCATGAGCCTCCGCGTCAACTTTGCAGAGGGGTATTGGGTCTTGAGAAAGTCATTCCATCGGTCCCGCGTCGCGTTGCTGACCGCAACCTCGGCGCTCGCCATGATCGCCGCCAGCCAGGCTCACGCCCAGCAGGCGGCCAACACCGAAGTCGAACAGGTTGTCGTTACAGGCTTCCGCGCTTCGCTGGCCAACGCGCTGAACGTCAAGAAGAACTCCAACCTGATCATCGAGTCGGTCACCGCCGAGGACATGGGGAAATTCCCCGATCAGAACATCTCCGAGTCGCTGCAGCGCCTGCCCGGCGTACAGATCGACCGCGAGAACGGCCAGGGCACAAAGGTCCGCATCCGGGGTCTCGATCAGAACGTCACCCTGCTGAACGGCGACACCTTCCTGTCGGGCCTTGAAGCCTTCCGCCTGGGCGAAGGCAACAACAAGCAGACCAATTCACTGGAAGGTATTCCGTCCGACCTGCTGGCCGGCGTCGATGTCATCAAGTCGCCCCGCGCCGACGTGATCGAAGGCGGCCTGGGCGGCACGGTCAATCTGAAGACCCGCAACGCGCTGGACCTGCGGGACAACACCACCGTGTCAGCCGACGTGCGCTACAATCAGGGCTCGTTCAAAGGCAAGGGCAAGCCCCAGGTCTCCGTCGTCCTGGGCCACAAGTTCTCGGACAATTTCGGTCTTCTGGGCAGCTTCACCTGGGACAAGACCAACGTCGACACCGAGATCCTGAGCGGCGAAAATCGCGGCAACTGGGCATTCCGGGGACGCAATACCGCCACCGGCAACAACCAGGTCGCCACGGGGACGACCAATGTCTGGTCGCCCGAATATCGCTACACGAACAACCGCCACCAGGAACGCGAACGCACAGCCTTCTCGCTGAACGCCGACCTGCGCGCTTCGGATTCCCTGACCCTGCGGGCCGACTGGTTCCACTCGGACCTGAAGATCTTCACGGGCGAGCATTCCCTGAAATGGGCCTATGCCAACGAGAACGCGACCTACAACGCCCAGGGCCTGGCCAAGGACAGCAACGGCGTCCTGCAATCAGGCCTCGTCACCGCCAACTCTTCCGAAGGCGACACCTTCGCCAAGGACGCGGAAGCCAAGACCGACAACGTCCAGTTCTCTGCCGATTGGGACAATGGCGGCCGACTGAGCGCCAAGTTCCGCGCTGCGGTCTCAAAGTCCGACTACGCCTCAAACTCCGCCCAGGTCGACACGCGCTACACCCAGTACGGCGTGCGTGACGGCGGCGCAGGCTTTGCGCCCAACGCCACGGCGCCTCTGGTCGCCACCTACGGCTATACCAACGGAGCCTATCCGCTCTTCACGCCGGCCGCCAACCTGGCCGCAGCGATGGTTAATCCGACCTCGGTGTTCTTCAAGTCGCACTGGGCCTTCGGCGACAAGACCCAGATCGACGACACAGCCCTGACCGCCGACTTCAAGTACAAGCCGTCGTTCGCCGAGGAAGCCAATCTGGTCTTCAGCTTTGGCGCCCGCTACTCGGATCGCGAGATCGATTCGACCTATGGCCGCTACCTGGCCGACTACTCGGCCAAGGGCGAACTGCCGGCCACCGCCCAGGGCACGACCGACCACGGCGTGTTCGTTGACTGGACGCCGCTCGGCTACTTCCAGGACGGCGCCATCGGCTTGAAGAAATGCGACATCGCCTTCTATGGCTGCGGCCGCTTCGGCAACTCGCCGGCCGTGGTCACGCCGTACCAGACCGCCGCCTCGGCCCCCAGCCGGTCGGTCACGGACACGGTTCACGGCGTTGCCGCGATCTTCCAGGACTATGGCCAGATGAAAAATCCGGTCGGCTGGATCCAGGCGCTTTACCCCTCGACCAAGTTCGCCTTCTACAAGGATCCGATCGAGTCCTTCAAAATCAAGGACAAGACCACTTCGACCTACGCCATGGCCGATCTGGGCGACGCCGATGACGCCTATCACATCAATGCCGGCGTCCGGATCGTCCACACCAAGCTGGTCATCGACTCGTCCAACACGCCGGTGACGCCGCTGTGGTGGGGCACCGACAGCTGGAACGGCGTGCTGAAGAACCCCGACGCGTCCAACACCGTCCGCGAATACACCGACGTGCTGCCCAGCCTGTCGGGCGTGTTCGAGGTGAGCGACACCGACAAGGTCCGCGCCAGCGCGGCCCGCGTGGTCTCGTCGCAGAACCTGTTCGATCTGGGCCAGGGCGCTTCGTACAACTTCACCCGCTCATCCAACCCCGGCCCGAACCTGGACAAGTTCCTCTACACCAACGGCAGCGGCGGCAATCCGAACCTCGATCCCTTCCGGGCCTCACAGTTCGACATCGCCTACGAGCACTATTTCGGCAGCCAGGGCCTGCTGTCGGCCGGCTTCTTCTACAAGACGGTCGACTCTTTCATCGTCTCCAACACCTACAGCGTCACCGTGAAGGACCAGTCGGTCGCCGGCAGCTCGGTCGGTCCGTTCTCGTCGGTCGTGAACGGCGCGGGCGGCACCATCAAGGGCGTCGAACTTCAGGCGCAGTACGCGTTCGACTTCGGGGTCGGCTTCACCGCCAACTACACCTACTCGGACTCGGAATCTCCCTACAGCAACGACTACTCCAAGAGCCTGCCAATCCCCGGCGTCTCGAAGAGCGCCTATAACCTGCAAGGCTACTACGAGACCGGGCCGTTCTCGGCGCGCCTCTCCTATGCCTGGCGGGACAAGGCCTTTGTCGGCAACTATGGCTTCGGTGCTGGAGCCGATGTCCATACGCTTGGCATCTATAACGACGCCTACGGACAACTGGACGGTCAGGTCGCCTTTGCGGTGACCCCGGCCCTCAAGTTCACCCTGGAAGGCTCCAACCTCACCAAGGAAGACGCCAAGACCTACCTGCAGTTCCCGAACCTGCCGTTCCGCTTCGTCGGAGGCGACCGTCGCCTCTCGGCCGGCGTGCGGTTCAAGTTCGGCATGTAGCCTAGCCTGCCCTGACGGCGGGTAGCTATTCCCCGCCCGCCGTTTCCAACTTCACCGGGGCCGCCATCCTGCGAGGGCGGTCCCGGACTTGTGTCTACGCTCCGGCGGATCATGATCGCCTGAGTTCAAGGAGCCCTCCGGTGGTCGATCCCAAGAGTGACAACCTGCCCGGCTCGATCGTCATTCTGGGCGGCGGCACGGCCGGCTGGATGGCGGCGGCCCTGTTCTCGCGCGCCCTCGGGCGCCGTTGCGCCATAACGCTCGTGGAGTCCGCCGAGATCGGCACGATCGGCGTCGGCGAGGCCACCATTCCGCCGATCCGCAGCTTCAACCAGACCCTGGGCCTGGACGAGGCCGAGTTCGTCCGCGAGACCAGGGGCAGCTACAAGCTGGGCATCGAGTTCCGCGGCTGGACCCGCCCTGGCGAAACCTATTTCCACCCGTTCGGAGTCTACGGCGTCGCGCCGGACCCCGGCTACTTCCATCAGTATTGGCTGAAGCTGTCGGCCCTGAACAAGGCCGGGCCGCTGGGCGACTATTCGCTGTGCGACCAGGCCGCCCGGCGCGGTCGCTTTGGCCAGCAGAGCAGGGACCCGTCGTCGCCGCTCTCGACCTTCGGCTCGGCCTTCCACTTCGACGCCGGGCTTTATGCCCGCTACCTGCGGACCTATGCCGAGCGCCTGGGTGTGACGCGCATCGAGGGCAAGGTGGCCCATGTCGCCCAGCGCGGCGAGGACGGCTTCGTCGAGGCCCTGGTGCTGGAAGGCGACCGCCGGGTCGAAGGCGACTTCTTCATCGACTGCTCCGGCTTCCGGGGCCTGTTGATCGAGCAGACCTTGAAGACCGGCTACGAGGATTGGTCGCACTGGTTGCCCTGCGACCGCGCCATGGCCATGCCCTGCGAGCGCCAGGAAGACCCCCGCCCCTTCACCCGCTCAACGGCCCAGGCCGGTGGCTGGGTCTGGAACATCCCGCTGCAGCACCGCGACGGCAACGGCTATGTCTATTCCAGCGCGTTCATTGATGACGAAGAGGCTGAGGCCACCCTGCGCGCCAGCCTAGGCGGCTCTGCCCTGGCCGAGCCCAATCGCCTGCGCTTCGTCACCGGTCGCCGCAAGAAGGCCTGGAACAAGAACGTGCTGAGCCTGGGCCTGGCCAGCGGCTTCATCGAACCGCTGGAATCAACCAGCATCCACATGATCCAGGCCGGCCTGCTGAAGTTCCTGTCCGCCTTCCCCGGCAAGACCTGGGAGCCCGTGCAGGTCGACGATTACAACACCCGTATCCAGCTGGATTTCGAGCGCATCCGCGACTTCATCGTCCTGCACTATCATGCCAACCAGCGCGACGAGCCGCTGTGGCGCTCGCGCCGCGAGATGCAACTGCCCGAGAGCCTGTCCGAACGCCTGGCCCTGTTCCGGGCCTGCGGTCGCCTGTCCCAGCATCCCGAAGAGATGTTCACCGCCACCAGCTGGCAGGCGGTTCTGGACGGCCAGGGCGTGCGACCCAGGTCCTACGATCCGCTGGTCGATCTGCACGACCCTGACCGCATCGCCGCCGAGTTCGAACAGATCCGCCGCGAGATCCGTCAGGCCGCCGAGGCCATGCCCAGACACATCGACGCGCTACGGCTTTCGCCGGCGCGGGTGGGAGCCGCCTAGCCTCTAGCGACCTTCGGAGATTACAATTCGTTTACATCCGTAATCGTTGATTGACCGGATCGATTACGGATGTAAACGATGGAGCCAACAAGGAGAGGCTCCATGCGGATCAGCACGGCCGAAAGTCAGGTGATGAGAGCGCTGTGGGCCAAGAGCCCGCTCAGCGCCGAGGAGATCATCGCCGCCCTGCCCGCCGATCAGGACTGGGCCGACGCCACGGTGAAGACCCTGCTCAACCGCCTGCTGAAGAAGGACGCCATCGCCGCCGACCGCGATGGCCGCCGCTTCCTCTACCGGCCGCTTGTCGCCCAGAGCGACTATGTGCACGCTGAAAGCCAGGGCCTGCTGGACCGGCTGTTCGACGGTCGGCTGGCCCCGCTGGTGGCCCATTTCTCGCAGCGCGAAAAACTGAGCGACCAGGATGTCGCCGATCTGCGCCGCCTGCTGGAGAGCCTCGACGATGGCAAGTGAGATCCTGGCCCTGCTGCTGCGCGCCAATCTGGCCATCGCCGCCGCCGTCCTGCTGGTGCTGATCCTGCGCCGTCCTGTGCGGTCGCTGTTCGGCGCCCGCGCCGCCTATGGCCTCTGGCTGATCGCCCCGCTGGCGGCGCTGGCCGTGCTGTTGCCGGCAAGGACCGTCACGGTTAGAGCGCCCGTCGCGCCGCCGCCCTTCGCAGCTCCCGCCGCCATCGCGCCGCCCCAAGCCATCGCCGTCCCAACGACGGTCACACCTCAAGCCGCCTCGCGCCCGCAGGTTCCAACCCACCGCCTCCGCGACGGCCTCGTCATGGGCTGGGCCCTGATCGCCCTGCTGGCCATCGGCGTCCAGGCCGAGCGCCAGCGCCGTTTCCTGAAATCGCTGGGCCACCTGCGCGGTGAGGACGATCTGTTCCACGCCGAACATGCCGGGGTCGGCCCCGCCGTGATCGGCGCACTGTCGCCCCGCGTGGTGCTGCCGGCCGATTTCGCTCTTCGGTTCACGCCCGAGGAACAGACCCTGATCCTGGCCCATGAGCGCAATCACCTGTCGATGGGCGACGCCCAGATCAACGCCCTGACCACCGCGATCCAGTGCCTGTTCTGGTTCAACCCGCTGGTCCACATCGGCGCCAATCGCCTGCGGGTCGACCAGGAGATCGCCTGCGACGCCGCCGTTCTCACCCGCCATCCCGTCGCCCGCCGCACCTATGGCGAGGCGATGCTCAAAACCCAACTGGCGCCCCACGCGCCGCCGCTCGGCTGCCACTGGCCAGCCTCGGCCAATAGCCAACTCAAGGAAAGGTTCGTCATGCTCAAACAGCACCGCCAGGGCCGCGCCCGTCGCATCGCCGGCGCCGCCTCGGTCGCCGCCCTGGCCATGGGCGTCGGTTTCACCGCCTGGGCCGCCCAGCCGGTCCGCACCGTTCATGAACGTCCCAGCGTGACGAAGCACGACCGCGCGCGCGACATCGCCAGCCCGCTGTATCGCGCTGTGCTTGACGGCGACATCGCCAAGGCGCGAGCGCTGATCTCGGCCGGCGCCAACGTCAACTTCAAGGCCGATGGTGACGGCACGCCCCTGATCGAGGCCGCCCGCCAGGGTCGCGCGGATCTGGTCCAGTTGCTGCTCCAGAACGGCGCCGATCCCAGCCTCGCCGTGCGCGGCGACGGCGCGCCGCTGATCGCCGCCGCCGGCGCGGGTCGTCTCGACATCGTCAAGGCCCTGGTCGAGCGCGGCGCCGCAGTCGACATGCATGTGCCCGGCGACGACACCCCGCTGATCAGCGCCATCCGCGCCTACGACCTGGCAACCGTCGGCTACCTGATCGACAAGGGCGCCAATGTGAACCGCGTGGCCCCAGGCGACGGCACGCCCTTGATCGAAGCCGCCCGCTCGGGCCGGCTGGACCTGGTGCAACTGCTTCTGGCCAAGGGCGCCGACGCTGATCTGGCGGTGCGCGGCGACGGCAATCCGCTGATCTCGGCCGCTTCGGCGGGGCGCCTCGACATGGTCAGGACCCTGGTCGAGCATGGCGCTTCGGTAGAGGCCTTCGTGCCCGGCGACGAGACCCCACTGATCAACGCGGCCCAGTCCGGCGACCTGGCCACCGTCACCTATCTTGTCGAGAAGGGCGCTGACGTGAACCGCGCCGTGCCGTCCAATCCCGGCCAGACCCGCTCGCCGCTCGGCGAGGCCGTCAAGCGCGGCCATCGCGCGGTCGCCGATTACCTCCGGGCCAAGGGCGCGCGCGCCTAGCCGCGCGCCCTAACCCCTCCAAAACAATCAGACAGGAACCACGATGGCTTTCATCGACGCCCGAAACTTGCCTGACGCCAGCCGGATCGAGGCCGATCTGATCATCATCGGCGGCGGCATTGCGGGCATCGCCCTGGCCCGGGAACTGGCCGGCGGCCCGATCAGGGTCGCCGTCCTCGAGAGCGGCGGTCGCGAGATCGACATGGACAATCAGGCCCTCTACGCGGGCTCAGCGACCGTCCGCGCACCCGATAACCCCGACAGGGCGCTTAACGACTATCCGGTGCAGTCGCGGATCCGCGCCCTGGGCGGTTCAGCCCATGTTTGGGGCGGCAAGTGCGCGCCTCTGGACCCCGCCGACTTTGCCCAGCGCGACTGGGCGCCCCACAGCGGCTGGCCGATGAGCCGCGAGCAGCTTCAGCCCTTCTATGACCGGGCCTGCGACCTGCTGGGCATTCCGCATTTCGGACCCGACACGCCGGTGCTGCAGGACAAGGCCCGCAGACCGCTGGACCTGGATCCCCAGGACGGCTTCTTCTCCGCGCTGCGCTACTTCTCGAAGATCTCGGGCGGGGCAGACAAGGCGGCCTTTGACGCCTTCCGCACTGACTTTGCGGACGCGCCCAACATCACCGTGTATCTCTACGCCAACGCCACCCAGGTTCGCCTCGCGGCAAAAGGCGACACTGTCGAGGGACTGGATGTGGCCTGCCTCAGCGGCAAGCGCCATACCGCCAGGGCCCGGACCTATGTATTGGCAACCGGCGGCATCGAGAATGCCCGGCTGATGCTGGCCTCCAACACCGTGCGATCCGAAGGCGTCGGCAACCGCCACGGTCTGGTAGGCCGGTTCTTCCAGGGCCATGTCACCTATTCGATGGATGGCGACGCCGAGACGGAAGGTTCTGCGGTCAATATCGCCCGAACCGAGTCGATGGCGCTCTATGTGCCGCCCGCCCGCGCCGCCGCTCACTGCGTGATTGGCAGCGGCCTGGCCGGCCAGGCCCGGATGAAGACCGGCAACTTCACCCTCACCCTCTACAACGGCGGCGAACCCGGCTCGGGCACGCCGACCCAGGCCGAGACCAAGGTCATCCGCCAGACGGCGACCCGTCTGGATGCTGGTAGCGGCGTGGATCAACAGAGCGGGCAACTGTTCGGCTGCTTCGCCATGACCGAGCACTTCCCCAATCCCGACAGCCGCATCACCCTAGACACGGCCGATCTCGACCCGCTGGGCATGCCGCGCATCAAACTGGACTGGGTCTATTCCCGGGCCGACTGGGACAGCTTTGAGCGCACCACGGCGGCCATGGGCGACGCTCTGGGCGCATCCGGTCAGGGCCGCCTCTGCTGGCCTGTTCAGCGTACGGATTATGTGGCCATTGCCAGCGCCTCGCGCCATCACATGGGGACGACGCGGATGCACGCCGATCCGAAGCAGGGCGTGGTCGACGCCGATTGCCGCGTCCACGATACGGCCAATCTCTATGTCGCGGGTAGTTCGGTGTTCCCGACCTCAGGCATCGCCAATCCCACCCTGACCCTGCTGGCCCTGACCCTGCGCCTGGCCGACCACCTGAAACTGAAGATGGGAGCCGCCCGATGACCCTTCTGGCCCGCCGCGACCTGCTTGCCACGCTGCTGGCGATGACCGCCAGCGCCAGTCTGCCCGCCGTGGCCCTCGCCGCCCCGACCGCAGGCTTCAACGATCTGGACCGTGCTGCTGTCGAGCGTATCGGCAAGGCCTGGCTGGAACAGAATCCGGGAACCAGCGCCAAGGCCCTGGCGATCCGGCTGTTCCCGGACGGGCGGAACGCCGGGACGCTCGCCGACCTGCGCCGTCGCGCCGCTGGCGACTTTCGGCAGGGCGCAGTGTTCATCCATCGGGGTTGGCGGCTGTCGCAAACCGAAGGTGCGCTGTTTGGCTTACTGGCCCTGGGGATCGCCGCCTAGGGTCTGGTCAGGTTCAGAGACGCGTGGCCGGCTCATGACGGGGTTGCCGAAATTGCTGCGGCTGGCAGGCGGCCAGCGAGATTACGCCCACCGCCAGGATTGCGGCGATCAGGACAAGCCTGAGCCCAGCGTCAGGGCGGTCCGTCATCGCGCGATCCGCCGATCAGAGGGCCGTGGCGACCTGCGCATGACCGGCCCCTCGCCCACCGCAGTCAGCAGCGAAACGGCGCTCAGGGCCAAGACGAACGCGACGAACGCGACGGTCTCCAGAATGCCAAGGGTCAGTTGAAGAACAGTCATCGAGAACCTCCCTGTTCGTGGCTTGATTATCTCGCGATGAAGCTTGAGTGGTATTGATCTCGCGCAACTGAGGGAAAACTTCTTCTCGCCAGTCCGTATCCGCTGGCGGAGTTCTGAGCGGTGACGCGCCTGCGCTCGTTACTGACGGTTGTGAGTCCTTGGATCCAGGCTTTTCAAATAGGCTTTCAGCTGGGCGACCTCGTCATCGTCCAGTTCGACCATGGGCATGCGCGGATGGCGCTCGGGTGAGCCCTCCTCGGGCTTGCGACTGGGGGCCAGCATGCCTTCCGTCAGGATCTGGTCGAGCCCGCCGGGCGGGTAGCGTCGATACAGGGTCGCGAACGGCGGAGCATCGGCCAGCGGGCTGGGTCGGCCGTCTAGCGCATGGCAGGTTCCGCAGTTGCGCTGGGCGATCCCCTGGCCGCCGAACGCCTGTGGGGGTTTGGACGCAGGCTCGGCGGAAGCCTGAGCGCCCGCCAGGCCCAGGGCCAGGACAGCAAGCAGTCCCGCGCTGCTGATCCCACGGCCGCTCACAGCCGATCCTCGAAATCGAGCACCACGCGGCCTTCGATCTCGCCCCGCGCCATGCGGTCGAAAACGCTGTTGATGTTGTGCAGGCCCTCGGCATGGACCGTCGCCCGCACCCGGCCGTCGGCGGCGAAGGCCAGGGCCTCACGCAGATCCAGGCGGGTGCCGACAATCGAGCCCCGCACCGTGATCCCGCGCAGCACCGTGTCGAAGATCGACAGCGGGAAATCGCCGGGCGGCAGGCCATTGAGCGACACCGTGCCCCCGCGCCGAACCATGCCCATAGCTTGCGAGAAAGCGATGGGCGACACGGCGGTGACCAGCACGCCATGCGCGCCGCCGATCTGCGTCTGTAGATACGGGCCAGGATCGGTCTCCCGGGCGTCCACGGCGATCTCCGCGCCCAAGGTTCGCGCCAGATGCAGCTTGTCCTTGTCGATATCGACGGCGGCGACCTTGAACCCCATGGCCCTGGCGTACTGCACGGCCATGTGGCCCAGCCCGCCGATGCCGGAGATCGCCACCCAGTCGCCGGGCTTGGCGTCCGTGACCTTCAGGCCCTTGTAGACGGTGACGCCGGCGCACAGGATCGGCGCCGCTTCCAGGAAGCTCAGTTTGGCCGGCAGATGGCCGACATAGTCAGCGTCGGCGAGTACATATTCGGCGAAGCCGCCGTTGACCGAGTAGCCGGTGTTCTGCTGCGCCTCGCACAGGGTCTCCCAGCCACTCAGGCAGTGGGTGCACTGGCCGCAGGCCGAGTGCAGCCAGGGCACGCCGACCCGGTCGCCTTCCTTGACGTGCTCGACGCCCTTGCCGACCTGGACCACGGTGCCGACACCCTCATGGCCCGGAACGAACGGAAGGCTGGGCTTGATGGGCCAGTCGCCATGGGCTGCGTGCAGATCGGTGTGGCACACCCCGCAGGCGGCGATCTTGACAAGCACCTGACCGCGCCCCGGCACGGGTCGCGCGATGTCCTCCACGACCAGCGCCTGGCCAAAGGCCCGAACGACAGCGGCCCTCATGGTCTTGTCCATGGTGTCCCTCCAGGTGTCGCAAAGGCTTGGCCTGGATGGAGCAGGCCGCCTCGTGGTGGCGGTTTGATACCGCCGCCGCCGCCGCCTCGCAGTTGGGAGTTTTACTTAGGGTCGTGGTGCGCGGCCATGACACGCTCGACCGCCTCGACCAGGACGGCCTCGGCCATCGGCTTCTCGATCACGCGGCTGTAGCCGGCCGCGAGGGCCTGATCGATCAACCGCGCCGTCGGGAAAGCTGTGATCATCAGCGCCTCGCCCCGCCAGCCCAGCTCGCGCAACCGGGTCAGAATCAGCAGGCCGTCGATTTCGGGCATGCGATAGTCCGCCACCAGGCATACCGCATCCAGCGCCGTGGGATCGGCCAGCAGCGCCAGGCCCGAGGCGTAGGCGCGCACCTCGAAGCCGCGGCCGTGCAGCAGCAGCTGCAGCGAACGACGCACGCCAACATCGTCTTCAACCAGCAGCAGCCGCGCGCGGTGTTCGAGAGTGTTGGGGAGCGCTTGCGTCATTTCCGGCCTGCCTTCGCGACCAAGATGGGTCACTCGCCGGGGCATGCCACAGGACAATGGGGGCGGTCGCTACGTAGAGCTCCTTAGGTCGCTTCCTGCAGGCCCGCGGCGAAGGCGATCCGCAGCGCCTCGGACAGGCTCCTTACCTGCAGCTTGGCCATCAGATTGGCGCGGTGAACCTCAACGGTGCGCGGCGAGATGGCCAGGTCGAAGGCGATGGTCTTGTTGGGCAGGCCTTGGGCCAGGCCTCGGAGCACGTCCTGCTCGCGACTGGTCAGGGCCGCGATGGCGACGGCGGCGTCCCCCGCCCGCGCCGCTCGGGCGCTCGCGTCGTCCAGCCGTTCGAAAGCCGCCGTAATGGCGGTCAGCAGCACCGCCTTTTCGAATGGCTTTTCAATGAAGTCGACCGCCCCGCCCTTCATGGCGCGAACCGCCACGGTGATATCTCCGTGCCCGGTCAGGACCACCACCGGCATGGCGATGCCGCGCTCGGCCATCGCCTTCTGCACCTCAAGGCCGTCCATGCCAGGCATGCGCACGTCCAGCAGCACGCAACCCGGCTCAGCGTCCCTGGCCTCCTGCAGAAAAGCGTCTCCCGAAGCATAGGTCGACACCGCATAGCCCGAGGTCTTGAGCATGAACCCGGCAGAGCGACGGATCGCCTCTTCGTCATCGACGATATGGATCATCCGCCTAGTGTTCATGGAGGACTTCCTTCTCAACCTTGACCAGTGTGAAATGAAACTGCGAGCCGCCGCCGGGGCGCGGCTCGTGCCAGATGCGACCGCCGTTGGCTTCGACGATCGTACGGCAAATCGACAGCCCCAGCCCCATGCCCTCGGTCTTGGTACTGACGAAGGCGGTGAACAGCTGACCGCCGATGCCCGGCGCCACGCCGGGGCCGTTGTCGGCGATGGTGACCCGCACCAGGCCATCGCCCTGATCGTGGGTGCTCAGCCACAGCCTGGGCTGATCGGCTCCGCTCATCGCCTCGACGGCGTTGCGCGCCAGATTGATCACCACCTGCTGGATCTGCACGCGATCGATCAGCACCGGCGTCGCGTCGGCGTCCAGCTCGAAGATCGGGTCCAGGCCCTGGTCCCGGGCGCCCATCAAGCCCAGGGCGGCGGCTTCGTGAATGACGGCCGGCAGGTCCTCGACACTCTTTTCCACTTCGCCCCGGGCGACGAAGTCGCGCAGACGCCGGACGATATTGCCCGCGCGCATCGCTTCGCCGGCCGCGTCCTCCAGCGCCTCGCGGATCATCGGCAGTTCATCGGGATCCGGCCTGGCCAGAAGATCACGCACGGCCTCGACATAGTTGGCCACAGCGGTGATCGGCTGATTGAGCTCGTGGGCCAGGGTCGAGGCCATGGTCCCCATGCCGCTGACCCGGGCGATATGGATCAGCTCGGCCTGGAGCTCCTCCAGGCGGGCCTGGGTGCGCTGGCGATCGGTCAGGTCGCGGACAAAGCCGGTGAAGACTCGAGGGCCCTGACCGGTGGCTTCGCCGACCGACAGCTCCATCGGAAAGGTCGTGCCATCCTTGCGCAGGCCGACCACGACGCGCCCCATACCGATCACCTTGCGCTCGCCAGTGGTCAGGTAGCGTTCGATATAACCGTCGTGACGCTCGCGGTCCGGCGAGGGCATGAGGCAGCGGACGTTCTCGCCCACAACCTCAACTTCAAGAAAGCCGAACAGCCGCTCGGCGGCGGCGCTGAACGACAGGATCTTGCCACGCTGGTCGATGACGACCATGGCGTCGGGGACGGTGGACAGGATCGACCGCAGATGTTCGGCGCTGGCGTCAAGCGCCCGCTCGCTGGCGCGCTGGTCGGTGACGTCACGCAGGACCTTGCCAAAGCCCCGCAGGACGCCGGCCCGGTCATAAAGGGCGGTGATGGAGACATGCGCCAGGAACTCCGAGCCGTCCTGGCGCAGGAACCAGCGGTCTTCCTCGATCTTGCCCTCGGCCTGGACCCTGGCGAGATCATCCTGCGGCTTGCCCGCCTGGCGGGCGTCCTGCGGGTAGAAAGCCGCGACGTACTGACCCACAGCCTCGGCCTCGCTCCAGCCCATCAGTCTTTGCCCGCCGGCGTTCCAGATCCGCACCCGCCCTTCGGGATCGAGCATGGAGATGGCGTATTCGGTCGCCCCATCGATGAGCAGGTTGAGCTCGCTGACCACGTCTTCGGCCTGCCGCGCGCGGGCCGCCGCGTTGTGTTCGTTGATCACCGCTTCTCGACGCAGACGACCGATCTCCGCCCCCACCAGCGTGATTCCCGTCGCCGCCAACAGGAATGTCAGGGCCTCCATCATCGCCAGAGCTGTGGGCTGGTCGTGGCCAGCGAACAGGAAGCCGGCGATCAGGCCCAGGAACGTGGCGCCGAGGCCCGCGCCAACCCCGCCGAACGCGGCGGCAACGACGATGGGCGCGGTGAAAAGCAGATGGGCGGCATGGTTCCCCAGCCAAGGCGCCAGGAGTCCGCGAATCGCAACCGCCAGGGCGAAGGCCGCCAGAGCCACGCCGTAGCCCTTCATCTGATCTTGTTGCAGGGCCGAACCGGACGCCATACGCTCTTCATCTTTCCGCGGTCGAGATGATCTGGACCCTAGCTGCAGCCAGACAATGCCCCGTCGCCTCGCGGGTTACAAACCGGTTCGGCGGAAGATCTGGTGCGGGACTCTACGGATTGCGCGTCAGCAGCCTGGCGCCGCCCTTGTCCCGCGACGGCCCGCGCGGATGGGTCAGGACGCCTGAGGTCACGATGTCGCCATACAACCTAGCCGCTCTGCTCTCGCCCGCCTCGGTGGCGGTGATTGGCGGCTCCGACCATCCGGGCTCGGTCGGCCAGGTGGTGGTCGACAACCTGCTGTCCGGCGGCTTCGCCGGGCCTATCCATCTGGTCAATCCGCGCCGGCTGGAGGTGGCGGGAACGCGCTGGGCGGCCCGCATTGCCGACCTGCCAGAGCCGCCCGACCTCGCCGTGGTGATCGTCCCGGCCGCCGCCGTTCCCCCGGTGATCGCCGAACTGGGCGCGGCCGGCGTCAAGGTCGCCGTGATCCTTTCGGCAGGCCTCACCGACGCCAACGGATTGCGGCAAGCCATGCTGGACGCCGCTAGGCCCTATGGACTGCGCATCGTCGGACCCAATGGCCTGGGCCTCCTGGCGCCCCATGCCGGCCTCAACGCTTCATTCGCGCGTGGTGCACCCATTCCAGGCAATCTGGCCCTGATTTCCCAGAGCGGCGCCCTGATCAGCGGGCTGATCGACTGGGCCACCACTCGGCAACTGGGCTTTTCCGGGATCGTCTCTGTGGGCGACATGGCCGAGGTCGACCTTGGCGACCTGATCGATCTGTTCGCGGCCGATCCCCATACCGACGCCATCCTGCTCTATATCGAGGGCGTCACCCACGCGGCCAAGTTCATGGCCTCAGCCCGGGCGGCCGCCCGCATCAAGCCGGTGATCGCCCTGAAGGCCGGACGAAACCCCGCCAGCGGCAGGGCTGTCCGCTCCCATACCGGCGCCCTGGCCGGCGCCTATGACGTCCACGTCTGCGCGTTCGAGCGGGCAGGCATCGTCCAGGTCGAGAGCCTGACCGAACTCTTCGACGCCGCCGCCGTTCTGCGCGTCGGACAGGGCCTGGCCGGCGATCGGCTGGCCATCATCACCAATGGCGGCGGAGCCGGCATCCTGGCGCTGGACGCCATGACGACCCGCGAAGGCGTCCTGGCCGAGCTGGCGCCCCAGACCCTGGAGCGCCTGAACGCCGTCCTCCCCGCCGGATGGTCGCACGGCAATCCGGTGGACCTGATCGGCGACGCGCCGGTCGAGCGTTATCGCATGGCGCTTGACGCGGTGCTGTCGGACCCCGGGGTCGACGCCGTTCTGGTCATGAATTGCCCGACCGCCTTGACCCAGCCGCGCGACATCGCCCAAGGCGTGGCCGACAGCGTCGTCGCCGCTCGCGGACGCGGCGTGCTCAAGCCCGTTATCGCCTGCTGGCTGGGCGACGCCAATCAGGATGTCGCAGGACCGATCCTCAGCGCGGCCGGCCTTCCGATGTTCGGGGCCCCGGACTCCGCCATAAGGGGCTTTGGCCATCTTCTCGCCGCCCGCCGCGCAAAGGCCGGCCTGTCCGGCGCGCAGGGCCGCCGCGATCCGCGTACCGACGATCGCGCTGCGGCGGTGGCCCTGATCCAGACCGCCCGGTCGCAAGGGCGCACCCTGCTCAACGAGATCGAGGCCAAGGACCTGCTGGGCGCCTATGGCGTAACCACCGTCCCGACCCGGCTGGCCGCCACGGCCCAGGACGTCGCCAGGGTCTGCGCGGAACTGGCGCCGCCCTACGCCGTCAAGATCGTCTCGCCGCAGATCTCCCACAAATCCGATGTCGGCGGCGTTGCCCTGGATTTGCCCGACGCGCGGGCGGCCGGCGCCGCCGCCGAGGCCATGGCGGCCCGCGTCGCCGCGACCTTGCCCGACGCCACGATCACCGGCTTTGCGGTTCAGACCATGATCCCGCCAGGTCGCGCCCACGAACTGATCGTCGGCCTGGCTCTGGACGCCACCTTCGGTCCTGTCGTGATGGTCGGGGCCGGCGGCAAGGCGGTCGAGGTTCTGAAGGACCACGCCCTGGGCCTGCCACCCCTGGGCGGCGACCAGGCACGGGCCATGATCGCCAGGACCCGAATATCGCGCCTGTTGGTCGGCTATCGCGACGAGCCCAGGGCCGACATCGACGGGGTGGTCGCCACCCTGGAGGCGCTTTCGGCGATCGCGACGGATCTGCCCGATGTTGTCGAGCTGGACATCAACCCCCTGCGCGTGGACGCCCGGGGCGTCATGGCGCTGGATGCGCGGATCGTCATCAGCCAGGAACCCGGCCTCGCCTCGCGCCTGGTTCTTCAGCCCGGGGCGACAGATTAGGCCGCCTTGCCGGCGGATCTGTTTCGCCTACGTAAACATCCCAATGTGAGATGCTCCGCCGTTCACCTATCCCTGAAACCCACTGCTCAGGGAGATGTGCGATGTCGATGCCCGCCTATCTGCGAGACCGCGCCGAAGCCGCCCCGCCGCACGCCCAGGTGATCTCGTCCGACGAGGTCTTCTCGGCGGTCGGCGTCGGCATGACCTTCTCCAGCGGCGAAGAGATCTACGCCCAGGATGACGAGACCGACATGGTCTACCAGGTCCAGCGCGGGGCGGTTCGCGCCTCTCGCCTGCTGGGCGACGGGCGTCGCCAGATCGCCGGCTTCTACTATCCCGGCGACCTTTTCGGTCTGGAGGCGGGTCTCACCCACCGCGCCTCGGCCGAAGCGCTGTGCGACAGCAAGATCCTCGTGGCCAAGCGCTCGGCGCTGAAACACTATGGCGAGGCCGGCGAACGCCTTGAGCGTCTGATCTGGCGCGCGACCGGTCAGGAACTGGGTCGGGCTCAGGACCACATGATGCTGCTGGCGCGCAAGAGCGCCTATGAGCGGGTCGCGGGCTTCCTGTCCGACGTGGCCAAGCGGCAGGGCGCGGCCTGGAGCGAACTGGCGATGAGCCGGCAGGACATCGCCGATCATCTGGGCCTGACCATCGAGACCGTCTCGCGCATGGTCACCCAATTGCAGGCTGACGGCCTGGTCGCCCTAGAGGGTTGCCGCCGGTTCCGGGTCGCCGCGCCGGTGCGAATGGCCGATCTCGTCGCAGCCTGAACGTCGCGCGACGTCCGCCGGAGGCCCTCATGGCCGAAGATCCACACCGTCCGCCCCCCGAGCCGCCCACTGAGCCGCTCGCATCCTCCGCGACACCCGAAGCCAGGGTCAACGCGATCCTGGCCCGCCACCATCTGATGAGCGTGGCGACCCTGCGCGCTGACGGTTGGCCACAGGCCACCCTCGTGAACTATCTGGCCGACGGCCTTGCGCTGTTTTTCCTGGTCGCTCAGGACAGCCAGAAGCACGTCAATATCGTCGCCGATCCCCGTGTCTCGATCGCCATCGGCGGCGATGACCAGGGCCCGCCGCAGGGCCTGTCCCTGGCCGGAAAGGCCAGCGTCGTCGACAACCCGCAGTGGGTCGATGCGCTCAATCGCCGGATCTGGGGAACCCCCGAATTCGCCCGCTTCGAGCCCCACCCCGCCGGGCGCGGCGTGGTCCTGCTGCGCTTCATGCCGATGTGGGTGTCGTTGATCGACTACGGATCGCCCCCAGGCCGCATCCAGTTGTTCGCCGTCGGCCAGGATTGGCGCCTCGAGCCGGTCGCAGCCTAGGCGCAGTTTCTGCGTCGACCGGTCAGGGCGCTAGGCGTCCTGACCCCGACGAACCAGGGTGTAGGTGATCAGACCGGCGGCGATGGCGGCGACAAGCGCCGAGCTCGCGGCGGTCGCGGCCAGGGCTTCGGCCGGGTGGCGCCGGACCTCCCTCTTCGCCGCTCTCTCGAGACGATCCAGCTTGGTCTGGACATCGCCGACCAGTTCTATGGCGGCATGACCCAGGGCCACGGCGCTCACCGAGGCCGCATCGCCGGCGTCGTGGCCCAAGTGGTCGACCATGGTCTTGAGGTGGTCGGTGACGTTCTGGAACGCGTCGCGACCGTCGCGGGCGATCGTCTTGATCTTACGAGATGCCATTGTCTTGCCTTGCGAAAAGGGGGGCGGATGACGTTGCTAGAACACCCCCACCGGCGGCGGCGGGCCTTGAGCTGAATCAAGTTCGCTCGCCGAGGTCGCATTTTGCGGCCTGTCCGGCCGGCCCTCGACCACCGCGCTGAGGCGGCGCAACAGCGCTTCGCGCGCCGCGTCGCTCTCGGCGTCGCCGAGGGCGGCGTTGAGCGCCATCTGAAAGGCGACCCGCTTGTTGTGCCAGTCGAGCTTGGAGGCGGCATGGGGCGGCAATCTGGCGGGCGACGACTGGAGCGGGACGGCGGGTCCCTCGCCGAGATCGAAGGCGTCGTCCAGGTCGGGGATCAGAATTGCGGCCGCATCGAAGCCGGCGCTGGTCAGCCGATCCCGCAACCCGGCGGTGGCGTCAGGCTCGCCATGGGCCAGCAGGATGGAACCGGCGACAGGCGCCCGATCGAGCGCCCAGCGTGTGAGGCCGGCGGCGTCAGCATGGGCCGAATAGGCGTCGAGTCTGCGCACCCGCGCCCGAACCCGCACCTCGTCGCCCTGGATGCTGACGCGTTCGGCGCCTTCGGCGAGCAACCGGCCCAGCGTGCCGGCCGCCTGGAACCCACACAGCAGCACCGTCGCCTCCTTGCGCCACAGCAACCGCTTAAGATGCTTGCGCACCCGGCCCGCATCGCACATGCCGCTGGCGGCCAGGATCACATGCCAGCCGGAGAGCCTCTCCAGGCCATCGCTGTCCCAGGGCTTGTCCAGGAAGCGCAGATGCTCGGAGGGGCGGACCGGCTCGAAAGGATTTCGCTGCAGGGCGGGATTCCAGCCCCGGTCGAGGAACACCTTGGAGGCCTCGATGGCCAGGGGCGAGTCCAGGAAGATGTCGCCGCGCGGCGCGTCGCCGTCCTCCATCAGTTGCAGCAGATCGACCAGCAGTTCCTGGCTGCGCTGCAGCGCAAAAGCGGGGATCAGCAGCGGACCGCCAGCGGCGTGCGCCGCCTTGAGTTCCTCGGCCAAGGCCGCGCGCCGCGCGACGCCGCTGGTGACGGTGCGCTCGCGGTCGCCATAGGTGGATTCAAGGATCAGATGATCGACGCCCGTGGGACCTTGCGGATCAGCGACGAAGTCGCTGCCGCCCGAGCCCAGGTCGCCGGAGAACAGCAGGCGCTTGCGGGCGTCCTTCGCACCGACCTCGACCTCGATCGACGCTGAGCCCAGGATGTGGCCGGCCTCCCAGTAGATCGCCGAGATCCCGGACGCGACCTCTACCGGCTCACCCAGCTTGACCTTCCGAAACTGCTTCATCACGCGGGCGGCGTCGGCTTCGGTATAGATGGGCTCGACCGGAGCCAGACCCCGTCTCTGGTTGCGCCGATTGAGCGCCGCCACCTCCGCCTCCTGAATCCCGCCCGCGTCGGCCAGCATCACCGCACACAGGTCGCGCGTCGCCGCCGTCGCATAGATCGGCCCCTCAAAGCCCGCGAGCATCAGCTTGGGTAGCAGGCCGCTATGGTCGATATGGGCGTGGGTGAGCAGAACGGCGTCGATCCGGGTGGGGTCGAAGGGAAAGTCGCCATAGTTCAGCGCCTTAAGTGTCTTCGAACCCTGGAACATGCCGCAGTCGACCAGCACCGTGGCCTCTTGGGTCTGCAGGCGGGCGCAGGAGCCGGTCACGCAGCCAGCGGCGCCATGAAACGACAGGATCGGGGTCATGATGAGATCTCGCGGGGATGGGCCAGATCGGACGCGACGCGAACCGGCAAGGCCTGCTGGAGCCGGCAGGATCGGCCAGACTGCGCCCCATTCCGTGATCTGGATCAATTTGGCGGCCTGACCGAAGACTAGTCTGTGAAGGCAACCCGTCGCCGCCTGGGAGCCGCCCCATGAAACACGCCGTCATCCTCGCCCACCCCAAGCCCGACAGCTTCTGCGCAACCATCGCCCGAACCTGCGTCGAGCATCTGCGGGCGACCGGTCACACCGTGCTGCTGCGCGATCTCTACGCGCTCGACTTCGACCCCCGCCTCAAGGCCACGGAACTGCCCTCCGCGTCGGGCGCACATCCGGCCGCCGATATCGTGGCCGAGCGCGGGCTGGTCGGCGATGTCGACAGTTTCATCTTCGTCTATCCGTTCTGGTTCAACGCCCCGCCCGCGATCCTGAAGGGCTATGTCGACCGGATGTTCAGCATGGGCTTTGGCTATGCGCCGGGCCTGGGCGGCACGGAATCGCTTCTGGACGACAAGACCCTGCTCAGCTTTTCAACCTCGGGCGCGCCCGAGGACTGGGTCAACGACACCGGCGCCCTGAAAGCCCTGATGACGGTGTTCGACCTGCACCTGTCGGGCGTTTGCGGTCTGCGGGTTCTCGACCACAAGCACTTCGGCTCGATCGTCTCGAACATCACCGAGGAGTCTCGCTCGGACGTCCTGCAAAGGGTGCGCGTCGGTCTGGACGACCTGTTCGCTCCAGCGACCGCCTAGCGTTCATGCCGAGCGATACCCCGAACCCGGGCGCCCCCGCGCCCGGGGCGAACAGTGACCGGCAGGAAGCCTCCGCATCCTATCGCCTGGCGGCCCTCGACCAGGACTTCCTGCTGGGCGACTCGATGCGCAGCGTCCGGTTCCTGCTCGAATTCGCCAAGGCCGATGAAGCCCTTCGCGCCTGGGGCGTGCGCTCGACCATCGTGGTCTTCGGCAGCGCCCGGGTGCGGGAGGATTCCCCCGGACGGCGCGGCGAATGGTACGCCCTGGCGCGGCGCTTTGGGCGCATCGTCTCCGAGCAGGGCCTTGCCACGCACGTGGAAGGCCAGCCGCGCGACAACGTCATCGCCACAGGCGGCGGCCCTGGCCTGATGGAGGCCGCCAATCGCGGCGCCTTCGACGTGGGCGCGCCCTCGATCGGCTTCAACATCACCCTGCCGCGCGAGCAGCGACCCAACCCCTACTCGACGCCCGAGCTGACCTTCCGGTTTCACTATTTCGCCATGCGCAAGATGCACCTGGCCATGCGCGCCAACGCCCTGGTGGTCTTTCCGGGCGGGTTTGGCACCTTCGACGAGCTGTTCGAACTGCTGACCCTGCGCCAGACCCGCAAGTGCCCGCCCATCCCGATTGTGCTGGTCGACGAGGCCTACTGGCGCTCGGTGATCGCTTTCGACGCCCTGGTCGAGCACGGCATGATCGACGCGGCGGATCTGGATCTCTTCGCCTTCGCCGATACGGCCGAAGCGGCGTGGTCGCGGGTCCTGGCTGCCAGGCCGCCCGCGCCCTGAACCTTTGCGAAAAGGCGGCCGCGAGGCGGCCGCCTTCAATCGCCGGGGAGCCTTACAGCCCGCCCGCCCCGCCGAACTTGTGGGTCAGCTGCAGGTAGTAGCTGCGCCCGGTCGAGTCGAACCACGAGGTGTCATAGTAGGGATAGCCCGAATAGGTCGGGTCGCGCTGGGGTCCCTTGTCCAGCAGGTTGTCGACCGCCAGGCTGATCCGGGTGGTGTCGTTCAGGTCGTACTGGACGGTGGCGTTGTAGAGATAGCTCTCCTTGATCCAGCCATCCTCTGCGTAGTTGGGCAGGCGCTCCAGGCGCTGGCCGTGCACGCCCAGGGTCAGGCGATCCAGGGTCCAGTTGATCGAACCGGTGCTCTTGGAGCGCGGGATGTAGAAGCCGCTGTCATAGGCCAGCTGGTTCTCGATCGGATCGCCCGGATACTGCCGGCTGGTGTGCTTGTGCACCCAGGTATGGGTCAGGCCGAAATTGAACGTCCCGAAGCTTTCGGTCGGCCAGCGATAGTGGGCGGCCACGTCGAGGCCGGTGGTCTTTTCAGTGGCGACGTTGATCGGATTGATCGTCACGGTCGCGATGGCGCCGGGGTTGATCGCCGCCGTCAGCGGGTTGCGGGCCACGCGGGCCAAGGCGTCGACGCAGGTCGGCGAGGACGCGCTGACGGCCGTGCCGGCGCTGGTCTTGCCCAGTCGGCAGTCGGCTTCCTGGCGCAGCACGCTGTCCAGGCTCATGTCGAGCACGGCGTTGTCGAGCTGCACGCGGAAATAGTCGACCGAGATGTCGAAGTTGCGGATCGGCGACCAGACTGCGCCATAGTTCAGCGACTTGGAGGTTTCCGGCTTCAGCTTGGCGTTGCCCAGGCGAACCTTCACCAGGCCTTCGCCCGCATAGCTGCAATCGCCCACTTCCTCGTCGGGCTCCTCGCTGCGGCAGCGATAATAGTCCGTGCCTGAGGGGTGGCTGATGCCTTCCTTGGCGAACACATAGTGCAGGTCAGGGGCCCGGAAACCAGTGCCGTAGGCGCCGCGCACCAGCAGCGTCTTGACCGGCCGCCACTCAAGTCCGCCGTTGTAGGTGAACTTGTCGATGGTGTTGCCGCCGTACTTGTAGCCGTCGTAGCGGCCGGCCGTGCTCAGCTCCAGGCTCTTGAGCAGCGGGGCGCGGAACTCATAGCCGGCGCCCCAGCGCTTGCGCGAGCCATCGCCGTCGGCGTCGCGCAGGCCGTAGTAGTAGTTCTGGGTGGCCAGGGGATCGAGGCCCAGCTTGTAGGACTGCTTACCAAGCTCGGCGACGGCCGCGAAGCCGACCGGGCCGGCGGGCAGGGTGAACAGGTCGGCCTTGTTGACCTGGAACGACACGCCCTGCTGGCGCGCGACCGGCTTGTAGGTGGTGCGCGCAGTGATCGAGTTGAACTCGGCGACCGTCAGCGGCCTGTAGAGACGGGCCGGATCGGCATTGAAGATCGGGTATCCGCTGTCGTCATCGACGCCCAGCTGCGCGCCCAGGAACAGGGCCGTGGCCTTGGAGGTCACAACCTTGGGCCAGCTGATCGACGACTTGTACTGGCTGAAGTTATAGAAGGCCTCGTAGTCCCAGCCGCCGCCCAGCGAGCCCTTGACGCCCGGCGTGATGCTGAAGGTGCGCGAGACGTTCTTGATGTAGCCCTTGCTCAGGCCGCCCATTTCCTCAGGCGTGAAGTTGCGGTGCCACAGGTCCAGAGCGCCCGTGAACTGGTTGTAGAAAATGCCGTCCTCGCTGCCATTGGCGTCCTGGTATTCCCAGTTCAGCACATCCTGGAACTGGCGCGTGCGGCTGTAGCCGGCCGAGATGTCGGCGAAGAACGATAGGTCGTCGGTCTTGGCGTAGTTCAGCGAGGCCACGACATTGGCGCTCTTGCGTTCGCTGATGATGGTTCCGTAGCCGATCGAGCTGTAGCTGCCGCAGTAATAGCCGGGGCCATAGTCGTCCAGGTCGGCGTCATAGTCGCCCCAGCCCGGTCGGCTGGCATATTCCACGGAGCCACCGTTCAGCTTGCTGAGCGTGGCGCAGGTGGCGCGGCCTGGATCGATATAGACTTCAGCATCAGGATCCATGCGCAGGAAGTCGCGGCGCGCGATACGGGCGCGGGCGGTCGGGGCGTCCTTGGTGCTGTCCTGGATGTCGCGATCATAGGCCCAGAGCGGCTTCTGATTAACGAACTCGCCGCCAATGACGAGGTCGAAGTCACCTTGGGAAAAGCCGCTGGAGACATTGACGCGCTGGCTGCTGGCGCCGCCGTGCTCGAGACCGCCGAAGGTGACGTCGACAATGGTGCCGTCGGCCTTCTTCTTCAGATTGAAGTTCACAACGCCCGAGATGGCGTCCGAGCCATAGACGGCCGAGGCGCTGCCGCTCAGCACCTCGATGCGGTCGATCATGCCCAGCGGGATCGAGGAGGTGTCGGTGAAGGCGCTCTTGCCGTTGAACGGCAGGGGGAAATCGGCGATGCGGCGACCGTTGACCAGCACCAGGGTGTGGTTGGGGCCCAGGCCGCGCAGGTCGACCTGCTGGGCGCCGGGCGTCCAGTCGGCGCCGCTGGACGACTGCTGGGTCTGGGTCTCGCCGCCGTTCTGGGTGAGGCTGCGCAGCACGTCCGGCACGCTGTTGAAGCCGGCGGCCTTGATGTTCTCGCTGGTGATGACGGTGACCGGGGCCGGGCCCTCGGTGGCGATCCGGGGAATGCGCGACCCAGTGACGACCAGGGCCTCGACCGCGGTCTCGTCCGTCTGTGGGGTGGTTTGCGCGAGCGCCTGGCCGGTGATCATCAGGCCCGCCGCGCCGGCAAGGGCGCTGGCCCCAAGCAGATGCATCTTCATCATTATCCCCTCTTTTTTAGCGGCGCATCCATTCTCGTGGACAGGCCCGACGCCGGGTTGCACCCCAAGGTCCGCTCATGTTGGATTGCATTTCTCACAAATTGAAAGCCGAAAAGATCAAATTGTCAGATTTGGTGGACAGAATGTGTTCCACGTGCAGCTTTGATGCACAGCGCACAGATCTGCAGCGCTGGGTCCGGAAACAGGCTCGACCGGGGTCCAGTGCGCGTTTGGCCTCTGGACCTGGCGCCGCGCCCACGGCCAGGATCGCGACAGGCGAGGGATGGATATGATGCTGGCTAGAATTTCGGCGCTCGCGATGGCGGCGGCCCTGCTCCTTCCCCTGAACGCGCTTGCGGCCGATGCGCCCGCCAAGGGTCCCGACGCCGTCGGACCGGGCTACGAGTATTATGTGATCGGCGATGTCACCGCCCCGACCCCGGGCAAGACCGGGCCGCTGCTGGCCCTGATGGGCGGCGGCGACTGGCCGCTGGAGGCCTTCCGTCAGTTCGTTAAGCAATCCGGCGGCGGCCACATCGTGGTGCTGCGAGCCCGCGGCGGCCGCGAACTGCAGGACGAGATCTACAAGGATGTTGGCGGCGTCGCCTCGGTCGAGACCCTGGTGATCCAGAACGAAGACGCCGGCGAGGATCCCAAACTGCTGGCCATCATCGCCCGCGCCGACGGGATCTTCTTCGGCGGCGGCGACCAGAGCAACTACATCCGCGCCTGGAAGGGCACGGCCCTGAACAAGGCGCTGGACGCCCACGTCAAGGCCGGCAAGCCGATCGGCGGCACCAGCGCCGGCCTGGCGATCCTTGGCGGCTATTCGTACGGCTGCCTCGACTCGATCAGCATGACTTCGCCCGAGGCGCTGAAGAATCCCACCGCAGCCGGTGTCACCCTGGTGCGCGACTTCCTGCACCTGCCCTGGCTGTCGAAGGTCATCACCGACAGCCACTTCGACAAGCGCGATCGCCAGGGCCGCCTCGTGGCCTTCGTCGGTCGGCTGATCCAGGAAGAGAACGATCCGACGATCGCGGGCCTCGGCATCGACGAAGGCGCGGCGATGCTGATCGACGGCGACGGCGTGGGTCGGTTCTATGGTCCTGGTCACGGCTGGCTGGTGCGCCCGATGGCCAAGCCCGCCACCATCATCGCCGGCCAGCCGCTGACCTATGCGCCCTTCCCCATTGTCGGCGTGGGGCCGGAAAGCACGCTGGACTTCAAGACCTTCAAGGTGACGCAGCCGGCCTTTACCCTGACCGCCCAGGTCAAGGACGGCGTGCTGATCCGCAGCGACCGCTGACCGCCAGTTCCCCGCCTTTTTCCGCCGGAACCCGCCTCCGGCCTGTCCAAGAGAGTTGCGATGACACCTTCCAAGATCCGCTCGCTCAGCCTGTCGATCCTGGCCCTGTGCGCGGCCTCGGCGCCGGTCATGGCGGCCGAGAGCAAGTGGTCTCTGGCCGTTCACGGGGGATCCGGCGTGCTGGAGAGCAGCGCCATGACGCCTGAGAAGGAAAAGGCCTATCGCGCCGGCCTGGAGGCTGCGCTGGAGGCTGGCGCCAAGGTGCTGAAGTCCGGGGGCTCAAGCCTGGACGCGGTCGAGACTGTGGTGCGGACGCTGGAGGACAATCCGCTGTTCAACGCCGGCAAGGGCGCGGTCTTCACCGCCGAAGGCAAGAACGAGCTGGACGCCTCGATCATGGACGGCGACACCCTGAAGGCCGGGGCCGTCGCGGGTGTGACCCGCACCCGAAATCCGATCAGCCTGGCTCGCGCGGTGATGGAGAAGTCCCCGCACGTCATGCTGACGCGCGAAGGCGCCGACCAGTTCTCCAAAGAGCAGGGCCTGGAGCAGGTCGATCCCGGCTACTTCCGTACCGAGGAGCGCTGGAAGCAGCTGGAAACCTGGCGGAAGAACCACCAGGCCGTGCTGGATCCCACCCATCTGTTCGGCACCGTCGGCGCGGTTGCGCTGGACCAGGCCGGACATATCGCGGCCGCCACCTCGACGGGCGGCATGACCGGAAAGCGGTGGGCGCGAGTCGGCGATACCCCGATCATTGGGGCCGGCACCTATGCCCGCGACGGCGTCTGCGCGGTGTCGGCCACCGGATCGGGAGAGTACTTCATCCGCGAGACTGCCGCCCGCCAGGTCTGCGACCGCATCGCCTGGAAGGGCGAGGATGTTCAGACCGCAGCCGACCAGACCATGGCCTCGATCACCAGGATCGGCGGCGACGGCGGTCTGATCGCCATGGACGGCCAGGGCCGCCCGGCGTTCGGCATGAACGATCTGGGCATGTACCGGGGCGCGATCTCGTCGGCCCTGCCCACGCCGCGCACCGCGATCTACACCAACGAGCCTTCACCGAAATGAGACTGATGGTCGGGACAGACTCAGGGAGGGGCCGATGAAGTCGGAGGACCAGAACCTCGCCGAGGTCGACCGCAAGTTGCTGGCGATGCTGCGCGAAGACTCGCGTCAGCCGGTCACCAAGCTGGCCGCCGACCTTGGACTGACGCGGGCCAATGTCTATGCCCGGCTCAGCCGTCTGGAGCAGGATGGCGTCATCCAGGGCTACACCGTGCGCCTGGGCAGCGACTATGACCGCCGATTGATCCGCGCCCAGGTGATGATCAAGGTCCAGCTGAAACTGGCCAAGATCACGGAGGACGAACTGGCGGCCATCGCCGAGCTGTCGGCCCTGCACGCCATCAGCGGCGAGTACGACCTGATCGCCCTGATCGAGGCCGAGACGGTCACCGAGCTGAACGCCCTGATCGACCGCATCGGCGCCTTGGACGGGGTCGAACGGACGACCTCCTCGATCCTGCTGGCGACCAAGATCCTGCGCTGAGGGCGCGCCGGCGAGCGTTTCTCTCGCGACACAGCCCAAACACGGCGTTTTTCGAGGCCCCTCCCAAACTAAACTCTCCGCGAAGAGTGAGGGAGTTCAGCCTTGATCGCCGTCGAGATCGCAAGTCCGGCCTTCCTGGGCGTCGCCGCCGACCGCGGAGACGCCGCCCTGCGAGCCCATGTGATGATCCAGGTCGCGCCGCGCGACGCCGCCGACGTTGGCGCGCGGCTGGCCGAGATGAGCGAGCTGACCGCCCTGCATCAGATCACCGGCGACTATGACCTGGTGGCCGTGGTCGAGGCCGGGCGGACCGTGGACCTCGAGCGGACCGTCGACCGGATCCAGGCCTTGGCTGGGGTGCGACACGCTCTGGCTTCGGTGATCCTGCCCCGCTCACCGGCCGCCCGGCCGTTTCACCCGACCTCCGGCGACTGATCCTCCCCGCTGCGGCGGAGACAATCGGTCTCGAACCCAACTGACGACGTCTACAACGAGGTGCTGTCGTGGAACTCCCCTATCCCTGCCTGATGTTCCTCGGAGACGTGGACCGGGTCAGCGCCAAGACCGCCTCGGGCGTCGCCCACTGGCGTCCCGACGCCTGCGTCGGCCAGCTTCGCCTGCCCGGCTGCGAGGCCGATCTGGGCCTGCCCGACATGACGCCCAGGGCCGCCCACGCGGCCGGCGCCCGCTCGCTGCTGCTGGGCGTGGCCAATGCCGGCGGCTATATCCCGCCCCACTGGGAAGCCGTCCTGATCGAGGCGCTGGAGGCGGGGCTGGATCTTGTCTCGGGCCTGCACACCCGCATGGCCAGCCTGCCCAAGGTGCGCGAAACCGCCGAGCGCCTGGGCCGCCGACTGATCGAGGCGCGGGAACCGTCGCCTGAGTTCTGCGTGGTCGGAACCGGCGACAAGCGCGCCGGCCTGCGCCTGCTGACCGTCGGCACTGACTGCGCCGTGGGCAAGATGTACGCCGCCCTGGCCATCACGAAAGAACTCCAGATGCGCGGCGCCGACGCCGACTTCCGGGCCACCGGCCAGACCGGCATCTTCATCGCCGGATCCGGCGCGCCCATCGACGCCATCATCTCCGACTTCGTCGCCGGAGCCGCCGAGCAGCTGAGCCCGGCCGCCGCGCCTGACCACTGGGACGTGATCGAGGGCCAGGGCTCGCTGTTCCATCCGGCCTATGCCGGCGTGACCCTGGGCCTGCTGCACGGCAGCCAGCCCGACGCCCTGGTGCTGTGCCACGACGCCACCCGCACCGCCATCGACGGACTGGAGACCTTCCCCACCCCGTCCATGGCCGAGGCCATCGCCCTGAACCTGCGCCTGGCGGCCCTGACAAATCCGGCCGTTCGCATGGCCGGGATCTGCATCAACACCTCGCGCCTCACCCCCAAGGCGGCCGCAGACTATCTGCGCGAGACGGAGGCCGCCCTGGGCCTGCCGTGTTGCGATCCGTTGCGGACCGGCGTGGCGGCCATCGTCGATGGCCTGCTGCTCACGGCGGAAGCGCGCTCGGACGCCGCCTGATGCGCCTGACCGCGCGGGTCGAGGCGCACGCCCTGACCGAGCCCTTCGTCATCGCCCGCCACGTCTATACCGAGGCCAATGTGCTTCACGTCGAGATCGCGGCGCGCGGCGCGATCGGACGCGGCGAGGCCGCTGGGGTCGACTATCTGGGCGACACGCCACAGACCATGCTGTTGCAGGTGCAGGCCCTGGCGGTCGAGCTTGAAGCGGGCATGCTTCTGGACCGCGCGTGCATCGCCGCCCGCCTGCCGCGCGGCGGGGCGCGCAACGCTGTCGACTGCGCGCTGTGGGATCTGGAGGCCAAGCTGACCGGCGTCCCTGTGGCGGTGCGGGCCGGTCTGGCGCCGCTGCGTCCCATCGAAACCTTCGTCACCCTGGGCATGGATACGCCCGCCGCCATGGCCGCCAAGGCCGCGCGCTGGACCCCTGACTTCCCCTGCCTGAAGGTGAAGCTGGGCGACGCCGTTGATCTGGAGCGGCTGGAGGCGATCCGCGCCGCCGCGCCCCGCGCCCGCCTGATCGCAGACGCCAACCAGGGCTGGACCCTGGATCAGCTCAACGCCTATGCCCCCCGCCTTTCGGCCCTGGGGGTCGAACTGGTGGAACAGCCCCTGCCCGTCGGACAGGACGACGCCCTGCTGGACTATCGGGGCGAGGTTCCGCTCTGCGCCGACGAGTCGTTCGACGACCGCGCCGATCTCGACCGGATCGTCGGACGCTACGCCTTCTGCAACATCAAGCTGGACAAGTGCGGCGGCCTGACCGAGGCGCTGGCCTTGACCGAAGCGGCCCGCGCCCGGGGCCTTAGGCTAATGATCGGCTGCATGGAGGGCACCTCGCTGGGCATCGCGCCGGGCCTGCTGGTGGCCCAGGATTGCGAGGTTGTCGACCTGGACTGTCCGATCCAGCTGGTGACCGACATCGAGCACGGCTTCGGCTATCGCGACGCGATCCTGCGCCCCCCTGCGGCGGCCCTGTGGGGCTAGAGCGTTATTCGGCGAAGTGGGTACCGGTTCGCCGCCGAAATAACACGTCAAAACAAGAATCTAGAGCAAACGACATGATTCAATCATGGCGACCTTTTGCTCTAGTCGTCGAGGTCCTCGACCGTGGCCAGCAGCTTGGCAAGATCCAGCCCCGCCTCGCCCTTCAGCTTCTTGGTCACGGGAAAGGTCACATAGTCGAAGGGGACGGCCAAGGTGTCGAGCAACCCCTCCATGATGGTCTGATAGTGCTCGATGCCGAAGGCCGCGACGGTGATCAGATAGTCGACATCGCCCAGCACGGCCTGGCAGGAGACGATATTCGGATGCGCCGCGATGCCGGTCTCGAAGGTCTTGGCCTTGGCGTAGGAGAAGTCAGTGAGCTTGATCTGCACCACGAAGGTCGAGAGCTTGGCCAGCCGGCCCAGATCCACCTCGGCATGATAGCCGCGAATGATCTTGGCCTTTTCCAGCTTCTTCATCCGCTCCCAGCAGCGCGACGCCGACAGGCCCACCGCCTCGCCCATCGCCGCCTTGGTCACCCGCCCCTGCCTGTGCAGCAGGGCCAGGATCTTGATATCGATGCGGTCGATGTCCTTGCGCGGGTCGTTCGCGGTCATCCCGGGATCCTTGCTGATGTCGCCGCCCTGCTTAGCGCAAACCGCGCGTCGGGTAAGGTCGCGATCACAGTGGGGCCCCTGCGATCCTGCCGTCTGCGCGGCGGGAAACGGCGAAAACCCTCGCCGGAGCGCTCTATTCTGAACGCTGAACTTTGGAAGGCCGAGACATGACGCGCAACCTGCACCGCCTCTCCATCGCGCTGGGCCTGTCCCTGCTGATGACCTCCACCGCCCTGGCCTCGACCCTGATTATCGGCGCCCGCGTGGTGGACGGCACGGGCGCGCCGTCGCGAGCGGTCAGCGTTCGGGTGGACGGCGACCGCATCGTCGCCGTCGGCAAGCTGGCGCGAAAGCCGGGCGATACGGTGTTGGACGCCAAGGGTCTGGTCCTGGCGCCGGGCTTCATCGACGCCCACAGCCATCATGACCGCCAGGCCGAGCAGACCCCGGACATGACCCCGCTCACCGCCCAGGGGGTGACCACCATCGTCGTGGGCGAGGACGGCGAGTCGTCCTTTCCGCTGAAGACCTATTTCGCCGGCCTGGAAAAGGCCCCACTGGCCATCAATGTCGCCTCCTACACCGGCCACGGCTCCCTGCGCGAGCGGGCCATGGGATCGGACTACAAGCGCGCCGCGACCCCCGCCGAGATCGCGGCGATGCAGGCCGACCTGACCTCGGACCTCCAGGCCGGCTCGCTGGGCTTGTCGACGGGGCTAGAATACGACCCCGGCATCTTCTCGACCCCGGACGAGGTCATGGCGCTGGCCAAGACCGCCGCCGCCGGCCACGGCCGCTATATCAGCCACCTGCGCAGCGAGGACGTGAAGCTGGACGCGGCGATCGACGAGATCATCGCCATCGGCCGCGAGGCCAAGCTGCCCGTCCAGATCTCGCATCTGAAGATCGCCATCGTCGACCGCTGGGGCCAGGCGCCGCAGCTCCTGGCGAAACTGGACGCCGCCCGCGCCCAGGGCGTGGCCATTACCGCCGACGTCTATCCCTACGAATACTGGCAGAGCAATCTGGCGGTGCTGCTGCCGGAGCGCGACTTCAACGACCTGGCCGCCGCAAGGTTCGCCCTGACCAAGCTGACCACCCCGGCCGGCATGCGGCTGGCGGTGTTCGCGCCCGATCCGTCGCTGGTCGGCAAGACCATCGCCGACATCGCCGCCGAGCGCGGGGCCGATCCCGCCGAGACCTATCTGGCCCTGACCCGCCAGTCGGAAGCCTATCATCTGGCCCATCCCGAGGTTGACCGGGTCGACGCGGTGATCGGCACGGCCATGACCGGCTCCGACATCGACGCCTTCATCGGCTGGGACCATGCGGTGATCTGTTCGGACGGCATGACCCACGGCCTGCATCCGCGCGGCTTCGGGGCCTTCGCCCGGATCCTGCGGGTCTATGTGCGCGAGAAGCAGGCCCTGACCCTGGAACGGGCCGTCCACAAGATGACCGCCCAGACGGCCGCCCAACTGGGCATAGCCGGGCGCGGGACCATCATGCCAGGCGCTTTCGCCGACCTTGTGCTGCTGGATCCGGCGACCGTCGCCGACCGCTCCGACATCGCCCATCCCAACGCCCTGGCCACGGGGATCGCCAAGGTCTGGGTCAATGGCGTGCTGGTGTTCCAGGATGGCCAGGCCACTGACGCCCGCCCCGGCGCTGTCGTCCGCAAGGCCGCGTCCTAGCGCGGTGCGACCGCCGCCTTCACCCGCCGGCGCCAGTCGTCGAAGCGGACCTTGCCCAGCCAGAACAGCATGACCGGCAGCGGCGACAGGGCGACGACGTAGAGCAGAGCCGAGTCCCGCAAGGCCTCGGGAAACACCTGCTGCTGCCCGAGGAAGAACGACCCCGAGGCGATGAACAGCGAAAAGCACATCCGCCACAGGTGCCGCGCAATCCGCGAGACCCGGGACAGCTGCTTGCGCAGGAGCACATGCAATTCACCTGCGGCCGCGAAGGCCCCGGCAATGGTAAAGAGGAAGAAGGCCGGCGGCGGCGAGCCGTCCACTGTGCCGCTGGGGCTGGCCGCGCCCATCCGCATGAAGATCACGCCGGCGGCGGTGATGGTGAGGGCGACGACCAGCCCGATGACCTCCGGCGCGCCAGCCTTCACCTCCCGCTGTCGGGCCGCCATCGTGCCACTGATCAGAAGGTACAGCGCCAGGATGCCGGCAACGAAGTTGGGCCGCTGCCCGGTTTCAAGGAACGGCGCGACGCCCGCGCCGATGGCATAGGCCGCGAACATCGCCGCAAAGAACACCGATCCCGCCGCGCGGTGGACCCGCTGACCCTTGCGCGAGGCCAGGGCGACGACGCCGGTGACCATCCCGATCGCCCCGCCGGTGATGTGCGCCCAAAGCAGGGCGTTGGCCCCCAGATGCATCCAGGCCGGATCGCCGGGCCCGGCCTCCAGATTTTCCGCCAGGGCGATCGAAGGCAGCAGCGCGGCGGCGACGGCGAACAGGACGGGTGAGACAGGAAACCGGAGTGACATGGGCCCCTTTCTTGTCGATTGGCCCGGCGGGCGCCATGATCGAGCGTAGCGCGCGCATGATCGTTCGTAACACTAGGGGCCGCGCCGATGTCGCACCTGACCACGTCAGCAGGACTCGCCGCCGGCCTGATCGCCTTCGCTGTCCAGCGGGGCGCTGATCGCGCGGCGCTCATGGCTCGAGCCGGTCTGGGTACCGCCGACCTGGAGGACCCCGACGGCCGCCTGGCGTTCGAGGCCTATGTGGCCCTGATGCGCGCGGCCCAGGACCTCTGCGGCGATCCGGCGTTGGCGCTGCATTTCGGCGAGGCTGTCGACCTGGCGGAGATGTCGATCGTCGGGCTGATCATGAACGCCTCGGCCACCATGGGCGAAGCCTTCGCCCAGATGCAGCGCTTCGGCCGGCTGACTCTGGAGACCGAAGGACTCAGCGACGGGCCGCGCTTCGCGCTGACCGCGCGCGACGGCCAGCTGTGGATGGTCGACACGCGCGCTGATCCCAACGCTTTCCCCGAACTGACCGAAGGGGCCTTCGCCCGGCTGGTCTGCGGCCCGCGCCGCTTTCTGCCAGAGCCGCATGTGCTGGAGGTGCAGTTTACCCACCCGGCCCCGGCCTGGAGCGCCGAGTATGACCGCATTTTCCAGTGCCCGGTGACCTTCTCCAGCGGCTGGAACGCCCTGCGGCTAGACCCGCGCATCGCGACCTGGCCGGTGGCGCTTCAGCCGCGCTACGTGTTTGGCGTCCTGACCCGGTGCGCCGACGGCCTGCTGCAGGAACTCGAGGACCAGAAGACCGTCCGCGGCCGGGTCGAGGCCGTGCTGCTTCCGCTGCTGCACACTGGCGAGGTCGGCGCCGACGCCGTCGCCCGCGCCATGGGCTTCAGCCGCCAGACCCTGTTCCGCAAGCTCAAGACCGAGGACGCCACCTACGAACAGGTGCTTGACGCCCTGCGCCACCGCATGGCGCTGCGCTACCTCACCGGCGCCAGAGCCTCGGTCAACGAGACCGCCTACCTCGTCGGCTTCTCCGAACCTGCCGCCTTCTCCCGCGCCTTCAAACGCTGGACCGGCAGGAGCCCTCGCGAGGCCCAGCTGGCGGGTATGACCGCCCCCGGCGATCTCCGGCCCTCCGTGTCGGCTGGACCCCAATTTAGGGCTGTTCCGCTATCGCCTCTTTGATGAGGTCCATGACGTCGGCGATGAGTTCTCGCATGGTCTCGGCCGCGGTGGCGGCATCGTGCGCCATGATCGCGTCCATTACAGCCTTGTGCGCCGGCAGGCTCGCGCTGCGTCCCCGGTAGCGATTGGTGAACTGGATGGAGGTCTGCAAAGCCGTGGCCACGACGTCGCGGAACTGAGCGTAGAATGGATTTCCAGAGGCTTCCAGAATCGCGATGTGGAAGGCGATGTCAGAACTGAGCGGATTGTCGAAGCCAGCTTCGGCCGCCTCCATCCGGGCGTATCCGAGCTTAATCAAATCCCGGCCCGAGGGACTGGCAGCCTGAGCCGCCAGCGCGGCGGCGCCGGGCTCGATGCTCAGTCGCAGCTCGGTGAACTGGCGCAGCAGGCTCAGTGAGAACTTCCGCTCCAGCAACCAGCGGAGCACGTCAGTGTCGAACCAGTTCCAGGCCGATGGCGGGGTGATGATGGTGCCTTGCCGGGGACGTGCGGTCAGCAGGCCCTTGGCGGCCAGCATCTTGACCGCCTCGCGCGTTACGGAACGGCTGACGGCGTGTTCCTTGGAAAGCTCGGCCTCGATCGGGAACGGCCGGCCGTCATAGGCTCCCGTGACGATCATGCGCCCCAACACGTCCAGAAGACCGAAGGTCAGGTTGCGCCCTAACGCCGAGCGGGATTCCAGCGGGTCGTTAGCTTTCATGGAATCACTGCTGTCAAATTTGGCTGGAGCTCGCAACAGATAGTTGCCCTGCGCCAAGAGCTTGACCAGTCAAGAATTCGCAGCGGCGACCATGCGCAGCCCCGCCAGGACGCAGCCCTCGCCGCTCAAGGTCACGATCGGCAGGTCGCGATCTTTAAGACAAGCGAGACTGGGGGCCTCGAGCACACCGGTGCGCGAACCCGCCATGCCGCAAAGCGCCCCGCCGCTCGAACGGTTGGAGTTCGGCGATCGCCGCCAAGCAAGCCGATATCGCTTTCATTCGCGGCGACCCAGGCTACGCTTCCTCCTGGCAATGCGTCCATATTTAAAGATTAATATGATAAACAGTTTGACGATCAAGCGATGCTCGACATAGCTAGGCTAATGTAACCCGGCGAACGCTGGGCGCTGCTTTATTGGGAGCCATTCGATGCGGTCTTGCTCGCGCTGCGCCAGATACTCGGCGGATCGTCGATGACGGCTGAACGATTCGGAGAGCTCAGTGTCGGCGCGGGGCCGACCAGGATCGCGCGGATCGAGACGTTCATCGTGCCGCCGCGCTGGCTGTTCGTCCGGGTCGAGACCCAGGACGGCGCCGTAGGCTGGGGGGAGGCGAGCCTCGAGGGGCACGCCGAAGCCGTGGACGGCGCCTTCGCTTCGCTGCGCGAGCGCTTCATCGGCGCCGATGCCGACAATATCGAGGACATCTGGCAAGTGGCCTATCGCGGCGGCTTCTACCGTGGCGGACCGGTGCTGATGTCGGCTCTATCAGGCCTGGATCAGGCGCTGTGGGACCTCAAGGGGCGACGCCTGGGCGTGCCGGTCTGGCAACTGCTTGGCGGTCGCGTTCGCGACCGGGTTCCGGTCTATGCCTGGATCGGCGGCGATCGTCCCGACGAGGTCGTCGAGGCGGCCCAGGCCCGACTGGCCCAAGGCTTCAAGGCCGTAAAGATGAACGCCACCGGCGAGATGGGGTGGCTCGACAGCGCGCAAGCGTTCGATGACGCGCTGGAGCGCGTGGCCGCAGTCAAGGCGCAGGGCCTTGATGTGGCGGTGGACTTCCACGGCCGCCTGCACAAGCCGATGGCCAAGCAACTGATCGCGGCGCTAGAGCCGCTGCGGCCGCTGTTCATCGAGGAGCCGTTGCTCTCGGAGAATGTCGAGGCCATCGTCCAGCTGTCGCGCCTGACCAGCCTGCCGATCGCCCTTGGGGAACGGCTCTACAGCCGCTGGGATTTCAAGCCCTTCCTGGAAACGGCGGCCGTGGACGTGATCCAGCCTGACCTGAGCCACGCGGGTGGCCTTTCCGAGTGCAAGCGTATCGCCGCCATGGCCGAGGCCTATGACGTGGGCGTGGCGCCCCACTGCCCGCTGGGGCCGATGGCCTTGGCGGCCTGCATGCAGCTGGCCCTGACCACGCCCAACTTCGTGATCCAGGAGATGTCCCTGGGCATCCACTACAACGTCGGACACGACCTGCTCAGCTACATGCGCAACCCCGAGGTGTTCGAGGTGCGCGACGGCATGGTCGCCGCTCTGCAAGGCCCGGGCCTTGGCGTCGAGATCGACGAAGACATGGTGCGCGAAGCGGCCAAGGACGCGCCGTCGTGGCGCAACCCGATCTGGCGGGGCCAAGACGGCAGCTTCCGCGAGTGGTGACTGCGGGCAGACGGTTCACGATTGCGGAGTCGTTGTTACCGGCGACTTGAGCGGCGTCGGCCTGGCTTCGGATGACGCCCGGTTCGTCAATGGCGTCGCTCTGGACGTCGACGACGGTCGTCTGGACAAGCCATAGCCCAGGCCTCTAGGGCTGGGGTTCGGTCAGCGAGATGACGGCGGCAACGGCGCGGCGCCAGCCCTGGATCCGGGCCGTGCCGGCGGCCTTGTCCATCCGGCGCGAGAAGGTGCGGTCCAGTCGCCAGAAATCGTCGCTCGCCAGCGCGTCATCAGACCCATGTCGGGCCAGCCAAGCCGCGCCAAGGGCGGTCGCCTCACGGACTTGCGGCCGATCGATCGTCTTGTCGAGGATGTCGGCGAGGTACTGCAGCATCCAGTCCGAGGCGCTCATGCCGCCGTCGACGCGCAGCCGGATCGACCACGCCGCATGGGTATCCTCGGCGACCATGGCCGCGATCAGGTCTCGGGTCTGAAAGCACACGCTCTCCAGCGCAGCGCGGACCAGGTCGTTGGGACCAGTGGCGCGGGTCAGGCCGAAGATCGCGCCGCGCGCGTCCGGCCGCCAGTCGGGTGCAGCCAGGCCGACGAAGGCCGGCACCATGTAGAGCCCTGGATCGGCAGCGGCCTGGCTGGCCATCGCGTCGGCGTTCTCGGCCTTGGCGAGCACGCCCAGCCCGTCGCGCAGCCACTGCAGCGCGGCCCCCGCAATGAAGATCGACCCCTCCAGCGCATAGGTTCGCTGGCCATCCAGCTGGTAGGCGATGGTCGTCAGCAAGCGATGGCGCGACACCACCGGACGCTGGCCGGTGTTGAGCAGGACAAAGCATCCCGTGCCGTAGGTCGCCTTGACCATGCCCGGCGAGAAGCAGGCCTGTCCCACCAGCGCGGCTTGTTGATCGCCCGCCACACCTCGGATCGGGATCGCGGCGCCCAGCAAGTTGGGCAGGGTTTCGCCAAAGTCGCCGGCGCTGTCGCGAACCTCAGGCAGGAGCGTGGCCGGGACGTGGAAAAGCGCCAGCAAGGTCTCGTCCCAGACGCCCGTATGGATGTTCAGGAGCTGGGTGCGCGAGGCGTTGGTGGCGTCGGTGGCGTGCACCGCCCCGCCCGTCAGCCGCCAGAGCAGAAAGCTATCGACCGTGCCGCAGGCCAGTTCGCCGGCCTCGGCGCGCGCGCGCGCGCCGGGCACGTTGTCGAGGATCCAGGCAATCTTTGTCGCCGAGAAATAGGGATCAATCAGAAGGCCCGACCGCCTGGCGATCTCCGGCTCGCGCCCGTCGGCGCGCAGGCGCTCGCAGAGGTCGGCTGTGCGGCGGTCCTGCCAGACAATGGCGTTGTGGATCGGCAAGCCGGTGGCCCGGTCCCAGATCACCACGGTCTCGCGCTGGTTGGTCAGGCCGATGGCCAAGACCGCATCCGGCGCTGTTCCGGTCTTGGCCAGCACCTCGCGCATGACCTCCAGCACCGAAGACCAGAGATCCTCCGGATCATGCTCGACCCATCCCGAGCCCGGGAAATGCTGGGGAAACTCGCGCTGCGCCGTGGCGATGATCTCGAGCCGAGGCGAGAACAGGATGGCGCGCGACGAGGTGGTGCCCTGATCGATGACGAGAATAGGCTTGGTCATGGTCAGAGGTTGCTGGCGGTCCGCATGAACAGTTCGAGCACGGCCGTCTGATCGGCGTCGAGGCGAAGTCCCAGCTTGCTCCTGCGCCAAAGCACGTCCTCGGCCCTGCGAGCCCACTCGACGGCGATCAGGTAGCGCACTTCGCGCTCGTAGAGATCGGCCCCGAAATGCTGGCCGAGGTCCGCCAGGCTGGTGGCCTCGCCGAGCATATCGGGGATCCGCGAGCCATAGGCCTTGGCCATGCGACGGAGCGTAGGCGGCTTCAGGAAGGGATAGGGCGTGACGAGACCGGCGATGAAGGCGTCCAGGTCCTGGCCCGACAGGTCGCCGCCCGGCAGGGGTGACGCGCGGGTCCAGGCCGGACCCAGGTCGACGCCCATGTGGGGCCCGATCTCATTCAGAACCGCCTCGCCCAGCCGGCGATAGGTTGTGATCTTGCCGCCAAACACGCTGAGGCCTGGCGCGGCGCCCTTGGGAGCGTCGAGGCTCAGCACATAATCGCGAGTGGCTTCCTGGGCATCGGAGGCGCCGTCGTCCAGCAAGGGGCGGACGCCGGCATAGCGCCAGACGACGTCGGCGGGCTGGATCGGAGCCTTGAAATACTCGCTGGCCGCCGCGCAAAGGTAGGCGACCTCCTCGTCGGTGGCGGTGACGTCCTTGGGATCGCCGTGATGGTCCGCGTCGGTGGTGCCGATCAGGGTGAAGTCTTGCTCGTAGGGGATGGCAAAGATGATCCGGCCGTCGCCGTTCTGGAAGATGTAGGCCCTGTCGTGGTCGAACAGCTTGCGCGTGACGATGTGACTGCCTCGCACCAGCCGCACGCCGGCCGGCGCCGTCAGGCCCGAAAGTCCGACCAGCCGCTCGACCCAGGGGCCGGCGGCGTTGACGAGGGCGCGAGCGCTGACGGTGATTGTTTCGCCGGCCGCCGTCGTCGCCGTGACGCGCCAATGATCCGCCAAGCGATCGACCGCGATGACCCGCGCGCCCGTATGGATCGTCGCGCCGCGCTCGGCGGCGTCCAGTGCGTTGAGGGCGACGAGGCGGGCGTCATCGACCCAGCAGTCGGAGTATTCGAAGGCATGGGTGAAGCGCGGATCCAGCGGCGCGCCGGCCGGATCGCGTCGCAGGTCAAGGCTGCGGGTCGCGGGCAGCCGCTTGCGGCCACCCAGATGGTCATACAGGAAGAGGCCCACGCGCAGCATCCAGCGGGGCCGCAGGCCCTTGTGATGCGGCAGGATAAACCGCAGCGGCTGGATGAGGTGGGGGGCTATTGCCCACAACACCTCGCGCTCCATCAGCGACTCTCTGACCAGCCGGAACTTGTATTGCTCAAGATAGCGCAGCCCGCCGTGGATCAACTTGGTCGAGGCCGACGAGGTCGCGCCAGCCAGGTCGCCCTGCTCGAACAGCACCACTGCGGCGCCGCGCCCGGCCGCGTCTCGGGCCACGCCACAGCCGTTGACGCCGCCGCCGATGACCACGAGGTCATGAAGGATATCCGTGGTCATCGTCTCACTATCTTCCGAGAGGCTTACTGAACGCGCGTCCGTCGGCAGGCCTCAGGCGGTGGCTGCCTTGCGGGCGAAGATGAACTCGGCCTTTTTGCCGAAGACCCAGCGGTTGAGGGCCAGCGAGAAGGCGACCGTGGTCCAAAGGGTGATGAACATCATGTGGATGTAGTGCAGGGGCGCCCAGCCGAAGCTGAAGATCGCATACAGGCACACGCCGAACACCAGGCCGGCGATCGCCGCGCGGGCGTCGACATTGCGGAACAGCAGGCCAACGATGAACACCGACAGCACAGGCATGCTGGTCAGGCCGTTCAACTTCTGCACCAGGTTGATGATGCTCTCGGCGTCGTCATAGACCGGCACCAGCAGCAGCGACAGCAGCACGAAGCCGATGCTGGCCCACATGCTCAGGCGCGGCACATTGGGCTTGGGGTCGATGTACTTTTCGTGGATGTCACAGACATAGAGCGCCGCCGAAGAGTTCAGCACGCTGGCGAAGTGGGCCAGCACCGCCGAGGCGATGGCCGCAGCGAAGATGCCCGACATCCAGTTGGGCAGAACGTGCCAGACGATCTTGCCATAGGCCGCATCGCCGAGATGTCCGAACAGCTTGTAGGAGACAATGCCGGGGATCACGACCATCGGCGGAACGATCAGCAGGCGAACGACGGTTGCGGCGAAGACGCCTTTTTGGGCTTCCTTCAGGTTCGGCGCAGCCATGGCGCGCTGGGTGATCGTCTGGTTGGTCGACCAGTAGAACATCTGGATGAAGATCATCCCGGTCAGAAGGGTGTGCCACGGGATCGGGGAGTCATTGCCGCCGATCAAGCTCAGGCGCTCGGGCGGGATGCCGCTGAAGTCGAAGCCGATAGCGTTCAACGACAGGAAGACCACCAGCATGCACATGGCGAGCAGGAGTATGCCGCTGTAGGTGTCGGTCACGGCCACGGCGCGCAGCCCGCCGAAGATGGCGTAGAGCGAGCCGGCGACGGCGAAGCCGGCGGCCAGCACGATGATCGGGATCTCCAGCCCGAACATGGACTTCATCATCAGCGCGCCGGTGTAGAGCATGATCGGCTGGTAGATGACGACGTTGCCGACCAGAAAGATGGTGCCGATCGTCGAACGAATGCCGACGTGATTGTACTTCTTCTCCAGAAGCTCGGTCACTGTCGTGCAGTTGTTTCGGTAGTAGATGGGCAGGAACACCCAGGCCAGGATGCTGAGACCGACGACGGCCGACAGCTCCCACCAGACCAGCAGGGCCATCTGGTTGCCGTTCATTCCCACCAGTTGGTCGGTGCTGAGATTGGTGATCGTGATTGAACCGGCGACGAAGATCCAGGACAGGCCGCCCCCCGCCAGGAAGAACTCCCGGTTGCCGCCTTCAGCGCCGCGCCCCTGCCCCCGGCATTTCAGATAGGTGATCAGGCCGATCAGGGCGGTGAGCCCCACCGCGATCCAGGCTTGCGTCATTTGCAGGTGCATGGCTTGGGCGTTTCCGGTTCTTGTTATTGTTTTGTGGGTTCAGGCGTGTCGTGGCGCAGGGTAAGGCCCAGGGCCCAGCGACGCTGGAAACCAGGCCAGTAGCCGGCGGTGGTGGCGTCGCCCGGGATCGCGGTCTGCGCGCCGACCGACGCGCCCTGGGCCAGGGGCCAGGCGCCCTTGCCGGACTCGGGCGTCGGCACGGTCAGATAGGCACCCTTGCCGGCGTCACCCTTCAGGTTGGCATCGAGGAAGGCGGTGATGAAGTGGCGGTTGATCGCCAGGATCCGGTCGCGGCGCCACACTGGCTCTTCATAGCGTTCCACGGACTGGAACTGGCCGGTCAGGCTCGGGGGCGTACCGTCGCGGGCGATGTTGTGGCGGGCATTGGCATAGACCAGCAGATGGCGATCGGTGCCGCGCAGAGCGTCATAGATCCAGGCCACGCCTTCGGCATAGCCGCTGACATCGTCGTGGTCGCCGACGATCAGCAGGCTGGGCGTCTTAACGCCGGCCAGGCTCTGGGCGCTCCACGCCCGCAGCGGCGGCGCGCCGCCCCAGGGGGCCAGGCCGACCATGGCCTTGACGCCCTTGGGCAGGCCGGCCTCGAAGCTGGGGTCCAGGGTCGTGAAGGGCTTCAGCAGATCGCCCGGCACCAGCTTGTAGAGCGGACCCTGGGCGTCAAAGCCAGCCCCGACCGTGGCCAGGGCACCAAAGCCCCCCATCGAATAGCCGATCAGTCCCACCTTGCCGGCGTCGTAGACCCCCTTCAGCAGGCCCTGGTCGGCGCGACGCGCCAATTCGCTGATCACGAACCGCTGGTCAGCCACCCGGGTGATCAGGGTGACGGCGAACGAGAGCTGCGGCGCGGCCAGGGTGGCGGGCTCCAGGTCCTGGTGGTCGATCGCCGCCACCACATAGCCCTTGGAGGCGAGGTTTTCGGCCAGGTCGCTGAAGCTGGTGCCCCAGTTGCGGTAGCCATGCGAGATCACGACCAGCGGAAAGGCCTGGCCCCGGACGGGTTTGGCGTCCGGGAAGGCGGTGCCGGTCTTGTAGAACACCTGGGTGGGGGCGACGCCGGCCTTGGGCTCGTCAGGCATGGTGTAGCGCACCGGCGCTGCATCGGCGGCGGGCCGGACGGCCGGATACCACAGGGTGACGGGCAGGGCGCGGTCGGTGCGGGCGATCTTGCCGCTCGTCAGGTCGCTGGCCAGCAGATCGGGTTGACCGGCATGGACCAGGGTCTGGGCATGCACGCCCACGGGGTAGTCGCCTGCGGCGGCCAGGGCGGGAGCGTCGGCCAGAGGGGAGGGCTGGGCCAGCGCCGCTGTCGGCGCGGTCAGGCACAGGATCAGAAGCGATCCCAGAAGACGGGTCATGCGGGGGTTCTCCAGACGGCGAGGTCGCGGGGGGCGATCTGTCGCCCGCCGATCACGAAGCCTGCCTTGGCCGGGGCCGGTGCGTCTATCGCCTCGGCGCCATAGTTGAAGGCGAAGGTCAGGTCGCCGCGCCGACGCAGGCGCAGATCGCCGGCCAGCCGCGTGACCGGAACGCCCGCTTCAAGGCAAAGGCTTTCGAGGAAGTCGGTCAGGAAGGCGCGATCCGTCAGGCTGGCCAGATAGATCGCCTGGCCCGACCGCACGATGGCGGGCGCGCCGTCCTCATAGTGACCCAGGATGTCCACACCGGCGGCCCCCGCCACGACCTCAATCTCCTCGCGCCACATCGTGCTGGCATAGGATCGACCGTGCCAGCTGAGCGTGCCGGGGCAATCGGGGCGCAGGGTCTCGACCGACAGCACCCGGATGGGCAGAACGTCGCGCAGGGCACCCGGCGGCAGGCCCTCTGGCAGGGTCAGGTCCTGGGTCTTGGCCCCGGAGCGCGGGCCAAACAACACAATGCCGTTGCCGGAAGTGAGGTTTGCCACGATCTGCGCCGTCGGCATGGCCAAGGACGGGACCACCACCAGGGCATAGGCCGAGGCATCGCCGTCCGGCGCGATGAAGTCCACGTCCAGGCCCAGGGCGCGAAGGGCGCGATAGTGGTCCAGCAGGATCTGGGTATAGTCGTAGCTGCGACCCTGGCGCTCGATCTCGCCCAGCCACTGGGCCTGGACATCGACCACCAGCGCCACCCGCGCCTTTTGGGTGGGCTGATCGGCCAGGTTCAGCACTGCAAGATCCTGCATCACCGCTTCGACTTCCGGCCAGGCCGCAGCCTGGCTGCTGTCGGGGCGCAGCAAGCCCGCGTGCATCTGCTCCTGGGCGAACGGGGCCTGCCGCCAGCGGAAATAGCTCACCACCCCGGCGCCGTGAGCGAAGGCCTCCAACGTCCACAGCCGCACCATGCCCGGCGCGGGGCGGGGATTGTGGTTGGCCCAGTTCACCGGCCCGGGCTGCTGCTCCATGATCCAGAAGGCGCCGGGGGCCAGCCCCCGGGTCTGGTCGAAGAAGAACGTCCCGAAATCCGGATGGCCGGTCCGCATGTAGGGCGCGAAGACCTCGGCCGACTCCTGCGCCATCAGCAGGTCGGTGCGGCCCAGCGGGTAATTGTCGTAGCTGGCGAAGTCGAGATCGGCGGCCACGGCGTGGTTGTCGACGCCGGTCTCGTTCATCGGGATGAAGTTGTGGGTGACGAAACGGCCGGGCGAATGGGCGCGAAGGATCTTCACCTGGGCGTCGTGGAAACGCACCACCTGATCCGACGAGAAGCGGCGATAGGCCAGACGATGGGCCGGGCTGGTCTCGGTGACGGCCCCGACCGGCAGTTCGATTTCGTCGAAGCTGCGATACTCCATCGACCAGAAGACATTGCCCCATGCCGTGTTCAGCGCATCGACGTCGGCATAGTGGTCGGCGCACCAGGCCTGGAACGCCGCCTTGGCGGCCGGGGAGGCGCTCAGGGTCGTGTCGTGGCAGCTCAGTTCGTTGTCGGTCTGCCAGCCCGCGACGCCGGGATGTTGGCCATAGCGCTCGGCCAGGGCCAGGACGATCCGTTCGCACTCGCGCAGATAGGTCTCGCTCGAAAAGTCGTAGTGACGGCGCGATCCGAAGCCGCGCACGCGGCCGGTCACGGGATCGACGGGCAGGATGTCGGGGTGCCGGTCGATCAGCCACTTGGGCGGCGTGGCGGTCGGGGTGCCGATGACGACCTTGAGCCCGGCCTCCGTCAGGATCGCAACGATCTCGTCGAACCAGGCAAAGTCGTAGACGCCGGGCTCCGGCTCAAAGCGCGACCAGGCGAACTCGCCGATCCGGACATAGGTCAGGCCCAGCGCCTTCATCTTGCGCGCATCTTCGCGCCAAAGGCTGGTCGGCCATTGTTCCGGATAGTAGCAAACGCCCAGCATGTCTCACTCCCGACGCGTCGCTTTTCGCGACATCGATCGTCACCACGGCCTAGGCGTCACGAGGGACGCCAAAACCTATCCGCACTTTGTAACGACCGGTTTCACAGACGTCTTTCTCTTGCATCTCATTTATCCTACAAAATGAAAGCGTCAACTCAGACCTTTCCCAAGACGCGCCTTCGTTTCACGTTTTCCAGGGTTTGCCGATGTCCAGCCCCCCGCCCTTCGTTCGACTCGATGGCAAGACGACGACCCTGATCGTCGATTGCCGAGGTGATGCGCCGATCGTCCTGCACTGGGGCGCGAGGCTTGCGGCCGGTCTGGATCCGATGTCGCTGGTGCTGATGGCATCGCGCGCCGCAGCGCCCTGTTCGCCGGCCGTCGCCGCGCCCCTGGCCCTGACGCCCCTGCTGGGGCAGGGGTTTCCGGGCGCGCCGGGTCTGCTGGCGCATCGCGATGGCCAGGCCTGGGCCACCTTCACCCGCATTGATCGCATCGACTGGATCAACCCGTCCGCGGTCGAGATCGTGTCGCGCGACGACCACAACGCCATCGTCCTGACGCACCGCCTGGAACTGCGTCCCGATCAGGACGTGCTGGTTGCATCGACCCGGGTCGTCAACGAGGGTGACGCCGCCCTGACGATCGACGCCTGCGCCGCGCCGACCCTGCCCCTGCCGCCGTCGGCAAGCCATCTGATCAATCTGGATGGCCGATGGTCGGGCGAGTTCCAAATGCGCCGCACCCCACTGGGGCAAGGGTCCACGGTGCGCGAGAACCGCCGCGGCCGCAGCTCCCATGATGCCTTCCCCGGCCTGATCGTCGAATGCGCCCCCTGCGGCGAAGCCGTGGGCGAGGTCTATGGCTTCCACCTTGGCGCCAGCGGCAATCATCGCATCGTCGCCGAGACCCTGTCGGACGCCCGCGCCTATGTGCAGATGGGCGAGCTGTTCATGCCGGGCGAGATCCGCCTGGGCCCCGGAGCCGACTATCTCAGCCCCGCGCTCTATGCCGCCTATTCCGACGCCGGGCTCAGTGGCATGTCGCAGGCCTATCACGCCTGGGTGCGCGCCCGGCCCCAGCATCAGCGCCTGCGGACCAAGCCGCGCCCGGTGCACTACAATACCTGGGAGGCCGTCTATTTCGACCATGACCAGGAGCGGCTGCTCCAGCTGGTCGAGTCGGCCGCCGCGATCGGCGCCGAGCGCTTCGTGCTGGACGACGGATGGTTCAAGGGCCGCCGCGACGACACTGCCGGCCTGGGCGACTGGTTCGTCGACGAGAGCGTCTATCCGCAGGGCCTCAAGCCCCTGGTCGACCGCGTCTTGGCCGCCGGCATGGAGTTTGGCCTGTGGGTCGAACCGGAAATGGTCAATCCCGACAGCGATCTCTATCGCGCCCATCCCGAATGGGTTCTGGGCTGTGCGCCCGCGCCGCAGCTGTCGTTCCGCAACCAGCTGGTGCTGGATTTCGGACGACCCGAGGTGCGCGACTATCTCTACGGGCGGATCGATGCGCTGCTGACCGAGCACCCGATCGCCTATCTGAAATGGGACATGAACCGCGACGTAAGCCATCCCGGCGGGGCCGACGGCAGCGCCGGGGCGCATGCCCACGTCGCGGGCCTCTACGCCGTGCTCGACCGTCTGCGCGCTGCCCATCCGCAGGTCGAGATCGAAAGCTGCGCCTCGGGCGGTGGGCGCGCCGACTTCGGGATCCTGGAGCGCACCGACCGGATCTGGACCTCCGACAGCAATGACGCGCTGGACCGCCTGTCGATCCAGAAGGGGGCTTCGCTGTTCATTCCCGCCGAACTGATGGGCGCCCATGTCGGGCCGACCGACTGCCACATCACCGGTCGCCGCGTGTCGATGGCGACGCGGGTCTCGACCGCGTTGTTCGGTCATTTCGGCATCGAGGCGAACCTGCTGGCGCTGACGCCTGGCGAGCGCACCGAGTTGGCCCAGGGCGTGGCGCTCTACAAGCAGCTGAGAGGCCTGATTCATTCCGGCGACCTTCACCGGCTCGACCGGCCCGCCAACGAGACTGCGTTCGGCATCGTTGCCCGGGACGGCTCAGAAGCGGTGTTTTCCTATACGCTGATCCGTGAACAGGACGCCTATTTCGCCGGGCGGCTGCGGTTGGCGAGCCTGGACGCCGAGGCGCGCTACGCGGTCAAGCTGGTATGGCCGTCAGAGCCGCCCGCGCGCTCGGCGCTGACCCAGGCGCTTGTCGAAGGCGTGGAGCTTGATGGTCGCACCTTGATGGCCGTTGGCCTGCAACTCCCCCGCCTGCATCCCCAGACCGGCTTCATTCTGCATCTGTCGCGGCGCGACTGATCCTGACGAAAAAAGGGGCGGGCCCGCGAAGGCCCGCCCCAGCGCAGGGTAGGTGAGGAACGCGCGCCGACAAGCGCGCGCTAGAGGGCGGCCGGGAGCGGCGAGCCGCTCCCGGCCGGTCTGCTAGAACTGGGCGCGGAGGCCGACCGCGTAGCGCGGGCCGGTGTCCACCAGGCTCAGGAACTGGTTGTCGTACTTGCCGACCGTCTCGGTCTTGGCGTCGTTGAGGTTGGTCCCCTCCACGAACACCGAGAAGTTCGACGACACCGCATAGCGAGCCTGGAAATCAACCTGGCCCTGGCCCTTGGTGAAGATCGGATCGCCGCCGGTGCCGTTGGCCGCGGTGCTGATGAAGCCGTCACGGTGGTTGTAGGCGACCCGGACCTCGATCGGACCCTTGGCATAGAAGCCGACCAGGTTCTGGCTGTCGCCCAGACCTTCAAGCGCGAAGGTCCGCGCCGTGGCGGCCAGATTGGCCTTGCTGTCCACGAAGGTGGCATTGGCCGTGACGCCCAGGCCGTCGAACGGGGCGGGCAGATAGTCGAAGGTGTGCTGGAAGCCCACCTCGATACCATAGACATCGGCGCTCTGGGCGTTGCGGGGGCGCTGGACATTGAACGTCGCCAGGCCGCCGGGGAAATTGCCCGCTGCATTGGCTACGGTGAAGGTCTCGGGCGCCACCGAGGTCAGGATAAAGTCGTCGATCTGCTTGTAGAAAGCGCCGACCGTCAGATAGCCGGCGTCCTGATAGTACCATTCGACCGAGGTGTCGAAATTGGTCGACTTGAAGGGCTTCAGTTCCGGATTGCCTCCGCTGGCCGCCAGGTTGCCCGGGCGCAGGCTGGTGAAGGTGATCCGGGGGGCCACATCGGTCAGATTGGCGCGCGAGACGGTTTGGGTGGCGGCAAAGCGGCCTACCAGGTCAGGAGTAATGTCGACCTTGACGTTCAGGCTGGGCAGGAAGTTGTCATAGACCGTGCTCCTGGACACCGACGCCGAAGTGGCGGCGAAGGCGGCCGTATAGGCGGTGCTGTCGCCGACGATCGGCAACAGGTCCAGCAGAGTCTGCTGGGTGCCGTTAGAGACCAATTCGGTACGGACATAGCGCATGCCGACCGTCGCGCTCCAGGGCAGGCCACCGATGGTGGCCTCGAAGTCGCCCTGCACATAGCCGCCGCTGATCTTTTCGCTGACCGAGTAGGACGAGGGCTGACGAACAGCGGCATAGCCGTTCTTGGAGCGGACAAAGGCTGCGGTGGCGCCGGCCGGGCGACCGGCGGCGACATCCTGGGCGTTGCCGGCGGCGGCCGTTTCCAAGAACCGGAAATAGTCCTCGGAATTGAAGGCCAACCACTGGCGCGGGAAGGCGCCCGACTCGCCGCTCAGGAAAGAGCCCGGATCGAAGGCCTTCAGCATGCCGGCGGGGACGGGAATGCCATAGCCGCAATAGGCGCAACCGACGTCGTTGTCGGAGCGGACCAGGGCGTTTTCCTTGGTGCGGTCGGTATAGATGCCGCCGAAGCGCAGCTTGGTGAAGACCTCATAGTCGGTGCTGAACACCGCATCCAGGCGGGTCTCATAGACCGTCTCGGCGGTATCAACGCCCTCGCGGGTGGTAAAGTGGGCGCGTCCGACCGACGGATCGGTGAAGCCGCGAGCGGCGGTAACGCCGGGCAGGCCCGTGCCGGTATTGTTGAAGTTCACGGCGTTGTTGAAGCCGATCACCGCGAAGATCTCATTGCCGCCGTTGTTCGACTCCGCCTTGGAATAGGCGGTGTCCAGCTTGATGTTGATCTTGTCGGTCGGGTTCCAGTCGGCATTGGCGCCGAAGGCACGCAGTTCGGTCGGCCGGTTGAAGGTGCGGTTGATGTAGTCGGTGTGACCGTTGGCGTTCTGCGAGAAGGCCGTGACGGTACGATTGCCGTCGATCGTCACGCCGCTGACATCGCCCGGCGAGAAGAAGTGGCCGACACTGTTTGCATTCGAGTCTACGTTGAACTTGTTGTACAGCGCGTCGACCGACAGGGTCAGCTCTTCGCTGGCCCGAAACTGCACGGTACCGGTCACGCCCAGGCGCTCGCGATCCTGCAGGTCGGAGATCTGGTCGTAGTTCTGGGGAAACAGCACGTTGGTCAGGGCGCTGGCGCCTGCACCCACTGTGGTCCGATAATAGCCGTTAGTGGCGGCCGTATCGACGCGCGCCTTGCGCTGTTGATAGGACACCGAGGCCAGAACGCCGATGCGGTCATCGGCCAGGCGCGTCGAGAACAGGCCGAACACGTCCGGCGAGGCCTCTTCCGACAGGTCCTCATAATTCGCCTTGGCGCTGAGGATCGCCTTGCTGCCACGGATGTCGAACGGGCGGGCGGTCTTGACGTTGATGGTCGAGCCGATGCCGCCTTCCTGCAGGGTGGCGTTGTTGGACTTGTAGACATCAGCGCCGGAGATCAGCTCGGCGGCCAGAAGGTCGAAGCTGAACTGGCGGCCGGCGTTTTCGGTGGCCAGGGTACGACCATTGACCAGCACGTTGTTGAAAGACGGACCAAATCCGCGGACCGTGACGAAACGGCCCTCGCCGCCGCTGCGGTCGATAGAGACGCCCGTGATCCGCTGGAGGGATTCGGCGACGTTGCTGTCCGGGAACTTGCCCAGATCTTCGGAGGCGATGGAGTCGACGATCACGGCGGCCTTGCGCTTGACGTCAATGGCGCGCGTCAGGCTGGCGCGCAGACCCGTCACGACGATCTCATCGACAACATCAGCACTGGGTGCTGACTGCGCGGCCGCAGCCCCGCCCAAAGCGACAAAGCCGAGAGCGCTCGCACTGGCGCCAATCATCAGTTTAAAGCCAAGCGCGCGAACGCGGGCTCCAGGTCCCGTACGGATCATACTTCCCTCCCAAATGGGCAATTGATCGCTTCATTTCCGAACGAGCGATCTCACTAGATGCCGGCTGCACCGGTCATTAAGATGATAAATCACAGGAATAGGGAATGGTCAAACGCCGAACCTTTTCCAGGCCTCGCTTTTGCTTTCAGCCAGACCGTCAGGACGCCGCATCAAGGCCGGGGGACCTGAGCCGCAAGCGCCGGCTTAGCGCACAGATCTCCTACAGGTGGACGGCCAGGCACGGCGGGCGTTGAAGAGGCTGGCCGCCCGCAGGATCGGCTCTTTTGGATCACCGAAAAGCGCTCCGGCGACGTTCGGCGGCTATGCCCGGACGGCTTTGGCCCCTGAGCGTCGATGGCTTTGATCGGGTAAAGGGCGCCGCCCTGGCCCTGGAAGCAGGCCGACGCCGGATAGAACCGCGTGGATGACGTCTTAAAGCTGCTGGCGAAACAGGCGGCGCCAAAGGTCGCCGCGAACAGCTCGGGAAGGTGAGCCGTAAACGTCCCGGTAAACCGGCGTGAAATTCTCATCCCCGCCCGAAGGCAGATCCGAAGAATCGTAACGATCTCAATGGGAAGAAAATGGCGCGCCCGGAACGATTCGAACGTCCGACCCTCAGATTCGTAGTCTGATGCTCTATCCAGCTGAGCTACGGGCGCGCATTGCCTTTCGGCGAGGCGGGGGAAATAGCCCGTCCCATTGCGGGGCGCAAGCGGCGTTTGGTCCTTATCGTGAAAAGTTTTCGCCCGGCGTCGCCGCGCAGATGGGCGCCCTGCGCGCGGCCAGCGTCCGGAATGGGTTTTCACGGGGTCGAAGCGCCGCCGGGACGTGACAGGCGCGATGCTTTGTTGTCCATGGACACCTTGCCGGCAGCGGCTCCGCCGCCGCCGTTCTTCCTCACGGAACCTGTCCGCATGCGTCGCTTCGTTCTCGTCTCCCTGCTCGCCCTTTCCGCCTGCGCCCAGATGCCCGGCGGATCGATGCCATCTGCGGCCCAGGCGCCCGTCGCCTCGACCTCGCCGGCCGCCACCCCGCCGCGCGGCTTCGTCGCCGCCGCCAATCCGCTGGCTGCCGAGGCGGGCTTGAGGGTGCTGCGCGACGGCGGCGGCGCGGTCGACGCGGCCGTGGCGATCCAGGCGGTTCTGAGCCTGGTCGAGCCCCAGAGCTCGGGCATCGGCGGCGGCGCCTTCCTGAACTACTACGACGCCAAAACGGGCAAGGTGACGGCCTATGACGGCCGCGAAAAGGCCCCCAGCGGCGCCGGCCCCGACATGTTCATGGGCGCCGACGGCAAGCCCCTGCCCTTCGTGACCGCCCTGCTGTCGGGCCGCTCGACCGGCGTGCCCGGCGCGGTGGCCATGCTGGCCCAGGCCCAGAAGGAACACGGGACCGCCAAGTGGAGCTCCCTGTTCAAGGACGCCGAGACCCTGGCGACCGACGGCTTCGCCGTCAGCCCGCGCATGGCCGGCATGGTCAACAGCCCGCGCGTGCCGCAGAACACCATGCCGGACGTGAAGGCCTATTTCACCAAGCCCGACGGTCAGCGCTACCAGGCCGGCGACACCCTGAAGAACCCGGCCTATGCGGCCACCCTGCGGCGCCTGGCGGCCGAGGGCCCCAGCGCCCTCTATGAAGGCCCCATCGCCCAGGCCATCGTCGACAAGCTGCACGAGGGCGCCCTGCCCGGCGGCATGACCCTGTCGGACATCAAGACCTACCGTCCGCGCTCGGCGCCCGCCCTGTGCCGGCCGTGGAAGGTCTATACGGTCTGCGTCCCCAACCCCTCGTCGAGCGGCCTTGCGGTGCTGCAGGCCCTGATGATGCTGGAGCACACCGATATCGGGAAACTGGGCCCCAAGGACCCGGCCGCCTGGGCCCTGCTCGCGCAGGCCGAGCGGGTCATGTACGCCGACCGCGACCGCTATGTGGGCGATCCGTCCTTCGTGAAGGTGCCCGTCGAGGGCCTGCTGGACCCGGCCTATGTCGCCGAGCGCGCCAAGCTGATCAGCGACGTGGCGGGCGCCGCGCCGAAGTTTGGCCTGCCCAAGGGCGCGCCCGTGGTCGGCCCCGACGCCACCCAGGAGCCGGCCGGCACCACCCATTTTGTGGTCATGGACCCGGCCGGCAATGTGGTGTCGATGACCACCACGGTCGAGAGCATCTTCGGCTCGGGCCGGATGGTCGGCGGCTTCTTCCTCAACAACCAGCTGACCGATTTCTCGTTCTCGCCGGTCGAGAAGGACGGCGCGCCGGCGGCCAACGCCGTGGCGGCGGGCAAGCGTCCGCGCTCGTCGATGGCGCCGCTGATCGTGCTGGACGACAAGGGCAAGTTCCTGGCCGCCGTCGGCTCGCCGGGCGGCAACGCCATCCTGTCCTACAATCTCAAGGCCATGGTGGGACTGTTCTACTGGGGCCTGTCGATGCAGGAGGCCATCGCCCTGCCCAATATCGTCGCGCGCGGCGAAAACTTCTCGGGCGAGGCCGAGCTGTTCGGCCCCGAGATGGTGGCGGCGCTCAATGCACGGGGCGTGACGGTCAAGACGGGCCAGAACGAGACCTCGGGTTTGCATGGCGTGATCGTGCGGCCCGGTGGCGTGCTGGAGGGCGGCGCCGATCCGCGTCGCGAGGGCGTGGCCCGGGGGCTGTAAGGGCGACCGACACAGCTCCGCCGCTTCACGCGGAGGGCCGCTGAAGGTGTGGGAAGGGTCGCGGAGCGTCAGGGCCTCGCCCGGAGGATTGGGATAGTGATTACCGTTTCGACGAAGACGAACGCTCCGCGCAGCCGTTATCCGGTGAGCCCTCGGGGCGCGGGGTTTTAACCCGCTTCCGACGTTAGGCCCCCGACGGGTGGAGGGGATAGCGACCCCGTCCAGACCGCATGGGCGGTTTCAGCCCATGCCTGTTGCGCGCCTCGAACCTTCGCCGCCTGGGTTTTCGTCCCGATGTTTCAGGGAACCCGTCCAGATCTGTCGCCAAGGCGGTCACTGAAGACCCCGAAGAGCGCTGCCCGCTCGACCACCCCTGACAGCCGTCTCAGTCGCCGGCCGGACGCCCTTCCCGTGCTGTCAGGTGAGATTGATTATGCAGGCGGTTTCGGCGCGTCTGATTGGCGCGATCAACTATTTTACAAGTGGTTGATTTCGTTGAACTCGGCTTCGGAAACTACGGGGATACAGCGGCGCCAATCCCCATACCTCCCGTCATTCCCGCCCTTGTGGCGGGAACCCCTCGCTCCGCCGCAGGTGCGGGAGGGGCGAAGTGCGCGCGCACTTCGCTGGCGCTTCACGTGTCAGCTGAAACAGGGGTTCCCGCCACAAGGGCGGGAATGACGGTGATTTATTGGACTGGCGCCCCGCCCCCCTTCGCGCCGAAGGGAGCCATCCTTAAATCTCACGGCGAGACGATCGCCGGACTGGAAAGGTCTCTCAAGGACGACGCTCCGCGTCGCCGCGACGCGGCCGCCGGAGGCGGTCCTTGACTGACCTTTCCAGACCAGCACGCTGCTGCCTCCAAGAGATTTAAGGAGGAGCGGGACGCGGGGCGTCCGCTTGTGGGAGGGAAGTCAAGGGTCGCTTTCGACCCTGAGCGGACCTTCAGCCGGTCCGCTTACGCGCCCTCACCCAGCGGGAAAACCTAGCCCTCAGCCCCACCGCCCGGCGCCGAGGCCGCCACAGCAACCTCAGCCAGCGGCTCCGGAACCCCCGCCAGGCTCAGGTCGAACACCGAGCCCCCAGGCCCCGTCTCGACCAGCACCAGGTCTCCCCCGTGGCCCTGGGCCAGCTCGCGGGCGATGGCCAGGCCAAGGCCGGTGCCGCCGCGCCGCACCGAGCCGACGAAGGGCTGGAACAGGTTGGCCTGGGCGCGTTGCGGCACGCCGGGGCCGTCGTCGGAGAGGCGCAGGATGGACAGGCCCTCGCCGCGATGCAGCTCGACGAACACCCGGCCCTTGCGGCCGCGATCGGGCGCGCCCTCGATGGCTTCGCGGGCGTTGCGCAGCAGGTTGGTCAGGATGCGATGCAGTTGGTCGGGATCGGCCAGAACCTGCTCGCGCGGGTCGATGACGGTCTCCAGGGCGACGCCGCCGGGCGCCAGGCCGGAGTCCTCGGCGGCGCTGTCGAGGGCGGCGCGGAGGGGCGTTGGCCGCGCCACCGGCGCGGGCTCCTTGGACTTGCCATAGGTCATCACGTCGGTGGCCAGGGTGATGGCGCGGTCCAGGGCCCGTTCCAGACGCGGCAGGGCCTGGGCCACCTTGGGGTCGCCGAGGGCGGCCAGGCGATCGGAGGCCATCTGGGCGCTGGTCAGCATGTTGCGCAGGTCGTGATTGATCTTGGCCACCGCCTCGCCCAGGGCCGCCAGCCGGGCCTTGGACGCCAGCGCTGTCAGCAGGTCGGTCTGCATGCGGTCCAGTTCCAGCTCGGCGCGGCCGATCTCGTCGCGGCGCTTGGAGACCAGGATGCGGGCTTCCGGGTCATTGGGGTCGGCGCGGAACTGCTCCATGGCGCGGGTGATCCGCTGCATGGGGCGCACCAGGAAGGTGTTGAGGAACAGATAGACGAAGAAGCCGGCCAGGCCGGCGACGAACACCGTGATCGCCGCCAGACGCCAGAAATAGGCGACCAGCTGGGCCTTCAGCGGGGCGTCGGGCAGCACCACCTCGACAAACTCGGCCTTGCGGAACCGAGGCTCGGCCATCACCCGCACCATGCTGCCGGGCGGGCTGGTCAGGGTGAAGAACGGCGCGGCCAGCCACGAACCCGGGTTCTGACTGCGCAGATCGACCAGATAGGGAGTCTGCATCGGAACCTTGGGCGGCAGCACCAGGCGCCGGGCGCCGTCGACCTGCACGGCCACCGTCACGGCGCCGGCCTGGTCGAACAGCTGGCCGGCGACCGAATCGCTGACCCGCAGCTCGGGATCGTTCTCGGCGATGGTCGAGGCCAGTTCGCCGGCCCGCACGCGGTCCAGCAGCCACTGCTCTTCATAGGCCGCCAGGGTGGGCGGCAGGATCATCAGGCCGGCCAGGGTGACGACGAAGGCGGTGAACAGCAGCAGGCGCGCCGACAGGCCGCGCGGCCACGGAAAGCGTCGCGCGGCGGGCGGGGTCGGGTTATCCGGCGGCGAGACCGTCTCGGTCATGAACCTGAGTTACTTCACGTCGGGCGCGGGAGCAACGCGCCCGCGGCGCCAATGGCGCCACAGCGGCGGCAGAAACGCCAGCACGCCCATGCCGATGATGGGCAGATAGATCCTCGGCGACAGCAGGGTATGCAGCGCTACGGGGTGACCTTCGGCGAACACATGGCCCAGTCCGGCCCCGATCCCGGCATAGACGAAGGAACTGGGGACCATCCCCAGGAAAGAGGCGACCAGAAAGGTGCGCAGCGGCACGCCCATCAGGCCGGCGGCCACATTGACCAGCAGCAGCGGGAAGGCGGGGATCAGTCTCAGGGTCAGCAGGTAGGAAAAGGCGTTGTCGCGAAAGCCGTCCTCGATCTTCAGTAGCAGGGGGTTTTTCCAGCGACGCAGGAAGTCGGCGAAGGCCGTGCGGGAAACCAGGAACACGACCGTCGAGCCGCCGGTGGCCCCGGTGACGGCGACCGCCCCGCCCAGCACCGGGCCAAACAGAAAGCCCCCCGACAGCGACAGGATCAGCGCGCCGGGCAGCGAAATCGACACGGTGGCGACATAGACGCCGATATAGGCCGCAATGCTCAACACCGGATGTTCACGCACAAAGGCCTGCAGGGCCTGGGCCTGGATCCGGAGGTCCTCCAGCGAGATATGCCCGGCCAGGCCGCTGGCCAGCGCCCAGACGAAGAGTCCGACCAGCGCCACGACGGGGCCGAATTGTCGGAGCAGCTGCAGTCCCCTGTCGGTCGTCATGCGGCGCCGACCGCGTCCTCGACGGTGGCGAAGCCATCGGCGCGCAGGCGTCTGGCCAGATCGCGCTTGATGCGGACCACCAGGCCGGGGCCGCCATAGACGAGGGCGGAATACAGCTGCACCGCCCGGGCGCCGGCCCGGATCTTGGCATAGGCCCCGGCTCCGTCGGCGACCCCGCCGGCCCCGATCAGGGCGGTTCGGCCCGCGGCGGCGACGTAAAAGCGCTTCAGCACCGCCGTGGAGGGCTCCAGCAGCGGCGCGCCCGACAGGCCGCCGGTCTCGGCCTTGCCCGCCGACTTCAGCGTGGCGGGGCGGGCGATCGTGGTGTTGCTGACGATGATGCCGTCCAGGCCATTGGCCACGACGGTCTCGACAATGGCCTCGACCTCGCCGTCCTCCAGGTCGGGGGCGACCTTGAGGAAGATCGGATAGTCGCTGGTCGAGCCCGCCTTCAACATGGCGCGGGTTTGCGCCAGGCGGCCCAGCAACTCTTCCAGCGCCGCCTTGGTCTGCAGGGCGCGCAGGCCCGGCGTGTTGGGCGAGGAGATGTTGGCGGTGAAGTAATCCGACAGCCCCCACAGGCGGGTCAGGCCGGTGACATAGTCCTCGATCCGGTCGGTCGCGTCCTTGTTGGCCCCGATATTGGCCCCGACGAAGCCGTGCCGGCCGGCGCGCCGGGACAGGCGCTCGGCGAAGACCTCCAGGCCCTCGTTGTTGAAGCCCATGCGGTTGATCACCGCCTGGTCCTCCGTCAGACGAAACAGACGCGGACGCGGATTGCCGGCCTGGGGCAGAGGCGTGACCGTGCCCGCCTCGACGAAGCCGAAGCCGGCGGCCAGCATGGCGTCGGGAACCTCGGCGTTCTTGTCGAAGCCGGCGGCCAGGCCGACGCAGCTGCTCAGGTGCATGCCGGCCAGGGAGATCGACAGCAGCGGATCGTCAGGCGCGCTGTCACGCGGGCCAAGGCCGGCCTTCAGGCCCCGGATGGCCAGGCCATGGGCGTCTTCGGGGTCGAAGGCGTGCAGCGCGCGGGCGGCGAGATCGTGCAGGCTCATGCGGACAGAACGCCCAGTTGCGGCACGCCGTCGCCATCCAGCTTCAGCGCTTGCTGCGTGACGACTTCACCGGCCAGCAAGGGGCGATAGAGGTGCGGGAACAGCGCCCCGTCGCGCGAGGCCTCCCACTTCAGGGCCTCGCCCAGCGATTCGGCCTCGACGCCCAGCAGGACCAGGTCAGACTGGCCGACGAAATACTTCGCCGCCGTTTCCTGGGCCTGGTCGGCGCCCGACAGGTGGATGAAGCCGTCGGCCAGATCGACGGCCGAGCCGTCCAGCTGGCCGGCGGCCTGGGCGGCCTCCCATTCGGCGCGGGAGAGGATCTTGTAGATCAGGGTCATTCGCCGCCTGTTCCGCCATGTTCGGACGCGTAGAAGAGATGCTCCAGCACGGGCGGACCACCCGAGCCGAAGGCGAAGACCGCCGTGGTGGCGGTGGGAAAGCGGCTGCGGACCTTGTTCAGGGCCACAGGCTCCGCCCCGCCCTGCAGGATCAGGCGCAGGGCCAGCTCGTGCAGGCCGGGATTGTGGCCGATCACCATGACCAGACTGGCCGCCTCGCCCTCGTCCTCCAGCGCCGTGACCACCTCTTCGGGCTCGGCGTGATAGAGGTCGCGGCGAAACTCGACCCGGGCCTTGGGAAAGGCGGCCGAGACGGCGGCGAAGGTCTCGCGGGTCCGGCGGGCGCTGGAGACCAGCACCAGATCGGGCGTCGCGCCGCTGCGGGCCAGCAACTGACCCATCAGAGTCGCGTCCTCGCGCCCTTTCGGGGTCAAGCCACGCTCGAAGTCGCCGCCGGTCGCGGCCTGCCGTTCGGCCTGGCCGTGGCGCATGAGGATCAGACGGTCCATGCGCCCTCCATAGCCTCAGCCGGGGCCCGCCGGAAGCGGGCGGTTGACACCTTCTTCGTCAAGCGGTCCAAGGCGGTCATGGCTGACCTGGATCTGGCCCCCTCCGCGCTGTCCGATGGCGGAACCTGGCGGTTCCCGACCAGCGCGCCCCTGCGCCTCGATTCGGGTGGCGTCATCGAGGGGCTGGAGGTCGCCTACCAGACCTATGGCGTCCTAAACGCCGACCGCTCCAACGCCGTCCTGATCTGTCACGCCCTGACCGGCGACCAGCATGTGGCCTCGCCGCATCCCGCGACCGGCAAGCCGGGCTGGTGGCTGCGGCTGGTGGGTCCGGGCAAGCCGCTGGATCCGACCCGGCATTTCATCATCTGCACCAATGTGGTCGGCGGCTGCATGGGCTCGACGGGGCCAGCCTCGATCAACGCCTCGACGGGCAAGCCGTGGGGCCTGTCCTTCCCGGTGATCACCATCGCCGACATGGTCCGGGCCCAGGCAATGCTGGTCAAGGCGCTGGGGGTCGAGACCCTGTTCGCCGTGGTCGGCGGCTCGATGGGCGGCATGCAGGTGCAGCAATGGGCGGTCGACTATCCCGAGCGGCTGGCCAGCGCGGTGATCATCGCCTCGGCCTCGCGCCATTCGGCCCAGAACATCGCCTTTCACGAGGTCGGCCGCCAGGCGATCATGGCCGACCCCGACTGGCGCGGCGGCGCCTATGCCGACCACGGAACGCGGCCCGAAAAGGGTCTGGCCGTGGCGCGGATGGCCGCCCACATCACCTATCTTTCCGAGCCGGCCCTGCAGCGGAAGTTCGGCCGCGAACTGCAGCGCGACGGCCTGTCCTGGGGCTTCGACGCCGATTTCCAAGTCGAGAGCTACCTGCGCCACCAGGGGGCCAGCTTCGTCGACCGCTTCGACGCCAACAGCTATCTCTACATCACCCGGGCCATGGACTATTTCGACATCGCCGCCAGCCATGGCGGCGTGCTGGCCAGCGCCTTTACCCGGGCCCGGCACATGCGGTTCTGCGTGCTGAGCTTCACCAGCGACTGGCTGTATCCCACCACCGAGAACCGCCACATCGTCCGCGCCCTGACGGCCGCCGGCTGCCGCGTGGCCTTCGTCGAGATCGAGAGCGACAAGGGCCATGACGCCTTCCTGCTGGACGAGCCGGTGATGGACGCGGCGTTGACGGGGTTCCTGGGGTCGGTGGAACGTGAGCGGGGTCTGGCGTGAGCATGACCACCACCCGCGAAGACTTCCGCGAAATCCTCCGCCTCGTCCGGCCCGGCTCGCGCGTGCTCGATGTCGGCTGCGAGGAGGGCGCGCTGCTCGACCTCCTGGCCCACGAAAAGCAGGTCGACGGCCGGGGCCTGGAGATCAGCGCCAGCGGCGTGGCCGCCTGCATGGCGCGGGGCCTGTCGGTGGTGCAGGGCGACGCCGACCAGGACCTGGACCATTTCCCCGACAAGACCTTCGACTACGCCATCCTGTCCCAGACCCTGCAGGCGACGCGCCAGCCGCGCCACGTGCTGGCCGAACTGTTGCGCATCGCCGACCGGGCCATCGTCTCTTTCCCCAATTTCGGCCACTGGCGGGTGCGCTGGTCGCTGCTGAGCCAGGGCCGGATGCCGGAGACCAAGGCCCTGCCCATGCCCTGGTGGTCGACGCCCAATATCCACCTGTGCACCCTGGTCGACTTCCTGGCCCTGACCGACGACCTGAACGTGCGGGTCGACGCCTGCGCGGCCTTTGCCGGTTCAGGCCCCGCCCGACCGATCGATCCGGCCAGCCCGCTCGAAAACTGGCGGGCGGAAAGCTGCCTGTTCATGCTCAGCCGGGTCGAGCCCGGCACGAATGAGACGTCGACGAGGGAACCTCCGGCGATCTCAGGCGATCTCTTCGACGGATGAAGCTTCGCCTGATGACCTACAATGTCCACCGCTGCGTGGGCACGGACCGTGCGCTCGACGTCGAGCGCATCGCCGAGGTCATCGCCGCCGAAAATCCTGACGTGGTGGCTTTGCAGGAACTGGACGTCCTGCGCCGGCGCACCAAGACGGTGGATCAGGCTCACCGCCTGGCCGAACTGCTGAAGATGAAGTTCCACTTCCATCCGGCCATGGCCGTGGAGGAGGAACTGTATGGCGACGCCATCCTGACCGCCCTGCCCGAGCGCCGGATCAAGGCCCAGGGCCTGCCGCTGTATCGGCGGGTGCCGGGGCTGGAGCCGCGCGGCGCGCTGTGGGTCGAGGTCATGGTCGGGGACACGCCCGTCCAGATCATCAACACCCATCTGGGCCTGATCCCGCAGGAACAGAAGCGCCAGGCCGCCGCCCTGCTGGGCGAAGCCTGGATGACGTCTGACGCCTGGACCGCGCCGGGCGTGCTGTTGGGCGACTTCAACGCCTCGCCCTACTCGGCCACCTACCGCATGCTGCGCGCCGCCCTGCGCGACGCCCAGACGCCCAGCGGGACGTGGCTGCGGCCGGCGACGGCGACCTTCCCCTCCAGCTTCCCGTTCATGCGCATCGACCACGTCTTCCTGACCAAGGGCCTGGAAACCCTCGCGGTGAGGTCGCCCTACGACGCCCGGGCCCGGGTGGCCTCCGACCACCTGCCGCTGGTGGTCGATCTGGAGGTTACGGCAGCAGGTGCGCCGGGGGTTCCGGTGGCGGTTCCGTCAGGCGAACCAGATCCTGCTTGAGACGCTCGCGGCGGCCCCAGGGCCGCCAGGCGTCGTCGGGTGAGATGGCGTCGCCAAGGCTCCAGTCGGCGATGAACTGCTGGACACCGGTCAGATGGCGCGACGGCACGGGCTGCAATCGGCGTGGCGGGCCGCCCCTGAGGTCCAGGGCGTGGATCGCCGCCGCCAGGCCGCCCTCGCGCTGCATGGCTTCGATCACATCGATAGGCGGACGCCCCAGGAAGTGCCCGATCAGCCGGGCCAGGAAGGCGGTGATGACGTCGCGCTCCTGCGCGTCCCGCCCCTCGAAGGCCAGGTCGCACTCGGTGTCGAGACCGATCGAGCGGTTGTTGAGATTGGCCGAGCCGACCCGCAACATACAGTCATCGATGATCGCGACCTTGGAATGGACGATGATCGGACCGCCCTTGGGCGTATGGGCGCTGAACGCCGAAAAGCGCTTATGAACATCGACCGACCGCAGGCGGTTGATGGCCGAGGTGCGGGCGCTGTCCATGGTGATCTGGTCGAAATAGCTGGGGCTGCGGGCCGGACCGATGGTCACCACCTCGGGTCCATCGGGCTCGATCAGGCGCTCGGCCAGGGCTTCGACGATGATCGGCGAGGTCAGATACTGGTTTTCCAGATAGATCAGCCGCTTGGCCGCGCGGATGCTGGAGAGGTGCAACAGCAGGCTTTCGATGACCTCTGGCCGGTCCTTCCACGCCGCCTCGGTCCGGCTGATCGCCACCTGGGTGCGGCGCAGATCGGGCAGAAGCCCCGGCGGCCAGGGCGCCTCGTCGGGTCGTTCCGGGGGGCTCAGACTCTCGCCGGTGGCGTTGCGCCAACGGGCGATGAACAGGTCGCCCAAAGCCTGGGCCGCGCGGCCATCGACCAGCATCGCCACCTCGTGCCGGGCCGGATAGCGGCGCCCGGTCGGCAGGCGCCGGCGGGGATCATTGTCGAGGTGTTCGCAGGTGTCCCAGCGATCCAGGCCGATGTCGCCGCCGCTCAGCAGGGCCGTCGCGCCGTCGATGATCACCACCTTCTGATGATGGCAGGCCGAGGCCGGCAGGGTGGCGTCGAGCTGATACTTGACCCGCGAGCCGGCAAAGAAGGCCGCGCCGCGCTGGGGTCCAAACAGCTGGGCCGCGGCGATCGGGAACGGCATGTCCCAGGTCAGGATGCGCACGTCCAGCGCCGGGTTCAGGGCCGCCTGCCGCCGCAGGATCAGCCCCATGCGGTCGGCATGCCGGGGATCACGGCTCCTCTTGACCCGGTCCGGATCCAGTCGCGTCAGGGGGTCGAACACCCAGGCCAGAATCCAGATCGAGCGTTTGGCGGCCACCAGCAGCGGCTTGAGCGCGTCGAAGGTCTCGTCATTGTCGATGAGCAGGGCCAGCCGGTCGGCGGGCTCGATGCGCCAGCAATTATAGCCTTGCCGAAAAACAGAAGGCCGCTCTCCCATGACGCTCCAATCGCGGTGAGTTTCGACAACGCGCGAACCCGTCTCATGGCTCCGCTTCAAATCAATCTCGCGACGTCTTCGAGCGATATGGGAAACTGGCGCGCGACCGCCAGGGAGCCCGGGCCTTGATCGGCCTCGAACCGCGGAACGCGATGCGCGCGGGGAAGACCTAGCCCGCGATCGCCGCCGCGTCGCGTTCGCCGGTGCGGATGCGCAGGGCCTGTTCAAGGTCCATGACGAACACCTTGCCGTCGCCGATCTTGCCGGTGTTGGCGGTGCGCTGTAGGGCCTCGACCACAGGCTCCACGACATCGGTGGGCACGGCGATCTCGAGCTTGACCTTCGGCAGCAGCTTCACCTCGTATTCGGCGCCGCGATAGACCTCGGTCTTGCCCTTCTGCCGGCCATAGCCGCGCACCTCGGTCACCGTCAGCCCCGACGCGCCAGCCTCGGTGACCGCTTCGAGAACAGCGTCGAGGCGGCTGGGCTTGATGATGGCGACGATCATTTTCATGGCGCGGCTCCCGCAGCGAACAGTGATTACGAACCTAAGCTAGGCTTCGAACGCGGCGCGTCCAAGTGCGATCCGTCCGCAATCCGCGCCGGCGCCTTCCGAACAGGCGCCTTGCGCGCTGTCGCCGGACCCGCAGGGCTGGGCGACAGGACGCCCGGCGTGAAAACCCGGACCCGCGCGCGGTGGCCGCGCGGCTTTACGGCGAAGGTCTGTTTGACCGCTTCCATCAGAATCAGACCGGCAAAACGCGGCCACAGGCGGGCGCCCACCTGCTCGAAACCCTCGGCCCAGCCGGCGGTCATGGCGATGGGCGGCGCATACAGCGCCCGGGTCCAGCCGGCGGGCTCAAGATCGGCGTCGCGGATCAGCCGTTCCAGCTGGCTGCGACTGAAGGGCCGGCCATGGCCGAAAGGCGTGCTCTCGGCCCCGGCCCAGACGCCGTCGCGCGACGCCACGGCCACGATCAGCCGGCCCGTGGGCGCCAGGACCCGGCCGATCTCGGCCAGGACGGCGGCCGGGTCGTCGGCCTCTTCCAGGGCATGGACGGCCAGCACCCGGTCAAACATGGCGTTGGGCAGCGGCAGCGCCGTTTCCTCGACCAGGCAGGCCTGGTTGCGACCGCCGTGCGGCCAGACCTCGACGCCCTGGGTGGCCGGCATGGCGGCCACCACGCGCCGGGCGCTCTGGCGGGCCGAATCCAGGAAGGGGGTGGCGTAGCCCAGGCCCAGGACGTCGAGGCCGCGCGTACTGCCCCACGCCTCATCGACCTTGCGCGCCAGCATCAGCCGCGCTGCACGGCCAAGCGGTGTGGCGTAGAAGGCTCTGAGATCGAGCACGTCGCGACGCATTGAGTCTCCGGGGCGGCCAGTTCATCTATGTAGGCGGTGGCGGGCCCCGCGTCACCGCCTGACACAGAACAAGGCTTTCCATGTCGCTGACCGTCCACCAGTTCGCCTGCCTGTCCGACAACTATGGCTTTCTCGTGCGCGACGACGCGACCGGGAAGACCGCGACCATCGACACGCCCGACGCCGACGCGATCCTGGCCGAGCTGAAGGCTCTGGGCTGGGAGCTGGACCTGATCCTCAACACCCACTGGCACCCCGACCATGCCGGCGGCAACGCCGCGATCAAGGCCGCGACCGGCGCGACCATCATCGGCCCGGCCGAGGTGACCCGCATCGCGCCGCTGGACCGCGAGGTGGTCGACGGCGATGTGGTGGACCTGGGTGAGACCCGGTTCACGGTCATCGACACGGGCGGCCACACCCTGGGCCATATCGCCTATCACGACGCCGCCGACGCCATCGCCTTTGTGGGCGACACCCTGTTCGCCCTGGGTTGCGGACGGCTGTTCGAGGGCACGGCCGAACAGATGTGGGGCTCGCTGTCAAAGCTGACCGCCCTGCCCGACGCCACCACGGTCTATTGCGCCCACGAATACACCGCCTCGAACGCCCGCTTCGCCCTGTCGGTCGATGACGATCCCGTCCTGAAGGCGCGCGCCGATCAGATCTTCGCCGCCCGCGAACGGGGCGAGCCGACCGTCCCGACCTCGATCGGCGTCGAAAAGGCGACCAACCCGTTCCTGCGCGCGCCGCTGCTGCGTCCGAACCTGGACCCCGCCCAGGCCTTCGCCGAGATCCGCGCCGCCAAGGACGGCTTCAAGGGATGAGCCCCGAAACCAGGCCTTTGGGCATCTCCGGCGATCTGGGGGCCCGGGAAATCATTCGACTGCTGGACCTTCAGCCCCACCCTGAAGGCGGCTGGTATCGCCGGACGTTTGAGGACGTGTCGATTGATGGCGGCCGGCCGGCCTCGACGGCGATCTACTACCTGCTGGAGGCGCAGCAGATGTCGGCCTGGCACCGGGTCGATGCGGTCGAGGTCTGGCACTATCACGCCGGGGCGCCGCTCTCCCTGACCCTGTCGCCGCCTGACGGTGACGGCGCGACGGCGCATGTGCTGGGTCCTGACCTGCGCGCCGGCTGCCGTCCCCAGATGGTCGTTCCCACGCTGTGGTGGCAGACCGCCACAAGCCTCGGCGCCTGGACCCTGGTCAGTTGCACGGTGGCCCCGGGCTTCCGGTTTGAGGGCTTTGAGATGGCCCCGCCGGACTGGCGGCCAAGAATCCGGCCAGATTAGGCCCTCCCCATTTTGGGTGCCTTTTGAGGGGGGCGAGACAGTATGCCGCACCCCCTGCGTCAACCTTTTCGCCCCGACCGAACCCGGTTCGCTATAACAGGGTTCCCCAAATTGGGGAGGGGAGAGACCATGTCGGACGAGTACCATGACGCGCGCGCGGCGGTGCGCTGCGCCACGGATTACATTTTACGCTGGGTTGAAATCGCCAATGAGGCCCATGGCGTCGATATCGTCTATTCGCTCGTCTACACGACCCTCTGGGCGGGCAACGTCTCGCATCTGCGGGGCAAGGTGTATGCCGAGATCGACGAGATTCCGCCCGATGAAGAGCGCCGGCCGATCACCATTCGCCAGGTCGCCGATTCCCTGGGCCTGCCGTACGAAACCGTCCGTCGCCGCGTGGTCGAAATGCTCAAGCGCGGCGTCGCCAAGAAGGTCGGGCGCGAAGGCTTCATCGTGCCCGGCGAAGCCCTGGCGCGGCCTGAAATGGTCTCGAGCCTGCGGCGCTCGCACGCCAGCCTGACGCGGTTCCTGAAGGAACTGAAGGCCCTGGGCGTGGAAGCCACCTGAGTCCATCCAGACGGCAGGAAGCTTTGGCGCCCGCCCTACCGGTTGACCACCTTGACGATCCGCTTCGAAGACGGGCGCCCAGCCATGCCTTGAGCGGGGGCGTAGGTCACGATCAGGGTCCCGTTCCTGAGGGTGGCGCCGGGCTTGTCGCCCTCGGCCAGCACAACCCGCGCAATCCCGGCCAGGATTGACCGGTCACCCTTGCGGGCGATGCGCTCGAACGCCTCGGCGGTGATGGTTGCCGACTCGGCGATCAGCACGGAGGTCTCGGGCCGCGCATCCTGCAGCGTCTCGAACGGCATCTGCCGCTGGGCCGCGCGGCTGGCGCGGATGCTGGCCTGACCCATGCGCTGATAGAGGGCGATGGGCGAGATGGCGGACGGCGGCTGGATCGACGGCGCCTTGCCGGTCAGGGCGGCGGCCGCGCCGTTGGGGCTCTCGTCGGTGAACAGGATCATGCCGCCGAGCTTGGTGGCCCGCAGCATCGGCTCGCCCAACTCGTTGTGGTAGATGACGTCGCCGCGCGAGGCGGGCTGCGGCGACAGCACCCAGACCTCGGCGCTGTTCTCGAACTTCAGCAGGGGCAGGGGCGAGGCGCGATCCAGCACAAAGGCGCTGCCGCTTTCCGAGACATAGCGGGCGACCGGAGGCGGGGCCGGACGGCGCGAGGTCGAAAAGCCGCGATGGCCCAGCAGGGCGTCCTTCAGGGACTGCGCGGCCTGTTGGGCGCTGGCGGGGGAACCGACCGCGAGGATGGCGACGATCGCGAGGACGATCTTCGTCCTCCAGCCGCTCTTCTCAACAATCGAACTCATCATTCAGCTGTCATGCCCGCCGACTAGGGCGAATCTTGGACGGTGGTCGCCGCCCCCTTGCCCGGCGATCCGCCATTGCCCTCAAGGTGGAGGTTTCACGACGAAACGCCCCGCGTCGTCAACCGTCGTGACAACGGCCCGGTCGCCTGCGCGCCGGGCCGTTGCAAACATGCCAGTACGGACAGCCTTTAGGCCGCCATGTACTGCCCGCCGTTCAGGGTCAGGGTGGCGCCGGTCACGAAGCCCGCCCGCTCGCCGGCCAGGAACGAGACCATGTCGGCGATCTCCTCGCCCTTGCCCAGGCGGCCCACCGGGATGCCGGCAATGATGCTGGCCAGGACGTTTTCCGGCACGGCGGCGACCATCTCGGTGTCGATATAGCCCGGGCAGATCACGTTGACCGTGACGCCTTTCTTGGCGTTTTCGAGCGCCAGGGCCTTGGTGAAGCCGATCAGGCCCGCCTTGGCGGCCGAATAGTTGGTCTGGCCCATCTGGCCCTTCTGGCCGTTGATCGAGCTGATATTGATGATCCGACCCCAGTTGCGCTCGCGCATGCCCTCGATGACCGGGCGGGTCATGTTGAAGGCGCTATCCATGTTGACCCGGATCACTTCGGACCACTGCTCGTAGGTCATCTTGTGCAGCATGCCGTCGCGCGTGATGCCGGCATTGTTGATCAGAACGTCGATGGGGCCCAGCTCCGCCTCGACCTTTTTCACCGCAGCGGCGCAGTCGTCGAACGAGCCGACATTGCCCTTCACCACCATCACGCCCAGGTCCCTGGCGCAGGCGGCGGCGGCTTCTTCATTGCCGGAATAGCCGGCCGCGACCTTCATGCCGTCGGCCACCAGGCGCTCGCAGATCGCGCGACCGATCCCTCGGGTGCCGCCGGTCACGAATGCAACTCTCGTCATGTGTCTCTCCCGAGTTTCTTTTTATGAGTGTCGACAATCAGCGAGCCGGGGCAAGGCCCCGGCGCACTGTCATCGAAATTTGTCTGTTCAGACCGCCTCGACGCACATGGCCACACCCATGCCGCCGCCGATGCACAGCGTCGCCAGACCCTTCTTGGCCCCCGAGCGCTTCATCTCGTGCAGCAGGGTGGTGAGGATGCGCGCGCCCGACGCGCCGATCGGGTGACCGATGGCGATGGCCCCGCCGTTGACGTTCACCTTGGCGGTGTCGAGACCCAGTTCCTGCACCACGCACAGCGACTGGGCGGCGAAGGCTTCGTTGGACTCGACCAGGTCGAGGTCGGCGACGGTCCAGCCGGCCTTTTCCAGGGCCTTCTGGCTGGCCGGAATCGGGCCGGTGCCCATGATCTCGGGCTCGACGCCGGCATTGGCCCACGAGGCGATGCGAGCCAGCGGGGTCAGGCCGCGGGCCTTGGCTTCGTCGGCGCTCATCAGCACCAGGGCGGCGGCGCCGTCATTAAGGCCCGAGGCGTTGGCGGCGGTGACCGAGCCGTCCTTGGTGAAGGCCGGACGCAGGCCCGAAATGGCGTCGATCGTCACGCCGTGACGGATGAACTCGTCCTTGTCGACGATGGTGTCGCCCTTGCGGCCCTTGATGGTGACCGCAACGATCTCGGCGTCGAACCTGCCGGCCTTCTGGGCGGCCTCGGCCTTGTTCTGGCTGGCGACGGCGAAGGCGTCCTGGTCGCCGCGGGTGATCTGCCAGCGTGAGGCGATGTTCTCGGCGGTCTGGCCCATGTGATAGCCGTGGAAGGCGTCCCACAGGCCGTCCTTGATCATGGTGTCGACGAACGACAGGTCGCCCATCTTCTGGCCATTGCGCAGATGCTGGGCGTGCGGCGCCTGGCTCATGCTTTCCTGACCGCCGGCGACAACGATCTTGGCGTCGCCCGCTGCGATCTGCTGGGCCGCCAGGGCCACGGCGCGAAGGCCCGAGCCGCACAGCTGGTTGAGGCTCCAGGCCGGGCTGCCCACCGGGATGCCGGCATTGATCGCGGCCTGACGGGCCGGACCCTGGCCGGCGCCGGCCTGCAGCACCTGGCCCAGGATCACTTCATCGACGTCAGCGGGGCTGATGCCGGCGCGCTCGATGGCGGCCTGGATGGCGATCTTGCCGAGTTCAGACGCGGGCAGGCTGGACAGCGCCCCGTTGAAGGAACCGACCGGCGTGCGGGCGGCGGAAACGATGACGATGTCGCTCATGGCGAAGCTCCCGTAACGATCTGACGTGACGCCTTCGCAGTTGCGGCGCCCGTGCTTTTGCAGTGCAGCAACACAATGCATACCGAACCGCGTTCGTCACGGGCACTTTTTCACGGCTTGTTGCGCCTTCCAAGTGTTCTGACCACTGGCGCCATGCCTTTGCATTGGCGATAGTGCGTTGCGAAAAGCGGGCGACACCGCTCTCCCAGGGAACGAAATGTCCGAGAACCCCGAAAAAGGCGAAACCACCGCCGGCGCTGAAAAGGCGACCGGCCAACGCGTGATCATCAAGAAATACGCCAACCGTCGCCTCTACAACACAGCGTCCAGTTCCTACGTGACCCTCGAACACCTGTCGGACATGGTGAAGGAGGGCGTCGACTTTGTGGTCTATGACGCCAAGTCGAACGACGACATCACGCGCTCGGTGCTGACCCAGATCATTTTCGAAGAAGAGAACCGCGGCGGCGGCCAGAACCTGCTGCCGATCCAGTTCCTCCGCCAGCTGATCGGCTTCTACGGCAACTCCATGCAGGCCTTCCTGCCCAGCTATCTTGAGATGTCGCTGGAAAGCTTCACCAAGCAGCAGGAGCGGATGCGCACCCAGTTCGCGGGCGTCACGCCGGGCCTGACCGCCGCCAAGCTGCCGGTCGGTATCGGCGTCTATGAAGAACAGGTTCGCCAGAACATGGCCCTGTTCGACCGGGCGATGAAGATGTTCTCGCCCTTCGCCTATGCCCGGCCAGAAGACGCCGCTGCGGCGGCCTCGTCCGAACCGGCCGCGACCGCGCCCGCCCCGCAACCCAGCGAGGATTCCCTGGCCGACCTCAAGCGCCAGTTGGAAGTCATGCAGCAGCAGATCGAGAAACTGGCCACCAAGCCCTGAGGGCCCTGAGGGCCCGGCCCTTAAGCCTCCAGAAACCACACCGGAACAGCCGTTCTTAACGGTCAAGGCCCTAGGCTGGCGACCATGACCGGCCCTATCGATCCCATCCGGCGTTCCAGCCCTGCGCGTCGTGCGCTGACCCTGCATCAGGATTCCGCCCATGAGGCCGAAACCGAGGATGTCGTGTTCGTGCGCGAGGAAGCGCCGGCTTCGGCGCCGCGCAAAAGCGGATTTGGCGCGTTCGCGGCCCACCTGATGGGCCAGAGCGGTCAGAAGCGCGGCCTGCGCGGTGGGCAGGAAGTGCTCGACTCGGCGCGATCGACCTATCTCGGGACGGAATATTCCGGCGAGGCCGACCGCCGTCCCAGGGCGGGCCTGTTGAAAAAGACCGCGATCTAGGAGTCCGGCTTGCCTAGGCGCGCCTCCAGGGCGGCGACCCGGGCCTCCAGCATGGCGATGCGCTTGTCGCGCGCCTCCAGCGGATCGAGCGGTGGCCGCACACCGGCCCGCAGCGCCGCCTCAGCCGTCGTCACGCCCAAAAGCTCAGCAAAAGCCGTCAGTTCGCTCCAGCTTAGCTCGCGCTGATCCTTGAACGCCAACTCCAGCGCCGCCTCGTCCATCTGGGCGACGGCGGCCATGACGGCGCGGCTCAGGCCCCGCTGCGCCAGCCGCGCCTCGTACCAGCCCCGGTCGAAGAACAGCGCCATCAGCGTCTCACCGTGACGCGCCCGGCTTGGCGCCGGTCTTGCTTAACCGTTGGTGAATTCATCGCCGACGAGTGCTCCCATGCTGACCGCCGCCATCCGCTTTCTCGACATCGCCGTGGTCACCCTGATCTTCACGGCCCTGACCTAGATCAGGCAAGCCTTCCGGCGCTGGCCCTAACGCGGCCTTCACCACGACCGTCGAGCAAGCCTTAATCGGCGAGCGCTATTCCTCCCGCTCACATCGGGGAGAATTTTCGTGCTTCTGACGCTATCGGGCCTGTTTGTCGCGATCCTGCTCGCCACGCTCGCCTGGACGTTCGCAGAGCCCTACGTGACCCATTGGCGCGGGATGCGGGCGGCTGAAAAGCGGCGGATCGCGGAGCGCCGGAAACCGACGCCCCAGTAATCGCCTTCAGTTCTCGCCGAAATCCACGTCCCGCCGCGCGGCGACGATGGTGACGATGAAGCCGGCCAGAACGTCCAGCAGAACCATCACGGTGATCAGGAAGAAGGTCGAGGTCGCGAAGGCCGGGGCCAGCAGGAACTCGATCAGGCAGATGATGAACAGCACCAGCGACAGCGAGTGATTGATGATCGCGATCTTGCGGCTGGTCGTGGATTTCAGCAGCTCGACGAACAACACCACCAGCGAGGCGGCCAGCAGCAGATCGCCCAGGCTGACGGCCCAGTCGACGCGCGAGGTCATGTGGATGGTGAACAGGGTCTCGGTCATGCGCGCATGCGCCTGGGCCGACATGAACGCCCCCGACAGGGTGAGCGCGATCAGATTGTAGACCAGCACTGGCAGGGCCAGCAGCGGAACCGCGGCGAACATAGACAGCCTCTCCCCCAAGGACTCGCGGCCGTCAGGGTCGCGCCCATAACGGTTAACCGCATTCTCGCAAGGCGAGAAGGCTGTTCAACCCACGAGGGCTAAGCTTCGTCCACGCCTTGGGGATTGCGGGCCCGGGTCTGCAGCCACATCACGCCCAGCAGGTCGCTGACCGAGGCCTTGAGCCGACCGAAATTGGTATATTTCGACACCCCGCTCTCGCGATGGCGATGGTTCACCGGCTGGAACGCCACCTCATAGCCCTCGCGCAGCATCAGGGCCGGGATGTAGCGGTGGATGTGGTCGAAATAGGGAAGCCGCAGGAAGGCCTCGCGACGGAAGGCCTTCAGCCCGCAGCCGGTGTCATTGGCCGTATCCTTCAGCAGGCGCTTGCGCACGCCGTTGCCGAACTTTGAGGCGAAGCGCTTGGCGCTGCTGTCCTGACGCTTGACCCGCTCGCCGCCGACCAGGGCCAGGGTGGCGGGGCCGGCCGCCAGGGCCCGGGCCAGGCGCGGCGCATCGGCCGGATCGTTCTGGCCGTCGCCGTCCAGGGTGACGATGATCGGCCCGCGCGCGGCCAGGATGCCGCTGCGCACGGCGCGGCTCTGGCCGGAGTTCTTGCGATGGCTCAGCACGCGCAGTTGCGGAATCTCGGTCTTCAGGGCCACCAGCAGGGCCCGAGTGTCGTCGCGGCTGGCGTCGTCGATGAAGATGATCTCGTGATTTTCGCCGGCGAAGGCGGCCGCGATCTCGCGCGCCAGGGCCGGGGCCGCGCCGCCCTCGTCAAAGACGGGGACGACAATCGAATAGTCAGGGATTGCGGCGGCTTGAGCAGTCATCGCCCTCTAATACCTGAAAAGTCGCCACACGAAAGGATCGTGCTATTCCATGCGCCATGACGCTTGAATCTCGCCTGGATGCCTGGAGCCGCGGTTGGCGCGGCCCGCTGCTTGCCGCCCTGCTGGCGTTTCTGGCCGGCCTGCCGGGCCTGCTGGCCATGCCGCCGCTGGACCGCGACGAGTCGCGCTTCGCCCAGGCCACCGCCCAGATGCTGGAAACCGACGACCTGGTGGTCATCAAGTTCCAGGACCAGCCGCGCTTCAAGAAGCCTGTCGGCATCCACTGGCTGCAGGCGGCGACAGTGTCGCTGGTCTCGGCGCCCGAGGATCGCGGCATCTGGGCCTATCGCATCCCGTCCCTGCTGGGCGCGATGCTGGCGGCGGCGGCCTGCGCCTGGGGGGCCGCGGCGCTGCTTGATCCGCGCACCGGCCTGCTGGCCGGAGCCATACTGGGCTCGTCCTTCCTGCTGTCCAGCGAAGCCTTCATCGCCAAGACCGACGCGGCCCTGTGCGGTTTCACGACCCTGGCCATGGCGGCCCTGGCCCGGATGTACGCCGACCACCTGGCGGGACGAACGCCCAGTAAATGGACCAAGCTGGCCTTCTGGGGCGGTCTGGCGATGGCGGCCCTGATCAAGGGGCCGGTGGGCCTGCTGACCGTGATCTTCGCGGCCCTGGCCCTGTGGGCCTGGGACCGCAAGGCGCCGTGGCTGAAGACCCTGGGCTGGGGCTGGGGCCTGGTGCTGTTCGCCGCCGTGGTGCTGCCCTGGGCGATGATGATCACCGTGGCCACCGACGGCGCCTTCTGGGGCGTGGCCATCGCCGGCGACCTGGCCCCCAAGATGGTCGGCGGTCAGGAAGGCCATTCGGGGCCGTTCGGCTATCACACCCTGCTGGCGCCGCTGCTGGTCTATCCCGCGACCCTGCTGTTGCCCGCCGCCCTGGTGCTGGCCTGGACCGGCCGCGGCGAGCCCGGCGTGCGCTTCGCCGTCTGCTGGCTGGTTCCGACCTGGCTGATGTTCGAGATCCTGCCGACCAAGCTGGCCCACTACACGCTGCCGGCCATGGGCGGCATGGCCATGCTGCTCGCTGCCGCCGTGCGGGCGCCGCTGGGCGATCTGGTCCGGCGGATCGGGGCGGGCCTGACCCTGTTCGTTTCGCTGCTGCTGGCCGCCGTGGCGGTGTACGGCATGAAGGCGTTCGGCCAGGGCGCCGACATCGTCTGGACCGTGCTGACCGTGCTGCTGCTGCTGGCCGCCGGCGTCCTGGGGGCGGTGCTGCTGCTGCGCCGGCAATCGGCGCGGGCCCTGGTGATCTCGTGCGGTCTTGGCGTTCTGGCCCATGCCTGCCTGGTCGGCGGGCTGCTGCCGCATCTGGAGCCGCTGTTCCTGTCTAGGGACATCGCCGACGCCCTCGACAGGGCCAAGCTGTCGCCCCGGTCCGGCGCGCCCGGCCCCGTGGCCGTGACCGGCTATTCCGAGCCCAGCCTGGTCTTCCTGCTGGGCACCGCCACCGAGCTGACTGACGGCGACCGCGCCGCACAGGCCATCGTCCAGGGCCGCCCGGCCGTGGTCGAGGCGCGCGAGGACGCCGTGTTCCGCAAGGCCCTGTCCGCCGCCGGCCTGACGCCCCGTCCGGTCGCGGTGATCAAGGGCCAGAACTATTCCGATGGCGACGACGAGCGCCTGACGATCTATCGCGGTGAGCCCCAGACGGACATCGAGACTGAAACTCAACCCGCTCCCGAGGATCGCCCATGAGCCGCTTCATCGAGATCGTCGAGGTCGGGCCCCGCGATGGCCTGCAGAACGAGAAGCTGTCGCTGTCGGTCGACGAGAAGCTCACCCTGATCCGCCAGCTGGAGGCCGCCGGCGCCCGGCGGATGGAGGTGGTGTCGTTCGTCAATCCCAATCGCGTGCCGCAGATGGCCGGCGCGGAAGAGATCATGGCGGCGCTGCCGGCCGACCTGAAGCATTCCCGCATCGGCCTGGTGCTGAACATGCGCGGCTGGGAGCGCTGCGTGGCGGCCCAGTGTGACGAGGCCAATGTCGTGGTCTGCGCCACCGACGGTTTCGGCACCCGCAACCAGGGCTCGACCACCCACCAGCAGATCGACGCGCTGGCGGGCATTGTCGAGCGTCAGGCCGTCGAGGGCGGTCCGCCGATCACCGCGACCCTGTCGGTAGCCTTTGGCTGTCCGTTCGATGGCGAGGTCTCGCAAGACCAGGTCGTGGCCATCGTCCGCGAGATCGCCCTGCTTGGAGTTCCCGAGATCGCCATCGCCGACACCATCGGAGTCGCCGATCCCTGGACCGTCCGCAAACGGATCGAGGCGGTGCGCGCCGCCGCGCCGCACGCTCGCCTGCGCATGCACTTCCACGACACCCGCAACACCGGCCTGGCCAACGCCTTCGCCAGCGTCGAGGCCGGGGTCGATGTGCTGGACGCCTCGGTCGGCGGCCTGGGCGGCTGTCCGTTCGCGCCGAACGCCACGGGCAATATCGGCACGGAGGATCTGGTCTACATGCTGGAACGGGCCGGTTTTGAGACCGGCTATGATCTTGGCGCGTTGATCGAGGTCGGGCGCGCGATCAGCGAGCGTCTGGGCAAGGCGCCGGCCTCTTCCCTGGCGCGCGCTGGAGGTTTCCCCGCATGATCCGCTTCGTCCTGATCGCCGGCGCCGCGCTAGCCCTGGCCGCCTGCGTCGCCACCCCGCCGGTCGAGGCGGCCGCGCGCTGCGATGTCACCGTCAAGTTCGGCAGCTATGGGATGGGCATTGATCACGCTCTGGCCGACAGCGTCGGCGCGGCGGTCAAGGCCGACCGCGACATCGCCCGCGTCGAGCGCAAGCCGTGGGGTCGTGAGGGGGAATACGACCTTTGCCTTCAAGCCAAGGCTGGCCGCGACGCCAAGGCCATCTACGAACGCTATCGCGCCATGCTGCCGGGCCGGGCCCTGAAGGCGCCGACCTCGATCGAGGGGCCGGAGGGTCTGAGGTACGAGACGATCGCGCCGATGTGACGCACAAAGCTTGTCATCTCGGGCGTAGCGCTTAAGCGCGAAGACCCGGGACCGCAGCATGCGCGACGCTTCCGGCGGTCCCGGCTCGGCGCGCTGCGCGCTTGGCCGGGATGACAGCTTCTATGGCCTAAATCGGCCGCCCGGTGATCTTCCACAGCAGCGGGCGGCAGACCGACATCAGCATGATGGCCGGGGCCAGGAACACGGCCAGGGCGTAGCGCTGCAGGGTGTCGGCGCGCTTGATGAAGTAGCGGCTAAGCCCCACGCCTTTGTGGAACTCGACCTTGACGGGGTGTTCCAGGCTGGTGTGCCCCAGATGCACGACCTGGGCCTTGGGCTGGAAGATCACCTGACCGCCGGCCTGGCGGGCGCGCCAGCACAGGTCGATGTCCTCGACGTGCAGGAAATAGCCCTCGTCGAAACCGTCCAGCGCCTCGAAATCGGACCGGCGCAGCGCGAAACAGGCGCCCGAAATGGTCGGCATGGGAACCGGCGAGCGCGGCAGAGGTTCGGTTTCCCGATGAATCTCGTAGCCCGACAATCCGGCATAGCGACGGGTCAGATGACCAAAGCTGAGCAGGGTCGTGATCGGCGTCACCTCGCCGCGACGGCCGCCGCGCTGCTCGGAGCCGTCGGTGTTCATCACCCGCGCGCCGACCACGGTCGGGGTGGGCTGGCCGCGGAAGGCCGTCACCAGCGCCGCGATGCAACCGGTCTGCATGTTGGCGTCGGGATTGATGAAGATGATGTATTCGCCCTTGGCCGTCGTGGCGCCCAGATTGGCGCCGCGCGCGAAGCCGACATTGCCGTGGCCCTGCTGGAGCACGACGCGCGGCTCGGTCAGGCCCAAGGCCCGCAGCATCTCGGCGTCACGCGGAGACGAGCCGTTGTCGACGATGACGAACTCGTCGACCAGCGGTTCGTCCAGCACGTGCTTGATGCTTTCGATCAGCGCGCCCCCCGTCCGGTACACGACCATCACCACCGAAATGTTCGGTCGCGCCGGGCGGGCCCCGGCGGCAAGGGTCGTGAAGGATGGGAGGATGCTGTTCATCAGGCGAGCGCTGCCTCCTGCACAGGCTTGGAAATGCCGCGCGCACGGGCCAGATCCGGCGGGGTCGCTTCGGCGGTCAGGACGCGCACGGCCTCGTCGAGCGACAGAATGTTCTGTCCCTCGCCGCCCAGGCGACGCAGGGCCACCTGCCCCGTCTCTGCTTCCTTGCGCCCCACCACCGCGATCACCGGAACCTTTGCGAGACTGTGCTCGCGAATCTTGTAGTTGATCTTTTCATTACGCAGATCGACCTCCGCGCGCATCCCCATTTTCGTCAACCTCTCGACGACCTGAAGCGCATATTCATCCGCGTCAGAAGTAATCGTCGTCACAACAACCTGCGTCGGCGCCAGCCAAAGCGGCAGATGGCCAGCGAAGTTTTCCAGCAGAATACCGATAAACCGTTCGAACGACCCCAGGATCGCCCTGTGAAGCATCACCGGGCGCTTTTTTGAACCGTCTTCCGAAACGTACTCTGCGTCCAGTCGTTCCGGCAAAACAAAGTCCAGCTGCAAAGTGCCGCACTGCCAGACGCGACCGATCGCGTCCTTTAGCGAGAACTCCAGCTTGGGGCCATAGAATGCGCCTTCGCCGGGCTGGTCAACCAGACGTTCGCCGGCGGCCTCGGCGGCCGTGGCCAAAGCGTGCTCGGCCTTGTCCCAAACCTCGTCGGAGCCCGCGCGAAGCTCCGGACGCGTCGAGAACTTCACGTCGTGAAGCTGCATGCCGAGGTCGTTATAGACGCTGCGCAACAGTTCGATGAACCTGGCGCTTTCCTCGGTGACCTGCTCTTCGCGGCAGAAGATGTGGGCGTCGTCCTGGGTGAAGGCCCGCACCCGCATGATGCCGTGCATGGCGCCCGAGGGCTCATAGCGGTGGCAGGCCCCGAACTCGGCCATGCGCAGCGGCAGTTCGCGATAGCTCTTCTGGCCGATATTGAAGATCTGGATATGGCCGGGGCAGTTCATCGGCTTGACGGCCAGGACCTCGCCCTCGGCGCTTTCACACATGAACATGGCGTGGCCGAACTTTTCGGCGTGGCCCGACTTTTCCCACAGGCTGCGATCCAGGATCTGGGGCGTCTTGACCTCTTGATAGCCCGCAGCGTCCAGGCGACGGCGCATATAGGCTTCCAGCGCCAGATACAGCGTCCAGCCCTTGGGGTGCCAGAAGATCATCCCCTTGCCCTCTTCCTGCAGGTGGAAGAGGTTCATGGTGCGACCCAGCTTGCGGTGATCGCGCTTCTCAGCTTCCTCGACCCGCAGCAGATAGGCGGCCAGATCGGCGTCGCTGGCCCATGAGGTGCCATAGATGCGCTGCAGCTGGGCGTTGTTCTGGTCGCCGCGCCAGTAGGCGCCGGCCAGCTTGGTCAGCTTGAAGGCCTTGCCCACCGCCTTGGTCGAGGGAAGGTGCGGCCCGCGGCACAGGTCCTTCCAGTTTTCGCCCTGGTGATAGACCGTGATCGTGTCGCTGGCCGGCAGGTCGCGGATGATCTGGGCCTTGTAGCTTTCGCCCAGGGCTTCGAAATCGGCGATGGCGGCGTCGCGGTCGACCTCTTCGCGGCGGATCTTCTCGTCGCGGTCGACGATCTGGCGCATCCGCTCTTCGATCTTCGGCAGATCATCCAGGCTGAACGGCTCGTCGCGGGCGAAGTCGTAATAGAAGCCGTCCTCGACGTTGGGGCCGATCGTCACCTGGGTGCCGGGGAACAGCTCCTGAACCGCCTGGGCCAGCACGTGGGCGGTGTCGTGGCGGATCACCTCCAGAACGTCGGGCGACTCGCGCGTGACGATCTCGATCCTGCGATCGCCGGTCAGCAGATCGGGCGTCAGCGGGCGATCAAGGTCCAGCAGCACGCCGTCCAGCTTGATAAGCAGCGCCTTCTTTTCCAGCGACTTGGAAATGGCGGCCGCCACGTCGCGACCGCTGGAGCCAGCGGGGTATTGACGGGAGGAACCGTCGGGGAAAACCAGGTCGATCATTCTTCACATGTCCACTTGCGTGGCTGGTCGCGCGGCGGAGGCGGGTCATACCCCGATCCTCCAAACGGATTGCATCGGCAAATCCGTCGCAACGCCAGCCAGGACCCCTTGGCGGGTCCGTGATCCTTAAGCGCCTGAGCCGCATACTCCGAACAACTCGGCATGAAACGGCACTGACGCCCAATGAGGGGCGAGAGCGTCAACTTGTAGACCCGGAGGCCGAGGTCGACGGTGCGGTCGTAAAAGGTCATGCCAGCGCGCAATTGTTTCGGAGGTGGTTATCGCACCCGCGAAAAGCCGCAATCAAGCGGCGCCGGCGCTGCTAGTTCGCGTTTCCGCCGCGGCTGTGGCCCGAGAGACAGCCTCCACCGCCGCCTCGAACGCCAGAAGCGTCGAGGCATGACGGGCGGGGTAGGCCTTTACAGGCTCAAGCACGGCAAGCTCCGAGAACCGGCCCGCAGGAGATGGGCCGTTGAGCTTGAGCATAGCGCGTAGGGAATCCCGCGCCAACACGATCTCGGAAAGATCCGCGCCGATGATGTTCGCGCCCAGGATCGCGGCAGACGCCTGGCCCAGGGCGCAGGCCGAAACCTCCTGGGCGAAGTCGCTGACCTTGCCGTCGGCCATCGTCACATCGACCGTGATACGGCTGCCGCACAGCTTGGCGGTCTTCTCGGACGACGCATCGGGCGTCGCCAGCCGCCCGGCGCGCGGGATGTTGGCGACCAGGGTCAGGATCTTGGCGCTGTAGAGCTCGTCGATCATCAGGCTGAAGTGGGGCTGTTCTGGCGCTGAGACCAGAGGGCCTCGGCATGATCGCGCAGGGCCTCGCCCATCTGGGTGTAGGCCGCCTTCAGCTTGCGGCGGTCATCCCGGCTGATCCAGCGCACCAGCATGCCCATGAACAGCTCACCATTCGAGAAAGTCGAGCTGCTGGGGCCCATGTTCTCGATCTCGATATAGCGGATCGCGGTGACGAAGCCGCCCAGGCGGGTCGAGCGCCAGTGAAGCTGCTCATAGGGCACCCAGTCCTGGACCACCGGCTGGATCACCCGCACCGGCTCGCCCGGCAGGGCCTGGTGCACGCTCAACGACGTGCCGATCTTCAGCTGGCCCTCAGCCCGGGGATGGACCGGGTTCCACTGCTCCCAGGTCGAGAAGTCCGATATCAGCTCCCAGACCAGTTCGGCCGGGGCCTGGATGCCAATGCGGTGTTCTACGGCGCGTTTCATGGCGGGCTTTTAACACTGGAAGCGCGCCGGGTTAAACCCGCTAGTCCCGCACCAGCCCGCCATCGACGACCAGGTTCTGGCCGGTGACCGCCCGGCTCCAGGGCGAGGCGAAGAACAGCACCGCGTCGGCGAACTCGGCCGGGGTGGTCACCCGGCGCAGCGGCGTGCTCTGGGCGATCAGGTCGAAGATGGCTTCCGGCGTCGCCGAACTGGCGTCAGTGGTGCGCAGCAGGCCGCCCGACAGCATGTTGACCGTGATCCCGCCGGGACCGAGATCGGCCGCCGCCGTGCGGGTCAGCGACAGCAGGGCGGCCTTGGCGGCGGTGTAGTCGTGGTAGGGCACGACCGGGTTCTGGAACAGGTTGGTGCCGATATTGATCACCCGGCCAAAGCCCGCGTTTTCCATGGCCGGCGCCGTGGCCTGGATCAGGTTCAGCGCGCCGCGCAGCGACACGTCCAGCTGGCCCTGGAAATCCTCCCACGGGATCGACTGGATGGTTTCACGGCCGTCGCCGTTGAAACTGAAGTCGCCCAGGGCGTTGTTGACCACCGTGGTCACGTGGCTGCCGAAATGCTCGGCGGCGTCATTGACCAGCCGGCGCGCCTCTTCGCGATCGCTGACGTCGGCCTGGATCGCCACCGCGCAATCGCCCAGCTCGGCCGCGAGGGCGAAGGCGGCAGCCTGGCTGCGGCGATAATTGATCACCACCGACGCGCCCTGGCCCGCAAAGGCCCGAGCGATGGCCGCGCCCAGTCCCCGGCCGGCGCCGGAGACCAGGACGATCTGTTCTTCCAGCTTCAAGCGATCAGTCCTTCATCCGCCAGGTCGCGCCGGCGGGGCCGTCCATGACCACCACGCCCAGAGCATCGAGCTCGGCGCGGATGGCGTCGGCGGCGGTCCAGTCCTTGGCGGCGCGGGCCTCGACGCGGCGCTTGAGCAGGTCCTCGACCTGGGCCTTCAGATCGTCAGAGGCGTCGCCCTCGAACCAGCTGTCAGGATCGGCCTGCAGGAAGCCCAGCAGGGCGCCGGCCTCGATCAGCCGGGCCTTGTTGGCGGCGATGGCGACGGTGTCACCCGCCGTCACGGCGCGCTCGATGGCGCTGGAAACCTCGAAGAAGCAGGCAATCGCCTGTGGCGTGTTGAGATCGTCCTCAAGCGCGGCGATCACCTCTTCGGGAGCCTCCATCGCCTGGTCCATCGGCACGTCCTTGGCGCGGCGCAGGGCGCCGTACAGGCGGTCCAGGGCCTTGCGCGACTGCTCCAGCAGCTCCGGCGTCCAGTCCAGCGGCTGACGATAGTGGGCCGACAGCAGCGCCCAGCGGATCACTTCGCCCGGCGTGGTCTTCAGCAGCTCGTGCGGAAGGATCACATTGCCCAGGCTCTTGGACATCTTCTCGCCGGACATATCCAGGAAGCCGTTGTGCATCCAGTAATTGGCCAGGACCGGCAGGTCATGGGCGCAGCGGCTCTGGGCCAGCTCGTTCTCGTGGTGCGGGAAGGCCAGGTCGATGCCGCCGCCATGGATGTCGATGGTCTGGCCCAGCGCCTTGTCGATCATGGCCGAGCATTCGATGTGCCAGCCCGGGCGGCCCGCACCGAACGGGCTGTCCCACACCGGCTCGTTTTCCTTAGACGGCTTCCACAGCACGAAGTCGGCGGGGTGGCGCTTGTAGGGCGCGACCTCGACCCGGGCCCCGGCGATCATGTCGTCCATGTTGCGGCCCGACAGCTGGCCATAGTCGGGGAAGGACTGGGTGTCGAACAGCACGTGGCCTTCGGCGGCATAGGCCTTGCCGGCTTCGACCAGCTTTTCGATCATCGCGACGATCTCGCCGATATGCTCGGTGGCCTTGGGCTCCAGGTCGGGGCGCAGGGCCAGCAGGCCGTCAGCATCGGCATGATAGGCGGCCAGATAGCGATCGGTGATCGTCTTGATCGGCACGCCCTCGTCGAAGGCCTTCTTGTTGATCTTGTCGTCGACGTCGGTGACGTTGCGGGCATAGACCACCGCGTCCGCGCCATAGATGTGGCGCAGCATCCGGTACAGCACGTCAAACACCACCACCGGCCGGAAGTTGCCGATATGGGCGTGATTGTAGACCGTGGGCCCGCAGACATACATCGTCACCCGGCTCGGATCGGCGGGAACGAAGGCGCGCTTTTCGCGCGTCAGGGTGTCGTGGAGCTTCAAGGTCATGGGAAACGCGTCTGCCTGACGTAGCGGGAGGGTGTTGCGGAGGGCCGGGAGGGTCCCATATAGCTACTGGACACGCCGACGACACGTCATCTTTTCGACGGGTCCGGCCGTAGCTGTGAAACGGGTGGCACGCGTCATTCCAGGACGAGAGGCGTCCTGGCGCAACTCAGCCCGTGGAAAGACCCTCTCAAATCATGGACGCCCTGACCAGCGCGCGAACCCTGACCGGCCAAGAAGACGCCGCTCTTGATCTTGAAACCGCCCAGCGCCCCACCCGCGACGAGGCCATGGCCGCCGTCCGGACCCTGCTGGCCTGGGCCGGCGACAATCCCGACCGCGAAGGCCTGCTCGACACGCCCCAGCGGGTAGTCGACGCCTATGGCGAATGGTTCGCTGGCTATGAAGGCGACCCGGCCAAGGAGCTGAGCCGCACCTTCGAGGACGTGCAGGGCTATGACGACATGGTCATGCTGCGTGGCATCGACGTGCAGAGCCACTGCGAACACCACATGGCCCCGTTCCTGGGCAAGGCCTGGGTGGCCTACATGCCGACCGGCAAGGTGGTCGGCCTCTCCAAGCTGGCCCGTCTGGTCGAGATCTTCGCCAAGCGTCTCCAGACCCAGGAGACCATGACCATGCAGGTGGCCGACGCCATCGAGGACCACCTCAGCGCCGCCGGCGTCGCCGTGCTGATCGACGCCGAACATCAGTGCATGAGCACCCGCGGCGTCCACCACCACGACGTCTCGACCATCACCACCCAGTTCCGCGGCGTGTTCAGGACCGACAAGGTCCTGCAGCAGCGGTTCATGGATCTGGTGGTGCGAAAGTAGTTTAGGCAAACCCTCCCCCAAGCGGGGGAGGTATCGGCGAAGCCGACGGAGGGGGAAGTGCTGGCCTAGGCATTGCGGTCTTCCCCCACCGGCCTTCGGCCGCCCCCCCCCCTTCAGGGGGAGGACCTAGCCGTCTCAAGCCGCCGCCTTGATCCCCTCGCGGATCTTCGCCACGCAGGCGTCCACGGGCCGGTGCACCAGCGAGACCAGCACGAAACTGATCAGCATCAGCAGGTACCAGGCGCCCATCTTCTCGATCCCGACCATCGTCCAGCCGTCCTTCTGGCTGGGATAGATCCACGCGCCCGCGGCCGTGCCGAGGTTCTCGGCGATCCAGATGAACAGCGACACCAGCAGCAGGCCCACGATCATCGGCATGCGGCGCGGCGTCTGGTCGGGGGTGAAGACAAACCAGCAGCGCCCAAACAGCACCGCCGACAGGGCAAACAGCCCGATACGGATATCGGGCCCGTGGTGGTGGCTGAAGAAGTTGAGATAGGCCAGGCCCGCCAGGATCCAGGTGCTCCAGAACGGCGGATAGCGGATGAAGGTGATGTCGAACAGTCGCCAGATCCGGGCGATATAGCTGCCGACGCAGGCGTACATGAAGCCGGTGAACAGCGGCACGCCGCCGATCCGCAGCAGGCTGGGCTCGGGATAGATCCACGAGCCGTGGGCGGTCTTGAAGATCTCCATGACCGTGCCGACCAGGTGGAAAATGAAGATCACCAGCGCCTCGTCCCAGCGCTCCAGCTTCAGAGCCAGCAGTGAGGCCTGGATGGCCAGCGAGGCGAGGACCAGGAAATCATAGCGGGCCAGGCCCGCGTCCCTGGGCCAGAACAGGAAGGTGCCCACCAGCAGGGCCAGCATCAGGCCGCCAAACAGGCAGGCCCAGGCCTGCTTGAGCCCGAACAGCAGGAACTCATAGGCATAACCATGCCAGCGCGACCGCCGGGCCCAGGGCCGGGCCAGAACGTCCAGCGCGGCGACCTGCGCCTTGATGCGATCCTTCAGGTTCATCGATTCTCCGTCGCGCGAGGCTAGCCCAGCGGGGCCTGTCGGCGCCATATGGGCGCATGACCGCGCCCCTCTTCCCACACGCCCATGACAAGCACGCCCTGGAGCGGGGCGACCAGCTGGCCCCGCGTTTCAACGCCGACGGCCTGGTGGTCGCCATCGCCCAGCACGCTGACACCGGCGAGATCCTGATGCTGGCCTGGATGAACGACGAAGCCTTGAAGCTGACCGTCGACACCGGGATCGCCCACTATTTCAGCCGCTCGCGCGGCGAGCTCTGGAAAAAGGGCGAGACCAGCGGCCAGCTGCAGATCGTCAGCGAGCTGCGGGTCGACTGCGACCAGGACGCGGTGCTGATCAAGGTGCGGCCGCAGGGCGATGGCGGCGCCTGCCACGTCGGCTTCCGCTCGTGCTTCTATCGGGTGATGGAAGACGGCCGGCTGGTCGAGCGGGAAGACTAGATCGCATGACCACGCTGCAGGCCCTGCTGGCTTTCAGCTTCGCCGCCTTTCTGCTGACCATCACCCCGGGTCTCGACACGGCGCTGGTCCTGCGCACTGCAGCGACCGAGGGACCGCGCCGGGCCTTCGCGGCGGCGGTCGGCATCGGGATCGGCTGCCTGGTCTGGGGCGTGGCGGCCGCCTGCGGGGCCGGGGCCCTGCTCACCGCGTCCGAGCACGCCTATACCGCGCTGAAATGGGCTGGCGCGGCCTATCTGGTCTGGGTCGGCGGCAAGATGCTGATGCGGCCACGCGACAGCTTTGAACCCGGCGCCATGGCCCTCACCGGCGGCGGCGGCCTCGCCGCCCTGCGCCGGGGCCTGCTGACCAACCTGCTCAATCCCAAGGTCGGGGTGTTCTACATCTCGTTCCTGCCGCAGTTCGTGCCGACCAGCGCCAATCCCGCCACCTTCGGCGTGCTGCTGGCGGGGCTGCACGTGGTCATGGGCCTGATCTGGGCCGGACTGCTGATCGCCGCCACCGCGCCCCTGGCGGGCCTGCTGCGCGAGGCCTCGGTGATCCGGGGACTGGACCGGATCACCGGCGGCGTCTTTATCGCCTTTGGCCTGCGTCTGGCGCTGGAACGGCGCTAGACCCTAGCCTTCGGCCAGGGCCTCGACGCCGCCGCCCTTTGTGGGCGTGACCACGAAGCGCTTGAGAACCCGGGTCGTGTAGGCCGGCTCGAAGATGGTCGAGACGGCGATCATCTCGCTGGTCGCCTTGCCATGCTCCAGGGTCAGCAGCACGAAGCCCTTGGCGCCCGGATCAGCGAACTTGACCTCGGTGTTGCGGGCCGCAAAGGCCTGGCCCAGCGGCACGCCGGGCAGGATGTCGCCATAGCCCGGCGAGGTGATCCCGGTGGCCCCGAACTCGACGGCCACCCGCTTGGCGCCCGCCTCATCGAACAGCTCATTGGCCCAGAACGAATGGCTATCGCCCGACAGCACGATCGGATGGGCCCCGGCGCTCTTGAACAGGTCGTACAGCCGCTCGCGATCGGCCGGATAGCCGTCCCAGGCGTCCAGATTGTAGGGCAGGCCCAGGGCCGACAGCGCCACGCCCTGCAGGATGCGACCCCGAACATATTCCGGCAGCTTGGCCAGCATGGGCTGGAACCGGTCGCCCAGCAGGGTCTGCAGGTTGGGGCCGGCGACGCGGGCCATGACCACCTGATTGCCCAGCACCTGCCAGGCGCTGCCGGCCTTGACCGAGGCCGCGACCTGCCCGGCCAGCCACTGGCCCTGGGCCTCGCCCACCAGGCGGCGGGCCGGATCCTTCCACTTGGCCGAGAAGGCCGCCACGTCGGGCTTGCCGCCCGCCATCGGCAGGTCGGCGGCGTAGTCCAGCTGCTCGGACCGGGCGGTCAGGCGCGTCTCGGTCATCAGCAGGGTGGCGACGTCGCCGAACTGGAACCCGCGCCAGCTGGCCTCGGGCAGGGTCCCGGCGGCCGGCTCGCGGATCGGCATCCACTCATAATAGGCCTTCAGGGCGGCGGCCTTGCGCGCGGCCCAGTCGCCTTCTCCCTTGTCGGGATCATGGTTCTGGGCGCCGCCCTGCCAGCTGTCATTGGCGGTCTCGTGGTCATCCCAGACCACGATCCACGGCGCGCGCGCATGGGCGGCCTGCAGATGGGGGTCGGACTTGTAGCGGGCGTGGCGGCGGCGATAGTCGTCCAGGGTGACGATCTCGTGCAGCGGGTCGGGCATCCGCTGGGCGGCGACCGGCGAGTTCATGCCGTAGTCGGCGGGCGCGCCGCCATACTCGTAGATATAGTCGCCCAGGTGCAGCACGGCGTCGACGCGCGGCAGCTTGGCGATGGCGTCGTAGGCGTTGAAATAGCCGTTCGAATAGAGCGAGCACGAGGCCACGGCCAGGACCACATCCTTGGTCGCCCCGACCGGCAGGGTGCGCGTGCGGCCGACCGGCGAGGTCACGCCATTAGCGACAAAGCGATACCAGTAGTCCGTGCCCGGCTTTAGGCCCTGGCCGTCCAGATCATGCTTGAGCGTCCAGTCGCGGCTGGCCCTGGCCTTCAGACCCTTGCGGGTCTGGAGCTGGGTCTTGAAGTCCGGGTCCGCCGCCACCTGCAGCTCAACCATGACATCACCGCCAGAAGGAGCCTTGAGCGTGACGCGGGTCCAGAGAACGACCCGGGTCTGGCCGGGATCGCCGCTGGCGACGCCGTGCTCGAACGCCACCGCGCCCGTGTGGAGGTTCAGCCCCTGCGCAGAAACACCGCTGCCAGCGCCTGCGGCGCCACCCAGGCCGAGAAAGGCGAGAGCCCTGCGACGATCGATCTTCATGGGATTTCTTTCCTGGGTCCACGGCGCCGCTTGGGCGTCTCGTGCGTTAGCGTCACAGCACAACAGGAAGATGACGCATGTCGAGTGAAGGCCTTCACATCCCCCGCGAAAAACTCAGCCGCAAGACCCTAAACCGCCACTACGCCATCACCTCGCTGATCGAGGAATTCGAGGCGGTGGACTGGTATCGTCAGCGCGCAGATGACTGTGACGACGTCGAGCTGAAGAAGATCCTGCTGCACAATGCGCGCGAGGAGCTGGAACACGCCGCCATGCTGATGGAATGGCTGCGGCGAGACGATCCCGAGACCGACGAACAGCTGCGCAAGTACCTGTTCAAGGACGGCTCGATCGCCGGCCATGAGGAAGAGGCGGTCGGGAAATAGGCGTCAGGAATTCCGCTCTGCCCGGCCAAGGCCAGGCAGAGCGGATATCATTGTCTAGCGCTTGATCGACAGCGCCACGCCCACAAAGCGCGGCTCGCCGGCGATGAAGGTGGGGATGCCGAAGGCGTCGCCGGTGTTGCCGGCGTCCTTGATATAGTCCTGCTCGAGCAGGTTGGTCGCGAACGCCTCGATCTTGATGGCGCTGTCCTTGCTGGGTTGATAGCCGATGCGCAGGTTCATCAGGCCGTAGGCCTTCTGCTTCTCATCCTGGATCACATCGCCCGTGGTCTGCAGCGCGGCCCGGTCGTTGGCATTGTCGAAGAAGACTTCCGACTGCCACGTATAGGTGGGGGTGATGGTGAAACGGCCCATCGGCGCGTCGAACGCCACATTGGCGCCCAGCGAGAAGCTGTCGTCCGGCGACAGACGGAAACGGTTGTCCTTGAACAGGCCGTTGCCGAAGCGGGCCTTGCTGTGCGCGTACGTGCCGAACACGGTGGCGTTGGCCGTGACCTGGAAGGTGGTCTGGCCCTCAAAGCCGGTGGCCGAGGCCTCGCCCGCATTGGTCGAAACGACCTGGCCAGACGGCAGACGGATCGAGGTCTGGAAGTTCTCGTAGTCATAGCGATAGACCGCGCCCTCCAGGGTCAGGCGACGATCCATGAGGGCGACCTTGGAGCCGATCTCGTAGGAGATGACTTCTTCGGCCGGGATCTCGGTGAACCGCGCCGCAGCGCCGGGAACGGTGTTGCCGCCCTGAACGACCTTGGGGCGACGGCCGGTGGCGACCGAGGCATACAGGTTGGCGTCAGGGGTGACGGCGTAGCGGCCGACGACCCGGTAGGTGATGCCGTTGTCGGTGAAGCTCTTGTACTGGGCCTGACCATTGGTGGTGGGTTGCACGAACAGGCCGCGCGGCGTGGTCGGCGTGCTGCCGCCCAGGACCGAGCCGCCATTGCCCAGGACGACGCCGTAGCCGCTTTCCTTGTCGTCATAGGTGTAGCGCAGGCCGGCGGCCAGTTCGAGCTTGTCGGTCGCCTTCCAGGTCACATCGCCATAGGCGTCATACGACTTGGTCTTGCCGTAGTTGGTGAAGGTTTCCAGGTGCTGGCTCTTGAGCGGCCCGAAGGCCGGGATCGCGTTGATGAACGCCAGACCGGCGACATTGGGACGCACAAAGCCCGGGATCGCGCTGGCGCGGGCGGCAAACACCCGCTCGTTGAACAGCAGCGGCACGCGCTGGCTGCCGTCTTCCCAGAAATAGCTGAGACCGCCGAAGGCCGTGATCGTGCCGCCGGCGTCGTAGTTCAGGCGCAGGTCCTGGCTGGCCGACTTGCCCTGGGCGTCTTCAGCGAAGGTGAACAGCGGCAGCGAGAAGCCGTCGGCGTCGAAGATCTCCTCGCCCGCAAAGCGGCGGAAGGCGGTCGTCGAGGCCAGCGAGAGGGCGTCATTGATCTTGTAGTTGGCCAGGCCGGTGACACTGAACACGTCGCGTTCGAGGCCCAGCTTCTGGTCGTTCTCGAAGCCCGCCACGGTGGCCAGGGCGGCCCCGGAATTGCGGCCCAGATCGCCCAGCACCGCGCCCGTGGTCGGGTCGGTCGGCAGGTAGGTCAGCGACTTGAACGAGGTGCCCGACGGGCTGTCGGACTGATAGTTGACCAGGAGGTCAGCGTCGAAACGCTCGGTCGGGCGCCAGTTCAGCGCCACGCGCACCGCCGTGGTCTGGGTGGAGTTGAAGTCCTGACCAACCAGCAGGTTCTTCACATAGCCGTCGCGGTGCTTGATGCGGCCAGCGACGCGGATCGACAGGGTGTCGGTGACCGGAGCGTTAAACATGCCCTCGGCCATCATGTAACCGAAGTTGCCGCCCTCGACCCGCGCCGAGGCGGCATAGCCCGGACGGGCCTTGGCCTGGATGATGTTGACCGCGCCGATCAGCGCGCCGCGACCATAGAGGGTCGATTGCGGGCCCTTGGCCACTTCGACGCGCTCCAGGTCAAACAGCTCGACATAGGAGCCGCGCGACTTCGAGATCGAGACGCCGTCCTGATAGACCGACACGCGCGGCTCGTTGGTGGCCTCGCCGGAGTCGGAGGTGATGCCGCGCATCACGAAGCCGGGGTTGTTGGGCGACTGGTTCTGGACCTCGAAGCCGGGAACGAACAGCGACAGCTCCTCGAACTCCTGAACGCCCAGCATCTCGAGCGTCGAGCCCGAATAGGCGGTCAGCGAGACCGGGACGTCCATGGCCTTCTGCTCGCGCTTCTGGGCGGTGACGACGACCTGCTCGACCTGAGCGGCGTCAGCCGGCGCATCGACGTCGGCGGCGATGGCCATGGAAGCGACGCTGAGCGCCAGAACACTGGTGGCGGACATCAGCAAGGTGGTGTGGATCGCGCGCATCGATTATCCCCTTCGACGGTAAGCTGGACTAAGTTCCCGGCGGATAGGCGCCGCTCGTGTCGGATGCGCGACGAGATTGCGACGGAGCGATGAAACACCCTTGAGCCCGCTGGACGACGATACAGACGACATCGAGATAGAGGCCCAGGCGCCACAAACCGAGGCCAGGCTTGAGGTTGCGCTCACGGCGGATGACGCTGGGGAACGCCTGGACAAGATTCTGGCGACGCGATTCGAGAGCCTGTCGCGCGCGCGCCTGCAGGCGCTGATCGCCGACGGCCGGCTCAGCCTGGAGGGCCGGGTGGTGACCGACGGCTCGCAAAAGGCCCGCCCTGGCCTGTATCAACTGCAGATCCCGGCCCCAATCGCCGCCGAACCCTCGCCCGAGGACATTCCGTTGAGCGTCCTCTACGAGGACGCCCACCTGATCGTCGTCGACAAGCCGGCCGGCATGGCCGCCCACCCGGCCCCCGGCAACTACACCGGCACCCTGGTCCACGCCCTGCTGCACCATTGCCGGGGCAGCCTGTCGGGCGTCGGCGGGGTCGCGCGGCCCGGCATTGTGCACCGCCTGGACAAGGAAACCTCCGGCGTCATGGTCGCGGCCAAGACCGACGCCGCTCACCAGGGCCTGTCGGCGCTGTTTTCCACCCACGACATCGATCGTCTCTATATCGCCCTGACCCGCGGCGCGCCCTATCCGGCCCACGGCACGATCCAGACCCAGCTGGGTCGCTCGCCACACGACCGCAAGAAGATGGCGATCCTCAAGAGCGGCGGCCGCGAGGCCATCACCCACTATCGCGTCGAGGAAGCCTTTGGCCCGGCCGACAAGCCGGTGGCGGCGCGCGTGGCCTGCCGGCTGGAGACCGGCCGCACCCACCAGATCCGCGTCCACCTGGCCAGCAAGGTCGCGCCCTGTCTTGGCGACCCGGTCTATGGCGGCGGCCCGCCTGCGGCCAGCGTGAAGGCCGTGATCGAAGAGATCGGTTTCCAGCGCCAAGCCCTGCACGCCGCCGTGCTGGGATTTGTCCATCCGATCACCGGCGAGACCCTGCGCTTCGAGACCGCCCTGCCCGCCGACATGGCGGCTCTCGAAGCGGGCCTCAAGGCGCTCTGAGACAACCGTCTCTTGCGGTCGCGTTACAAACCCGCCCTAATTCCGCTGACGGAGCGGCCTACAGCCTACACACCGCCGCTTTCCGGAAGGCTTCATGACCTCGATGCGACCCCTGCTCGTTCTGCTGGCCGGCCTTGCCCTAGCCGGACCCGCCCTGGCCCAGACGGTCGCCGGCGAGGACGAAGTCGTCTCGACCGCCGCCCACCGCCTCGACGCCAGAACAGCGGCAGAGGCCCAGAACGCACCCGCCGTCACCGCGCCCCCGCCCCGCATCCTGACCACCGACGAGCAGATCGCCGAGTTCCTGGCGACCTCCCCGGCGCTCGAAGGCCGCGACGGCCTGGTCGGGCTTGGACGGAGCGACGAAGAGACCGGGCGCAAGATCCACGGCTCGGCCGGCGTCACCGTGGGAACCGGCGGCTATCGCAGCGCCTATGTCTCGACCCTGATCCCGATCGGCGAAACCTCGACCCTGGGCCTGGCCTATTCCCAGACCGATCACGGCAACAACGCCGTCTTCCATCCCTATGGCGACTATGGCTATGGCGGCCATGACCGGGGCGGCTGGAACGGCGACAGCGTCGGCCTGGGCCGGCCAGGCTATTGGGGCCGCGGCGGAAAGCAGCAGTCTCTGGCCGTTTCCCTGGCCGTCGGCGGCGACCGCCGCAGCCCACCCGATGGCTGCGCTCCGGCGTTTCGCGCCGGAGATCGTTATGTAGAGCCGCTTTGGGCAACCGAGATGCGGGGTCAGATGCGGGGCCAGGCCAGTCCCTGCGCGCCCGACGGATCGCGCTGAGCCGTTCGCCCCGCCCAGGCCCGCCGAAACGATCTTCTTGCGAACGCCCGTCGTTCGCGGATGTTTAATAGCTTAGCGCCATGGTTGCCTATCGGGATCTATCAGGCGTTCGCATGCAGCCGGAAATCATCGCCCACCATCACCCCGCCACGGGTACGGTGACCTATCTTGTCGTAGATCCAGCCACATTGCTGTGCGCGATCGTCGATCCCGTTCTGGATTTCGATCCGGAGACGCAGGCCACCGACACCCGTTTCGTCGATGGGATCATCGCGGAAATCCGCGCCCGCGACATGGGTCCGACCTGGATCCTGGAAACCGGCCTGCACGCCACCCACCTGTCGGCGGCCGGCCATCTGAAATATGAAACCGGCGCCTCGATCTGTATCGGAGCCGGGGTGATCGACAGCCTCAAGCGCCTGGCTCCGGCCATGGGCGAGGACGGCGTCGACCTCGAAGGCTGGGACTTCGACAAATTGGCCCAGGACGGCGAAGTCATGCCGATGGGCGGGCTGGAAATCACCGCCCACACCGTCACCGGTCGCCTCCCCGGCGCCGTGGCCTATCAGATCGGCGACGTGGTCTTCACGGGCGACGCCCTGCTGGCCCCTGACCTGGGCTCGGGCCGCTGCGACCTGCCCGGCGCCGACGCCGAGGGTCTGTACGCCGCCGCCCGCCGCTTTCTCTCGCTGCCAGACGACACCCGCCTGCTGGCGGGCTGGGAAGACGCCGCCGGCCGGGCCGCAACCACCGTGGCCCAGCAGCGGGCCGACAATGTCCAGCTCCAGGACGGCATCGACATGGCCGCCTTCACGGCCCTGCGCGGCGCCGCCGACGCGGCCCTGGCGCCAGCGCCCTATCCCGCCCAGGCCCTGCGCGTGGCGATCCGCTCCGGCAAGCTGCCTCCAGAGGGCGAAGACGGCCGCCGCTTCCCGCCGACCGATATCAGTTCTTTCTAGAACCGAACTTGCGTCGGGCCTGGATCGCCAGCCAAACGGTTCGCGAAGGCGATGTTCCGCGCGAAGCCCGCCCGGCCCATGGCGGTCGTCAGACCCAGGTCTGGGACGCGTCCGTCACCGCTGAAGCGGCGGGCAAGACCATCGCGCTTTTCCGCTGCACCCAGATGGTTTTGCACCCCAGGGCGTGACCGCGAGAGAAAGCCTGCGACAGGGACTTGCGTTCCCGCGACGACACCGCTAGGTATCGCGCCCTCGACCTCGGGCCCTCTCAAAAAGGGCTCACAAACGGCGCCTGGAGAGGTGGCAGAGTGGTCGAATGTACCGCACTCGAAATGCGGCGTGCCTGGAAGGGCACCGTGGGTTCGAATCCCACCCTCTCCGCCACCACCCTATCCCAGTCAGTGCCAGAACGCCCCCGGGCGTCCCGCAAATCCCTGAACCGTAAGGGATAATCGCGAAAACGTGTTTCGACACGTCTCACGCGATCCAACACGCTCCGAGTCTTGTTTGTGGGACGAAGTGTGGGACAAAATGGCCCGACTTTGGGAACGCCTCACGGCGCTGCAGGTCAAAAGGACGACGCGACCGGGAATGCACCCGGACGGCGGCGGTCTCTACCTGATGGTCCAGAAGGGCGGCGGTAAGTCCTGGGTCTATCGCTACATGCTCCAGGGCCGCGCCCGCGAGATGGGGCTAGGCCCGGCCCATACGATCAGCTTGTCGGAAGCGCGCGCGATGGCGCGAGACGCCCGCCGCCTCAAGTTCGACGGCATCGACCCAATCGAGCAACGTCAACTGGCTCGCACACGCACCACGCTGGAGGCCGCCAAGGGCTTCACGTTCAAGCAGGCGTCGTCCGCATATATTCGCGCGAACAAGGCCGGCTGGCGCAACGAGAAGCACGCCCAGCAATGGGAGAGCACCCTGACGACCTACGCCGATCCGATCTTCGGAAGTCGCGGCGTATCGGACATCGACACCGGGCTGGTGCTGGCCGTCCTTGAGCCGATCTGGTCCACCAAGCCCGAGACCGCCAGCCGCGTGCGAGGGCGCGTCGAGGCGGTGCTCGATTGGGCGACCGCCAGAGGGCTGCGCGAAGGCGAGAACCCGGCGCGCTGGAAGGGGCACCTTGAAAAGCTGCTACCGGCGAAGTCGCGCGTCCATAAGGTCGAGCATCACGCCGCCCTGCCCTACGCCGAGCTGAGCGCCTTCATGGCTGCGCTGAAGGACCAACCCGGCGCCGGGGCGCGGGCTCTTGAGTTCACAATCCTCACAGCCGCCCGCACCGGAGAGGTCATCGGCGCCGAATGGAGTGAGATCGATTTAGCCGCCCGTGTCTGGACCATCCCCGCCGACCGAATGAAGGGGCGCAAGGAACACCGCGTTCCACTCACGGCGCCCTTGATAGAGATCCTTGAAGGGCGGAAGGCCGACTACGCCGCCGTGATCCGGCGCGTTCTCGAATCCAAAAGGCAGCCCATTCCAGACGATATACCACCCGTTGGCCCCCTCTTCTGGGGCACGCTGTTTGGCAAGAAGCTGAGCAACATGGCGATGCTGGCTGTGCTGAAGCGAATGAAGCGCGAAGACCTCACCGCCCATGGCTTTCGCAGCACCTTCCGCGATTGGGCCGCCGAGACCACCGAGTATCGAAGCGAGATTGTCGAGATGGCCCTCGCCCACACGATCGGGAACAAGGTCGAGGCCGCTTACCGGCGCGGCGATCTGCTCGAAAAGCGCAAGCTACTTATGGAAGACTGGGCTGCCGCTGCTGGCCGCGCGCAGCCAGCGGTGAAGCCTGCTCCAGACACATAGCCCCCTCTAGCTCACTCCGCCTGATCAAGGTTCAGCCGCCCTTCAGCATCTTGATGTCGCCAGCACCGATTATCTCGTGGAGCCGGCTCCTGCTGATCGCGAGCGCGTAAGGTGCCTGCCGGATACAATGAACTCTAAGCGCGCAACATCGAACGACCAGGAGCGCTAGGCTTACGCTGCGGCTAACCAGCTACGACCAGGGCGACCGCAGCTTGGGGACTTCTCTTGGAGAAGAACGCATCCACCCGAGAGGCCCCCCGGCAAGCCGGTCCGATCGTGACGGGCAGCTATGACTTGTAGGTCGCTTCGATCACGCGTCGGGGCGCACCGATCCCGAACGATTTAAGCGGCGTGACAACCCTGGCCAGCTCGTCCGGGTCAAGGCAGCCTCCGGCGACCACGGCCATCTGGTCGAACACGTCGATGAAGTCCTGGGGCCGCGCGTCCAACCACTCGGGCCGCGCGTCGACGACGCTCAGGCTCAAGCCCGCGCCGTCAACCATTAGCGTACCGTTGCAGGCAGCGCGCAACGCCGGCAGGCGCGAGCCGCCGCCGGTCAACACCACCCGACATCGTCCGTCCAGCTGTTGCAGGGCTTCAGGGCCCAATCGCGACAGCGACTCGGCCATGGTCTTCTTCAGGTCGGCGATGAAGGCCTTGACCTTGTCGTGCGCTTCAAGCTCGGCCTCCGTCACCTCGACCGACCCGTCGTCCGCCAGCAGCACGGGCGTTCCGGACTGGCCGATGGTCAGGAGTTCCAGCTTGATCTGGCGCACCTTCAAGAGCAGCTCGTTGTGCAGGATGGTGTGGGTCTGGGTGCCCGGCGCCGCCCCGGCCTTGGCGAGGATCAGGTCGATCAGGGCCTCGTCGATCTTGTCGCCGGCCTTGCGAAGTACCTTCATTGTTCCGGCGATCGGAGCCACGACGTTCCCGTCCCGACCAGGCTGGACAAAGAAGGCGCCGACATCCGAGGTGCCGGCCCCGACATCGACGACCAGCATCAGCGCCCGATTGCGGGTGCGGTCGATCGCGCTTTGGCTGGCGGCCAAGGCCTCGGCCAGGCCATCGCTGACTATGTCAGACGGCAGGTCGGTGAGCTCTTCGATCTTGCGGCAGGCCGCGTAAGCCTCGCCGACCGGGAGGCCTTCGCTCCAACGCCCCTGAAAGGTGTCGGCCAGCACCTGGGCTTCGGCCAAGAGCCGCTTCATCAAGGCGTCGACCACCGGTCCCTTTTGCTCCTGGCCGTCCTCCAGGCCCGGCAGGGTGTAGCGGCGCGGGGTGTAGCGCGAGCGGCCCTGAGCCTCGAGCGCCTGGCCCAGCAGGTCGGTCAGATAGGCCAGGTAGAGCAGCACCCCGTCGCGCAGGCTGAACGGCTGGGAGGTGGTGTTGATGGCGACAGGCACGGGCGCATAGGCGACCTTTTGGACCATCTCGCTGATATAGCGCTTGATGGAGTCGAGCCTGGGGCGGTTGGTCAGCAGGCTGCGGCTTACCGCCTGCGGCCCGAAAACGATCTTGCCGGCTTCAAAGAAGATCGACGAGGAGACCGGGTAGATCATGTCCGCCTCGCCGGCGATCCGGCCTAGGGGTAGTTCGACGAAGCCGTCGTGCGCGATCAGGTCGCCAAGGCCGGCCTTGGAGTAGGCGGTGCCAAAATCCAGACAGGCGATCAGATCCTCGACCGGTTCTTGGTCGCGCCAAGCCTCCGAGAGCGTGACCGCCACCGGGGTGATCGGTGCAGCCGCAGGCTCCACCGGCGGCGCATCGCCCCCGGCGCGCAGCAAAAGGCCGATCGCCGCGCGCAGGGCTTCAAATTCTCGGCGGGAAACCGTTCCGGGAAGGCTGTAGCGCAGGCCGTCCGCGCTCGGCTCGAGCCGGTCGCAAAGGCTCTCGATCAACTCCGCCGCCCGATCCGCTTCCACGCTCGTCTCCCCGACTAGACCGGCTCCGTGATCGCCAATTGCACGACTGCGACCGGGCCTTCGCCAATTTGGCGAATTACCGCAGGCTGTACAATACGAACCTTCGCGGTCCTGGCTCCCGAGACGGCCACGCGATGCAGGCTGGGATCGAACTCGACCACTTCGCCGGCCGCGCCCAGCAGCCTTAGACCGCGGGTCGCCGCCACCAGTCGCACCGATTGGATCACGTCATGGGCCAGTCGTCCCAGGCGGGCGTTGCCCGCGCCGTCCGGGGCGTCCTCGCCTCCCACGTAGCCGGCGTTGGCCGCCAGTTCGGCCGCGAGGGCGCGCACCGCAACCAGGCTACGGGCGATTGCTGGATCGGCCTTGCGCAGGGACGCCTCGGCGGCGTCTTCGGAAACTGGCGCGGGCCGCGCTGCGCCCGGGCCCGACCGCAACCAGCCGTGGACGTCGGCGGGAACGCCGGGCCGCTCATGCAGGATGCGGCGCGTGACGCTCAATGCGTCCTCGCGCCCCACGGACGCTTCGAGCACTCTGAACAGGCCGTCGTCGGGCGTCCCCCTAAGGGCGAGGGTCTCGACGGCTTCGGACAATCGGTCAAGCAGCCGGTCCAACTGCGGCTTGAGCTCGTCGGGCCAACGCGCCGGCGCGAACCAGGCCCGAACCAGCTTCACCGCGTCGTAGGACTCCGACTGGAAGCTTGCCGCGAGGCTGCCGCGCAGGAGCAGCGACAAGAACGCCAGGACGTCGCGCGCCGTGTCGATCCTTATCTTTCGGCTGTTGGTCGCGTCGACGCGGTGCGCCAGCCTGGCCACCAATTCGGCCAACCGAGCGGCCGCCTGTGGTCCCACCTCGACGCTCAGCGACATGGTCAGGCGCAAGCTGTTGAGGATTGAGCGAAGCTGCCGCGCGTCACGTTCGAATTCGCCCGACGGCCGGATTTCCTCCAAGATCGCCTCCAGCGCGCGCTGGATAGAACCGGTCTCCTGGACCAGGACCTCGGCGAAGGCGTCCCGAGCCTTAGGCGCCCCGTCATCCTCGGCCAGGAAGCGAGCGCTGTATCGCTCGGCCCAAGCGGGTCGAACCGCATCGATCACCCGGGCCACGAACAGGCGCTCGTCGGCGTCAGCCCATCCACCGGCCGGCGGCAGGGGCTCGGCTAAAACAGCACCCAGCGTTTTGACCAGTTGCGGCGAGATTGCCTTGACGCCGCGAACCATCCGACCGAGCGCGGCCACAGCGTCCAGCTGTTCGTCCCCTTGGGCCGCGGCCCCCAGCAGGCTTTCGATCCCGGCCTGAAGCCGCGGATCAGGTTCGCGCGCCTGGGGCACGTTCCAGGTGAACAGCAAGCGCAGGGCAGCCAATCGATCTCGAACGGTCTCACCATGGGCGAAACGCTCAAGCTCGCGATCGATGTCCTCGGATTTTTCCATGACAGCTAGATGCCTCGTCGGGACGATAAGGCCAAGCCTCCAAGTCGCATACCCGCCAAGGACTGTGTGATCGGCGCGCCCTAGTGCGCACGACGCACGAGCGCTTCAAGCGACCGGAGAAGACCGCAAAGTTTTGCTCCTGGACATGGAAGCCGAGGGCCTAACCGAAGCCGTCGATGTCCTTCGACCCCATGTTTCCTCGCTATAGCTACGGCTTGGTCGGGTCATTCCGCGCTGCGGGAAGGTGAAGGCCTAGCTGGCCTCGTGTCGATATCCAGCTGGGTCAGAGATCCAGCGATTGATCGACGACTCCCGCCACCCCGCCCCGTGAGCGCTGATCGCGACCTGTTTGGGGAACGAGCCTTCGCTGATCTTCCGATATAGGGTCGATCGGCTCAGGCCCGTGCGCGCAAGCACGGTCTTGAGGCGGACTATGCGTTCGAGGTCGGCCATCGTTGCAAGCTCCACAGACTGGGATCTCAAGGCATTCGATGAGCCAGAATTGGATCGGCAGCCGGAGGCCGCAAGGCCTCGCGGGGCCACAGGGTACGTAAGCGTACTAAGACAGGCTCTGGGCGCCCTCTAGCGTAGGCTCACCGCGCCCGGCGACGATGGTAGCGCGCTCCGATGATGTTGGCGGCGGCCCACTGCGGCGCTTGCGTGCTACTTCTTCAGCCGCACACCAGGACCCGCAGCGCCATCTGCCGGGATGAAGATTACACCAGCGTCGTCCAGGGCCTTTCGCACTGCCTCCACGTTGTTGGCGGATCGTTGGCCGGGTCCAGATGGCCCCTCCATACGTCGGATACTCATCATGGAGAGACCAGCAGCTTCAGCGAGCTGAGGCTGGGACCATTCCAGAAGAGCGCGTGCGGCCCTGATCTGCGAAGCAGTGAGGAGCATATTGAACACTTACTGTTCCAAAGAGAACATTTTCTGTTGCTTCGGGGCGTTGTGACGTGGTACGACACTGTTCTTACGTGAACAGAAAGGTTCAGGCCATGGACTCGCGCCGCAAGGCGGAGAGTGCGGACGTGCGCGCGCCGCAGCTATCACGGCGCGCTGTGCTCGCTGTCGGCTCCGCAGCACCCTTTGTGGCTGGGGGCACGGTCGCAGCTGATACTGACCCGTCTGTAGCCATCTGCCATCATTGGCTGGCCATCGACGCCGAACAGCGACGGCTCCAGTTAGAATGGGGCACGCTCGAAGGCTGGCTGATGACCAAACGCAACTGGTACCAGTTGTCACCCGACCAGCAGGCTGCGATCCCCGAAGGCGCCAGGCTTGCCGAGATCGACGCCAGGCTCGATGTGCTGGAGGTCGAGGGGCACGCCCTCCTGAAGGCCATGCGGCCGAAGCCCGCAAAGAGCGTCGAGGCGATCGCCGCCAACCTGGCGGTGGCGGCCCGCCTGATCTTCGTAGAAGACCATCCCGAAGCCCACGGCCTAATCACCCGCGCGGTCCGCGACCTCGCGGCCTTCTCCTCCGGTGGCAAGTGACACACCGGGTCGCCCGGCGACGCGACGGCGCCGACCGCCCGCTGGCGGCGACGTTCCTATGTAGCGCCGCCGGCTTCCACAAAGCGGCCGAGGCGGCGCTGCCGCGACATACCGAGGACACCCGCTACTTCCTGGCCATCGCGATCGAACTGGCGCTGAAGGCGCACCTCCTGCACCGGGGCGTCAGCGACGACTGGAACCGCGTCTACCTCCGGCACGACTTGGCCAAGACGCTGAAGTTCGCGCGGCGCGCCGGCTTCAGCGAAGCCCCTTCCGGCCTTTGCGAACTGGCTACGCTGCTTGGCCCCTATTACCAAGTCAACGGCATATCGCGGATGACGCCAGACGAGGTTGCGTCCGCCTGCTGGCCCCAGGCCTGCGCGACGGTTCGAGACCTGATCGACGCCGTCGTCGAAGCCGCTGGACGCGACACTTCTGGCCAGGAGGGCGTCGCATGATGACGCGCTTCCGCATGCCTTGGCCGCTCGTGGCCAGCCAAGGGTGGCGGTGGCGGCATCCTCATCTCTGGCGCGGCCGTGTCATCGATCCGCACAACGCCCAGCAAGTCATGTCCTACGCCGTGCTCCGCCTTCGGCGGGAGACGCGGGACGTCTTCCTGCTCAATCAGATTGAGGCGCTCGACTACGCGCTGATCGCTCGCCACTTGGGGCTTTCCGTCGGCGACGTTCAAGCGCGCCTGGCCGACGCGCTTTGCGAGCTTTCCCGCACGGTCGATCTGATCGAGCGCGTCCGACCTAAGCTCATCAACCTTTCCAATGCGGAGCATCCCGATGTCTGACGACAAGGAGCCCTTCGCCGTTTCACGGCGCGTCGTCATCGGCGCGGCCAGCGCCGCGCCGGTCGTTGCCGGCGCGGGCGGCGCAGCAGTCCCGGACCAAGCCGTTGCCCGCTGCGCCGAGTGGCTGGCGCTCGACGCGGAGATCGATCGCCTGGGTCTGCGCTGGTCGGACCTGGAGACAATCCTTGTGCGCCAGAAGCGATGGGAGCGCATGACGCCAGAGGAGCGTGGGGAATTGCTGCCCTCCGAAGAGATGGACGCCATCGACGAGCAGTTGAAGCCGCTGTTCGACCAACGCGAGGCATGGCTCGAAGCCCTGCCTAAGGTCCGCGCGCGCGACATCTACGGCGTCGTCGCCAAGCTGGAAGTGGCGCTACAGGTCATGGCCCATCAGCAGGGCGACGGATACGACCTCTTCAAGGCGACGATGGAGGAGCTGCGCACCGCGCGCTGCCCCAATTGCGGGGTGCCCGTTTGCAAGCGCTAGCCGCGCCACCCACGGCAACCAGCGTGTCCTCCCCAACCGGCGGGAGCCAGGACCGGAACGGTCGGTGCTCGCCCTGGAGCGCTTGGAGAGCCTCTGCCGGACGGGATGGTGCGGGTCAAGGGCGGCTTCGCCGTCGCTCCGCGAGACGCCCGAAGGGCGTCCCCTTGACGCGCGCCAGCCCGTCCGGCCCTTGTTCCACCAAGCGATCCAGGGCGTCTTGTCTCCGAGCGAAGGTTGGCTACGGATTTAGGTCCGGGAACCGGTCGGACAGGCCTGGACTAGCGGCCGCCTCAGCGGGTCCGCTTGAAACGCACGCGGTCCTTACCAGTCAGCAGAAAGGCGTCATAGCCGGCGTCGCGCCAAGCCCTGCGCTGGACGTGAGGCGTGTTTGGGTCGGTGACATTCGACCACCACTGAGGCAGGGCCGCGCTCTTGGGGAGCATGGCGCCGAGGATGCGCTCGATCTCCGCAAAGCTCAGTTCGAGTTCGTCCTGACCCTGGCGACGCAAATGACCTGATAGAGAGTCGTACTTGGACATCCCTCAGCATGGCTGATTGATCCGAATGCGTCGAATCCAGGGGCGCTAACGTAACTGGAGAACGACCTTGTTATGCCACCGCGCAAGGCCTTCTTGCGCCCGCAAGCACTTTCCTGGCTCGGCGGCCCTGCCGACGAGCCGATACGACGGAGACTTTCGTGACCGCTGCTGCTGAAGCCCGCACGCCCAATCTCGTCGACCTCCACGTCGGAGGGCGCGTTCGCATGCGCCGCAAGATGCTCGCCCTCAGCCAGGAGCGTTTGGCCGACGCGCTGGGGCTGACCTTCCAGCAAGTCCAGAAGTACGAGCGCGGCGCCAATCGGGTCAGCGCATCGAAGCTGTACGAGATCGCCAAGACGCTTCAGGTCCCGGTGTCGTACTTCTTCGACGGGCTCGCCGACCCTGTTACCGATGAGAGCGACGACGTTGGCGAGGCCGCCAATCGGGTCATCACGGACTTTCTGAATACGCCCGAGGGTCTGGAGCTGGCGGCGATCTTCCCGAAGATTGGAAAGGGTCGTGTCCGCCGACAGATCCTCGACCTGGTTCGTGCCATGGCGGACGACGAGGGTCAGCAAAAGTCGTCGTAAGGACTGACGAGGCTCGGCGGTCAGTCAGGCGTATTGTCGTTCTCAAACGCCCGCTTCCCGCCGCGCCGCCAGAGAGCGAGCGTGTGTTCGCGATCTTCGCCCCGAGCCATCATCGCCAGCGTTAGGAACGCGCCATAGAGCGCGGCGCGATCGTCACCGGTCAGCTCGACGAGTCCGGCCTTTTGCACCAGGCCGCCCAGTTCGATCAGGTGGTGAGTCCGCTCCCGGCGCTGCATCACCCAGGCCCGCGTGTCCGTCCTGGCGCGCCCCGCTTCAAGCCGGTGTCGCGCCGCCGTGGTTCGCCGGATCGCGTCATTGGTCGCCACCAGCGCCACGCGCAGGGTCTGTCTTCCCGCCGCGAAAGAACCCCGCGCCGCGTTTGCGCCACTCCGCCTTACGAGCCGCGTCCTTCGTCTCGACCAGACCCAGCAATCCGCCCGCCAAGGTCTCGACATCCAGCGCGTCGGCCCCAGTGGCGCTCACCAGTTCGCCGAGCTGCTTGACCTTCCGCTCTTTCAGCGTCCTGGCCTTATCCTCCAGCGTCTTCAGTTCGGCATCGAAGTCCCGGGGTTTGCGCATCGCAGTCTCCATGAGTGTGGAATACTCAGAGGATAAAACAACGGCGCTCGGAAGGCTGTAAGGTCGTCGGAACACACTGGGACGGCCCGGTCCCTCCCGAGATTTTAATCTTGGAGGGCGCGCTTATACGTCGTGCCGACGTGCGCTCAGGATAGTAAGTGGTCTGTCGCCATGGCGATCTACCACTTTTCCGTCAAAGTCATCAGCCGCGCCACTGGGGCCAGCGCCGTGGCCTCGGCCGCCTATCGCTCCGCCTCACGGCTGCACGATGAGCGCTTGGATCGCGATCACGACTTCACCAACAAGAGCGGTGTCGTTCATTCCGAGATCATGCTGCCGGACGGCGCACCCGAACACCTGGGCGACCGCGCCACGGTGTGGAATGCGGTCGAGGCCGGCGAAAAGCGCAAGGACGCCCAGCTCTCCCGCGAGGTCGAGTTCGCCATTCCCCGCGAGATGGACCAGGCGCAGGGCATCGCGTTGGCCCGCGACTTCGTGCAGCGCGAGATGGTCGATCGCGGCATGGTCGCCGATCTCAATGTGCATTGGGATGTCGGTCCTGATGGCCTGGCCAAGCCCCACGCCCACGTCATGCTGTCGATGCGCGAAGTGGGCGAAGGCGGGTTCGGCGCCAAGGTCCGCGACTGGAACCGCACCGAACTGGTCGAGCATTGGCGCGAGGCCTGGGCTGACCACGTCAATGAACGCCTAGCGCAGCTCGACATCGACGCGCGGATCGATCACCGCAGCTTGGACGCCCAGGGCATCGAGCTGGAGCCGCAGCACAAGATAGGCCCCGCCGCCGGGCGTCGGGCCGACGAGGGCCTGGAGGCCGAACGGCTCGACGAACACCACGAAATCGCGCGGGCCAACGGCGAGCGCATCATCGCCGATCCCCGCATCGCCTTGGACGCCATCACCAAGCAACAGGCGACCTTCACCCGTCGCGATCTGGCGATGTTTATGCACCGTCATTCGGATGGGAAGGAGCAGTTCGATCGGGCCATGGGCGCGGTTCAGGCCTCGCCCGAACTTGTCGCCTTGGGCCAGGATGGACGCGGCCAAGACCGCTTTACCAGCCGCGAGATGATCGCGGTCGAAGACCGCTTGCATCGCGCCTCCGCCATGATGGCCGAGCGCCGGGCGCATCGGGCCAGTGAGATGGATCAACGCCGCGCCCTGGCGCGCGCCGAACAGCGCGGCCTCGTCCTCTCAGGTGAGCAGAAGACGGCGTTCGAGCACGTCACGGCGACGCGGGATCTCGGCGTGGTGATCGGCTATGCGGGCACCGGCAAGTCGGCGCTGCTGGGCGTGGCGCGGGAGGCTTGGGAGGACGCCGGCTATCGCGTCCAGGGCCTGGCCTTGTCGGGCATCGCCGCCGAGAACCTGGAGGGCGGATCGGGCATCGCCTCTCGCACCATCGCCAGCCTGGAGCATCAGTGGAGCCAGGGCCGCGAGCTGCTCGACGCCCGCGACGTTCTGGTGATCGACGAGGCCGGAATGATCGGCTCGCGGCAGATGGAGCGACTGTTGTCGGCCGCCGAGAAGGCCGGGGCCAAGGTGGTGCTGGTCGGCGATCCCGAGCAGCTTCAGGCCATCGAGGCGGGTGCGGCGTTCCGGTCGATCGCCGAGCGTCATTCCCACGTCGAGATCACCCTGGTTCGCCGTCAGCATGAAGACTGGCAGCGCGACGCTACCCGGCAGTTGGCCACAGGCCGCACGGGCGAGGCGTTGGCGTCTTACGAGGCGCGCGGCATGGTCCACGCCGCTGAGACGCGCGACCAGGCGCGCGAGGATTTGGTCGAGCGGTGGGATCGCGATCGGATCGCCGAGCCGGGCAAGAGCCGGATCATCCTCACACACACCAATGACGAAGTGCGCGATCTCAATCTGACGGTTCGTGATCGGCTGCGTCAGACCGGCGCCTTGGGCGAGGATGTGACGGTCAAGGCCGAGCGCGGCGAGCGTCAGTTCGCGGCCGGCGATCGGCTGATGTTCCTGAAGAACGATCGCGGGCTTGGTGTGAAGAACGGCATGCTCGGCGAGATCGAGCAGGTCTCGCCCACCCAGATGACCGTGCGGCTCGACGCCGGGCGTCCCGACGCGGGGCGCTCGGTCACCTTCGACCTTAAGGACTACGCCCAGGTCGATCATGGCTACGCCGCCACCATCCATAAGAGTCAGGGCGTCACCGTGGATCGAACCCATGTGCTGGCGACGACGGGCCTGGATCGACACAGCGCCTATGTCGCCCTGTCGCGGCACCGCGACAGCGTGCAGCTCCATTGCGGCCGCGACGAGTTCGAGGATCTCGGCAAGCTGACCCGCGTATTGTCGCGCGAGCGGGCCAAGGACATGGCCAGCGACTTCGCTGGGCGACGCGACATTCATGTGCCGGCGTCGATGCGGCCCAAGGAGCCGCCGCAGCGCGAACGTGGAATGTTCGACGGGTTCCGGCCGGCCAGTCCCGCGCATCAGTCGGCAGCGCCGGCGCGCGATGAGGATCAGGTTGTTCAGCGCCGGGCGATCGAGCGCCATGCGCGCGCCGCGGCCGACGTCATGCGCATGAACGACCGCGGCTTGCCGGTGCTCGCCCATCAGCGCCGGGCGCTGGAGGAAGCGCGCGAGACGCTGGGCAAGATCGGTCCGCACGCCGCCAAGGATCTGGAGCGGGCCTATGTCCGCGATCCAGGCTTGGCCGGCGAGGCCGCTTTGGGCCGCACGCAGCGAGCGATCCGCGTTCTCCAGCTTGAAGCCGAGGTCAGGGCCGATCCCCGTCTGCGCGCCGATCGCTTCGTCGAGCGCTGGCAGGGTCTGGAGCGCCAGCGCTCAGCGCTGCATCGCGCGGGCGACATGACAGGCGCAGGCCAGGTCAAGGACCGCATGGGCGCAATGGCCAAGAGCCTGGAGCGGGACCCGCAGGTGGAGTCGCTGCTGCGCGGTCGGCGGGCCGAGCTTGGGCTGCCCGCCGAGATTGGGCGGAGCGTGGGCCAGGGGCTTTCTGACTACCTCGGCATCGGTCGCGGCCGGGGGCTTGGTTTGTAGGAGGATGGGATGAGTCAGGACATGGGATCAGAGGCGCCGGCAGATCCGGCGGCGGCGGCGTTCGAGGCGCTGCGGCGGGAGGTGGCCTTGCTGAACGTCGCTCTGGCAGGGCTGGCTGCCGAACGCGCGTCGGTTCCAGACTACAGCGAGACGCTAGGGGAGATCGCTCAAGGCGTGAGGGTCGCGGTGGGGCGGATAGGAAAGCTGGCGACGAGTCCGGCTTTGGCGGCTACGGCCGCTGAGATAGCGCAGCAAATCACAGCGGCCGGTGATGAGGCCCGGCGGCAGGACCGCGCGACGTTGCATCAGGCCCAGGAGATGCTTCAACGGGCGGCTGGCGATCTTCGCGGCTGGGTCGATACCGCGCGATTGGCCAGCGCGCAGAACTGGCGTTTGTGGCAAGCGGCGTTGGCCGGCGTGGTCGTTGGCGCGATCCTGGCCGCGAGCTTTCCGGCCATCGTTGCACAGGCGGCTCCAGAACAGTGGGCTTGGCCTGAGAGGAGGGCGGCGCGCGTGCTGAACCGCGATATGTGGTCAGCCGGTGAGCGACTGCTGGCTGTCGCTGACCCGCAGCGTTGGCGGGAGATGCAAGCCGCGCGGCGGATCGTCGAGGAAAACCGCGATGTGCTGGCTCGGTGTGTAACGGCGGCTCAGAAAGCCAAGGGCGCAAAGCGCTGCCTGATCACCGTGGACTCTCTGAACGCGTCATGATGCGCATGCACTCGCCATTGATTGCACCCTAGGGGCAGGGCCCGTACGGTTTCACCGGAAAGAGCAAACCTGGCGAGTGGAGGGTGTTCACCTGTGGCAGTACTTAATCCCAGGCTGCTCGAGCTCGTCGAGACATTGTCGGCCGCGCGGCTCGATTGGCTGGCATTTGAATTGATTGAAAGCGTCCAGACTGGCCAGCCAGCGGAGGAGTCTGAAGAGGCGCTCGCCTTGGCGCGCAAATCAATCCGGGGCGACGCTCAGCCCAAGGCCCGCGGCGAGCCACAGGCTATTGATGCGAAGGCAAAAGCGATCCCGCCAGAAGAGCAGATTGAATGGGCCGCCTCCTATATCGAGAAACGGCTCGACGAAGCGCTTGACCAGCTTCAAACGTCGATCGAAACGCTCGACTTCGTGGTTGAGGGTACGACTGAACGATCGGATAGGATTGGAACGGCAGCACAGGCCGCAGATGCGCCCAGGCGCCAGATGGTCTCGGTGCTGTTAGATGCGAGTGGCGACCGAAAGAGCGACCGCGACGGCGTCGGCGAGGGGCGCGAGAGCCTACCAGCGCTGCGCGCCGCTCTCAGCGATTGGGTCGCGCAATCACGCGACCAGGCGAAGCTGTCATGATCCCCAACGTCCAATCCGCCCTCGATACAATCGTCGGCAACGTCGCAACACTGGATAACGCTTCAGGCGCTGGGCGCATCTTCGAGCTGTTCGTGATGACCAGCCTCGCTCGGGGCTTTCGCGATGCCGGGCTCAGCGTCTGGCTGCAGCGCTCAGACGGCACAGTCATCCAGCCCGGAGATGCGGATCGCCGCTTTATTCAACGTGGCGGCGGCCCAACCGGCGTCGCCGCAGCCTCAGCCGGTCCCGGCAATGCTAGCGTCATCGGGTTCCGAAGAGGCCGCCGCCAAAAATGGGAAATATGGAACGGAATTCAATTCGCGGGCCGCAGCTCGGCGACGCATGAGATCGACATATCGATAGTCCCAGGAAGCGTCGGGACTGCGATCCGCGCGACCGGCGGGATCCCTGTCGGGCGCCCGCGCGTCGCGATTGAATGCAAAGATGTCGGCACCGCCGGCGGCCTCGATGAAATGCGAGCCTTCATCGCGCGGCTCTACGATGTGACGCTGCTCCATGCACACCATCGTCACATGCACTTTCCACAGGCCCGAGTGCTGCATCCCGGAAGCCCCAACGAACCCAAGCATCGGGCGATCGTGACCTACTGGCAGGAGAACCGGCGTACTAAAAACATTATCGCGCGACGAACAGGGTTCACAAGTGGGACTGCGCCACTTGGCGATTACCACCGGATCGAGCCCCATCAGAACATCACCGTTGGAAGTAGCACTGTCGATGACCTGGTCTGGTCGGTTGTAAACTGGTCAGCCAAGAATGTCTGAGCAGCACGAAATCAGCAGCCGACAACCGCGACGTCCTGTCGATACAACCCGCTATCGCAATCCAGATGACGATCCACGCGGCCCCTGGCTGGCTTCCGACCTGACGATCCCAGGGATCAGGCCACCACTCACCTACGAGTTGGAGGGGCATCTTCCGCGCGAGGGCCGCAGTTGGCGCTTCGCCCAGCCGCGTATGGCGCAGCTGGTGACCGAGGGCCGTCTAGTCATTCAGCCAGGGCGGCGGCCGCATCTAAAGCGCTATTTGACGGAAGTGGCCGTAGACGAACCACCGCCGCCAGAAGATGAATCTGTATCGCCTTTGGCAGGCGCCGTCCGGGCGTTTTCTCGGGTGTTGGCGCTCGCACTAGCACAATCGCCAGGCTCGCTAGCGGAAATGGAGTGGCGGGATCTCGAACGTGTCCTTGCCGAAGTCTGCGAGGGTCTGGGATTTCAGACCACTCTGACGCGATCGAGCAAGGACGGCGGCTTCGACATTGAGGTCGAGGCCGTTGGCGAGCGATATCTTATCGAGGTGAAACACTGGTCCGCACCAGCGCTAGTTGGCGCGAGTCTGATCAGCCAGTTCGCCGAGGTCGTCGTTTCACAGTCTGCCTTGCGAGGGCTCTTCCTATCGTCGTCGGGATTTCGACCGGCGGTGCTCGCGGAGAGGCTAGAGGTTACCCCGCAAAAGGTCGCTCTCGGGGACGGCCGCAAGATCATCGCACTGTGCCAGCGATATGCGCGCGGTGCCGAGAGTTTGTGGCGTCCTGAGACTGACTTAGTTGAGTTTTTGTTCGATGGGACCGTGTGACGTCGTAACGGTGTGATTGGTCCAATAACCCGGAGCCTCCAATCGGAGGCGCGCACCTCATTTTCGAGAATGTCAATTATGCGCTTCACGTATGTATCTGTTTTAACTGTATAATTATGAATGGATATACGCGCTCCGGGTTTCACTTATGGTGCCGCTATTGTTTCAAACCGTTGAAGCCTGCCTGAATGTTGTATGCATGGATCGACGGCGTGAAACGTCCTCCCCTGACGAAGGGTGAGCGCACGACCTGCCCCGACTGCGCAGGGCTGCTTACGTCGGTCATTCCCGTCGAGAATGTCCCTCATTGGCGTCACAAAGCCGGCGACTGCGATCCCTGGAGCGAGCCGGAGGGGCCTTGGCATCTGGGCTGGAAGGAACAGTTCGATCTGATTTGCCGAGAGGTCGGCCTGGTCGACGACACGACGGGCGAGCGCCATCGGGCCGACGTCCTGTGTGGCCTGGGGACATCGAACTCGACGGTATTGGAGTTGCAGCACTCCTCGATATCCGAGGAAGAGCGCGGGGCACGGGAGGTCTTCTATACCCGCTGGCACCGCATGTTTTGGCTGGTTCACATCCACAGCGAGGCCGCTTTCACCGGTTACAGCTTCGGCTTCTCGCTCGATTTCGGCAGTCGACCTCGCCAAGTCGACAGCCACACGTTTTTCATCATGCGTTGGATGGGCCGCAGCAAGCAGTTCATCGAAAAATGGAAGCGCACGAGGGCGCATGTGTTCTTCGACTACCAGGGCCGTATCTTCTTCCTCGCCGGCGACGAGCTAGCGCGACGGATTAACGGCGGCGCGCCGCTACGGAAGGGTGAGTTCGCACTTTGCAGAGTGTCCCGAGTTCAGTTCATCCAGTCGGTTCAGGGCCTCGTATGACGCTAATGACGGAGCCAACAAAGGGTGGTTTCGCGTCAGTGCAAAACCACAAGAGAGCTTCACCATTACTCGGATGACGTGCAGCCCCACACGGGCTAGCCTCCATTAAAATAATGGCTGCGTCAGGTGGCGAGGGGGACACATGGCAGACACAAGCCTTGTCGAATGGGCCGGGCAGCAAGCGGCCTGGGTTCAAGATTCACTGCGCAGAATATCTTCGACTGCAGGTTTGCAAGTTAGCGACGAGGACCGACAGGACATTCTCGCCCGCATACGTTATGCGGCGAACGGTGTTGGCGACGCGCCGGCCTGCGAAGGGCTAACCCCCTCCCACTTGGCGCAATGCGCCGAGGCCGGGCCCCGGGCCGTGCTGGCATCCATCGGGCCAGTCCAGAACATCGACCGCCTCGCCAAGGGTCAGCAGCTGCGCTTCGCTCCTAATGGTATTACGCTGGTCTTCGGAGAAAACGGCAGCGGCAAGAGCGGATACGCTCGGATTGCCAAGCGTCTGTGCCGCAGTTTGTCGGTCGATGAGTTGAAGGGCGACGTCTTCAAGGCCAAACCCGATGGACCCCTTGAGGTGAAGCTTCGGTTCCAGATGGGCGAAGACCCCGTCACCGAACTGGATTGGTCGCCGAGCACGCCGCCGCCCTCGGCCTTGAAACAGATTTCGGTGTTCGACAGTAAGAACGCCCGCCTTTATGTCGACCAGCAGAACCGCATCGCGTATCTGCCGGCCGAGCTGGCTATTCTGGAGCACCACGGACAGCTCTGCGGCACCTTCGGGACGGAGTTTTCGACCCAGCAGAGCGCCATCGAAAAGCGGATGAAGACCGCACTTCCCGCCGGCTACACGGTCGGCGGAAAGATGCAGGCGTTCCTCGCGCGTCTGGACCTAAAATCGCAGTCAATACCCTCTCAGGAGGAGATCGAGGCACTCGCGGGGCTGAGTGCCGCCGAACTGGATGAGCTGCAGACCCTGGAGCGGAAGCTGCTTCAGGATCCCGTCGCCCAAGCTGCGACGCGGCGGCGCGCCTCCCAAGTGCTGGCTCGGATCAGCGAAGTCTTCGCCTCGTTCGAAGCCGGCTTCTCGGACACGGCGCATCAGAGACTCGAAGGCCTGATCGAAGAGGCGCGCGCGACCTCGCACGCCGCCGGCATGGCGGCCGCGGCCGAATTTGCAAACGAACCAGTCCAAGGCACGGGGGGCGAGGCCTGGCGGGTTCTTTATGAAGCAGCGCGCGCCTACGCGGTTCAAGCCGGAAGCCCAACCGAGAAGATCGCCGATCAGGTCGGCGATCCATGTCCGCTTTGCCAAGAACCCTTGGGGGAGACGGCGGCTGCGCGCATGTCGCGTTTCAACGCCTTCGTGCAGAGCGAAGCTTCGAAAAGATCCGACGCCGCACGTGAGGCTCTGGATAAGGCTAGAACGGCGCTGGACGAGCTGGCGGTCCCGACGACCGAGGTCGTGGCCAATAGCCTCACCGGCTATGCCGCCCTGGACGCAACGCGCGCAGCCATGGTCACCATCATCGAGGATGCACTGACCGCGTACGCCGCCCGGCGGAAGGCGATGATAGATCAGATTACCATCTCCGGGGTGTCGACCCCGCCCCTGCCCGCCTCCCTCATCCCGGACATCGCGACTGATATTGAGGCTCTGGGCGCCGAAGCGACGAATCTGGAAGCCACGGCCACCCACGCCGTATCGCTGGACGCCGACCGCAACCGCGTCGCCGAGCTGAAAGATCGGCGCAAGCTACACGACGACCTGGCGACCGTTCTGCAGCGGGCAGAGGAGCTGCGCGATCTGGCCGCTATCAAGGCTTGCCAAGCTCAGGTCCAAACTCGAGCCATCTCCCTCCAGATCAGCGCCCTGCGGCGGCGGCTGGTCACCGAGAACCTGCAGGCGCGGATCCAAGCGGAAATCGCTCGTTTCGAACTCGGGCACATCCCATTCAAGGTCAGCGACTCCAGCGAGCAGGGCCAGAGCAAGTTCGGTGTTGGTCTCCAGGGAGCCGAGAAGATCGCAAATAGCCAAGTCCTCAGCGAAGGCGAGCAGCGCGCGCTGGCTCTGGCCTGCTTCCTGGCGGAGATAGGCGAAGAGACCGTGCCCTACGGTCTGATCGTCGATGATCCGGTTTCATCCCTCGACCAACGTCGCATCCGCCTCGTGGCTGGGCGACTGGTGCAGGAGGCGGTTAAAGGCCGGCAGGTCGTGGTGTTCACCCACAACCTGGTCTTCTTCAATGAAATGGTTGCCGAGGCCGCCCGCGCCGGGCCGGACGCGCCCTTGGTCAAGATGGTTGTCCGAAAGACCGAGGCCGACGGGTTCGGCGTGGTCGACGAGGACACCGAACTCTGGCTCGCCAAGGGTGTCGTGGCCCGACTCACCGAACTGAAGGCTCGCGCTAAAACACTCGACGCCGCCGGTGACACAACGGGAGACGATTATCGACGGGCCGCAAAAGACTTCTATTCGGACCTTCGGGAAACCTGGGAGCGCTGCGTAGAGGAGATTGTGCTGAACAAGACCGTCCAACGCCTGGTCCCGGACGTCATGACCCAGAGCTTGGCGGGCGTGATCGTTACCGACGAAGACTACAGGACCATCTATTTCGCGATGAAGCGCGTCTCCGAGCGCTCGGGCCACGACATGCCGATAGGCCGGGACATTCCCGTGCCAACACTAGCCGAAGCCATCAGCGACGTGCAGGTTCTCGAAGACTTCCAGGCCGATTACAAGAGGCGCCGCAGCGTCGCTGACAAGGCACGGAAGGCGCTGCTGGAGCCGGCGAAAGCGACGCTCGTCTAACCCACTAATTCCCTCCCGGCGGCGGCTTGAAGCCGGACTGTTCCAGCCAAAAGAGGTTTTCTGCGACGCGGGTCACTTCGCGAAGGTCCAGATCACCGGAGTCGGCGAACAACGCCTCGGCTAAGGTGAGGCGCTTGTCGAACGATACCCTGCTGAAGTTGAATGAGGGATGGGCGGCGAGAATAGCCGCCTTGGCGGTGATCTCGGCACTGACCGTTTTGGCGTCCGCCCGGCCGTAGGCCTCTGCCTCCGCCCTAGCCGCCTCGAGTGTCTCGTCGATAGCCTCGTCGAATGCATCATGCCAGTCGGCCGACGCGACGACCGTGTGCATCACGCCATCGACCATGAAGGCTGCCAAGGTCGTACAGATTTCGCCGGCACGATCCGCCACTCGCCGATGAGCGGCTTTCAGCGAAGCCGGGAGTTTCTCGATTCCCAATTCGGCCAGCGATTCTGCGGCGTCGTTGATGGCCTCTTCCGGATCGAAGGGGACCTCAATCATATATACCGCCTTCGGCCGGGCGCCCTCTAGCAACCGGGCAGCATCGTCTTGCCCAAGTCGGACCAGAGGGACTGAAACGCGGTCGACCTGCTGGGGGGCTCCCTCAACCAGACAAGCCTGCGCCGCCTCCGCGGCCCCGCGAACCGCTGCCGCCAAATCTACTGCTGCATTTCCTGTCATCGCCGTCCCCTATAGTCCGACCCGTTGGCTGATGACGCTTCCCTGCGGCTGGCGGACCACGTCGAAGCCCATCGGGATCTGCTCCTTCACGGCCTCGACGTGGCTTATGACCCCGACCGCACGATCCTGGCCCACCAAGTCACGCAGGGTATCGAGGGCGACATCGAGGGTCTCGTCGTCGAGGTGGCCGAAACCCTCATCGATAAATATCGCGTCGAGTTTGACGCCGCCGGACTCCGCCTGGACGACATCGGAAAGCCCGAGCGCCAATGACAGCGATGCCAGGAACCCCTCCCCGCCCGATAACGTATGAGCGTCGCGCTTCTGGTCGGTATGAGCGTCGTAAACCTCGATATCCAATCCTGCCCGGGCCCGGCCGTCGCCTCCTTCATACTTCCGCAACAGCAAGAAGCGTCCGCGCGACATGCGAGCAAAGCGCTGGTTGGCCGCTTCAAGGACCAAGTCGAACGTCGCGGCGATGGCGAAATCGCGCAGCCGCAGGCGATGGGCGTTTCGACCATCGGTCAGCTGGGCGAGCTCACCGAGGACACGATACCGCTCCGTGGCCTCAGTGAGCGCTGCGGCCAGGCGGGCAACAAGGGCCTGAGTGGTTTCAAGCTGTGACAACCGCACCGTGGTCGTCGTGAGGAGTTCCTCAGCCTTGGTCAGAATCGCGTCGGCGTCCGTCAGCGCGGCCGAGCTGGCCTCCAGGTTGGGGCGATCCAGACCAGCAATCGCAGCAACGGCGCGGTCCTTCCGATCTTGCGCGGCGGCCAAGCCAGCGACGTGCTCGGTGATGGTCGAGGCTAGGTTCTGGATGTTGGGGATATCTGCTTTGGCAGCCGTGTAAGCAGTATCGCTCAGCCCTGCTGTCGTCTTTGCGGCCACGAACGAAGCGCGCTGCGTATCGCGCGCCGCGGTCAGCTCTGTCACCCGAGCCTCAGCGTGGCCGAGCCCAGAGCGTGCGGCCTGCGCGGCCTCGCTAGCGCGCCGCTCGTTCTCGACCGCCAGTTGGTGCGCGTCGTTCAACTGGTCCCGGTGTACGATCGCCGCATGGACGCGAAGGGTGACCGCCGCAGCGTCGCGCAGATCTTCGGGCACGTCCGCGAGCGACGCCGCCAGGGCGGCCGCCGCCGAGGTCGCGGCCTTGTCAGCTGCGACATGCTGATCTCGAGCGGCAGCGAGCGCTGAGGTTGTCGAGGCCAGGTGCAGTTTGGCGGCATCGACGGCTGCCTGGACCGTGGCAATGTCCGGGCCCGCTTGCAACGCTTCGAGTTCTTCATCCGCGGCGATGATGTCTGCCGTGATCGCAGTGACATTCCGCTCGGGCGCATTCAACGCCGCCAACGCAGAGACGGCCTGCGTCCATTCCCCGTCAGCCCTCGCCGCGGCCTGTGCGGCCTGACGTTCGTCTGTGTCGGCGGCTTCTCGCGCGCTGCGTGCTTGGCGCCACGCGGCGTCGAGGCCGATGCCCTCGCCGGCCCCACCGGCCGGCCAAGGGTGCTCCGTGGCTCCACAGACCGGACATGGCGCCCCATCCTCGAGTTTTGCTGCCAAGTGCGCGGCCTGCGCCGAAGCAAGCGCTTCTTCGGCAGTAGATTCGGCCACCCTGCAGGCCGCGAGGTCGCCGGACAGTCGTTCATGGTTGGCCAAAGAGGCCGACCTCGCGGCGGCGAACTTCTCGACAGCGCCGGTGGCGTTCGCGAACTGAGCGGCCTCTTCCCGCGCCTGTCTCAAGAGCTGCAGAGCGCCTACAACCTGCGAGATCCGCAGCACAGTCTGCTGAACCCTATTTAGCTCCACGTTAGCCGCGCCGTTCGCCTGCTCGGCGACATCATGGTCATCGACCGCCAGCTCGAGCACGGCCTTCGCCTCTAGAGCGGCTTGCGACGAGCTGCGTGCCGCCTCTCGAAGCGGTTCGGCGCCGGCCACACGCTTCTGCACCCCCTCGAGTTGGGTCACCGCCGCGATGGCGGCGTCCCGTTCGGGTTGACGGGCAGCGGAGGCTTGCAGGCCTGCCATCGCCTCAGAAAGGAGGCGCGCCGCCTCACTCGCCTGGTCTGCTGCGAGAGTCCGGGCTGCCACGCCGGCGGTTAGATCATTGTCGGCCTCATTGGCCCGATCATCGGCGGCGACACAGGCCACAGCGCGCTCAGCGGCCGCTTTGCGCTGGTTAAGGACATCAATCTCGGGCGCTCGGGCGAGGACCCCATTAAGGCCGTCCAGCGCCGCATCGTGTTCTGTGAATCGATCCTGGATCTGCTGAGCCGCTTGCAGCTTTTCGCGGGCCGTATCGCGGACCCCGCGAGCAGCGTCACGGCCCGCCATCTGGACGCCGACATCGGCCGTCAGGGTTTCGATCAGGGCCGCCAGCGCATCGGTGTCGGACACGGCATGGGCTTGCAGATGCCCGTTGATCGCCGACCTGCCCGTCTCAACTTCATCACGCAGCTCAGAGGCTTCAGCCTTCAGCCGTTCAACAAGGCGTTCGTAGAGGGAGACGTCGAACAACCCCCGCAGTACAGCGGAGCGCTGGTCGCTGGTCGCCGTCAGCAGCTGGCGGAATTGTCCCTGGGGTAACAGCACCACCTGACGAAACTGGGCGGCGCTATAGTTCAAGATCGACCGCATTCGATCGGCCACGACCTCGACCTTGCGTTCCTCCATCACGACGCCGGGGTTATCGGCGTCGATGTCGTCGACCTCAATGTCGGTGGCGTCGTAGAGGGCGGCCCAGTGCTGGCGCTCGACAAGGGCATTGCCCCGTTTGCCTCGGACTGTCTGACGCGGCCGCCGCACGACATGATATCGCTTGGCGCCAACCTCGAAGATCAGGCTCACCTCTGTCTCAACATCGGGCGTGGCATGGTGCGAACGCAGGTCATCGCCTTGCCGCTCCTGGCCTGACGATTCTCCGAAGAGGGCGAAACAAATGCCATCGAGGATCGAGGTCTTGCCCGCTCCTGTTGGCCCGTAGATACCGAACAGGCGAGCGCCTAACGCCGGCCGGAAATCGACGGTCTGCGTGTCGGGGAACGGTCCAAAAGCCGTCAGGCACATTCTGATCGGGCGCATGTCAGACCTCCTCACTCTGGAGTTCGGTCAGGGCCTCGTCGATCATGCCCGTCTCGGCGCCGTCCGGTCCCCTACCGCGCACCGCATCGAGAAAGCCGGCCACCAGCTTCACCGGATCTTGCCGATCAACCGCTGCTGCGCCGGCGCCCGGGCCGACAGCGGCAAGCCTGTTCAGGCGTTCCAGTTGCAGCACGTGGGGATAGACCGCCCGCAACTGACCGATGGCATCGATGAGTGCGCCCTCGTCGGTCAGCACCGCCTTGATCAGAGCACCCGCCCCGAGCGCGTCAGGCGCGCGCCCGGCCGCGACCAGGTCCGCCAGCTTTCCGGTCACGACCCGCAGCGGACGAGGGCTGACCAGCGGAAGCTCGGTCACTCTAGCCACGCCGGCGGCGTCCAGCTCCACCAGGCTCAGAGTCTTTAGCTCATCAGCCTCATCGAAACCGAAGCCCATCCAGGAGCCGCAGTATCTAATGTGAGCGGCGCCGGCCTCTTGCGCGCGATGCAGGTGACCTAGAGCGACGTAGGCCGCGCCATCGAACATCGCTGACGGGACCGTCTCGATACCGCCCACCTGAGCCAAGGGCCGCTCGGTTTCGGTGATCCGCCCCCCTTCCACAAAGGCGTGGGCCGTCACCACCCATCGCGCGCCTAGCGGAACATGCAGGCGGGCCTGCGCCAGTTGGGCTGAGAGGGCGTGGGCGCAACTGGCGATGCCGACATCGTCGAACGCCTCCCTAGCCGCGAAAATCTCGCAGTACGGCAGCGCCGAGAAAGCCACCTGCCCGTGCTCATCCCTCAAGACCAAGGCGTGGGGTCGGTCTCGCAAAGGACCCCGGATCAACACCCGCCGTGGATCCTGCAGCGCCGAGTTGAAGCTAACGCGGTCGGGGGCGTCGTGATTGCCCGCGATCGCTACGATCGCCGCGCCGGTCTCGGCGTAAACGCGGGCGAGGAAATCGTTGAACAGCTGAACCGCTTCTTTGCGCGGCACCGCCCGGTCGAAGAGGTCGCCGGCGATGATCAGCACGTCGACGCGATGTTCGACGATCGCTGCGAAGACCTGGTCGAGGAGCTGGGCCTGGTCGTCGAGGAGACTCTCCTGCGCCAGCGTCCGTCCCAGATGCCAATCTGATGTGTGCAAGATCCGCATCTGAGCCCAACCTCCCGTCTATATAGTTTCTATATGGACTAGAGCTTGGCCGTCAACTAGACTCTCGGCATGTCGTCTCCCACGCCGCGATACGCGTATGAAGCCAGGCAACGGTTCCTCGACGGACTTCTCTTTTGGGAAGGCCGGGTCAATCGGCGCGACCTGATCGACACGTTCCGGGTGTCGCAGCCGCAGGCGGCTCTGGACCTCAAGGCCTACCTCGCCGTCCTGCCCCCAGGACAGGTGATCTATGATACGCGCCAAAGACGATATGAGGCCGCGGCGACGTTTGAACCGCTGTTCGGTCCGCCCGCCCTCGAGTCCTGGCTGGAACGGTCACGGCAGGCGGGACTGGCAGTTGAAGTGCTGCCGACCTTGGACAGGCCGCTCGATGTCGGCCTGATGGCGCGGCTATACCGGGCGATCCGGGATCGAAAGACAGTCCATGTCGCCTATCAGACCATGCGACGCGCCACGGCGGAGGATCGGTCGATCACGCCCACAGCGTTCGTTTCAGACGGTCAGCGCTGGCATGTTCGGGCCTACTGCCACCTGCGCGAAGACTTCAGAGACTTCGTCCTCTCGCGGATCGCGATGACGCCGAACCAAGTTCATTCGGAGTCCACAGCCGTCGATCTGCCGCTCGATAGCGACTGGTGCTCTTGGGTGACCCTCACCCTGGCGCCGGCCGCTCACCTTGAGGAAAACCAAAAGCGCGCGGTGTGCTGGGACTACGGGATCGACGGCGAACTGTCGGTCAGCGTCCGGCGGGCCCTCGAATTTTACGCGATGCGTCGCTGGGGTCTCGATCGGCCGGAAAGCCGCCTAAGCGTCGTCGGACGCACTGAATTTGCTCCAAACCCGGAGGATCAAGCATGAGCTCGGCAACCGTCCAACATGCCCTAGTGACCGACTGGCCGCAGATGATGCTTCGCCGCGTCGATCCCACGCGCAACATGTCCAGGTTCTGGTCGGCGCGACTCCAGCCAAGCCTCTTTGAGGAAGTGCTCCTGGTGCGCAACTGGGGACGCATCGGCTCTCGGGGACAGGAGAGGTCATACTGGTTTTCAACCAGACAAGCCGCCTTTGCCGCATTTAATAAGCTCACTACCGCTAAGTGCCGTCGTGGTTACACCTCGGAAGACGCAACCTCTCAGGAGGTTACCCACAGAACGGCGCAGGTCCACGACTGGGCGCGCCATGCAACCCGGGGTAACAATGCCCAACTTTAACACCGGCCTTTAGATGCAGATGCCCCAAAACACTGCCAACTCACCGCCCCTTGCAAAATGCTTCGACCCGGTTGGGGGTGTGGTGTGACGACAGCGTTTCACGCTAAACTTTTCGCGCATGACCTCATGCGGCGCCACTCAACCAGCGATTCTGAAAAGCTGGCGAGCACTCTTCTGGATGCACAAGTCGACCTAAATCCGCACCAAGTCGAAGCGGCTCTTTTTGCGTTTAAGTCCCCACTGTCCAAGGGCGCTATCCTTGCCGACGAAGTCGGCCTCGGGAAAACCATCGAGGCCGGCCTCCTCCTTGCGCAGAAGTGGACAGAAGGTAAGCGCCGGATTCTAATAATTTGCCCTGCCAGCTTGCGGAAGCAGTGGTCGCAGGAAATGGCCGACAAGTTCTTCCTGCCGAGCACCATTCTGGAAAGCGCCAGCTTCAACAAACTTCGCAAGGCAGGCGTTCGCCGACCTCTCGAGCAAGACGGTCTTGTGATCTGCTCCTACCAATTCGCCGCCCGAAAGGCCGACGAGTTAATGGTCACGAAGTGGGACCTTGTCGTCCTCGACGAAGCTCACCGCCTCCGCAACGTCTACAGGACCGACAATAAAACCGGGCGAGCGTTGAAAACGGCGCTCGCAAATGCGCCTAAGATTTTGCTGACGGCGACACCGCTTCAGAACTCCCTGATGGAGCTTTATGGGCTAGTCAGCATCATCGACGACTACACGTTCGGCGATGCGAAGAGCTTCCGGGCGCAGTACGCGCGCCTGACCGGCGATACACTCTTCGACGAGTTGAAGGCGCGCCTGACGCCTATCTGCCACCGGACCCTTCGGCGGCAGGTGTTGGAATACATCCGCTACACGAACCGGATTCCGGTCACTCAGGAGTTCATTCCCTCCGAGCCTGAACAGGCTCTCTACGACATGGTTTCCGACTACTTGCGCCGCCCCAGCCTTCAGGCTTTGCCTTCCGGGCAGCGCACGTTGATGACGCTCATCATGAGGAAGCTCCTGGCATCGTCGACCTTCGCCATTGCGGGCGCGCTAGATTCATTGGCCCGCAAACTCGAGCGACAGCTCAAGGATGACAAGGCCGCCCAGGAGGCGCTGAATGAGGAGTTGGCGGAAGACCACGAGGAGCTGACAGAAGTTGCCGAGGAATGGTCCGAAGATGAAGACGTCGCGCCTCTGACGGAGGCAGACATCGAAGCCATCAATGAAGAAATCGCTGACCTTAGAGGCTTCCGTGATCATGCTGTGGCCATCGCGGAGAATGCTAAAGGCCTCTCGCTTCTAAGCGCGTTGAAGGCAGGTTTCGCGAAGAATGCTGAGCTAGGCGGCTCCCAGAAAGCCATCATTTTCACGGAGTCACGCCGCACGCAGGACTACCTGGTGCGACTCCTCTCGGATCATGGCTTCAGCGAACAGATCGTACTTTTCAATGGCAGCAACAGCGACCCGCAATCGAAGGCAATTTACCAGGCTTGGGTGGTGGAAAACAACGGCACCGATCGCGTGACCGGTTCACGTTCCGCCGACATGCGCGCGGCCCTTGTTGATCACTTCAAGACCAAAGCGTCGATCATGATCGCCACCGAAGCCGCGGCGGAAGGGATCAACCTCCAATTCTGCTCGATGGTCGTGAACTACGACCTTCCCTGGAATCCACAACGCATCGAGCAGCGGATCGGACGCTGTCATAGGTACGGACAGAAGCATGACGTCGTTGTCGTCAACTTTCTCAACCGCAACAACGCGGCCGATCAGCGCGTCTATGAACTCCTGTCCGAGAAATTCCAGCTCTTCTCAGGCGTATTTGGGGCCAGCGACGAGGTTTTAGGCGCCATCGAATCCGGTGTCGAGTTCGAGAAGCGAATCGTCGCCATCTATCAGAACTGCCGAACCGAGGACGAGATCGAGACGGAGTTCCGCGCGCTGCGTGAGGAGATGGACGCCACCATCACCACGACGATGGAGGACACCCGCCGCAAGCTCCTAGAAAACTTCGATGCCGAGGTTCACGATCGGCTGAAGATGAACCTCGATCAGAGCCGCGAGTACATCAATCGCTATGAACGCCTTCTATGGCGCGTCACGCAGCACGAGCTGTCCGGCCGCGCGAATTTTGACGAGGACTACCTTCACTTCAACCTGACCAAGCGCCCGGACGGCCTCGATGTCCCGGATGGGCCGTACTTCCTCACCAAGGAGGGCCTTGTCGGCCACCGCTACCGCCTCGGCCATCCCCTCGCACAGTATGTGTTGGGCAACGCCGCCGGCCGCGCGCTCTCCGCCGCTCACCTGACATTCAACTATTCGGCCTGGCGACAGCGCGCCATCCGCCTCGAACCTTACGTCGGCACGACCGGCACGATGGTAGTTCGCAAGCTCTCCATCTCGGGGATCGACTCCCAGGACCACATCCTCGTTGCCACGCGCACCCACGATGGCCGGGCCATCGATCCACAAACAGCGATGCGCCTGTTCGATCTGCCGGCGACGAGTATCGACGCTGGCACTGCAGTGGCAACTTCCGAGTTGCAGCTCGATCTTGAGAACCATTCAGCCGTGATCCTTGAGGCACTGGCAGCGCGGCAGTCCACATGGTTCGATGACGAGATGACAAAGCTCGACAGCTGGGCGGAAGACAAGCGCGCTGGCCTGAAGCTTGACCTCAAGGACCTCGATGACGAGTTGAAGACCCTTAAGAAGGAAATTCGGCAGACGGGCAACCTACCGGACAAGCTGGCTCTTCAACGCAAAGCGAGGGAGCTCGAAGGAAAGAGAGACATGGCTTGGCGCGCTTATGACGAGGCGGCCAAGGAGATCGAGGTGGAGAAGGACGGCCTTCTTGATCGGGTCGAGGAACAGCTCGCTTACGACGTCGAGATCGAAGATCTGTTCACCATCACGTTTTACATCGCCTAGGGGCAAGCATGACAAACGAACTTCCGGAAAAGCTCCCCCTTACGTCGATGGACGTTGCGGCTGAGAAGCGCGAGGAGCTCCGCCACCTCTTGGCCGCCACGTTCCCAGAAGCGGTTGCTGACGGCAAAATCAATCTAGACCAGCTCAAGCGTGCCCTGGGTGAATGGGTCGAACCTGATCGCGAACGGTTCGGGTTGAACTGGCCTGGCAAGGCCGCCTGCATGAAGGTCATTCAAGCTCCCAGCGTAGGAACGCTAAAGCCGTGCCAAGAAAAGTCGGCTGATTGGGACACAACACAAAACCTCTTCATCGAAGGTGACAATCTAGAGGTTCTAAAATTACTGCAGAAATCATATTTCGGAAAAATCCAGCTAATCTATATAGACCCTCCATACAACACGGGTAACGAATTCATCTATCCAGATAAATTCTCCGAAACACTAGATACATATCTGGAATATTCCGGCCAGACCGACGCGGCTGGTAGAAAATTTTCAACTAATACCGAGTCGACCGGGCGGTTTCATTCTCGCTGGCTAAGCATGATGTATCCCCGCTTATACCTAGCCAAGAATCTACTAAGAGATGACGGGATTATTTTTGTCAGCATTGATGACAATGAAATTCACAATGCGATCGCATTGATGAACGAGATATTCGGCGAAGAAAACCTATACGCAAATATCGTATGGCAGAAGAAAGACACGCCGGCGAATGACGCCAAGGGCATGTCGATTACACACGAATATATCCTGGCCTACCGGAAGGGGCCGTCCTTTGACCGTAATTTGCTGCCCAGGACCGACGAGCAACTCGAAAATTACAAGAATCCTGACAACGACAAGCGCGGTGTTTGGATAAGAACTTCGCTCATAAGAAAAGAGGTTCGTCCAGATCGATTGTTCCCAATCAAAAATCCAAAGGGAAACGAACGCACTCCGCCGCCAGGCACGAGTTGGAGGCTTCCGCCTGACGCGTTCGCTTCCCTGGAGAAAGACGGGCGGCTTTGGTGGGGATTGGATGGAAATGGCGAATTGCCGTTTAGAAAGAGGTTCCTAACGGAGGTGAAAGCCGGTGTCGTGCCGGTGACGTGGTGGGATTATAAATTTGCCGGCTCGAACAGAAACGCAAAGATTGAAATCCGGGATTTATTTGATCAAGAAGTCCCCTTCGATACCCCAAAACCCTCTTCTCTTGTTAAGATGATCCTGAAAATAGCGGGCAGCCCCGATGGAATAGTACTCGATTTCTTTGCTGGATCGGGGACAACCGCCCAAGCTGTGCTGGAATTGAACGAGGAAGATGGCGGAGAACGAAAATTCATCCTTGTCCAACTTCCAGAGCCGACAGGTAGGACGGACTACGCAACTATTTCGGATATCGCTATGGCGCGAATTGAACGCGCTGCAGATCGCATCAAGCGCGCGCACATAGCTGGCCTCGACCTTCAAGGGACCGCTGAAGGGGATCGGGGCTTCAAGGTATTCCGGTTGGATCGCTCCAATTTCCGCGGCTGGGATGGCTTGGCTGTTGATGTCGAGAAGCTTGAAGAGCAGCTATCGCTTCATATTGACCATCTCGCGGAAGACAGCTCCCCCGCTGACATCCTCTACGAAATATTGCTAAAGGACGGATTCGAGCTTTCCACCTCCGTTTTGTCTCTAGAGCTAGCTGGAAAGCAGATTCATTCTGTCGCTGATGGCGCGCTTTTGATTTGCCTCGACTTAGCGCTCTCACAAGAGGCTATCGACGCAATGGCTGACCTAAACCCGTCGCGTATCATCTGCCTCGACGCGGGATTCCAGAGCAACGACCAGCTTAAGGCTAACGCGGTTCAGACGTTTCGAGCTCGCGCGCGAAGCCAAGAGACTGCGATTGAGTTTCGGACGGTCTGAGGCGCGCGGTGATGAAGCTCAAGTTTGACCCGTCGCTCGCATACCAGTCAGACGCGGTCGATGCCGTGGCGGACGTGTTCGCCGGCCAACCACTAGGCCAAACGACTTTCGAGGTCAGCTCAACGATGCCCAGCGGCGTGCTGTTCACAGCGCATGGCGTGGGCAATCACCTTGGGCTGGACGACGCTCAGTTCTTGGCCAACGTGCGCGGCATCCAGGAGCGCAACGGCATCGAACGCGTGGAAGCCCTTCAGGGGCGGGAATTCTCCGTCGAGATGGAGACTGGCACAGGAAAGACCTACGTCTACCTTCGATCGATTTTCGAGCTGAACAAACGATACGGCTTCAAGAAGTTTATTATTGTCGTGCCGAGCATTGCGATCCGCGAGGGCGTAGTAAAAAGCCTTGAGATCATGCGCGAGCACTTTCAGACCCTCTTCGACAACGCGCCGTTTGCGCCCTTTGTTTATGACTCGAAGCGTTTGGGTGATGTCCGCCAGTTCGCTGGCGGCAATGCCATCCAGATCATGATCATCAACATCCAGGCGTTCCTGAAGGACGTCGCCGGTGACGAGACGCCCATCGGCGAGATGGACGAAGAGGCGCTGAAGCGCCTCAACGTGATCTACCGCGACAACGACAAGATGGGCGGTCGGCCAATCGAGTTTATCCGTTCGACGAACCCCATCGTGATCATCGATGAGCCGCAGAGCGTGGACACAACGGCCAAATCGCGGCGCGCGATCTCGCAACTCAATCCGGCGGCGACGCTTCGCTACTCAGCCACCCACCGGAATCCCTACAACTTGCTCTACAGGCTGGGGCCGATCGAGGCCTACGACATGCGCCTTGTGAAACGGATCGAAGTTGCTTCGATCCGCGCGGATTCCGATTTCTCGGACGCCTACGTCAGGCTGCTCAAAACCGACAACAAAAACGGCATTAAGGCCCAGCTTGAGTTTCACCGCTTAACAGGCGGCACGCCTAAGCCGATCAAGGTGTGGGTCAAGCAAACCGACGACTTGTTCCGTCTGTCAGACGAACACTTCCCCTACCAGCAGGGTTTTGTGGTCCAGCACATTGACGCAACGCCGGGCAACGAGACCATTGAATTTAATCAGGGCCGGTTCCTCGAACTTGGCCAGGCCATCGGCGGCGTCGAAACCGATGTCATGAAGGCGATGGTTCGCAAGACCGTCGAGCAACACCTAAAGAAGGAGCGAGCCCTTCGAAACCAGGGGATAAAAGTTCTCTCGCTGTTCTTCCTCGACAAGGTTGCAAGCTACCGCACTTACAACGAGGACGGCTCGACCGCGCTCGGGCCCGTTGGTACATGGCTTGAGGAGGCCCTGACTGAATTCCTCGCCAAGCCCATTTACCAGGGCTTGGCGAACTTTCCCTTAAATCAGCTGCACAACGGCTACTTCTCCCAAGACAAGAAGGGCCACGCCAAGGACACCCGCGGGAACACTGCGGACGATGAAGACACCTACGCGCTCATTATGCGCGACAAGGAACGCCTCCTCGATCCCAGGGAGCCCTTGCGTTTCATCTTCAGTCACACCGCCCTTCGGGAAGGCTGGGACAACCCCAACGTCTTCCAGATTTGCACGTTGCGCGAAGTCGGGACCGAGCTTGAGCGCCGCCAACAGATCGGGCGCGGCCTCAGGTTGCCGGTGAATGAGAAAGGTGAGCGCGTCCACGACGAGCAGCTCAACCGACTGACCGTTATCGCAAGCGAGTCCTACAAGGACTTCGCCACCGCGCTACAGACCGAGTACGAGCGCGACTTCGACATCAAATTCGGCCGCATCGAACGCCAGGCGTTCGCCAAGCTGGTGCGAACTGCGGAGAACGGTGAGGAGGTCGCCATCGGGCAGGACGTCTCGGTCAACATCTGGAACGCCCTTCAGAACGCCGGCTACGTCAATGCGGCAGGCGATATTCAGCCGAAGTTCGAGCCGAACAACGTCCTCTTCCGGTTCGAGCTGCCAGAGGCGTTCGAGGATCTACGCGCGCCTATCCTCGACGAGATGCGGCGCTATGTGTTCGCTGACCGGATCGGCAACGCCGACGCCAAGCAAGACGTGCATTTCAACAAGCAAATTCACCTCCGCGAGGACTTCCGCGAGCTGTGGGCTCGCATCAGTCAGAAGACCCGCTACCGCGTCGAGTTTGAGACCGCCGACCTGATCGACCGCGCGGTCAACCGGCTAAAGGCGATGGAGCGGATCAACCCTCTAACGCTGACGGCTACGCGCGTAGACGTGGAGTTCACGCGGGCCGGCATTCTGGCCGACCGGCTGTTGGAGACCGACACCCAGCTTCTCCCGGGGGCAACCGTCCTGCCGGACATCATTGCATACCTTCAGAAGGAGACTGAGCTGACGCGGCACACGCTGGTCGCCATCCTCAAGGCGTCCAATCGCATCGGTGAGTTCCGGATCAACCCGCAACAGTTCATGGCCGCTGCCGCGCGTGAGATCAGCTACGCGATGCACGACCTGATGTTGGAAGGCATCCAGTATGAAAAGATCGCCGGCGAGTTCTGGGAAATGAAGCGGATCGAGGAGGACGCTGAGAAAGGCATCAGCCGCTATCTCAAAAACCTCTACGAGGTGAAGAACACCTCCAAAGTGCTATTCGATTCGATTGAATTCGAGTCCGAGGTCGAGCGCCAGTTCGCCCAGGACCTTGATTCGAACGAGAACGTGAAGCTGTTCGTGAAACTTCCCGGCTGGTTCAAGATCGAGACCCCAATAGGTGCGTACAATCCCGATTGGGCGTTCGTGACCGAGCGTGACGAGAGGCTCTATCTCGTCCGAGAGACCAAAAGCTCACTCGACAGCCAGGATCGTCGCGCCAAAGAGAACCAGAAAATACTGTGCGGGCGGCGTCATTTCGAAGCGCTGGGAACAGACTTCGACGTTGTTACGAACCTCGCGCAGGTGAAATTCTAGAGGGAACTCCACGTCCCTTTGACAATGAAAAGGATGTATGCCCCGTTTTTGCATGGATTCTTAATGACATTTCTTGCAAAATGACAACGGAAGCGTAGATTGAACCCATGAGCAAGTTCGACCAGTTCAAGGCGAAGCTCCGTCCCGGGCAGACCTACCGCCGGGCGGACCTGGTCCAATGGTCGACCGCGGTCGATCGTCACCTCAAGGAGGCGGTGCAGGCCGGCGTGCTGACCAAGCTGGCCGGCGGCCTCTACTACGCACCCAAACAGACGGTGTTCGGGAAGGTCCCGCCTGAGGACGACACATTGGTTTCGACCTTCCTGAAGGGCGGTCCGTTCCTGCTGGCCTCGCCCAATGCGTACAATGCGCTCGGGGTCGGCACGACCCAGCTGCACAACAAGACCGTGGTCTACAACCACAAGCGCCACGGCAAATTCGCGCTTGGCGGCCGCACCTACGATTTTCGGATGAAGCCGGCCTTCCCGAAGAAGCTCACGCCTGAGTTTCTGATGGTCGACCTGGTCAACAACCTCGATCAACTGGGCGAGAGCGCCGAAGACGTGCTCGAGCGCGTCAAGGCGCGCCTGGCCGCCAGTGACCGCGCGCGCGTAAAAAAGGCGGCCCAGTCCTACGGATCCGAGAGGGCCAAGAAGTTCTTCGCCCGCGCGCTGGCCGAGGTTGGAACCCAGGATGCCGCGTGATTTCCTCCACAACCATCGTCAGTTCGCCGATCTGATCCGGATCGTCGCCGACGCGCAGGGCGTCGCGCCGGCGCTGGTCGAGAAGGACTATTGGATCATGCAGAGCCTTTACGGCCTGCAGCAGCTGGGCCTGACCTTCGAGCTGAAAGGCGGCACATCGCTATCCAAGGGCTACGGGCTGATTAGTCGTTTCTCGGAAGACATCGACATCCGAATCGAGCCGCCGGCCGATCCGCCAGTGATGACCGGTCGCAACCACGACAAGCCGGCCCATGTACAAAGCCGCAAGGATTTCTACGATCGGCTAGCGCAGACCATCGTCATCGACGGCATCACCTCAGTCGAGCGCGACACAGCGTTTGACGACCCTCGCCAGTATCGCAGCGCCGGCATTCGCCTGACCTACGCCAGCATCAATGGCTCGGTCGAAGGCCTGAAAGACGGCGTGCTGCTGGAAGTCGGCTTCGACGATGTCGCGCCCAACGAAGCCCGCGATATCAGCTCGTGGGCCTATGACTTCGCCGCCAGCCAGGTCGAGATCATCGACAACCGCGCCCTGGGCGTCGCCTGCTACCACCCTGGCCATACGCTGGTCGAAAAGCTGCAGGCGATCTCGACGAAGTTTCGCCAGCAGCAGGAGAACGGCGCCTTCCCGCCCAACTTCATGCGCCACTACTACGACGTCTATTCCCTGCTCCAGGATCCCACCGTGCAGGGGTTTGTCGGCACCGAGGGTTACCTCGACCACAAGGCCAAGCGGTTCCCGAAGGCCGACAACGCGATCATCGCCGAGAACGAGGCCTTCGTGCTCAGCGACCCCGCGACCCGGGCCTCGCTGCAGAAGGCCTACGCCGCCTCAAGCGCGCTCTATTTCCGCGGTCAGCCGACCTTCGACGACATCTTGGCCGAAATCGCTAAGTGGGTGCCCAAACTGTAAGTCAGCGGCCCCCCGCCGCCTCAGGCCGGGACCATCGCTTCGCCGAGGACCAAGGATTTCAGCGATGCCATGGTCGCCAGACGGTCCGCCGCGACGTCGATACTAGCAATCGTCAGCCGTTCATCGGCGCCGGCGACATTGAGGCGGTGACGTGCGAGCGCGCCCTCCCCTTCAAGGTCCGGATGATGGGGATAGAGGAGCATTAGTCGTGCCGAGTCATAGAGCCGGGCATAGGCTATGAGCTGGTAGACATCAGCTTGGGAGACGCCACGCTTCGGGTCGCTGCCGGCGGCGGTCAAACGCTTCCACTTGGTGTCGATCACCAACGCGGTACGGCCGTTCCGCCGCACCATGCAGTCGGGCTTGGTGCGGAACAGCGGTCGCCCCAGCGTGCCGTCGGGCGCAATCTCATTGAGGCAATAGCGCAGGCCACCTTGCGAGACGACCTCGTAGCCCTCTGGGGCTAGGGCCTTGCGCAGCAGCGCCGCGACATAGGCCTCGAAGAGGTCGTTCATGGGAAACAGCAAGGTGACGCCGGCCAGGTCGCGCAGATCGTGGGCCCTATGGGTCGCCTGCCAGTCGCGGCGCAAAAACAACCGTGCCAGCGCCAGCAGCGAACGCCAGCGGCGGTTTGACCGGTCGATTGCGATCTTGTCCCAGGCCAGGTGATGCGGGTGGACGTCGGCGACGTCGGCCAAGGCGACGCAAAGCTCGGCGAGCCTGCGCACAGTTTCGGCGCGGCGTGCGTGTCTGACGAGGAACACCACGCACGCCTTCATCACCTGGAGCAGCGCCGTGTCCGGCGACAAGATGTCGAACTGGCAGGCGAGCCGGTCCGGCCGCACGGCCAACGTCGTGAACTGGCGAGTGACATCGAGCCGGCCGCGCAGGGTCGGCAGGTCTTCCTCACAACGAAGATACTGTCGCGGCAGCCCGCGTCGCACTTCATTGGTCAGCTGGTCGGCAAAGGCGCGGATCAGGATGTCCAGCAGGGTTTCATCCTGCCGCGCCATGGCGGCGTCTCGACCAAGATTGATCTCCAGGCCCAGGGCCACGTCCAACATCTGCACCAGGCGATGGCGCAGCCCGGCGCGGCCCTCCGAGGACCCGGCGTCGCCGAGCTGGTCGATCTTCGGCAGAATCTCCAGACTACAGCCTTCACCCGCGACGATGCCGACCACCTGTTGGCTCCTCAGCCAACGGTGATGATCGATCAGGATATTGGTCCCCTCAGCGCCGCCAAGCGGGTGCGACCGCGCCGCGGCCAGCAGCTGATCGGCCTGGCGGCGGGAGAAGCCGCCCTCCCCGACCGCGACCCGATCCCATTCCAGGACCGAGAGATGGGTCATTCGGCCGCCGCCGCTTCGGCCGCGCCGGCGGCCTCCTCATTGGCGGGAGCGCTCACGGCCGCGCGGCCGAGCAGCCGTTGGTAGGCGTCTGGCGCGAAGGACGGGCGCACCGACCAGCGCCAGCGATCCTCGCCGTCGAAGCCCGGCGGCGGCGGGATGCGATCGCAATTGAGGAAGGTGCCCTCCTTGGCCCCCTCCCGCTCGCCCAGCACCATCGCTAGCCGCGACCAGTCTTCGAAGAAATACTCCTGCAGCAGCGGAATGACGCGATCGCGCATGACCGCATCGACGTCGTGACGATCCTGGCAGGCCATGAAGAAGGCGTGGCCGACCTGGTGCTCGCGGTCGAATAGGTATTCGATCCGCTCGTTCATGGTCTTGAGCACAGCGACGAGGTCCACCCCCGCGCGCCGGGCGGCCGCCTTCAGCAGATCCGGCTCGGGCATGATCTCCTCGAAGGTGAACCGGCGGCGAAGCGCCGTGTCGAGAAGCGCGATCGAGCGGTCGGCCGTGTTCATGGTGCCGATCAGGTGGAGGTTCGCCGGCACGCCGAACATCTCCCCGGAATAGGGCAGCTTGACCCGGATTTCGTTTTCCATGCCGAGACGCTTGTCGGCCTCGAGCAGGGTGATCAGTTCGCCAAACACCTTGGAGATGTTGGCGCGATTGATCTCGTCGATCACCAGAACGAACGCTGGGGCCACGCCCGGCGCGCCGGTCTCGGCATCTCCTGGGCCGCCAATCAGGCGCGACACCGCTTCCATCCGGATTCGGCTCGCGTTGATTGGATAGAGGGTTCGCATCGTGAAGGCCCCCTCCACGATGCTGTCGAGCGGCAGCGGCTTTTCAAGCTTGAGGAGCCAATTGACCTGCCGACGATGATTGTACTCGCCGTCAGGGTTGGCCACGAAGGCGTAGTCGCCTGTGACCTCCCCGATCGCCCGGAAGGCGGTGTTGCCATAGGGGACGATGATGATGTCGCCCTTCTTCATCTCCGAGCGGAACGGGTGAAGCTGCGAGACATTGCTCGGCTGACTGTCTGGCGGGGCAACCTCGGCCCACTTGGCCCGGATCGCCCCGATGTCTTCATAGGCAGGATCGCTCCAGTCCACGTCTCCGCCCCAGCCCAAGACGACGTAGTTGCCCGCGATGGCCTCGTCGTAGATGTGATCCTGGGTCCCGATTGCGCCTAGCCCCATCTTCCAGAACCGCCGGCCGTCGAGGTCGAGGCCGCCAGCTTTGCGTGGTGCCGAGGCCGCCAGACGCGCCTGATCGGCCAACGCGGCCATCTCGCGGAATACGCCGTTGCGGGGTTCCAGCCGAAAGCCGGCTGATCCGCTGATCTCGGACGCCGCCGTCTCGGGACGCAGACCCTCTACGAAGTCCTCGTAGGAGAAGCTCTGGTGGAAAGTGACGAAGCCGATCCGCCCCTCCCGTTCGAGTTCGCCGTAACGCCGCATCAGATCGCTGCGCTCATCGGGCGTGTCGCCATCGCAGACGCGTACAGCCTCGAGCGCGGTTCGGTAGGTCTTACCCGTGCCCGGCGGCCCGTAGAAAATCAGGTTGGTGGGCTTGGTGGCCATCAAGGCCGCACCTCCTGTCGCCAGTGTCGAAGCTGCCCGAAGGCTGAAGTGGTAGGTTGTCGTCGTGCTTTGACCCGGGCCCTCGACACGCGGGGGCGGCACCTTGGCCAACTGCTGAAACTTGGTGCCGCCTAGGGCTTGGCAGACGTTAGCGTGCGCTTGATCCAGGCCGAGGGCGTCGTGCAGATCCCCGGCCCGGATCGAGACCTCGGCGTCGCCGCGCTGCCGGGCGGGTTCGATATAGAGCTTGAGGGCAGCGGCCCGGAAGTCGTCCGCATCGCTTCCGACCTCGGCCTGATCGTCATCAATCTCATCCGCGTCGGCGTCGTGTGCGTTCGGATCTTCTCCGTTGGCGAACTTGCCGTAGAGGCGCGTCACTGCCAGCAAATTGCGGAGCTGTCCGTCCGGGTTTTCAGCCTGAGGAACCAGACTGACCGGCGCCCCCCTGCTCTCGCGGGCGCCGATGTAGCCATTCAACCTAGTGAGCAACGCCGGCAATTCGCCGCGCGCGATCAGCTCGTCTATGTCGTTATCGGGATAATCCATGGCAGTCAGGGAGCGCTCAACTCGCTTCAATCGTCGCCGTCGGTTCTGAATGGCCTTACTGGTGAGCGGCTGACCGCGCCAACGGCGGGCTTCCAGCCAAGTCCGAAACTCATTGTCTTTCACGGACCCACCTCACCCAACAGCAGGTTGTAAACTAACAAGGCCCCGTCGCCCGGCAATACCGATGTTTCATCGTTCGCGCTCTGCGAGGTGGGAGCGGAATACTCAAAGCAAAATGAAGGCTGCAACGAGCCTGAACGCAGGCCAGGCGGGACGCGCCGTCGAGCGGGCCGGCGGCGTCTGAAGGCTACGGTAAGGGGCGGGCCCGTAGGAGCCGGGGCAACGTGTCGGGACCGAGCACGCACGCCGGCCGCTCTCCGCTTTCAGGGCGTTGACGGCCATAGCTTAAGCTTATCGGTATTTGTATGCTGGTTTCCTGCCCGCGGAACGGGACGGCGGACCTCGCTTCTGGTCTTGATCCGGCGCCGAGACGGTGCGGCTTTTGACGGCACCACGGCTCTCGCCCCGTAGACTGGATTGCCTGTCGGGCGCCGTTCCGGCCAGAAGCAACGTCCAATGATGCTTCTTTGCCGATCTTTCTTTCGGGACAAGTCACGGCGAACTTAGCGGTTTCGCTTCGCAGAGCCGTGCTTTTTGCCGATCTTTCTGCCGATATTTCTGCCACCTCGCTCAGAAGATCGTCTGCCCTCTCTACAGTTCTATCGCCCAGTCTTTTATCTGAGATTTGCTCATATTTTAGAGGTTTGCGGATCGATTTGTGGGATGGGCTCCCTTCCAAATAAGCCTAACACTCTGAATATATGATGGTTTAGTAGGAATTGGATGTCCACCCTCTCCGCCACTACCCTGTGAATTGCCTGAGCTTTTCGCCACCCCGCCCCACACACAAGCCCACTACGTCGATTGGGCGATTGCGGTTGCGCGCGGAGACTGGTGACCAGCGCCTGAGGGCCTGAATAATAGCGGTCGGGCTCTCGCGGAAACGCTTGGAGGCGCCAGCGCGATTTCCTTGACCGCAATGGCGCGCGGTAGAGATCCCTGGGTCAAGGCTGGCGGATCGGTTGGTTCCGGCCCGGGTGGGGGCCGGAACCTGGGGAAGGCCCACGCCACAAATGGTCTAGACCAAACCAAAGACGTTTCGACGCCCGCGCGGGGCGCGCAGGGAGCGTCCGCACGGGCCCGGCGAGGGTGAGACAAGGTCAACGCACGCGGATATCGACGCTGATCTTGAGGGCGTCATGTCGCCAGTGCTCGCGGTCGAACTCGACCACGCGGCCCTGGGCATTGTAGCAGGTGCGCTCCACGCTGAGCCCAGGCAGGCCCGACTTGACCCGCAGGGCTTCGGCCTCCCCGAGCGTCAGAGCGCAGGGCCGCATGTCGACCTTGTTGCGCGCGACGCCGATGCCATAGACCGATTTCAGAACGCTGGTCAGCGAGCCGTCGAGATCGTGCTCCACAAGACCCGGCGCCAGGGAGGCGTCGACGACGATGCTCTCGATCAGCACGGCCCGGTCATCGATCGAGCGCCGGCGGCGAATCCAGTACATCGGCGCGCCCACCGGGCGTGAAAAGATCTGGGCCAGCATGCCGTCGCAGGCGATCTCGACCTTGCTGAGCGTCTCGGTCGCCGGCCGCCGGCCCTGCGCCTCGACATAGGACATGAAGCCCTCCCAGCGGGTCGGATCGTAGACCACCGGCGGTGGGGAAACGTACCAGCCGCTGCGGTCCTTTCGATAAATCAGCCCCTCGGCCTCAAGCTGAAACAGGGCCTCGCGAACAGTGCCGCGCGCCACGCCGCCGCCGACCTGCAACTGGCGCTCCGACGGCAGCCGTTCGCCAGCCTTCAGTTCGCCACTGACGATCCGCACGGCGATGCCGTCGCGGACTCCAAGATAATGGAGGGTGTCGGACTGATGCATCGGAAAGACCTGTCAGCGGTCGAATCCCGCCAGCCCCAAGGATGGGAGCCCGCTCCGTCAAGGTCAAGAAACGGGATCAAACCCCTGACGGACATTCTCGCCCTGGTCGAGGTTTCACGAAAGCTTTGCCAAGATTAGGCCGATTTTGGTATATACCAATTTAGCCACTAGGAGGCGGAGCCATGACCACCCATCTTCGCGCGCGCGGCAGCGGCCACGGGGACAAACCAACCCCGAGCTCGGCGGGTGGCCCCTTGTCCGCCCAGCGCCTGGTCACCCTTCTGGAAACGGAGCGGACAAGCCGCGCCGACCCCGGCATCGGACGGTGGCTCCGGTAAGCGCGCTCGCTCCATTCCGATCCTGTCAACACCACGGATACATGATGACGACTCGTCCTACGGCCGATGCTTTCGTGGCCGAACTCGCCGATCTCTTCGCCCGACTGGGCGACCTGCGTTATGGGGAAGACGTCAGCCAGCTGGAGCACGCGCTGCAGACGGCGCATCATGCCAAGATCGATAACGCGCCGCCCGCGATGATCGTCGCCGCCCTGCTGCACGACATAGGCCACCTGATGCAGAAGGCCGGAGAGAACGCCGCCGACCTTGGCGTCGATACGCGCCACGAGCACATCAGCGCCGGCTATCTGGCGCGGGCGTTCAGCCCGGCGGTGACAGAGCCGATCCGCCTTCATGTGGCGGCCAAGCGCTACCGGGTGGCCGTGGATCCCGCCTATTTCAAGCGTCTCAGCAAGGCGTCCCTGCAAAGTCTGGCTCTGCAGGGCGGCCCGATGAGCAAGGCCGAGATCGAGGCGTTCCTGGCAGAGCCGGCAGCGCAAGCCGCCCTGCGACTGCGCGGCTATGACGAAGCGGGCAAAGCCCCGGACGCCGAGGTGGCCGGTTTCGAGACCTATCACGACCATCTTCGAGATCAGATCGACCGCCTGGACGAGGTTTCAGTCTGATCGCAAAGCCCCGCCCGGGCCGCGACAAGCTGCTTCTCGTGTGCTGCGGGCTGTGCCTGCGCGCAGCGGCCTAGGCCTCGTCTGCGACCAGATGCTGCAGCACGCGCTTCTCGAGCACCAGCAGCGCGCTGGCGTTGTTGGTGCGCATGACCAGACCAGCGGCCAGCGGCCTGACGGCCTCGTGCACGGCGCGAGCCAGGCGCAGGAAGTCTGACCGCCCCCGTCCTCCGGCGCCATGCAAGGCGCAGAGCTGGCGCCAGTCGGACACAAAGTCCTCCAGCAGCCTGCTGAACCGCGCTGCCCGGCCCCTGGCTTCGGCGGTGTCGGTGGCGAGCGCCAGTTCCGCGCGCAGATCGTCGACCAGCAGTTGCACTTCGGCGGCAGGCATCACCGGCGTGCGCTGGTCACCCTCGGTAAGCAACTGGGGCCGCATCCCGGGATCCCAGGCCACCGTCCGCCATTGGGCGCGCGGCGGCGCCTGTCCCCGGACGAATTGCCAGAACGCCGCTGTGCCGCTGGTATCCGCGACCAGGTGAATGCGCTCGGCGCCGGACCTGTTTTCGACATGGTGCGGGCGCCAGTTATCGAAGATCCAGGCTTCGCCGGCAGCCATGTGCACCGACTGCCCGTCGCAGTGAAAGGCGACCTCCGGCCGCGTGAAGACCGGAATGTGCAGCCGCACCCGCGTATGCCAGTGGTAGTTGATATCGGCGTGCTCGGGCACGCCTGCGCCCGGGGCCAGGCGCATGAGCCGCGAGCGGCTCCAGACCACGCCAAAGGCCGCCAGGGCCTGGGTTGTATAGGGCATGGTCTCAAGCCAGCGCGTTGGCAGCATCTGCCCATGGACCGAGTCCGTCTCAGCCCCGCCCGCGCTGATCAACCGCGCCGCACTGTTGCCGGGCAAGCGGTCCGGGTGCGACGTCCAGGCCTCGTCGGGCAAAGCCGCGACCTCAGCCTGCAAACGCCCGACATCGAAGAGCAAGGGGAGGTGGAAGAAGGGGCGTGAAAGCCGCATGGGTCAGGCCCTGTAGCCGGCGAGCGCGTCACGCAGCCCATCCCGCAAAGGCGCCAGCCAGTGTTCATACGGCCGCCATTGCGCGAGGCCGTCACGGCCGATGGGCTGGCGCACCTGCTCTGAGCTGGGCGTGCGCACGCTGCGCTGGGTCTCGTGGAAAGTCAGGCAGGCCGGCTCAAAGGGCAGCCTGCAACCCTCCAGCATGCGCTGCACGCTGTCTTCAAGACCCTCGACCACATCCTCGTACGCCACCTTCAGGACCCGCCCCGGCAGCACCTCGCCCCAGTGCCTCATGAGTTCGAGATAGGCGCGATAGTGACGGGCGAGATGGTCCATGCCGTAGGAGAATTCCTGATTGGTGGTCCCGAACAGCTGCTTGAAGTTGCTGAAGCCGCACGCCATGGGCTCGCGGCGCACATCGATGATCGTCGAGCGCGGCAGGATGAGATGGATCAGGCCGATGTGCCAGAAATTGTTGGGCATCTTGTCGATGAAGAAGGCCTTCCCCAGCCTGCGATAGGTGCGGGTTTCGGCCAGAAAGCGCTCGCCGAGCGCCCGGGCTTCCTGCGGGGTCAGGCGCAGCAGGGCCTCGGGATCCAGCGGCAAGCCGCAATCAGGATCGCGGCCGCAGATCTCGCCTGCATAGCGGTCGATTTCTGTCAGCTCCTGCGTGCCTTCCACCTGGGAATGGGAGGCCAGGATCTGCTCGATCAAGGTTGACCCCGACCGCGGCAAGCCCACGACAAAGATGGGCGCCGGATCGGCCAGACCCCAGTCAGCGCGCGCGGCAAAGACTTCGGCGGTGAAGACCTGTTTCAGGCGCAGGACGCAGGATTCCGCGACCTCGGGACGATATCGGCTGGAGACAGCGCGGATCGCATTGCCGCTCTCGTAGTACAGCCAGGAGGATGGGTAGTCCGCCCGGTCCTCCAGCGCCTTGCCCAGAGCGAAGCTGAGATAGACGCGGTCCATGGCCTGGACGCCAGGCCGGGAATGCGCCGCGCGCATGCGCGCGATGTCATCGTCGGTGAAGCGGTAGGTCTTGAGGTTGGCCAGGCTGAACCAGGCCACGCCGTAGTCTGGCCGCGCCGCCAGGGCGGCGCGATAGTCCGCAATGGCGTCCTGTTGCCGGCCCGTGACCTTCAGGGCGTTCGCCCGCCAAAGGCGCAGATCTGCGACTTCCGCCCCCAAGAGGGCTGGGCTGGCCAGCAGTCGCTCATAGAGATCGATCAGCGGCTCATGGTCGCCCAGGGCGATGCAGGCCGCGCCGTACTGCTTGAGATACTCGCGATTGTCAGGGTCGTGTTCGAGCAGGTGCTCAGCCTCCCGCCGCGCCTGCAGGGGCTTTTGCTGCTGCAAGAGCACCATGGCGTAGTCGAGGCGGGCCGCGTGAAAGTCCGGGGCGCGATCAAGCACCAACTTCAGCAACGCCTCGGCCTCGCCAAGCGCCCCGCGCGCCTTGCAGAGGCGCGCCAGCAGGCGAAGGGCGCCGACGTTCTCACCGTCCGTGTGCAGATAATCGCGAATGACCTCCTCGGCCGAGGACAGGTCGCCATCGGCGAACAGGCTGCTGGCCGCCACCACCGCCGGCGGGAGCTGTCTGAGCATCGCCAGATGCTGCGCGGCCGTGGCCGCCTGGGCCGTGTCGCCCACCATGCGGTAGAGCTGTTCCAGCATGTCCCAGCTCGCCGGCAGGGTCGGGTTGAGGCGCACGGCCTCCCGCAGCGCGTCGATGGCGGCCGGCGCATCGCGAAGCATGACCTGGCAGTGGCCACGCTCCTGATACAGCCGGCTGAATCCGGGATGCAGCTCCTGCAGCCGCGCAAGGCTGGCCAGGGCTTCCGCGATGCGCTGGCCCGACCGCAGATCCTTGGCCTCCTGTAAAAGGGCGTCGCGATCCCGAGACCCGGGGCTGGCGCTCACGGAGGGCGTCACCGCGCGGCGCCGGCCAGCAGAAACGGCTCCAGCCAGCTGGGTTCCGGCTGGTCGGCGTCGTAGTACTCGAAGATCAGATGGACGCGGTCGGTCTCGCCGTCGTTGCGCACCCAGTGCGGACCCAGATTGTTGACCTCCACCGCCTCGCCCGGTGGGAAAAGGTGTTCGGCGCCGCCGAAGAAGGACACCACCTGGGGATTGGTCGACAGCGGCACATGGATCTTGTGCGGCCACTTCGCGGCGGGGTTGGCGTCGATATGGGGGTGGATCACCCCGCCCGGCCGCATCCTTGCCAACATCACCCGCGGAAACACCCCGCGCGCATAGCCATAGTTGCGGACGGCCTGAGCCAGCACCGGCTCCAGCAATCCGCGCCATTCGGGCCAGGCCGCGCGATCGTGCGAGCTGCGCCAGTCACGGGGACTGTCGATAAACCGGAAAACGATGTGGGAGGTCGCGTCCAGCACCTCGAACCTGTTGGGCTTGCTGGCGTTCTCTGCGGCCCAGACGTCCTCGGGAATCGCCAGAACGGCCGCCTGCAGCGCGGCGATGTCGACCAGCCCGAGCTTGCGAACGCCGGTGGTCTTGCCCGGGTTGGCGGCAGGCGCAAAAGGGGTCGCGTTCATCGCATGTCTTCGAAGCTGTAGCCGAACAGGTCCAGATCCTGGGCGTAGCGGGCGGCGACGCCGTCGATCAGGTCCTGGTCGTAATAGTGACGATAGTCACCGTGACGGCTGCCGTTAACGCGGTCCAGAGGGCGGGAGGGAATGCCGATGCGTGCGCAGATCGCATCATACGACCCCTGCATATCCTCGACGTGGCCGATATGGTCGGCCATCAGGGTCTTGCCGTCCTCGCCCACCAGGAGCGAGGCCTGTGGCTGGAACAGGATGTGGTGTTCCGGCGGCTTCTCGAAAAGAAAGTGGCGCATGACCGCCTGCGGTTGCTGCTCAAAGACGTCGCCGCCCCGCAGCATGAAGGCGCAGTACGAGACGAAGCGATCGAACGGATTGCGCACGAAGGCGAACTTGAAATAGCCGCTGAAGGCCGCCTCGCCGAGATAGGGGCGCACCTGCTGCAGAGACAGGTGGCCATGCCGGATCGCCGCCAGATCCGCCCAAGGGAAGCGCTTGTCGACGAACAGCCCGACCTGCTCGAGGTCGCCTTCGCTCAGGTGCTCGCGCAGGGCCTGTCGCACGGCATGGGTCCCGGTCTTGGGCACGGCGGCGAAGATGAAGCGATGGCTGTGGGAAACAATCATGTTTCAGGGACACCCAGAAAAAGCGCCCCGCCTCTCAGGAAGGCGGGGCGCAAAGTCTACAACAAGCGGTGGCCTTAGAACTTGTAGCTAAGCCCAACCATATAGGTCGAGCCGCTCTGGTTCTGGTTGTAGAGGTACTGGTTCTGGCCCCAGAACTGCGTGTCCTCCTGGTTCGTCAGGTTGATCCCGTTCAGCGTGAGCTGCAGTTGATCGGTGACGTTCAGGAAGGCCGAGGCGTCCACATAGGTCGACCCCTCGAAGCCGCGCGTGCTGGCGCTCATGACAGTGGCGCTGTTCCCGGAGAACCAGCGATTGCGGTGGCTCATGGACCCACGGACACCCCAGCGCGCGGTCTCGTAGTAGAGCGTGGCGTTGTAGCTGGTGTTCGAGATGCCGGTGAGCGCCTCGTCAGCGTCCACATAGGTGTAGTTGGCCACCGCACCCAGCTTGTCGAACGGCGCCGGCAGGAACGAGAATTGGCCCTGCGCGGCCAGCTCCACACCGGTCAGCTTCTTGGTGCCGGCGATGTTGACCGGCATCGAGAACTCTTTGACGATCGTATTGGCCGTAGCGCCCGGGATCGTGGTGAACGGGACGCCAGTCTGGCTGAACGGGACGTTCTCGAGGGTTTTCGAGCCAATGAAGTTCTTGATGCTCTTCTGGAACACGCTGGCCGAGAGCAGGCCGTCCACGCCGAAATAGTACTCCGCCGCGAAGTCCAGCGTGTTGTCCTTGTAGGGCTCAAGGTTTGGATTGCCGCGCGACGCCGAGATGTCGCCGCTATCCGAATTCTGGAACGCACTGCCCTTGGCCGCCATCGAACCCAGGCCTGGACGGTTGAGGTTCTGCGTGGCCGAGAAGCGCACCAGCACGTCCGGCGTCAGTTCCAGCACCGAGTTCATGGCCGGCAGCACGCCTGAGTAGCTGCCTTCGACGTCCGTCGTGCCCAGATAGGCGTAGCTGTCACCCTGGATCCAGCCGGTGCTGTGGGTGTCGGTCTGATAGCCGCGCAGGCCGATGTTGCCGCGGAAGCGCTTGCCGAAGAGGTCGGTGTCCCAGTCCGCCTGCACATACTCGGAGACGGTCTTTTCCGAGGTCTCGTAGACGTTCTCGATGTCCTGGAGCGCGCCGCCCGTACCGTCCTTGTTGGGACCGAAGCGGTGGTACTCGTTGTACTTCGCAAAGGCCTTGGCGTAGTCGCCGACCAGCCACGAGCCGAACTCGTTGGTGAACACCGAGGTGACGTCGGCAACGGCCGTGCCGCGCATCTTGGTCCGGGTTCCATTGACGTTGTCGTCATAGAACAGGTCCCGGCCGCCTTGCGTGAACTTGTGGTAGGCCACGCCGGCCCGCAGGGTCCAAACCTCGTTCAGCACGTACTGGGCGTCCAGCACGCCTTCCTGCAGTTCCGACTGATTGTTGAAGCCGCGATAGTAGAACGAGTCCATCGCGTAGTTGGCGGGGTTGGTTCGATCCCAGCCCGGATACTCGAACGTCGCCGACCGGCCATCGCTGCCATAGTTGGCGATCAGATTGCCCTTGGCGCGCATATAGAGCTTGTCGTCATAGGGCGTCTCATAGGTCGACTTCTCGTAGCCGACATGTCCGTCAATCGTGAGGCGATCCGTGAGGTCCCACTTGCCGGTCAGCGCCACCTGGTCGAAGTTGTTTTCGTTCAGCGAGCGGCGGTGCTCGCTGCCGAAGGTGGTGCCCGTGACATCGGTCAGGGTCACGTAGTTGCTGTTGTCCCAAGCCAGGTTGTTGATGACGGACGCCTTCTGGAAGGCGCTCGGCCAGACCGTGCTGGCGACGGTGTCGAACGCGACCGACCCGGTCGATGCGAGCGGCCGCGTGGCGAGGTGCAGTTCGTCGCGATGCGTGGTGTACTCGCCGTGCAGCACATCAAGCGTCAGCAGCAGGTTGTCCATCGGACGCCACTGCACAGCGCCCGTCAGGCCCAGGCGCTCCTGCTTGGAATTCCACGAGGAGATGCGGTTGCCGTCAGCAAAATAGAGATCGCCCGACAGGAACTTGGCCTGCTGCGCCGTGCTCAGCTTGGAAATGTTCAGGCCTTTGGTAACCAGGCCCTGAAGGGTTCCCGCGCTGGGGCGCGAATAGTTGTAGGTGTTGTGGCCCTGCTCGGTCGTTTGGCGCTTGCTGTAGGCGACCGAGAAGGCGACGCCGAACTTGTTGTCCCAGTTCTGGCTGAACAGGGCCGCGATGCGCGGCTGGGCGTCCTCGGTGTATTCGTTGGTTCCGAGCTTGAGCGACACTGCGCCCTTTGACCCCGACGCGTAGTCAAACGGCTTGCCGGTGAACAGGCCGACCGTGCCGGCCATGCCGCCCTCGTTCTGGGCCGCCTGGAAAGTCTTTTCGACCTCCACGCGGGAGAACAGTTCCGAGGCGAAAATGTTGAAGTCGAAGGCGCGGTCGCGTGAACGCTGGCCGCGGCTGTCCTGGGCGGAGTCGACGTTGCCCAGCACTTCCATGCCATTGAGTTGCACGCGGGCGAAATCTGGACCCAGGCCCCGCAGCGAGATCCGCCGGCCTTCGCCCGCTTCCCGGGTGATCTGCACGCCCGGCAGGCGCTGCAGCGATTCAGCCAGGTTGAGCTCCGGGAACTTCGCCATGTCCTCGGCGACGATCACGTCCTTCTGGATGACCGAATCCCTCTTGATGGCGCGGGCGTCGCTGAGCGACTTCCGGTAGCCGGTGACGACAACTTCGTCGACCAGATCGCCAGAAGCCTGCTGCGCGAGCGCGGCCGTTGAATGCGCGCCAGCAGCCAGCACCGCAACGGTAGCCAGCAAAAAGCTCTTGAGATGCGGGCGGGTAGCCCGAACAGGATATCGCTTAAACATGAGTGTCCTTCGCCCCAACTGGTATGAACCAGTCAGACTAAAGCAGCGAGCGACGACACCCGCGTGACAGCGCCGCCCCGCACGTCGCAATTTGTCCGTTCCGCGCCGCGCGTCAGTTGGATTTGAGCCCTGCCGGGGTGACTCCAGAGAACCGTGAGCGCTCCAGCGACCCGTTCGCCCGGCGCGTTAACGCCCCTGAACACCCTGACGTCGCCGCGCATTTGACCAACGGATGACAGTCGCAAAACTGCCAACTTCACGTGATATTTGGTCTATACCAATCTTCAGTCGTTGGACGATCCAAACATGAGTCCAATGGACAGGTCGGCCCTGAAGGCCCTGCCGCAGACACTCAGACCATCGCGGCCGGCGGCGGCGACGGGCAGCAGCGCCGGAGCCGGCCCGGTGATCGACGCCGCCGCCGAGCCTCTTTTCGCGCTGACTGCACCTCCCATCCACAGCCCAGATTCCTGGAGTACGTCATGAAGAATCCGATCCGGGTGATCCCGCTTCTCGTTGCGCTCCTGGCCGGCATGGCAGGCGCGGCCGGCGCCTATGCCGGCGAGGCCCGGAAGGCGGGCCATGTGATCATCATCGGCGTGGACGCCCTGAGCCCCGACGGCGTGATGAAGGCCGATACCCCCACCCTGCACGACATGATGAAGCGCGGCAGCTGGAGCATGCATGCCCGCGGCGTGCTGCCCACCACGAGCGGCGCCAACTGGGCGTCCATCATCGGTGGCGCCGGACCAGAGCAGCACGGCGTGACGAGCAACGACTGGCAAGTGGGCGAGTTCAACTTCCCCGCTTCGGTGACCGGTTCGGGGGGCTTCTTCCCATCCATCTTCCAGGTGCTCACAGATCAGAAGCCGGAATGGGAACTAGGCTCGATCTATCACTGGGACGGGTTCGGCAACCTCTACGACCACCGGTTCGTGGACTATGACGTCCACGGCAAGGATGAGGACGAAACCACTGCGCTGGCGGTCAACTACATCAAGACCAAGCAGCCCGAGTTCCTCTTTGTGCATTTGGATCATGTCGATCACGCCGGACATGCCCATGGCCACGGCACGCCGCTCTTCTACGAGGCCGTGGCCAAGGCCGACAAGCTGATCGACAGGATCCGGCAGGCCACGGTGGAGGCCGGCATCGCGGACGAGACGGTGATCCTAGTCACCTCCGACCACGGCGGCGTGGGCAAGGGGCACGGCGGCGAAAGCCTGGCTGAACTTGAAATTCCCTGGATCGCCCATGGCAAGGACATCAACCCCGGCCAGCTTGATCTGCCCATCAACACGTTCGACACGACCGCCACCGTCGCCTGGCTGCTGGGCGCCAAGATCCCCTTCGCCTGGCTAGGGCGCGCCGTGACGCCGATTCTGAAGGGCGAAAAGGCGCCCGAACAAGCCTATCGCTCCAGCAGCTTCTACGCCTCGCCGGTGATCGAGCCGGCCAGCGACGGGAATGCGCCTGCAGGCGGGCTGTTCGTCAACCGCCCGGCGAAGATGACCATCCGCAACCCCAACGCCGCCGGACAGGTCCGCTACACGCTGGACAGTTCGATCCCCACGGTCGGATCCCCGCTTTACACGGGCCCGGTCGAGATCGCCCGCAACACGATCGTGCGGGCCACGCTGTTCTTTTCCGGCCAGGCCGCCAGCGTTCCCGCCACGGGCTACTTCCGCATCCTCGACCTGAAGGGTCCCGAGGCGCGCGGCGTGAACTACAAGGCGTATCTGCTGCCCGAAACGCCGGTGCGGCTGCCCGACTTCTCTCGGCTCGAACCCGCAACCGTCGGCACATCCCATGAACTGACCATCGACGGCCTGACGCTGCCGCGAGGCGACAGCGTGGCCGTGGTCTTCGAAGGCTACCTCCACATCGCGGCCGCCGGCGCCTACAGTTTCGCCCTCGCCTCCGACGACGGCAGCAAGCTCTACATCGACGGCAAACAGGTGGTCGACAACGATGGCGACCACGGCGTGGTTACGGCGAACGGCAATATCGACCTGCAGCCTGGCAAGCATGCGATCAGGGTGGAATGGTTCAATGGCGGTGGCGGCGCCTGGCTGGGCGCGTACTTCGAGGGCCCAGGCATTCCCCGCCAGTTCATCGATCCAAACCTGCTGACGCCGCAGTAGGGAGGCGTTTGAGGCGGGCCTGTCCCCGTAGAACGGAATCTGAAGGCTTCAGCGAGACCCAGAGATCGTCCGGGTCTTCGCCGATCCTTGCGATTTGCTTTGGAACCGGAGACCTCTAGGATTCCCTAGGTTCGCGAGCCGCGCGGGCCAGGACGCCTGAGGCAGACACCGCCCAATGCAGAGGCTTGCGTGACCGACGAGATCAGCGCCGAGGACTGGCTGCAGCAGGCCGTCATCGCCAGCAACCAGGGCCTGCACCCCCAGGCGCGCGAGGCTTTCAGTCGCGCGCTGTCGATCGATCCGACGCTGGGCGAGGCGATGCTGGGCCTTGGCCTCTCGCTTATGGCGACGCGGGACTTCAGTGACGCAGTCATGCCTCTTCGGCAGGCGGCCGCGACGCCCGACGCGCCGGCGATCTGGCACGCCTGTCTGGCCCAGGGCCTCTACATGACCGGTGATTTCGCCGGGTGCGCGGAAGCCTTCGAACGCGCGGCCGCCCTGGAACCTCTGGCGACCAACGCCCGACTGACCCATGCCCGGGCCCGCACCTTCGCCAGCATGATCCAGGGCTCTGTGGACGACGCCCTGGCCCGCTATCCCGCCCTGGCCGGCGATGAGGCCGAGGACATCGAGGTCATCGCCCGAGAGGCCTTTGCAATCCTCGGCGTCTTTGGACATGCCCCCGCAGCGGCGGCGGTCGGCGCCTGGCGGATGGCCCGAAGCCCGGACGATCAGATCCAGGCCTATCTGCTGCAGGCGGTCAGCGGGGCGGCGGTCGATCGTGCGCCGCCCGCCTATGTCGAGGCGCATTTCGACAGCTTCGCCGACAATTTCGACCACCAGTTGGTCGATCTGCTGAACTACCGCGCACCCGAGCGGATGGCGCAGTTGATCGAAGATCATACCGACCAGTTCGCCGAGATCCTCGACCTGGGCTGCGGCACCGGACTTTCGGCCCCCGCCCTCGCGCGCTTCGGCGGTCGCCTGACCGGCGTCGATCTCTCCGGCGGCATGCTGGACAGGGCAAGGGCGCGCGGCGGTTATGACCTGCTGGTCCAGGCCGAGGCCGTCGCGTTCCTCGACCAGCATCCGGCCGCCTTCGACCTGGTCTTCGCGGCCGACATGGTGATCTATTTCGGCGACCTGTCGGACCTGTTCCGGGCCGCCGCAAAGGCGCTGCGCCCGGGCGGCTTTTTCAACCTGAGCACCGAGGTGGGGGCGGAAGGCTGGACATTGCTGAGCTCGGGACGCTTTTCGCACGCAGACGCCTATGTCGCCCAGGCGGCGGGCCCAGACTTTGTGCTGCTGGATCAGGAACCCATCGCCCTGCGCCACGAGGGCACGGCGCCCGTCAGGGGAACGCTGCACGTGTTCCAGCGGTCCGCCTGACCCTTATGTCCGCCATCGCCCTGACCCATCCCCTCATCGCCCAGGCGCGGGACCTGCTCAATCGGGGCCAGGTCGAACCGGCCCTGGCGACCGCGCGCCGGCGGCTGGCTGAGGCCGCCGATGACATCGACGCCCTGGAGATCCTGGCCCTGGTCTGCCAGCAGCGCGGACAGGCGGTCGAAGCCCTCAGCCTTCTGGAGCGGATCATCGCCCTCTCGCCGACCCTGGACTGGCCGCGTGACGACCTGGCGATCCTGCTGGCGGGACTGGGTCGAAAGGCCCAGGCCGAGACCGTCGTCCGCGCCGGCCTGGCGCTGAACGCCCGCAACCCCCAGGCCCTCGCCATGCTGGGAACCCTGCTGACCGAGCGGCGCGACCTGCCCGGCGGCGAGGCGGCGTTCCGGAGCGCCCTGGCCCTGGTGCGCGACCATCCGCCCACCCAGACAGCCCTGGCCGCCAATCTGATCGAGCAGGGCAAGCTGGAGGCGGCCGAACCCCTGCTGGCCCGCGCTGACCAGCTGGCGCCGGGTGACGGCGCGACCCTGGCCCACTGGTCGCGATTGCGCGAGGCCATGGGCGACCTGCCCGCCAGCCGCGCCCTACTGGACCGCGCGGCGGCGGCGGGGTTCGACGTCACCCTGCGCCGCGCCGTGCAGTTGGGCCGCGAGCAGCGTCACGCCGAAGCCTTGGCCGTGATCGAGGCCGTCCCCGGTCGCATCGGCGGCGACGCCCTGCTGGAAAGCGGGCGGCTGAAGGAAAAGCTGGGACGCCCCGCCGAGGCCTTCGCCGACTTCGTCGAGGGCAAGGCCCGGCTGGCTGCGCGTGACGGCCTGGCCTATGACGGCGGCGGCGTGGCCCGCGAGTTCGACGCCCTGGCGCGGCTGGTCGAGACCCGCGGTCCCCTACCCGGCGCGGCGCGACGCGAAGGACCGCAGCCGGTGTTCGTGTTCGGGTTTCCGCGTTCGGGCACCACCCTGGTCGAGCAGATCCTGTCGAGCCATTCGGCGATCGCGGCCGGCGGCGAGCTGCCGTTCGTCACCGAGATGGTCTCGGCGCTGGAGAGCCAGTTTGGCGGCCTTTCGGCGCTGTGGACGCCCGGCGTCGCCGAGGCCCTGCGCGACCTCTATCTCGACCGCGCCAGAGCGTTCGGGCTGATGGACACCGGCAAGCCCCTGTTCACCGACAAGATGCCGCTCAGCGACGTCTGGACGCCGGTGATCCGCGCGGCCTTCCCGCAGGCCAAGCTGATCCGCATGATCCGCCACCCGCTGGATACGGCGGTGTCGATGCTGTCGCACAACCTGACCCATGGCGAGTTCTGCGGCTATCGGATCGAGGACATCGCCACGCACATGCGGGCCGTCCATGCCTTGACGGGGCGCTATGCCAAGGCGCTGGACGATACGGCGCTGAGGGTGCGCTACGAGGACCTGGTGGCCGACCAGGAGGCCTGGACACGGCGGCTCCTGGATCATCTCGACCTGCCGTTCGAGCCGGCCTGCCTTCGCTTCCACGAAAACCGGCGCTATGCGCCAACGCCGTCCTACGCTCAGGTCAGCGAGCCGCTGAACGACCGCTCGATCGAGCGGTGGCGGCAGTATCGCGAGCCGTTGGCGCCGCAGATCAAGGCGCTGGCCGAAGTGATCGGGGACCTCGGCTACGAGGCTTGAGGCTTCTCGACCGTCCAGTCGTTAAACCGCGCTTCGAACGGCTTTCCGAACGGCGCGCAGGCGGTCAAACCCAGCTGCACCGTCTCGCCCATGGCCAGATGCCCCAGGCGCACATCGACGAAGGCCTCGCCCGGCCTAGCATAGGCGCAGGCCAGGATCGGACCGCGTCGGCTGACCCGGAAACGGATCGGCCCTGTCCAGCCGGGCAGCGGAACGACCGAACCGTCCGACCAGTCGCGCGTGAAGACTGTGGCCGAGTTCAGCTTGCCGTGCAGCCATTCCACCCCGGTCTTCATCCAGTTCGCCGCGTCGGCGCGAACCATCAGCCCGGTCTGGTCGGCGTCCCCGGCGTAGTCGGCCTCCACCGTCACGGTGCTCACGAAGTCGCCGGCGACCTCGCGAAAGAACAGGTGGCCGCTGTCCATGATCGCGTCCTTGGCGAGGGTCTTGCGCCAGAAATCGGACCCGGTCTCGGCCCGCATTGTCAGGCCGGCGTTGGTGGTCTTCCAGGCCTTTGGCGGATTGAGCCAAGCGGTCGCGTCGGCGGCGCGGGCCAGGGCCGGCATGGCGAGACCGGCGGCGACGCCCATCAAAGTGTCTCGGCGGGTCAAGATCATGCCCGCAACAGCCTGATCGCCTCGGCCAGGGCATCGGCCTGCGGTCCCAACACCACATGGATCGTCCGCTCGCCGATCCGGGCCACGCCACGCGCGCCCAAGGTCTTGAGAGCAGCCTCGTCTATGGTCAGGGGATCGAGCACCACCACACGCAGGCGGCTGGTGCAGCTGCTCAGGCTCTCGATATTGCGCGACCCGCCGAGGGCCGCGACCAAGTGCTCGGCTTGCGCCCTGTCGCCCACCGCAGCGGGCGCGGCGACGACCGGCGCCGGCGCGGCGGTCCTGGCGACAGCGCCGCCCATGGCCGTACGGATCTCGCTCGCCACCTGGTCGGCGATCGGACCCAGCACCACCTGCAGCGCGCGCTCCGAGGGTCGCACCACGCCGCGCGCGCCCAGGGCCTTGAGCCGCGGCTCATCAACCACGCCCTGCCCCGTCACCACCATCCGCAGACGCGTCGTGCAGGCATCCACCGAGGCGAGATTGGCCGCGCCGCCCAGGGCGATCAGGAAGTCCTCGCCGCGTCCGCCGGCCGAGGCCGCGACCGGCGCGGCAATGGCGTCGTCGGGCTCGCGGCCCGGGGTCTTCAGGTCGAAGCGGACAATCACCCAGCGGAAGACGCCGTAATAGAGCGCGCCATAGACCAACCCCACCGGGATCAGCATCAGCGGCCGGGTGGCCTTGTTGAAGTTCAGCACATAGTCGAACAGGCCCGCCGAGAAGCCGAAGCCCAGCTTCACGTCCAGCAGGTTCATGATCACCATCGACAGACCCGTCAGCACGGCATGGACCGCATAGAGAACCGGGGCCAGGAACATGAAGGAAAACTCGATCGGCTCGGTCACCCCGGTCAGAAACGAGGTCAGGGCCAGGGAGCCAAGCATGCCGCCCACGGCCTTGCGGCGTTCGGGACGGGCGGTGTGCAGCATGGCCAGGCACGCGGCGGGCAGGCCAAACATCATCACCGGGAAGAAGCCGCTCATGAACGCCCCGGCGGTGGGATCGCCGGCCGCAAAGCGGTTCAGGTCGCCGGTCGCGCCGTTGAAGTCGCCCAGGATGAACCAGACCACATTGTTGAGGATGTGGTGCAGGCCCGTGACGATCAGCAGGCGGTTGAGCAGGCCATAGACGAACAGGCCCACGTCGCCCGAGGCGATGACCAGACCACTGAGGCCGTCGACGCCGGCCTCCAGGGAACTCCAGAAGAAGCCAAACAGCAGCGCCAGGACCACGCCGGCCAGACCCGCCACGATCGGCACGAAGCGGCGGCCGCCGAAGAACGCCAGGTATTCGGGCAGCTTGATGTTGGAATAGCGGTTGTACAGCCAGCCGCTGATCACCCCGGAGAGGATACCGACCGGGATCGACAGCTTGCCGATCTCCTTGGCCTTCCAGGCGGCGATGGTGAGGTCCCTGGCGCTTTCGACAACCGTCGCGGTCACCTCTGGCGGCACGACCATCAGCGCGTCGACGCCCTTGGTGGCGATGACGTAGCAGACGACGCCGGCCAGGCCCGCCGCGCCATGGTTCTCGCGCGCCAGGCCAACGGCGACGCCGATGGCGAAGATCAGGCCGAGGCTGGAAAAGATCGCCCCGCCTGCAGCGCCGAACACATTGGCGATGTGCAAGGACATGCCGCCGGTCATGGCGGCCAGGCCGGGCGCGCCCAGCAGGTCGGGCTGGCCGATGCGGAGCAGCAGCGCCGCCACCGGCAGTACGGCGATCGGCAGCATCAGGGCGCGGCCCAGGGGCTGCAGGACTTCGAGCGGCGACTTCATCGCTTAGACTCTCGTGTTCGAAGACTGGGCCAGAAACGATTTGGCGACTTCACGGACCGCCTCGGGCGAGGTGAGGTCAAGCACCTGGGCGGCAAGCGCGCGGCAGGCTTGGAGATCGAGACCGCGGACCAGGGCCTTGACCTCCGGCACCACGGCGGCGGTCGCCGAAAGCTCGGTGACGCCAAGACCCAGCAGGATCGGCACGGCGGTCAGATCCGAAGCCGCGCCGCCGCAGACGCCGACCCAGCGATGGTGTTTTGCGGCCCCCTGGCAGGTCTGGGCGATCATCCGCAGCACGGCCGGATGCATGGCGTCGATGCGGGCGGCCAGCTCCGGATTGCCCCGGTCCATGGCCAGCACATACTGGGTCAGGTCGTTGGTGCCGATCGACAGAAAGTCGGCCTCTGCGGCGAGCAGATCGGCGGTGACGGCTGCGGCCGGGGTCTCGATCATCACGCCCAGCTCGATGCGCTCCGAGATGCCCATCTCGCGCCTGGCTTCGTCAAGGACGGCACGGACAGCGCGCAGTTCGCCCAGGCTGGCGATCATGGGGACCATGATCCTGCACTGACCAACAGGACGCACACGGAGTATTGCCCGGATCTGGGCCTTCAGCAGATGCGGCCGCCACAGACTGACCCGTACGCCGCGCAGACCAAGCGCCGGGTTCTCCTCGGCCGGGATCGGCAGATAGGGCGCAGCCTTGTCGCCGCCGACGTCCAGCGTGCGGATGATCAGCGGCTTGCCGTCCAGGGCCGAGGCGATGGCCTGATACTGGCGGGCCTGCTCATCCTCGTCGGGCGGCGTCTCGCGATCGAGGAACAGAAACTCGGTGCGCAGCAGGCCGCTGCCTTCGGCCCCATTGGCGGCAGCAGCCAGGGCGTCGTTCAGCGAGCCGACATTGCCGAACACCTCGATACCGACACCGTCCTTCGTCACACAGGGCTGGTGCGCCGAAGCCTTGGCGAGCGCCTTGCGCTCCTGGCGCTGGGCCAGCTGCGTCTGGGCGGCTTCGAGCGCCGGCGCGTCAGGCGCAACGCGCAGCTGACCGCCATCGGCGTCGAGGATCAGGGCGGCGCCGTCCGCCACGGTCAGCACCGCGCCGCCGACCGCGACCAGGGCCGGAATACCCATGGCGGCGGCCAGGATGGCGACGTGCGAGGTCGGACCTCCGCGCGCCGTGCAGAAGCCGGCGACGAGGGCGGGGTCGACGCCCATCAGTTGCGACGGCAAAAGTTCGTCGGCCAGCAGGATCGAGCCCGCGGCCAAGGTCTCGGCGCTTTCCTCCTCGCCGGTCAAGGCGCGCAGGACCTGACGCTCAAGATCGATCAGATCGTCGACCCGCTCGGCCAGGCGGCTGTCGCCCAGGCCGCGCAGGGCGTCGACATAGCCGCCGACCGCCTTGCGCCAGGCAAAGCCGGCGCTCTTGCCCTGATCGATCAGGGCGCGCGCCCCGGCCGCCAGTTCGGGATCTTCGAGGAAGGCCAGATGCGCGCCCAGGATCGCCTTGCGCGCCTTGTCGCCTTTGGACGCGGCCAACTCCAGCCGACTGCGCACCTTGGCCAGCGCCTGGGTCAGGGCGACCTGCTCGGTCGCGACGCCGTCGCCGGCCTCGCGCACGACGATCTCGACCGAGGACAGCCGAACGGCCTTGCCGATGGCCAGACCCGGCGCGGCGAGCACCCCCTTGAGCACGCCGTCCCTGGGCAGCTTGGCCGGGCTAGTCTCAACCCCCGACTGGACGGGCGCCGGCTCGACGGGCGCCGGAGCAGCGGACGCGGCAACCGGGCCGCCCTCACCCATACCCTCCTCGATAAGCGCGATGACGGCGGCGATGGCAGAGTCGGCGTCGACGCCGCTGGCGGCGATGGTGATCGCATCGCCATGGCGGATGGCCATCGACATCACGCCGACCGGGCTTCTGGCGCTGGCGCGACGGCCGCCGACGACAAGCACGATATCAGCCTTGAAGCGGCGGGCCGTTTCGGCGATGCGGGCGGCGGGCCGGGCGTGGATACCATGGACCAGAGGCACCACGACCTGACGCCCGATCTCGTGTTCGGCCACCGCCGACGGCGCGATGGATCCGCCGATCGGCGACAGCTCCATCAAGGCGTCGCCGACCTCGGCAGCCCGGTCCTGCTCGCGCCGCACGATCTGGAAGGCTTCGGGATTGGTGATGACGATCGGCGTGATCAGGCTGCGAACGTTCTGGGCCAGGAAGTCCAGGTCAAAGGCGATCAGCGGATCGCCGGCCTTGACGGTCTGGCCTTCGCGGACCTGCACCTCGAAACCCGCGCCCTCGAGGGCCACGGTCTCCAGTCCAAGATGCATCAGGATCTCGGCGCCGTTGGCGGCGCGAAGGGTCACGGCGTGGCGGGCCCGGTGCACCGTGATCACCACCGCATCGCACGGCGCGTGCAGCATCGAACCCGTGGGGTCGATCGCCAGGCCGTCGCCCAGCATGCGCTGGGCGAACACCGCGTCGGGCGTCTCGTCGAGCGGCGCGATCCAGCCCTTCAGCGGCGCGGAGAGAACGAGATTGGACACGGGGCTTCTCTCTGGAAAGACTAGTTCGGCTTCAGCGTGACGCGGTCGATGGCGAAGGTCGGGTCGACGCTTTTTGACGTGAACATCAGGCACAGGTCGTGCTGGCCGGCGCGCGCCGGGATCTTGCCGCTGATCGTCGACAGGGCCGGCTCGCGAGCGGCCTTGCCCAGGGGGATGGCGGCGATGCGCTCACCCTCACAACCCAGCAGAACCTCCAGCTCGCCCTCGGCCGTGGCGGGCTCGCGCAGCGCGATTTTCTCGCGCTCGGCGCCGATCTGGAAGTTGAACGGAACCTGGCCCATGCGCGCGGTCAGGGTCGCGCCCTTCGACAGATCCGCGCCTTCCCAGATCCAGCAGGGGTTCATGATGTCGACATGAAAAACGGCGCGGTCACCCTGGACCGGGGCGTCGTCTTCCAGCAGCAGGGTCAGCTTGTCGCTGCACGCCTTCAGCTGGTGGCCGGTGCGGGTGAGCAGGGAGTCGGGATTGACGCTGAGGTCGCGGATGCGGCCCAGGGGACGGCCATCGATAAACGTCCGAGCCCGGAGCTTGTCATTGACCGTCAGGGCCAGGGCCTTTTCATAGAGGCTCGAGGCCATGGTCGGCTCGGCCCCGCCGACCGTATAGCGGATCTCGCCGATGGCCAGGCTGGAGGCCAGGGCGACATCCACCTTGCCGCCCTGGCCGGGCGACAGCTTGACCTGGGGCTCGAAGGGCACGGCGTCATAGGCCACGCCCAGGGCGTCCAGGCGCGCGAACTCGGCCGGCATGCGGCGGTTGAAATCGGCCCAGTCTGTTGTCGTCTGCGGCGACCAGCCCCGCTCGGCCACGGCGACCAGGCGCGGGAAGATCATGCGCTCCAGCCGCGCGTCGGTGCGCATGTGCTCGGTCCAGGCATTGCCCTGCAGGCCGATGACATGCTTGCGCTCTGCCTCGGTCATCGCCTTGGGAGCCGGATCGAAGTCGTAGACGTCCTTGAGGCTGACCACCCGGCCCCGGCCCGGCGGTTCGTCGGGCGAGGCGCTCTGGCGGTTATCCAGATACATCAGCGGCCAGGGCGACAGCACCGTGTCATGGCCCAGCTTGGCCGCGGCGATCGCGCCCTCCAGCCCGCGCCAGGACATCACAGTGGCGTTCGGGGCCAGGCCGCCTTCGAGGATCTCGTCCCAGCCGATCAGGCGTCGGCCGCGCGCATCCAGATGCTTGCCGACCCGCTGGATGAAATAGCTCTGGGCTTCGTGCTCGTCCTTCAGGCCCAGGGTCTTCATCTGCGCCTGTATCTTGGCGCTGGCCTTCCACTGGTCCTTCACGGCCTCATCGCCGCCGACGTGGATATAGTCGCTGGGGAAGAGGTCCATGACCTCGTCCAGCACGTCGTTCAGGAAGGCGAACGTGCCGTCGTCGAGATTGTAGAGCCAGGGGAAGATGCCCCAGTTGTTGCGGTCGATGGCCGGCGGATTGGCGTTCACGCCCAGCTGCGGATAGGCGACGATCGGCGCCAGGGCGTGGCCGGGCATCTCGATCTCAGGCACGATGGTGACATTGCGGGCGGCGGCGTAGGCGACCAGTTCGCGCACTTGGTCCTGGGTATAGAAGCCGCCATAGCGAATGGCCTTGCCGGTCCTCGGATCCTTGCCCGCCGCGCCAGCCGGGGTGCGCCAGGCGCCGAGTTCGGTGAGTTTCGGGTACTTCTTGATCTCCAGCCGCCAGCCCTGATCGTCGACCAGGTGCCAGTGCAGGATGTTGAGCTTGTGGGCCGCCATGGCGTCGATGATCCCCCGCAGGGTCTCGACCGACTGAACGTGGCGGGCGCTGTCGACCATCAGGCCGCGCCAGCCGAAGCGGGGGGCGTCCTCGATGGCGACGGCGGGCAGGTCGACCGGACCCTTGCCCGCTTCCTGGGTGGCCAGCTGCCACAGGGTCATGGCGCCATAGAACAGGCCCGCGCGCCTGGCGGCGGTGATGGTCACGCCCGAGGGGCTCGACTGCAGGGCGTAGGCCTCGCCGGCCGCGCCGCCGCGCGCCAGGACGATGGCGGTCTCTCCGGCGGGCGGAGCGCCTTCGACGACGGCGGGCTTCAGGCCCCGGGCGCGGAACAGGAGATCGGAAAGCTGGACGGCCACGCCCCGGGCCTCGACATCGCCCCTGGCGACGAAGATCCGGGTCTTGGCGGTCAGCGGAAAGGCGCCCTCGGCGGTCGACAGTCTGGCCGGCATCGGCGTCAGGGCCACGGGGCCCGCCAAGGCCGGAACGGCGGCGGCGAGCGCCAGGACGGACGCCAGGGCGGCGGCGACGGATCGGGCGAGGGTCATCGACAGGCTCTCACAGATACGGGCACGGATAAGGGAGCGGACGGGCTGCGGCAAAAAGCGGGCGGAGCGACAGTGCGCTCCGCCCTAGCTCCAGGCTTGCAGGTCAGGAGGATGGATCTGGCGTCGATGCGAAGCGGACCGGTCATCAGGTGATCCTGAACCATGCCGCCCCCGATGCAATCGTCGCCTGAAAGAAGAAGATCGGGACTTCCGGAGAGGGGGTCGGAAGTCCCGAAGCGCCTTAGAACTTGAAGCGGACGCCGGCGTAGAAGGTACGGCCGTTGTCGTAGATCGCGCGCGGCACGTCAGGCGTGCCCACGAAATACTTCAGCTTCTCGTTCAGCAGGTTCTGGGCGTCGAACGTCAGCGCGATGGTCTCGTTGACGTTGACGCTGACCGAGCCGTCCAGGGTGGCGAAATTGTCCTGGAACATGTCCGTGCCGCGATCGGTGCCCGACTTGAACTTTGAGCGGTAGCTGTAGGCCAGCCGCGCGCTGAGCAGGTCGTTCTCGAAATAGCCCGTCAGGTTGTAGGTGTGCTTGGAGCTGCCATCGATCGGCTTGCCCAGGTCGGTCTGAGCGTCCGAATAGGTGTAGTTGCCGATGAAGCCGAAGCCGCCGCCGATGGGCTGCTGAAGGGTGACCTCGAAGCCGCGGTTGGTGCCGCCCTCTCCGTTGATCGGACCCGTCATGGTGAAGGTGTCACCCTTGCCGACGCCCAGACGCTGCTGGGTCTGCTGGGTGACGTGGTACTCCTTGTACGTCCGGCTGGTGATGTAGCTGTCGATATCCAGCAGGAAGACGCCGACCGACAGCAGGGATTCCGGGCCATAATACCATTCGGCGGCGGCGTTGAACTGCCAGGCGCGGAAGGGATCCAGTTCCGGGTTGCCGCCGGCCGTGCCGGTGACGGCCGTGTCGTTCAGGCTGAAGGCGCCCGCCAGCTGGGCATAGCCCGGCCGTGACATGACCTTGGCGGCCGAGAGGCGAACCACGACATCCTCGTCGGCCTTCACGACCAGGGTCGCGCTGGGCAGGATGTCCCAGTAGTCGCGATTGACGTTGCGGGCGCCGAACGAGCCAAACAGGTTGGTGATCGTCGGAGGCGTTACCGAGCCTGAATACTGGGTGGTGTCCTGGTCGGTATGGACGGCGCGGACGCCGACATTACCGCGCCAGCGATCGCCGCCGAGCTTGGCCATCGCATAGACGGCCTGGGTCTTTTCCTGCACCGCGAAGCTCAGCGGCGGATAGTAGGCGAACTGACGACCGCCGTTGGTGGCCAGGGTGGCCAGGACCTTGGCGCGGTCCGCGAGGACGTAACCCTGACCCGACAGACCGATGTCCTCACCATAGTTGGACGGGGTCGACTTGCCGACCACGGCGCCCAGGTCGACGCCCGAGGTGCCGCTGTAGACGCCGTTACCGGCCCAGCCATAGGCAGTGTAGTTCACTTCGCGGGTGTGGTCGGTATAGCGACCGCCGAACAGCAGGGTCTTCAGATAGCCGTTGTCGACCGTGTATTCGACGTCGCCCTTGGCGTAGAATTCCTCATCCGGGCTCTCGACCTTGCCGCCCCACGACCAGCTGTAGAAGTTGTTCAGATAGGCGGCCGAACCGACGGCCGGGAGGCCGGGATAGCTGACCTTGGTGACCGGCGCGCCGAGCTCGTAGCTCATGCCGGTTTCCCAGTAGGTTTCCCACGCCTCGGTGTCGTCCGTGGCGCCTTCACCCTTGGTGTAGCCGATGTTACCGCTGATCTTGAGGTTGTCGCTGGCGTGATAGACGCCATCGAGGTTCAGATCCCAGGAGGTCGAATGCGCGGTGCGGAAGATGTCATCCTGCACCATGCCCCGGCTCTTGGTCCCGTTCGGCGAGGTCGCCGCCCAGGTCGCTGCGGTCAGAACGCCGTTGCTGATCTTGTAAGAGGTCAGCGCATTGCCGGCCGCGCCCGCCGGACCCGTATTGGCCGAGATCAGATTGCTGACCCACGCCATGCGGTTCACGTTTGTGTTGTCGGCGTCCATCTTGGTGTAGAGGCCCGAGAACGACAGTTCCAGCTTCTCGTTCGGCTCCCACTGAGTGACGAAATTGGCGCCCTTGCGCTTGCGGGTCTGCTGGAAGAAGGCGTTGCCGATCAGGTTCGGCGCCAGGACGGTCTGACCCGTGCCGGCGAAGTTCTGATACTCGGCATAGCCGAGGATTTCCTGGCCATCGCGACGGAATTCACGCTCCTGATAGAAGGCGCCGACCAGGGCCCCGAAGGTGCCGGCCTCGTTCTTCCAGCTGAGCATGCCCGAAACCTGTGGCGTCCACTTTTCGGCGCGGGTCGCATACAGACCCTGGACCGAGGCGTTGGCCGTCATGCTGGGCAGGTCCAGCGGCATGCGGGTGTGCACGTCGACGGTGCCGCCGACGCCGCCCTCGGGGAGGTTGGCCGCCGAGCTCTTGATGATGTCGATGCGACCGACAACTTCCGACGGCAGCATGGAATAGTTGAAGCTGCGGCCGCCGCTGGTCTGATCCAGAACGAACCAGTCGCCGGTGGCCATGTTGTGGCCGTTCAGCAGGGTCAGGTTGAGGTTGGGATCGGTGCCGCGAACACTGACGCGCTCGTTCTCACCAAAACCGCCCGCCGCGGCAGAGCCGGTGACGACGTTGACGCCCGAAACGCGCGACAGAGAGTCGGCGACGTTCTTGTCCGGGAACTTGCCGATATCTTCTGCGGTGACCACTTCCGACACCAGGTCGGAGTTACGCTTCTGCTGCATCGCCGCCTGCAGAGAGGCGCGGATGCCGGTGACGACAACTTCGTCGACCGCGTCCGCCGGCGCAGTTTGCGCGAAGGCGGGCATTGCGACCATCACCGCCAGGGCACTGGCGGACGCGGTCAGGACCATCTTGTTAAAGCTTCTCATAACTCGGCTTCTCCCCATTTCGCCGGGCCTAGGCCCGGAGCCGAACCCCAAGCCCAATGTGGTACCAATTATCTGCGGACGTCCGCAGATCGCGGTACTTCTCAGGCCTCGGAGCCAGACTGTGACGGAAATTTGTCGAATGACAAGGCCAAAAAGAAACCAATTGCAGACCATGTTCTTATTGGTATGAAAATGGTCATATGTTATCGAGACGACCAGACGATGGCGTTGATTTGTGGGGGAGGCTGATTTGACCATGTTTTCGGAACGGATTGGCAGGCTCGACGCCGGCGGCGCCGAGCACGCGCCCCTCTACAAGCAATTGCAGCGCGCCCTGCGCGACGCGATCCACAAGAAGATCCTGGGCCCCGATGACGCCCTGCCCGCCGAGCGGGACATGGCCGAGGAATTCAGCATCTCGCGCATCACGGTGCGCAAGGCGCTGGACGGTCTGGTCAGCGAGGGCCTGCTGACCCGCCGTCAGGGGGCCGGCACCTTCGTCGCCGCCCGCGTGGAAAAGAGCTTCTCCAAGCTCTCGTCCTTTACAGAAGACATGATTTCGCGTGGCCGGGTGCCGCGCAGCGAGTGGATCAGCAAGAGCGAAGGCTCGGTCACGCCCGAGGAATCGCTGACGCTTGGCCTGTCGCCCGGCACGCCCGTCTATCGCTTCGCCCGGATCCGCTATGCCGACGGCGCGCCGATGGCGGTCGAGTACACCACCGTCGCCGCCTTCGCCCTGCCCTCAACGGAAACCGTGGGAACCTCGCTCTATGAGGCGCTGGAAGCCACAGGGCACCGGCCCGTCCGCGCCCTGCAGCGCCTTCGCGCCGTCCTGTTCAACGCCGAGCACGCCGATCTGCTGGGCGTGCCCGTCAAGGACGCCGGCCTGCTGATCGAGCGACGCGGGTTCCTGAAGGACGGCCGGGCGGTGGAAGTCACCCAATCCTACTATCGCGGCGATGCCTATGACTTCGTCGCCGAACTGAACGCCCTGTCCTGAAGGAAGACGCATCTTGGAGGCCACGACCTTGACCCGACCGCAGGCCCCCGCGACATCGGCGCTGCTGGCGCCGGAATCGACCCGCATGTTCCTGGAAGCGGGTCAGGCCGCCCAGGTCGTCGCTGCCCAGCTGACCGCCAACGCCGCCCGGGTCGAGGCTGTCGCCCGGCGTCTGCGCGCCAATCCGCCCCGCGCCGTGGTCACCTGCGCCCGGGGCAGCTCGGACCACGCCGCCACCTTCGCCAAATATCTGATCGAGACCCGCACCGGCGTCCTGACCTCATCGGCCGGCCTGTCGGTCAGCTCGGTCTACGCCGCCACCCAGAACATGGAGGGGGTGCTCTATCTGGCCATTTCACAGTCGGGCAAGAGCCCCGACCTGCTGGCCTCGGTGCGGGCCGCAAAGGCGGCGGGCGCCTTCACCATCGCCCTGGTCAATGACACCGCCTCGCCGCTGGCGGAGCTGGTCGACGAGGTCCTGCCGCTGCACGCCGGCCCCGAGCTGAGCGTGGCGGCGACCAAGTCCTATATCGCCGCCCTCTCGGCCATCACCCAGCTGGTGGCGGCCTGGACCGAGGACGCAGATCTGGCCAAGGGCCTTGCCGCCCTGCCCGCCGGCCTGGCCGAGGCCTGGGCCCTGGACTGGACGCCCGCCGTCGAACGCCTGAAGCTGGCCCGCAATCTCTATGTGCTGGGACGCGGCGTGGGGTTCGGCGTCGCCCAGGAGGCGGCCCTGAAGTTCAAGGAAACCTGCGGCCTGCACGCCGAAGCCTTCAGCGCCGCCGAGGTCCTGCATGGCCCGATGGCGCTGGTGAAGACCGGCTTCCCCGTCCTGGTCTTCGCCCAGAACGACGAGAGCCGCAGCAGCGTCGACGAGATGGCGGCCAGCCTGGCGGCCCGCGACGCCGACGTCCTGCTGGTCGGCGCGGGCGAAGTGGGAGCCGGCGTGCTGCCCGCCCTCGCCGCCCATCCCGTGATCGAGCCGATCCTGATGATCCAGAGTTTCTATCGCATGGCCAACGCACTGTCCGTCGCGCGCGGCTATAACCCCGACAGCCCGCCCCATCTCAACAAGGTGACAGAAACCGTCTGATGCCGTCAGTCTTCGCAAATGGCCGCATCCTGACGCAAGCCGGCGTCGTCGACGGCATGAGCCTGGTGGTCGAGAACGGCAGGATCGCCGCGATCCTCGACGCCGGCGACGCGCCGGCCGACGCCACGCGGCATGACCTGAACGGCGGCCTGCTGGTTCCCGGCTTCATTGACACCCAGGTCAATGGCGGGGGCGGCCTGCTGTTCAACGACGCCCCCACGGTGCAAACCATCGCCGCCATCGGCGCGGCCCACCGCCCGTTCGGCACCACCGGCTTCCTGCCCACCCTGATCAGCGACGACCTGGCCGTCGTCGATCGGGCCATGCGCGCCACCGAAGCCGCCATCGAAGCCGGCGTGCCTGGGGTGCTGGGCATCCACATCGAAGGCCCGTTCCTCAATGTGAAGCGCAAGGGCATCCACGACGCCGGCAAGTTCCGGGTCATCGACGACGCGGCCCTGGCCTTGCTGGGTTCGCTGAGGGTCGGCAAGACCCTGGTCACCCTGGCCCCCGAGACCACGACACCGGACATGATCCGTCAACTGACGAACGCGGGTGTTGTTGTTGCCGCCGGTCACACCAACGCCGCCTATGGCACGATGCGCAAGGCGCTGGCGGCTGGTCTGAGCGGCTTCACCCACCTGTTCAACGCCATGTCGCCGCTGACCAGCCGCGAGCCTGGCGCGGTCGGCGCTGCGCTGGAAAGCCAGACCGCCTGGTGCGGCCTGATTGTCGATGGTCGTCACGTCGACCCCGCGGTGCTGCGCATCGCCCTGCGCACCCGGCCGCTGGACCGGTTCATGCTGGTGACCGACGCCATGCCTACGGTCGGGATGATCGACAAGAGCTTCGACCTGCAGGGCCGTCAGATCCACGTCGTCGACGGCGTTTGCGTCGACGCCCACGGCACCCTGGCCGGCTCGGATCTCGACATGATCAGTGCGGTGCGCAACGCGATGTCGATGCTGGGGCTGTCGCTCCAGGACGCTGTCTCGATCGCCTCGGGCTCGCCGGCGGCCTTCCTGGGTCTGCAGGACGAGCGCGGCCGCATCGCCTTGGGCCAGGCCGCCGATCTGGTGCTGCTGGACGATGATCTGCAGGTTCGCGCGACCTGGATCGGCGGCGTCGCCAGCCTCTGACGAAAAAGGGGCGCCGGCTTTCGCCGACGCCCCCCGTTCTCCAGCCTAGGCTGAGGTCTAGAACTTGTACTTCACGCCCAGATAATACTGGCGACCGAAGTGCACATACTCTTCCGAGATCTGACGGGTCGAGTCGTCCACCTTGCTGTCGAACTGGTCGGTCAGGTTGATGCCTTCCAGTGTGATGGTGAAGTTCTTGAACTCGTAGCTGACCTGGCTGTCGACGTTCAGGGTCTTTTGCTTGATCCGGACGTCGTTGTTGTTGGTCGCCGAAGGGGCGACCTGGATCAGGTACGGGTCACGATACGAAGCCGAGATGCGCGCCTTGAAGCCCGCCTTCTCGTAGTACAGCGTGCCGTTATAGGCTTCCGGCGACAGGTTCAGGAGCGGCTGGGTGATCAGCGTCGCCGGCGTCAGCTGCACCCGGGGGGTGCCGCCGAAGGTCGGGTTGGCGATCACGTACTCGATGTCGCTCTTGACGTGCGTGTAGTTCACGATGCCGCCAAAGCCGTCAAACGGCGCCGGCAGGAAGGTGAACGGACGCTGCAGGCTGATCTCGTAGCCCTTCAGCTTGCCGCCCTTGGTGTTCTGCTGCGAGGTCACCGTGAACAGCGTGTCCGGCGTGTTGCCGTTGGTCAGCAGGCTGGTGGGCAGACCCGTTTCCGAAAACGGCATCGCGACCGCCGTGGTCTGGATGAAGGACTTGATGTCCTTCTGGAACAGACCGATCGAGAACAGGGTTTCCCGGTCAGGATACCACTCGAAGCCCAGGTCGATGTTGTTGGACAACATCGGGTTCAGGTCCGGGTTGCCGCGCGTCAGGGTCTGGGCCGACTGGCTGTTGGCCGTGAAGCCCGGCGTCAGGTTCTGCAGTTGCGGACGCGTCATGACCTTGGCGGCCGCGAAGCGAACGAAGAAGTTCTCCAGCGGCTGGACCGAGACATTCATCGACGGCAGCGTGTTGGTGTAGCTGCGTGACGTGGTCTGGATGCCATCGGTCGGGACCGTTTGCGACAGCGTGCCGACCGGCGTGACGGTCGAGACCGTGGTGCTGCCGGTGTTGAAGTGACCCAGGGCGTCCTGCTCGGTCTTCACCCAGCGAACGCCGACATTGCCGCGAACCGGGATCGAGCCGAAGTCGCGATCGAAGTCGCCTTGCAGATAGTAGGAGGTGTCGTTCTCGGCGATTTCCCGCAGCGCACCGAGCTGGTTGATCGAGCTCAGGCGGAAGTCGCCGTTGGCGTTGATGCAGTTGCAGTCATAGCCGATGGCGGCCTTCAGCTTGTCGAGGTCGGGCGCGATCCACGAGGTGGGCGTACCGGCCGGCATGTCGAGACCACGGCCAAAGCCGGTGATCAGACGCGAGACGTCGGCGACGGTCACGCCGGCCGGCAGCGGGAACGCCGCTTCGGCCACGAAGCCCGTGCCGCCCGGAATGACGCGCGAGAAGACGCGCTTTTCCGAGGAATTGAAGCCGTATTCCTTGAAGGCCGCGCCGGTGCGAACCTTCAGCCAGTCCATGACCTGATAGTCAAAGTCGAAGCGGAGGGTCTTGAACGTGTTGACCGCCTTGCTGGGGCGCAGGCGCAGCAGTGACGGATCACCCAGCGCCGAGCTGTTGCTGTACTGGTAGTTGGCCGGGTTGGTCGCGTCGAAGCCGTAGTTGAACGACGGACGACGCGGATCGGCCGAGTAGTCGTAGCTGTAGCCGTCGCTGTTGTAGCGGTCGAACGAGAAGGTCGTCTGGACCGGGTTGTTCTGGATCGAACGCGCCTGGCCGTAGGTGGCGACGAACTTGCCCTTCTCACCGATCTTGGTGTCGTAGGTCAGGACGTTCTGGAAGAACTCGGTGTTCAGGTCGTCATGGCGATACTCGACGCGGGCGTCGACGTCGTCGAACGTGCCCTTGATCAGGTGACCCTTGGCGTCGGCCGTGAAGTTGACGACGTCGGTCTGGGGCAGGCCCTGGCCGCTGCGGCTGAACGAGATGATTTCCAGATAGGTCTCGTCGCGGTCGTTGGTGAAGTCCGCGAACAGGGTGTCCAGGGTCAGGGTCGAGTTGTCGGTCGGACGCCATTGCAGCGAACCGGTCACGCCCAGACGCTTTTGATTGTACTCAAGCCGGCCGTAGCGCGGAATCCGCGGGTGCCAAAGGTTGTTGGCGGTGCCAGCGGCGGCGACGACGGTTGGCGAGGTGCCGCCGACGACAGTGCCGATCTGGCTGCAGGTCAGGGGCGGGCCGCTGACGGGGTTATAGGCCGCGCCCGTGCAGGGGAAGGCGGTCGAAGAGTTGAAGCGAACGCTGGGGTTTTCCCAACGACCGGTCGAGGAGCCTTCTTCCAGCGTCTGGCGCTTGGCGTAGGCCACTGACAACAGGGCGCCGAACTTGCCGTCGTTCCAGGTGTTGGCGATCAGGAACGTGTAGCGCGGGTCGCTTTTGCGCGACAGGTCGTTCCAGCCGTACTTGGCTCCGGCGCTCATGGTGAACTTGTTGAAGTCGAACGGACGAGCCGCCTGCAGGTCGATGATCGCGCCCAGCGAGCCTTCTTCGTTCGACGCCGAGGTCGACTTGCGCACGGTGACGCTGTTGAAGAGTTCCGAGGCGAAGATGCTGAAGTCGAACTGACGGCTGCGGTTGGCGCCGCCGGAGCCGTCCTTGCCGCCCGTGGTGGCCAGGGCTTCCAGGCCGTTCAGGCGCACGACGGTGAAGTCGGCGTTCAGACCCCGCACGGTGATCGTGCGGCCTTCGCCGCCGTCGCGGTCGATCGATACGCCTGGAATTCGCTGCAGCGATTCCGCCAGGTTCAGATCGGGGAAGTCGGCGATGTCGGTCGCCTTGATGACGTCGATCATGTCGTTCTCGCGGCGCTTCGTGTCGAGCGCATTGGCGAGACTGGCGCGGAAGCCGGTGACGACGACTTCCTCGACCGCGCTATCGTCGGCCTGAGCCGGCGCGGTCTGGGCAGATGCGGCTCCAGCCATCGTGATGGCCAGCGCCAAGGCGCCCATGGAGACACCAAGCTTCAGGACGTCGAGGCGCCCCGCGGAAATCTTAGACATGTATCCTCCTCCCGTTCGACGGAAACGGCGCTGTTGCGCCGCCCGGCTTTGAACTGATCGCGCTTCCTTCCTGCGCGGCCAGTTCTAGGCCGTCTGTGTTTTTGACACCGGTGTCAGATGCGGACGGAGACCCGCCTGCGGCTTTGACACCGGTAGCAAAGAGCTAACAAACCGTCGTTATGACGACAAGGCGAGATTGTGTCTGATGACAGGAGAAGTCGCTCGCGTGGCTTTTCCAACACATCGCGGCGACGCACAGAGGAGCGAGACAGGGGTAGCACGACCCGGCGCGCGACCTGAATCACGTGCCGATACGTGTACGGCGGCTCTCGGACCGAAAGTGCTATTCTTTATTCGTTGGGCCATTTTCGCCTGCGCTGATGAAACCATCAGTTCGAAGACGACTTTAGGGCGCGACCGAGCGAATTGATTGCCAGTTTGCCGCCGGTTTGGCATTCCAACTCAGGAACATGGAGCTGCCGACCAACCCTGTCATGGCGATCTTTGCTCTATAATTCTTCCATCTAGCGATGGCTGACCTTGTGGAGACCCTCGATCATGGACTGACGATCGGCCGCCGGCAGCTGGTTTCCCACGGTACGCAGCAGCCGCAGGGCGTGTAGGTGAACGTCGATGGCGTTCCAGCGCCAGGCGCCGGCCTCAGCGCAGCTGTCGGTGGTCGCGGCCAGGGAAACTGCCGCCTGATCCACGCCAGCATCGGAGACGAAGGTGCTGACGTCGATGATCCTCATGCTCAGAGCATAGAGGTCCTCAAAGCTCTCGGCGTTGCGGTCCACCGCTGCGGGGCCAAAGCGGCGCTCGATTTCGGCCAGGGTTTCGTCCAGGACGACTAGCGAAACCTCGCGCAGGCTTTCAACACCGGCTTCTGCGGCGATGATCGCGTCCCTGGCCATCAGGCCACCGCTATCCTTGATCATCTTGGCCAGCCGATTGGGCGGGCGGAATTTGCGAACGACGCTCATATCTGCACCTTCGCGACCTTCATCAGACTATTGATCTCATCCTGAGACATGTTGGCCTCTTGTGCATTGCCAACCTCGGCAGGCAGGTCATCCCGACGCCGACCTTCCATACCGATCGGCGGGCCTTCGTACTTGAAGCGCCGATCAGGCCCGACATAGCTGTCGCACTCGATAAACGCCCGCTCTTCTCGCGCCACCCAGAAGATGCGCTCAAGGAGCACCTTGGGGGTGATCGGTTTGGCGACCGTGAAATTGGCTCCCGCGTCCCGAGTGCGAAAGATGTCCGTGGTGCGGGTGTGCCCGGTGACCAGAATCACCGGAACGTACCGATTGGTCTCCGGCGCGTCGCGGCGCAGCCAGTTGATGAACTCGATCCCGTCTACGTCCGGGATCTGAACGTCGCTGATGATCAGGTCAAAAGTCTTTGTCCCGACCAGCGCCTGGGCATCCTTGACCGTCTCGGCGCGGTGCAGTTGCTTGACCCCGAATCCGGAAACCACCTGCGACAGGATATCGAGCGAAGTCCCGTTGTCATCGAGCACCAAGACCGTGGCGCGCTCCAGATTGATACGGGTCGAAGACTTTAGGGCGTCCATGGACGAAGCCTAGAAGAAGTCGAGTTCACCCGCCTCGACGTCCCAGGCTGTCGGCTCGCCGACAGCGCGCAGGCGCACCACCAGATCCGCCAGGCCAAGGCCTTCGAGAAGGGGTTCGATCGACATGCTCCACTCGCCGGACGCGTGCTCGCCGATGCGCTGCAACACGTCTGACAGGCCGTGCAGGCGCTGGCTCAGCTCGTCCAGCGCCTGGAGCCGGGAGATGCTTTCCAGCGCCGCCCCGCCCTTGGCCAGGTCGCCGGCAATATGCTCGCAATCCCGACACACCGCAGCAGCCGACATCAACTCGGCCGCGAGACGGCGCGAGAGCTCGCCCACCGGAGTCAGGGCCTCCGGCGTGGCGATTGGCGATGTCGAGAGCTGGGTGGCGGTCATGCGGGTCAGAAAAGCTCCAGATCGCCGCCGGAATCGACCGGCATGGGTGCAGGCGTAGGACGCCGGACATCCTGCGGCGCGTTGTCGACCGCCACCAGGCGCTGACGGACACGGCCGGAGGCGGGCCAGAATTCCACACGACGGGCCGAAACGCCGCCGGTGCTTGAAGAGACGATTGGAATGCCTTCGTCACGCAGGAAGCGCTCGGCAAAGCTGGCGTTGCTGGCGCCGACGTCAGACAGGCCCTCGAACAGCTTGCCGCCGCCGAAGATCTTGGCCTCCATCCGCTCGCGACGCGCGCCCCGCTTCAGCAGGCCGTTGATCAGCATCTCCATGGCGTAGGCGCCATAGCGGACGGCGTCGCCATCCTTGCGACCGTCGCCTGAGTCAGGCAGCAGGAAGTGGTTCATGCCGCCAATGCCGGCCTGCGGATCGCGGATACAGGCGGCGATGCACGAACCGAGCACCGTGGTCATCACCACGTTGGGGTCGGACGACACATGGCTCTCGCCCTGCGTGACGTGAACCTTGACCGAGCGTTCCAGATCGTCGGGTTGTCCAAATGTCATGTGAGCTGACCGAAGACCTGTTCGATCTTCTCCTTGAGGCCCTGAACGGTGAATGGCTTGACGCAGTAGTTGTTGACGCCGAACTGCACGGCCCGCTGCACAAGCTCGCGGTCGGCCCGGCCGGTCAGCATAACGAAAGCTGTCTGCCGGATCGGCGGGTGCGAGCGCACGGCGCGCAGGAGGGCCAGCCCGTCCATCTTGGGCATATTGAAGTCGGAGATCACCAGATTTGCCGGCTTGGAAAGGAGGTTTTTCAGAGCCTCCTCGCCATCCGGCGCCTCACGGATGTCCTTGAACCCGATCTGCTGCAACGCATTGCGGATCAAGGCCCGCATGGTCAGCTGATCATCGACGACGAGAACGGAAATGGTGCTTGCTTGGGGCATGGGTTCATCGCCTCGCGGAGGCCAGATCGAGGATAGATTGACCCATGGAGGACAGGGAAACCTGCTTCTCCACGGCGCCGATTTCAAAGGCCGCGCGGGGCATGCCGTAAACGACACAGCTCTGCTCGTCCTGTCCGAGGGTCTTGGCACGGGCTTTACGCATGGCCAAAAGGCCCTGCGCTCCGTCACGCCCCATGCCGGTCAGGATCGCCCCGACCGCTTTGTCGCCGACCGCATTGGCCACCGAGTTGAAGAGAACGTCCACCGACGGACGGTGACCGCTCACCGGGTCGCCCGCGACCAGGCGGCAGCGCAGCCCGGCCGAACGAACAACCTCCAGGTGCGTCGCCCCGCCCGGGGCGACATAGACCTTGCCGGGCTCCAGCAGAGCGCCGTCCGTGGCTTCCTGCACCTTGGCCCCGCTGGCGCGGTCGAGGCGCGCGGCGAAGCTGGCGGTAAAGGTCGCCGGCATGTGTTGAGTGATGACCGTCGGCGGGCAGGTGTCCGGGAACATCGTCAGGATCGCCAGCAGCGCCTCGACGCCGCCGGTCGAAGAGCCGATGGCCACGATGTCGCCCGAGGGCATGTAGCTCTTGGTCCGAGCCGCGGCCGGGGCGGTGTCGGCCTTGGTCCGCACCGAGGCGCGGGCCGCGATCTTCACCTTGACCACGATCTCGTTGAGCGCGTCCTGGGTGCCCAGGGCGTCGGCGGGCTTGGCCACGCAGTCGATGGCGCCCAGTTCCAGGGCTCGCAGCGTCATCTCGGCGCCGGCCTGGGTCAGGGTCGAGACCATGACCACCGGCATCGGCCGCAGGCGCATGATCTTCTCGAGGAACTCGATGCCGTTCATGTTCGGCATCTCGATGTCGAGGGTGACGACGTCGGGATTGAGGGCCTTGATCATGCCCCGGGCTTCGAACGGGTCGCCGGCGGCGCCGCAGACCTCGATATCCGGATCGCGATTGAGGGCAGCGGTGATCAGGCTCCGCATTGTGGCGGAGTCGTCAACGACGAGAACGCGAATCTTGGCCATCAGCGACCTCCCACCTTGCGATAAGCTGTCAGGCCCGCGCTTTCAAAGGCGGTGATCGAGGTCCCTACCCGTTCTGAGTGGCCGACATACAGCTTGCCGCCGGGCGCGACCAAGGGCGCGAAGCGGTTCCAGACGCGCTCCTGGGTCGGCTCGTCGAAATAGATCACGACGTTGCGGCAGAAAATGGCGTCAAACGGACCCTTCATCGGCCAGCTGGGGCCGTTGAGGTTCAGCTCGCGGAAGGCCACCAGGCTGCGCGCGGCTTCACAGACGCGGAAGGCGCGGCGATCGCTCGTGTCGCGCTCGAAATACTGGTTGCGGGCGTGAGCCGGAATGCCTTCCAGCAGACTCTCGTCATAGACGGCGGCGCGACCGGTCGCGAGCACGTTGGTGTCGATGTCCGTGCCCAGGATCCGGATATCCAGGTCGGCGGCGTTGGGCCAAACCGACAGGACCGTGAAGGCCATTGAATAGGGCTCCTGGCCCGACGAGCTGGCCGCCGACCAGAGGCGCAGACGGCCGCCGGCGCGGACCTTGTCGACCATCGGCTCCAGAATGTTGGCGCGCAGGTCGTCGAAATGGTGCGGCTCCCGGAAGAAGCGGGTGACGTTGGTCGTCAGGGCCCGCAGCATTTCCTGCTGCTCGTCGACACTGCTCTCCAGCGCCACGAAGGCGCAGTATTCGGTGAAGGTCTTCATGCCCAGCGAGCGCAGCCGCTTGGCCAGACGCGAATAGACCAGGGTCGCCTTGGTCTCGGGCAGGCTGATCCCAGCCTGCCCGTAGAGCAGCGCCGCAATCTTCTTGAAGTCTTGGTTTGTGAACGCGAACTCGCCATCGACAATGGCTTCGCGACGTTCTGTCATTGAGGCTGAGGTCATCAGGCGGCCAGGGCCTCTCGTTCTGGGAGGATACGGTCGAGCGAGATCTCGCTGATCATGCGCTCTTCGATCGAAATGATGCCGCGGACGAAGCTGCGAACAGTCTCGCAGGCCACATCCGGGGTAGCTTGAACCATGTCGTCATTGATCGACAGGATGTCCGACACCGCATCGACCAGCAGGCCAACCGTGCGGTCGCCTGCCTGGACGACGATGAACACGCTGCGAACCGTCGGCTCGACCATCGGCATGCCGAGGCGCGCCGCCAGGTCCATGATCGGCAGGACCGCGCCCCGCAGATTGATCACGCCGCGCATGTAGCCGGGCGTCTGGGGCAGAGCGGTGGCGGGGCTCCAGCCCCGGATCTCGCGCACGGCCATGATGTTCACGCAATACTCCTGATCGCCGACCCTGAAGGAGATCAGTTCACGGCGCTCAGTACTCGCGACGGCAGTTGGGTCGATCATGACTTACTCCGCTGCAATTAAAGTGGGTTCGACGGGGCGGGGCGTTTCCCGGCGGCGAAGATTGATCACCGCATCGACGTCCAGGATGAGGGCCACGCGGCCGTCGCCCAGGATCGTCGCGGCGGCGACGCCCTCGACCTGCTGGTAGTTCTGCTCCAGCGACTTGATGACGACCTGGCGCTGGCCGTGGATGGCGTCGGCGACCAGAGCGGCGCGCGAGCCGTCCTCGCCCTCGACCAGCAACACCACGCCTTCGGTCGGCGACGGCGAGGTGGTGCGATAGCCCAGGGTCAGGCCGACATCGATCAGCGGCACGAAGCTGTCGCGGACCGCCAGCACCGAGCCGACGGGACCCAGGGGGCGAACTTCCTCGGCCTTGGGACGCAGGCTTTCGACGATGGCGGCCAGCGGCACGACCAGGGTCTCGCCGGCCACGTCGACCACCATGCCGTCGAGCACGGCCAGGGTCAGCGGCAGGCTGAGCGTGAAGGTCGAGCCCAGACCGGGACGCGAGGCGATCGAGATGCGGCCGCCCAGGGCCTGGACGCTCCGGCGCACCACGTCCATGCCGACGCCGCGGCCCGACACGTCCGAGATCTTGTCGGCGGTGGAGAAGCCCGGCAGGAAGATCAGATTGTCGATCTCCTCGTCGGTCAGCTGCAGGTCGGGCGCAATCAGGCCCTTCTTGACGGCGATCGAGAAGACCCGTTCGCGATTGATGCCCTTGCCGTCGTCCTGGACCTCGATGACGATCCGGCCGCTGCGGTGCAGGGCCGCCAGGCGCACGACGCCTTCGGGATTCTTGCCGGCCGCCTTGCGCTCCTCGGGGCTTTCCAGCCCGTGGTCGATGGCATTGCGCAGCATGTGGGTGATCGGGTCGGCCAGCCGTTCGATGACCGTCTTGTCGACCTCGGTGTTTTCACCGTCCATGACCAGACGGGCCTGCTTGCCGGTCATGTTGGCGACTTCGCGAACCAGGCGCGGCATGCGCTGGAACACCGACTTCACCGGCTGGGCGCGGATCGCCATCACGCTGTCCTGGATCTGGCGGGTGAGCTGCTCCAGCTCATCCAGACCCATGGCCAGGCTGGAGGACGGCGCGATGCCGTACTCGCCAACGCGCTGGGCCAGCATCGCCTGATTGATGACCAGCTCGCCGACCAGATCGATCAGGCTGTCGATGCGCTCGGGATCGACACGGATGACCGACTGGCCCGGACCGGGGACGTCGACCTGCGTGGCCTTGGTCGGGGCGGCGGCCGGCGTCGGAGCGCGCGCAGCGACCGGGGCTGGCGCGGCCGGCGGCGGCGCTTCCACGACGGCGGGCGCGATTTCGGCGACCTCGGGGGCGACCGACGGGGCGATCTCGGCAGCGACCGGCTCAGCGGCCGGCGACTCGATGGCGCTCAGCAGGTTGGCCAGGGCAGCCTCGACCGGCGCCTCGCCGCGAACGATTTCAAGATCGCAGTCGCCGTCGACGAATTCGAAGACCTCGCGGATGGCGTCTTCGCCGTCATCGGTCTCGACGCGCACGCTCCAGGTGACATAGGCAGCCTCGGCGTCGAGGAACTCCAGGGTCGGCAGGGCGCTGTCGTCCATGGTCGCGACGATCGGGCCAAGGCGGCTCAACTCGCGCAGCAGCAGGGCCGTTTCATTGGCCTTGCGATAGAGGTCCGACTTGGGACGGATCGACACCGTCCAGACATTGATGGGGATCAGTTCGGCGTCGGCCGCCTGCGCGTCGACCGAGATCGTCATCGGCTGGAAGTCGAAGCCGAGATCGTCGTCGTCCAGATCATCCGACGCCGCGACAGGCGCGGGCTCGGACGCGGCTTCGGCGGCCTCAGCCACAGGAGCCGGTGCGACCGGGGCGGCCGAGGGATCGGTCCAGGCCTTCAGCTCAGCGGCCATGGCGGCCGAGGCCGCCATGTCGACATCGCCCATGCCCCGCGCGGCGCTCACATGGTCAGCCAGAACGTCGGAGGCGCGCAGCATGACGGCGGCCAGATCGACGGTGTTGGGAACCTCATTGGACCGAACAGCGTCCAGCAAGGTCTCGAACACGTGGGCGAAACGGACCAACGGCTCGAGGCCGAAGGCGCCCGCGCCGCCCTTGATCGAATGCACGGCCCGGAAGACGGCGTTGACAGTCTCGCTGTCGCCGACACCCTCCTGCATGGCCAGGAGCCCGCCTTCGAGGTCGGCGAGCAGTTCCTCGCATTCCTGAAAGAAGGTGACCTTGATGGCCTCTAGCTCGTCCATTCCCGCAATTCCTTAGAGTTCTAGACGTCGAAGTCGGTGAAGGATCAGGCCGCGACGCGGCGAATGGCTTCAACCAGCTTTTCAGGATTGAACGGCTTGACGATCCAGCCCGTCGCGCCGGCTTCGCGAGCCCGCTGCTTCTTGGTGGGATCGCTTTCCGTGGTCAGCACCAGGATCGGGATGGCGCGATAGTCATCATCGACGCGAACCGCCTCGATGAAACCAAAGCCATCCAGCTTGGGCATGTTGATGTCGGTGATGATGACGTCCGGACGATGGGCGGAAAGCACTTCCAGCCCATGTTCGCCGTCAACGGCCTCGACCACATTAAAGCCCGCGCCGACCAAGGCCATGCGCAGCATGTCCCTCATCGTGCGGGAATCGTCGACCGTTAGAATCGTGCGCGTCACGATTGGACTCCATGGATGTCCGCCGAAAGGAGCGCCCCATCGGCGCCGAAAAGACGGGTGGTTTCTACAAAGGCCTCCGAAGGCCCCGTAATCGAAAAGGGTTTGCCGTCAGCGGCCCAGGCCTTGCGGGCCGCGAGCAGAATCTGGAGACACAGGCCGCCGAGGCGACGGACCTGACCGGCCTCGATTTCAAGCGCCTCGCCACGGTGCGCCAGGAAGGCGGACTTCAGCGGGCCGGCGGCCTTGAGATCGAGTGTTTCAGGCAGCGCGAGTGCGGCCATCAGAATTCCTCCCATCCGGCGGACGCCGGAGCGGCCGCGGTAGCTGCGCCGCCACGAGCGGGCCGGGCGAAGGCGCCCAGACGGGCCCTTTGCTCGGCGACCGGGTTGCGGGCCGGTGCGTGTTGAGCCGAATCGGCGGCCGCCGGGCGACCGTAGGCGGCCTGGCCGCCACCGACCCGGAAACGGGCCATCAGTCGGACCAGCTCGGCGGTTTCGCCCTTCAGCGAGTGCGTCGCGGCGGTCGATTCCTCGACCATGGCGGCGTTCTGCTGAGTGACCTGATCCATCTGGTTCACGGCCGTGTTCACTTCATTCAGTCCGGTGGCCTGTTCGGCGGCGGAGGCCGCGATCTCGGTCACCAGGGCGTCGATCTCGCCAACCTTCACGACGATGCGTTGCAGCGCCTCGCCCGTTTGACCGACCAGGTTCACGCCCTGGCTGACCTGCTGGGTCGAGGACGAGATCAGGGTCTTGATCTCCTTGGCGGCCTCGGCCGAGCGCTGGGCCAGGGCCCGCACTTCCTGAGCCACGACGGCGAAGCCGCGACCCGCTTCACCCGCGCGGGCAGCCTCGACCCCGGCGTTCAGGGCCAAAAGGTTGGTCTGGAACGCGATCTCGTCGATCACGCCGATGATCTGGCTGATCTGCTTGGAAGAGCTTTCGATCTCGCCCATGGCCGACACTGCTTGATGCACGACCTGGCCGGAATGCGTCGCTTCGCCACGGGTGGTCGAAACAACGTCCGAGGCCTGACGAGCGCCGGCCGCCGTGCGGCGCACCGTGGCGGTCAGTTCGTCCAGGGCGGCGGCGGTTTCTTCCAGCGAGGCGGCCTGTTGTTCGGTGCGACGCGACAGGTCGTCAGAAGCATGGGCGATCTCGTCGGCGCCGGTGCTCAGACCGTCTGTCGAGGCGGCGATGACCTTCATGGTCTCCTGCAGCGAGGCCATGGCGCCGTTGAAGTCGTCCTTCAGCTTGGCGTATTCCCCGGGGAAGCTTGCATTGACGCGGAAGGTCAGATCGCCCGAGGCCAGCTTTTCAAGGCCTTCGGCCAGGCTGGTCACCACCAGGGCGCTGTCGCGAGCGGCGGCGGCGGCGGCCTCTTCCTTCGAGCGACGCTCGTCGGCGGTCAGGGCCGCAGTTTTTTCCTGCTCGGACCGCATTTGTTCAAGGTGCAGCTGATTATCGCGGAAAATCTTCAAGGAGCGGACGATCGCGCCCAGCTCGTCCAGGCGAGTCATCTTCTCAAGATCAATGCTGTTGTCGCCCTTTGACAGGCGCTCGGTCGCGCCGGCGATGTCGGCGATCGACTTGCGGACATTCATGACCGTCAGGAAGGCGATCGCGCCCACCGCGCCAAGGGTGATCAGCGACAGGATGATGGTGGCGCTCATGGCCGCAGTTGCTTCGGCCTTGTGCTCGTCGGCCGTCTTGGTGGCGCGGGCGCCGGCGTCATCGACCACCTTCTGCAGCTGGGCCGCCATCTTGACGTACTGGTCTTCGAAGCTGCCGGCGAAGCTCATGGCCATGCCCGTATCGACGTCGATCATGCCGCTGACCGTGTCGACGGCGCTGCGGCATTCGGCCAGGGCCTTGACGAGGGCCTCGATCTTCGGACGCTCCGAGGCAGGCAGGCGGCTCGAAAGCGCCTTCATGTCCTTGCCCAGGGTGTCAAATTCGGCGAGCAACTCAATGATGCGCGGCCCGGCCGACGGGGCCATCGGATCGGCCTTCGACGCCAGGATTTGATAGAGCGTGCCGTGAGCGTCGGTGATCCGACGCGACAGCGACTGAATATCGCTGTTGATGCGCATGTCCTGCTCGACAACCTGCCGCAAAGCTTCGGTCTGGCTGCGCTGCACGACGACAGCGCCGCCGGCCGTCAGGGCCAGCATCAACAGTGCGAAAGCCGGCGCGAAGCCGATCTTGATAATCAGTGGTAGGTCGACAAGCCTAAAGCGCTTCATTTCCAGGTCCCCTTCATGCGGCGGTTCCGTGCCCACGGATCACCAGCAAGCCAGGGGGATCATCACTATAGATTCCTAACAGACTCTGACCTTGGTTAAGAGAAACTGGAAGTCGGGGGGGGCGGCGCTGCCTTGAGGGACAATTGGTCGCAGGTGAATCTATAAAGACAGCGCCCAAAGGCGGCTTGACAGGTGAAATTCGAAGTAAGGTTACCGCGAAGTAAATTTTGAATATTCCGGGTCGACTCAGAATATTTTAACTCGCAGCTGCGACAAACGGCATGCGTCCGGTTGGCGCGTCGTCCACAGGACGGTATTCATTACTAGGAGCAGCGGGATGAAATATCCGATCGCTTTTGCCGCGGGAATCGCTGGCAGCTTGTTCATCGCTCAAGCCGCCTCGGCGGCTGGCGGATTTGAAGACCAAATGAGCCGTTGCCTGCAACAGTTCGCCAATACCCGGGATGCCGCTCAGGTGATGCTGGAATGCACCGCTGACGCTGGCAAGCTCTCGGAATGCAAGGTCGTTGACAACAGCGCGGCCGGCAAGGGCTTCGACAAGGCCGCCATGTGCATCGCTGAAAAGCTGCCGATGGGCGCCAAGACCGGCACCGTGAAGGTTCCGTTCCGCTTCCCGGGCGGCGCGTAAACTTCCAGCTCCTGACTTACGGGGCTCAAAACGCCTCCGCCGACCAGACCGAAGCGTTCCAATGGATCGCTTCGCGTCTGGTTGGCGGGGGCGTTTTGCCGTGTGCGACAGCCGACAGGAAAAAGCGGACGCCCTGACGGGCGTCCGCTTTTGTCGATCTATCCCGCACTGGGTTTCAGGCGGCTAGAGCATTTTCCGACGAAGTGGACGCCGGCTCGTCGCCAGAAAATGCTTTAAAACAAAAGGCTAGAGCATTTCGCCGATCCAGTCGGATCGGAAAATGCTCTAGCGACAGCCGTTTCTCAGAACTCTTCCCACGTCTCGCGGACAGCCGTCGCAGCTGAGCCGCGGGAAACCAGACGCGCGCCGCCCCCTGGCCGACTGGCCTGCGATGGCGGTCTGGCGGCCGGACGCGCGGACGCGGCGGGAGCCGCGGATGCGGCGGGCCGCGTATCGGTGACGCGGAAAGCCGAAATCAGATTGACCAGTTCGGCCGTTTGATCCTTGAGCGAGTGTGTCGCCGCCGTCGTCTGCTCGACCATGGCGGCGTTTTGTTGCGTCACCTGGTCCATCTGATTGACGGCGGTATTGACCTCATGCAGGCCCGTGGCCTGCTCCTGGGCCGAAGCGGAGATCTGGACGATCAAGGTGTCGATCTCGGCAACCTTGGCGACGATGCCGCGCAGGGCGTCGCCGGTTTGTCCCACCAGGTTCACGCCCTGACTGACCTGCTGGGTCGAGGAGGAGATCAGGGTCTTGATCTCCTTGGCGGCGTCGGCGGAGCGTTGGGCGAGAGCCCGCACTTCCTGGGCGACGACCGCAAAGCCGCGACCCGCTTCACCGGCGCGCGCCGCTTCGACCCCGGCGTTCAGGGCCAGAAGGTTGGTCTGGAAGGCAATCTCGTCGATCACGCCGATAATGTTGCCGATTTCGCGCGACGAGCTTTCGATCTCGCCCATGGCGGCCACGGCCTGGTCGACCACGATGCCTGAGCGTTCAGCCTCGGTCTTGGCGCCCGCCACAACCTCGGACGCCTGCTTGGCGCCCGCTGCGGAGCGCCGGACGGTCGAGGTGATCTGGTCGAGGGCGGCGGCGGTCTCTTCCAGACTGGCGGCCTGCTGCTCGGTGCGGCGCGACAGGTCGTCAGCCGCGATGCCGATTTCATCCGAGCCGGCGCGGATATTGCCGGTCACACCCGAAATGCGACCCATGGCCTCCTCGAGCGTGCGAACGGCGCTGTTGAAATCGTCCTTCAGCTTCTGGAACTCGGGCTTCACCTCGTCCTCAAGCCGGCTGACCAGATCGCCCCGAGCCAGATGGGCCAGCGCCGTGGCCAGGCTTTCGACGAGCCTGGTCTGGCATTGCTCATTCTCGATGCGCGAGGCCTCAAGTCGCTGGCGATCGGCTTCGATGGTCTCGAGATAGATCGAGATGGCGAAGTCCATGTCGAGCATGACCGCCTTCATCAGGGCGCTGACGGCCTCGCCAGCCTGGGCGGGGTCGCCCTTGGCCATGAAGCCCTTGGGCCAGAGCGAGTCGACTGTGGCGCGCAACAGCCGGTCCATGACCAGGGCGTAGCCGCCGATATACCAGCGTGGCTCCAGGCCAATGCGCGCGTGAACCTGACCGATGGTCCGGACCGCATTGACATAGGTGTCGCTGAACTCGGCCTGGGCGATGACGTCCCAGTGCGCCGCCTGGCGACTGCTGGCGGCGTCCATGTGCCGCTCGTCCTTGAAGAACTTGCTGGTCTCTGGTGTTGTCTTGACCTTGCCATAGAAGACCGAAAGCGCGGGGCTGATTTCCTTGCGAATGAGCGGCCGCAGATCCCGCAGCGCCTGTCGCGCACGGTCATCCAGCCCCATAAACGCCACGCGGTCGTTTAGGTCATGATCCTGGCTCATCGGCTTTGGTCCGTCCTGGGGTGCAGCTTGTGGAAGGACCCTCTGCCCGCATGCTTAATGCAGCCTTAAATATTCCCGCCCAAGGTGCGTCATCTCGCCACACTCGCCAAAGAGTCGCGACCGGCCGAGAGGCGCTTAGCCCCCCTGCTTCATGGTCTCCCGGGCGATGATCACCTGCTGGATCTGGCTTGTGCCCTCATAGATCCGGAAGATCCGCACGTCGCGATACAGGCGCTCGATGCCATAGTCGGCGACATAGCCGGCCCCGCCGAAGATCTGCACGGCCCGGTCCGCCACGCGGCCGACCATCTCGGACGCGAACAGTTTCGAGGCCGCCGCCTCCAGCGTCACGCCCTGTCCCGCATCGCGCTTGCGGGCGGTCTCCATGACCAGAGCCTTGGCCGCCAGGGCCTCGGTCTTGCTGTCGGCCAGCATGGCCTGGATCAGCTGGAAGTTTGAGATCGCCTGGCCAAACTGCTTGCGCTCGCCGGCATAGGCCACGCAATCCTTGATCAGCCGCTCGGCCACGCCCACGCAGACGGCGGCGATGTGCAGGCGGCCGCGATCCAGCACCTGCATGGCCACCTTGAAGCCCTCGCCCTCCTCGCCCAACCGGTTCCAGGCCGGCACGCGGACATTGTCGAAGGTCACATCGTGGATATGGGCGCCCTGCTGGCCCATCTTCTTCTCGGGCTTGCTCACGGACAGGCCCGGCAGGCCGCTGGGGACCAGGAAGGCCGAGACGCCAGAGCCGCCCTTGGTCTCGGGACTGGTCCGGGCCATCACCGTGAACAGCGACGCCTTGCCGGCGTTGGTGATGTAGCGCTTGGAGCCATTGAGCACGTAGTCGTCGCCATCGCGGATGGCCAGCGTGCGCACCGAGGCGCTGTCGGAGCCGGCTTCCGGCTCGGTCAGAGCGAAACTGGTGATGATCTCGCCCGAGGCGATGCCGGGCAGCCACTTGGCCTTTTGCTCGTCGGTCCCGAACATCACCAGGCCCTGGCTGCCGATGCCGACATTGGTGCCGAACGCCGACCGGAAGGCCGGAGAGGTGCGGCCCAGCTCGACGCCGACCAGGCATTCCTCTTCCATGTTCAGACCCAGGCCGCCGAACGCCTCGGGGATCGACAGGCCAAACAGGCCCAGGCTTTTCATCTCGTCGATGACGTCCTGCGGAACCGCGTCATCCTCGGCCACCTTGGCCTCGATGGGCCGCAGCCGCTCGGCGACGAAGCGGGCGACCATGTCGAGCAGCTGGTCGCGGGTTTCGAGATCGAGGGCCATGGTGTTTCTTCCTGCGTCAAACACTTGTTTTGACGCCGACTGTAGCCCGCAGAATCAGGAATGGAAGGCCCGGCGCGGAGGCCGGGCCTAAATCACACTAGTGCTGATCGCGCTCCTGACGGGCCAGAACGCTGTTGCGCAGGCCAAACAGCACATAGACCGCCACGCCGATCAGGTGGGCGTAGAGGAAATAGAGCTGGGTCTTGGTCGGCAGGCTGGAGAACAGATAGAGGCAGCCCAGGATCGCGCCCGAGGCCACGACCGGCCAGATCGGGGTCGAGAACACCCGCTGACGGCCCGGATCCTTGATCCGCAGGATGATCACCGACAGGCCCACGGCGATGAAGGCGGCCAGGGTGCCGGCGTTTGCCAGCTCGGCGATGTCCTTCAGCGACAGCCAGCCCGAGATCAGGGCCGACAGCGCGCCCGTCAGCAGGGTCATCAGCACGGGCGTGCCGGTCTTGGCGTTGACCCGGGCCAGGGTCTTGGGCAGCAGGCCGTCGCGGGCCATCACGAAGAAGATCCGGCTCTGGCCATACATGAAGGCCAGGATCACGGTCGGCAGGGCGACCACGGCGGCCAGGGCCACCAGTTGAGCGACCTTGGGGTGGTTCAGGCTTTCCAGGATGAAGACCAGCGGGGCCTCGCTCTTGGAGAACACCTCGGTGCGCGAGGCGCCGATCGAGACGGCGGCGACGATCATATAGATCACCGTGCAGACGGCCATCGAGCCGACGATGCCGATGGTCAGGTCGCGCTTGGGGTTCTTGGTCTCCTCGGCGGCGGTCGAGACCGCGTCAAAGCCGTAGAAGGCGAAGAAGATCAGGCTGGCGGCGGCCATGACCCCCACCTTGATCCCGTCGGCGTCGGGGGTAGCGGCAAAGCCCTGCGGCATAAACGGCGTGAAGTGGCTGATGTCGAAAGCCGGGATGCACAGCACCACGAACACGGCCAGGGCGATGATCTTCACCGCCACTAGCACCATGTTGACCGTGGCGCTCTCCTTGGTGCCAAGCGCCAGCAGGCCGGCGACGGCGAAGGAGATGATCACGGCGGGCAGATTGACGATGCCGCCCATATGCGGACCAGCCAGCAGGGCTTCCGGCGTGCCGATCATGCGGAACAGGCCCGTGGCGTGGGCTGACCAACCCACGGCGACGGCCGCGCAGACCAGGGTGTATTCGAGGATCAGGCTCCAGCCGACGAACCAGGCCACCGGCTCGCCCATGGCGACGTAGCTGTAGGTATAGGCGCTGCCCGAGGCCGGGATCATGGTCGACAGTTCGGCATAGCAAAGCGCCGCGCAGGCGCAGACCGCGCCGGCGATCAGGAAGGACAGGATCACGCCCGGTCCGGCCAGACCCGCGCCGATGCCGGTCAGGGTATAGATGCCGGTGCCGACGATGGCGCCGACACCCAGGGCGACCAGGTGCGGCCAGCTCAGGGTCTTCTTCAGTTGGTGGCCGTCATGGCCCGCCGCGATGGCGTCGATCGACTTGCGGCGCGTCCAGAAACTCAAGGCTATTCCCTCCGACTTGGTCTTCCGCCGCGACCATGGGCTGGGCGACGTGTTTCGCCAAGACGTGCGCGATCGGCTGGGGCATTTCCTGCCAAAGATTGTCGGTGGAGCGGGCTTTGCCCGCAAATTCTCTCCGGCGAGCCGCGACGCCTAGAAGAAGGCCCGCGTCAGGCCGTAGGCGAGCGCCGCCACAGCCAGGGTGGAGAGGCCCAGGGCTGCGGCCAGCTTGGGCTTGACCTGCAGCAGGGCGGCGGGTCCCAGCTTGGCCGAGATGGCGCCGACGCCGGCCAGAAGCAGGAAGCTGGACAGTGTGGCCAGGGTGGCGACCAGCGCTTCGGGCAACAGGCCAAGACCGCGCAGGGCGGCCAGGGCGGCGAAGCCCAGGACGAAGAGCGGCGGCCCCTTGAAGCTCGTCTTGCCGCAGCCGTCCTGAGTGCGGCTCAGCAGCACGCCGATCAGCACCACCGCCGGGCCCAGCCAGACGATGCGGGCCAGCTTGGCCAGGGCCGCGGCGCTGGCGGCGTCCGGCGAGACCGACGAGCCCGCGCCGGCCACCTGGGCGACGTCATGGATGGAGAGACCAAAAAACACGCCGGCCTGGTGCGCCGTAAAGCCCAGGGCTTGAGCGATCGGCGGATAGGCCAGCATGGCCACGGTCGACAGCAGATTGACCCCGATGATCACCAGGGCGGTCGTGCGCTGGTTGGCTGGACTGGCCGGCGCGGCCTGCGCGGCGGCGAGCGCTGCGGAGGCGCCGCAGATCGAACAGGCCGCCGCGGCGATCAGGGCCTCGGCCAGGGGCAGTCCCAGGGCCATGCCGACGCCGGCGCCGACGGTGAGCCCGCCCAGCACCACGGCGCCGCTGGCCAGGATGGCCGGCCCGCCCAGCAGGGCGAACTCGCTCCAGGTGATCTGGGCGCCCATCATGGCAACGCCCAGACGCAGGCCCGGCTTGGCCCAGATATCGAGACCGGCCGCCAGCCTGGCGCCCAGGCCCAGGGCGCCCAGGCCCATGCCCAGCACCACCGCCAGAAGCGGGGCCGGCGCGTGCAGCAGGTGGGACAGCGGCTTGGCCAGCAGGGCGATCACGAGGCCCGCGATCAGGCCCGGCCAAAGCTTGCCCGCCTCGAAGCGGAAAGCGCCCAGTCTGGCGACGGCGGCGTTCATCCCTGGACGGGGGCCGCGTCGAGGCCAAGTGTCTTGTCGGCCAGGGCGCAGCGGCGACCCAGGCGCTCGTTGAGACGGCGGACGGTGTTGCTGCCGGTGCGCTCGAAGGCGAAGGGCAGCAGGCCATGGATCAGGCAGGCCAGACCCGCGCCGATCAGGGTGAAGCCAAAGCTCCAGGCCACGCCCATGTGCTGACCATAGGTCTCGCCAACCGCTTCCGGATGGCGCGTGAACGGCTTCAGCATGAGGACCCCCAATTCGTCGTCAGGTGTCCCAGCATGAAGCGGAACCGGAGAATGGCATTACTGGATGCGCTGCCGTTTTCACCGTATGGAGAACTTCATTCTCGAACGGGCCGGAAATGAAGATGATTGATCTCGATCATATCGACCGCAGACTGTTGGCGATCCTGCAGGAGGACTCCACCGTCCCGATCGCCGAACTGGCCGAACGCGTGGGCCTGACCCAGACGCCGTGCTGGAAGCGGATCAAGCGGCTGCAGGACGCCGGGGTGATTACCGCCCGCGTCGCCCTGCTGGACCGCGACGCCCTGGACCTGTCCCTGACCGTATTCGTGGCCGTGAAGACCGGCCGCCATGACGAGGCCTGGCTCACGACATTTGCCGCCGGGGCCCGCGCCCTGCCCGAGGTGGTCGAGTTCTACCGGATGAGCGGTGAGGTCGATTACCTGCTCAAGGTCGTGGTCCGCGACATCGCCGCCTATGACCGCTTCTACAAGCGCCTGATCGCCACGGCGCCGCTCACCGACGTGTCGTCCAGCTTCGCGATGGAGCAGATCAAGTTCACCACCGCCCTGCCGATCACCACGGCTTGATGGCGTCTTGATCCTGTCACCCTTGCAGCCTCAACTGCGGGGGCGACAGCGGAGGGCGGACCATGGACACGACGCGACGGGGCTTGTTGATCGGCGGCGCGGCGCTGGCCCCGGCCCTTGCGGTCGCAGCGGAGACCACGGTCGATCCGAAGGCCCCGCCGGTGATCCGCGCCCACCTGGGTGTCACCGAGAATCCCTATGGTCCCAGCGTCGCCGCCCGCAAGGCGGCCATGAAGGCGCTCGACGATACGCCCTATTACGCCTGGTCGCTGGAACCGCCGTTGATCGCGGCCATCGCCAAACGCGAGGGCGTCGATCCCGATAGGGTGGGCCTGTGCAACGGCTCGCTTGAGGCGCTGTCGCTGCTCTCGGCCCATTTCGCCAAAACCGGCCCGATCGTCGCGCCCCAGCCGACCTATGCGACGCCCCTGCTCTATGCCGAGCGCCAGGGCGCCAAGCTGGACTGGATCCCGGTCACCGGCGACCACCAGATCGATCTGCCGGCCCTGGCGACGAAGGCCGCAGGCGCGGGCTGCGTCTATGTGTGCAATCCCAACAATCCGACGGGCCTGCTGATGGACCCAGACGCCCTGCGGGCCTTCTGTGTCGCGGCGGCGAAGTCCGCGCCGGTGATCGTCGACGAGGCCTATATCGAGATCAGCCCCGATCCTGTCCGTCACTCGATGATCGACCTGGTCAAGGCCGGCCACGACGTGGTGGTCGCCCGCACCTTCTCCAAGGTCTATGGCATGGCCGGCCTGCGGGTGGGCTTCATCATCGCCCAGCCGCAGCGGGTCAAGCAGCTCAAGAGCCTGATCCCCACCCACAAGGGCCGGCCCGGCCTGGCGGCGGCCCTGGCCTGCTATGGCGACGCGACCTATCTGGCCGGAACCAAGGCCTATCTCGAAGGCTGCCGCGAGAAGATCTACGCTATCTGCAGGGCCAACGGCCTGGGCTATCTGCCGTCGTTCGGGACCTATGTCTTCGTCGACACCGGCAAACCGAACCTGGCGTTCCAGAAGACCCTGGCGGCGATGGGCGTTGAGGTGCGGGTTTTCGACAGCCCCCTGCACCCCACCTGGATCCGGGTCGGCACCGCCAGCCCGGCCGAGCTGGATATCTTCGCCGAGGTCTTGCCCAGGGCGCTGAAGGCCTAGCCCGTCCCCCGTTCAGGAGGGCGATGGGCCGGCCCGAAGGCAGGATGATCTGGCGGTGACTGTGACACCCGTCACATACGGCGTCACGATCGTGGCCCAGGATAGACGCTGGTAAAGGCGCGCCAAGTCCTGCGCCCCTTTCCCGTGATGAGAGTACTGTGGGGACCGATGACCGGTGTAGTTTCTCGTCCGCGGGCGGATCTCGCGCGTGCGGAGGGCCTTAGGCCACGCGTCGCGTGGGATCCGGCCAAGCGCGTCTTCGACGTCGTTGCGGCCCTGGCCCTGCTGGTGTTCTTCGCGCCGTCGCTGCTGCTGGTGGCCCTGCTGATCCGCCTGGAATCGCCCGGCCCGGTGCTGTTTCGCCAGGCCCGGGGCGGCCTGAGCGGGCGGCCGTTCATGATCTACAAGTTCCGCTCCATGCGCTGCGGCGACAGCGGCGAGACCGTCGTGCAGGCGGCGCGCGTCGATGACCGGATCACCCGCGTGGGGCGCTTTATCCGCAAGACCAGCATCGACGAACTGCCTCAACTGCTGAATGTCCTGAAGGGCGACATGTCTCTGGTCGGCCCCCGTCCCCACGCCCGGGTCCATGACGAGCACTATGGCGGACTGATCCCCGGCTACGCCCTGCGCCAACGGGCGCGTCCGGGCCTGACGGGCCTGGCCCAGATTCAGGGGCTGCGCGGCGGCACCGAAGATATCGAATCGATGGCCCGGCGCGTCAGGGCCGACATCGCCTATATCGAGACCTGGTCGTTCGCGGCCGACCTGCGGATCATGCTGCTGACCGCCCCGCACCTGCTGGGGGCGGAAAACGCCTACTAGAGCATTTTCGAGCGAAGTGGATTCCGGTTCGCGTGAAGAAAATGCGTTAAAACAAAGAACTAGAGCTCCGGACTGACGCAGTCAGGACGGAAAATGCTCTAGGCTCTAGTCCGGCCACAGATCCTGGATGTCGCCCTTGCGGTTGAGCATGTGGGTGGCCCGCTTGATCACCGCCAGCAGGCGCTCCTTTCGACCATCGCTATCGTAGGTCAGGGTCGTGCGGGCCAGGCCTTCCAGCATGAAGCGGGCGAGGTCGCGACTGGCCTGGAACCGCGGGCCGGCGCCGGCGTGCAGGATCTTCAGGAAGTGGTCGCCGGCCTGGGCGCGATCGAACTCGGCCTGGGCCGGGGCCAGCAGGGCCTGGATGGCCGGATCGGTGCGACCGGCGGCCTCCAGTTCGGCGAAAGCCATGAACGGCACGCTCTGCAGCAGGTCCCAGTAGCTGTCGATGGCGTGCTCGGTGACGTCAGCACCCAGCGGCAGCGTGTCGGCCGCCGCGCGGAACAGGGCCGAACGCTCGGCCTGGACATGGGCCACGGCGGCCTCCACCAGCGCCTCGCGGGTCGGGAAGTGATACAGCATCGCCCCCCGCGTCAGGCCCGCCGCATCGGCGATCACCGGATTGCTGGCGGCGTGATAGCCAATCTGGGCGATCAGCTTCATGGCGCAATCGAGAATCCGCGCCCGCGTCTTCAACGATTTCGGGGTGTCCTTGGCAAGGCGGGCAGCGTCCATCGTCCTGATCTAGTGCGGGCCATGCTGCATCGCAACAGTCGTTCGCCGCCTTGCGCCGCGCGGCGCGGCATGGCGGCGCTCGCCGCGCGCCCTGCCTGGTGTCCGCCCTGGTCCGGCGCCTGTTTTCGAGGCGAAACGGCGCCCTGCCGAGGGGCGCCGGAGACGGGCCAAAGGTTACCAAAGGCTGAAGGCTGCGGCCGGGTTTCATCAAAGCGACATGCAATCAGCTTAATCGCCGGATCTCTCGCCGAAGGTCGCGACCAATCCGGGGGCGGATCGACCAGGCGCAGCTACCGGGGACCCGCATGAGCGCCGAATCCGCTGTCCGCCACTATCGCAGCATCTTCATCAGCGACCTGCATCTGGGCACCCGGGGGTGCCAGGCCGAGCTGCTGCTGGACTTCATCCGCCATGTCGAGTGCGACACGCTCTATCTGGTCGGTGACATCATCGACGGCTGGAAGCTGCGCAGCGGGTGGTACTGGCCGCAGGCCCACAACGATGTGGTCCAGAAGATCCTGCGCCTGGCCCGCAAGGGCACCGAGGTGATCTATGTCCCCGGCAATCACGACGACCGCATCCGAGACTTCTGCGGCGTGCATTTCGGAGGTGTCGTGGTGGCCCGCGACGTGATCCACGAGACCGCCGACGGCAAGCGCTATCTGGTGGTTCACGGCGACGAATTCGACGGTGTGGTGCAGCAGGCCAAGTGGCTCGCCTTCCTCGGGGATTGGTCCTATAGAACCATCCTGATGCTGAACACCTTGCTGAACCGCGCTCGGCGACGCATGGGTTTCGGCTACTGGAGTCTCTCGGCCTATCTGAAGGTCAAGGTGAAGAACGCTTTGCATTTCATTGAGAACTTCGAGTCCGCCGTGGCCGACGAGGCGCGCCGCCGTGGCGTTGACGGCGTGATCTGCGGGCACATTCACAAGGCCGAGATGCGCGACATAGACGGAATCACCTACGTCAACGATGGTGACTGGGTGGAAAGCTGCACCGCCCTCGTCGAACATGCCGACGGTCAACTTGAAATCCTCGAATGGGCCAAGCTACGCTCGTGGTCGGTGATCGACCGCAAGCTGGCGGCGCCCGCCACCGAGCCCCTGCCGGAGCCTGCCGCCGCCTGATGCGGATACTTCTCGCCACAGACGCCTGGGAACCTCAAGTCAACGGCGTGGTTCGCACCCTCACCCGGGTGGTCGACGAACTGCGCGCCATGGGCCACGAGGTCGATGTCGTCAGCCCTGACCAGTTCCCCACCTTCCCGCTGCCGACCTATCCGGAAATCAAGCTGGCGATCGGCGCCTATGAGCCGGTGCAGGACCGCTTCAAGTCGTTCGAGCCCGAAGCGATCCACATCGCCACCGAGGGTCCGATCGGCCTGGCCGCCCGCCGCATCTGCCTGGAATGGAAGCTGCCGTTCACGACCAGCTACCACACCAAGTTCCCGGAATATGTCTCGGCCCGCCTGCCTTTGCCGCTGGCCGCCGGCTACACCTATATGCGCTGGTTCCATAAGCCCTCCGGGCGCCTGATGGTGGCCACGCCGACCATGCGCGACGAGCTGGCCAAGCACGGGTTCCGCAATCTCTCGCCGTGGTCGCGCGGCGTCGACACCGACGTCTTCAAGCCTCGTGCTGCGGGCGAGCCCGACCTGTTCGCGGGCCTTGCGCGCCCGATCTTCCTCAATGTCGGCCGCGTGGCCGTCGAGAAGAACATCGAGGCCTTCGCCAGCCTGGATCTGCCCGGCACCAAGGTGGTGATCGGCGACGGTCCCCAGCGCGAGGAACTGGCCGAGAAATATCCCGAGGTGAAGTTCCTGGGCGCCAAGTTCGGCGAAGAACTGGGCCGCTATTTCGGCTGCGCCGACGTGTTCTGCTTCCCCTCCCTGACCGACACCTTCGGCCTGGTGATCCTGGAGGCCATGGCCGCCGGCGTGCCCGTGGCCGCCTTCTCGGCCCCCGGTCCGATCGACATCATCCCCGGCTCCAACGCCGGCGCCCTGGCGCCGGGCCAGACCGACGGACTGCGCGAGGCGTGCCTGGCGTGCCTGGACCTGGACAAGACGGTGGTCCGCAAGTTCGCCGAGGGCTTCTCGTGGCGCGCCTGCGCCGAGGAGTTCTTCCGCAACCTGCAGCCCTATCCCGAGCCGGAAAAGACCCGGTTCTGGCGGCGGCTGCGACGGCTGGCGCGCCTGCGCGGCCGGACGGCGGCCTAGAGACTCTCCCCGCCCCTCCTGGCCGGCGTTGCGGTCGTCCAGCCCCGAAAGGGGAAAGACGGTCGCGAAGCCGCCCGTAGGGGCAGGCGAGACCCGAAGCGTCCGTGCCGCTGGCCGCACATCGTTTTCGACACCGATCAATTTCCAGGCCGAGAGAACTGCTAGGCTCTCCACAAGTACGGCGCTCACGCCGAGGTGGTGATTGACATGGCCGGCAACGACACACGGACCCGCGACGTCATCATCATCGGCGGCGGACAGTCGGCTCTTGCGACGGCCTATTTCCTTCGCCGCACGACCCTGTCCTTCGTCATCCTCGATGGCGAAACGCAAGCCGGAGGCGCCTGGCGCCACGCCTGGCCCTCCCTGCGCCTGTTTTCGCCTGGGCAATGGAGTTCATTGCCCGGCTGGCCAATGCCTCCAACCGAGGCCGCCTATCCCGGCCGCGACGAGATCATCGACTATCTGGCGCGCTACGAAGAGCGCTACGCCCTGCCCGTCGAACGCCCGGTCGAGGTCCTGGGTGTCACGCGCGCTCTCGACGGCCTTGAGGTGATGACAGACTGCGGGGTCTGGCATGCCCGGGCCGTTGTCAGCGCCACCGGCACATGGCGAGCGCCCCATGTGCCCCAGTACCCGGGTCAGCAGCAGTTCCGGGACCGGCAGATCCACTCGGCGAACTATGTCGACCCGACATCCTTCGCCGGTCAGACGGTGCTGGTTGTGGGCGGTGGCAATAGCGGCGCGCAGATTCTGGCGGAAGTGTCGGCCGTGGCTCAGACCATATGGGTAACCCCGCAGTCGCCGATCTTCCTTCCTGATGACGTTGACGGCCGGGTGCTGTTCGAACGCGCCACGGCGCGCTGGAAAGCCCAGGACGGGACGGGGCTCGCAGGGCCGCCACCGGGCGGCCTTGGCGATATCGTCATGATTCCGGCCGTTCAGGAGGCGCGAGCTCGCGGCGTCCTCAAGGCGGTGCGGCCCTTCAACCGGTTCACGGAGACCGGGGTGATCTGGGCGGACGGAAGCGAGACACGGATCGATACGGTCCTCTGGTGCACCGGCTTTCGACCCGCCCTGAAGCACCTGACCCCACTGAGCGTCGTCAATGCCGAGGGCAAGGTGACGGTCGACGGGACACGATCAATCCAGGAGCCCCGTCTATGGCTGGTAGGCTATGGCGAGTGGACGGGCTTTGCCTCGGCCACCCTTGTAGGCGTCATGCGCGGCGCCCGGCAAACGGCGCAGGAGATCGATGAGGCCCTGAGCCCGGCTCGGCATCAGCCGGCCTGAGGACGGACTCAAACCTCCGTCTGCGCCCGGCCCGCCCCCTACTCGCCGTCGCCCTTGCGCCGCAGGCACGGCTTGAGGATCACCTTGTCGATCCGCGAGCCGTCCATGTCGACGATCTCGACATCGAAGCCGCCCAGTTCGACGATCTCGCCCTCGCGGGGGATACGGCCCAGGCGGTCGAGAATCAGGCCGGCCACGGTGTGGTACCCACCCTCGGCTTCGAAGGCCTCGCCCAGGGCGTCGTTGAGCTCCTGGATGTCGAGGCGGGCGTCGACCAGCCACGAGCCGTCTTCGCGACGCAGGATGCGGGTCTCGGTGTCGTCGTGGCCCTCGGGGAAGTCGCCGGCGATCATTTCCAGCAGGTCGATGGGGGTGATCACCCCCTGAACCGAGCCGAACTCGTCGACCACCAGGGCCATATGCAGCGGGGTCTGCTTGAACAGCGCCATGGCGCGCAACAGCGACATGGTTTCGGGAATGGCGATCGGCTGCTGCACGTGGGCGGCGACGTCGATCGGATTGCCCGACAGGCAGGCGTCCAGCAGGTCCTTCTTCAGCAGAACGCCGATCTCGCCGTCCAGGTCGTCGTCGGTGGCCACCACGATGCGCGAATAGGGGCATCCGCGGATCTCCATCAGGATCTCCTCGGGCGTGTCGGCCAGCGAGATCCAGAACAGGTCGCGGCGCGGGGTCATGGCCACGCGGACCGGGCGGTCGCCCAGGCGCAGCACCTCCTGGATCATCGAACGCTCTTCGGGCTCGATCAGGCCGGCGTCGGCGCCTTCGGCCAGCACGCTTTCGACCTCTTCGGCGGTCATGTCGTTGGTGCGCTCGTCGCGTACGCCCATCAGCTTGAGGATGGCGGCGGTGGAGACGGTCAGGATGGTCACGAAGGGGCGCAGCACCAGGGCGACAATGGCCAGGAACGGGGCCATGCGGCGGGCGATGGCGTCGGGGAACAGCAGGGCCAGGCGCTTGGGCACCAGCTCGCCCAGAATGACCGAGACATAGGTCAGGCCGATGACCACCACGATGGTGGCGATGATCTCCGAATGCGGCCCGATCATCGGCATGGGCTCAAGCCAGTGGTCGAGGGCGGCGGCGATGGTGGCCTGGCCATAGGCGCCGGCCAGGATGCCGATCAGGGTGATGCCCACCTGCACGGCCGACAGGAACCGTGTCGGATGCTCGGCCATGGCCAAGGCCAGCTTGGCGCCCTTGTCCCCGCGATCGGCGAAGGTCTGGAGCCGGGCCCGGCGGGCGGAGACCACCGCCAGTTCAGACATGGAGAAAACCCCGTTCAAAAGAACGAGGAGAAACACGACAGCGAGCGCGAGGAGGATCATGGCCCTATGGGGTCAATGACACGGCGCCGGACGGCGACCGCGACCCTGACTTCCTTGCGCGGCGAGGGTGAACCGTTGACCCACTATACAAAAGAAATCGCCGCGGCCCATAGGGCCGCGGCGAGGTAAGTTTGGTCGGGGAAAAAATTTGGCGTCTTACGAGGCCGGACGCGCCATCGAGGTCTTGTTCTTGACCACGTTCTTCTGGGCTTCGTGCTGGCCGGGGGGCAGCGGGATCAGACCGCGACCCTGCAGATAGCCACCGCGACCCGAAGCGGCGTCCGAGGTGAACTCCGACAGGAACTCGGCCAGGCCCGGCGTGACGCCGATGCTGGACTTCTTGACGTAGATGTAGAGCGAGCGGGCCAGCGGATAGGAGCCGTCCGAGATGGTCTGGGCGTTGGGCTTCACGCCGTTTACGGTCGCGCCCTTCACCTTGTCCATGTTCTCTTCGAGGAACGAATAGCCGAACACGCCCAGCGAACCGGGGGTCTTGGTCAGGGTGCCGACGATGGCGTTGTCGTTCTCGCCAGCGTCGATCCAGCCGTCAGCGCGCAGCGGATCGACCTTTTGCTTGAACAGCTTTTCGTTGTTCGAGCGCAGTTCGTCAGCGGTGGGGAACTTGCGGGCGCCGGCCTCGATGGCCAGTTCCACGAAGGCGTCGCGGGTGCCCGAGGTGGGCGGCGGGCCATAGACCTGAATGCGGTTGCCCGGCAGGCCCGGACCGACGTCATCCCAGCTGTTGTTGGGGTTCTTGACCCACTGGCCACCCTTCAGGATCTGGGCCGACAGGCCCAGGAACAGGTGCTCGGTCTTGAAGTTGTAGTCAGAGCCGTCCTTGTCGGTGGCGACAACGATGCCGTCGAAGCCGATCTTGATCTGGACGATGTCCTTGATGCCCTTGGCGGCGCAGGCGTCGAACTCGGACTTCTTCATCGGACGCGAGGCGTTGGCGATGTCGGGGAAGCCTTCACCGGCGCCCGAGCAGAACAGCTTGATGCCGCCGCCGGTGCCCAGCGATTCGACCTTGGGGGCCTTCTTGCCGGTCTTCTTGGCGAAGTTCTCGGCCACGCGGGTCGAGAAGGGGAAAACGGTCGAGGAGCCGGCAGCCCAGACATAGTCGCGGGCGGCGTGGGCGGGAACGGCGGCGAGGCCCGACAGGGCCACGGCGGCGGCCGCGCAGGAAAGAAGCTTCTTCATGGAGAACTCCTGGAAATCTCTAAGGCGTGGGGAGGAAGCGGGCCGCGTCAGGCGGCCCGCTTGATAGTCAGGTCTTAGAAGTCGAACTGAGCGCGCATCTGGAACGTGTCGACGTCGACATCGTTCAGCTGCGTGTTGACGCCCGTGGTCAGAGGGTTGTCGTTCGAGGCCTTGGTGTAGTTGGCCATGAAGCGAACGTACGGGTGGGGGTACCAGTTCAGACCAGCAGTCCAGGCCGTGTACTTGCCGGCCGTGGCGACGCCCTTCAGGTCGGTCAGGTCGACCGAGTCATAGCGCAGGGCGGCTTCCCAGGCGCCCATGCCGCCAGCGGTCATCGGCGACAGGATGCGCGTGCGGTTGAACTCGCCGCGAGCGGCTTCGTAACGGCGGGTTTCGCCGGTCAGGAAGAAGCTGCCGGTGACGTAGAAGGAGTCCAGATCAACGTCCGAAGCCGTACCGGTGCGGTCGGCGGTGATGCGGGCGTATTCGGTCTGCAGCGAGAACTGCTTGTGCAGCAGGGCGGCTTCCAGGCCGATCGTCTTGTCGTGGACGCCGACAGCGCCCGACGAGGTGTAACGCGCACCGTAGTTGGTGTTGTTGCGGACCTGATAGGTGAAGTTGGCTTGGTCGCCGCGATCGCGGTAACGGCCCCAGACGCCCAGGTGCAGGGTGGTGGTGTCGGTGACGATCGGCGCGATGGTGAAGCGGCCGTTGTAGCCGAACATTTCCTTGGAGCCCGTGGCCGAGTTGGTGGCGACATCGGCGCTGTTCAGGCTGTCGCCCGACAGAGCGACGGCGGCGGTCCAGTTGGGGCCGTTGGTCTTGACTTGCAGGTTCATCACGCGACCGGCGTTGATGAAGTCGTTGAACGCGCCGCGTTCCATCATCGTGTTGTAGCGCGACGAGGTGATGTCCTCGAGCGAGACGGTCTTGAAGTTACCGACGATGATCGAAGTGGTTTCAGTGGCCTTGTATTCCAGCGTGAGGTCTTCCCACTGGGTGGTGCCGCCGCCGCTGGAGATCGCAGCCTCGGCCTTGTAGGCCCAGTTGCCGTTCCAGGTGCCTTCGACGCCCAGACGGGCGGTGCGCAGGCGGGTGTTCCAGGCCTTGAAGTCAACGCCGGTACCGGTGCGGTCAACGTCCTGATAGACGACGTCTTCGTACACGCGACCGCGGACCTTGAAGGTCAGGGTGTCGTTGGCGAACTGAGGCGCGCCCTTCCAGCTGGTGGTCGTGTCTTGAGCTTGAGCCGAAACGCCCAGGCCGAGCGCGAGCATGACGCCCAGCGCGGACCCGCCGACCAGCGAGGTCTTGGTGATCATGTGAGAATTCCCCTTAAGGCTGCCCCTGGCCTCTCACCCCCTTTCGAGGAGCGGGATCAGGATTACAGCGGCTTAACGGGCTCCCATGACGGTTCAGGCACCGATTTGTGACAGCCTGACGACAAGCGTTTTCAAGGGGTTAACCTGTGGCCAACTAGACACATAATCCTCAGTCGTCAGAGCAAACGGCTGCGAATGATCTGCGACAGCAGGTCGATCAGCGACACAGCCACCACGATGACCAGCACGATGCAGCCGGTCTGGTCGTACTGAAATCCGTTGACGGATTCCAGCAGCACCTGGCCGATGCCGCCCGCCCCGATCAGCCCCAGCACGGTGGCCGAGCGGCTGCTGGATTCGAAGCGGTACAAGGCATAGCTGGTCCACAGCGGCGCGACCTGCGGGATCACGCCCCAGACGATTTCCTGCAAGGGCACGGCGCCGGTGGCGCGCACGCCCTCGACCGGGCCCTTGTCAATCGACTCGACCGCCTCGGCGAACAGCTTGGCCAGCACGCCGCCGGTGTTGAACATCAGGGCCATGACGCCGGCGAACGGCCCCAGGCCCACGGCGGTGATGAAAATCAGGGCCACCACCAGGTCGGGCAGCGAACGGATCAGGTCCAGCGCCCGGCGCACCGGCTGCTGGATCCACACCGGGGTGATGTTGCGCGCGCCCAGCAGGCCCAGCGGAATGGCGACGATGATGGCCAGGGCTGTGCCCCACAGCGCCATCTGGATAGTCTGCCACATCTTGCCGACATAGGTCGGCCAGTCCATTTCCATGAACAGCTTGGCGTCGCCGAACGGCGCGAAGAAGCCGGTGGCGAACTCGCGCATCCGGCCCGCTTCGGTGAACAGCTGCGGGAACTTGTCGATCTCGGCCGGCCGGAAGCTGATGATCAGCAGGCCGATCACCCCGCCCCACAGCAGGATGTCGAAGGCCAGGGCCGAGGCCGACTTCTTTGGCGGCGGCGGGATGGTGTCGCTGCTCATGGACAGGCTCAGTTGGCCGGCGCGGGCAGACCGGCCTTGCCCTCGGCGGCGAGACGTTCGGCCTTGACCCCGTCGAGAGCCTGCTGGGCGGCGGCGATCTTGGCCGCGTCGCCGGTTTCCTTGGCCAGGCCAAACTGCTCCAGGGCTTCCATTTCGCGCACCACCAGCAGGTGGGTGTCGTCGGCGGCCAGGAAGCCGCCCATCGACAGCTTGGCCAGGTTGGCGCGCTGCTGGGCCGCTGCGGGCGTGTCGCCCTGGCCATAGGTCAGGAAGAACTGGCGGACCTTTTCCTTGGTCACCGGATCCAGCTTCTTGCGCCAGACGATCGGATCTTCGGGCAGGGTCGGCGATTCCCAGATCACCTTGACCTTGTTCAGCTGGGCCGCGCCGCGATCGCCGTTCAGTCGCAGGGCCGTGGTGTTGTTGGTCGCCGCGTCCAGCTTCTTGTTGGCCACCGCAAACAGGTTGGCGTCATGGCTGGCGCTGAGCACGGTCTTGAAGCAGGTGTCAGGCTTCTTGCCGGCCGGGATGAACACATAGGTCATCGGCGCCAGGGTGCCCGAGGTCGACTTCTTGTCGCCGATGCCGAAGTCGAGCGTCTTGTCGCACTTCAGGAGATCCTGCAGCGTCAGTTTGCTGTCGGCCGGCACGATGATCACCGACTTGTAGCCGTCGGTGCCCGACGGATCGAAGGTGCGGGCGAAAACCTCGCCGCCCGAGCGGCGCACGGCTTCCAGGCCCGACTGGTTGGAGAACCAGCCCACATCGGTCTGGTCGGCGCCCATGGCCACGATCAGCGACGAATAGTTGGACGAGAAGAACGGCTTCACCTTCATGCCGGTCTGCTTTTCCATGTCGGCCAGGATGGGCTTCCAGTAGCTCTCCATGTTCTGGGCCGACTCGGTCGACAGGATCGAGAACACGATGGTGTCCTTGGGTCCCTCGGCGACCGGCTTGGGCGAGCAGGCCGACAGGGCCAGGGTGGCTGCGGCGGCGATAAACAGGCTGCGGCGGATCATTGCGGAGCTCCTTCCCAGAATACGTCCTCGAATTCCGGGCCGTAGATGTCGATGAGTTGTTCGCGTTTCAGGCCGTCGGCCGGGCCGTCATAGACCTTCTTGCCGGCCTTCAGGGCCACGACCCGGTCGCAGTAGCGCAGGGCGTAGTCCACCTGGTGCAGGGTGACGACCACGGTCAGGCCGTCGGATTTGTTGAGATCGCGCAGGATCTCCATGACCTTGCGGGCCGAGACGGGGTCGAGCGACGCCACCGGCTCGTCGGCCAGGATGATCTTGGCCTTCTGGACCAGCGCCCGGGCGATCGCGCCGCGCTGCTGCTGGCCGCCCGAGAGGGTATTGGCCCGCTGGGCGGCATAGTCGGAGACGCCGACCCGGTGCAGGGCGGCCATGGTCGCGGCCTTGGTCTCGTCGGGCCAGGCGCCGAACACGCCGCGCCAGAATGGGATGCGCCCCAGTGAGCCAAGAGCCACATTGCTGAACAGCGACAGGCGGCCCACCAGGTTGAACTGCTGGGCGATGAAGCCGATGCGCACCCGGGCCTTGCGGACCTGGTCGCTGACCTTGCCGCGAGCCTGCACGGGTCCGCTGAAGGCGGTGATCACGCCGTCGCCGCTCTTGTCGTCCTTCGGAGCGTCGATGGTCTGCAGGCCATCGATCGAACGCAGCAGCGTGGATTTGCCCGAGCCCGAGGGGCCGATGAGCGCGATCATCTCGCCACGACGAACGTCGAGCGAAACGGCGTCCAGCGCCCGGCGAGACCCAAAGGTCTTCGAGGCGGCGCGGATCGAGAGAACTGGGTCCGACGTCATGGTCGGGGCGAATCCTTAACGGGGTTTCTGGCCAAGGGGAATGCGTTCACCGCTTTGGCGGCGGTTCGCAATGGATTTGTGACAGAGGGTGGATCAAATCACCTCAGGACCGGCCCCCAAAAGGGACTTTACATCGGGGGGCTATGCCCCTATTTCGCACGGCTCCGGCGGACCCGAAGTCCTCATAAGCGCTGCTAACGCCGGCTAGGTTTAACTTTTGCAGGGGTCTACGTGAATTGCACACGTACCATGAACCCCTGGACCTGGTCCGTGAGCGGTCACCGGAACGTCCCGTCGCACTCGTGCGACCCGACGCGGTGTCCGTAGCGGCGCGCTGGTTCCAGGCTGAATTTAAAGGCGACGTCTTTTACGCGGTGAAGGCCAACCCTTCGCCGTGGGTGATCCGCGAGCTGGTTGACGCCGGCGTGCGGTCGTTCGACGTCGCGTCGCTCAACGAGATCGAGCTGGTGGGCGAACACGCCCCGGGCTCGCGCATGGCCTTCATGCACCCGGTCAAGAGCCGGGTGGCGATCTCGGCCGCCTATTTCGATCACGGCGTGCGGACCTTCTCGTTCGACACCCACGAAGAGCTGGCCAAGATCCAGGACGCGACCGGCAACGCCAAGGACCTCAACCTAATCGTCCGCATGGGCGTGCAGGCCGAGGGCGCGGCCTACAGCCTGTCGGGCAAGTTCGGCGTCGAGCCGCACGTGGCCCCGGCCCTGCTGCTGGCCGCTCGCCGCGCCACCCAGGACCTGATGGGCGTCAGCTTCCATGTCGGCAGCCAGTGCATGCGGCCCACCGCCTATCAGGCGGCCATGGCCCAGGCCTCGCGCGCCCTGGTTCGCGCCGGCGTGCTGGCCGATGTGGTGGATGTGGGCGGCGGCTTCCCGTCGATCTATCCCGGCATGGTGCCGCCGGACATGTCCGAATATCTGGCCGCCATTGATCGCGGCTTCGCCGAGATGATGGTCCACGAGTCGACCCAGCTGTGGTGCGAACCCGGCCGGGCCCTGGTGGCCGAAGCCTCCTCCTTGCTGGTCAAGGTCGAGCTGAAGAAGGGCGACGCGCTGTATCTGAACGACGGGTCCTATGGCTCGCTGTTCGACGCGGCGCACATGAAGTGGCCCTTCCCGGTCAAGCTGTATCGCAAGAACGGCCCGGCGGGCGGCGAGATGGTCGAGGACAGCCTCAAGCCCTTCCGCTTCTACGGCCCCACCTGCGACAGCATCGACCACATGCCCGGCCCGTTCTATCTGCCGGAAAGCGTCGACGAGGGCGATTACATCGAGATCGGCATGCTGGGCGCCTATGGCGTGGCCATGTCGACCCGCTTCAACGGCTTTGGCGAGAACGAGACCGTCGAGGTCCAGGACGCGCCGATGGCCTCGATGTACGGCCTGGCCAAGCGCTCGATCCCGACCCACAAGCCGGAGTCGGAAGAGCGCAAGGTCGTTCGCTTCTCGCGCCCCAAGGGTGCGGCCGGCAAGCGCAAGCGCCGTCGCTAGTTCGACACCGTTCGCCACTAGATCATTTCTGAGTTAAACCGCGCGCCGCGCTCGACGTTCAAGGACGTCGAGCGCGGTTCGTATTTCCGCTCCCGCCGGTTGCTCCGTCCCGGCGAAGAGCTTGCCTTCAACGACGGGCGTCCAAAGTCAGGGAAACCGAAGCGATGAACGCTCCCGTTCCGAACTCCAAGGCCGAGCTGCTCCAGAACGTGGTCGAGCACATCGACATCGCGTCCTTCGACGCCCGCCCGATCATCGACGCCATGCGCAAGATGTCGTTCAGCAGCCGCGACACCGCCCGCGCCGCCGACATCTTCAACATGGCCCTGGAAGACAAGTCCTGCTCGCCGTGGCTGATCCTGGCCGGTTCCACCTCGGCCGGCGGCTGCATGCACGTCTATCGCGACATGGTGCAGAACGGCATGATCGACGCCGTGGTCGCCACCGGCGCCTCGATCGTCGACATGGATTTCTTCGAAGCCCTGGGCTTCAAGCACTATCAGGCCGCCGGCGCCGTCGACGACAACGTGCTGCGCGAGAACTATATCGACCGCATCTACGACACCTATATCGACGAAGAAGAGCTCCAGAACTGCGATCACACGATCCTGGAGATCTGCAACGCCCTGGAGCCGCGCGCCTATTCCAGCCGCGAGTTCATCTGGGAAATGGGCAAGTGGCTGTCCGAGGGCAACGCCAAGAAGCCCGGCTCATTGATCCAGACCGCCTATGAGCAGGGCGTGCCGATCTTCTGCCCGGCCTTCGTCGACAGCTCGGCCGGCTTTGGCCTGGTCAAGCACCAGAAGGAGCGCATCGCCGCCAAGCAGCCCTATCTGATGATCGACGCCGTTGCCGACTTCCGCGAACTGACCGACATCAAGATCGCGGCCGGCACGACGGGCCTGTTCATGGTGGGCGGCGGCGTTCCCAAGAACTTCGCCCAGGACACCGTGGTCTGCGCCGAGATCCTCGGCGTCGAGGCCGACATGCACAAGTATGCGATCCAGATCACCGTCGCCGACGTGCGCGACGGCGCCTGCAGCTCCTCGACCCTGAAAGAGGCCGCCAGCTGGGGCAAGGTCAACACCACCCACGAGCAGATGGTCTTCGCCGAAGCCACCACCGTGGTGCCGCTGATCGCCTCGGACGCCTATCACCGCGAAGCCTGGAAGGGCCGCGAGCGTCCGCGCTGGAACAAGCTGTTCGGCAAGTAGGCTTGCAGCTGTCACGCTGAAATAGCAGGGTCCCTCGAACAACCGTTCGGGGGACCTTTTTCATGCGCGCCAGCCTTTTGATCGCCGTCAGCGCCTTGGCCACGGCGGGCTCCAGCATCGCGGCTCCGTCACAGCCGGTCTCCACCGCACCCCCCGGCTATCTGGCGCCGGGAACCTATGACGCGCTCAAGGTCCTGCCGCCCGCGCCCCTTCCCGGCTCGCCCCAGGCCGAGGCCGATCGGAAGATCTTCCTGGCGACCCGCGCCCTGAAGGACAGCCCGCGCTGGGCCCTGGCCCAGAAGGACGTCGACGAGAAGGCCATCCTGGCCGACTTCGACTGCGCTCTGGGCTTTACGCCATCGCTGACCAAGACGCCGCGCATGGCCGGACTGCTGCTGCGCCTGCGGTTCGACGTCGGCGCGGCCGTCAACAGCCCGAAGGACTTTTACAAGCGGCCCCGCCCCTATCTGGTCGATGAGGGCCCGATCTGTGTCGACAAGTCCGAAGGGCTGGCCAAGAGCCCGGACTACCCCTCGGGCCATTCCACCTGGGGCTACGCGATCGGCCTGGCCCTGGCCCAGGCCGATCCCGAGCACGCCACGGCGATCCTGGCCCGCGCCCGGGCCTTTGGCGAGAGCCGCCTGGTCTGTGGCGTGCACAATGCCAGCGCGGTCTCGGCCGGCCAGTTGAACGCCTCGGCCCTGATGGCGACGGTCAGCGGGACGCGCCTGTTCCAGTCGGACCTGGCCGGCATCCGCAAGGAGATCGCCGCCGCTCGCAAGGCCGGACCGGCGCCGGACAAGACCCGCTGCGACGCCGAGGCCGCCCTGATCGCCCAGCCCCTGCTCTGAGCTTGCGGGAGAGGCCGCGCGCCTCTACCTCTTGGCCATGGCCCATCACGCCGCTTGCGAGCACGATCACGACCACCACGGCGTCGCCGGTTCCGCCCTCGCGGCCGAGCTCGAGGCCGCCGAAGCGCGCTGCGTGGCGGCCGAGCAAAGGCTGACCGCGCCCCGTCGCCGGGTGCTGGAACTGCTGCTGCAGGCCGGCCAGCCGGTGAAGGCCTATGACCTGATCTCGACCTATGCCGTCGATGGCCCCCAGGCCAAGCCGCCGACCATCTATCGCGCGCTGGATTTCCTGGAAAAGCAGGGCTTCGCCCACCGCATCGAGAGCCTCAACGCCTATGTCGCCTGCCGCAAGGAGGCTGACGGCCACGCTGCCGCCTTCCTGATCTGCGACTGCTGCGGTGCCACCCGCGAAATCGAGCCCCGGGCCAGCGCCGAGATCATCGCCGCCGGCGCGGCGGCCGGCTATGCCCTGACCGGGGTGACGATCGAGGCGCACGGGCTGTGCGGGGCCTGTCGATCCTAGCTCATCTGCCCCCTACGGGGGCGGACGACCGCGAAGCGGTCAGGTGGGGGCAAGTGGTGAGTTCGCCCGGACTCGCCCCCTCCGCGCTGCGCGCTCCTCCGCCGGAGGGGGAAGATGTTCGGCGTGATTGCTTCACCCAAGCAAACCCCGCTACGCTCAAACAACTGTTCAACCTGCCGAGACCGCGCCCATGACGACCGCTGAGACCCTGCCCGGCGTCGAGATCTGGCGCGGCGGGGTGAACACCTGGGACTGCGACGAGATGGGGCACATGAATGTGCGCCACTATATCGTCCGCGCCATGGAGGGCCTGGCGGGGCTGGCGGCGGAACTGGGCCTGCCCCACGCCTTCACCCCCTACGCCAACGCCACGCTGCTGGTGAAGGAGCATCACGTCCGCTTCCTGCGCGAGGCCCATGCAGGCGCGACCCTGCACATGCTGGGCGGGGTGATCGAGATCACCGACACTGAAGCCCGGTTGCTGCAGTTGCTGGTCCACTCGGCCACCGGCGAACTGGCCGCCACCTTCCAGACCACGGTCGTGCACGCCACGCCGCGCGAGGGTGAGGTGTTCCCATGGCCCCGGATCACCCGCGAGCGGGCCGCAGCCCTAATGGTAGAGGTCCCAGAGAAGGCCCGCGCCCGCAGTATCGACCTGTCGCCCTTCACCCCCACCGCCGGCCTGGAGCGCGCCCAGGCGCTGGGCCTGCAGCGGATCGGGCTGGGGGCCCTGTCGCCGACCGAATGCGACGTCTTTGGCCGCATGCGCGCCGAGCAGTTCATCGGCCGGGTGTCAGACGGCATCGGCAGCTTCATCGGCCCGTTCCGCGATGTGATCGTCGACCACGCGGACCACAAGCCGACGCGATTCGGCGGGGCGGTGCTGGAATACCGGCTGGCCTATCTGCGCTGGCCCCAGGCCGGCGACCGGGTCGAGCTGCGCTCGGGCCTGATGGGCGCCGACCCGCGCACCATGCGCATGGCCCACTGGATGATCGATCCCGCCACGGGCCTCGCCTGGGGCACGTCAGAGGCCGTGGCCATCACCTTCGACCTCGACGCCCGCAAGGCGGTGCCGATCAGCCCAGCGGCGCAGGCGGCGCTCAAGGCGTCTTCGGTGGCGGGGCTGGGGCTGTAGCGGCCGAGCGCTCGAACCCCCTGAATCCTGGTCCGCAGCCAACGCTCAACGCAGACGTGTTGATCGTAGGTTCGGGGTGGGTCGAGAGCAGAGGCCCGCACCTTTCTCATAAAAAACCCGTCATCCCGGGGCTTGCCCCCGGCTCGGTTTGGCCGCCCGGGATGACGAGCTTTGTTGGGCGAAAACGGGGATAGGCCGCGCTCAATCCCCGTTATCTTCGGAACAAACTCAAGCCAGATCAACGGCTTGTAAAAAACTTGATCGCGCCCATCAGACGCGCCGAAACCGCCTGCATACTCAATCTCACCTGACAGCACGGGAAGGGCGTCCGGCCGGCGACCAGCGACGGCTGTCAGGGGTGATCGAGCGGGCCACCGTTCGGGCGTATGCCCGGGCGGCCGGTTAAAGCGAGGGCGGGTGACGTAAACCCGCCTATCGGGGGCAAGCCAAGGCCTCCGCCCGTCCGAAGGTTCGCTCCGGGTTCCTCCGGAATCGGCGCGGCTGCAGCTCAAGGCTGGGTCCGTCGCGAGGAGGGCAAAATCCGGGTGGGGCAAAAGGCTGAACAGGCCTGCGCACCCCGGCCAGAGGGATAACGATCACGCGGAGCGTCTGTCTTCGTCGAAACGGTATTTACTACTCACTCATCCGGGCGAGGCCCGGACGCTCCGCGACCCTTCCCATCACCATCGCAGCGAAAGCGCGAGGCCGCGAAACCGTGGCACCTCCCCCTCTAGGGGAGCTGTCGCGAAGCGACTGAGGGGGCCATCACCGCCATCTCGGAGCTGCCCCCTCCGGCCCTCCGGGCCACCTCCCCCGGGAGGGGAGGATCAATCGCTAGCCCCGTCCGTAGCGCATCTTCGCCAGCGCCGTGACCAGCTCGCTGGCCAGGTCCATCGGCTTGATCCCGGCCTTCCACTTCTCGAAGGCCATGACGTTGTCGATGCGGGCGTCCAGATGCGTCAGGGCCGACGCGCGGCCCGAGGCCATGTCGACGGCCAGGGTCGAGACCAGGATGCCCGACAGAATCGCCCGCTTGGAATAATGGTTCTCGTCGGTGGCCGTATCGCCCGCCCAGCGCCAGAGCACGTCAGCGCTTTCCCACGTCAGGCGCAGGGCCAGGGCCAGGTTGGTCGGGAAGGCCAGGAAGGCGGCCAGGGCCCGCATGACCTCGGCGTCGGCGGCCACGGCGTCGAGGCGGGCCACCACACCGGCGCGAATCTTTTCGCGGATCTTCAGCGTGCCGGGATCGAGAGCGGCCAGGGTCCGCAGCGCCGCCGCGTCATGGCGTCGCGACAGCAGGGCCGCCAGATCCCTTGCCCCTTCAGGCAGCAGCAGCTGGGTCTCGCCGGGCGACAGGCCCGCCGCCTGGGCGGCGCGCTCGGTCAGCCGGGCGTTCCAGCCGGCGGCCGGCGCCAGGCGCACGGCTTCGTCCAGCACCCGCTGTTCGGCCTCATCGGCCCAACTTCTTTCCGTCTGGTTTCCGTCTTGGGCTGCCTTGCTCATGAATCCGAGTCTACACCGTGGTTTAGGCCGCGTCGCGCATGGACAGGGCCCATTCACTCTGCTATCAGCCGCCCCTCGTTTCCCGGAAGCCCCCCTTCCGGATTTATCAGGTTTTGTTCGCCCGCCCGGCCCCTGAGAGGGACTCGGGACATTGGTCGGGCCGTCGAATGGAGAGAGACCCCTGGTCCAGATTTTCGTCCGCGACAACAACGTCGATCAGGCCCTCAAGGCCCTGAAGAAGAAGATGCAACGCGAAGGCTCGTTCCGCGAAATGAAGCGGCACGTGCACTATGAGAAGCCGTCGGAAAAGCGCGCCCGTCAAAAGGCCGAAGCGGTTCGCCGCGCCCGCAAGCTGGCCCGCAAGCGCGCCCAGCGCGAAGGCCTGATCCCGATGCCGAAGAAGCCGGTCGGCGCGCGGTAGGCTTTAGTCTCACCGTCTAAGACTCTCGAAAGCCGCGCGGCGATCCGCGCGGCTTTCGTCGTTTTGGGCTGCTACTGAGCGGCCTCGCGCGGGCCGGCCACGAAGGCCACGGCCTTGACGATGCGGTCGGCGAAGTCGCGGCCCAGCAGCCGGGTATGGCTGGCCGCCTCGACATGGTCGACCAGACCGTGGCGCGAGGCGTTTGCCGGCTCCGCCTGGATCGTCTTCCACGCCTCGCGGCCCTTCACGGGGCCGGCGGTGACCACGGCCACCGGCCAGTCTGGATCATAGGGCGGCTGCAGGGCGGCCTGGTCCGAGGCCATGGCCCACAACTCGACCTCGTCGGCCGAGGTGCGGTTATGGCGGCCACTGGCGAAGGCCCAGCGCTTCTCGGCCCCGGCCGCCTTGGGCAGGCCGATCTTGTCGCCCATCCCCGTATGGGCCAGCGGCTTGTAGAGCCCCAGCGCCGCGCCCCGCGCCGCCCAGCGCGAGGCCGTCGCAAAGGCCTTGATGAAGCCGCTCATGCGGGGGTTCAGGGCCGCCTCGGGCGTCGCCGCGTCGACCAGGACCAGGCCCGCGATCTTGCCGGGGTTCTGGCCCGCATACTGACGCAGCCTCAGCCCCGCCATCGAGTGGCCGACCAGAATGTAGGGCCCCGGCTCGCCCGAGGCGACGACCAGCTTTTCAAAGTCCGCGACGATGGCCAGGCCGTCGCGCGGCGCCGGTCCCGCCGGCGAATAGCCCATGCCGGCCCGGTCATAGGCGCAGGAGCGCCAGCCGGCCGTCGTCAGGGCCTCCTGGGTGGCGCCCCAGTCGGCGGCGAAGCCAAAGGCGCCGGCCTCCAGCCAGACCGCCGGGCGATCGCTGCGCGGGCCTTCGCAGACCAGGCGCAGGCTGCGCCCAGGATCGATCTGGACCATCTCGCCGCGAGGACGAGGCGCGCTGGCGGCGCTCATCACGCCGCCCAGGGCGATAAAGGAAACGAGAAAAGCAGCGACACCGGCAAAACCGCGAACGAGGACCTTGAGCATGGTCCTTACCTTACCGGGCGATCGTGACGCGTCGAGGGCCCTGTCTCAGCTATCGGCGACGGAATTGCGGGTCTGGACCCGTCCGGCCTTGCTCTTGGTCGGCTTCACACTCTCTGGCCAGCTGGACACCTGGGCCATCCGCACCTTGCGGGGCACGCGGGCGGCGGCGCGCAAAGGCAGGTCGTCAGCCTCGGCGAAGGTCTGTCCCAGGAAGAAGGAGGGATTGAGAGGCTTGCCCTTGCGGCGCAACTCAAAATGCAGGTGCGCGCCTGTCGAGCGGCCACTGCTGCCGACATAGGCGATCGTCTGGCCGCGCCGGGCGTACATCCCGGGCTTAACACCCCGCGCTGTGGCGCCCAGATGGGCGTACATCGTCCTGAAGCCGTCCTTGTGGGCGATCTCCACGAAGCGGCCGTACGAGCCGCTGGCGCCCACTCGGACGACCACCCCGTCGGTAGCGGCCCGGATCGCCGAACCGGTCGGTGCGGCGATGTCGACGCCCTCATGCAGCCGGCCGTTTTCTTCCCACGGCAACTGGCGAAGGCCGAACGGCGAATTGACCACGCGGCCCGGCAAAGGGGTGTCGAACACGAAGGCCGGCGGCGGCGGAGGCGGTGGCGCAATCTCGACAGGCGGCGCCTCAGCCACGGGCGCGGACGCGAGGTCGGGTTCGCCGGCGAAGGCCCGCAGGGCCGAGCCCGCGTTGAGCGCGCATACCGTCGCCAGCGCGCCTGCCAGGGCAAGGAAGGCGGCGCGGGAATAGGCAGGTCGGGCAACGAGGGTCTGTGACGTCAAGAATCCGCTTCCTCAAAGACGAGCGGTCGACCTGGGGACCGTGCGAAGTCGCACTTGGTCTCACAACGACCTTTCGTGATCATGAATCGACGGGTTAGATGACGGTATTATTGGGCGAAAGCTGGGCTTAGCTTAACCATTCATCCACCTTTAGGCAGATGATCAGTGACGTTATGGACGCGTACTCTATGGCGGCAAATCTTCACTGGGATTTCGACAACAATATTCACCCAGCCTCGTCAAGAGTAACGCCGGTGCGGGTCAGGGAAAGACGAGGCGTCGCCCGCCGACCCCACTTGGCGATGCTTGGCCTCCGCAGGCGCGATCAGCCGCGACGATCCCGAGAACAGGATCCACAGGCCTGAGCGCCGTTCCGGCCAAGACAACCAGCGCCCTCCCCGACGCGGCCCGGTTCCGGAGCGCTGCGACACCCTGTCGCGACACCGTGGCGCGGGTGAGGACCACGATCACCCCGCGCCAACGCGGCAGCTATATCTCCAAACATTACTGAAATTTTATTCCATTAAACGCGTGTAATTCTCTAAATTAATCGTCATGACTGAGACGTAACGGGACTTAACGAACACTCGCAAGTACACCTCTGGACATGGGGCGCAGCAAAGCGCCGGACACAAACCAAAAACGAGGGATTACTTCAAATGCGCAAGTTCATCATGAGCCTGACCACTGTCGCCAGCCTCAGCCTGGCCGCCATTCCCGTCCTGGGCCTGACCCAGGCCGCCAACGCCGGCGAACTGAAAGCCCGCATCGCGGTCAGCGACCTGAACCTGTCCAACCCCGCCCAGGCCGCCGTGTTCAAGGCCCGCGTCGACAACGCCGCCCGGACCCTGTGCCGCGCCAAGATCCGCAACAACACCGCCAGCCTGTCCTACGGCGCCTGCCGCCTCGAGGTCCGCCGCGAAGCCGACCGCCAACTCTCGACCAGCCAGCGCAAGGCCCTGAAGTTCGCCGCCAGCGCCGCGCCCGTCGAGATGGCCGCCCGGTGAGTTCAGGCCAGGCGACACCCGGAAACGACAAAGGCCTCAGGATCACCTGAGGCCTTTGCTTTATCCGGGACGATCAGAGGGGAAGATCAGAGCCCCTTCACGATCCCCTCGACCATCTTCTTGGCGTCGCCGAACAACATCATGGTGTTGTCGCGGAAGAACAGTTCGTTCTCGACGCCGGCATAGCCCGAGGCCATGCCGCGCTTGATGAACAGCACCGTGCGGGCCTTTTCGACGTCGAGGATCGGCATGCCGTAGATGGCGCTGGTCGGGTCGGTCTTGGCGGCCGGATTGGTGACGTCATTGGCGCCGATCACGAAGGCCACATCGGCCGTCGAGAACTCGCTGTTGATGTCTTCCAGTTCAAAGACCTCGTCATAGGGGACGTTGGCCTCGGCCAGCAGCACGTTCATGTGGCCGGGCATGCGGCCGGCGACGGGGTGGATGGCGTATTTCACCTCGACGCCCTCCTCCTTTAGCTTGTCGCACATCTCGCGAAGGATGTGCTGGGCCTGGGAGACGGCCATGCCGTAGCCGGGGACGATGATCACCTTGCTGGCGTTCTTCATGATGAAGGCCGCATCGTCGGCCGACCCTTGCTTGACCGGACGGCTCTCGACCTTGCCGCCGGGACCCGCCACGGCGTCGGCGGCGCCGAAGCCGCCGAGGATCACCGAGACGAACGAGCGGTTCATCGCCTTGCACATGATGTAGGACAGGATCGCCCCAGACGAGCCCACCAGGGCGCCGGTGATGATCAGGGTGGTGTTTTCCAGCGTGAAGCCCAGGGCCGCCGCCGCCCAGCCGGAATAGCTGTTGAGCATCGAGACCACGACCGGCATGTCGGCGCCGCCGATCGGGATGATCAGGGTGACGCCGATGATCAGGGCCAGGGCGAAGATGCCCCAGAACGCCCAGATGGCCGCGCCGCCCGACATCACCAGCACCACGACCAGGGCGACGATGCCCAGGCCCAGGGCGATGTTCAGCAGATGGCGAGCGGGCAGCATGATCGGCGCGCCGCCCATATTGCCGTTCAGCTTGGCGAAGGCGATGACCGAACCGGTGAAGGTGATCGCGCCGATGGCCAGGCCCAGCGACAGCTCGATCAGGCTGTTGAGGTGGATGTGGCCATCCTCGCCGACGATGCCGTAGGCGGCCGGCGTATAGATGGCGGCCACGGCGACCAGACAGGCGGCCATGCCGACCAGCGAGTGGAAGGCGGCGACCAGCTGCGGCATCGAGGTCATCGGCACCTTGCGGGCGATGACCGCGCCGACGCCGCCGCCGACGGCGACGCCGCCGAGGATCAGGCCCAGCGTGATGACATCCAGCGCGCCCTGGCTCCACAGGGTGGCCAGGGTGGTGCCGACCGCGATGGCCATGCCGATCATGCCGTTGCGGTTGCCCGCCTGGCTGGTGGTCGGGCTAGAGAGGCCGCGCAGGGCCAAGATGAACAGCACACCCGAGACGATATAGAGGATGGCGGCGAGATTGGCGTTCATTCGGAGGTCCCCCCGGACGGCGGCGGCGCCTTGTCGGCGCGCAGATTGGCGAGCAGCAGAGCCGCGCCCATGCCGACGGCAAAGGGCGAGAGCCAGCGAAGGATGTCAGCAGCGCCGCTGGTTCCGGCCTGCAGGCCGATGGCGTTGGCGCTGAGCCCGATGGCGATCAGGACGAAGGCTGGCGCGAAGGCGGCGCCGTTGCCGGTCGCCATCTTGCGGGGCAGCATCATCGAGACGCAGGCGGCGATGATCAGGATGACGAGCGCAGCCAGGGTCAGAGTGGCGAAGCCGCTCACTTGGCCTTGTCCTTCTTCTTGTACATGGCCAGCATCCGCTGGGTGACCAGGAAGCCCCCGAAGATATTGACCGCCGCAAAGGCTGCGGCGATCGCGCCGGCCCCCTTGGAGATCCAGACCGAGCTGGTGGCGGCCTCGCCCGTACCGCCATGGGCGGCGGCGGCGAGCAAGGCTCCGACGATGATCACGGAGGAAATGGCGTTGGTCACCGCCATCAGCGGCGTGTGCAGGGCGGGTGTCACGCTCCACACGACATAGTAACCCACGAAAATGGCGAGCACGAAGATCGCCAGACGGAACACGGTGGGGTCGACGGCTTCCATGGGAGCCTCCCTTTCTATGCGCTTAGGCGGTCTTCAGAGATGGATGAACGATTTCGCCACCCTGGGTGACCAGGGCCGCCTTCAGGATCTCGTCCTCGAAGTCGGGGGCGAAGGCGCCCTCCTTGTTCAGGAACAGACCCGACAGGGCGAAGAGATTGCGCGAATAGAGCGCCGAAGCGTCGGTGGCGATCCGGCCCGGCAGGTTGGCCTGGCCGAGGATCTTGGCGCCGTTGGCGGTGACCACGGTCTCGTTCAGCTTGGCGCCGACGACATTACCGCCCTGTTCGATGGCCAGGTCGACCAGGATCGAGCCGGCGCGCATCGAAGCGACCTGTTCAGCGCTGACCAGCTTGGGCGCGGGGCGCCCAGGGATGAGCGCCGTGGTGATGACGATGTCCTGCTTGGCGATGTGGGCGGACACCAGTTCGGCCTGCTTGGCCTGGTATTCCTTCGACATTTCCTTGGCGTAGCCGCCGGCGGTCTGGGCGTTCTTGAACTCGTCGTCCTCGACGGCGAGGAACTTGGCGCCCAGCGATTCGACCTGCTCCTTGGTGGCGGGGCGAACGTCAGTGGCGGTGACCACCGCGCCCAGGCGGCGGGCCGTGGCGATGGCCTGCAGGCCGGCGACGCCGACCCCCATGATGAACACCTTGGCGGCGGCGATGGTGCCTGCGGCGGTCATCATCATCGGCAGGGCCTTGCCATAAGCCTCGGCCCCCTCGATCACGGCGCGATAGCCGGCGAGATTGGCTTGCGAGGACAGCATGTCCATCACCTGGGCCCGCGTGATGCGCGGGATGAATTCCATGGCGATGGCGCTGACGCCGGCCTTGGCCAGGGCGGCGAGCGTGTCCTTGTCCTGGTGCGGATTGAGCGCGGCTGCGACAATGGCGCCGCTCTTGAGGGCGGCGATCTCCGCCGCTTCGGGCGCGCGCACCTTGAACAGCACGTCAGCGCCGGTGATGGCGGCCTGGGCGGTCTTGGCCAGCTTGGCGCCGGCCGCTTCATAGTCCGCGTCGGGGTAGGAAGCGGCGGCGCCCGCACCGGCTTCGATCACCACCGAGAAGCCGGCGGCGATGAGTTTCTTCACCGTTTCAGGCGTGGCGGCGACCCGCGTTTCACCCCCGCGGGTTTCTTTCGTCACGGCGACGACGGCCATCGGCATACCCCTCCCAGAGCGCTGCTATCCCAGTCAGCTTGCGCTGCTGTTTAGGGGATAGTCTTGCCTCTTGTCGAGGCGTTACGCGCGCGTCAGGGAGAAACTATGCCGATGTCCACCGGTGTCAGTGTGAGGAAGCGGGCTTTTCGCGAAGAAACACAATGCCCACGACAGCCAGCACGAATCCGGAGATCGCGCCGGCGAGGAAGCCGGCCGGCGTGCAGAACCACATGGTAATCGTCAGCAGCAGGACCGCGATCGCCAGCGAGCCCCACTTGGCCATGCCGCCAAAGGCGGCATAGGTCGCAGCTTGTTCCTGGATGTCCATTTCACCGCGGTGGTAGTCGCCGGCCATGTCGTCGTCCTCGTTGGGGAAGAAAGATAGTCCAGCCGCTTACAACGGCAGGCCTAAAGGCTCAAGCGGGCTATGCCCGCGACACTTTCGACGGTTACAGCCGCCATGCCGCCTCGGGGACCGACAATTGGCCGAAGAAAGCGCGAATAGTCGAGCGGCGGGCTATCGCCAAACAGGCCGATCGACGTGACGCCCACCGAAGCGGCCAGATTAAGCGGCCCAGAATCATTGCCGATGAAAAGATCGGCCCGCGAGAGCAGGGCCGCGCCGGCGTCCAGCTTCAGGTCGCAGACATTGACGTTGATGCAACTGCGGTCGGCGCGTCTGAGTTCGGCGTCGACTGCGGCGCTGTCACCCGGTCCGCCCAGCCAGAAATGGGCGCCGCCGAGGTCCGACAGGGCGGCGCTCAGGCCGGTAAAGCGATCCAGCGGCCAGCAACGACGCGGTTCGCTGGCGCCGACGCCGTAGACGATCCACGGTTTGGGCAAGTGGCCGAAGCGCTGCTCGACCCCCTTCAGCGCAGCGGGCACGGGAATCAGGGTCGGTTCGCGGCTCGCGACCTTCAGGCCGTGAGCCGCCTCGAAGGCCGCCAGCTTCTCGATCCGGTGGGCCGAGCGCATGGCGCGCGGCAAGTAGGGGCCGTGGGTCAGCCAGCCTTCCTGGCTGTGGCCCAGGCCAAAGCCGCGCCGCTCGCGTACCCCAGCCAGGGCGGCGCCGATGGCCGGACGGTCGATCTTTTCCAGGATCCACACCGCCCGCGGCCGTCGCAGGCGGCAGAGGCGGTAGAAGTCCACGATCTCGGCGAGGTGACGAAGGCCACCGGTGCGATAGTCCAGATAGTCGACGACCTCGACACAGGGCTCGCCGGCCAGCAGTTCGCGCGCCCGGCTAGACGGACGAGCGGCCAGCAGCACCTTGCCCTCCAGCGCCCGGGCGGCGATGGCCCGCAGGGTCGGCAGGTGCCACATCAGGTCGCCGACGCCCCGGTCGGGCATGTAGACCATCACCATCCCGGCCGGCGCCCCCCCAGGCGGCGTCATCGCCAGGCGGCGAGCAGGCCGCGCAGCCCGGCCACGAAGGCCAGGGGCTGGTCGATCATCACATGGTGGTCTGCGTCGGGAATCGGCACGAGCAGGACGTCCTTGGGCATCTGATCGATCATATAGCTCAGGGTTTCGTCATGCATAAGGTTGGACCGTTCGCCCCACATCAGCGCAGCGGGACAGGCGATGCGGGTCAGCAGGTCGCCAAGGTCAGGCATGGAGAACCGCTGCCAGATGGCCGGGTCGAATTTCCACGTCCAGCCGCCATCGGCTTCTTTCAGCGAGCGGCGAGCGATGTAGTCGGCGATAAACAGGTTCTCGCAGGCCTGCGGCGGGGCCAGGCGGAAGCGGGCCAGGGCCTCGGTCAGGGTCTCGTAGACCTTGTTGCCGAACCCTGCGCGCGGCGGCGGCCCCTTCCAGCGCTTTTCCGGCGGCTGGATGCTGGAATCGACCATGATGATCCCGCGCAGGCGGTCGGCGTGCTCGACGCCGCAATAGAGGGTGGGAAAGCCGCCGAACGAGTGGCCGACCAGGATCGGCTTGACCCCGCCCGCCTCCAGCCCCGCCGCCTCGACCGCAGCAAACACCTCGGCCGCGAAACTCTGGGCCGAATAGGCCTCGCGCCAGCCCGAACCGCCCATGCCGGCCCAGGAGATCGCCGCCACCCGCCAGTCTTTCGCAAACCAGGGCGCGATGAAGCTCCACCAGTCAGCGTGGGCGCCGTTGCCGTGCAGGAACAGCAGGCCCGGCTTGCCGACCTCGCCCCAGGTCAGGAGCTCGATGTCGACGCCATCGACAGGGATCGTCGACCGCTCGGGTTCAATGGCCAGCGCCGCCTCGAACCAGGCCGGCGCGGGCGGCGTCTGGCCGTTGAACGCCACCAGGGGCGCGGGCAGGGGCGGCGGCGTGTGCAACAGTTGGTCGTCGGCCATGCTCAGCCCTCTTCCTTGAAGGCCAGTTCGCCGGGACGTGGTTTGCGCGCGCTGAGGCCCTTGAAGACGCCGGTGCCGGTAATCAGGGTGCGGTCGCCCGACCAGATCCGGCCGCGCACGGTGAAGACCATGTCCTCCTCGCCGATCAGTTCGCCCTGCCCCTCGACCCAGTCGCCCAGCTTGGCGCCCGACAGGAAATCGCACATCAGCCGCACCGTGACCCAGCTGTAGGACTTCTGCAGCGAGATGATCCGCCCCCAGGCCATGTCGGCGAAGCTCATCAGCATGCCGCCGTGGCAATTGCCCAGACCGTTGGTGTGGTGCTCCTCGACGCGGAAGGCCAGGCGCGCGTCGCCCGGCCCGCCCCGCTGTTCAAACAAGGGCCCGATCTGACGGCCAAAGCCGCGCGACCAGTTGAGTTGGCTGTAGCCATCGGGGATGGCGGCGGTCTGGGCGTCGGTAAGATCGTCGGACATGGAACAAATCCTAACGATCGTTTGAACAAAGCGGAACCCTTCCTCGACGGCGGGCAAGGGGGCCGGCCAGGACGAGGGTCAGGCCACCCCCGCCGCCGCCAGCACAGCCGCCTGCCGCTTGGCCAGGCCGTCCTCGGAGAAGCCCTCCAGCGAGGCCTCGAACAGCGCTTTCCAGTTGTGGCGCGCGCCCAGATGCAGGAAGGCCGCGCCCAGGCCGATGGCGGCGCGGTCCATGAACACGAATTCGCGCGGGATGGTGATCGGCCCCTTGGACTTCAGGGCCTGCCGCACCCGGAACGCCTCGCGGCGGCCGTACTCGCCGGGCGGCACATCGTCGGCCACGGTGCGCACGCGGTCGTCCAGCAGGGGCCCGTAGATGAAGCGGGCCCACACGTTGAGCACGTCGACCAGTTCGTCATTGAGACCGGCGAAGCCCCAGCTGCGGTAGGCCTCGTACTGCTCGGCGCGGTCATCGTTGGACAGGGCGCGATACAGCCGCACCACCCCGGCCACGAAGCGCGGCGGGAAGATGCGGATACAGCCGAAGTCCAGCAGGTTCAGGTGCGCCGCGCCGTCGCCGCCGGCGGGACCGCCGAAGGTGTAGTTACCCAGATGAGGGTCGCCGTGGATGATCCCCAGATGGGTCATCGGGCTCCACCAGGCCTCGAACAGCAGGGCGGCGATGCGGTCGCGGGTTTCCTGCGGCGCGTCCTTGAAGGCCAGCAGCCCCTGCCCGTCCATCCAGGTCATGCTGAGCAGGCGGCCCGTCGACAGCGACGGCACGGGCTCGGGCACCCGGATGTCATCTCGGCCGCTGAAGAACCCGCCATACAGCGCCATCAGCTTGGCCTCGCGGCCATAGTCCAGCTCCTCGCGCAGGCGATCGCCGATCTCGACGATCATCTGGGTGGGGTCGATCGAGCCGTCCATGCGCTTGAAGAGGGCGAACAGGGTCTTCAGCTGGCCCAGATCGCTTTCGACGGCGCTCTGCATGTCCGGATATTGCAGCTTCACCGCGATGGCCCGGCCGTCCGGCGCGACGGCGCGGTGCACCTGACCCAACGACGCGGCGGCGCAGGCCTCGTGCTCAAAGCTCTGGAATTTCGACTGCCAGTCGGGACCCAGCTCGGCGGCCATCCGTCGACGCACGAACGGCCAGCCCATGGCCGGGGCGTTGGTCTGCAGCTCACCCAGTTCGGCGGCGAATTCCGGCGGCAGCAGGTCGGGCACGGTGGCGAACATCTGCGCCGCCTTCATAAGCGGGCCTTTCAGTCCGCCCAGCGCAGCCCGCAAAGCCTTGGCGTTGCGGGCGTCGGCGCTGTCGCCGCCGAACAGGCTGTTGGCGCCGTAGCTGACGGCCGCGCCGGAGAGGCCCGCGCCGACCTTGGCGAAACGGCTCAGGCGGCCCGACAGGCGGTCGCGTTCGGGGTCGCGCGGATCATCGGCCATCAGGTCACCAAAGCCTCGAACTCGTCGACCAGCCGTTCCAGCTGCGCGCAGCCCGCCGTCCAGAACGCCTTGTCGCGCGGGTTCAGGCCAAAGGGCTTGAGCGCCTCGACATAGGTCTTGGTCCCACCCGCCGCGAGCAATTCCTCATACAGCGGCGCGAAGCCTTCCGGATCCTCGCGGCGCTTTTCCATCAGGCCACGCACCAGCAGGTCGCCGAAGGCGTAGGCATAGACATAGAACGGCGCGTGGCAGAAGTGGCTGACATAGGCCCAGTAGTGCTCGTAGCCGGGGTTGAGCCGCACGGCCGGGCCCAGGCTCTCGCCCATCACCTCCAGCCACAGGCCGCCGATCTGCTCAGGCGACAGCTCGCCCTCCTGGCGGGCCTCATGGAAGCGGCGCTCGAAGCGGTGGAAGGCGATCTGGCGGACCACGGTGTTGAGGCCGTCCTCGATCCGGCCGGCCAGCAGCTTGCGGCGATCCTCGGGCGTCGCCTCGGCCAGCAGGCGATCGAACACCAGCCCCTCGCCGAAGATCGAGGCGGTCTCGGCCAGGGTCAGGGGCGTGTCGGCCAGCAGGGTGCCCAGGGGCGCACACAGGGTCTGGTGCACGGCGTGGCCCAGCTCGTGGGCCAGGGTCAGCACGTCGCGCCGCTCACCCATGAAGTTCATGAACACATAGGGGTGCCGGTCGGCCGTCACCGGATGGGAATAGGCCCCCGACTGCTTGCCGGGGCGGGGCCGCGCGTCGATCCAGGGCTGGGTGAAGAAGGTGCGGGCCGCGTCGGCGAACTTCGGCGCCAGGGTCTGGAAGCTGTCCAGCACCACGGTCTTGGCCTCTTCCCAGCCATAGGCGCGCGGCGTGGCGGCATCCAGCGGCGCGTTGCGGTCCCAGTAGTCGAGAGCCTCGACGCCCATGATCTTCGCCTTCAGCGCATAATAGCGGTGAGACAGGCGCGGATAGGCCTCGACCACCGCCGCCTCCAGGGCGTTGACGGCGTCGGCGTCGACCTCATTGGACAGGTGGCGGGACTGGGCCGGCTCGGCATAGTGGCGCCAGCGATCCTCGACCTGCTTTTCGAAGGCCAGGGTGTTGAGCGCCAGGGCCTGGGTGGAAACGATGGCTTCCAGCGCCGTGGCCAGCCCCCCGGCGGCGGCCTTGCGGCGCGCGACGTCGGAGTCCGACAGTCGGTTGAGCACCTCGGGCAGGGTCAGGCTCTCGTCGCCGACCCTGGCCTTCAGCTTGGCGAGGGTCTCGTCATACAGGCGCACCCAGTTGGCGACGGCCGGGCTCTTGTCGACGATGAAGCGCTCCAGGTCCGGCGACAGCTCGTGCGGACGCGACAGGCGCACCCGGCGCAGCCATGGCGTCCAGCGGACGCCCAGCGGATAGGCTTTAAGAGCCGCCTCGATCTCGCTGTCTTCCAGCCTGTTGAGCTCCAGTGAGAAGAACAGGCTTTCGGCGGCGATCTGCGACGAGCGGGCCCGCAGGTCTCCCTCGAACTTGGCCCAGGCCGGATCGTCCTTGGCGATGGAGCCCGACAGGCTGGCATAGGCGCCGACGCTCCACAGGCCGTTGGTCGCCTGCTCGTACAACCGGATGCCGCGATCGATCAGCAGACCCAGCCGCTCGGGCTCGCCGCGCGCCTGCAGGAACAGGCCCTCCAGCGAGGCCAGCTCATCATTGGCGGCCTTGGCGGCGGCCAGGTCCAGCTCGATGCGGGGATCGTCGCGACCGACATAGAGGTCGGCGAGGTTCCATTCGGGAAGGGCGTCGGTCTTGAAGGGGGCGTTCATGGCCCTACCGATATGGCCCGAACGGGGCCCAGTGCAATCGCCCCGCCGCCATTATCGTCAGACCGCTGGCTTGAGCGGCGGTTCGACGAAGCGGGCGATCAGGGTCATCACCAGATAGACGGCCAGGGCGGTGAGGCCCAATTGCAGGGCGCCGCCGCCGGGCGGCGACGCCAGGGCGATTTCCTGCACGGCCAGGAGCAGGCCGAGAAACAGCGGGGCCGGCCACCAGGCCCGTCCTTGGCTTCCGCGTCGCCAGGCCCAGGCCGCGCCGGCCATGGCCAGCAGGCCCATTTCCAGGGCCTGCTCAGGCACGGGATAGTTCCACCAGCCCAAGCCCACCTTGGGACCGCCGAACCACAGGGCAAGGTCTGGTCGGTGGACCAGAAAATCCAGGCCCCAGTGCGACAGCACCGTCAGCCCCACCACCGCAGCGGTCCAGCGCGGAAGCTTCAGCAGCCAGCCCGCCAGAACGGCCGCCGCCACCGCCCACAGGGCCGCGCCGGGCAGGCTGTGGGTATAGGGCATGTGCTCCAGGACCAGGGCGCTGCCCGGCAAGGTCGGATCGACCCTGACCCGCTCGGCCCCGGTGATGATCAGCACGCTCCAGCCGACATCGATCAACTGGCTGGCCAGCACATAGGTCCACAGCGGCGCTTTGGGCGCGACGGCCTTGGCGGCCAGGGCGGCGGCGTAGTGTCCAACAAACATCGTGTTCCCCCAGAATGAACCCCCTCAGCATGCGCCCGGTCCGCCAGGTTTGAAAACCGGCGTTCTGGAATGGAGCGGCCTCAACCCACAGCCGCCCCTCCTCGCGTCCGCTTCCGGTCAAGGCTTTCGCCGCCGCGCCGGCGCACGCCGCCAGGCCTCGTCGACCACCCTCAAACCCCTTGCTGGCAAGGCCTTGTTAAGCCTGAACCTTAAGGTTGCCGACACCTCTCCGAAAGCCGGTGTTTACCCGGGTGCTGTACCACTCTGAACCAACAAGAGCCCTGCTCCATGTCGAGCGCGGCCGGTTATGGTGGGTGTCTTCCTATGTCCAAGACGGTTCTCGTCGTCGATGACGATCCGACTCAGCGTCGCCTGATCCAGGCGGTGCTGGAACGTGACGGGTTCGCGGTCTCGCATGCCGAGAGCGGCGACGCGGCGATGGCGCACCTGACGTCCGGCGCGCCCACCGACGTGGTGCTGCTGGATCTGGTCATGCCCGGCCTGAACGGCCACGACACCCTCAAAGAGATGCGTTCGCGCGGCTTTGTGCAGCCCGTGATCGTGCTGACCGCCAGCGGCGGCGTCGACACCGTGGTCAAGGCCATGCAGGCCGGCGCCACCGACTTCTTCATCAAGCCGGCCTCCCCCGAGCGGATCACCGTGTCGATCCGCAACGCCCTGTCGATGGGCGACCTGAAGGGCGAGGTCGAGCGTCTGACCAAGCGCACCGCCGGCAAGACCACCTTCGCCGACCTGATCGGAACCTCGCCCGCCATGACCCTGGTCAAGCGGATGGGCGAACGCGCCGCCAAGAGCGCCATCCCGATCCTGATCACAGGCGAAAGCGGCGTCGGCAAGGAGCTGATCGCCCGCGCCGTGCACGGCTCGTCCGACCGCGCCGGCAAGCCCTTCGTGGCCGTCAACTGCGGCGCCATTCCGGAGAACCTCGTGGAGTCGATCCTGTTCGGCCACGAGAAGGGCTCCTTCACCGGCGCCACCGACAAGCACCTGGGCAAGTTCAAGGAGGCCGACGGCGGCACCCTGTTCCTCGACGAGGTCGGCGAACTGCCGCTGGACATGCAGGTCAAGCTGCTGCGCGCCCTGCAGGAGGGCGAGATCGACCCGATCGGCTCCAAGCGCTCGCAGAAAGTCGATGTGCGCATCGTCTCGGCGACCAATCGCGACGTGGCCCACGCCGTGTCGCAGGGGCGGTTCCGCGAGGACCTGTATTACCGCCTCAACGTCTTCCCGATCGAGGCCCCGTCCCTGCGCGAACGGCGCGATGACGTGCCGGCCCTGGTTGAGGCCTTCATCCGCCGCTTCAATGTGGAAGAGGGCAAGCGGGTCATCGGCGCCTCGCCCGAGACCCTGGCCCTGCTGACCGCCTTCGACTGGCCGGGCAATGTGCGCCAGCTGGAAAACACGGTCTATCGCGCCATCGTCCTGGCCGACGCGCCCTATCTGCAGCCCTATGATTTCCCGGCGATTTCGGGCCTGCAGGCGCCGATCGAGGCGATGCCGTCGGCCAGCGTCACCGGGCCCGACCTGCCGTCCGTGCTGCAGGCGACGCATGCCGCCATGGCCAGCGCCCCGGGCGACGCGCCGGTGCGCATCCTCGACGATCGCGGTCATCTGCGGACTCTGGAAGAAATCGAACGCGACCTTATCCAGCACGCGATCGATGTTTATGCCGGCCATATGAGCGAGGTGGCGCGCCGCCTCGGGATCGGCCGCTCCACCCTCTATCGCAAGGTGCGTGAGCAGGGGATCGATGTCGACATGAAGGAAACTGGCTGATGACCCTCGTTCTGCGCCCGGTCTCGCGCGAGCAGCGCCTGAAGACGCTGATCAAGCCTTGGAAGGCGCCCCGCCAGGCGCCCCGCCAGGTCTGAAGTCAAGCCACCCGGGCGACTTCACTATCGTCGGAATGGTCGGGTTCGACCGTTTCGGCGTTCCGGGTCCAGCCCGCCGCGCCGCGCGTCACCGCGCCGTCGGCCTCTAGCTGCTGCAGTTCAAGTGTAATGGCCGTCGCCGGCACCGAACGGTTCCAGCGGCGTTCCAGCTGGAGCGCGATGTCGGTCGCCGCCAGACCCACACCGCCCTGCTGAAGGGCCATCAGGATCATGTCGCCGATCGAGCGGCTTCGCCGTCCGCGGCGGCTGGGAGCCGGGCTGGAGAAGGCCGAAGCTTCGGCCGCTATGCGGTCCTCGCTGAGACCGGCTCTTTCGATCGCCCCCAGGGCCAGGCTGATCGCGCGCAGTTCGCCCTCGAAAGGCGCCAGCGCGCGTTTCTGGGCCTCAGCCATGCGGACCTCTAGGTCCGCCTTTCTTCGCAATAGATAGTCATACGTCGTCGCCATGGCGCTTGTCCGTTACCGTTAGCGTTGATCCGGCGCCGATGCAGATAGAGGTCCGCGCGCGCTGGAAAGGGCGAACGTCGCCCCCACCGGACGAAGCGTTCCTTACTGTCAGGATCACGAAGACCCTGCGCCATAATGTCTCACCCCGCTGGTTACCGCGACCTTAATGAAGTTCGCTGAACCTTGTTTTCCGGTAAGCTTTTGGGACTTTATTTCAGTAAAATCAGCCGAAAAACCTTTATGCTGAACGCCGCGCGCCATACCTGAGAATCTAAGTCGTTGCAGGCCTGTCTCGCCTTGCGACTTTCAGCCCGAAGACTCCGGCGCGCCGACGGCTGCCGCGCATTGCCAGAATGCCGCTGGGGAAGGCGGCCCGGCTGAAGCGCCCGGACCTCGCCATCGACGGCGGCGCGATCCCTGGGGCCGTCACGTCGCACAACTCCAGGATGCATAAACGTGCCGTCGGCGATGGTCGCCGGATCAGGATCTGCAAACGCCGAGCGCCGGGGACATCGACAGCGACCAAGGCGCGCCCGGCTCGAACAACACCGCGACGCCAGCGGCCGCTACCCGTCGTCCTCGGGCTCGACCTCGACCGGTGCGGGCGCCTCGCGACGGCCAAAGCCCCGGCCGCGTTTCATGGGCTTCTTCTCGCCCTTGGCCTTGGCGACGATTTCCTTGAGCTTGATCGTTTGGTTGCCCGACAGGGCCTGGTCGCGACCGCCTTTTTCAGGATCGCCGAAGGCCCGGCCATAGGTCTCGACGCGCTGGGCGACGGAGGTCAGGAACTCGCCCTCCCAGTCGGAAAGCGCGATCCCGCTCTTCTCGGCCGCCCGCCTGGCGCGCTTCAGCGCGTTGAGCGCCGAACGTTTGGCTTGAGCTCGAGGGTCGGGGGGCTTGGCACGCATCGCCGGGGACTATCCCCGAAGCCGCGCCAAACCGCACCCCGCAAAAATCTCGGCTTTAGATCGCGCCGACGGCCGACAGATAGAGGTCGAGGATGGCGTCCTCTTCCTGACGCTTGGCGCGATCCTGCTTGAGGATGCGAACCACCTTGCGCAGGATCTTGACGTCGAAGCCGTTACCCTTGGCCTCGTTATAGACTTCCTTGATCTGCTCGGAGATCTCGGCCTTTTCGACCTCGAGGCGCTCGATGCGCTCGATGATGCTCTTCAGCTGGCCCTGGGCGGTGGAGTTCAGAACGTCGGCGTGGGCGGCGTCGTCGGCCATGACGGAAAGCTCTCAGTCGGAGTGGAAATTGGGTCGCGGACCATAGTCGGCGCGCCCCCGCCTCACAACAGGCCGTGCGCCTGAATCATCGGCCGCAGGGCCGCCGGATCTGTGAACAGATGTGTATGGAATCCCATCGCGTCGGCGGCGGCGATATTGGCGGCGTTGTCATCGACGAACAGCAGGTCGCCGGGCGCCAGCCCCGTGCGCTCCAGCACGATCTCGTAGATCCGCCGCTCGGGCTTGATGACGCCTTCCTCGGCCGAGACGACCACGTCCCGGAAGTGTCCGAACACCGGGCTCATCGCCTGGACGCCGGGCCAGGCCTGGCTGGACATGTTGGTGAGGCCAAACTGCGGGACGCCCCGCGTGGCTAGGTCGTCCATCACGGCTTCAGTCTCGGAAATCGCGCCCGAGAACATTTCCGGCCAGCGGTCCCACCAGGCGGCGATCTGCTCGGCATAGTGGGGATGCAGCGGCGTCAGCCGGGCGATGTTGTCGGCGAACGACAGGCCCCGGTCGGTCTCGCCGTGCCAGTCCATGGTGCAGACACGCAAAAGGAACCCGTCGAGTTCGGCGGGTTCCTTGAAAATCTTTGCGAAGAGCGTGCGCGGATTCCAGCGCACGATGACATTGCCGACATCCCAGAGCAGCGCCCCAGGAGAGCCGACAGCGGTCATCAGCCCTGCTTGGCTTTGAAGCGCGGGTCGGTCTTGTTGATGATGTAGACCACGCCCTTACGACGGACCAACTTGCAGTCGCGGTGGCGCGACTTCAGCGACTTCAGCGAGCTACGAACCTTCATGACCGTCTCTATACTCAGCGGACAAGTTCGGCGCGCCATTGGGCGACCGGACCATCCGGGATGTTTCGGAGGGAGGGCGTATAGGCAAGGCGGGACACAGAGTCAACGGCTCCAAGGCCCTGGAGCGGAACTTCACCGCTCTGTCGGCCTTGTGATTGAAGAGTTCACCCGGATGCCGGTAGCCTGCGCCCATGGATCGTCGCTTCTTTCTCGTTCTCCTGCTGGCCGGCTGCGCGGATACGTCCCCTCAGGGGCCGCTGACCTCGCTCGTCTCGGCGATGCCCACGGCCGCGCCGACACCGACTGGCAGCGCGCCCTCACCCATGATCGCCACGCCCGTCCCGGCCGGTGAGCTGAGCTTCGACTCGTGGCTGGCCGACTTCATGGGCCGCGCCGAGGCCGCCGGCCTGACCCGGCAGCTGCTGGAGCGTGAACTGGGCGGGGTGACGCCCGACCCCAAGGTCATCAGCCTGGATGGCCGCCAGCCGGAATTCTCCAAGCCCGTCGGCGACTATATCAAGGGCGTGATCAGCGACGACCGCGTCGCCGTGGGCCGCCGCAAGCGCGACGAGCTGGCCTTCCTGCCGACGGTCGAGAGCCGCTATGGCGTGCCGCGCGACATCCTGCTGGCCGTCTGGGCCATGGAATCGGCGTTCGGCCAGATCCAGGGCAATTTCGACGTCGTGCGCTCGATGGTCAGCCTCGCCGCTGACGGCCGCCGACGCGGCTGGGCCGAGGGCGAACTGATCGCGGCCCTGCAGATCATCGATTCGGGCGAGGTCCCCCGCAGCCAGCTGAAGGGCTCCTGGGCCGGGGCCATGGGCCAGACCCAGTTCCTGCCCAGCAACTATCGCACCACCGCCGTCGACGCCGACGGTGACGGCAAGCGCGACATCTGGGGCTCGGACGCCGATTCCCTGGCCTCGGCCGCCAATCTGTTGGCCAAGGGCGGGTGGAAGCCCGGCGTGGGCTGGGCCAAGGAAGTGATCCTGCCGGCCGGCTTTGATTACGGCCTGTCGGAAGGGCCGCGCGAGATCCCGTCATGGTGGGAAGCCAGGGGCGTGCGCCGCGCCGACGGCCTGCCCTGGACCAGCGCCGACGCCGCCTCGCCCGCCGGCCTGATCCTGCCGGCCGGAGCCTCGGGCCCCGCCTTCCTGGCCCTGCCCAACCATTTCGCGATCCGCAAATACAACAACTCCACCTCCTACGCCCTGGGCATAGGCCTGCTGGCCGACCGCTTCGCCGGCGGCGGGCCCCTGGTCGCCGCCTGGCCCGTCGAGGCGCCGCTGTCGCTGTCGGACCGCATGGCCGCCCAGATCGCCCTGGCGCGCCTGGGCTTCGACCCCGGCGCCCCCGACGGCGTGATCGGCGCCGGCAGCCGCAAAGCCCTTCGAGACTGGCAGCGCAGCCGCCAGCTGCCCGCCGACGGCTATCTGTCGATGGATATGGTCCAGCGGCTCAAGGCCCAGGCGGGGCTGAGCTAGGGCGCGGATACTCAGTCAGCCGCCCCTTCTTCCACGTCATTCCCGCCCTTGTGGCGGGAACCCCTGTTTCAGCTGCCACGTGAGACGCCAGCGCAGTGCGCGCACTGCGCCCTTTCCCGATCTCGCCTTCGCGGAAGGGGTCGGGCTGGCTGGCGCAGAGCGCGACGCACTACGCCTTTGGCGAGCGCGCGACGATGCGGCCTATTCTGGCCGGTTGCTGCCGGGCCCGCTCCAGGATGGCGTCGAGGCAGGGCTCCGGACGATCTGGAGCGCAGGTCACGCTGAACTCCGCCAGCGTCCTGTTCTTTTCGCTGATCCGTCGGCCTGCCAGACGCGAGGGGATCGTGATCCGAACGAGATACCGAAACTCCCCGTTTTTCGCCGTGGCGCCATCAGCGATGTGCACATTCATGGGCTCGCTGAAGTCGCGAAGAAAGCCCGTCTCGACCCTCATGCGGGCATCCACAACCTCGAAAACCGCCTGTGTATTTGGATCGGCGCCACTCCAGCTCGCGTAGAAGTGGGTGGGTTCAGCAGGCGGGATCGTTGCGCAGCCAGAAATAGCCAGCGCCGCGCAGGCGCCGAAGATTGACAGGCTTGGGGCGTTTCGGGGCATTCGCGCGAACCCTCGTTCTGCACACACGCAAAACGCTAGCTTCGCCGAACGATCGCCTCAAGGTCAAGCCGGCGCGATGGTTGGCGATGTGCATGACGGTTGGCCGCCGAAACAGCGCCCTCAGCCCGTCGCGATCTCCATCCAGACCGCGTGGGTCTGCCCCGGCGCCAGCGTCACCATCCCGTTATCGCCCTCGCCGAACGGATTGGGCCGGCTGGCGCAGGGTTCGACGCAGTAGAAGTCATGACCCGGCGGCGCATAGACGTGCAGCCAGCGACACTGCGGCGACGCGGTGATCGTGGTGGTCGGCAGGCCGGGCGCGCTCAGTTCAGCCCGCTGGGTCCAGCCGGTGTAGCAGTGGTCGATCAGGGTCGCGTGGCCCTCGACGCCCGCACCCCGAGCCCAGTCAGGCCCCCAGACGCCCTGGTGATGCGCCGTCGGCAGCACGTCCTGATCGATCATCCAGACGCCATCGACCGACGCCTTGAGCGCCTCGCCCGGACGCAGGGGGAAATAGGGGTGGAAACCCAGGCCGGCGGGCATGGGCGCATCGCCCGTATTGGTCACCGACAGCTCCAGGCGCAGACGGCTTTCGCTCAGGACGAACCGCTGCTCGGCGCGATAGGCCCAGGGCCAGTCGGAGGGCGCATGGTCGTAGGACAGCAGCGCCTGGGCGCCCTTGGCGGCGTCGACGGCCCAGGGGTGGCGCCAGCCCTGGCCATGCAGCGGGTGGGGATGATCGCCGAGGTTCGGCTTCAGAACGCGCTCCTGGCCCTGGAAGGTGAACCGACCGTGCGGAATGCGGTTGCAGAACGGGACCAGCGGGAAGCTGGAGACGTCCAGCGGATCGCTCGCGCCACGCGCCATCGGCCGCAGGATATCGCGGCCCGCAACGGTGAAACCCGCGACGGCGCCGCCGACATCAGGGAACAGCTCAAGGCGCGCCGCGCCGTTTTCAAGAACGATCATGGCCGCATCGGTAGGGCGTTTTCCGGATCGCGCGCAAGCCTGAAGGGTAGCGCTCCCATGCGGGCCGACTTGCGCGATCGGGCCGGGCGATGCTCAAACTTGGCCATGACCGAGAAGCTCTCCGCCAGGACGGCGCGACGCATGGCGCTGGCGGCGCAGGGGTTTGGCAAGGCCCGCCCCGCCGCGCCGGGGCGGCGCCATGTGCTGTCGACGATCGACACGCTGGGCCTGCTGCAGATCGACTCGGTCAATGTGGTGTCGCGCTCGCACTATCTGCCGCTGTTCTCGCGGCTGGGCGACTATCCGCGAACGCTGCTGGAAGATTTGGCCTGGGGCAAGACGCCCGCCCTGGTCGAATACTGGGGCCACGAGGCCTCGCTGATGCCGCGCGACCTGCACCCGCTGCTGCGCTGGCGGATGGCCGACGCCAAGGCCGGGGTGGGTGTCTGGAAGGGCGTGGCGAAGTTTCTCGACAGCCATCCCGACCTGATCGCCCGGGCCCTGGACGAGATCCGCCGGCGCGGACCGCTTTCAGCCGGCGAGCTGGAGACCGGCGCCAAGAAGGGGCCCGGCGGCTGGTGGGGCTGGAGCGAGTCCAAGCGCGCTGTCGAATGCCTGTTCTGGATCGGCGAACTGACCACCGCCACCCGCCGCGCCGGCTTCGAGCGGGTCTATGGCACGCCAGACCAGGTGCTGCCGGCCTCGCTGATCGAGACCCCCACGCCCCGCCGCGAGGACGCCCACCGCGCCCTGCTGACCCGCGCCGCCGGGGCCATGGGCGTGGCCACCGAACGTGACCTGCGCGACTATTTCCGCATGGGCCCCGCCGAGAGCCGCGCCCGCATCGCCGAGCTGGTCGAGGACGGCGTCCTGATCCCCGCCCAGGTCGAGGGCTGGGACCAGACGGCCTATGTCGCCGCCGGGGCCGCGCGGCCGCGCAGGATCGAGGCCACCGCCCTGCTCTCGCCGTTCGACAATCTGATCTGGTTTCGCGAACGCACCGAGCGGATCTTCGACGCCCGTATCCGGCTGGAAATCTACACCCCCGCCCACCTGCGCACCCACGGCTACTATGTGCTGCCGTTCCTGCAGGGCGAGACCCTCACCGCCCGGGTCGACCTGAAGGCCGACCGCAAGACGGGCCGGCTGCTGGTACAGGCCGCCCACGCCGAGCCGGCCGCCGATGGCGAGACGGCGCAGGCCCTGGCGCAGGAACTACGGCTGATGGCGCGGTGGCTGGGCCTGTCGGACGTGGTCGTCGCCGAGCGGGGCGACCTGGCCCACGCCCTGACGGCTGAACTGAAGCTCTGAACCGCGAAGTTGGCGGGTCTGGTCAGGCCAGACCGGAACGACCTCAGGCGACCTCGCGGCCCTCGCTGAGGCATTCGCTGATGGCGCGCGCGCAGCCCGGTATGCCGAGCGCGCCGATGAACGACATGGCGACGGCGCCGACCAGCATCACGGGCTGAAAGATCGATTGGAAGAAGCGCATGGAGTCTCTCCGCAAAGCCTCACCGTTCGGCACGATGCAGACCAGTAAGCCCGAACCGTGACAATTGTTCCGGACCCGCACGGAAAAGTTCAGACGGCGTTGTTTTTGTCACCGGGACCCGGAAACCCGTAGGCCTGCCTGGTCGCCTCAATCCGGTCGAGCTTGGCCCGGAGGGCAGACCAGTCGTCGTCGGCGGCGATCGGCGCCCACAGGGCTTCGACCTCCTCGATCAGCAGTTCCTCGGGTTCCGGCTGCGCGAACACCGCATGCTCGAGGCGCTCTGGCCGATCCGGCTCGAAGTCCGCCAGACGACGACGGAAATCGGCGAAGGCGTCCTGCCCGTAGAGGCCCGCGCGGGGGCCGGCCATGGCGCGGCCCTCCGACGCGGCGCCGCCGAACCAGTCGAAGAAGAACGGCTCCCAGCGCAGGTCGTCGCCGCCGCCGGCCAGCGCCTTGAAGGCTGAGCTGACCAGGTCGATGTCGGCCTGGGGGTCGCGCGGCTTCAGGGCCAGACGCCGTAGCATCGCCGCGCGCAGGGCGTCGCGATAGGCGTCGGAAAAGCCGTTCAGCGCGGCCAGAAGTCCGGCCTGATCGGTCACCAGGGTGAGGCAGGCGGCCAGCTGCTGCAGGTTCCAGAATACCGCCTCTGGCTGGCGGCCAAAGCTGTAGAGGCCCGAGTGATCGAAATAGGCGGCCGTGAAATTGGGATCATTGCGCGGCAGGAACCGCCACGGGCCATAGTCGAAGCTCTCGCCGGTTACGACCATGTTGTCGGTATTGAGCACGCCATGCACGAAACCGGCCGACATCCAGCCGGAAAGGAGTTTCGCGCTGGCCTCGACCACCGCCCGCATCAGCACGGCCGGCCGGTCGGGCTGGTCGGCGAGGTGCGGATAATAGGTCTCGACCGCATGGTCGACCAGCACGGTGATCAGGTCGGGGCGTTCGAGATAGGCCTGGCGCTGGAAGGTCCCTAACCGGATGTGGCTGTGCGACAGACGGGTCAGCACCGCCGAGCGGGTGGGGCTGGGCTCGTCGCCACGCTGCAAGGCCTCGCCGGTCTCGACCAGCGAGAAGGCCCGCGAGGTGGGAACGCCCACGGCTTCCAGAAAACTCGCCGCGAGGATTTCGCGCATGCCGCCCTTCAGGGTCAGCCGGCCATCGCCCTGCCGCGACCAGGGCGTCTGGCCCGAGCCCTTGGTGGCCAGGTCGAGCAGTCGGTCTGTGCCAGCCTCTCGAAGCTGGGCGAACAGAAAGCCCCGGCCATCGCCCAGGTCGGGATTGTAGCTGCGGAACTGATGGCCGTGATAGCGCATCGCCAGCGGCTGGGGCTGATTGCCGGGCAGCGGCGCGAAGCGGCCGAACGCGTTGAGCCATTCGGCGTCCGACAGGTCCTGCAGGCCCACCGTGGCCGCCGCACGATCATTTCGATAGCGCAGGCGGGTCATCGGAAAGTCGGCGGGAGCGACCGGATCGGCGAACTCGCGCCCCAGGGCCATGAACTGCGGATCGGGACGGTAGGCGGGCGATACGGTCATGGGTCGCAAATGAGCCCGCCAGCCCCGTCTGGCAAGCCTCGCCCGCCCCGTCTTGCAGGGTTGAGAATGGCGAGCGACCCGTGTCGCTTCTCGGCAACAGACCGTTCAGATCCTTTTGTCTGTAGGGGTTTTAACTTGCTCTGGCTGCCCGTGCTCCCTAACCGTTCAGTGTCAATTCGAACACGCGTTCGGGTGAGTCCAAACAAAAACAGCCGCAGGCGATGCAAGCGCCCGTGGCATAACGAACTGAGGTAGGAAATGCGCTTTACCCAGGTGCTTTGCTGCACGGCGTCTGCCGTCGTGCTGGCCGGTCTGTCCACCGCTGGCGCCGTCGCGGCCCAGGAAACTGACATCCCCACCGTCGACAGCATCGTCGTCACCGCCCAGAAGCGCGAGCAGAACCTGCAGGACGTGCCGGTCGTGGTGACCGCCGTCGGCGCCAAGCTGCTGCAAGACACCGGCGTCAAGGACATCAAGGATCTGACGATCCTGACCCCTGGCCTGACCGTCACCTCGACCACGTCGGAAGCCTCGACCACCGCCCGCGTGCGCGGCGTCGGCACCGTCGGCGACAACCCCGGCCTGGAAAGCTCGGTCGGCATCGTGATCGACGGCGTCTATCGTCCCCGCAACGGCGTGTCGTTCGGCGATCTGGGCGAAATGGACCGCATCGAAGTCCTGAAGGGTCCGCAAGGCACCCTGTTTGGCAAGAACACCTCGGCCGGCGTCATCAACATCGTGACCAAGGAGCCGGAATTCGGCTTCGCCGCCAATGCCGAAGCCACCATCGGCAACTTCAACGCCCACGGCCTGGCCGCTTCGGTCACCGGACCGCTGTTTGGCACCGAGACCCTGGCTGGCCGCCTGTATGTCGCCGCGCGCGAGCGTGACGGCTACAACGACGTCATCACCGGCAAGGGCCCCAGCAAGCGCGATGAGGACTCCGACCAGGGCTTCTACACCGTGCGCGGCCAGCTGCTGTTCGTCCCGGACGACAACGCGACCTTCAAGCTGATCGGCGACTACACCAAGCGCGACGAAAACTGCTGCGGCGCCGTGCAGATCCGCACCGGCCCGACCTCGGGCATCCTGGCCCTCGTCAATGGCGGCGCGGCTCTGGCCTCTACCGCCAAGCCCTATGACCGGATCGCCTATTCGAACCGCGGCGCCCCGTCGTCCATCGAGGACAAGGGCGTTTCGCTGGAAGGCAACATCACCCTGCCGTTCGGCGAACTGACCTCGGTCACGGCCATCCGCAACTGGCGCACCGACAACGGCCAGGACAGCGACTTCACCACCGCCGACCTGGCCTACCGCAACAAGGACGGCACCAACTACAGCGAGTTCACGACCTACACCCAGGAACTGCGCCTGGCCGGCAAGACCGAAAAGCTGGACTGGCTGGTCGGCGCCTTCCTGGCTGACGAGAAGCTCGATACCGGCTCCAACTTCCTCTACGGCAATGACTACGAGCAGTATCTGGGTCGCCTGTTGTCGCGTTCGGCCGCCAACCCGGCCGGCATCGCCAACTTCGTTGCGCTCCTGACCGGTCGCGCGCCGAACACCACGTTCACCCCGGGCAAGGGCCTGGTGGACACCTACGCACAGCGCTCCAAGACCATCGCCCTGTTCACGAACAACACCTTCCAGTTCACCGAAGCCTTCGGCATCACCGCCGGCCTTCGCTACAGCTCGGAAAGCAAGGACGTCGACGCCTACCAGACGATCACCGACGGCGGCGTCGGCTGCGGCTTCGCTCTGACGCCGGCCGGTCAGGGCCGTATCGCCGGCATCGTCGGCGCGGCGCTCACCCCGACCATCGTCGGCAACCTCTGCCTGCCCTGGGCCAACCCGCTGTTCAACAACCGCGGCACCCACCAGGAGCGCACCGACAAGGAATGGTCGGGCACGATCAAGGCGGCCTATCGTTTCTCGCCTGAAGTGTTCAGCTACGCCTCGTTCGCGCACGGCTACAAGGGCGGCGGCTTCAACCTGGACCGCGCTCAATCCTCGAACGGCCTGCCCAGCGGCGGCCAGGGCGTCCTGCCGGTGCTCGACACCTCGTTCCCGGCGGAGTTCGTCGACAGCTATGAAATCGGCCTGAAGAACACGCTGTTCAACCGCTCGGTGCTGCTGAACTTCACCGCCTTCTACCAGAAGTTCACCGACTTCCAGCTGAACACCTTCCTGGGCACCTCGTTCGCGGTGCGTTCGATCCCCGAAGTGACCTCGCAGGGCGTCGACGCCGACTTCCTGTGGTTCACCCCGGTGCGCGGCCTGACCGTTCAGAGCGGCTTCACCTACGCCAAGACCGAGTATGGCGATCAGAAGATCCCCAACGATCCGACCAACGCCCTGTCGCAGCTGCCGGGCAACCGCCTGTCGCTGGCGCCGGAATATTCGGCCTCGGGCTCGCTGACCTATGAGCGTCCGGTGGGCGACAACTATCGCGCCCGCTTCAACATCGGCGCCAAGTACTCGTCGGACTACATCACCGGTTCGGACCTGTTCCCGCCGAAGACGCAGGACGCCTATACCGTGGTCAACGCCCGGGTCGGCTTCGGCGCCGCCGACGAAGCGTGGACCGTGGAACTGTGGGGCCAGAACATCCTCGACGAAGAATACACCCAGGTCGGCTTCAACGCCTTCCTGCAGGGCTCGTCGGGCCTCAGCGCCACCAACACCACCTATGTGCCGGCTAACGACACTCTGACCTATGACGCCTTCCTCGGCGCGCCGCGCACCTACGGCGTGACCCTGCGGGCGAAGTTCTAACCGGGAGGGGATCCGAGGGCCCGCTCACCAAAGCGAGCAGGGCCTTTGGCTTTCGGATGAGGAAAGGGCGATCCGGGCAACCGGGTCGCCCTTTTTCTTTTGGCCTTCCGATCGCCGCCAAGCCGACGCACCCTGTGCAGAGGATTCGATCGCGAGGCAGGCCGTGAAGACGATCAGGATACTGGGCTTCTGGATCTGCCTGGCCATTGGCGTCGCCGTGGGCGCCTTGGCCCAGCGAACGCCCCAGCCCGTCGGCGCCTCGGCCCCGGCCGCCGCCTTCTCGGCCACGCGCGCCATGCACGATGTGCGGGCCATGGCCCAGCGCCCCCACCCGACCGGCTCGGTCGACATCGTGCGGGTCCGCGACCACCTGCTGACCCGGATTGGCGAACTGGGCCTGGAGGTTTCGGTCCGGCCGGGCGAGGGCTTTCGCCCCTATTCGAAGGACGGCCGGTCCCTGGGCGTCGCGGCCGTGCAGAACGTGGTCGGCGTCCTGCCCGGACAGGACCGCGACCTGCCCGCCGTGCTGGTGATGAGCCACTACGATTCGGTGCACAATTCCCCCGGCGCCGCCGACGACGCCCTCGGGGCGGCGGCGGCCCTGGAGATCGCCCGCGCCCTGAAGGCCGGCCCGCCGCCGGCCCGCGACGTGATCTTCCTGTTCACCGACGGCGAAGAGGCGGGTCTGCTGGGCGCCGACGCCTTCTTCGCCCGCGACCCCACCGCCAAGCGGGTCGGGGTGGTGCTGAACATGGAGGCCCGGGGCGACGCCGGTCGCGCGGCCATGTTCCAGACCGGACCCGAGAACGGCGCCCTGATGGCCGTGATGGCCCGCGAGGCCGCCCGCCCCTCGGCCAATTCCCTGGCCTCTACCGTCTATGAGCGCATGCCCAACGACACCGATTTCACCCACGCGGTGGAGGCCGGGCTGCCGGGGCTGAACTTCGCCCTGATCGACAACCAGCTGGCCTATCACACGCCGCTGTCGACGCCCGAGCGGCTGGACCAGGGCAGCCTGCAGCATATTGGCGACCAGGTGCTGCCCATCGCCCGGGCTCTGGCCAGCGGCCAGACACTCCCAGCCAAGACGCCCAACGTGATCTATTCCGACGTGCTGGGTCTGGTGCTGATCAGCTATTCGACCGCCATCGGCTGGGCGCTTCTGGCCCTGGCCGCCGCCATGATCGGCTTTGTGACCTGGCGCGCCCTGAGCGGCGGGGTGACCTCGCCGCTGGAGATCGTTCGCGGCGTGGCCGGCGCCGTGCTGCTGCTGCTGGCCAGCGCCCTGGTGCTGCACCTGCTGGGTCGACTGCTGAACGTCGGCGACGGACAGAGGCTGTATGACCTGCTGGGCCGCTTTGACCTGCTGCTCTTGGGGGCTGGCGCCCTGGGCGTCGGCGCGGGGCTGCTGGTGATCACGGCCCAGGCTCGGGGCGCGCGGCGGATCTGGCCCAGCCTGGCCGCCATCGCCCTGGGCGGGGCCTGCAGCCTGGTCGGCGGGTTTGATCCCGTCGGTCTGGGCCTGGGCGCTGCGGTCGGCGTGCTGTGCTGGGCGGCGCTGGGCCCGCGGGTCGGGGTGCTGGGCGTCTGGATCGGCGGGCTGGTCATCCTGCTGCTGCTGTCCCTGACCGCCCAGATCCTGGCCCCCGGCGCGACGGTGATGCTGGTCTGGCCGCTGCTGCTGGCCGCCCTGGGCGCGACCCTGGCCATGGGCCTGGGCGGCACCCGCGATCGCCGCGTGGCCCTGGCCATGACCCTGGCCATGAGCGTGCTGGCCACCCTGACCATCGCCCAGCTGACCGCCTGGGGCGCCTGGACCTTCGCCGGGATCGGCCTGATGGAGCCCGCCGTCCTGGCTGTCTTCGTGCTGCTGGCCACCCCCGCCCTGGTGCCGATCACCTTCGACTTCGCGCAGTCGCGCTGGGGCTGGCCCGGCGTGGTCGTGCTGGTCGTGACGGGCCTGGGCCTCGTGATCACCGCCGCTGTCCCCGCCGCCTCGGCCGACCGGCCCAACCTGACCGAGGCCCATCACCTGGCCGATCCCTCGACGGGCAAGGCCTGGCGGGTCTCATCGATGCCGCAGCTGGACGACTGGACCCGCGCGACCCTGATCGCCGACGGCGGGGTGGACCTGAAGATGCAGGCCCTGCCGCCGTTCCACGCCGATCCGATCTGGATGGCCCAGACCCGCGCCGTCGAGGTGGTCCCGCCGATCCTGACCGCCGAACGCTCGGGCGACCGCCTGATCGTGCGGGTCATCCCCGGCCCCGGCGCCGAGGTGCTGAGCCTGAAGATCCGCGCCTCGACCGCCCTGCACGATCCGCGCCTGAACGGCCGGCCGATCATCCTGGACAGCCAGCCCGACGCCTGGTCGACCGTGACCTATCACGCCCCCGATCCCAACGGCGTCACGCTCAGCTTCACGTCCGAGGCGACGGGCCGGGTCGAGGCCGCCGTGATGGAGATGCGCGACGGCTGGCCGATGGACGCCGCGCCGCCCGCCACCAAGCCGCCCGAGCTGATGGCCACCGGCATGTCGGACAAGACCGCCGTCCTGGCCCATGCCCGGCTGGCCTGGTAGGCGGAAGAGCCAGAGATCCAGGCACGCCTTGAAGCCCTCAAAAACCTTGTCATCCCGGAAGCCTCGCAGAGGCTATCCGGGACCCAGGGGCCGGCGCACTGCGGTCACCCCTGGGTCCCGGCTCTCCGCTGCGCTACGGCCGGGATGACAAGGTTTTTGAGAGCTTCTGATGTCTCATCAACGGATGAGGGCGGCGTTATACCGCCACCACGCCTTCCGGCGGCGGATTGACGAACAGCGCCTCGACCAGGGCCGCGCGGCGCTCCAGCGTCGCGCGCTGGTTCACATAGCCCTTGTCGGTGATCTCGCCGGCGTCGATCGAGGGCGGTTCGGTCATCACGGTGAAGCGGGCGATGCGGCGCGACGAGCCACCAGCCCCGGCGTTGAACGTCGCCAGCCGCTCGCGCAGGAAGGCGGTCAGTTTCTCCATCGGCGTGCCCGGTCCCGGATCGGCGACCAGGGCCATCAGCCCCGAGGGCGAAGGCCAGAACAGTGCGCCGATGAAGCCCTTGTCCTGACCGCAGATCACCGCGTCGGCGATATAGGGGCTGCAGGCGGCCACCAGGTCGGGGCGCAGCACCCCGACGCTGACCCAGGTGCCGCTGTCGAGCTTGAAGTCCTCGGTCACCCGGCCGTCGAACACCAGTCCCTTGGCCGGATCTTCCGGATCGACGAACCGCGCCGCATCCCCCAGCCGATAGAAGCCCTCTTCGTCAAAGGCCGCCGAGGTTCTCTCGGGATCCTTGTGGTAGCCCGCCGCCACGGTCGGCCCCTTGACCCGCACCTCGAACTTGGAGCCGCTGGGGGCCAGTTTCAGCTGGATGCCCGGCAGGGGCAGGCCCACCAGACCGACCCGCTCGGTGATCCAGTGGGTGACGGTGATGCCTTGCGTCTCGGTCGCGCCGTACATGGTAGTCAGCGGAATGCGCTGGCCGGTCTCGGCGACGGCCAGGGCCTGGATGCGGGTATAGACGTCGTTGGACAGGGTCGCGCCGCCATAGCCCATATAGCGCAGGTTCTTGAAGAACGAGGCGCGCAGCACCGGGTCGTTCTCCATCGCCTCGGCCAGCATGGAAAAGGCGATCGGGGCCGAGCCGAACACGATCGGCGAGACCTCATACAGGTTCTTGATCGTGGTCTCGAACATGCCGGGCAAAGGCTTGCCCTCGTCGATATGCAGGGTTCCGCCGGCCCACAGGACGGCGTTGAAACCGATATTGCCGGCCGAGATATGGCTCCACGGCATCCATTCCAGGCTTTGCGGAACCTCGCCGGTCTCCGGCTCCTCCAGCTTCAGCCCGTCCTGGCCGGCGATCACCCCGGCCATCATGCCGTGGGTCTGGGGCACGGCCTTGGGCATGCCCGTCGAGCCGGAGGTGAACAGGTACTTGGCCACCGTCGCCGAGCCCAGGGTCTCGCGCGAGACCTCCACCGCGAGGGTCGGGACCGTGGCGGCGATGTCGGCGAAGCTCACTGCGCCCTCACCGGTTCCGTCTGCGGTGACCACCAGCACGGTCGGGTCGATGGCCTTCAGCGTCTCCAGCGCCTTGGCGAACAGCGCCCCGCTCTGGGCGAAGATCACCCGCGGGGCCACCTTGTCGAAACAGTGCTTCAGCTTGGCGTGGTCGCTCGAGATCAGGCTGTAGGCCGGGCTGATCGGCGCGGCCGGAACCCCGGCCGTATAGGCGCCCAGGGTCATCAGGGCGTGCTCGATCGAATTGCCCGACAGGATCATCACGCTGTCGTCGCTGGTCAGGCCCTGGTCCAGCAGCCACTGGGCAATCCCCTCGACGGCGCGGAAGGCCTCGCCATAGGTCGTCATCCGCCAGGGCCCGTGACCGGGCTCGCGCTGCTTCAGATAGGGCCGGTCAGAGTGCTCGCCGGCCTTCTGCGCCAACAGGTGAGCGATGGAGCGCGGCCCCTCGCCGGGCGCGTGGTTGGAGGTGATGACCAGTGAGCCGTCAGGCCGATAGTCGACACTGACCTCGGGCCCCTTCATCGGCAGAGGCTTGAAAGCCACCGTGCTGACATCGCGCAAAGGCGACGCGCCATCCGAAGGCGTCATGGTCTCGCTCCCTGTAGGTTATCATTGTTCTCTTTGGGGCGAGACGTTAGCGCAATGCCGGCGAACGGCAAGATGGCTCATGGGCGACGCGGGGCCGACGTCACCCCTGACCGGCCACGGGGGCCCCTCACCGGTCGAAAACAAGGACAGACGACATCAGGTGACAAATATTTAAATACACAGGACCATAATTTCGACGCTAATACACGCAGCATCCACCCATCATTACAGATTGGTAAGGCGAAAACACCGCCTGTATTAGATCATGAAACACGTCGAACTCTATGCGCCGCGCACGACGCGCCATCGCCGCACCTGGACGGCGGCAGCGATCCCGCTGATCGTGCTGTTCTTCATCGCCGGCCAACTGCTGACCATCTTCGGCATCTTGAAGCCGATGGGCTTTCACCAGGCCGACCTAGCCACCCAGTGGCAGCCCCTGACCATCCAGCTTCTGGGCTTTGGCTTCACCGCCCTGCTGATCCTGGCCTGGGCCTGGCTGTTCGAGCGCCGCTCTCCCGCCACCCTGGGCCTGAATGGCGACGCCCTGCTGCGCTATGGTCGCGGCCTGCTGGTCGGCGCCGGCTTCCTGTTCGCCTCGATCGGTCTGGCCTGGGCCCTGGGCGGCTACAAGATCGAAGGTTTCGGCGTCTGGACCGGCCCCTCCCTGGCCCTGTTCCTGCCGATCCTCTGCATCTTCGGCGGCTTCATGGTGCAGGGCGCGACCGAGGAGCTGATGCTGCGCGGCTGGCTGATGCAGCTGGTGGCCTCGCGCCACGGCCTGGTCATCGCCATCATCATCAATTCACTGATCTTCGCCCTGCTGCACGCCGGCAATATCGAGCCGTCGCCGGAACTGGTCCTGGCCCTGGTCAATCTGGTGCTGTTTGCCGTGATGATCAGCCTCTATGCGATCAAGGAAGGCTCGCTGTGGGGCGTCTGCGCCTGGCACTCGATGTGGAACACCCTGCTGGGCGTCGGCTTTGGCCTGGACGTCAGCGGCGGCAAGATCGCCGTCCAGAGCCTGGTCGTCGACCTCGCCCCGGCCCACGGCGCCCCCTGGTGGCTGACCGGCGGGGCCTTCGGCCCGGAAGCCAGCGTGGCGACCAGCATCGTGCTGCTGGCCGGCGTGGTCTATTTCCTGGCCACCGGCGCGATGCGTCAGGGCCAGCGCTATTCGGCGCCGGGGCTGGGTTAGGGCTCACTGCCCTTTCCCTCCCTTCCACCCCCCCTAAAACCTCCCGTCATTCCCGCCCTTGTGGCGGGAACCCCTGGTTCAGCTGACACGTACAGCGCCAGCGAAGTGCGCACGCACTTCGCCCCTCCTGCACCTGCGGCGGACAGAGGGGTTCCCGCCACAAGGGCGGGAATGACGGGAATCATAGGGATGGCGATTTGCCGCCGCCCCTTCACCTCACGACCAGACGATCATCGTCGCCGCCGTCACGCCCGCCGCCAGACATACGTCACGTCCGGCATCTTCTCCTCGTTGCGGGCCCCATCGGTAAGCTCCTCGACCCCGAAGCCATGCCGCTCATAGAGCGCCCGCGCCCGCGTGTTGGCCTGAAAGGTATAGAGCCGCAGCTCAGCCTGCTGCTCCTGGGCGAGCCGCACCAGGGCGCTGCCGATCCCAAGGCCGTGGAAGTCGGGATCGACATACAGATGGTCGATCCAGCCGGGCAGCAGAGCGACATGGCCTCGCAGGACCTCGCCGTCGAACGCGCCCCAGACCGGTCCGTCGACCATCACCTTGTCACGGTAGAAGACCGCGTATTCCTCGGCCGTATGGAGCGCGGTGTCATAGCCTGGGATCAGCGCGCCCCCACGACGATGCAGGTCTGCGGCGGCGGGACCTTCATCAGGGCGGAGACGGCGCAGGGTGATCATGCGGCGAGGCTAGTCCGGCGGCGGAGGCCCGGCAATTCGTCCTCGACCCCAAAACCTCCCGTCATTCCCGCCCTTGTGGCGGGAACCCCTGTTTCAGCTGACACCTGAAGCGCCAGCGAAGTGCGCGCGCACTTCGCCCCTCCCGCACCTGCGGCGGAGCGAGGGGTTCCCGCCACAAGGGCGGGAATGACGGTTGTTATTGGAAAGTCGCGCCCCGCCGCCCCTTCGCGCCGAGAGGGGAGCCAACCCTTCATCTCACGGCGAGACGATCGCCGGTCTGGACCGCAAGAAAAAGGGCGGAGCCTTTCGACCCCGCCCCCTCAAACTCAAACCTCAGCAGTAGAGCCCTACTCCGCCGCCACCTTCGGCGCGTAGCCGAGGATCGCCTTGGTCTCGAGGAACTCGCCGAACGCGTGGTCGCCCCACTCGCGGCCGTTGCCGCTCATCTTGTAGCCGCCGAACGGGGCCATCAGGTCGGAGCCGGCGCCGTTGAGGATCACCTGGCCGGCCCGCAGGCGCGAGGCGACCTTGCGGACCTCACCCTCGTCGCCGCCCGAAATATAGGCCGCCAGGCCATATTCGGTGTCGTTGCCGACCTTCACGGCCTCGTCGACCGTGTCGTAGCCGAGGATGGCGACGACCGGGCCGAAGATCTCTTCCTTGGCGATGGTCATCTCGTTGGTGACATTGGCGAAGACGGTGGGCTTGACGTAGTAGCCCTTGTCCAGGCCCTCGGGACGGCCGACGCCGCCGCTGACCAGGGTGGCGCCTTCGTCGATGCCCTTCTGGATCAGGCCCTGGATCTTGTTCCACTGCACGTCGGAGACGACAGGGCCCATCTTGGAATTGCCGTTGGGGTCGCCCACGGTGTGGGCTTCGGCGGCGGCGCGGGCGATGGCGATGACCTCGTCCATCTTCTTGCCCGGCACCAGCATGCGGGTGGGGGCGTTGCACGACTGGCCCGAGTTCATCATCACCGAGGCGACGCCGCCGGTGACGGCGCGCTGGAAGTCGGCGTCTTCGAGGATGATGTTGGGGCTCTTGCCGCCCAGTTCCTGATGCACGCGCTTGACGGTCGGAGCGGCGTTCTTGGCCACCTCGATGCCGGCCCGGGTCGAGCCGGTGAACGACACCATGTCGACTTCAGGATGGCTGGACAGGGCGGCGCCGACCACGGGGCCGTCGCCATTGACCAGGTTGAACACGCCATGCGGCACGCCGGCGGCGTGCAGGATCTCGGTCCAGATATAGCCACTGAACGGGGCGATTTCCGAGGGCTTGAGCACCATGGTGCAGCCGGTGGCCAGGGCCGGGGCGACCTTGCAGGCGATCTGGTTGACCGGCCAGTTCCACGGCGTGATGAAGGCGCAGACGCCGATCGGCTCTTTCACGATGCGGGTGGTGCCGCGGTCTTCCTCGAACTTGTAATTCTTCAGCACCGCGATGGCGGTCTGGACGTGACCGATGCCCATGGCGGCCTGGGCGCGTTGCGCCAGCCAGGCGGGGGCGCCCATTTCCTCGGTGATGGCCTTGGCCATGTCTTCGAAGCGCTTCTGGTATTCGGCGACGATGCGTTCCAGCAGGTCGATGCGCTCTTCGCGGCTGGTCAGGCTGAAGGTCTCGAACGCCTTGCGGGCGGCCATGACCGCCTTGTCGACATCGGCGACGCCGCCCATCGAGATGCGGCCGCAGACCTCTTCATTGGCCGGATTGATCACGTCCAGCGTCTTGGGCGCGACCGGATCGACCCAGGCCCCGTCGATATAGAACTTGGTGTAGTCGCGCATGCTGTGCTCCTGCCCTTTGGGGGAATTGAGGTCCGCTCTGATTTAGGAAGCGGCGGGCCTTGTTCAAACAACCATTTTAATGATCGGCGTTCATGTGGGAAGCCCTCACCACATCACATCGCTGTCGACGCCGTCCAGAGCCTCGGCGATCCGCCGTCGCGTGCCGGGGCTGATATCGTCTGGCAGGGCGTCGGGGGCGAACCAGCCGACGGCGTGGATCTCGCCCTGGGCCGAGGATTGGCAGGGCTCCCAGGCCGTGATCCGATAGACCAGCACGTGGTCGCCGGGGTGGCGCGGCTCGTTGGAATGGGCCGACAGCAGCAGCGGCCGGCCCAGCACACGGATGCCGGCCTCTTCCTGCAATTCGCGGCAGAGCGCCAGCTGCGCCGTCTCGCCCCGCTCGACCCCGCCGCCGGGCAGGTACCAGCCGGGAATATAGGTGTGCTGGATCAACAGCACCCGGCCTTCGCCATCGGTGACCAGCCCGCGCACCCCCAGCGTCAGCCCCCGGTTCCAGCGAAACCAGGCATAGACCAGGGGGCGGGTGAAGGGTTCGATGCGTCGGCGCCATAGCATGGCGGGGACGATAGCTGTCCTTGGTCTTGCGGTCAGGCCCCCGCCTCGCTAAAGCCGCAGGACCCTTGGTCTTCAATGGAGCCGCGTCATGATCGCGATCCTCGTTATCGGCGCCTTCATCGGCGTCTTCCTGGCCCTCAACTACTTCGAGTTCGGCCGTCTCGACTAAGCCAGCCATGAGCCCGGACCGCGCGGGGGGACGGGGCGCGGCCCTGGTCACCGGCGCGGGGCGTCGGATCGGCCAGGCCCTGGCGCTGGAAGCCGCGCGCGCCGGCTATGACGTGGCCGTGCATCATCGCGGCGACTCCAGCGAAGCCGCCGAAACGGTGGCCGCCGTCCAGGCCTTGGGCCGCCGGGCCATCGCCCTGTCGGCCGAGCTGTCGGACGAGACCCAGGTCGCGGGCCTGATCGCCCGCGCCGCCCCGCTGGGGCCCCTGACCCTGCTGGTCAACAGCGCCTCCAGCTTCCAGGACGACCGCGTCGGCTCGCTGGACCGCGCCCTGTGGGACAGCCATCTGGAGACCAATCTGCGGACCCCGATCGTGCTGGCGGAAGCCTTCGCTGCGGCCCTGCCCGGCGACGCCGAAGGCCTGATCGTCAATATCGTCGACCAGCGGGTCTGGCGGCCCAATCCGCAGTTCTTCAGCTACAGCCTCAGCAAGGCCGGCCTGTGGTGGGCGACCCAGACGCTTGCGCAAGCGCTGGCCCCGCGCATCCGCGTCAACGCCATCGGCCCCGGCCCGACCCTGCCCAACGTCCATCAGGCCCCCGGCGAGTTCGAGGCCGAAGCGGCCGGCACCCTGTTGCAGCGCCGCGCCACCCCCGACGACCTGACCGCCGCCCTGCGCTATCTGATTGACGCACGGGCGGTCACGGGCCAGATGATCGCCGTGGACGCCGGGCAGCATCTGGCCTGGCGCACGCCCGACATCGTCGCACCCTAAGAAAGGGCGCCGCTTGGCCGCCTCTCCCCTCGCCGAAAACACCGCCGATTCGGCTCCGGTCGCCCGCGTGATCGTGACCAAGGTCTTCGTGCGCGCGCTCAAGGTGGAAGCCTGGATCGGGGTCTATGACCACGAGCACGGCCGCCGCCAGCCGCTGGTCATCGATGTCGAGCTGGACGTGGCCGCCAGCCACTGCGAGCGCCTGGGCGACACCGTCAACTACGAGACCATCGGCCAGGCCGCCCGCGCCATCGCCGACGAGGGCCATATCGATCTGGTCGAGACCTTCGCCGAGCGCCTGGCCCAGGCCTGTTTCGCCGACAGCCGCGTGACCCGCGCCCGCGTGCGGGTCGAAAAGCCCCTGGCCCTGGCCCCGCACGCCGCCGCCGCCGGCGTGGAAATCACCGCCGTCCGCGCATAATGGATCCGACCCACAGCGCCCGCCTCGCGCCGCTCCAGCCGGAAACGGTCTGGACGCTGAAGGACGGGACGCTGGTCGAGACGCGCGGCGTTCGGGTACGCGGCTTTCCCCTCAGCGCCCTGACCCGCTTTCGCCTGGCCGCCGCGCCCCGGGGCGGCCACCGCCGCGTGCTGCAGCTGAGCTTTGGCCGCGCCCGGATGGTCGTCATCGCCCAGAGCTATGCCGGGCCCGGCCATGTCGAGGACCGGCTGGAAAGCTTCTCGACCTTCGTGCGCGCCCTGTCGCGCCAGGCCGCCGACGCCGCCCCCGCCGCCCGCTTCGACCTGGCCCGCATCGAAGCCCGCCCGGCCCTGACCTGGGTCGCCGGCTTGCTGGCCATGGGCGTCGTCGCCCTGCTGGTCTCGTCGCTCGGCGCCGGCATGGCCGGGGTCGGGATCGACATGGCCGCGCGGATGAGCTTCGTGCTGATCCTGCTGCTGGCCGCCCTGCCCTGGCTGTCGCGCGGCGACGGCTTTGATCCGCGCGACCCGCCGCGGGACCTGCTGCCCTAGAGCCCCGACGCCCAGGGTTACGGGACCTTCATTTGCATCGATCGCCGATAAGGACGATCCTTGGGACACCATCGTTTTCCAAGGTTCAGCTTCACCGTGACCGATCTCGACCCCGCCGTCCCACCGCCCCTGCAGGATGAAAAGACCCTGCCGATCATCGTCTACGCCCTGACCCTGGCGGGACTGATCACCGGGGGCGTCACCTCGGTGATCGCCGTGATCCTGGCCTATGTCAGCCGCAAGGGCGCGCCCGACTGGCTGCAGAGCCACTACACCTTCGCCATCCGCACCTTCTGGCTGTCGCTGCTGTTCGGCATCGTCGGCGGGGCGCTGACCGTGATCGGGATCGGCATCTTCCTGCTGGCCGCCCTGGGCGTGTGGATCGCCGTGCGCAGCATCATTGGCCTGTCGTTCCTGCTCAAGGGTCAGGCCTATCCCACCCCCAAGAACTGGATGCTCTGAGCCATGACCGACGTTTCAACGCCCGGCCTGCCGCCCACGGTCCGCGCCGAAGAGGACAAGGTCCTGCCGGCCGTCGTCTATGGTCTGTATCTGCTGGGCTTCGCCAGCTGCGCGGCCACCACCATCGTCGGCCTGATCGTGGCCTATGCCAACCGTTCGACGGCGGGACCGATCAACGCAAGCCACTACACCTTCGCCATCCGCAGCTTCTGGCTGACCATCGGCTGGTTCCTGATCGGTCTTGTGCTGTTCATACTGGGCCTGCCGCTGTCGATCCTGCTGGTCGGCATCCCGGTGGTGGCCGCCGGCGCCATGATCATGGGCCTGGTCGGCGTGTGGTTCGCGGTCCGCTGCGGCGTCGGGATCTACTATCTGGCGCGCGGCGAATCCTATCCCAGACCCCGGACATGGCTGATTTAGAGGCGCCTTTCGCGGCCGGCGCCCTGCGGAGCGTCGTCTTTCGGCACGCACTTCCCCTGCCAGTTGAGACGGCTCGACGGCAGGGCCCGGCTCGGCTGACCTGTGGCTCCTGGCGAATGGACGTCTTGGAGGGGGCGGCATGCTGGCTCGCATCGTAGGGATCATCTTGGGGACGATCCTGGCGACGTCGGGATACGTGGTCGCGGGCTGGGGGCAGCTGGGAAGCTGGGCCGCGCATCTCGATCTCGGACCGTTTGAGCCGCATCGACCATTAGCCGGTGCGGCGGCGGCGATACTCGGGGGAGTATTCGTCGTCGCCGCCCTGACGCCTCGCCCCAAGCCCAAGCGGCGAAAGACGGGTCCTGTCGCCCTGGACCTCGAAGGCGGCCTGGAAGCCGCGCCGGTCATCGCGCCGGCCCAGGACTTCGCGCCCATCGCCACGCCCGTACTCAACGTCTCGCCGGCGCCGGCGCCGGCTGCGGCGCGCCCTCCGGCCCCAGTGACTCGGCAGGCCCCTGCGCCGGCCAAGCCCGCCGCACCCGCAGGCGACACCTTCGCCCACCTGCGCGAGCGCATGATCGCCCTGACCCGGGCCGAATCCTGGTCCGAGGCGGCCCGACTGCTGATCGCCATGAAGGGCGCCGCCAGCGGCGACCGCGAACTGGCCACCGTCTATCGCGACCTGGGCGATTTCGCGCGCAGCCAGGGTCAGATGGACGACGCCGCCGAGGCCTATGACACCGCCGTCTCTCACGCCCGCGACGCCCTGCGCGCCGCGCCCGGCGACCTCAACGCCATGGAACTGCTGGCTGGAACCCTGGCGGGTGTCGGCGACGTGGCCGAGGCCGAGGGCCGCCTCGACGACGCCCTGTCGGCCTTCGAGGAATCCCTGGCCCTGCGCCGGTCCAGCGGCGGCCGCGAAGCCGGGGACCCGGGGGCCCAGCGCGCCCTGTCCGTATCGCTGGAGCGTCTGGCCGACCTGCGTGAAGATCGCGGCCACCGCATGCGGGCGCTGGATCTCTATCGCGAAAGCTATGACGTCGCTGCGCGCCTGGCGGCCGCCGACCCGGCGCGGTTCGGCTCGGACCTGGCCTTGACCCGCCAGCGGCTGGCCGAGCTTGAGGCCAAGGTCTCGACCTGACCTCGCGTTTTCCCGCCTGAGAAACCCGTAGCTCCGGGAAACGCGCGATAACTGGCGAGACGCCCTGGCTGCTGCCGGGAGAACGCCTGTGAGCCGCCGTGGCGCTGAACACGACGCCCAAGCCCCGGCGCGGGAGCTGGAGGCAAGCGTCGGTCAGTGAAACTTAGAATGCCGATCTCGATGGGCGTCGGCGAACCCTGAACAGATATAGACATTGCAGGCCACGAACAGATCGATCATCTCTCAAATACAATATCCGTTAAATCTCTGATCTAAATGTTCGAAACATGAACTCCATGTAATGATTACAGAGATATATAAACCTTTCACCCTTGTAACTTGAGATAGGCGCACCAGACCGGCAGACCTCTCTGCGTAAGTTCGAGGGGGAAATCGATGACCAGAACCATTCTGCTGGCCACCACAGCGCTTGTCCTGACCGCCGGCTCGGCCTTCGCGGCCCAGACGGCCGAAACGCCGGCGCCGGCCAGCGCGGTCGCGGGCGACGCCAGCCAGCGCGGCGTTCTGGTCTTCCAGCCCGACTTCTTCGCCGCCCAGCGCCCCAACACCGCCCTGGACATGATCAACCGCGTACCGGGCTTTTCGGTCAATGACGGCTCGGGCGCGCGCGGCTTCGAGGGCGCGGTCGGCAACATCCTGATCAACGGCAATCGCCCGGCCTCCAAGAACGACACCGGCTCCAGCGTGATGTCGCGCACCCCCGCCAACCAGGTCGAGCGCATCGAACTGATCCGTGGTGGCGCGGCCGGCGTCGACATGCAGGGCTATTCGGTGATCGTGAACGTGATCCTCAAGACCACCGCCAGCCGCCAGTCGATCCTGACGATGAACGCCTTTTTGTTCGACGGCGGGCACGACGTCTTTGGCGGCTCCTACCAGTTCACCGCCCGCGACGGCGAGCGCAGCTGGGGCGTCACCCTGTCGGACGGCATGGGCACCAGCGACTCCAACGGTCCGGGCCGCACGATCCGCCGCGACGGGACCGGCGCGGTGACCCGCGACGAATTCTATCAGAACGACGGCTGGGGCGGCGGCCGCTCGATCCGCGGCAATTTCAACGGCCCCGTGGCCGGCGGCAAGCTGGACGCCACCGCCCGCTACGGCGTCGGCGACTGGCAGCAGTGGACCGTGCAGCGTTCGCCCGTGGCCCAGCGCGAAAGCGACTACCACTACGAAGACAAGGACGGCGAGCTGGGCCTGACCTGGACCCGCCCGATCACGCCAGGCTGGACGCTGGAGACCCGTGCGATCCACGAGTTCGAGACCTTCGACGAGGTCTCGACCGGCAAGGAAACCCTGGGCGGCGTCGCCCGTCCCGAGCAGAAGTTCAGCGCCGAGGGCGAATCGTCCGAGTCGATCTTCCGCGCCCTGGTGCGCAGCGAGCGTTCGGCGTCCCTGACCCTCGAGGTCGGCGGCGAGGTCGCCTACAACATGCTGGAAGTCGACCAGGCCTTCACCCAGGGCGGCGTGGCCGTGCCCCTGCCCTCGGCCTCGGTCAAGGTCGAGGAAACCCGCGGCGAGGCCTTCTCCAAGGCCACCTGGCGGGTGAACCCCAAGCTCAGCCTCGAAGGCGGCCTGCGGCTGGAAACCTCGACCATCAAGCAGTCGGGCGACGCCGATCAGGAAAAGAGCTTCTTCTTCGCCAAGCCGCGCCTGCTCGCCACCTGGACGCCCGCCGACAAGAACCAGGTCCGGTTCCGCTTCGAGCGCGAACTAGGCCAGCTGGACTTCGAAGACTTCGCCGCCTCGGCCGCGCTGGACGACGGGACCGTCTATGGCGGCAATGTCGATCTGGAACCGGAACAGCGCTGGATCGCCGAACTGACCTATGAGCGCCGGTTCTGGGGCGAGGGCATCGTCTCGATCGGCTATCGCCACGATGAGATCATCGGCGTGATCGACCGCCTGCCCCTGCCGGGCGGCCTGTCGGCGACCGGCAATATCGGCGACGGTACGCTGGACAAGCTGTCGGTCAACATCGTCGTGCCGGTCGACAGGCTGGGCATCCCGGGCGGTCGTTTCACCTTCAAGAACGACTGGAACGAGACCCACGTCACCGACCCCACCACGGGCAAGGACCGGCCGATCTCCAATGTTCGCCCCACCCAGGCCAATCTGGGCTTCCAGCAGGATCTGGTGCGCTACAAAACCCAATGGGGGATCAACTGGCTGCCGCTGCTGGGCCAGGGCACCTATGATCCGGACCAGACCAGCATCTGGCGCGGCGCCCAGTATTACGAGGCCTTCGTCGAGTACAAGCCGACCCCGACCCTGGCGATCCGCGCCCAGCTGAACCTCTGGGACGACTACAGCCAGAAGCGCACCGTCTATGCCAACCGCACGACCCGCGCCGTGGCCTTCATCGAGGACCGGGCCATCAACCCCAACACCTTCGTCTCGCTGCGCCTGCGCAAGACCTTCTGACGTCGGGCCACACGCCAGGACCTCCGCGAGCCGTCCGGGAGCGATCCCGGGCGGCTTGGTCGTTCAGGGCCGCGCCGCTGAAACACCGCTCATCTCTTCGTCACGGCCGGTGATCGAGCACGCAGAACGGCCGCCGCGCCTGTTCTGGGTCGTGCTCGCCTTGCGGGCCTCGTCGATCTCGGCCACCGTGCGCCCTGGACCTCCCGACATTCCGACCGACAGACAAGTGGACTCAACGGCGATGATAGCCCCCCTGCAGCAAGGCGCGGCCGACCCCCGGCTTATCCTGCGCGAGGAAGAGCTGGACAGCGGCCTGGAGCTGATCCTGCTGGCCGAGGCGGCCCTGTGGGCGGCGGTCGACACGGCCCTGGAAGCCGAGGGCCTGGGCCTGGGCCGCTCGCACTGGCGGGCCGCCTTCCTGCTGCGCCGCCGGCCCGGCATCGGCGTGCAGGACCTGTCGAAACTGACCAGCCTGTCCAAGCAGGCCGCCAGCCGCACCCTGGCCGACCTGACCAAGGCGGGGCTGGTCGAGCGCGGCTCGGGCGATCTGGACGGCCGCCGCAAGCCCGCTGTGCTGACGCCGGAGGGCGTGGCCTTCGAGGCACGCACCGCCGACCGGCTGCGCACCCTGCTGGCCAAGGCCTATCGCACCGGCGGGCTGGACGGGGTGGCGGGCACGCGCCGCATCCTGGCGGCTCTCGCCGGGCCGAGACAGGGCGTGGGTCCGACGCGTAGAGTGGTGGCATGACGCCCGAGGAACGCCGCGAACGCCATCTGCTGGTCGTCGATGACGACGACCGCATCCGCAAGCTGCTGAAGGAATTCCTGGTCCGTGCCGGCTTTCGGGTCAGCACCGCCGCCGATGCGGCCGGCGCCGACCGACTGTGCGGCTCGCTGGACTTTGACCTGATGGTGCTGGACGTGATGATGCCGGGCGAGGACGGCATGGCCTTCACCAAGCGCCTGCGGGCCATGGGCGGCGAGACCGGCAAGACCCCGATCCTGATGCTGACGGCCCGCGACCAGACCCAGGACCGCATCGAGGGCCTGAGCCACGGGGTCGATGACTATCTGGGCAAGCCGTTCGAGCCGCAGGAACTGTTGCTGCGCATCGAGGCCATCCTGCGCCGCACCAATGCCCGGCCCACGGGCCCGCGCGAGCTGTCCCTGGGCCGCTGTTCCTTCGAGCCCGAGCGCGGCGAACTGACCTGCGACGGCCAGCCGGTGCGCCTGACCGAGGCCGAGGTGGTCTTGATGCGCCGCCTGGCCCGCTCGGCCCACGAGCCGGTCGACCGCCTGGAACTGGCCCGCGACACCGCCGACGCCACCGGCCGGGCCATCGACGTTCAGGTCACCCGCCTGCGCCGCAAGATCGAGCCGGATCCGAAGAACCCGCGCTATCTGCAGACGGTGCGCGGCATTGGGTATCGGCTGGCGCCGGATTGATGCGCCTGCGCGCCAAGCTCTACATCCCCCGCCAGATCAAGCGCTGGCTGCCGACCTCGCTGTTTGGCCGCTCGCTGCTGATCATCGTCCTGCCGGTGGCGGTGATGCAGATCGCCGTGACCTGGGCCTTTTTCGACGCCCACTGGCAGACGGTGAACAGCCGCCTGTCCGAAGGCCTGGCCGGCGACGTCGCCTGGGCGGTGGCCAGCTATCAGGACGATCCCAGTCCCGAGGCCGTAACCAAGCTGGCCGACCGGGCCGAGGAATCCCTGGCCCTCTCCATCGCCTTCCAGAAGGGCAAGAAGCTGCCGACCAGCCGGCGCACCTCGCTGGTTCCGGCGCTCGACCGCTCGCTGCAGGACGCCCTGGCCGACCGGCTGAACGTGCCGTTCTGGTTCGATACCACCCGCTACACCGCCTATATCGACATCCGCGTGCAGGTGAGCGGCGGGGTGCTGCAGATCTACGCCCTGCGCGACCGGGCCTTCGCCACCCAGGGCCATATCTTCATCGTCTGGATGGTGGTGGCGACCCTGCTGCTGACGGCGGTCGCCATCCTGTTCATCCGCAACCAGGTGCGGGCCATCGAGCGGCTGGCCGACGCGGCCGACGCCTTTGGGCGCGGCGGCGACATCGACTTCAAGCCCCACGGCGCGCGCGAGGTGCGCCAGGCCGCCATGGCCTTCCTGGCCATGAAGGCCCGCATCCAGCGCCATATCGAACAGCGCACCGCCCTGCTGGCCAGCGTCAGCCACGACCTGCGCACGCCGCTGACCCGCCTGAAGCTGGAAATGGCCCTGGCCGAGCCGTGCGAGCGGATGGACGCCATGAAGGGCGATCTGGCCGAGATGGAGCACATGATCGACGAGTACCTGGCCTTCGCCCGCGGCGAGGGCGGGGAAGCGCCCCAGACCGTCGACCTGGCCGAGCTGATCGGCGGCGTGGTGGCGGCGGCGCTCCGGGCTGGCGCCGCCGTCGAGTCCAGCGTGCCGCCCGAACTGACCGTCGAGCTGCGTCCCAACGCCTTCAGGCGGGCGCTGGCCAACCTGATCGACAACGCCAAGGCCTATGGCGATCATGTGAAGGTCACAGCCGCCGCGCGGATCACCGGCGGCGTCGAGGTCGTCGTCGAGGACGACGGGCCCGGCATCCCCGAAGATCGCTACGAGGAAGCCTTCAAGCCGTTCAACCGGCTGGATGAATCGCGCAACCAGAACGAAAAGGGCGTCGGCCTGGGCCTGGCCATCGCCCGCGACATGGCGCGCGGCCTGGGCGGGGACCTGGTGCTGGAGCGGTCGGCGATGGGCGGGCTGCGGGCGGTGATGCGGTTGCCGTAGGGCGGCGACGTAGATCCTCCCCCTCTGGGGGAGGTGGCCCAGAGGGCCGGAGGGGGCAGCGCGGCCTAAGCCGAGACGTCCCCCTCAGTCGCTCCGCGACAGCTCCCCCAGAGGGGGAGCATCAGAACCCCGCCCCGATCTTCGAGAGCCGCTCGGCCATCTGCTTGAGCCGCTTGTCGAGCTCGGCCATCGTCCGGTTCAGCGCGCCTTCGTCGTCGCGCCAGACCTGGACCGTTCGCGCCCAGACCGCGGTCATCGCCGCCAGCCGAACCGGCGTGGCTTCCACGCCGCCGGCCTCGAGGATGGCCCGCGCCGTCTTGGGAAAGCGCAAGGCCGAGACCACCACGCCCTCCGAGGCGGCGATGGCGATCAGGGCCGCGCGATGCGGCTCCATGGCCTCCAGCCGGGCCATGGCGGCATCGAACAGACGATCGTGCGACGTCGCCTCGTCAGCAGAGACGGTGCCCAGCGCCGCGCGGTCGAAGCGGGTCGACAGGTGGGCCAGCACCGCGCCCTTGCCCGAGGCCAGGGCGTACAGCTCGCCGAACGGGATCTCGGCCTTCAGAGCGATGTCGCGCAGGGCGATGAAATGCCAGGGCTTGTCGGACGCCAGGGCCAGGGCGGCGGCGGCGGCGCGGTCGAGGATGTCTTCAGCGGCGGTCATGGCCAACAGATGGAGACCGGGCGCGGATCTGGCAAGGCGAGACCCGCGCCCGGCGAACCGTCAGTCGATCTTGACGAACGGCGTCGAGGCTCCGGTGACCTTGGGCAGCACCCCGTCCCACTTCTCGATCGCCTGCTGCTGCAGGACCTGGGGATTGGAGCGCAGGGCCTCGCCCTTGATCCGGATGGCCTCGGCCTCGCCCTTGGCCTTGGCGACGGCGGCGTTGGCCAGGGCGGTTTCCTTGGCCTCCAGCGCCTTGGCGGCCAGGGCTTCCTGCTCCAGCTGGGTCTTGCGCTGCATCTGGTCGATCACGGCGGTCGGGTAGCGGATGGATCCGATCCAGTCCATTTGCGACACCGTCACACCGTGCTTGGCCCACTTGCCGGCGACCCGGGCGAAGGCCTTCTGGATCACCACTTGGCGGCCGCCGCTATACAGGGTCTCGACCCCGACCTTCTCGGCCTCGGCCGCGACGGCCGAGCGGACGTCGTTGCGGATCGGACCGTCCAGCAGCTGGTCGAAGGTCAGGCGATAGGTCTGGTAGAGGTTCGGGGCCGAGGCCGGATTGACCTGCATGGTCACCGAGACGTCGGCCGTCATCGGCAGACCGGTATTGTCGGAGAAGGTGATCTCCTCGTTCTCGTTGCCGCGCTCGTCCTTCTCGCGGGTGTAGCTGTAGGTGCGCTGGATCACCGGGTACTGGACGATGCGCTCGCCGATGCCCCGGAAGTACCAGCGGGCCGGCAGGGCGTCGTTGGAGACCCCCGCGCCCGAGCCGAGGGTCTTGATCTTGACCCCGACATTGCCGGGTTCCACGGTCGTGCTGTGTGACAGCACCTGGCAGCCCCCCATCAGCAGAACCAGCACACCGACGGTAATGACCAGCACGTTGCGCAAGGCGGTCGGAGTCATCGGCTTGCGGGGTAAGTTGGACACGGTGCTCATGGCTTGGAAATCTCTTGGCGGGTGTCGGGCGAAAGGCCCCTGGCGACATCACGAAACATCAGGCGGCCGAGCCAGGCCATGCCCAGAACCCCCGCCGCAGCGGCCAGGACCGAGCCGATCATGCCAAGGTCAGAGGCCGATCCCCAAAGGGGACCGATCACCACTCTCAGAAGCACCACGCCGGCGGCCGCGAACAGGATCAGATAGGCGACCGCCTTGGCGATGCTGAAGTACTGCCTGTCGGTCATTCGTCCTCCAGCAACACGCGCACGGGTCTGTTAAACAGTCTATCGCGCCGCTCAGGCCAGGCGAGTGACTTTTTTTGGTTAGGTCCGGGTCAGGCTGGCTGATCGCCCAGTTCCTTTGACCGCGCGATGGCCGCATCCAGCGCCCGGGGTAGCAGGTCGCCGAAGCCGCCTTCGCCCATCAGCACCGCCAGCGCCGCTGCCGTGGTGCCGCCGGGCGAGGTGACCTGTTTGCGCAGTTCGGAGGGCTCCTCGCCGCCGGCCTCCATCAGGGCCGCCGCGCCGATGATGGTGGCGCGGGCCAGCTGGGCGGAGGCGGCAGAATCCAGACCCGCCCCCGCGCCGGCGGCTTCGAGCGCCTCGACGAAGGCGTAGAGATAGGCCGGGGCCGAGCCCGAGACGGCGGTGGCGGCGTGCATCAGCGCTTCGTCATCGAGATCGACCACCGTGGCGACCGGCGCGAACAGGGCGTGGGCGGCGGCGCGGGCCTTGGGATCGACGGCATGGATACTGGCCGTGCCCCGGCCGATGGCGACAGCGGTGGTCGGCATCACCCGGGCCACGGCGCGGCCGCCGAAAGCTTCGGCAATGTCGGCGGCGCTTACACCGGCGGCGATCGAGACGATGACGGCGTCGGGGGCGAGGTGCGGCACGACATCCCTGATCGCCTCGCGCCAGATCTGCGGCTTGACGGCCAGCAGTACGGTCTTGGCGGCGACCAGGGCGTCCAGCGGCGGATTGACCAGAGCGCCTTCAAAGGCAGCGGCGTCGACATTGGGATCGCGAACGATCAGGTCAGCGGCGGAAAAGGCCCCGGCTTCGCGCCAGCCCTGGATCAGAGCGCCGCCCATGCGACCGGCGCCGAGGAGGAGGATGGGGGTCATGGAAGAACGCTCCGCTGCCGTCACCCTTCTCCCCTTGCGGGAGAAGGATTTAAAGCCCTAAGCCTGACCCACCGTCTCGAACATGCAGGCAGCCATGGCCTCGTCCGGGGTCTTGGCGCCCTGCAGCAGGAAGTCGAAGGCCGGATAGAAGCGGTCGGCGGCTTCGACGGCGGCGTCGATCATCGAGGCGGCCTGGGCCATGGTCGGGCGCTCGCCCGAGGGCAGGGCCAGGGCGTGGCGGAACACGACCTCGCCATCGTCGGTCCAGACCTCGAAATGGCCCAGCCAGACGCGCTGATTGATCATGGCCAGCAGCTCATAAGCGCTGGCGCGCTTGGTCTTGGGCGCGCGCAGGTCCAGCGACAGGCACAGCTGCAGGCAGTCGGCCTCGGGCCGCCAGGCGAACCACAGCTCATAGTCCTTCCAGTCGCCGGTCAGGGCGAAGGCCAGATCGCCATCGTCGGTGCGATCAAAGGTCAGGTTTTCGGCCGACAGGACATGCTCGACCACTTCGAGGGGGTCGAGAGCCATCAGGACGTCGTCGTCTTCCGGTTGGGCGTCCATGGGAATCCTGCGCGTCCCGTGAGCGATGGCGGGCGTGAGACCCACCATGAATCGCTTACGTCGAATTGAGTCTAATCTGGTTCGCGAGCGGCGTAACAGCCCCTTCACGTCGAGAGCGAAAGACCGTCCGCCTATTCGCCTGTTCCCGCCGACTTCTTGTCGGCCTTGGGGGCGGCGGGCTTCTTGGTCTTGAGGCTGGCGACCTCCTCGCGCAGAGCTGCAACCTCGGCCTTCAGCGCCTCGAAATCCTCGCGGCGGATCAGGTCGAACTCGGCCGCCAGACGATCAGCCTGGGCCCGCATGGCGGTCTTGGCTTCCTCGCCGGCCGTCTGGGCGATGCCCATGGCCGCCTGGGTGAGCTTGGCGAATTCGTCGAGGAAGGGGTTCTGGCTGTGCATCGAGGTTCCAGGTGCGGGCGACTTTTGCATGATCCTTATATGGTAAGCGGGGGGTGAAAGCGAAGGCCGAACCGGCTATGCCTGCGACGATCTGTCCAGAACGGAGCCAGCGGCGTGATCTTTCCCGATATCGACCCGGTCGTGCACATCGGCCCGCTGGCCCTGCAATGGGGCCCGCTGGCGATCCGCTGGTACGCCCTGGCCTATGTGGCCGGCATCCTGCTGGGCTGGCGCTACATCATCCGGCTGGTCAACAGCCCGTCCGTCTGGAACGGGCGGACGCCGACGGCGACGCCGCTGCAGATCGACGACCTGATCCTGTGGATCACCCTGGGCATCATCCTGGGCGGCCGGCTGGGCTATATCCTCTTCTACATGCTGATGAACGAGGGCCAGCGCAGCGGCCTGATGGACAACCCGCTGGTGGCCTTCCGGATCTGGGAGGGCGGCATGTCCTTCCATGGCGGCTTCCTGGGTGTCTGCGCAGCCATCGCCCTGTTCGCCCGCCAGCAGAAGATCGACGTGCTGAAGCTGGGCGACCTGATCGCGCCGGTCGCGCCGATCGGTCTGTTCTTTGGCCGGGTGGCCAACTACATCAATGGTGAGCTGTGGGGCCGGGTCACCGACCATCCGTTCGGGGTGATCTTCTGCAATCAGACGATCCAGGCCGCCAATGGCGGACGCTGCCCCGCCGGTCCCGACCCCCGCCATCCCAGCCAGCTGTATGAAGCCGCGCTCGAGGGCGTGGTTTTGTTCGCGATGCTCTGGGTGGCGACCCATCACCTGAAGTGGCTGCAGCGCCGGGGCGCGCTGATCGGGACCTTCCTGATCGGCTATGGCCTGTTCCGGGCCCTGCTGGAGAATGTGCGCAATCCCGACCAGGGCATGCCCGACTTCCCCTTCGGCCTGACCATGGGGATGATCCTGTCGATCCCGATGCTGCTGGTCGGGATCTGGCTGCTGTGGAAGGCCCTGCGCGAACCGGCCGACCAGACCCATGAGCCTGCTTGATCGCCTGAAGGCGCAGATCGCCCAGGACGGACCGATCGGCGTCGCCGAATATTTCACCCGCTGCCTGCACGATCCGCAGGATGGCTACTACGCCACGCGGCCTGATCTGGGGGCCGGCGGCGACTTCATCACCGCCCCGCTGGTCAGCCAGATGTTCGGCGAGCTCATCGGCCTGTGGGCGGTGGAAACCTGGATCCGCATGGGCCGCCCCTCGCCGTTCCGGCTGGTCGAGATGGGCCCCGGCGACGGGACCCTGATCAGCGACCTGCTGCGGGCGGCCAAGCTGGCGCCCGACTTTCTGACGGCCGCCGACTTGTGGCTGGTCGAGGTGTCGCCGCCGCTGCGGACGCTGCAGGCGCAGCGGCTGGCCGGCGCCGCGCCGCAGTGGGCCGACCGGCTGGAGGCGGTGCCGGGCGGCGCGCCGATGATCCTGGTCGCCAATGAGGTGCTCGATTGCCTGCCCGCCCGACAGTTCGTCCGGACCGAGACCGGCTGGGCCGAGCGGGTGATCGGGCTGGACAATGATCAGTTGGCGTTCGGGTTGAAGGCCCTAAGTCCTCCCCCCAGGGGGGCAGGGAGCCGCGCAGCGAAAACAGCTGTCATCCCGGACAAGCGAAGCGCAGATCCGGGACCGCCGGAAACACTGAGTTCAGGCGTCGGTCCCGGATCTTCGCGCTTCGCGCTCGTCCGAGATGACAACCGTTTTTCGGCGACAGGCGAAAGCCTCCCCCATCAGGGGGAGGACCTTCCACCCGGCGCCGTCCTGGAATCCTCGCCCGCCCAGGAGGCCCTCGGCGCCGAGATCGGCTACCGGGTCGCCACCGAGGGCGGCGCGGCCCTGCTGATCGACTATGGCCGCGACGCAGCCGGCCCCGGCGACACGCTGCAGGCCCTGCAGGACCACCGCAAGGTCGACCCGCTGAAGAGCCCCGGCCAGGCCGACCTGACCGTCTGGGCCGACTTCCCCGCCGTGCTGGCGGCGGGCGTCGAGGCCGGCGCGAAAGCCGGGCCGATCCTGCAGCAGGCGGTCTTTCTGGCCATGCTGGGCATCGAGGCGCGGGCCCAGGCCCTGGCCGCCGCCCGCCCTGATCGCGCCGACCAGATCGCAAGACAGCTTGATCGTCTGACCGGTCAGGCGCAGATGGGCGCGTTGTTCAAGGCCGTGTGCCTTCATGCGCCCGGTTTCACGCCGCCTGGTTTCGAGGTCGCCTGACATGCCGCACAGCCAACTGCCCACCATCCAGTCGCCGCTGCTGGCCGCCGCGCCCGGCGTGCGCCACGCCTTCTTCACCCGCCAGGGCGGGGTCTCGACCGGGATCTATGACAGCCTGAACGTCGGGCGGGGCAGCAAGGACGAGCCGGCCGACGTGATCGAGAACCGGGCCCGCACCGCACGCTGGTTCGGGGTCGCGCCCGAAGATCTCAACACCTGCTACCAGATCCATTCGACCATCGCGATCGTCGCAGACGGGTCCTGGGGCGACGTCCGGCCCGAGGGCGACGCCGTCGTCACGCGGACGCCCGGCGTGATCTGCGGCGCGCTGTCGGCCGACTGCGCGCCGGTGCTGATCGTCGATCCGGTGGCGCGCATTGTCGCCGCCGCCCATGCCGGCTGGCGCGGCGCCCTGGACGGCGTCGTCCAGGCCGCTGTCGACAAGATGGTGGTGCTCGGCGGCGATCCGGCGCGGATGGTCGCGGCCGTCGGTCCCTGTATCGGGCCGGACTCCTATGAGGTGAGCGTCGACTTCCTGCACCGCTTCGAGGCGGATAGTCCGGGTTCGGGCCACTTCTTCCGGCCCGGCGCCAGCGACGACAAGCGGATGTTCGACCTGCCCGCCTTCGTGCTGGACCGCCTGCGCACCGCCGGGATCGAGCAGCGCGAATGGGTGGGCCACGACACCCGTGCCGAGGAGGCCCTGTTCTTCTCCAACCGCCGCGCTTTCCTCAACGGCGAGGGCGACTATGGGCGACTGCTGTCGGCGATCGCGCTGGAGGGGTGAGGACGGATCGACATCCAACCGCCCCTCTCATTCCTCGTCATTCCCGCCCGTGTGGCGGGAACCCCTCGTTCAGCGGCCACCTGCAGCGAAAGCGGCGTGCTGAGCACGCCGCCCCTCCCGCACCTGCGGCGGATAAAGAGGTTCCCGCCACAAGGGCGGGAATGACAGAGCTATGAGGGGTTGGGGTCATGCGCTGTTGAAGTCGTGCATGCCGACAGACCCCAAACCCAACCCGAAAGCCACAAAGCGTCGCAGATCCGTCATGCCGGCCGTTAAGGTCTTGCTCGACGGCCGATCACTGCTAGAAGCCCCGCAACGCGCACCCCCCTGCTCCGAGCGACCCCATGAAGCTGCTGTCCGGCAACTCGAACCGCCCGCTGTCCCAGTCGATTGCGGAGTATCTCGACATGCCGCTGACCCGCGCCCAGGTGCGCCGGTTCGCCGACCTGGAGGTGTTCGTCACCATCGACGAGAACGTGCGCGGCGAGGATGTGTTCGTCCTGCAGTCGACCAGCTATCCGGCCAACGACAACCTGATGGAGCTGCTGATCTGCATCGACGCCCTCAAGCGCGCGTCGGGCAAGCGGATCACCGCCGTCCTCCCCTATTTCGGCTATGCCCGCCAGGACCGCAAAACCGGCGGCCGCACGCCGATCTCGGCCAAGCTGGTCGCCAATCTGATCACCCGTTCGGGCGCCGACCGCGTGCTGACCATGGATCTGCACGCCGGCCAGATCCAGGGCTTCTTCGACATCCCGACCGACAACCTGCTGCCCTCGCGCCTGCTGGCCGACGACATCATCCGCAACTATTCGATCGGCGATGACCTGATGGTCGTCTCGCCCGACGTCGGCGGCGTGGTGCGCGCCCGGGCCCTGGCCAAGCGTCTGAACGACGCCGACCTGGCCATCGTCGACAAGCGCCGCTCGGGGCCCGGCCAGTCGGAAGTGATGAACATCATCGGCGACGTCTCGGGCCGCCGCTGCATCCTGTTCGACGACATCGCCGACTCGGCCGGCACCCTGTGCAACGCCGCCGCCGCCCTGGTCGCCCAGGGCGCGGTCTCGGTCAGCGCCTATGTCACCCACGGGGTGCTGTCGGGCGCAGCCGCCGAACGGGTCACCAATTCGGTGCTGACCGAACTGGTGGTCACCGACTCGATCGAGGCCTCCGACCCGGTCAAGGCCTGCCCGAAGATCCGCTATGTCTCCTGCGCCCCGCTGATCGGCGAAGCGATCCGCCGGATCGCCAACGAAGAGTCGGTCTCCAAGCTGTTCGACTGACCCCCGACTTCTCACCCTTTGGGCGAAGCCGCTTGCGGCCACGCTTGTCAAAGGCTGGTTAAGAGGCTGAGTGTCACAATACCGCCTGCCGCGGATGCTATTCGCGGAAACCAGACCCATGGGGAAGTTGCCCGGAATGCCCATCTTTTCGCGTGCGCGCGCCGTATTGCTGACGGCCGCCGTCGCCCTGACCACCGTGGTGGCCGGCTGCGAGACCCCGCCTCCCCCGCCGCCGCCGCCCGTGGTCGTCGCACCGCCCGCGCCGCCGCCGATCACCCTGTCCAATGTGCTGGTGGAGCGCGCCAGCGCCTATCGCGGCTACATGGCCCGGGCCGGGGCGATCGACCCCAAGTTCCAGAACGGCGAACAGATCCAGTCCTCGCTGAAGGTCGCTGTGGCCTATGAGCCCAAGCAGCTGCTGTCGGGCGTCATCGCCTATGCCGCCGTCATCGCCCTGCAGGATCCGGCCTATGTCGGCGCCGTGCGCAGCTTCGCGGCCGATCCGGTGCAGCGCCAGCAGGTGATCGCCCAGCTGGTCGCCGATCCGGCCTATGCCGTCGGCTTCAAGGGCAGCGACACCGCCGCCGGCCTGGTCATCGACACCCTGGGCGCCGAAGGCCTGAAGGTCTTCATCGCCGGCAAGGCCGTCAAGCAGGCCGCCTATGACGTGCAGCACTCGTCCTGGTCCAAGGCCTCTGTGCCCGACCGCGACGTGCGCCTGGCCTATGCCAAGACCATGTCGGCGATCCCGGCCCTGGGCGACACCAGCGACGTGGCCGCCCTGCAGCAGGCCTCGGTCGGCGCCCAGCCCCTGACCCTGACGCCGCGCGCGGCCTCGGGACCCTATTCACCGGTGGTCATTCGCGGCCTGGCCGTGGCCGCCCTGGCGGCGCTGGGCGCGGCCGGTGACGAGAACCTGGCCACCATCGAGGCGGTGATGGCCGAGCCCAACTCGGCCATGTGCCTGAACATGGGCAAGCTGAACCTCTATCAGTGCCTGGCCGTCTCCAAGCCGCACTACGAAGACGTGTTCTGCCTGGGTCAGCACATCCTGATGGATACCGGCCAGTGCGTGATCAAGGCTTCGGGCACGCCGATGCCGATCGAACCGCCGCCGCCGCCGCGCGCCGTGCCGGTAAAGGCCTCGATCGCCCAAGCCGGCGGGGCCGGCCGCAACTCCAAGAACGCCAAGGCCGCCGCCAAGAAGCCCGCGCCCCGGAAATAGGCTGCGCCTCAACGGACGTGGAAGGGCCGGGCGTTGCATCGCCCGGCCCTTCTGTGTATGTAGCCCCATCCTAAAAACGTCGACCGAGCGGGACAATCCAGTCCTGTGCGGCGATTTTGCATTTCGAGAGCACCGGCTCTCCAGAGAGAACACCATGGCCGAAATCATTCTGAACGTTGAACTCCGCGACCGCGCCGGCACCGGCGGCGCTCGCGAAACCCGCCGCAGCGGCAAGGTCCCCGGCGTCCTGTACGGCGGCGGCAAGGCTCCCGTGAACATCGCGGTCAAGAGCAACGAATTCCGCAAGGCGCTCTTCACCGGCAAGCTGCTGGGCCACCTGGTCACGCTGCAGTACGGCGAAGAGAAGCAGTCGGTCATCGCCAAGGCCGTGCAATTCCACGCCGTCACCGACGAGCCGGTCCACTTCGACCTGTTCCGCGTCAGCGAGCACCAACTGATCAAGATCGAAGTTCCGGTTCACTTCAAGAACCACGAAACCTCGGTCGGCCTGAAGAAGGGCGGCACGCTGGAAATCATCCGTCACACCGTCGAGCTGGCCTGCCCGGCCGACCAGATCCCCGAAGAACTGGTCATCGACCTGGCCGGCCACGACATCGGCGACGTCATCCGCATCTCGGAAGTCAAGCTGCCGGAAGGCGTCAAGACCGCCATGGACCGCGACTTCGTGATCGCCAACGTCAAGGCCTCGGCTGCGTCGCAATCGGGCGAAGGCGACACCACCGCCGCCTAAGGCTTCGGATCGGTTGTCCGATCGACTATCGAGACGGGCGGGCTTTCGAGCCCGCCCGTTTTTCGTTTGAGCTTCCCGCGTGGATTGAAGCAATGCTGATCCTGGCCGGTCTCGGCAATCCCGAGGCCAAGTACGAAAAGAACCGGCACAATGTCGGCTTCATGGCGGTGGACGCCCTGGCCCGGCGCTGGGGCACGGGGCCGTGGCGCGCGCGCTTTCAGGGCCTGGCTTGCGAAGGCTCGGTCTCGACGCCCAATGGCCCGGTCAAGCTGCTGCTGCTCAAGCCCAAGACCTATTACAACGAGAGCGGCCGCGCCGTGGGCGAGGCGATGAAGTTCTTCAAGCTGACGCCGGCCGACGTCATCGTCTTCCACGACGAGATCGACATGGCCCCGGGGCGCTTTCGCATGAAGGCCGGCGGCGGGGCGGCGGGCAATAACGGCATCCGCTCGATCACCAGCCAGGTCGGCGACGCCTTCCGGCGCGGCCGCATCGGGGTGGGCCATCCCGGCGACAAGGCCATGGTCATGCACTATGTGCTGGGCGACTTCCACAAGGTCGAGCACCAGTGGCTGGACCCGCTGCTGGACGCGGTCTGCGACGCCCTGCCCTTTGCGGCGGCCGGCGACGACGAGCGCTATCAGGCCGAGGTCATGCGCCTGGCGCCCTCGCCCAAGTCCGACCCCAAGAAACCCGCCCCTGAAAGCTAGATCGGGTCGGAAGACCAGGCCTTATCGACATTCAGCCGGCCATTGTCCCCTATTCACCGTCATTCCCGCCCTTGTGGCGGGAATGACGGAGTTGAAGAGATCGGCCGCCGTCGCGATCCTGAATGTCGATCCGCTCTAGCCCTCAGGACAGCCGGTCGCGGAACTCGGCATAGTCGAACTCGCGCACCAGCTTCAGGGCGTCGCTGTCGCTGTTCCACAGGGCGATAGCCGGCAGGGGCACGCCGTTGAAGGTGTTGGTCTTGACCATCGAATAGTGCGCCTGGTCGAGGAAGGCGATGCGCTGGCCCGGAACCGGCCGGGTCGCAAAGCCGTAGTCGCCGATGATGTCGCCGGCCAGGCACGAGGGCCCTCCGATCCGCATCGTCACGCCGCCCCCGCCCTCGACATTGACCTCGCCCAGCATCGCCGGCCGATAGGGCGCCTCGATGACATCGGGCATGTGGCAGGTGGCCGAGATGTCGGTGATGGCGACGGGCACGCTGTTGTCGAAGGTGTCGAGGATCTCGCCGACCAGTATGCCGGCGTCGAGGGCGATGGCCTCGCCGGGCTCGATATAGACCTGCAGCCCGTGGCGCTGGCCGATGTCGGCCAGGAAGGCGATCAGGTCGGCGGTCTGGTAGTCGGCGCGGGTGACGTGGTGGCCGCCGCCCAGGTTCAGCCATTTCAGCTGTCCCAGCATCCCTTCCAGCCTCGGCTCCACCGACGCCCAGATCCGGCGCAGGGGCTCGAAGTCCTGCTCGCACAGGGCATGGATGTGCAAACCATCGACGCCCTCAAGATGCTCGGGGCGCAGCTGCGAGACGGGGAAGCCCAGGCGCGAGCCCCTCTGGCAGGGATCGTACTTGGCGACCTCGGCCTCGCTGTGCTCGGGGTTCAGGCGCAGGCCGATGTCGAACACATCGCCCGCCGCCCGCGCCGCCGCGATCAGATCGGCAAACCGCGCGATCTGGTCGGGGGTGTTGAAGATCACCGAGTCGGAGATCCGCAGGATCGCCGGCAGGTCCTGGCGCTTGTAGGCCGGCGAGTAGGTGGTCAGGTGGCCGCTATAGAACTCTCGGGCCAGCCGCGCTTCCCACAGGCCCGAAGCGCAGACGCCGTCGAGATATTCGCCGACCACGCCGGCCAGCGACCACATCGAGAACGCCTTCAGCGCCAGCAGCACCTTTGCGCCCGAGCCGTCGCCCACGGCCTTGAGCATGGCCAGGTTGCGCCGCACCGCGACCTCGTCGACCACGAAACAGGGCGACGGTACGCGGGTCAGGTCAAAGCGGGCGAAAGCGCCGGGGCCGGCGGCCTTGGTTTCCATGCCTAGAACGCCAGCGGGGCCGCCAGGTCCTGGACCTTCCAGGGCAGGCCGTGCTTGTTCAGCATGTCCATGAACGGATCGGGATCCAGCTGTTCCATGTTGAACACGCCCGCGCCCTTCCACTGGCCGGTCAGCATCAGGGCCGCGCCGATCATGGCCGGAACGCCCGTGGTGTAGCTGACCGCCTGGTTGTTGGTCTCGGCATAGGCTTCTTCGTGATCGCAGATGTTGTTGACGTAGACGGTGCGCGCCTTGCCGTCCTTCATCCCCGTGGCGATCGTGCCGATATTGGTCTTGCCCTTGGTGATCGGGCCCAGCGACGAGGGCTCGGGCAGCAGGGCCTTGAGGAACTCGATCGGGATGATCTCGCGGCCCTGGAACATCATCGGCTCGATGCTGATCATGCCGATATTGCCCAGCACTTCCAGGTGCTTGAGGTAGCTGTCGCCGAAGGTCATCCAGAAACGGATGCGCTTGATCTCGGGATAGAACTTCACGAGGGACTCAAGTTCCTCGTGATACATCAGGTACATGTTCTTCTCGCCGACCTGGTCGAAGTCGAACACCTGCTTGTGGCTCAGCGCGGGGCCTTCGACCCAGGCGCCGTTTTCCCAGTGCCGCGACGGGGCGGTCACTTCGCGCAGATTGATCTCGGGATTGAAGTTGGTGGCGAAGGGCAGGCCCGTGTCGCCGCCATTGCAGTCCAGGATGTCGAGCGTGTCGATCCGGTCCAGCAGGTGCTTCTTGGTGTAGGTGGTGAACACCGAGGTCACGCCCGGGTCAAAGCCGCTGCCCAGCAGCGCCATCAGACCGGCGTCCTTGAAGCGGTCCTGATAGGCCCACTGCCAGCTGTATTCGAACTTGGCCTCGTCGCGCGGCTCGTAATTGGCCGTGTCGAGATAGTTCACCCCGGCCGCCAGGCAGGCGTCCATGATGTTGAGGTCCTGATAGGGCAGGGCCAGATTGACCACGAGCGCCGGCTTGACCGCCTTGATCATCGCCGTGGTGGCGGCGACGTCGTCAGCGTCCAGCGCGGCCGTATCGATGGTCACGCCGGTGCGCGACTTCACCGATTCGGCGATGGCGTCGCATTTCGACTTCGTCCGACTCGCCAGCGTGATGTGCGAAAACACGTCCGCATTCATCGCCATCTTGTGGACAGCGACCGAACCAACACCGCCAGCACCGATAACCAGCACCCTGCTCATTTGGGCTTCTCCTAACGCCTGTAGCCTCTGGCAGTCTAACGCCTGAAAGAGGGGGCCGGGGTCATATCACGAGGACAACGAGTCCGCTAATCACCCTAAGCAGAAGCTGCGACAGTTCTCTACCTTGTCCGGATCTGACGCAGACTCCGTCCCGCCATCGTGATGCGGGGGCCACGGCTCATGCCGGGCCGGACCGATCTGCGGTTAGAATTTGCCGCTCTGGAAATCCTCAAAGGCCTGCACGATCTCGTCGCGCGAGTTCATCACGAACGGGCCGTGCCAGAACACCGGCTCGCCGATCGGACACCCCGCCAGCAGCAGCACGCGGGCGTCAGTGATCGCCTCGACCAGCACCGTGTCACCCTTGCCCATAAACACGCCGGACAGGGCATCGATCTTGCCACCCGCCACGCGCACCTGACCCTCATAGACCGCCAGCATGGCGTTGCGGTCGGCGCCCACAGGCTCCTCGAAGCGGCTTCCGGCCGGCAGGACGACGTCGAAATAGAGCGCATCGACTGCGCCGCCGCCGATCGGACCGGCTGTGCCGGCCTCCGTGACGCCCGAGATCACCTTGACCGACACGCCGCCGTCGCGGGCTTCCACGGGAATGGCCTCGCTCTCAAACTCGCTATAGCCGGGCGCGCTCATCTTCAGCCTGGCGGGCAGGTTCACCCACAACTGAAAGCCGCGCATCCGGCCCTCGCTCTGCTCGGGCATTTCGGAATGGACGATGCCGCGGCCGGCCCGCATCCACTGGATGCCGCCGGGACCGATGATCCCCTCGCGGCCGGTATTGTCGCGGTGCCGCATCCGGCCTTCCAGCATGTAGGTCACGGTCTCGAAGCCGCGATGCGGGTGGTCGGGGAAGCCGCCCATATAGTCGGACGCCTGGTCGTTGTCGAAACAGTCCAGCATCAGGAACGGATCGAACATCTGGGCCTCCGCCGTGCCCAGCATCCGGGTCAGGCGTACGCCGTCGCCGTCCGAGGCGGGGACGCCCTTCACGATCTTCACGACGGGTCGAAGGCTCATCTGACGGCTCCTTTTGCGCCATCGATATCGGATGCGGTTACAGTGGGTTCAAGTCCCCGGCCCTTCGCGTTCGCCGCCGATCCGTGCTAGGTCGCCCCCAACGAAATTCACGAGAGATCCATGGCCCTTAAAGTCGCCATCGTCGGCCTGCCCAATGTCGGCAAGTCCACCCTGTTCAATGCCTTGACCCAGACGGCGTCGGCCCAGGCCGCCAACTATCCGTTCTGCACGATCGAGCCCAATACCGGCGAAGTGGCCGTGCCCGAGCCGCGCCTTGACGCCCTGGCCAAGGTGGCCGGCTCCAAGGAGATCATCCCGGCCCGGATCACCTTCGTCGACATCGCCGGCCTGGTGCGCGGCGCGTCCAAGGGCGAGGGCCTGGGCAACCAGTTCCTGGCCAATATCCGCGACTGCGACGCCGTGGCCTTCGTGGCCCGCTGCTTCGAGGACGGCGACATCGTCCACGTCGAAGGCCGCATCGACCCGATCAGCGATCTCGAGATCATCGAGATGGAACTGATGCTGGCCGACCTGGAAAGCCTGGAAAAGCGCGTCCCCGCCCTGGAAAAGCGCGCCAAGGTCGGCGCCGACAAGGAAAGCGCCAACACCCTGCGCCTGGCCAATATCGCCCTGGCCCTGCTGCGCGAAGGCCGTCCGGCCCGCACCGCCAAGATCGACGCCGACGACGAAAAAGCCTGGCACATGCTGCAACTGCTGACCTCGCTGCCGGCCCTGTATGTCTGCAATGTCGACGAAGGCAGCGCCGACAAGGGCAACAACTACAGCGACCTGGTGGCCGAACGCGCCGCCAAGGACAACGCCAAGAGCGTGGTCATCTCGGCCCAGATCGAGAGCGAGATCGCCCTGCTGGACGCCGCAGAGCGCAGTGAGTTCCTGGAAACCCTGGGTCTTGAAGAGCCGGGCCTGAACCGCCTGATCCGCGAGGCCTACAAGCTGCTGGACCTGCAGACCTATTTCACGGTCGGCCCCAAGGAAGCCCGCGCCTGGACCATCCATGTGGGCGACACCGGCCCGCAGGCGGCCGGCGTCATCCACACCGACTTCGAGAAGGGCTATATCCGCGCCGAAACCATCGCCTTCGAGGACTTCATCGCCCTGGGCGGTGAGAACGGCGCCAAGGAGGCCGGCAAGATGAAGGCCGAAGGCAAGGAATACATCGTCAAGGACGGCGACGTGATGCACTTCCGGTTCAACGTCTAGACCACCAGATCAAGCGGCCGGTGCGGAAACGTCCCGGCCGTTTTCATATCGGCAAGGAACGCACGCGGATGACCACCGACCGGCTGACCCTGACCGCCGTCCATGACGGCTTCGTCTTCACCGCCGCCCACGAGCACCCGCAGGGCGTGCGCAAGGGCGGGGTGATCGTGATCCAGGAGATCTTCGGCCTCGACCAGTATGTCCAGGCCGACGTGGCGCGCTGGGCCGAGCTGGGCTTCGAGGTGGTCGCGCCCGCGATGTTCGACCGTCAGGAACTGGGCTTCGTCGCCGAGCACGATCCGGCCGGGTTCGAGGCCGGCGTGAAATACGCCATGGCCAACGGCCCCGACAACGCCATGGGCGACATCCAGGCCTGTATCGACTTCCTGGCCCCGCGCGGCCCGGTGTTCGTCGTCGGCTACTGCTACGGCGGCACCATGGCCTGGCTGGCGGCGTCGCGCTGCACGGGCCTTTCGGCCGCCGCCAGCTACTATGGCGGCCAGGTGGCGGGGATGGCGAAGTTCGCCCTTTCCTGCCCGGTCATCGTCCATCTGGGCCGCAAGGATCCGCATATCCCCGCCGACGAGGTCAAGGCCGCGATCGCAGCCGCCCACCCCGAGGTGGCGGTGCACATCTACGAGGCCAGCGGCCACGGCTTCAACAATGACGGCCGGCCCGACTCCGACCTCGCCGATGCGCTAGCGGCGCGTCAGCGGACCCTGGACCTGTTCCTGGCCCACGGCGCGGCCTGATGGGCGAGCGCATCGCCCTGGCCACCCGCGACGGCGCGCCGTTCAGCGCCTGGCATGCGCTGCATCAGGACGCCCGGCGCGGCGGTCTGGTCATTCTGCACGCCATCTGGGGCGTGACGCCGCATATCCGCGAGCTGTCCGACACCCTGGCCCAGCAGGGCTATGAAGTGATCGCCCCGGCCCTGCTGGACGCCGCCGACGCGCCGTTCCCGCAGGCCAATACCGAGCCGGCGGTCCTGGACCAGCGCATGGCCATGGGCGAGGCCACAGGCTGGGGCCTGAGCACCCTGCCCCGCGTCCAGGCCTGTATCGACGCCCTGGACGGTCCGGTGTTCGCCATGGGCTTTTGCTTCGGCGGCACGACCGCCTGGCTGGCCGCCGCCCGCTGTGCGGGTTTATCGGGCGTATCCAGTTTTTACGGCGGCGACGTCGTACAGTTTATCGGGGAGGTTCCGACCGTCCCCACCGCCCTGCATTTCGGCAAGACCGACCCGCTGATACCCCCGGCCGATGTCGAAGCCATCCAGGCCGCCCATCCCGACCTGCCCGTCTGGCTTTACGACGCCGGCCACGCCTTCGTGGCGCCTAACGGCTACCACGCCGACAGTGCGCGGCTGGCCATGCTGCGCACTCTGCAACTGTTCCAGCGGGGCGGCGGCAACCGGGGCGAGGCCTGAGCGAAGCGGCCGGCTCAATCGAGCCGACCCGACTGACGCCCTCAGAGCGGCAGGCGCTCTAGAACTCTTTCCAGCTATCGGCGCCGGCGTGCGCCATCGGCGCGGGCTTGCGCGCGGCGCCCCCAAAGCCCGTGGTCTTCATGACCGATACGGAGGCTGATGGACGAGAGGGCTTCCGGGCGGCGCCTCTCTGGGCCAGGGCGTCCTGGCCGACCTCGAAGCGGCCAACGACGCGCGCCAGCCCTTCGGCTTCCTGCGACATGCTGTGGCTGGCCGCGGTGGCCTCTTCAACCATGGCCGCGTTCTGCTGGGTCACCTGATCCATGTGGTTGATGGACGAATTGACCTCGTTCAGGGCTGTGGCCTGCTCCTGGGCGGACGCAGCGATCACGACGACGATGTCGTTGATCTCGCCCACCTGAACCACGATCCGGCTCAAGACCTTGCCGGTCTCGCCGACCAGTTCCACGCCGGCCCTCACCTGCTGGTCGGAGTTGGTGATCAGGGCCTTGATCTCCTTGGCCGCGCCGGCCGACCGCTGGGCCAGGGCCCGGACTTCCTGGGCGACAACGGCGAAGCCGCGACCGGCCTCGCCGGCTCTCGCCGCCTCGACGCCGGCGTTCAGGGCCAGGAGGTTGGTCTGGAAGGCGATCTCGTCGATGACGCCGACGATCTGGCTGATTTCCTGGGACGATTTTTCGATCCCGCCCATGGCGGCGACCGCGTTCTGGACCACGTCGCCGGACTGTTCGGCGGCGGACTTGGCCAGGCCGACCACGGTGCGGGCGTGTTCCGAACCTTCGGCGGTCTTGCGCACCGTGGCGGTGATCTGATCGAGCGCCGCAGCGGTCTCTTCCAGACTGGCCGCCTGCTGCTCGGTCCGGCGCGACAGGTCTTGCGACGCCACGGAGATCTCGGCGGCGCCGGCCTGGATGGTGGCGGTATTGCCGGACACCAGCTTCATGGTGTCCTGCAGGGTCGTCATCGCGGCGTTAAAATCGGCGCGCAGCTTCTCGTACTCAGGCGCGAAGCTGGCGGTCAGGCGATAGACAAGGTTGCCGGCGGAGAGTTGCTCCAGGCCCGACGCGACAGCCTCGACGACCAGGGCCTGGGTCCGGGCCATTTCAGCGTCGGTCTTTTGGCGGGCCGCGCGTTCACTGTCGGCCAGCTGACGCGCATCGGCGTTCTCCTGCTCCAGGCGAAGGGTCCTGGCGCCGGCCTCCTTGAAGACCTGCACGGCCTTGGCCATCTCGCCGACCTCGTCCGTGCGTCCCAGGGACGGCACCGAGACGGCCAGGTCGCCCGAGGCGAGCTTGCCCATCGCCGTTGTCAGGGCGCCGAGCGGCTTGATGGCGCGGGCGGACCACGCCGCGACGGCGACACCCAGGACCAATGCCCCGCCACACATCGCGATGTTCAGCCAGACGAAGCCGGCCGACAGGTCGTGGACTTGCGAACCGATCTCCTTGTTCTTCGCCTCTTGCAGGTCGATGAACTGATTGATCTGTTTCAGCCAGACCATGAACATGGGCCTGGCGCTCTGCATCAGAAGCGCCTGGGCGGCATCAACCTCGCCGGCCTTCTGGAGTCGGATCACTTCCGAGATCAGCGGCAGGCCCTCGGCCTGCGTGGCCTTGATGCTGTCCAGGATGGCGGTCTCATCGGGGGTCACGCCGGCGCCCTTGGCCATCAGCGCATCGAGCGGACCGGCCGATTTGTCATAGGCGGCCTCAAGGCGCTCTATGGTGGCGATCGCCGCGTCAAGCTCGCCCGCATCGCTCACCAGGATGACGTCGCGAAGGCTGATGGCGCGGTCATGCACGCTGCCGCGGAAATTGATGGCGAACCGCTGTTTGGCGCTGTTGACGTCGTTGATCGTTGTGAGGCTGCGGTCGATCGCACTGACACGGCTCTGCGCCACCAGGCCAATGCCGGCCATCATCAAGAGGATCATGCCGAAGCCGACAACGAGGCGCTGGCCTATCTTCAAGTTCGGCAGCATGGCGGCTCTTTTTCTCTACTGGGAAATCTGGCGCGACCACTGCTCGCCGACCCCCTAACGACCTCCTAATTTCCAATAATCAGGACACGAGGTCGCAGCTATAGCGTCCCTTCTATGATTGTTTTCAGCTACCGCATGCCGATTGGTCACGTATAGGAAGGCAGTTATAGTGCAACTTAGCCGACCAAAATATTGAGATAACTTTGATTTACTTCTGCAGCATTTAAGGTGTTGTTCGCTCAAATTGAGCCGCTAAGCATGTTTTCCGTGATAATTTGCGGCGATATTTCGTCCAGGACCCAGGGACGCTCACGGCACAGCGATTGCCGGCCGTCGACTGCCGGGCCCAAGGCTCACCTTATCTGGACAGCATCGCCCCCGCAGCCAACCAGGCGCTGTCGCCGACCCGCTTGAGGCTCATCTCGAAGAACGTCGCCGGAGGGGCGGCCCGGCGTCACCCGCGCGGCGCGGGGTCGAGCCGCATCTGGACCAGAACCGGCGTGGCGGCCGTCAGGATCACGGCGGCGAGGCCGTTGGCGAAGGAGCGGGACATCGGTGGTCGCCGGGCCGGAATTCCTGAACTTTGATCTTCAGTGTTTTTCTTTCAGCCCGTCTCACGGGAACGACCGCCATCGGGCATTTCGGCGCCATCGCGGTTGGCGCATGCTCACGCCTGTCGCCGAGCGCGCAAGGCTTGGCTAGGATCGCCGCATGCGTCGCTCAGCCACCGCCCTGCTGTTGATCCTGCCGCTGACGGCGGCCGGCCCCGCCGTGGCCGGCGAGACGGCCTGCTGGTTCGAGAACGGCGCGATCGTCGCCCCGGCCGCCATCGCCGACATGACCGGCGACTTCGTGATCGACCTGTCGGCCCCGCGCACCCTGCTGCACAACACCAAGGCCCAGATGAGCGGCTATGCCGAGCTCGACCTCACCCTGCCTGTGCGGCTGGCCGGGCAGAGGGTGGAGGCGGCGCCGATCCTGGTCAGCGATCTCGACTATCGCGGCGTCGGCTTCGTGGCGCCCATCGCCGGCGTGATCGGGGCCGATATCCTGGGCCGCTATGTGGTGATCATCGACTTTGCGCCCTGCCGCCTGCGGCTGGAGCCCCAGGGCTGGGCCGAACGGTCCGGCGGGCGCGGCCTGCCCGTCACCGTGGTGGGCGGCGTGCCGACCGTTCAGGCCACGGCCTCGGACGGCTTTTCCAGCCTGACCGGGGCCTTCGCCCTCGACACGGCCTCGAACGGCGGGGTGCGGGCGCGGGGCGACGCCGATGGGCCGCGCCAGAAGCCCGCCGGCGTGCTGGCCGGCCTGTCGCTGGATGGCCGCCTGCGGCAGCGCGTTGCAGCCGTCAGAGCCGGCGACCTGCCCCCGGGCGTGGCCGGGGCGGTGGGCGTGGCGATCCTGTCGGACTATCGCCTGCGCCTCGACGCCCAGGCGGGCCGGCTGTGGCTGACGCCCGCCCGGCTTGAGCCCAAAGAAAAAGGGCCCGGCGTTACCGCCAGGCCCTGATCTTTTCGGTCGCCGCGAACGGTCAGTGCGACTCGTTCTTCCAGACCTTGCGGTAGCTGGCATAGAGCAGGCCCGAGAACAGCAGCAGATAGAGGATGACCACGAAGCCGGTCTGCTTGCGCTCTTCCATCTTTGGCTCGGCCGCCCACATCAGGAAGGCCGAGACATCCTTGGCCTGCTGATCAAGCGTCGACTTGGTGCCGTCGTCGAAGGTCACCAGATCGGCCTTGAGCGGCGCGGCCATGGCGATGTAGCCACCGGGCGGAACCTTGTCGTGCGGGCCCGACCACGACGCGGTCAGATCGCCGGCCATGTAAGGGTTGTAGTGCTGGCCTGCGCCGACCTTGAGGCCGGTCGGCGGAGCCACATAGCCGGTCAGCAGCGAGTAGATATATTCCGGACCGCCCGAGCGAGCCTTGGCCAGCAGCGACATGTCCGGCGGCAGGGCGCCGCCATTGCCGGCCCGCGCCGCAGCCTCGTTGGGATAGGGCGAGGTGAAACGATCCGCCGAGGTCGCAGGACGCTTGATCGCGTCGCCAGTCTCGGAGTCGATATCGGCGACCTCGTAGTCCTTGGCGATCGCCTTGACCCACGGGTTGTCGTTCGGGTTCTTGTGCTCGTTGCTATAGAACGGGCCGCCCTTGTCGCCGAGGTTGCGGAAGCTGACCAGGCTCATCGAGTGGCAGGCCGAACAGACCTCCCGATAGACCTTGTAGCCGCGCTGCAGCTGGGCCTGATCAAATTTGCCGAACGGACCTTCGAACGACCAATGGACGTCCTTGGGCGGCAGGGGGTGCCCAGCGGCCAGAACCGGACCGGCCGCCATCAGGCCGGCCACGGCTGCGAGGATGGAAAGTTTGCGCAGCATCATGATCAGCCCTTCATCTCAGGCGCGGAGGTCGCGTGGGCCGGAACGCCGGCGGGGTGCGACAGAGCCGGCGAAGCAATCGAGTCCGGAACCGGGAGCGGCGTTTCCTTCAGACCCAGGACCGGGAGGATCACCAGGAAGAAGCCGAAATAGTACAGCGTTGCAAAGCGGCTGAGCCAGACAAAGCTGTTCAGATCGGCGTCGATCAGCAGGAAGGTCTTCAGGTGCGGGATAACCGGATCATCCGGCAGCTTGGCGCCGCACAGGCCCAGGATGCAGCACGCCACGACGAAGATGAAGAAGTACATCTTCGCGGTCGGGCGGTAGCGCATCGAGCGCACCTTGGAGGTGTCCAGCCACGGCAGGGCGAACAGGCAGGCGATGGCGCCAAACATGGCCAGCACGCCCATCAGCTTGTCGGGAACGGCGCGCAGGATCGCGTAGAACGGCAGGAAGTACCATTCCGGAACGATGTGGGCGGGCGTCACCAGCGGGTTGGCCGGGATGTAGTTGTCGGCATGACCCAGGGCGTTGGGCATGTAGAAGACGAAGAAGGCGAAGAGGATCAGGAAGACGCTCATCGCGAACCCGTCCTTCACCGTCGCGTACGGGGTGAAGGGAAGGGTATCGGCTTTCGACTTCGGGTCCACGCCCGTCGGGTTGTTCTGGCCGACCACGTGCAGCGCCCAGATGTGCAGGATCACGACGCCGGCGATCATGAAGGGCAGAAGATAGTGCAGCGAGAAGAAGCGGTTCAGCGTAGCGCTGTCGACCGCGAAACCGCCCCACAGCCAGGTCGTGATGCTCTGACCGACGATCGGCAGGGCGCCAAACAGGTTGGTGATCACGACGGCGCCGTGGAAGGACATCTGACCCCAGGGCAGGACGTAGCCCATGAAGGCGGTGGCCATCATCAGCAGATAGATCACGCAGCCCAGAATCCACAGCACTTCGCGCGGGGCCTTGTAGGACCCGTAATAGAGGCCGCGGAACATGTGGATATAGACGGCGATGAAGAACATCGACGCGCCATTGGAGTGCATGTAGCGGATCAGCCAGCCGTGATTAACGTCACGCATGATGCGCTCAACGCTGTTGAACGCGTCGCCGACGTTGTAGTGCATCGCCAGGATGATGCCGGTGATCAACTGAGACGCCAGGCACAGCGAGAGAATGCCGCCGAAGGTGTACCAGTAGTTCAGGTTACGCGGCGTGGGGTAGTCGACGAAGCTGTCATAGCCCAGGCGCACGATCGGGAGACGGGCGTCGAGCCAGCGCTCGAAACCGGTCTTGGGTTCATAGGTCGAATGTCCGCTCATCTCGCTTAACCGATCTTGACCTTGGTGTCGGTGAGGAACTCGTACTCCGGAACCGCGAGGTTCAGGGGCGCGGGACCCTTACGGATCCGGCCCGAGGTGTCGTAGTGCGAGCCATGGCAGGGGCAGAACCAGCCGCCGTAGTCGCCGCCGCCGAAGGTGGGCACGCAACCCAGGTGGGTGCAGGAGCCGATCAGGACCAGCCACTGGGCCTTGCCCGGCTTGACCCGCTCGGCGTCGGTCTGCGGATCCTTGAGCGCCGCGCCGTCATCGGCCACGGCCTTCTGGATCTCGGCCGGCGTGCGGTTGCGCACGAACAGCGGCTTGCCGCGCCACTTGAGCGTGACCTGCTGACCGTCGGCGACCTTGGTCAGGTCGAATTCGGTCGAGGCCAGCGCCAGCGTATCGGCTGACGGGTTCATCTGATCGACGAACGGCCAAACAAGCGATACGGCGCCGCCAGCGGCGGCCGCCATCGTCGCGATGTAAATGAAGTCGCGCCGGCTGGGGTCAGCCCCATGCTCCGGCTCGGTCGTTGCGCCCAACGCGGTGTCGGCCACCTAAGTCACCCTTCGATTCCGCCGCGCCGGGAAGCCGGCCGGCCAGGAGAAGCACCTTTCGGCGCCGTATCTTTCTCGACCCGCGAACGGATCTCCGCCACAAGACGACGGTTGGATCGTCCTATCGGACGCGCGGACTGAGTCCGCAAGCCCTTTCGATTCGCAGGCAATGTCCCTGCTAGCCTTGTGGTGGTTCGCTTAGAATGCGTCTCGCGCTTTTTCAACCAGGCATTCCTCAAAACGTCGGCGCCGCAATCCGCCTCGCGGCCTGTTTTGGCGCCGGCCTGGACGTGATTGAGCCTTGCAGCTTTCCCCTGGATGACAAGAGTCTCAAGCGGGCGGCGCTGGATTACGGCCCCTTGGCCCATATGAAACGCCACGATTCCTGGGAAACCTTCCTCGCCGCGCCGGAAAGGGCCCAGGGGCGGCTGCTGCTGTTCACCACCCGGGGCGCGACCCCGTTCCACCGATTTGGGTTTCAGCCGGGCGATACGCTTTTATTCGGCAATGAAAGCCGGGGCGCCCCCGAAGAGGTCCATGCCGCCGCTCAGGGCCGCCTGGTGATCCCGCTGCGGCCCGAAGCCCGGTCGATGAATCTCGCGACGACCGCCGCCATGGCGCTGGGCGAGGCGCTGCGGCAGACGGACGGCTTCTTCGAGGCCTGACAGCCCTACGCAGAACCCCGGATTTGCACCGCGCGCGCCAAGCGCTTAATCGGCTGTCATGACCGACGCTTCCGATCTCGACGACAAGAAGGCCCGCGCCCGCACCTGGTTTGAAACCTTGCGCGACCAGATCTGCACGGAATTCGAGCGTCTGGAAGACGAGGCCCCGGCCGACCTCTATCCGGGCCAGCCGGGCCGCTTCGAGCGCAAGCCGTGGGATCGCGCTGCCGGCGGCGGCGGCGTCATGTCGATGATGCACGGTCGCCTGTTCGAGAAGGTCGGCGTCCACTGTTCGACGGTGTTTGGAACCTTCACGCCGGAAATGGCCAAGTCGATGCCGGGCGCGGACGACGACCCCCGGTTCTTCGCCACAGGCATCAGCCTGATCGCTCACATGACCAATCCGCGCGTGCCGGCCGTGCACATGAACACCCGCTTCATCGCCACCACCAAAAGCTGGTTTGGCGGCGGCGGCGACCTGACGCCCCTGCTCGGCTATCAGCGCCAGCAGGACTTCCCCGACGCCATCGACTTCCACGCCGCCTATCAGCGGGCCTGCGACGCGCACCACCCCGACTGGCACGCCAAGTACAAGGCCTGGTGCGACGAGTACTTCTTCCTGCCCCACCGCAACGAGCCGCGCGGCATCGGCGGAATCTTCTACGACCACCACGACAGCGGCGATTGGTCGCGGGACTTCGCCTTCACCCAGGACGTCGGCAAGGCCTTCCTGGAGGTCTATCCCGAGCTGGTCCGCCGCCGCATGGGCGAGGCCTGGACGGCGGACGAGCGCGAGCAGCAGCTGGTCCAGCGCGGGCGGTACGTGGAGTTCAACCTGCTGTACGACCGGGGCACGATGTTTGGCCTGAAGACCGGCGGCAATGTGGAATCGATCCTCAGCTCGATGCCGCCGACGGTGAAGTGGCCCTAGAGCCCGCTCAACGGGAGCCCGGGCGCAGAGTTTCCTGATCCAGGAAAGCCCCGATCCAGCCGCCCACGCGCAAACGGTCGTTGGGCGCGGCCAAGGTGGCGATCGCAGCGTCAGCTTGCGCGTCGGTATAGCGGGTCCCGCGCCGGGCCTCGATCAGGGCCGCCGCATAGGCCGGGTCGAACTCGGGGTGGAACTGCATGGATATGGCCCCCTTTTTCCGCCCGGGCGCGTCGTCATAAGACAGCAGGCCATAGGGCGTAAAAGCGCTGCCGCCGATCACTGTGGCGGAGGGCGGCAGGGTCACCACCTGATCCTGGTGAGAGGCGGGAATGGCGACGCTGTCGGCGTCGGTCCAGCCCTGTGGCCGCGCGACGGCGTAGCGGTGCAGGCCCACGCCCCAGCCCTTGTCGGACTTGACCACCTGGCCGCCGAAGGCCTGGGCCATGATCTGATGGCCAAAACACACCCCGACCAGCGCCGCCTGCCCCCTGGCGGCGCGCAGAAAGTCCGACAGCGGCGCGATCCACGGCAGGTCGTCATAGACCCCAGCCGACGAACCCGTGATGAGATAGGCGTCGTGCTGCTCCGGCGCGCCGGGCAGCTGGCCGGCCTGGACGTCATAGGTCGCATAGGCGTGATCAGGGCCCAGCAGGGTCTGGAACATGCCGCCATAGCGGCCGAAGGCCGGCTGAAGCGACTCCGGCGGCGCGCCGGTCTCCAGCAGACCGATCCGCATCAGTAGACCATGCCTTGGGCCACAGCCTTCAGGCGCTCAATGGCGCTGAACTTGTCCTCGATGAAGTCCTGATCGATCCACCAGATCTCGATCTCGCGCATCACCTCGCCCACCATCGGCCCCTTGGGCACGCCGGCCTGCATCACCTCTTCGCCCGACAGCGGGAAGGGCGGCGGCGTCCAGGTCTCGGCCATGGCCAGCAGGCCCCGCCACTGCGGCGCTGTGACCGGACGGCCAGAGCCGGCCCAGGCCAGCTTGATGCGGTCGCAGAAGGTGCGCACGCCCAGGGCGTAGATCGAACGGCGGGCCTCGCGCGGGCTCATCCAGCTGACGATGCGCGGGTTCTTGCCCACGGCGTCGACCAGGCGGTCCCTGACATTGTTGGGCAGGCGCAGGCGCTCGGACATCTGCTCGGCGACCTGGGGATCATCGGGGATCAGCGAGGCCAGACGCAGATCGGGATTGTTCTCGAACAGCTGCTCGGTCTCGATGGCCACCAGGCTGTCGAAGCGGGCCAGGGATTTGACGAACGGCAGGATCGAGCCCAGCACGCCGGTGGCCGCCATCAGCCGCAGGGCCGGGCGCGGGTCTTCCGACGTCAGCAGCTTCATGATCTCTTTTTGCGTGCGCTCGGCGGCGCGGCCCGAGACCATGCCCTTGAGCGCCTTGCAGGCCGCCAGGGCTTTCTGGTCGGGCTCGCCCCGGCCGTACCAGGCCTGGAACCGGAAGAAGCGCAGGATGCGCAGATAGTCCTCGCGGATACGGGTCATGGGATCGCCCACGAACACCACCCGCCCCTCGCGCGCGTCGTTCACGCCCTCGCCGGTCGGATCGTAAAGCCGGCCCTCGGGATCGACATACAGGGCGTTGAAGCGGAAATCGCGACGCTCGGCGTCCTGGCCCCAGTCCTGGCTGAACGCAACCGTGGCGCGGCGACCGTCGGTGGAGACATCGCGGCGCAGGGTGGTGATCTCATAGGGCTTGCCGCCCGAGATGGCCGTGACGGTGCCGTGATCCACGCCGGTCGGGATCGCCCGCAGGCCGGCATGGGCCAGGGCGTCGATGACCTGGTCCGGGGTCAGGGTGGTGGCGATGTCGATATCGTCGATGGGCTTGCCCATCAGGGTGTTGCGCACACAGCCGCCGACGAATCGCGCGCAGCCGGCAAAGCCGCGCTCCTCCAGGGCCGCGATCACGGCTTGGGTCTCGGGCAAGGCCATCCACGGCGCTATGCCGATCGATTCAGTGTTCAAGCAACACACTCCTACGCAATCAACGCCCCCCCAAAGAGCAAGGCGGCATTGTTAGGCACGAAGCGCGACGGCCGCTATGGGCGATCCGCCCTAACCCGGGATTTGATCTGTGGATTCATCATGCAGGCGCTCATACAGGGCCCGCAACATCCCGGCCGTCGCGCCCCAGATGAAGCGGTCGTTCCACGGCATGGCGTAGAAGTTGCGCCGCTCGCCGCTGGGCGTCACCCGGTGCTGGCGCTCGTGATTGGTCGGATCCATCAGGAAGTCGAACGGCGTCTCGAACACGTCGGCCACCTCTGCGGGGCTGGCGACGAATTCGGCGGCCGGATCGATGAAGCCGATCACGGGCGTGACATGAAAGCCGGTCACCGTCTGATAGCCGTGCAGCAGGCCCGACAGGGTGACGAACCTGGGATCCAGCCCCACCTCTTCCTGGGCCTCGCGCAGGGCCGTGACCCACGGCGTCTCGCCCGGATCGCAGCGCCCGCCGGGAAAGGCGATCTGGCCGGTGTGGCTGCGCATGGTGTCGGACCGACGGGTCAGCAGCACGGTCAGCCCGTCCTCGCGCTCCACCAGCCCCACCAGCACGGCGGCGGGGCGCAGGGCGTGGGGATTGTCGAAGGTCAGGCCGGGATTGAGGTCGAAGTCCGAGCGGACCGGATCGGCCAGGCTGGGATTATAGTGTTCGATGGGGTCCAGCCGGCTGGTGATCCAGTCGCGGCGTTCCTGCGGCGTCATGCGCCGACCGTCCCGGCCGGCGCGATCGGGAACCAGGCGCCGTTCGAGGTGATCCCGAACACCGCGCCGTCCGCCGTCTCGCGCGGGGTCGCCATCTCGGCCAGCTCATAGAACACCGGCCGGGCGATCAGCGCCTCCAGCCCCCGCCGCACATGCAGATAGGGTCGTGGCTCGCCGGTGGCCGGATCGATCTCGACCCGGATGATGTTGTCTGGCCCTGCCTCGACCACGTCACCGACATTGGTCTCGAAGCGCAGGGTGTCGCCCACCCGGTCCACGCGGACGGCTATGAAGGGCGCGTCCTCGACCGTGATCTTCATCTTCTCGGCGGGGGTGACCAGATGGTAGCCGTCGGGATCCAGCCGCAGCACGGTCGAGAACAGACGCACCAGGGCCTCGCGGCCGATCGGCGTGCCCTCGTGGAACCACACCCCGTCCTTGCGGATGCGAATGTCGATCTCGCCGCAATGGGCCGGATGCCACAGATGGACCGGCGGCAGGCCGCGCTCGCCGGAGGCCTTGGCGGCGGCGGCGACGCCTTCCAGTCCGGGTTTGCCTGCGTCTGTCGTTGGAGCATCGACGGTCATGGCCTTCAGGTAGGCCATGCCGCCGCCCTGCTCAAGCGACGCAACGTCTCAGGCGACCGCGACCTTACCCGAAAGGCCTTCGTCGCCGCCCTCGACCATGGCCTTGAGCAGCACGCGGCGCTGATCGACAGGCCCCGGCATGGCGATCCCCGCCGTGTGCGCGGCCGAGAAGCCGGCGCGGGTGAAATAGGGCGCGTCGCCGACCAGCAGCACGGCTTTCCAGCCGGCGGCCCGGGCGGCCTCGCAGGCGTGCTCCACCAGGGTCTGGCCCAGGCCCACGCTGCGCTCGTCGGGATCGACGGCCAGAGGGCCCAGGAAGGCGACCGCCGCGCCGCCGATGGTCACCGGCCACATCCGCACGCAACCCACCGGGCGGCCCTCGCGCATCGCGACAAACGAGCAGTCGGCCAGCAGGCGGTTGCCCTCGCGCAGCCGCTCGGAAACCTTGGCGAAGCGGCCGGGGCCAAACACCCGGTCGATCAGGGCGGTGACAGGCGTTTCCAGGGCGGGCGTCTCAAGGACGAGCGCGGGAGCGGAAACGGCGGAACTGGGAGCAAGGGAAATGGAGGTCATCAGCCTTCGGAATGCGAAAGGTCGTCGGGGGGCTCCCGACGCCAGGCGCGGGAGGGCTTCAGATCGTGGCGCTATCGCGCGTCATTCGTCGCAGGCGCATGGCCGGACCTCCCAAGCCTCAAGGGCATGAACTTGCGGGCGCTGTAGGGCCAAGCCTCTTGCAGGTCAATAACGTTGCGGCGGGGCCAAGCGCCAGTATGGTGCGGCGCAATGTCTGACATCCCCGCCCCGGCCGAAGACCCGTCTCCCGACACCTCTACCCGCGCCCTGTTGCGGGAGCGTGACTTCATGCTGTTCTGGGCCCTGCGGTTCATCTCGACCCTGGGCGTGCAGATCCAGTCGGTGGCCCTGGGCTGGCAGGTCTACGCCATCGCCCGCGAGACGCGGTCCGTCGGCGAGTCGGCCTTCCTGGTCAGCATGATCGGCCTCGCCCAGTTCCTGCCGCTGCTGGCCCTGACCCTGATCGCCGGCGAGACCGCCGACCGCCGCACCCGAAAATTCATCGTCGCCATCAGCCTGGCCGTCGACGCCGTCAGCGCCAGCGTGCTGCTGCTCCTGGCCTTGAGCGGCTCGCATGCCCTGTGGCCGGTGTTCGCCGTCTCGGTAATGTTCGGGGCCAGCCGCGCCTTCCTGTCGCCGGCCAGCAGCGCCCTGGGACCCATGCTGGTGCCGCGCCCCCTGCTGCCCCGCGCCATCGCCTGGAACTCGCTGGCCTGGCAGAGCGCTTCGATCATCGGTCCGGCCATCGGCGGCCTGCTGCTGATCCATTCCCCGTCCCTGGCCTTCGGCGCGGCGCTGGGCCTCTATCTGGCCGCCGCGATCATGGCCCTGATGATCCGCCAGAACACCAGGCCCGAAACCCAGCCCGGCTCGCGGCTGGCCCTGATCAAGGAGGGGCTCTCCTATGTGTGGAACAACAAGATCGTGTTCGGCTCGATCTCGCTGGACCTGTTCGCGGTGATCCTGGGCGGGGCCACGGCCCTGCTGCCGGTGTTCGCCAAGGACGTGCTGCATGTGGGGCCGGCGGGCTTTGGCATCCTGCGCGCCGCGCCGGCCATCGGCGCGACGATCGTGGCGATCTATTTGGCCAGCAACCCGATCCGCAGCAAGGCCGGCCCGATCATGTTCGCCGGGGTGGCAGTGTTCGGCGCCGCCACGGTGGTCTTTGGTCTCTCGCAGGTGATGTGGCTTTCGGTCGGGGCCCTGGCCCTGCTGGGCGGGGCCGACATGCTCAGCGTCTATGTCCGCCAGACCCTGGTGCAGATCGTCACCCCCGACGCCATGCGCGGCCGCGTCGCCGCCGTCTCGGGCGTGTTCATCAGCGCCTCCAACGAACTGGGCGAGGCCGAGAGCGGCGTCGCGGCCTGGTTCATGGGCCCGGTCGGGGCGGCGGTGTTCGGCGGGATCGGCGCGCTGGGCGTCACGGGCCTGTGGGCCTGGCTGTTCCCGGAACTGCGGAAAGCCGACCGGCTGGATTGAAGGCGGCATTGCCGAATCTTCTTTCCAAAGCCTCGCAAGGCGGCCATGAATGTTGCTCATTTGTTCATGGTGAATACATGTCCGGCAACGCACCCAGCAAACAGGTCGATGTGGGTCCCTGCCCCTTCTGCGGCGTCGTCATTTGCGGGCTTGCCCGCGCCGTCGGCGTTACGCCTGAAGACCGCGATACCTCCGGAGACGCCGTCATCTGCCACGGCTGCGGCTGCATCGCCGTCTGCGTACCGGGCGACGTGAAGCGATTGCGGCGCCCGACCGATCAGGAACGGTCGGAAATCGTCCAGGACCCTGCCGTCGGGATCGTGATCCGCTCGGTTTGGGCTCGCATTGCTGAATACGAGGCCGAGCGGGCCAGGCGGCCGACCTTGAACTGAGGTGTCAGATCCCCGCCAGCTTGCGCAGGGCGTCGCCGGTCATCCGCCGGATGATCCATTCGTCCAGCGCCGCAGCGCCCAGGCTGTCATAGAAGGCGATGGACGGCGCGTTCCAGTCCAGCACCGACCATTCCAGTCGGCCCAGATTCTCGTCCAGGCAACGCCGGGCCAGATTGGCCAGCAGGGCCTTGCCCGCGCCGGAACCTCGCGCCTCGGGCCGTACGAACAGGTCTTCCAGATAGATCCCGTGCCGCCCGACAAAGGTCGAGAAATTGTAGAACCACAGGGCAAACCCCACCGGTTCACCGTCGATCTGCGCGATGTCGCAGAACGCCCGAGGGTTTTCGCCAAACAGCGCCGCCGTCACTTGGCCTTCCGTCGCCTCCACCGAATCCAGCAGCTTTTCATACTCGGCCAGATCGCGGATGAACTGCAGGATCAGGGCGCTGTCAGCGGCGACGGCAGGGCGGATGGTGACGTTCCCGGAGGGTGAAGGCATGGCGGTCTCTGCACATGATCCCTCTCCCAGAGGGAGAGGGCGGGGCCCGCGCTGAAAGCGTGGGAGGGTGAGGGGTTTGGACGGTGGACGGCGTGCCGGCGCGCCGGTTGCCGGCGTAACCCCTCACCTCCCACCGCTGCGCGGCGGGTCCCTCCTCTCCCTCTGGGAGAGGCTTGATTGACCCTCAGCCGATCTTCACCCCCGGCGGCGGAACGCTGTCCTCCGGCACGAAGAAGTCCGGCATCAGGGTGGCGGTCGGGTCGACGGCATAGGGCGTGAAGTCGGTGACCCCCTGCTCGTACAGGAAGCTGTCGTCGATCAGGAAGTTGCCCGAGAATTCGCGCGATGGCTTGCCGAAGATCGCATGAGCGGCATCAGCCATGATCTCGACCTTGCGGCAGTGGCGCAGGCCTTCCTCGCCGGTCAGGGCGAACTGGATGGCGGCGGTGGCGATGCCGGTGCGCGGCCAAAGGGCGTTGAAGGCGATGCCGTCGGCGCGGAACTCCTCGGCCATGCCCAGCACGCACAGGCTCATATTGTACTTGGCCATCGAATAGGCGACGTGCGGCGCAAACCAGCGGGGCTTCATGTCCAGCGGCGGCGACAGCATCAGCACGTGAGGGTTTTCGGCCTTTTTCAGATGCGGGATACAGGCCTTGGAGACCAGGAAGGTGCCGCGCCCGTTGACCTGATGCATCAGGTCGTAGCGCTTCATCTCGGTCGACAGGGTGCCGGTGATCGAGATGGCCGAGGCGTTGTTGACGCAGATGTCGATGCCGCCGAACGTGGCGACGGCCTTCTCGACCGCCTCATAGACGCTGGCTTCCTCGCGCACGTCGACGATCAGCGGCAGGGCCTTGCCGCCTGCGGCCTCGATCTCGGCGGCGGCTGAATAGATGGTGCCCGGCAGCTTGGGATGGGCCTCGGCGGTCTTGGCGGCGATGACGATATTGGCTCCGTCACGCGCCGCCCGCAGGGCGATGGCCAGGCCGATGCCGCGAGAGGCCCCGGTCACGAACAGGGTCTTGTTCTTCAGGCTCATGCGGGGTCTCCACGGGGTTTGAGCAGATCGACGGCGGCGGCCACGAAGCCGAGAATGAAGGCCAGCTTGGCCACGTGCGCGATCGGACCCTGATCCTTCAGGACCAGGCCCGCAAGGCCGATGACGAGGGCGGCGATCCACAGGCCGGCGGCGATGCGGAAGGCCCCCCTGGCCCGCAGCAGATCCACGCCCCAGACGGCCATGCCGATCGACCAGACGCTGGACGCGATCATGTAGGACGCCTCGCCAAAGATGGCGGCAGACGAGGTCCGCACCAGCAGCACGCCCAGCAGGGCCAGGACGAAGCCGACCAGGGCGGCTGGGCCGGCTGAACGTCCGCTCACGGAGCGAACGCCCAGCATGCCGAAGATCAGCAGCAGATCGATGGCCACATAGACGAGGTGCGGCCAGGGCTGTGCGAGGCGCGGATAGATCAGGAACGGCGCCAGAACATCGATGGCCGCGCCCAGAATCGTGGCGCCCCCGGCCAGCCGCAGGACGGAACGGCTCTCCATCAGGCGCCGGCCCCCGTCGTTTCCACCGACAGCGCCCACAGGCGCTCGGCCGCCTCGGGGTCGAGGGCGTGCGGCAGGACGCCGGCCCAGGGCTTGTCCTTGGTCCAGGGTTCGGCCTGGGCGAGGTCTTCCAGATAGAGCCCGCCGACGCCTTCCAGCTCGTCGCCGACGGCGGCCCAGACGCTGGTCGAGGCGCCCTCTTCCGTCGTCTTGAAGCCGTCGCGAACCTTGCCGTTCTCGTCGATCCAGCCCAGGGCGATCTGTTCCTCGATCGGCAGGTGGCGCTGCAGCGGGGTCATGATCCCGCCCGGCATCACGGCGTTGGCGGTGACGCCCTGATCCTTGAAGCGCTTGTTGAAGCCGACCGCGAACAGGGCGTTGGCGGTCTTGGCATGGCCGTAGCTTTCCCACTTGTCGTAGGCGCGGGTCTTGTAGTGCGGGTCATCGAAGTTGAAGCCCGCCCGGCGATGGCCGATCGATGACAGCGAGACCAGCCGCGAGCTCTTGCCCGACTGTTTGGCGCCGGCGATCAGGTTCGGGGCCAGCAGCACCGACAGCAGGAAGTGGCCGAAATGGTTGGTGCCGACCTGCATCTCCAGCCCGTCCTCGGTATAGGTCAGGGGGCTGGCCATCACGCCGGCGTTGTTGATCAGGATGTTCAGCGGCTTGTCGCCCCAGCGCTCGGCGAAGGCGCGGATCGACTTGAAGCTGGACAGGTCCAGCATCGACCACGACGCCTTGGCCCCTTTGGCGGTCTTGTTGACCTCGGCGACAGCGGCTTCGGCCAGCTCCGGCTTGCGGACGGCGATGATCACTTCTGCGCCGGCCTCGGCCAGGGCGCGGGCGGTCTCGACGCCGATGCCGGTGGCGGCGCCGGTGACGATGGCGACCTTGCCGGTCAGGTCATGGCCGGCGACCACGTCGCGGGCCGGGGTATAGGGCGAAAAGCCCGAGGTGATGCGGTCGGCCATGTCGTTCTCTCCCGTTATGTCGTTGTTTTTGAACGCACTCGTATAAATTTCTTGTCATCCCGGAAGCCTCGTAGAGGCTGTCCGGGACCCAGGGGCAACTGCAGTGCAGCGGCCCCTGGGTCCCGGCTCTTCGCTTCGCTGCGGCCGGGATGACAAGCTTTATGAGGCTTACGCGACCTTGCTGAAGTCGGCCGGCCGCCGCTCGGCGAAGGCCATGAAGGCCTCGCGGGCTTCGGCGGTCTGCAGGCGTTCGGCGAACAGGGCGCCTTCGGTGTCCATCAGGGCGGCGATCTTCTCGGCGTCGCGCATCAGGCGCTTGGTGGTGGTCAGGGCCCCCAGCGGTCGCTTGGCCAGCTGGTCGGCCGAAGCGCGGGCCCGGGCGCGAAGCTCGTCCAGCGGAACCACCGCGTTCGACAGCCCCCAGGCGGCGGCGGTCGTGCCGTCCACGGCTTCGCCCAGGGCGAACATGGCATAGGCGCGGGCATGGCCGATGCGGGCCGGCAGCAGCCAGCTGGAGGCGGCTTCCGGCACCAGGGCCAGGTTGACGAAGGGCGTGGTCAGGCGCGCGTCAGGGCTGGTGAACACCAGGTCGCAGTGCAGCAGCATGGTGGTGCCCACGCCGACGGCCTGGCCATGCACGGCGGCGACCAGCGGCCGGGTGGCGTTGGCCAGCGCCTTGAGGAACCGCCCCACATGCCGCTCGCCGCTGAAGCCGCCCGTGGCCTGGGCGGTGAAGTCGGCCAGGTCATTGCCGGCCGTGAAGGCGTCGCCATCGGCCTGGAACACCACCACCCGCACGGCGGGGTCGGTCTCGGCCTGCTCCAGGCTGTCGGCCAGCACCCCGTACATGGCGTTGCTGAGGGCGTTCTTCTTTTCCGGACGCGACAGGGTGATGGTCATCACGCCGGCGTCGATCTGAACTTTCACATGCTCGGTCATGCGGCGTCTCCTTTGGGGAACTTGGTTTGCAGGCTCATCAGCCAGCGGGCGATCACGGCGATCTCGTCGTCCGAGAAGCCCTCGGTCAGGTTGGCGTTGATGCTGTCGAGGCCGCCCTTGGCGTACTGGCGCGCCGTGCGGCCCTTTTCGGTCAGGTACAGCCGCATGGCGCGGCCGTCGGCCGGGTCGGGGCGGCGCTCGACCAGATCCACCCGGGTCATGCGGTCGATCAGGCCGGTCATGGCCGAGGGGGCCAGGTCCAGCGCCTCGGCCGCCTCGCCGATCAGGGCGCCGTCGCGCTGGCCCAGAAAGAACAGCACGCCGGAATGGGCCGCCGTCAGCCCGCCCTTGGCCGCCATCGCCGCCTCGATCCAGCGCTGAACGCGCCGGTTGCCGGCGTTGAGCAGGAAGACGAGACGGCGATCAGGCGGCACGGGCATTGGGCGACGCTAATACTTCGCGCACGAAATATCAAACGGTTGTTTCGACGACCTCCACGGCGCCGTACCAGGCCACGCCCTCCGCGTCGGTGTCGCGGCGGACCACGCCCCGATGCATCAGGCAGTTCAGGTGGGCCAGGGCCTCGCCCGTCGCCATACCGAGCAGATCGGGACCGATCGGCCGGGCGAACAGGGCCCCGAAGGTGTCGACCGCGCGCCGGGGTTCGACCAGCTTCTTTTCCAGCCGCGCCAAGCCCCGCTCGTGGCCCGCGATCAGGTTATCGATCCGCGCATGCAGGCCGTGGAACGGATCATTGTGGGCCGGCAGCACCAGCACGCTGTCGGGAACCACCGCCTTGACCTTGGCCAGCGAGGTCAGCCAGTCGCTCAGGGGATCGGCTTCGGGTTCGGTGGGAAACACCGAGACATTGGACGAGATGCGCGGCAGCACCTGGTCGCCGCTGATCAGCACGTCCAGCTCCGGACACCACAGGCAGGCATGATCGGGCGAATGGCCCTGCCCGGTCACGACGCGCCAGGTGCGGCCACCGATGTCGAAATCCTCGCCGTCGCTGAGGCGGCGATAGCTGTCGGGCAGGGCGTAGATCGCCTTTCCAAAGCCACCGAAGCGGGCCTTGTAGTTCTCGATGGCGTCCTCGTCCCAGCCGGCGGCCTTGAAGAACCGCACGCCATCCTCGGGCGCCTCGCGGCCAGTGTCGGCCACCAGCATCCGGCACTGGAAATACTCCAGGCGGGTCATCCACAGCCGGCAGTCGAACTTGCGCACGATCCAGCCGGCCAGGCCCACATGGTCGGGGTGCAGGTGGGTGCAGATCACCCGGGTGATCGGCTTGCCGCCCAGCACGCCGGCGAAGGCGGCCCGCCAGGCCTGGCTGGTCTCCTTGGTCTGCAGGCCCGTATCGACGATGGCCCAGCCCTCGCCGTCGGCTAGGGCCCAGACATTGATGAATTGCAGCGAGCCGCCCAGCGGCTGCCTCAGCCACAAAACGCCCGGCGCCACCTCGACGGCCTGGCCGGTTCCCTGCTCAGGCACGGTCTCGAACGGGTAGACCAGCCGGGGCCTACGGGGCTGCGTCTCATCCTCTTCCAGTCCGTCGCGCATCTGTCGTCCCTTCCCGCCATGTTTTCGCTCACGTGGGAGGACATCTTGACCCCCAACGCAAGGGCGCGCTTATGTCCGCGCGAGGAATCCACCCAGGAGATGTTTCCCATGAGGCCATTCGCGATCGGCTTGGTTGCCGCCCTCGCGCTCGGTGCGCTCGTGCCGGCCGCCGTCATTTCGGCGCCGAAAGAGAGCAAGGACAAGCCAAAGATTGACGCCAAGGCGCGTGAAGCGGGCATGAAAGACGCCCCCGCGCTCATGCAGGCCGTCAATACCGGCTGCACCGTCACCGACGCCCGCCTGATCGGCGCGGACAAGAAAACCGCGAGCACCTATTACGAGGTCGCCTGCCAGGACAGCATCGGCTTTGCGCTGATCGCCAAGAAGGACACCCCGCCGCAGGTGTTCACCTGCCTGGAAGCCAACGCGCCGGCCGCTGACGGCAATCCCAGCGCCCTGGCCTGCCTTCTGCCCGGCAACGCCGACCCCAAGGCCGGCATGAAGCCGTTCGTCAGCAAGGGCGGCGTGGCCTGCGACATCGAAAACGCTCGCGCCATCGGCTCGGGCGCCAAGAAGTCGTACTTCGAAATCGCCTGCAAGGGCGGCACGGGCTACATCCTGCAGACCAGCGCCCCGGCCAATGCGGCTGACGAAGTGGTCGCCAGCAGCTGCCTGCTGTACGAAGACGGCGCCAATGTCAGCTGCAAGCTGACCGACAAGGCCGCCCAACTGGCCATCGTCGACACCCTGACCGCCGCGTCGGGCAAGACCTGCCAGGTGAAGGACAAGCGTTACGTCCTGAGCACCAAGACCGACAACTACTTCGAAGTCGCCTGCGCCGACGGTAAGGGCTACATGCTGCAGCAGACGGCGGCCGGCGGGGCTCTGGCCCGCACCATCGACTGCGCCCAGGCCGCCTTTGTCGGCGGCGGCTGCACCCTGACCGATTCGGTCGCGGCCCAGACCGAGCAGGCCGGCCTCTACAGCAAGCTGTCGACCAAGGGCGGCTTCAACTGCGATGTCGAAAAGTACGGCATGCTGCCCAGCGCCGACCCCAAAAAGGAAATCGTCGAGCTGAAGTGCAAGAACCGTCCGGACGGCGCGATCGCCATCTTCTCGACCGGACCGGCCGTCATCTATGACTGCCTGTTCGCCGAGATGAACGGCTATCGCTGCAGCTTCTCCAAGCAGGACACGATGTTCCCGCGCCTGTCGGCCGATCTCAAGGCCTTTGGCAAGGGCTCGTGCGAGGTCTCCGGCGTCCGCCTGGTCGGTCGCAACGAGACCGAAGGCTATTTCGAAGTCGCCTGCTCGGACGGTCTGCCCGGCTGGGTGATGAGCTATCCGGTCAACACGCCCAATCCGAAGTCCAAGGAAATCCTCGCCTGCTCGCAGGCCAAGGGCATCGGCGGTGGCTGCAAGCTGCCGACCAACGTCAAGAAGAGCTGATCGGGTCGCAAGCCTGAAACAGCAAGCCCGCCGGGAGCGATCCCGGCGGGCTTTTTTGTTGTCCGAAGTCCGGCCCCGAAGTCCGGCAAAGCCCCCTCAGCGCAGGCTCATCACCTCGTCGAGGGCCAGCTTGGTCTTGGCGTGGGCCGGGACGGTGGCATCCTGCGCCGGGTGGCCAACCACCAACAGGATGTAGGGCTTTTCATGGTCCGGCCGCCCGAGCGCCGTGTTGAGAAAGCCCATCGGGCTGGGCGTGTGGGTCAGGGTCGCCAGACCCGCCTCGTTGAGCGCCGCGATCAGGAAGCCCGTCGCAATGCCTACCGATTCGGGCACGTAATAGTGCTTGATCTTGCCGCCCGTCGCGTCGACGCCGTGCCGCTGGCCGAAGATGGCGATCAGCCAGGGCGCCGTTTCAAGGAACGGCTTGTCGGCGTCTGTGCCCAGGGGCGTGAGGGCGTCGAGCCAGGCCTCCCCGGCCCGGCCGGCGTAGAATTCCCGCTCTTCGGCCTCGGCCGCAGCCCGAAGTTCCGTCCGCAAAGGCCCCGGCCCAATCAGGACAAATCGCCAGGGCTGCTGGTTGGCGCCGCTGGGCGCTGTCGCCGCCGCCGCGATACAGCGTTCGACCACCGCCCGCGGCACGGGACGGTCGCTGAAGGCGCGGATGGTGTGACGGCGGCGAAGCCGGGCCAGGGCCGCCTCCGCACGCTCCAGCATCTGCTCGTCGGTCAGCTCCCAGCGATCCGGCAGGGGCAGATGGTCGGGCTGGGTGGTCATGGCTCGCCTATTTCATCGCCGCTTCGATGAAGTGCGGTCCCGGCGTCGTCATCGCCCGCGCCATGGCCGCATCGAAAGCTTCAGCCGTCTCGACCCGCTCGGCGGGCATGCCCAGGCCGCTGGCCAGAGCCACCCAGTCGATCCGGGGATCGCCCAGGTCAAGCAGCCGCGAAGCCTTGGGGCCGGGCTCGCCACCGCCGGTGCGGCCCATCTCGATGCCCAGGATGCGATAGGCCCCGTTGGCGAAGATCACCACGGTGACGTCCAGCTTCTCGCGCGCGATCGTCCACAGGCCCTGCACCGTGTACATGCCCGCGCCGTCACCGTTTAGGCTCAGCACCTTGCGATCCGGGCAGGCCACCGCGGCGCCGAGCGCAACCGGAATGCCCTGGCCGATGGCCCCGCCGGTCAGGCTCAGCCAGTCATGGGCGCGGGCATTGCGGGTCTGGGTGAAGATCGGCAGGCCGGCGGTCACCGCGTCGTCGGAAATGATCCCGCCGGTCGGCATGTGCCGGGCGATCGAGGCCCCCATGGCCCAGGCGTCGAACTTGGCCCCCGGAGCGGCCGGCTCGATATAGGCCTCGACCGCGCCGTGGGCCGGTGCGCCCAGGGCGTCAGCCAGGGCGTTCAGCGCGGCAGGCGCATCGACCTCGCGACCGCACAGGGTCTCCAATGCGCAGCCGTCCGGAACCAGCACGCTGGGGCGGTCGGGATAGGCGAAGAAGGCCACCGGCTGGCTGGTCCCGGCCAGCACGATCAGATCAACGCCGGTCAGGTCCTTCAGGGCCTGCTCGCCGAAATACATCATCTTGTCGGGTCTGAACCGGCCCTCGCCCCGTGACTGTCGGGCGGTGAAGGTGTCGGTCAGCACACGGACGCCCGCAGCGGCCAGGCGTCCGGCGGCGGCGATCCCCGCCTCGCCGCAGCCACTGGAGCCCAGCAGGATGGTCGGCTTGGCCGCCGCCTTGATCGCGGCGGCGACGGCAGCGACCGCGGCGGCGTCAGGCGCGGCCGGACGTGGAGCCTGGATCACCGGCCCGGCGGCGTTGGTCTCGTTCCAGGCGCTGTCGGCGGGCAGGATCAGACAGGCATTGCCGCCCGGCGCGCCGAAGCTAGCGGCCACGGCCTCGGCGGCCAGGGCGCCGACCTGGTCGGCGCTCTCGGCCGACTTGACCCAGATCGAGTTGGGCGCGGCCAGGGCGGCGATGTCGGAATTGAGCGGCGCGTCGTACTGGCGGTGATCGGTGGCGTGGTCGCCGATCACATTGACGATCGGCGTATAGGCTCGCCTGGCGTTATGGAGATTGGCCGCGCCATTGGCGTAGCCGGGACCCAGGTGCAGCAGGGTGCAGGCGGGCTTGCCGACCATGCGGCCATAGCCGTCGGCCGCGCCGGTGGCGACCCCCTCGAACAGGCACAGGATCGAGCGCATGCGGGGCTCGCGGTCCAGGGCCGCGACGAACTGCATCTCGCTGGTGCCGGGATTGGCGAAACAGGCGGTGACGCCGTTATCGGCCAGGGTGGTGATCAGGGCGTCCGCGCCGTTCATGGTCTTCTCCGTACCGTGTTCCTTTCCTTCCAACATTTCGGGCGGCGCGCCAACGGTGGTTGCGCATCACCTACAAGCTGAAGCAGTCTGAACGCGCCGAAGCCTCGCCACAGAACGAGCCGGCAGGGGGACGACCATGATGCAATCCACCACTCTGGCCCGCTGGGTGCTGATCGCCTCGATCCTGGCCGGGATCAGCTATGTCTTCGCCTGGGGCCTGGGCCTGCCGCAGGCCGCAGAACTCACCTGGAAGGGCCTGGGCGTCAGCCTGCTGGCCGTCTATGCGGCCCTCAAGGCGCGCGATCTGGACGGCTGGCTGCTGGTCGCGGTGATGGCGTTCGGCGCGCTGGGCGACGTGCTGCTGGGCGCCATGGGGCTGACCGTCGGGGCCCTGGCCTTTCTGGCCGGACACCTGATCGCCATCGGCCTCTATCTGCGCAATCGCCGGCCGAGCCTGTCGCGCAGCCAGCTGGCCCTGGCCATCGTGCTGGTTCCCGCCACCGTCACCATCGCCTGGCTGCTGCCTGCCGACCGGGCCGGCGCGCCGGGCGTGGCCTTCTACGCCCTGGGCCTGTCGCTGATGGCCGCCACCGCCTGGACCAGCCGCTTTCACCGCTTTCGCGTCGGGATCGGCGCGGTGATGTTCGTGGTCTCCGACCTGCTGATCTTCGCGCGGTCGGGACCGCTGCCGGACAATTTCCTGACCGGGCTGGGCGTGTGGGGGCTGTACTATTTCGGGCAGCTGCTGATCTGCGTGGGGGTGGTGCACGGGCTGAACCCTTCTCCCCTTGCGGGAGAAGGTGGCCTGCAAAGCAGGTCGGATGAGGGGTCTCACCGCGCTGCCCGCTAAGGCCGCAAGAGTAACGTCCCATCTCCCGATCGACCCCTCATCCGTCGGCTGCGCCGACACCTTCTCCCGCAGGGGGAGAAGGGAGGGTCAGGCGACTCAGAACACCATCACCCCGTCATCCGGCGCCTCGGCGAACAATCGCTCGAGCTCGACAGGACGCCGGTCACGGGCCAGGGCCTGGTTGATATAGCCCTTGTCGGTCAGCTCGCCCGAGGCCGCGTCCGGGGCGCCGTCGAGGATCAGGGCGCGGGCCACCTTGCCGCCGCCCTTGGCTGCAGCGTTCAGCCGCTCCAGCCCCTCGCGCACCGCCGCACGCACGGCGGCCGCATCACCCAGTCGCCCGGCGGCGGTGGGGTCGATGAACAGCATCAGCCCGACCCCATCGCGCCCCTCGCCACAGACCAGGGCGTCAGACACCACGCCGCCGATCGCCGACACCGCCGCCACCCGCAGGGCCCCGGCCGCCACGAAGGTGCCGCTGGCCAGCTTGAAGTTCTCGACCAGGCGCCCGTCGAACACCAGACCCGCCGCCGGGTCTTCGGGATCGGCCAGCCGCGCGGCGTCGCCCAGGCAGTAGAAGCCCTCGTCATCAAAGGCGTCGCGGGTGGCTTCGGGCTGATCCAGATAGCCGGGCGACACCTGCGGTCCCTTGACCCGGATCTCGAACTTGTCGCCCGCTGGCACCAGTTTCACCGCCGTGCCCGGCGTCGGCAGGCCGACCATGCCCGAGCGGGCGTTGTGCCAATGGATGTTGCAGGCGGTCGGCCCCGTCTCGGTGGCGCCATAGCCGGCCGCGAAGCTGACCCGCTCGCCGATGGTGCGGACCGCCACGGCCTGGATGCGGTCGAGAATCGACTGGGCCATCGAGGCGCCGCCATATTGCAGCACCCGGACCTTCTCGAAAAACTTCGCCGCCAGGGCCGCGTCACGCTCCAGTTCGCCGACCAGCAGGCCCCAGCCGGCCGGGACCATGTTGTGATAGGTGGTGGCCACCTCGCGCAGATTGCGCAGGGTCTCGGCAAAGCGCGCAGGCGTGGGCTGGCCAGCGTCGATATACAGCGTCCCGCCCCGGTGCAGCACCATGTGCAGGATGGCGTTGGCGCCCAGGCTGTGGCTCCACGGCGCAGAATTGACCAGCACCGGCGGCTCGGGGTCGGCGTAGCAGGCCTCGATCTGGGCGGCGTTCAGCGCGATATTGGCGTGGGTGCAGATCACCGCTTTCGGCTTGCCCGTCGAGCCCGAGGTCAGCAGCAGCTTGGCGACGTCAGCGGGCTGGCAGAGCGGCGCCACGGGCGGGGCGTCCAGCAGATCGGTGAACGGGATGTGGTGGCCGGCCGGATTGAGACTGGCGATCACCGGCAACCCCGCCAGGAACGGCGCCTCCAGCGCGCCCGCGAAGGCGGTCGCGTCATCGGCATAGACCGCCGCCGGCTTCAGCCGCTCGACCGCGAAAGCCAGCCGCGAGAGGTCGGCGCCCGCCAGACCGTACTGCGGCGACACCGGTGAGATCGGCGCGCCCAGGCTCATGGCGGCATAGCCGATCAGAGCGTGGTCGATGGTGTTGCGGGCCAGGATCAGCAGCGGCTTGCCCGGACCCAGGCCCAGGGACTTCAGTCCGCCGGCCAGGGCTTCGATCTTCGTCCTGGCCTCGGCAAAGGTCACGGTCCGCCAACCCTCGCCCCCACCCCCATTGGCCCGCTCCGCCAGCCAGACCCGGTCGGGCGCTTCGACGGACCAGCGGGCCAGAGGCGCGGTCACGGTCTGGACCGCGTCGGAATAGGGCATGGGATTGCGCAGGATCAGCGCGACGCCGCGCTGTTCGAACTCAAGGGCGCGCGGCGCATAGCGGGCGTCGCGAAAGGGGGCCGTAGCGGCAGATGATCCGTCCATGGGCGCTGTTATCCCGCGCCTCATAAGGTTGTTCAATCCGTTGCGAGCGCGGCGCGGCGACGCTGCAGCCAAAGCCGCTCGGCGGGACCCGGATCCAGGGCCAAGGCGCTGTCATAGGCCTCGCGCGCCTCGGCGGGCCGATCCAGGCGCGCCAGCAGGTCGGCGCGGACGGCATGGAAGGGCGAAAACGCCGTCAGCCCAGCCGGATCCAGCCCCCCGACCTGGGCCAGGGCCGCCTCCGGACCGGCCACCTCGGCCAGGGCGACGGCCCGGTTCAGCCGCACCACCGCGTCATCGCGCCAGACCAGCAGGGCGTCATAGAGGCGCAGCACGGCGGCCCAGCGCGGCGGCTCGGCCAGGCTCTTGCGGCCGCACCAGACGGCATGGATCGCCGCCTGAAGCTGGCGAGGGCCGGGACGGTCCAGATCAGCAGCGCGGCGCAGCAGGCGTTCGGCCTCGGCGATCAGGGGCCTGCGCCACAGGGCCGGGTCCTGCTCCGACAGGGGAACCATGGCGCCGGTCTCGTCCAGTCGGGCCGGACGCCGCGCCTCGGCGTAGCGCACCATGGCCGCCAGCCCCAGGCATTCGGGCTCGTCCGGCAAGAGCTCGACCAGCACCGCCGTCAGGTCCAGCATCTCGCGGGCATAGCCGGCGTGGGGCCCCGCCCCGGCCGCGTCGCCGTGGGCCCTGGCGTAGGCGACCTCAAGGGTCGAGAGCACGGCGGAAAGCCGCTCGGGCCAGGCTTCCGGACCGGGCGCCTCGAAGGCGACGCCGGCCTGGGCGATCTTCTTCTTGGCGCGGGTCAGGCGCTGGAACAGGGCCGGCTCCGACACCAGAAAGGCCCGGGCGATCTCCTGCACGCTCAAGCCGCAGACCAGCCGCAGGGTCAGGGCGGCGCGGGCCTCGGGCGGCACGACCGGATGGCAGCAGACAAAGATCAGCTTCAGCCGCTCGTCGGGGATCAGGGCGTCGTCGGACACCAGCCTGTCTTCGGCCGAGCGCTCCGGCGTGGGCGGGTCAAGCGCCAGTCTTTCGCGAACCGTTCGCCTACGGATCATGTCCAGGGCGTAGCGCCGGGCGGTGGCGTAGAGCCAGGCGGCCGGATCGCGCGGCTCGGCCTGGGCCCACGCCGGGACGGCCCGGGCGCAGGCCTCGGCGAAGGCCTCCTCGGCCAGGTCCAGATCGCGGAAGCCCGCGGCCAGATAGGCGATGATCCGCCCGCCGCTCTCGCGCGCCACCCGGTCGAGGAGACCTGGATCGGGCATCAGCGCTTAGCAGTTCGGTCCGGTCGGCCGGACCTCGACCTTGCCGCCGGGCGACAGTGGAACCTTCCGGGCCCAGCCGACGGCCGCCTCGCGGTCGGCCACATCGACCATGTAGTAGCCGCCCAGCTGCTCATGGGTCTCGGCGAACGGGCCGTCATGGACCACGCCGTCCTTGCCTACCGTGGCGGCGCTGAAGGTCGGGGCCAGTTCCGAGCCGCTCCAGTCAATGCCCGAGGCGACAAGTTCCGCTGTGAAGGCGTGGTGTCCGGCGATGATATCCGCGAGCAGCTTTTCACCCGCCTCGCCGGCGTAGTTGGCCTCGTTCTCATAGATCAGCAGCATGTACTTCATGGCGGGTCTCCCAGCGGGCTAGCGCAACACGCGCCGCCTTCAGGGCCCAGACGCGCGAGGTCGGCGGGATTCGACAGGGGACCGGGAGAAATGTCGAGGGGCGCCGCAAAACGCGGGGGTCGCGGCTAGGGGTTGGGGCCGCTCTCGGCCTGCGGGTCGACGGCTTCCGGCTCGGCCTCCTCGACCTCGGTCTCCGGCGGGCGAGCGGCAGGCAGGATGATCTCCGGCTCGAAGGCCTCGGCCGCGACGTCCGGCTCGACCGCTTCCGGTTCTGGCTCGACCACCACCGCAGCCTCCCCCGCCGTCTTCGCCTCGGCCAGCAGCGCCTTGGCCGCCTTGACCACGGTCGCCACCGGCAGGTCGCTCATGTGGCGGATGGCTTGCGACAGGTCAGGATCCACGGCCAGGAACTGCTCGAAGGCGCGAGGCCCCCGCACGGCGCGGGTCAGCGGCCCCCAGGGGGCATAGCGGCGCTCGTCGGAGGGGCCAAACAGGCCGATGGTCGGCGTGCCGGCGGCGGCGGCGATGTGCATCAGGCCAGAATCATTGCCGATGAACAGGTCGGCGCGTTTCAGGCAGGCATAGGCGGTCAGCAGATCGACCTTGCCCGTCAGGTCCACGCAGCGGCCGCGGGCCGAGGCCATGCGCAGCTCCTCGACCATGCGGGTGTCTTCGGGGCCGCCCAGGATCAGCAGGCGGCCACCGGCCATCGGGCCGTCGGGACCCAGCAGCTGGCCGGCCGTCTGGGCGAAGCGCTCGATCGGCCAGACCTTGCCCACCCAGTTGGCGGCGGGACCCATGGCCAGCAGGGGTCCGGCGACCTCGCCCGGCTTGGTCGCCAGCATCTGGTCGGCCAGGGCCTGGACCTCAGGGGTGATGTAGAGATGCGGAGCCGGCGGCGCGCCTTCCAGCTTCAGCACCCGGGCCGCGTCGATCACCTTGTGAACGACCTCGCCGGGGATCTTCTTCCAGATCGCCCGCTTGTCGCGGCGCAGGAACAGGGCCGTGCCCGAACCGCGCAGATCGACGATCAGGCTCCACTTCGTGTGGCGCACCTGGTTCCACAGCTTGAACCAGTGGCCCTTGCCCTTGCCCTTCTCCATGACGATCACCCGGTCCAGGCCGGGCACATGGGCGAACAGCGGCGCAGCCAGGGGGCCGGCGACGATGGTGAAGCGGGCATTGGGAATTTCGTCGGCCAGCATGCGGATCAGGCCGGACGACAGCACAGCGTCGCCGATCCGCGTGGCGGTGATGAAAAGAATCGGGAAGGCCCGCTGTGTCATCGGCCCACCTATAGGGCCATCGTCGAGTCGGCGCATCCCACGATGACTGCTGAAGTTTCCGTATATCTCCCCTCTGGCGCGACACGCTGTCGCACGCCACATGTAGGGGATGACGACGCCCGCCCTCGCCCAGCTGACCTCCCGCGCCGTGATCGCCGTCAGCGGCCCCAACTGGCGATCCTTCCTGCAGGGCCTGATCACCCAGGATGTCGAGACCCTGGCGGTCGGCGAGCTGCGGCTGGGCGCCATCCTCACCCCGCAGGGCCGGCTGCTGTACGACCTGTTCATCGCCGGAACGGAAGGCGGCGCCCTGCTGGACGTGGCCGCCCAGCATCGCGAGGCCATCATCCTGCGCCTGACGATGTATCGCCTGCGGGCCAAGGTCGAGATCGCCGCCAGCGACCTGACCGTCACCGCCCTTTGGCCGGCCGACGAAACCCTGAAGGCCGATGACGGCTTCTATCGCGACCCGCGCACGCCACAGCTGGGCGCCCGCGCCTATGGCCTGGCCGCCGCCCCGACGGCGGACGAGGGCGCCTATGACGCTCACCGTCTGGCCCTGGGCGTCCCGGGTCCGGCCGACTGGCTCAGCGACAAGACCTATCCGATCGAGGCCAATTTCGACCTGCTGAACGGCATCGACTTCAAGAAGGGCTGTTTTGTCGGCCAGGAAACCACCAGCCGCATGAAGCGGCGCGGCACGATCAAGACCCGCATGCTGCCGATCACCTTCGACGGCCCGGCCCCGGCCTTCGGGTCCGAGGTGCTGACGGGCGAGCTTCGCGCCGGCGAGGTGCTGTCGGGTCGAGACGGCCGCGCCATGGCGAGCCTGCGGCTGGACCGCATCGAAGCCGGCGGCCTCACCGTGGACGGGCGACCGGTCAGCGTCGACTGGCCCGGCTGGATGCCCGCCGCCTGAGCCTGTTCACGAAAAGTTCTGGAAATCGCCGCGCCGTTGCGCCAAGCTTGACCGCATGACCGAGCTGCAACGCTGCACCACCTGGAAGGGCATGGCGGGTGATCCCGTCTATGAGGCCTATCACGACACCGAATGGGGCGTGCCCGAGTACGACTCCCGCGCCCTGTGGGAGAAGCTCGTCCTCGACGGCTTCCAGGCCGGCCTGTCGTGGATCACCATCCTGCGCAAGCGCGACGCGTTCCGGGCCGCTTTCGCCGATTTCGACCCCGAGATCGTCGCCCGCTTTGGCGAGGCCGACCGGGCGCGGCTGATGAGCGATGCCGGCATCGTCCGCTCCAACGCCAAGATCGACGCGGCGATCAGCGGGGCGCGGATCTATCTGGACATGCGTGAGCGCGGCGAGGATCTGAGCGAGATGCTCTGGGAAATGGTCGGCGGCGCCCCGGTGCAGAGCGCCTGGACCAGCCAGACCGGCACCCCGGCCCGCACGCCGCTGGGCGATGAGGTGGCCAAGGCGCTGAAGGCCAGGGGCTTCAAGTTCTGCGGGCCGGTGATCGTCTATGCGTTCATGCAGGCGACGGGGCTGGTCAACGATCACCTGACGACCTGCTACCGGCATGATGCGTGTCGGGCGATGGCGCGGCAGGGCTGAACCTTGCCGATCGCCTACCCTTTGGCGGCGCGAGCGATCACGCTCTCGAAACCGGCGGCGCAATAGGCAAACAGGCGGCGGCGCACGGCCTCCAGATCGGTGGAATGACACTCGCCGTCCGACAGCGAGTCGATCCGACCCGTCTCCGACAGGGCCAGCATCATCGAGCCGGTCAGGAACTGGTAGCACCAGTACAGATCGCCATAGTCGGCGTCCGGCCGCGCCGCCTTCAGGGTCTCGACCAGCCGATGGACCACCGGATCAAAGAACCGGGTCATGGTCTCACCGCCCCAGACCGGGGTGTTGTTGACCTGGGCGACCAGCACGAAATAGTTCTTCCAGCCCCGCCCGCCGTCCTGGGAGATCCGCAGCAGCGGCTCGATGAAGGCCTCGATCACGCCCTCCACAGTCATGGCCCCGGCATGGGTCTTCACATAGAGGTCCATCGAGGCCAGGCGCGCCTGGTTGAGGATCTCGGCCCGGCGCAGGAACACCGCGTCGAACAGCTCGCGCTTGGCCCCGAAATAATAGTGGATCAGCGCCGTATCGACCCCGGCCTCAGCCGCCACCTGCCGGGTGGTCACGCCATAGAAGCCGTGACGCGCGAACAGGCCCTCGGCCGCGTCGAGGATGGTTTCCTTCAGGTCCAGACCCTTGGCCTTGGACGGTCGACCCCGCCCGCCGGGACGGGCGCGGGGCTTGGCTGCGGTCATTCGACTCTCTTGCCTGCCTTGATTGCGCTGCCCCCGGATGGCGCATCCGGGGGAGCGTGGCAAGGCGGAAGGCCCGAGCGAGGCGTGGTCGAGCGCTGATGGGCGGTGACAGCGGACGTGCTGAACGGCAGTTGTGGGTGGGTTTCGGCCCTCGGAGCCCCTCTCTCTATGAGAGAGGGGTTCAGAACGTCCGCTTTGGGTCGAAAGCACGCTTTGCCTCCCCTCACGCAAGCGGACGCCCCGCGTCCCGCTCATCCTTAAATCTCTTGGAGGCTGCAGCGTGCTGGTCTGGAAAGGTCAGTCAAGGACGGCTTCGCCGCTGCGGAGCGGCCGCCCGGAGGGCGGTGTCGGCGGAGTGACCTTTCCAGACCAGCGATCGTCTCGCCGCGAGATTTAAGGATGGCTCCCTCTCGGCGCGAAGGTGGGCTTGCGCCCATCCAATACATCACCGTCATTCCCGCCCTTGTGGCGGGAACCCCTGGTTCAGCTGACACGTGAAGCGCAAGCGAAGTGCGCGCGCACTTTGCCCCTTCCGCACCTGCGGCGGACAGAGGGGTTCCCGCCACAAGGGCGGGAATGACGGGAGGGTATGGGGGTTGGCGGCGCCATATCCCCGTTCTTTCGGAAACAAACTTCAGCCCGATCAACGCACTACGAAATAATCGATCGCGCCAATCAGACGCGCCGAAACCTCCCGTATTCTTGTCCCACCTCGTCGCGAGGAAAGGGCGCAAGGCCAGCGACCATTGCGGCGGCGGGGGGTGATCGAGCGGGGCTGGGGTCGAGGGGGATACTCGACCGGTCCGGGGACCTGGTTGCTGGCCAGACCCGCCCGCCGTCGGCGTGGATGAGGACAGACGGGTGTGTTCATTAGTCATTCGCTTGGCTCGCCCGCCTCGACCGCCGGCTTTTTGCGGAAACGCGAAGGGCTGGCTCCCGGTAAGGCCTGAACAGGGCCACCTGACGGGACGCTGACGGATAACGATCACGCGGAGCGGACGGCTTCGTCGAAACGGTATTTTCTATTTCTCATCCGGACGTGGTCCGGACGCTCCGCGACCCTTTCCATCCCTTCAGCGGCAAACCGCGTGAAGCCGGCAAACCGCGCCGTCAGCCCAGGAACACGCGCCACATCAGGCGGCCGGGCATGAAGGTAAACAGGCCGGCGATCAGCAGGCCGCCGACGAACATGCCCGTCATGTTGCGCGCATGCTGGCGAACCTTGCCGCGCTTGATGGCGAAGATGGCCATGGGCAGGGCGATCAGGGTCCAGCCGCTGAGCAGGTGGATGAAGCTGAAATGGCCCGGGCGGATGGTCTGGATGAACAGCGAGCTGATCGCCGTCAGGGTCATGGCGGCCACCCAGGTCCAGCCCAGCCCCTTGTGCAGGCCCGTGCCCTTGACCCCGGTCAGCAGCACCGCGCCGATCAGGAAGGCGGTCACGGCGCCGGCGATGTGCAGCTGGATGACCAGCGGCGCGGCGGCCAGCAGCGACAGGTCCGGCGCATGGGGCTGAAAGCCGGCGCGCTCCAGCACCCGCAGCGGCGTGGCCAGCACGCCGGGATTGGCCGCCAGGATCGCCAGGGTGACGAGGCCCAGGGCCACAACACCGAAACGACCGCCCAGGGAGGCCCGGCGCATTGACATGTTTTGATCGGCCATCTTCATCTCCATTTCGCGACGGCGCCGCCCCATGGCGCTATCCGTTCCGTCGACACCCCGTTCCTGGAGCCGTCCCTCCCGTGCCTCAATCGCCGTTGCGTCAGTCGCCGCCCCGCTTTCGTGAACGGCTGGCGGACGCCGTTCACGCTTCGCGAACGGCGCTGACCAGTCCCGAGGCCCGACGCGGTTTTGCGGTCTCGGCCTGCGCCGGACTGTTCCTGGCCCTGATCGGCGCGTTCGGCTCGGGCCAGGCGCCGCTGCCGATGAGGCTGATCTACTGGGTGGGCCTTTGCGTGGCCGGCGCAGTGGTCGGCACCGGAGTCAGCCAGCTGGTCGGCCGCGACGGCCGGGCCGACGCCCGCCCCTGGCTGTATGGCGGCCTGATCGCCATCGGCATCACCCTGCCGTTCACCGTCGTGGTCTGGCTGGTCACCGAGCTGATGTTCCACGGCCCGCCGCGCCCGCAGGCCCTGCCCGTCTATCTGGCCCCGGTATTCATCATCACGACGGCGATGACCGGGCTGAATTTCCTGGTCCAGCGCCGGCCCGCCGAGACCCACGCCGCCCCCGTCGGCGCGGCCGCCCCGCGCTTTCTGGACCGCCTGCCGCCCCGCCTGCGCGGCGCCCGAATCCTCGCCGTCGAAGCCGAGGATCACTATCTGCGCCTGCACACCTCGAAGGGCGAGGACCTGATCCTGATGCGGCTGTCGGACGCGGTCGCCGAGCTGGAAGGCATCGAAGGCGCCCAGACCCACCGCTCCTGGTGGGTGGCGAGGGATGCGGTGGAAGACGCCCGGCGCGGCGACGGCCGGGCGACCCTGACCCTGCAGGGCGGGGTCGAGGCGCCGGTCAGCCGGGCCTATGCCAAGGCGTTGAGGGAGGCGGGATGGTTCTAGGGCTCAGCCCTTGCGCCGCGCCCGCCATGCGTCGCGGGTCTGGCCCCAGATATCGATGACATGGTCGGCGAACGGCGCCGGAAGTTGCCCACGGCCGCGATTGGATGAGCCCAGCCGCTCGGCGACCTTCTGGGAGGGCGTGTTCTCAGGGTCGATGCAGTGAATGACCTCGTCCCAGCCCAGCTGGTCGAACGCCCAGTCGATGGTCGCGGTCGCGGCCTCGACGGCATAGCCCTGGCCCCAGGCGGCGCGGGTCAGGCCCCAGCCGACCTCGGTTCCGGGCCAGTCCTCGGGCTGCCACGGGCCGATCCGGCCCAGCCACTGGCCGCTGGACTTCTCGATCACCGAAAACATGCCAAAGCCCTTCAGGCTCCAGGACCCGGCCATCGAGGCCATGCCGCGCCAGGCGCTGGAACGGGGCTGCAGGCCACCGATGAACCGCGCCGCCTCGGCGTCGGCCATCATACCGGCCCAGCCCTCCAGATCCCCCTCGGCGGTGGGACGCAGGATGAGCCGCTGGGTTTCAAGCGTGGGACCCGGTGCGACGCGCATGATGTGTCCTTCCCTGACGTCTCGTCTTCAGACGACGCAGGCCGCCAGGCCCTCGCGTCTCACGGTTCCAGACGCCGCAGTGATCTTGCGCGAGCGTTTGGCGACATATTTGCCCGGCTTGACCACCTTCCATTTCAGCGGGCTGGGCAGGATGGCGGCGAGGCGGGCGGCCTGGGCGGAGGACAGCTTGTCGGCCCCGATCCCGAAATAGCGCCGCGAGGCGGCCTCGGCCCCATAGATGCCGGGGCCGTATTCGATGGAGTTCAGATAGACCTCCATGATCCGCTTCTTGCCCCAGAAGGTCTCGATCAGCACCGTGAACCAGGCCTCCAGCCCCTTGCGGACATAGGAGCGCCCCGGCCACAGAAAGACGTTCTTGGCGGTCTGCTGGCTGATGGTGGAGCCGCCGCGGATCTTCCGGCCCTTCTCGTTATTGGCGTAGGCCTTCTGCAGGGCCTCGAAGTCGAAGCCATGATGGTCGCAGAACTTGGCGTCCTCGGCGGCGATCAGGGCGCGGGGCAGGGCCGGCGAGACCTTGTCGATCGACCGCCAGCGATGGTCCAGGCCCTTGCCCTCGACGGCGCGGATGACCATCAGCGGCGTTACCGGCGGCGGCACAAAGCGGAACACGATCACCGCCAGCACCGGCCCGGCCACCAGCACGATGAACAGCGCCAGAAAGATATTCCGCACCAGCTTCACGGATCGCCCCCGAATATCACCAAACCGACTTGTCTTGACGCTGCGGCCGGATGCTAGCGACTGACAACGTCCCTGTCGCGGGGGCATGATCGACCTGCCCAGGGAGCTTTGGCATGGATGTCCTAGACGCCGTCAACCGCCGCATGTCGGTGCGCGCCTTCAAATCGGATCCGGTGGACGCCGCCGTGCTGCGCGAGCTCCTGGAAGCCGCCGCCCGCGCGCCGTCCGGCGGCAACCTCCAGCCTTGGCGGGTTCAGGCCATCACCGGCGCGCCGCGCGCCGCCCTGCTGGAAACCATGCAGCAGCGCGTGGCCTCGCCCGACACCCCCGAATACGACGTCTATCCCGCCAACCTGTGGGAGCCCCTGCGCAGCCGGCGCTTCCAGGTGGGCGAGGACCTCTATGGCGCGCTGAACATCCCGCGCGAAGACAAGCTTGCTCGTCTCCAGTGGTTCGCCAGCAACGGCCAGGGCTTTGGCGCGCCGGTGCTGCTGTTCTTCTCGGTCGACCGCCGCTGCGGCCCACCGCAGTGGAGCGACCTGGGCATGTTCATGCAGACCCTGATGCTGCTGGCCGTCGAGCGCGGCCTGGACACCTGCGCCCAGGAGTTCTGGTCGCACTATCACCAGGTGGTCGACCAGCATGTCGGCCTGCCCGAGGGCCACATGCTGTTTTCCGGCATGGCGCTCGGCTATCGCGACGAGACCGCGCCGGTGAACAACTGGCGCTCGCGCCGCGACCCGTTCGAGGCATGGGGCGAACTGAAGGGGTTCTGAGCGCCGCCTAGCCCGCGAACTGGCGCGGACCGGTGATGTCCGGGATCGTGATCACCCCGGCCTCGCCGTCCTCGTCGCCCCAGGCGAGGCGCTGACCATCTGGAGATACCGAGAGGGCGCTGATCGCGGCTCCCTTCTCGGCCTTCAGGGTCTCGATCCGGCCGTTGCGCATGTGCGCCGCCCAGATCTTGCCGTTGTCCTGGCCGGCGAACGCGACCGGCAGGGCTTCGAGACCCGCCACCCGGACCACCATCGAATCACGCGAGAAGCCGATCTCGGCGGCTTCCTTGCCCATCGGGCCGCTGGCCCCGGCGAACGGCCAGACCACCGCGCCATTGGCGCCGGCCGTGACCAGCAGGGCGCCCTTGTCGAAGAAGGCCACGCTCTTGATCTTGGCCGGATAGCCGCCCATCCGCATGTCCTTGCCGTCCGACAGACGCCAGCCGTGCAGCTGGTTCTCCTGCATCGACGAGACCAGGAACTTGCCGTCCGGGCTGAAGGCGACGGCGATGTGGCTGCCGGCCCATTTCAGAATCTGCGGCTTCTGCTGCTCGATCCTGGCCCACCACAGCTGGGCGCCGCCATAGGCCGCCGTGGCCAGGCGTCGACCCTTGGGGTCGAAGGCCAGACCCGACACCGTCTTCTCGTGGGCGAAGACGCGGGAAAAGGCGGGATCGGCAATGTCCAGCACATGGGCCTCGCGACCGGCGGTGAAGGCGATCAGCCCCGAGGCGGGACTGGCGGCCAGATGCTCGATCCACTTGCCTTTCAACTCGGCCAGGACGGTGGCGACCACCTCGCCCCCCTCGATTCGGCTCCAGACCACGCGGCCGTCGTCGCCGCCGGTGACAAGGCCCTGCCCCGAGGGATGCACAACGGCGCTGAGCACGGCGGCGCCCATGGGCCCGCCATGGGCTTCCACGGTGACATAGCCGTCACCGGCCTCAAGCCGAACCGTGCCGTCGCCCAGGGCGAAGGCGGCGCGACCGTCGCGGTCGAAAAGGGCAGCGGTGACAAAGGCGTCGAAGGAAAAAATCATGCCCGCGCCATACCCCGACAGGGCCCTGGCGCCTAGCCGGATGGCGCCCGACGTCGCCCGGCGCCCTGACGGGGGCGAACGCCGTTCGGCCAGAAAGACTCAAAAAGGAGTTGCCATAGCGCCGCCACGTCGGGCTTTACTTCCTCGTCCGTCTGAGCCAGACGTGGCGACCTAACAATTGCGGGACCGCGAGTGACGCGGCCCTTGGGAGACAGTCAGGCTATGGCGGCTAAACTTGCTGGCGGCGGCGGCGGTCGCTACTCGCTGAATCAGAACTCCGAGATCAACGTCACGCCTTTCGTGGACATTCTTCTCGTTCTGCTCATCATCTTCATGGTCGCGGTGCCGATGGCCACCGTGGCGATCAAGGTCGACCTGCCCCCCGCGACCATTCCGCCGCCCAACGCGCCCAAGCCGAAGGAGCCGGTGTTCATCTCGATCCAGAAGTCGGGCGCGCTGTTCATCGCGGACAAGCAAACCAGCCTCGACAATCTCGAGTTCGATCTGGACGCCAAGTTCACCGCGACCGATCAGGCTGGCCCGAAGGACGACCAGCGCGTTATGATCCGCGCTGACGCCGACGTGCTGTACGCCGACTTCATGGGCGTGCTGAACCAGCTGCAGACCGCCGGCTGGTACAAGGTCGGTCTGATCAACGAAGACATCCACTAAGGATCTTCGGCGACAGCCTGAAATTCGAAGAGCCCCGGAAGCACCGCTTCCGGGGTTTTTTCTTTGCGCTCTTCCCTTCAGCAGAAAACGCGCGCCGGGCGAGCCGGCGGTCGCGTACGGCACGACGTTTGAAACCGTCCCTCCCAAGAGGCCTGGGGCGTCCCGTTTCCGGACAGGAGCGGCCCCCCGGCGGAGACCAGGGAGAGCCGAATGCTCAGCGAGTGGAACCAGGCGAAATCCGCCCCCCAAGGCGTTTCGATCGAAGGCGTGCGGATCAACCTGCCGACCCTGGCCACCGCCGCCGATGAAGCCGTCCGTCGCGCCGAGCGCGGCGAAGGCTTTACGCTCTTCACCGTCAATCTCGACCACCTGGTCAAGCTGGCCTCCAATGACGCCTTCCGGGCCGTCTATCGCCGCGCCACCTATGTTACCGCCGACGGTTGGCCTGTCGTGTGGCTGGCCGGCCGCAAGAACGCCAAGCTGGAGCGCGCCACAGGCGCCGATCTGGTCGAGCCCCTGTGCCGCGCCGCCGCTGAGCGCAATCTGGGCGTCTATTTTGTCGGTCCTGGCCCCAAGGCCCAGGTCAGCGCGCTCGAAAAGCTGACCGAGCGCTTCCAGGGTCTGAAGATCGCCGGCGCTGAAGCTCCGATGTTGCCTGCGGGCAATGGCCCGGCCATGCTGGCCGCCATGGATCTCGACGCGATGGCCCAGCGCATCAACGCTTCCGACGCCCGCATCTGCTTTGTCTCGCTGGGCGCGCCCAAGCAGGAGATCCTGGCGGACGCCTTGGCCGCCCGCTGCCCGGGCGTGGGCTTCATCTGCGTCGGCGCCGCCCTGGACTTCATCTCCGGCCAGGCGCGCCGCGCCCCGCAATGGATGCAGCGCGGCAAGCTGGAATGGTTCTGGCGCCTGGCCAACGACCCGCGCCGCCTGGCCGTGCGCTATGCGGAATGCGCCATGCTGTTCGCCGTCCTCGCCCTGGGCGTCGCGGCGGCCCAGGTCAACTCGCCCGTCACCGCCGCCGAACCGCGCGGCGTCCTGCGATGATCCCGGCGGCCGGACGACTGTCACGACGGTCGCTGCTGGCCTCGACCCTGGCGCTGGCCGCCTGCGGCAAGGGCGCTTCGGCCGATCCCGCCTCGCCGGTCCGCAACGGACCTGTGCCATTGTTGCGCGACCTGGCGCCGTTCCGGATCGGGACGGAGATCGTCTCGGACGAGTTTGGCCGCCCCGGTTTCGACGCTGCGGCCAGCAGCCAGTTCTCGCAGATCACCGCCGGCTTCGAAATGAAGATGGAGTACATCCTGCAACAGGATGGCTCCCTGCGCTTCGAGGGCGGTGATCGCATCGCCGACTTCTGCAAGGCCAACAACCAGGCCCTGCATGGCCACACCCTGATCTGGTACATCGACAAGCCAGTCGCCTTCCAGAAACTGGTCGGCGACAAGCGGGCCTTCGACAGGGCCTATGCCAGCTACATCCAGGCGGTCGCGGGTCGCTACAAGGGCCTGGCGCGCAGCTGGGACGTGGTCAACGAGCCGGTCGCCGATGACGGCGTTTCCCTGCGCGAGTCGTTCTGGACAGAGAATCTGGGGCAGGAAGGCCACTTCATCCGGGCCCACGAAGAGGCCCACGCCGCCGATCCAGACGCCCTGCTGTTCGTCAACGAGTACCATCTGGAGAGCAAGCCGCATAAGCGGCGGACCTTCCTGAAGCTGATCGAGGACATGCTGAAGCGCGGCGTGAAGATCGACGGCATCGGCAACCAGACCCACATCGATGTCGACCTGCCACCGGGCAAGATCACCGAAGCCATGCGCGATCTGGCCAGCCTGGGCCTGCCGATCCACCTGTCGGAGATCGATGTCTCGTTCCAGACCGAAGGCGTCAGCCTGAAGTCGCGGGCCGACAAGCAGGCCAGCCAGCTGCGCCTGTATCGCGAGGCGATGGAGTCTTTCGTCGCCCTGCCCGAAAAGCAGCAGTTCGCCTTCACCATCTGGGGCGTCCGCGACGCCGACTCGTGGCTGCGCAACGCCAGCTGGGTCAAGGACAAGACCGACCAGCCGCTGCTGTTCGACGACATGGGCCGCCCGAAGGAAACCTTCTGGACCCTGGTCGACGTCCTCCAGGGCCGCTGATCCCGTTTTTTTAAGACTAGGGCCTTAGCTTCGACCGCACGTTGCGCGGAGGGGTCGCCCATGAGCGGTCATCACAAGGACTATGTCGCCGGCCTGGACGGGCTGAGGGCGGCCTCGGTCAGCATGGTGATCCTGGGCCATGTCGGCCTGGGCGATCTGATCCCTGGCGGAATGGGCGTGACCATCTTCTTCTTCATCAGCGGCTTTCTGATCACCCGCCTGCTGTGGGCCGAGCGCGACGCCAACGGCGGCGTCGACCTGCTGCGCTTCTACGGCCGCCGGACCCTGCGCCTGCTGCCCGAGATGCTGGTGCTTCTGCTGGTGCTGACCTTCATCGTCGGCCCACTGCTGAACCAGCCGATGCAGCCCCTGCAGGCCCTGGCCGGCCTGACCTACTGGACCAACTATTACATCATCAGCGGGATGGGCGACTGCGCCAACTGCGCCGTGACCGGCCATCTGTGGTCGCTGGCGGTCGAGGAGCACTTCTATCTCGTCATGCCGCTGGCCCTGCTGCTGTGCGGCTTTGTTCCACGGCGCATGGCGGTGCTGTTTCTGGTGGCGATCATCGGGGCGGCCGTCTGGCGAACCTACGCCCTGACCGTACTGCACGTGCCCGAGGTCTATACCTACAAGGCCACCGAGAGCCGGATCGACTCGATTGCCTGGGGCTGCCTGGCCGCAGTCATCGACCGCGCCTGGCCCGCGGCCATGAACTTCGTGAAGCGGCGCGCCTGGCTGGTCTTCGCGACCGGTTGCGCGCTGATGCTGGCGTCCCTGGCCTATCGCGACCCGGTCTTCCGCGAGACCCTGCGCTATTCAGTCCAGGGCCTGGCCCTGGTCGGCATCATCCTGCCGCTGGTCGTCGCCCCGCAACTGGGCGGTCTAGTCAAGCTTCTGGAGATCGCGCCGCTGCGCTGGATGGGTCGGCGGTCCTATGCCGCCTATCTCTGGCACATGCTGGCCCTGACCCTGGGCGGCATGATCGTGGGCTTCACGGGAATCATCGAGAGCGCCCCCCGGATCACCCAGCTGCAGGCCCTGCCCTTCGTGGTCGCCCTGTCGTGGATCTTCGCCGAGCTCAGCTATCGCTTCGTCTTCACACCCGCCCAGAAGCTCAAGCCCTGGGTCACGCCGAAACGCGCGCCCGAGTCGAACGCCGCGCGGATCCCCCCGGACCGCGCGGCCGAGGCGGTCAGCTAGCTTCCCGAGCCTGACGTTCCGTCGGGGGCCCGAAAGCCGAGGCCAGCACGAAGGCCACCGCACACAGCGGCAGCATCAGCAGCCACACCAGAACGCTGGCGGCCAGGCCCAGACCCGTGGCCACACGACCGGTTGCATCGAGAATCTTCGTCATCTTCCCCGCTCCTCGAAGCCGGCGTTCCAATTTGGCTCGGAACGCCGGTGTTCTGGAGTGAGGATCGCAAGGCTCGGGCCAGTTAGGCGGCGCAGGCCTCGAAGCCGGCCTTCAGCTCGGCCTCGTCCAGGTCGCGACCGATGAAGACCATGCGGCTGTAGCGCTTGTCCTTGTCGGTCCAGGGACGCTGGAAGTCGCCTTCCAGGATCATGTGCACGGCCTGGAAGACCAGGCGGCGCTCCTCGCCCTGGACGTCGATGATGCCCTTGGCGCGCAGGATGTCGGGGCCGCGACGAGCCAGCAGGTCGTTGAGCCAGACGGTGATCTTCTGGCCGTCCACGGGCTTGTCCAGCGTCAGGGAGATACCCTTGACGCCGTCATCGTGGATGGCGCTGGCCTGGTCATGGCCATGATGATGGTCGTGACCGTGGTGATCATGCCCGCAATGCTCGTCGTGCACGTGCCCGTGATCATGCCCATGGTCATGGCTGCAGTGCTCATCATGGACATGGCCAGCTTCGCCGTGGGCCGGATTGAGGAAGTGGGGCTCCAGATCGGTGATCCGCTCCAGGTCGAAGCTGTGCTTGCCCAGGATGGCGTCCAGCGGGACGTTCGAGCGCTGGGCGCGGTGGATCGGAGCCAGCGGATTGATGCGGCGGATCCTGGCCTCGACATGGCGCAAGTCGTCTTCCGAGACCAGGTCGGTCTTGTTCAGCACGATCTGGTCGGCAAAGGCGATCTGCTCGACGGCTTCGCGGCTGTCGCCCAGCCGCAGCATGATGTGCTTGGCGTCGACAACGGCGGTGACCGAATCCAGCTGGGTGCGGGCCTTGACGTCCTCGTCGACGAAGAAGGTCTGGGCCACCGGGCCAGGATCGGCCAGGCCGGTGGTCTCGACGATGATGGCGTCGAAGCCGCCTTTCCGCTTCATCAGGCCTGAGAGAACCCGGATCAGGTCGCCGCGCACCGTGCAGCAGACACAGCCGTTGTTCATCTCGAAGATTTCTTCATCCGCTCCGACCACCAGATCGTTGTCGATACCGACCTCGCCAAACTCGTTGACGATCACGGCATAGCGCTTCCCGTGCGCCTCGGTGAGGATGCGGTTGAGCAGGGTGGTCTTGCCGGCGCCGAGATAGCCGGTCAGCACGGTGACGGGGATCTTGCCGGTAGGAGCGGGAGTCTGGGTCATGGCCGCTATTTAGGGGGTCAAGCGCCCCGGCGGAAGTCTGCTGTCAGGTCTTGAAGAAGGCCACAGCCAGACCGACCAGAATCAGGGCCGCGCCGAGGATGGTTTCCTCGTAGCGTTCGACCCATTGCAGCCCCAGCCGCTTGAAGCCGGCCAGGCTGAGGCTGGTAAAGATCAGCATGCCCGAGGCCGTGGCCGCCATCAGCACGAGGCTGAGCAGCAGAAAGGCCTGCCAACCATGCTCCATGCCGGCCAGATAGTAGGGCAGGAAGGCCTCGCACGGCGAAAGGGTCAGCAGGGTGACCAAAGCGGCGATAGCCGCCCTGTCGGAGCCATAGGTGCGCCTGCTGGCCTCGGGCAGGGCATGGTTGTGACGCCCGCGCACCACATAGAAGATACCGACCGCCACCATCAGCCCGCCGACGATCCAGTGAAAGACGTGGCCAAGGCTGGGCTGCAGGGCCAGGCCCGCGACCACCAGGGCCAGGCCCAGCAGGATGGTCAGGCCTACGTGGCCGAGGCCGGCCAGCAAAGTCACACCCAGCGTACGACCCGTGGACCACTTCTGAGCACGGCCAACCAGCACGAACGGCAGCCAATGGGTTGGCAGGGCCGCATGCAGAAAAGCCACGACGAAACCGGTGGCGGCGATAGAGGCGAAGAAGGTCGAATTCACGCTGACGGCTATATACTGTTACATTGTAACGTCAAACTGGAATCCCTCCTGCCGGGTGTCGGCGTTTCATGGTCGGGAATCTGTCCGAGACCGTTGACTCATGATCGACCGGCTGTATAAGTCCGCCCCCTCGCCCGCCGGGTTTCCTTGCGGGCGTTCCCTATTTTGCGAACGCACGTTTCTTAAGGCGCTAACCTATGTACGCGGTGATCAAAACCGGCGGCAAGCAGTACCGGGTCCAAGCCGGCGATCTGCTGGTTGTCGAAAAGCTCGACGGTGAACCGGGCTCGGAAGTCGCTTTCGGCGAAGTCCTGATGCTTGGCGAAGGCGAGGCCGTGACGGTCGGCGCCCCTACGGTGGACGGCGCTGTCGTCTCCGGAACCCTGATCGAAACCCGCAAGGGTGAGAAGGTGAAGATCTTCAAGAAGATCCGCCGTCAGGGCTATCGCCGCACACGCGGCCACCGCCAGACCGAAACGGTCGTGCGCGTGACCTCGGTGTCGGGTGCTGGTTCGGAAACCAAGTGGGACGGCGTCATCGACCTGACCCCCAAGGTTATCCTGAACGCCCGCGCTCGCGGCCTCGGCGACGCCGCTGTCCCCTTCACGATCCCGGTCGCCAAGTCGGCCGCTCCGGTCGCTGAAGCCGCCCCGAAAAAGAAGGCCGCGCCGAAGAAGGCCGCAGCCGCCCCGGAAGACGGCGAAGCCTAAGCGGCTGCGCCTCTAGAGATTAGGAGAGCAAGATGGCTCACAAGAAATCAGGCGGCTCGTCCAGCAACGGTCGCGACTCCGACGGCCGCCGCCTTGGCGTGAAGAAGTTCGGCGGCGAGAAGGTCCTCGCTGGCAACATCATCATCCGCCAGCGCGGTACGAAGTTCTGGCCCGGCGCCGGCGTCGGCATCGGCAAGGATCACACCCTCTTCGCGCTGGTCGAAGGCGCGGTGAAGTTCGTGACCAAGAAGCATGATCGCACCTACGTGACGGTAGCGCCCAAGGCGCAACCCGCCGAGTAGTACGCACTCGACTTTTTCGGGTCGTGCTTCTCAGCCGAGAAGACGACCCGGACAGACGAACCTAAGCGGGGAGTCCGGGAAACGCCGGGCTCCCCGCTTTTGTTTTGCCTGCGACGCCATGAAGCACCGAATCGCCATGGCGGCGTCACGGTCCCCGAGCAAAGAGGGGCCGAGAAACCGGGAGGCGTCGGATGTGCGTCATCGACATTAGTCCCCAGATCGAAACGCGGCGGATCACGCTGCGTGCGCCGGCGATGTCCGACGTCCAGCGCCTGGTGGCCCTGGGCGGCGACCGCGAGATTTCTCGCATGACCACGCGCATGCCCTGGCCCTATGGTCGTGCGGACGCCGTAGATTTCGTCGGTCGCTGCCAGGCGCAGGATCGCCGCCGCGACAACACCTTCGCCATCGAGCTGGAAGACGAGGGCGTCATTGGCGTCCTGGGCCTGTTCACGCCACCGAACGGCCAACTGGAGATCGGCTACTGGATCGGCAAACCCTTTTGGGGTCGGGGTCTGGCCACCGAGGCCTGTCAGGGCGCGTTGAACTGGGCCAAACAGGACTGGCGCAAGAGGCTGGTGGTCGCCGGCCACTTCGCCGACAATCCGGCCTCTGGCCAGGTGCTGATCAAGGCCGGCTTTCTCTATACGGGCGTCGTCGAGATGAAGCCGTCGGTCGCGCGCGGCCAACCGGCGGCGACGCGGATGATGGTGTGGCTGGCCTAGCGCCTTAGGCCGCGCGGTGGGTCGCGATGACCTTCTGCGCGCCTTCGCGGAACCGCTTTTCGGCCGTGACGATGCGCTCGCACAGGGCGTCCAGGTCCGACAGCAGTGAATAGGTGGCGTAGATGGGAATTTCCATCAGCGCCACCTGCGCCCGGGGCATGAACTCGCAGTACTTCTTCCATGCGGCGTGGCCGTCGCGCGCGCTCATCGCCCTCTGGCCCAGCGGGTTCCAGAGATCCAGCTCCATCAGCTCGTCCCGGCACTGCTTCATCACCGGCAGGGCGATGTACAGGAACAGGAAGGTCGGGGTCGCGGCGCGGCTGAACTGCGGCTGGACCTGCATGTGCCAGATCCGGAAGGCTTCGAAGAAGCCCGCCTTGCGCTTGGGGTCTGGCGGCAGCCAGGTGGCCTCCTGATTGATCAGTTCGCCGGCTGACGAGGCGCGCTTGATCAGTTCGTCGGCCGAGCGGCCATCGGCCATGGTCTTGGACAGGGCCGTAATCGGAATGTTCAGCTTCTTGGCGACGTCGCCATAGCTCACCTGCTGGCCTTGCATGGGTGTCCACTGGCCAAACGAGGCCGCCTTGGGATCCTTGGCGCGCTTCATGGCAGCGGCATGATGCATCAGGAGCTGCTCTTCGCGCTGCTTTTCGGCGCGCTCTCGGTCGAACTCGGCCTCGTGGACCGCCTGCTCCTCGGCGGTCATCCAGCGCGCGCGGCCGGGGCCGTAGGTGCGCTCGTGCCGGTTGATCAGGACCAGACCATGATCAGGGCTGGGCCGCTCGCCGATATCGGTGAGAAAAGCGCGGAAGTCGCGCCAGGTGCCGGTCACACCGGTGCCGCGGCTCATCAGAATGTTGCGATGGATCGAGGCCTCACCAGCGTACTTCTTGCAAAGCGTCTGGAGCGTCAGGTCCCGCAGGTCCTTCGCAAGTTCCTCTCCAAAGCCCTGTGTCGTCGTCAACGCCAGCCTCCCAGTCCACCGCGCCAAAAACGGTGGTTTCGCTGCATGACTCTCTGTCGCACAACGTGTTTTAACATTTCGTCACAGGACCGAACAGTGTTCTGATCACGCCGCCTGGAGCCTGCGACGCCATTTCGGCTCGACGCGGCAGGCGCCTTGCGACAAAAGACGCAGATGAAATTTCTGGACCAGTGCAAGATCTTTATCCGCTCCGGCAACGGCGGCGGCGGCGCGGTCTCGTTCCGACGCGAGAAGTACATTGAATACGGCGGCCCCGACGGTGGGGACGGCGGCCGGGGCGGTGACATCTGGATTGAGGCCGTGGACGGCCTCAACACCCTGATCGACTACCGCTACCAGCAGCACTTCAAGGCTGAGACCGGGATCCACGGCATGGGCCGCGGGCGCCATGGCGCGGCGGGCGGCGACATCACCCTGAAGGTCCCCGTCGGCACCCAGGTGCTGGAAGAGGACAAGGAAACCCTGATCGCCGACCTCGACACGGCCGGCATGATGGTGCGCCTGTGCCAGGGCGGCAACGGCGGATGGGGCAACCTGCACTTCAAGGGCCCGGTCAATCAGGCCCCGAAATACGCCAATCCCGGCCAGGAAGGCGAAGAACGCTGGGTCTGGCTGCGCCTCAAGCTGATCGCCGACGTCGGTCTGGTGGGCCTGCCCAACGCCGGCAAGTCGACCTTCCTGGCTGCCGCTACGGCCGCCAAACCGAAAATCGCCGACTATCCCTTCACCACCCTGACGCCGAACCTGGGCGTGGTCGACCTGTCGACCAGCGAACGGTTCGTGCTGGCCGACATTCCCGGCCTGATCGAGGGCGCGTCGGAAGGCGCCGGCCTGGGCACCCGCTTCCTGGGCCACGTCGAGCGTTCAGCGGTGCTGATCCATCTGGTCGACGCCACCCAGGACGACGTCGCCGGCGCCTGGACCACCATCCGGGGCGAGCTTGAAGCCTATGGCGACGAGTTGGGCGACAAGTCCGAGATCCTGGCCCTGAACAAGGTTGACGCCCTCGACGACGACACGATCGCCGAGAAACTCGCCGAGCTGGAGGCCGTGGCCGGCGTCACGCCGCGCCTCGTCTCCGGCGTCTCAGGCAAGGGCGTCAAGGAAATGCTCCGCGCCGCCTATCGCGAGGTCCGCGTCCGTCGCGGCGACGAGGTCGAGGAAATCGACGAGGAAGAAGACCACATCCCGGAGACCCCCGGGGGCTGGAAGCCGTGAGCCAGGCTGCCGCCGGGCCACTGGCGTCGGCAAAGCGCATCGTCTTCAAGGTCGGCTCGGCCCTGCTGGTCGACGCCGAAACCGGCGCGGCCAACCATGCCTGGCTGAAGGCCTTCTGCGACGACGCCGCGCGCCTGCGCGCCCGGGGTCAGCAGGTGGTCGTGGTCTCATCCGGTGCCGTGGCTCTGGGCCGCCGTCGCCTGGGCCTGACCGGTCGCAAGTCGCTCACCCTGCCTGAAAAGCAGGCCGCCGCAGCGGCCGGCCAGTCGCTGCTGATGCGGGCCTGGGAAGAAGCCTTCGAGCCGCACGAGATCGGCGTCGCCCAGATCCTGATGACCCGCGACGATACCGAGACCCGCCGCCGCTGGCTGAACGCCCGCGCCACGGTCGAGACCCTGCTGGGTCTGGGCGTCGTGCCGGTGGTCAACGAGAACGACACCGTCGTCACCGAGGAAATCCGTTACGGCGACAACGACCGCCTGGCCGCCCGCGTCGCCCAGTTGGCCGGAGCGGACCTGCTGGTGCTGCTGTCCGATATCGACGGGCTCTACACCGCCGATCCCCGCCGCGATCCCGGCGCGACCCATCTGGCGACGATTTCCGAGATCACGCCGCAGATCGAGGCCATGGCCGGGGGCGCCAATGCCGCCTCGGGCGTCGGCACCGGCGGCATGGCCACCAAGATCGCCGCCGCCCGCATCGCCCGGGCCGCCGGCTGCGCCACCCTGATCACCCTGGGCTCGCGCCCGCACCCGCTGAAGGCCATCGAAGAGGGCGGCAAGGCCACCCTGATCGAGGCCGGGGCCAGCCCCGCCGCCGCCTACAAGGCCTGGATCGCCGGCAGCCTCGCCCCGCAGGGCTGGGTGTCGGTCGACGCCGGCGCCGCCGCCGCCCTGGCCAAGGGCAAGAGCCTCCTGGCGGCCGGCGTCCGCGCCGTCGAAGGGCCCTTCGACAAGGGCGACGCCGTTCGGGTGCGCGACGAGACCGGCCGCGAGGTGGCCCGGGGCCTGATCCGCTATGACAGCGCCGACGCCCACCGCATCGCCGGCCTGCGCTCGGACGCCATCGAGGCCGAACTGGGCTTCACCGAAGGCCCGATGATCCATGCCGATGATCTGGCGGTCGCGGACTAGCCGATGACCCTGGGTCCCGCTCCGTTCCGAACGGCCGAATGGCGTGGCGTCAACCGCGAGATCTTCCGCGACCAGATCGTGCCGGCCGGCCAGCCCGCCGTTCTGAAAGGTCTGGTCGCCGACTGGCCCGCCGTGGCGGCAGGTCAGGTCTCCGATCAGGCCATGGCCGAATACCTGCTGGGTCTGGACGCCGGCGGCCCGGTCACAATTCTGCACGGCGGACCCGAGATCGGCGGGCGGTTCTTCTATACCGACAGTCTGGACGGCCTGAACTTCCGTCGCCGCACCGTGCCCCTGCGCGAGGCCCTGGGGGCCCTGCTATCGTTCCGCGACGCCGCCGAGCCCCCGGCCCTGGCCGTGCAGTCCACCCCGACCGCCAGCGCCCTGCCCGGCTTCACTGCCGCCAATCCCCAGCCCCTGCTCGAGGAAGCGGTCGGTCCGCGGATCTGGATCGGCAATGCGATCACCACCGCGACCCATTTCGACATGAACTACAATATCGCCTGCGCGGTGGCGGGCCGGCGGCGCTTCACCCTGTTCCCGCCCGACCAGTTGAAAAACCTCTATCTGGGACCGCTGGAGTTCACCCCGGCCGGCCCGCCGGTCAGCATGGTGGACATCGCCGCCCCCGATCTTGAACGCTATCCGCGCTTCGCCGAGGCCTGGACCACTGCCCAGGTCGCCGAGCTGGAGCCCGGGGATGCGATCTACATCCCCTATTTCTGGTTCCACAATGTCGAGTCGCTCGACCCCTTCACGGTGCTGATCAACTACTGGTGGGCCGAGCCCCGCGCGGTTCTGGGCCGCCCCCTGGAGGCCCTGCTGCACGCCATGGCCTCGATCCGCGAGATGTCCGCCAGCGAGCGGGCGATCTGGCGCGACGTCTTTGATCACTTCGTCTTCAAGACCGACGGCGACCCGGTCGCCCACCTGCCGCCGGACCGGCGCGGCTCCTTGGGCGAGATGACGCCCGAGCATCTGACCCGCATCCGCGGAATCCTGCTGCAGGCCCTGGGCAAGGCGTAGCCAAGGCCGAAAAAACCACTAGGTTCCGGCCTCCAAGGAGCACCTCATGGCCTATCGGTCCCTGCGCGAATTCATCGACGTCCTCGAGGCCAAGGGCGAACTGGTTCGGGTCACCGAGCCGGTCTCCACCGTGCTGGAGATGACCGAGATCCAGACCCGCCTGCTGGCCACGGGCGGCCCGGCGGTGCTGTTCGAACATGTGCTGATGCCCGACGGCACGCGCTCGCCGATGCCGGCCCTGGCCAACCTGTTTGGCACCGTCAAGCGGGTGGCCATGGGCGTCACCCTGGGCGGCGAGCCGCGCACCACCGCCGGCGAACTGCGCGAAGTGGGCGAGCTTCTGGCCTTCCTGCGCCAGCCTCAGCCCCCCAAGGGCCTGAAAGACGTCATCGACATGCTGCCCCTGGCCAAGACCGTCATGGCCATGCGGCCGGGCACGGTGAAAAAGGCTCCGGTGCAGGAGATCGTCCTGACCGGCGACCAGATCGACCTGTCGAAACTGCCCGTCCAGACCTGCTGGCCCGGCGAGCCCGCGCCGCTGATCACCTGGCCGCTGATCGTCACCAAGGGCCCCGGCAAGGATCGCGAGGACGACTTCAACCTGGGCATCTATCGCATGCAGGTGATCGGCAAGGACCGCTGCATCATGCGCTGGCTGGCCCATCGCGGCGGGGCCCAGCACTATGCCCGCCACAAGCAGGCGGGCAAGCGCGAGCCCCTGCCCGCCTGCGCCGTGCTGGGCGCCGACCCCGGCACCATCCTGGCCGCCGTGACCCCGGTGCCCGACACCCTGAGCGAATACCAGTTCGCCGGCCTGCTGCGCGGGGCCAAGGTCGATCTGGTCGCCGCCAAGACCGTGCCGCTGATGGTGCCCGCCCACGCCGAGATCGTGCTCGAAGGCCACGTCCTGCTCGACGAATATGCCGACGAGGGCCCCTATGGCGACCACACCGGCTATTACAACAGCGTCGAGAAGTTCCCGATCTTCCAGGTGACGGCGATCACCATGCGCAAGGACCCGATCTACCTGACCACCTTCACCGGCCGGCCGCCGGACGAGCCCTCGGTGCTGGGCGAGGCGCTCAATGAGGTGTTCATCCCCTTGCTGCGCCAGCAGTTCCCCGAGATCGTCGACTTCTGGCTGCCGCCCGAGGGCTGCAGCTATCGCATCGCCGTGGTCTCGATGAAGAAGGCCTATCCCGGCCACGCCAAGCGCGTGATGCTGGGCGTCTGGAGCTATCTGCGCCAGTTCATGTACACCAAGTGGGTGATCGTCGTGGACCACGACATCAATGCCCGCGACTGGAAGGACGTCATGTGGGCGATCAGCACCAAGATGGACCCGGCGCGGGACATCACGATGATCGAGCATACCCCCATCGACTATCTCGACTTCGCCAGCCCCGAGAGCGGCCTCGGCTCCAAGATCGGCCTGGACGCCACCGACAAGCTGCCGCCCGAAACCCATCGCGAATGGGGTCAGGAGATCCGCATGGATCAGGCGGTGATCGACAAGGTCAGCGACATGTGGGGCCGGCTGGGCCTGCCGGGTGACGGCAAGCCCATCTGGAAGACCTGATCTGACGACATGGGGCGTTGAGAATGCGGAACCTAACCCTGGCGGCCCTCGCCGCAGCACTGATGACGAGCACCAGCATGGCCCAGACCCCGCCCGCCAAAGCCCCCTGGGACCAGGCCTTCCTGCCACCCGCGCCGCAGTGGCAGGGCGCCAGCCAGGCGCTGCTGCGCGACCCGTCCGATCCGTGGGTGACGGCGTTCGAGGCCGATCCGGCGCATGACTTCAGCCCCAACTATGTCGACACCCGCAAATGGTTCGACCGGCTGGACAAGGCCTCAAGCCTGATCCGCATCGAAGAGTTCGGCGTCTCGCCGGAAGGCCGGCCGATCTATGCGGTGATCGCTTCCAAAGATGGCGCGAAGCTCGATCCGAAAAAGCCGCTTGTGTTGGCCCAGGCCGGCATCCATCCGGGCGAGATCGACGGCAAGGACGCGGGCATGATGCTGCTGCGCGACATTGCCTTCAACGGCAAGGAGGGCCTGCTGGACAAGGTCAACCTGATCCTGATCCCGATCCTCAGCGTCGACGGCCACGAACGCGCTTCGGCCTATAGCCGCCCCAACCAGCGCGGGCCGCGCATCCAGGGCTGGCGCAACACGGCGACCAACCAGAACCTCAATCGCGACTTCATGAAGCTGGACCAGCCGGAGATGCAGGCGCTCAAGACCCTGCAGGCCCGCTACTGGCCCGACCTCTATGTCGACATCCACGTCACCGACGGCATGGATTACCAGTACGACGTCACCTACGGCTACAATGGCGAAGATGGCGTCTGGTCGCGCTCGCCGGCCATCGCCAAATGGCTGGACGCGACGTTCAAGCCGGCGATGAACGACGGCCTGGAAGCCCAGGGCCATATCCCGGGCGAGCTGGTGTTCGGCATCGACGAGCACGGCCCCAAGGCCGGCCTGTCAGACGGCGGTCTGGGCGAGCGGTATTCGAACGGCTGGGGCTCGGCGGCCCATATCCCGACCATCCTGATCGAGAACCACAGCCTCAAGCCCCACGCCCAGCGCGTGCTGGGAACCTATGTGTTCCTGGAAACGGCGATGAAGCTACTGGCGCAGAAGGGCGACAGCCTGCGCGCCGCCATCCATCAGGACCGCGCCCTGCGCCCGGCCGAAATCCCGGCTAACTTTGTCGCCGAGGACAAGCCCAGCGCCACCCGCGCCTTCAAGGGCATCCTGTACGAGACCTATGAGAGCCCGGCTTCCGGCCGCACCGAGATCCGCTGGCTGGGGCAGCCCGATCCGCAGGTCTGGTCCCTGCCCTTCTACGGCTCACGCCCGACCCTGACCCTGAAGCGGCCGGTCGCCTATTGGGTGCCCAGCTATCGCAAGGACCTGATCGAACGGCTGAAACTGCACGGGCTTAAGGTGGAGCCCTTGAGCGCGCCTAAGACCCTGTCGGTCGAAATGTTGCGCCTGACCGATCCCAAGCTGGCGACCCGCGCCAATGAAGGTCACGTCCAGATCAGCGTCACGCAAGCTACGCCGGAAACCCGCGACTGGACCTTCCCGGCCGGTTCGGTGCGCGTGCCGACCGACCAGCCGCTGGGCGACCTGGCCGTGCTGCTGCTGGAGCCGCAGTCCAGCGAGAGCTTCTTCGCCTGGGGCATGGTCCCCGAAGTGCTCAGCCGCGTCGAGTATATCGAGGGCTATGCCATCGCCCCGCTCGCCGAAAAGATGCTGGCGGCCGACCCCGCGCTGAAAGCCGAGTTCGAGGCCAAGCTGGTCGCCGAGCCGAAATTCGCCGCCGATCCGGAGGCGCGCCTTGGCTGGTTCTATCGCCGCACGCCCTTCTATGACGACCGCCACCTGCTCTATCCGATCGCGCGGGAACTCGCCCATTAGAGCAGATCGCTTGCATGCCGGCGCGCGAGAGGGCTTTTATGCCGCCTCGCGCGCCCGGCGTGGCTGATATTGTAAGGTTCTCTGATGGATACGATCACTTCGGGTCACGCCGCCGCCCTCTGGGTGGGGCTGCATGTCTTCCTTATGCTGACCCTTTCGCTGCTGGTCGTGCGCCTGCGCCAGAAGCACAAGGTGGCCCTGGGCGACGAGGGCATTCCGGAACTGGCCCGCGCCATCCGCGCCTTTGGCAATGCCAGCGAATACGTCCCCACCGCCCTGATGGCGATCGTCGTTCTGGCCGTGGTCGAGGCCCCGCCGCTGGCGATCCACGTGGCGGGCTTCGTGCTGTTTTCCGGCCGTCTGGTTCACGCCGTGGGCCTGTCCAACAGCGGCGGCGCCTCGATCCCCCGGGCCATTGGCATGGTGGCGACCTGGCTGGCCTATATCTTCGTCGGCGTGGCCCTGCTGTTCTACGCCATCGCCTGATGCGGCGAGAGCCGCCTTGCCCGGGGGCGCCGCCCTCGTCCATAAGACCCCATGGACGATAATCTGCTTAGCGACATGGTCTCGGCCGCGCTCAAGGCCGGCGCCGATACGGCCGAGGCTGTCTTTGCCCAACGGCAATCCCTTTCCGTCAGCGTTCGCCTTGGCGAGCTGGAAGAAGTCGAGCGCGAGGAGGCCCGGGACCTGGGTCTGCGCGTCTTCGTCGGCAATCGCAGCGCCACGGTTTCCGGTTCGGACATCTCCAGCGACGCCCGCGCCAAGCTGATCGAACGCGCCGTGGCCATGGCCCGCCTGGCTCCCGAAGACCCCTATGCCAGCCTGGCCCCGCGTGAGCGCCTGGCCAAGGGGCCGTTCCCCGACCTCGACCTGATCGACGCCTATGAGCCTGCCGCCGAGGCGCTGGAGGCCCAGGCCCGCCTGGCCGAGGACGCCGCGCGCTCGGTCGAGGGCGTGACCAATTCAGACGGCGGCTCCGCCAGCTGGAGCTCGGCCTCCTGGCGGCTGGTCACCAGCGACGGCTTCTCCGGCAGCCACGCCGCCACCGGCCACTCGCTGTCCTGCTCGGCCATCGCCGGCGAGGGCGCGGGCATGGAGCGGGGCGGCGAAGGCCGTTCAGCCCGTCACTTCGCTGACCTGCCCGACGCGGGCGATATTGGCCACGAGGCCGGACGCTCTGCCGTGGCCCGCCTCAACGCCAGGAAGATCGCCTCAACCACCGCCCCGGTGATCTTCGAGAATCGCCTGGCCATGTCGCTGATCGGCCCGTTGCTGGGCGCCATCTCGGGTCCGTCCATCGCCCGCGGCTCCTCGTTCCTGAAGGACAAGCTGAACCAGCAGGTCTTCGCCCGGGGCGTCAGCCTGATCGAGGATCCGCACCGGGTGCGCGGCCTGGGCTCCTCGCCCTTTGACGACGAGGGCGTGCCCACCGTGCGCCGCGCCCTGATCGACGACGGCATGCTGACCACCTGGCTGCTCAATACCAGCAGCGCCAGGCAGCTGGGCCTGGAAACCACCGGCCACGCCTCGCGCGGCCTAGCGGGTCCTTCAGGCGTCTCGACCAGCAACCTGACCCTGTCGACCGGCACGCGCGATCAGGCAGGCCTGATAGCTGACGCCGGAACCGGCCTGCTGGTCACCTCGATGTTTGGCCCATCCCTGAACGGCAATACCGGCGACTGGTCGGTGGGCTGTTCGGGCCTGTGGTTCGAGAACGGCGAGATCACCGGTCCCGTCACCGAGATCACCGTGGCCGGCAACCTGATCGACATCTATGCCCGTCTGATCCCCGGCTCGGACCTGGAGATGCGCGGCGCCAACAACGCGCCGTCCATCCTGGTCGATGGGCTGGCGATCGCCGGCAAATGACCGATCTGGACCTGATCCTCGACGCCGCACGGGAAGCGGGCGAACTGGCCCTCAAGGCCCGGGCCGGTGGTCTGAAGATCTGGTCCAAGGAGGGCGGCTCGCCGGTCACCGACGCCGACCTGGCGGTCGATACCCTGCTGAAGGATCGCCTGCGCGCCGCCCGGCCTGACTATGGCTGGCTGTCGGAGGAAACGATCGACGACCCGGCTCGCCTGACCACGACGCGCCAGTTTGTGGTCGATCCGATCGACGGCACCGCCGCCTTCATGAAGGACAAGCCGTGGTTCGCCGTCTCGATCGCCGTGGTCGAGAACGGCAAGCCGGTCGCGGGCGTGGTCCATGCCCCCGCCCTGAGCGAGACCTATGCCGCCAGGGCCGGCGGCGGGGCCACCTTGAACGGCGCGCCGATCACCCCCAGCCTGACGGCCAGCCTCGACGGCGCGGCCATGCTGGGCGACGCCAAGATGTTCGCCTATCCGGGCTGGCGCACGCCCTGGCCGCCGATGCGCATCGAGGCCCGCAATTCGATCGCCTATCGCATCTGCCTGGTGGCCGCCGGAGCCTTCGACGCCGCCATCGCCCTGTCGCCCAAGAGCGAGTGGGATGTGGCCGCCGCCGACCTGATCCGGGCCGAGACCGGCGCGTGGCTGACGGACCATAAAGGTCACGGTTTCAGCTATAATCGCCCTATTCCGCTGGTTCCGAGCCTGGTTTGCGCCAATGCGACGCTTGCGCCATTGATCCTTAACCGTGTCGGGCATATCGACCTTCCCTAACGACAATTCCTCGCAGGAACGTGCCCCCTCATGCCCGACAAGCAGCTTCTCCATCTCGTCATCGGCGGTGAACTGAAGGATGTCTCCGACATCGAGTTCCGCGATCTCTCCCAGGTCGAGTTTGTCGGGGCCTATGCCACCTATAGCGACGCCCACAAGGCCTGGAAGGCCAAGGCCCAGGCCACGGTCGACAATGCCCACGCGCGCTACTTCATCATCCACGCGCACAAGCTGATGGACCCGAGCCTGGGTTGATTTCAGATCCTCCCCCTCTGGGGGAGGTGGCCCAGAGGGCCGGAGGGGGCCGGCTCGGCTTGTGCCGCATTAGCCCCCTCAGTCGCTCCGCGACAGCTCCCCCAAAAGGGGAGCATCTTTTTCGCCCCTACTCCCGACGCAGCAGCTTGTCGGTCAGCAGCTTGCCCAGCATCCCGGCCCGGAAGGTCTTTTTCATCGCCACGGGATCGTAGTCGTCGCTCTCGACCCAGTCGGTGAAGCTCAAGCCCTTGGGCTCGCCGCGCTCCAGATACTGTTCGAACACATAGTCGAGCACCCCGGTGTTGCCGGCCCTGATGTGCAGATAGCGCGGCGAAAGCTCCTTCATCGCCTCGCGGATCGGCAGGCCAAGGCGATAGTGGGCATAGAGCACACTCATGATACCGGCCCGGTCAGCGCCCGACTTGCAGTGGATCAGAGCCGGATATTCCAGCGTTTCGAACAAGAGTTTGGCCCCGCGCACCCGCTCGCGGATCGGGACCTCTCGTGACGTGATGGTGAAATCGACCAGGTTCAGGCCCAGCCGCTGGCAGGCGTCCTTTTCCAGAGCGTAGAAGCTGCCGTCGAACCCGCCGCGCAGATTGACGATGGTCTTGATCCCCCGCTTCTTCCACCAGGCCAGCTGGAACGGCCAGGGCTGGTTGGCGCGCACCAGCTCGGGGCTGACCCAGTGGGCGTTGGAGAAGCCGACCCGCAGATAGGCGTGGTCGTTCCACAGATAGTGGAGATAGGTCTTCAGGCGCCCCCAAGGCGTGGTCAGGTCGAACTGGGCCAAACGGGCGATCCTCTAGGAAGTCCGCGCCTAAGTAGGATGGACCGCCGTTTAATGCAAAACGCGCGATCATTTCCGCGCCGGGTGATGCGCCCGCGTCCTTGACAGTCCGCCCGTGACATCCGACCCCTCGCCCATGACTGACGCCGCCCCGCCGCAAGCGACCAACCGCGCCCTCGCGATGCGGATCTGGCGCGACTATCTGCAGCCGCGCTGGAAGGGCCTGAGCGTCTCGCTGGTCAGCGCCGCCATCGTGGCCGGACTCAGCGCCCAGCTGACGCGGATGATCCAGCCCGCCGTGGACCAGTTGATCACCAACCCGCGCCCCGGCGCGATCCTGACCATTCCCGCCACCATCGCCGTGATCGCCATCCTGCGCGGCCTGTTCCAGGTGCTGCAGGCGACCTTCATCAACCGGATCGGCAATGGCGTGGTCGGCGATGTTCAGGTGCAGCTGTTCGGCAAGCTGGTGCGCTCGGACCTGGCCCGGCTGCGCGCCGCCCATTCGGGCTCCTATGTCTCGTCGGTGCTGTACGACGCCAGTCTGATCCGCGAGGCGGCGACCAGCGGGGTGGTCAACTATACCCGCGAGTTCCTGACCGTGGTCGGGGCCCTGGCGGTGATGTTCAGCCTGGACCCGATCCTGGCCGCCGGCGTGCTGGTCATCGCCCCGGTCGCCAGCCTGATCATGCGGCAATTTTCGAGGAAGACGACCAAGGCCGCCAAGGGCGCCATGGGCGAGACCTCCAACCTGTCGACCGCGATCATGGAGAGCCTGGACGGGGTCAAGATCGTCAAGATGGAGAACCGCGAGGCCTATGAGGAGGCCCGCGTCGCCGCCGTGGTCGACCGCCGCCAGCAGCACCTGATCAAGGGCTCCAACGCCCGGGCCATGGCCGCTCCGGCCACCGAGACCTTCACCACCCTGATCACCGCCGGCGTCTTCGTCTATGCCGGCTGGCGGGCGACGACCGGCGACATCACGGCCGGCGCCTTCTTCGCCTTTCTCAGCGCCCTGCTGATGGCCGCCCAGTCCCTGCGCCAGGTCGCCAATCTGCAGACGGTGTTCAGCGAGGGCCTGACCGCCGCCCGCCGGCTGTTCGAGGCCCTGGACGTCGCCCCGACCATTACCGACCCCGCCGACGCCCGCCCCCTGCCGCCCGGCGACAGCGCCATCGCCCTGAAGGGGGTGAGCTTCTCCTATGGCGGCGACATCCCGGCCCTGACGGAGGTCTCGCTGCAGGCCCGGCGCGGCGAGACCGTGGCCCTGGTCGGTCCGTCCGGCGGCGGCAAGAGCTCGATCCTCAACCTGATCCCGCGCTTCTACGATGTGACCGCCGGCGCGGTGACCATCGATGGCCACGACGTGCGCTCGGTGACCCTGGCCTCCCTGCGCGACCGCATCGCTCTGGTGACCCAGGAGCCCTTCCTGTTCGACGACACCATCCGCGCCAATATCGCCTATGCCCGGCCCGAGGCGACGGAAGAGCAGATCATCGCCGCCGCCCAGCAGGCCGCGGCCCACGACTTCATCAGCGCCCTGCCGGACGGCTATGACACGGGGGTCGGCGAGGCCGGCGCGCGGCTGTCGGGCGGCCAGCGCCAGCGCATCGCCATCGCCCGCGCCTTCCTGAAGGACGCCCCGATCCTGCTGCTGGATGAGGCGACCAGCGCGCTCGACACCGAAAGCGAGGCCCAGGTCCAGATCGCCCTCGAGCGGCTGATGGCCGGCCGCGCCACCATCCTGATCGCCCACCGCCTGTCGACCGTAATGGGCGCCGACCGCATCTATGTGATCGACAAGGGGCAGGTGATCGAGACCGGAACCCACGCCGAACTGGTGCGCGCCAGGGGCCTCTATGCCCGCCTCGCCAAGGCCCAAGACCTGGACCATGCGCCGGAGGATGCCGCGTGAGGCCACTGCGCTCGCCGTGGGTGATGAGCCTGCTGGTCAATCTGATGTCGGGCTATCTGGCCCTGACCTATCGCACCCTGCGCTGGACGCGAGAGGGTCAGCAGGTCGCGACCGACGTCCAGGCCAGGGCTCTGGCCGGGCGCTCGGGTGTGATCCTGGCCCTGTGGCACTCTCGCGTTCCCGTCGGCCCGGCGACCTGGCCTCAGGGCGCAGACAAGCCTGAGATCCGGGTTCTGGTCAGCCAGTCGCGCGACGGCGAGTTCATCGCCCGGGTGATCGCCCGCCTGGGTCTGCCGTCCATTCGCGGCTCCTCCCTGAAGAAGACCGACACCGCCAAGAACAAGGGCGGCGAGCAGGCCTTCCGCGACATGGTCAAGTGGGTGAAGGACGGCGGGGCCATGGCCATCACGCCCGACGGCCCGCGCGGTCCCGTCGAGGTGCTGCAGAAGGGGGCCGTGGCCCTGGCCCGGGTGAGCGGCGCGCCGGTGCTGTTCGTCGGCGTGGCCATGAAGCCCTGCCTGCGTCTGGGCACCTGGGACCGCACGATCATCCCCCTGCCCTTCGCCCGAGCGGCCATGGTCTGGGACGGTCCGGCCACCGCCGGCCGGGACGACGATCCTGACGCCCTGGCCGAGGCCTGGGGCCAGCGTCTGTCGGCCGTGTCGCGCCGGGCCGAGCAGATCGTCGGTGAAACGGACGGGGCGCCGGTCCGCCATTGATCCGACCCGCCCATGGTGGGATGTAGGGCCATGCCGCACGACCATTCGGGCCACTCGCACGATCACCATGATCACGCTCATGGACATGACCACGCTCACGACCACGGGCATGGCCATTCGCACGGACATGGGCACGGACATCACCATCACGTCCCCAAGGACTTCGGCCGCGCCTTCGCCATCGGCACCGCGCTGAACCTCGGCTTTGTGCTGGTCGAGTTCGCGGCGGGTCTGCTGACCCAGTCCCTGGCCCTGCTGGCCGACGCTGGCCACAATCTGTCGGACGTTCTGGGCCTGATCCTGGCCTGGGGCGCGGCGACGCTGGCCAAGCGCGCGCCGAGCGGTCGCCACACCTATGGCCTGCGCAAGGGCACGGTGCTGGCCTCGCTGGCCAATGCCGCCCTGCTGCTGGCCGCCACCGGCGCCATCGCCTGGGAAGCCATTCGCCGCTTTGCCGCCCCGACCCCGGTCGAGAGCGGCCCGGTGATGATCGTCGCGGCCATCGGCATCGTCATCAACACCGCCACAGCCCTGATGTTCATGCGCGGCTCCAAGGATGACCTGAACGCCCGCGGCGCCTTCCTGCACATGGCCTCCGACGCCGCTGTGTCGGCCGGGGTGGTGCTGGCCGCCCTGCTGATGATGCTGACCGGCTGGCTATGGATCGACTCGGTGACCAGCCTGCTGATCGTCGCCGTGATCGTCCTGGGCACCTGGGGCCTGCTGCGCGACTCGCTGGACATGGCCCTGGACGCCGCTCCGCGCGGCATCGACCCCGCCAAGGTCCGCGACTGGCTGGCCTCCCGGCCGGGCGTTGTCGAGGTGCACGACCTGCACATCTGGGCGATGAGCACGACCGAGACGGCCATGACCGCCCACGTGGTCCGCCCCGCCGGCGAGGATCACGACGACTTCCTGCACGAGGTTTGCGCGGCGCTGAACAGCCAGTTCAAGATCGGCCACGCCACGGTGCAGATCGAGCACAGCGCCGGCCCCCATGCCTGCCGCCTGGCGCCAGCGGACGTGGTGTGAGCCTTCCGCTTTCGCTCGCCATCTACCGCGTCGCCACGACGGCGCTGGAGCCCTTCGCGCCCCTGTTGCTGAAGCGCCGGGCCGCCAAGGGCAAGGAAGATCCGGCCCGCCTGAACGAGCGCCTGGCCCGGCCAGCCCTGCCGCGCCCGCAAGGTCGACTGGTCTGGCTGCACGGGGCCAGCGTCGGCGAGAGCCTGTCGATCCTGCCGCTGGTGGAACGCCTGCGGGCCGAGCGGCCGGACGCGGCCCTGCTGGTGACGTCTGGCACCGTGACCTCGGCGCAACTTCTGGCCCAGCGGCTGCCCAAGGGCGTGATCCACCAGTTCGTGCCGGTCGATACGCCTGGCGGGGCCGAGCGTTTCATCGGCCACTGGCGGCCCGACCTGGCCGTCTTCGTCGAGAGCGAGCTGTGGCCCAACCTGTTGCTGGCCGCCAAGGCGGCCGGGACGCGGCTGGCTCTGGTCTCGGCCAAGCTGTCGGACAGCAGCTTCGACGGCTGGAAGGCGAGGCCGTTCGCGGCCCACCGGCTGTTTTCCGGCTTCGACCTGATCCTGGCCCAGGACGGCCGGGCCGCCGGCCGCTTCGCCAGCCTGGGCGGAACCGTGACCGGCGAGGCCGACCTGAAGTTCGGCGCCGCGCCCCTGCCGGCTGATCCCGTCGAACTGGCCCGCCTGAAGACCGCGCTCGAAGGCCAGCCCCTGCTGCTGGCCGCCAGCACCCATCCGGGCGAGGACGAGATCGTGCTGGACGCCTTTGCGGCCCTGCCCGGCCAGCCGCGCCTGGTCATCGCGCCCCGCCATGTCGAGCGCGGTCCGGCCATCGTCGAGATGGCGAGGACGCGCGGCCTGGCCGCCAACCTGCGCAGCGCCGATCCCCACGCGGCGCCGGCTCAGGTGTTGGTCGCCGACACCCTGGGCGAGCTGGGTCTGTGGTTCCGGCTGGCCGATCTGGCCCTGGTGGCCGGCAGCCTGGTCCCCGGCATAGGCGGCCACAATCCGCTGGAGCCGGCGCGGCTGTCCTGTCCGATCCTTTCCGGTCCGCATGTCGAGAACTGGCTGACGGCCTATGCCGAGCTGTCCGCCATCGACGGCATGGCCCTGGCCGACGAGAGCGTGCTTGCCGAGCGTCTGGCCGCCGCCCTGGCCGATCCCGCCGCCGGCAAGCTCCGGGCCCAGCGCGCGGCGACCTTTGTCGAGACCCGCGACGCCGAGGCCCGCGCCGGCCTGGCCCGCATCATCGAGCTTGTCCCATGAAGCTGTCGACGCCCCGCTGGTGGTACGTGAAGTCGGGCGGTCCCTCGCCGGTCACCCGCGCCCTGCTGACCCCGCTGTCGTGGATCTGGGCCGCCGCCACCGCCCGGCGGATCGCCAAGGGTCCGGGCAGCGAGATCGGCGCGGCGGTGATCTGCGTCGGCAATGTCACGGTCGGCGGAGCCGGCAAGACGCCGATCGTTCGCGAACTGCTGCTGACCCTGAGCCAGCGCGGCCTCCAGGCCCACGGCCTGGCCCGGGGTCATGGCGGCAAGGACAAGGGCCCGACCCGGGTCGATAGCGCGCGCCACACCGCCCTGGATGTCGGTGACGAGCCGCTGATGCTGGCCCAGGACTTTCCGATGTGGATCGCCCGCGACCGGGTGGCTGGAGCCCGCGCCGCTTCGGCGGCCGGGGCCCAGGCGATCGTCATGGACGACGGCCACCAGAACCCGGACGTCCGCAAGGCGCTGTCGCTGATCGTGGTCGACGGCGAGACGCGCAATGACGAGTGGCCGTTCGGTGACGGCAAGGTGTTCCCGGCCGGGCCGATGCGCGAGCCGCTGAAGGTCGGACTGGCCCGGGCCGACGCCGTGGTCCTGCTGCTGCCCGCCGACCTGCCGGCCGCCGATCCGGCCCTGCTGGTCCTGTTTGGCCAAACGCCGGTGCTGATTGCCCGGCTGGAGCCGGTTGGCCGTCCGCCGCAGGGTCCCCAGCTGGGGTTCGCCGGTATCGGCAAGCCGTGGAAGGTCGAGCGCGCCCTGCTGGCCGCCGGCTGCAAGCTGGTCGACTTCGCGCCGTTCCCCGATCATGGGGTTTATGACGAGGGCACGCTGAAGATGCTGGCCGACCGCGCCGCCCTGTTCGACGCCGGTCTGGTCACCACCGAAAAGGACTGGGTGCGACTGTCGCCGGCCTGGCGCGCCAAGGTCACGCCATGGCCGGTGCGGGCCAGATTCGAGGACGAGGCGGCGTTGGCGGCGGTGCTGACGAAGGCGGGTTTGTAGTTCTAGGATCCTCCCCCTTCCGGGGGAGGTGGCCCAGAGGGCCGGAGGGGGCCAGCTTGGCCTGAGCCGCATGAGCCCCCTCAGTCGCTCCGCGACAGCTCCCCCAGAGGGGGAGCAGCGTCTATGCCCTACTTCACCAAAGCCCCGCCCTTGATCACCGAGGTCACGCTCTGCAGCACGGTCACGTCCGTGAGCGGGTCGCCCTTGACCGCGATCAGGTCGGCGGCCTTGCCGGGGGCCAGGGAGCCGATCTCGGCCGAGAGGTCGAAGTGGGCGGCGGCGTTGACGGTGGCGGTCTGGATGGCTTCCAGCGGGGTCAGGCCCGCCTTGACCAGCAGGGCGAACTCGCCGGCATTGTCGCCGTGGGCCGAGACCCCGGTGTCGGTGCCGAAGGCGATCTTGACGCCGCCCTCATGGGCCCGGCGGGCCATGGCCAGCATCTTGGGACCGGCGTCCAGCGCCTTGGCGGTCTGGGCGGGGGTCAGGAAGTTCTTGGGACCCGAGGCCACCCGATAGACGAAATCGCCCGCCATCAGGGTCGGCACCAGATAGCCGCCGTTCTTCTTGAACAGGGCGATGCTCTCGTTGTCGAGATAGGTGCCGTGCTCGATGCTGTCGCCGCCGGCCTTCAGGAAGGCGTTGATGCCGTCGACGCCGTGGGCGTGGGCGGTGACCTTGCGGCCCATGCGGTGAGCGGCGTCGACGATGGCCTCCAGCTCGGCGCCCGAAAACTGCTGGGCCAGGCCGGCAGCGGTATTGGAGAGCACCCCGCCGGTGGCGGTGATCTTGATGATGTCGGCCCCGCGCCAGACCTGCTCGCGCACGGCCCGGCGGCAATCGTCGGCGCCAGAGCACACCGAGCCCGGCCGCAGGGCGTGCATGACCTCTTCGCTGAAGCCGTTGACGTCGCCGTGCCCACCATGGATCGAGACCGCCGAACCCGAGGCGATGATCCGCGGACCGATCACGTCACCGCGCTTGACCGCCCCCCGCAGCGCGAAGATCGCCGCGTTGTCAGCGCCCAGATCGGCCACGGTGGTGAAGCCGGCCATCAGGGTCTTGCGGGCATAGCCGGCCCCGACCATGGCCTGGTCGGCCGACGACTGGGTGACTTCTTCAAGCCGCGAATTGGGGTTCTGCTCGCCGGTCAGGTGGACGTGGCTGTCGATCAGGCCCGGCAGGACGAAGCTGTCCTTGAGGTCCACCACGCGGCCGCCCGGCTCGGAGACATAGCCGTCGACGATGCGGACGACCTTGCCGCCGTCAAGCACCAGGGTCTTGGCGGTTTCGACCTTGCCGGTGGCCGGGTCGGCCAGCAGCTTGCCGGCCTGGACGAACAGGGTTTCGGCGCAGGCGGCGCCAGACAGCGCCCCGGTCACAGCCAGGGCGCAGACGCCCGCGAACAGTTTACGCATCAAGGTCTCAGGCCCCCGCCTTCTGCGCAAAGGTCCAGGCCCCTCTGGCCAGCACCGGCACGCGCGCTTCCATCGTCTGCGCATGGGCGCTGGCGGCGGTGCCGTCGCGGACGCGGCCGACGATGCCCTGGCAGATGCCGGCCAGTCTGAAGAGGTTGTAGCTGAAGTACCAGTCCAGATTGGGCAGGCCGTCGCGGCCGGTGGCCTTGCAGTAGCGGGCCACGGCCTGCTCGATGGTCGGCACGCCATAGGCTTCCAGGTCGTCTATATCCGACAGGCCGCCGCGCTGGTCGGACGGCATCACCCAGTTCATCAGGAAATAGCTGAAATCGGCCAGCGGATTGCCCAGCGTCGACAGCTCCCAGTCCAGCACCGCCACCACCTTGGGCTCGGTGGCGTGCAGGATCATGTTGTCGAGGCGATAGTCGCCATGGACGATCGAGGTGCGGTCATCCTCGGGCGCCGAGCCCGGCAGCCAGGCCATCAGCCTGTTCATGTCCTCCAGATCGGTGGTCTCCGAAGCCTTGTACTGCTTGGTCCAGCGGTCGATCTGACGGGTGAAGTAGTTGCCCGGCTTGCCATAGTCGGCCAGGCCCACGGCGGCGTAGTCCACCATGTGCAGGGCGGCCAGGGTGTCGATCTCGGCCTCGTAGATCGCCCGGCGCTCGGCCGGCTGATAGTCGGGCAAGGTGCCGTCCCACAGGATGCGGCCTTCCACATTGTCCATCACGTAGAAGATCGTGCCGATCACGTCCTCGTCCATGCACAGGGCATAGGCCTTGGCGACGGGGAAGTGGGCCTTGTTCAGGCCGGAGATCACCTTGAATTCGCGGTCCACCGCGTGGGCGCTGGGCAACAGCTTGCCCGGCGGCTTGCGGCGCAGGACGTATTTCTTGGTCGGGGTGACCAGCTGATAGGTCGGGTTGGACTGGCCGCCCTTGAACTGGCGAACCTCCAGCGGACCCGTGAAGCCCTCGACATGGGCCGCAAGCCACGACGCCAGCTTGCCCTCGTCGATCGCATGGCGCGGATCGACCGGCTTGGTGCCCGAATTCAGATCCTGGGCGGACTCGGCTTCAGCCATGCGATTTCTCCCCAACGCTTGTTTGAACGGGAGTTTAGAGGGTGGCTCCGCCGACGCAAGCCACTTGCCCCCTACGGGCTGCTGCGCAGCCGTCTTCCCCCCACCCCCTCAGTCGGCTTTGCCGACAGCTCCCCCGAGGGGGAGCAAAGGGGGAAGATGAATTCATCCGCCCCCTACGGGGGCGGACGACCGCGAAGCGGTCAGGTGGGGGCGAGTGATCAAGCTAGCTCTGCCCCAGCGCCCGCCAGCCGATATCGCGGCGATAGAAGCCGCCCGGCAGGCTGATGGTCTGCAGCGCCGCATAGGCCGCCTCGCGCGCCTCAAGCAGGGTCGCGCCCAGGGCGCAGACGTTCAGCACCCGGCCGCCGGCCGCCACCAGCCGTCCTTCGAACTCGCGGGACGTGCCGGCGTGGAAGACCACGACCCCGGCGCCGAAATCAGCGTCGGCGCCCTGGATCCGGCCGCCGGTTACCGGCGCGTCGGGATAGCCTTCAGCCGCCAGCACCACGCAGATCGCCGCCTCGTCGCGCCACACCGGCTTGGCCGCGCCGGCCAGCTCGCCCTTGGCGGCGGCCAGCAGGAGGGGCACCAGGTCGCTCTGCAGGCGCAGCATCAGGGTCTGGCATTCGGGATCGCCGAAGCGGGCATTGTATTCGACCAGCTTGGGGCCCGTCGGCGTCAGCATCAGGCCGGCATACAGCACGCCCACATAGGGATTGCCCTCGGCGGCCATGCCCTTGACCGTCGGCTCGATCAGCTCGATCCAGGCCTGACGCACCAGGGCGTCGGTCAGCACCGGCGGCGGCGAATAGGTGCCCATGCCGCCGGTATTGGGACCCTCGTCGCCGTCATAGGCGCGCTTGTGATCCTGGGCGGCGCCGAACAGCATCGCCGTCTTGCCGTCGCAGATCGCAAACAGCGAGGCTTCCTCGCCGTGCATGAACTCCTCGATCACCACGCGGGCCCCGGCTGTGCCGAACCGGCCGCCCAGCATGTCGAGCACGGCCGCGTCGGCCTGGGCCCGGTCAGCGGCGATCACCACGCCCTTGCCGGCCGCCAGGCCGTCGGCCTTGATCACGAAGGGGGCCTGCAGCGTATCCAGGAAGGCGCTGGTCGAGGCGGCGTCGGTGAACACGCCATAGGCCGCCGTGGGCAGGTCGTGGCGGGCGCAGAAATCCTTGGTGAAGGCCTTGGAGGTCTCCAGCCGCGCGGCCCGCTGGCTGCCGCCGAAACAGGGGATGCCGACTTCGGCCAGACGGTCGGCCAGACCAACCTCCAGCGCCGATTCCGGGCCCACGACCACGAGGTCGGCGGCGATCTCTTGCGCCAGGGCGACCAGCCCCTCGACGTCCAGCACCTTGACCGCGCGCAGCTGCGCGACCGCGGCCATGCCCGGATTGCCGGGCGCGGCCACCAGCCGTCCGCACAGCGGCGATTGCGCGATCTTCCAGGCCAGGGCGTGCTCGCGCCCGCCGGACCCGACGAGGAGGATGTTCAGCTTTTCCATGAGGCCGGGGTGTGGAACCAGAGGGCGGCGGGGTCAAGGCGCCCCGCGCACGGGTTCGCATCCTCGCCGGTTTTCACCGGCAAGTGGGGCCCCAAGAAACAAGGGGAGGCGGCGGAGCGTCCGGGCCAGGCCCGGATGGGTTTGTAGTGGAGTACCGTTTCGGCCGTGGCCGGAGCGCTCCGCGCGGTTGTTATCCGATGAGCCCTCGGGGCGCGGGGTTTTAACCCGCTCCCGATCAGAGGCCCCAGGCGGGCGGAAGGGAAGCGACCCTTCCGGACCGCGCGAGCGATTTCAGCCCGCGCCTGGAGCGCCCGTGCAGGCGTCGCCAAAGGGCGTTCCCGGTGGTCTGGATCCGGCTTCATCACGTTCGGGCCCCGCAAGGACCGATCCGCTCCGCCAGACCCCACCGGGCCTTCGACGACGACTGACGGGCGCGACCCGCACAACCGCCCCCGCCACCCGTCAGGTCGCCAGCTGGACGGCCTCCCCAGTGGCGGGACGAGAATGATTATGCGGGAGGTTTTCAGGGGGCTGCGTCGATTTTGGATCGTGACGGTGGGTGCGGCGTGCAGGGCGTTGAATGTGTTGGGGTGGAGGGGCGGTTATCCCCGTGCCCGCACGGGGATAGAGGCCAGGCGCGGAACCCCTCTCTCATAGAGAGAGAGGGAGGGGCCCGCCGCGAAGCGGTGGGAGGGTGAGAGGTTACACCCTGTCCGAACGAAGCACCGCCAGGATGTCGTCCGATACGCCGCCCGGATCCGTCAGCACCCGCGCGTTGGGAAACCGCACCACCACATAGCCAAACAGCTCCAGCGTCCGGGTCCGGCGCTCGTCATAATCCTCGCGCCCTTCATGGGCCGCGCCGTCCAGCTCCACGATCACCTGGCCGCCTCGCAGACGAAGTCCGCGAAGTATCGATCAATCGCGACCTGCCGCAGAAACCTGAACCCGCCCAGCCGGCGATTGCGGACGAGGGTCCAGAGCGTCCTCTCGGCCAGGGTCTGGCTCTGGCGAAGGCGACGGGCGTTGGCGGTCTTGTCCATGACGGGAGCATGGTCTCGGGCGCTTGGGTCGCTCAACGACAGGAATCGAGATTTCTCCGGCTGGCGGTGAAACCTCTCACCCTCCCACCGCTGCGCGGCGGGCCCCTCCCTCTCTCTATGAGAGAGGGGTTCCGTGCGCGCCTGGTTGATCGGCGAAGCCGCCTCCGCGCCGAAGGGAGCCATCCTTACATCTCACGGCGAGACGATCGCCGGTCTGTCCAGGTTGCTCAAGGACGACGCTGCGCGTCGCCGCGGCGCGGCTGGCCGCAGGCCAGTCCTTGACCAACCTGGACAGACCGGCACGCTGCAGCCTCCAAGAGATGTAAGGCTTGGCGCGACGCGGGGGCGTCGGGTTTCAAGAGGCCGCATTTCTAAAGCTTCGTGCAAGTGTAGTAAGATGACGGAAGGACGGGCCCATGCCAACGCCTGACGAGCGCTACAAGCTCTTATCTCACCTGCTGTCGGACGTTCCCGATCTAGAAAGTGTGGTCGGTGAGGGACGGATAAGCCGCGAAACACACATGTGGCTCGCGCGGGCAGCTGTTCTAATTGAAGACGGCGGGGATTTGGCCGATAGCGTGTCATTCCGCAGCGAGATGAACTCCCTCCCTTTTTTGAGCGGCAAGCCAACCAAACTTATGGGTTCGCTCTACCGCGCATTGGCTAGGGCTGAGCTGCAAGCCTCACCAACCTTGGCGGGATCTTTCATCCACGCGGGAGACGCATTCGATGCCCTCGCTTCGATTGGGCGTGTCTTCGGACAGGCTCAAAAAACTCTATTCATCGCTGATCCCTATCTCGATGAAAAAGTCCTCACGCAGTTCGCCTTGTTGGCGAATGAGGGTGTCAGCCTGCGAATGCTGACTTCAGGTCAATCATTGAAGACAGCGCTTCCTGCTGCTGTAGAAGCTTGGCGGCAACAATACGCCGCCCGGCCGCTTGAAGTTCGTGTGAGCCAAGCCAAAGGCACTCTGCACGATCGACTGGTTTTGGTCGATGGCGGGACCGCCTGGACGCTAACTCAGTCGTTCAACTCGTTCGCCACGAGATCACCAGCCTCAATCTTGCGCGCCGATGCGGAAATTGCGGCGATGAAAACTGCCGCTTACGAAGACCTTTGGACGGCAGCAAACCCGATTTAGAGTCCCCGCAACCACTCCGCAGAAACCTAAGCCGCCTCAACATCCAGCGAATACCCCGCCGAACGCACGGTCCGGATCGGATCGCCGTCCGCCGAGCCGTTCAGCGCTTTCCGCAGGCGGCCGATGTGCACGTCCACCGTCCGCGCCTCGACATAGACGTCCGAGCCCCAGACGGCGTCCAGCAGCTGTTCGCGGCTGAACACCCGGCCGGGGTGCTGCATCAGGTAGTCGAGCAGGCGGAACTCGGTGGGGCCCAGATGGACCTCCTTGCCCTGGCGCTTCACGCGGTGGGCGACGCGGTCGATGATGATGTCGCCGACCGTGATGCGGTCGTCGGCCAGGCCCGGACGGATGCGGCGCAGCACGGCGCGGACGCGGGCGGTCAGTTCGACCATCGAGAACGGCTTGACCACATAGTCATCGGCCCCGGTGTCGAGGCCCCGAATCCGGTCGCTCTCTTCGCCGCGAGCGGTCAGCATGATGATCGGCACGTTGCGCGTCTCGGCCCGGCCGCGCAGGCGGCGGCAGACCTCGATGCCCGAGACCTTGGGCAGCATCCAGTCCAGGATCACCAGGTCGGGGGCGCGCTCGCTGGCCATGGTCAGGGCTTCTTCGCCGTCACCGGCCAGGCCGACCTGATAGCCTTCCTTGTCGAGATTGTAGTGCAGGAGGGTGGCCAGGGCGTCCTCGTCCTCGACCACCAGAACATACGGAGTCAAAGCCTGGGTTTCCTTTAGCGCGGCGTGTCGAGCTTGGGACGCTTGGAGATGATCTCCTCGCCCGTGATTTCGAAGTGGATGATCTCGGCGATGTTGGTGGCGTGGTCGCCGATACGTTCGAGGTTCTTGGCCACGAACAGCAGATGGGCGCAGGCGTTGATCGTGCGCGGATCGCCCATCATGTAGGTCAGCAGTTCGCGGAAGATGGCGTTGTAGTGCTCGTCGACCTCTTCGTCGCGGCTCCACACGCCGTTGGCGCGTTCCAGGTCCGAGGCGCTGTAGGCGTCCAGAACGTCCTTCAGACGGCCCTCGACCAGCTTGCCCATGCGCTCGATCGAGCGGGTCAGGGCGGTCATGGGCTCGGCGTCGGTCAGGATCAGGGCGCGCTTGCCGATGTTCTTGGCCATGTCGCCGCAGCGTTCCAGGCTCATCGAGATCTTCAGCGCGGCGACGGCGTGGCGCAGGTCCACGGCCATCGGCTGGCGCAGGGCGATCAGCTTGAAGGCCTTGCGCTCGATCTCGCCCTGCAGGGCGTCCAGGCGCTCGTCGCGGGCGACGACCTGCTGGGCCAGGGGGGCGTCGCGGCGGGCGATGCACTCGACGGCGTCAGCGATCTGGGCCTCGGCCATGCCACCCATGCGGGTGACCTCGGCCGTGAGGTGGTTCAGCTCTTCGCCGTAGGATTTGACGGTATGCTCGGTCATGTCGTGGTCGTCCCTAGCCGAAGCGGCCGGTGATGTAGTCTTGCGTGCGGCTGTCGCGAGGATTGGTGAACATCTCCTCGGTCGTGCCGCTCTCGACCAGCTTGCCCAGGTGGAAGAAGGCGGTCTTCTGCGAGACGCGGGCGGCCTGGGCCATCGAGTGGGTGACGATGACGATGCAGAACTGGTTGCGCAGCTCGTCGATCAGTTCCTCGATGCGGGCGGTGGCGATGGGGTCCAGGGCCGAGCAGGGCTCGTCCATCAGGATCACTTCGGGACCGACGGCGATGGCGCGGGCGATGACCAGGCGCTGCTGCTGGCCGCCGGACAGGCCGGTGCCGGGCTGGTGCAGGCGGTCGGCGACCTCGTTCCACAGACCAGCCTTCTTGAGGCTGCTCTCGACGATGGCTTCCAGCTCGGCCTTGCCGGTGGCCAGGCCATGGATGCGCGGGCCGTAGGCGACGTTCTCGAAGATGGTCTTGGGGAACGGGTTGGGCTTCTGGAACACCATGCCGACGCGCGAGCGCAGGACCACGGGGTCGACGCTCTTGAGATTGACGTCATTTCCGTCGATCGCGATCACGCCCGAGACCTTGGCCGACGGGATGGTGTCGTTCATGCGGTTGATGCAGCGCAGGAAGGTCGACTTGCCGCAGCCCGACGGGCCGATAAAGGCGGTGACCGACTTGCCGGGGATGTCGATGTTGACGTCGAACAAGGCCTGCTTGTCGCCGTAGAACACGTTGACGTCCTTGGCGCGGATCTTGATCTCGTGCGTCGAGGCCGGCGGATAGGTCTGCGCCGAGGCCGTCTTGATGACGGGCGCGGAGACGGAATCGTCGGGGCTGCGGGTGGTCATGGCGTGTCCCTGGACGAGGGGAAGGGCGGAAGGGTTCAGGATCATGTTTCTACCAGCGACGCTCGAAGCGGCGGCGCAGGATAACGGCCGCGGCGTTCATGATGATCATGAAGACCAGGAGGACGATGATGGCGCCGGCGGTGCGCTCGTGGAAGGCGCGCTCGGAAGCGTTCTCCCAGATGAACACCTGCACGGGCAGGACGGTGGCGGCGCCGGTGAAGCCCTCGGGCACGCCGGGCACGAACGAGACCATGCCGATCATCAGCAGCGGCGCGGTTTCACCCAGGGCGTGGGCCAGCGACAGGATGGCGCCGGTCATCACGCCGGGCATGGCCAGCGGCAGCACGTGGTGGAAGACGGTCTGGGTCTTGGACGCGCCGACGCCCAGGGCGGCTTCGCGGATCGAGGGCGGCACGGCTTTCAGCGCCGAACGGGTGGCGATGATCACGGTGGGCAGGGCCATCAGGGCCAGCACCAGGCCGCCGACCAGCGGTGATGAGCGCGGCACGTGCAGCCAGTTGATGAACAGGGCCAGGCCCAGCAGGCCGTAGACGATCGACGGCACGGCGGCCAGGTTGTTGATGTTGACCTCGATCACGTCGGTCCAGCGGTTCTTCGGGGCGAACTCTTCCAGATAGACGGCGGCCATCACGCCCATCGGCACGGCGATCAGGGCGGTGATCAGCAGCATCATGGCCGAGCCGACCACGGCGCCCAGCACCCCGGCCTGTTCCGGCTCGGTAGAGTCCGAATTGGTGAAGAAGGCGAAGTTGAAGCCCGACTTGACCGAACCGTCCTTCTCGAGCTGGTCCAGCCAGTCCAGTTGCTGGTCGTCCAGCTTGCGGTCTTCCTGCACGGTCGAGCGCTTGATCTCGCCCTTGTAGTACAGGTCGGCGTCGGCCTTGAACGGGCCGGTGACGGTGACGGTCTTGCCGATCAGCGACTTGTCGGCCTTGAGCTGGTTGAGCAGCTGGAAGCCCAGGTCGCGCGAGGTGAGATCCATCACCTTGCCCGAGACCAGACCCAGGTCGTCATCGACCACGCCCAGCTTCTTCATCATCGCTTCGGCGACGATGTAGTCATAATTGACGCCCTCGAGGTCGGCGACGTCGATGCGCTCGGGGTTCAGATAGACCGGCACGCTCAGCGTGTGGGTCTGGAAGGTGGTGTAGCCCTGACCGACGATGCGGCCGACCAGCACCACCAGGAAGATCATGGCGATGGTGATGGCCATCAGGCCCTGGGCCTTGAACCAGGTCTCGGCGCGGTGGCGCTTCTTGAGACGGGCTTCCATGGCGATCTGGGCGTCGGTCTGCGGGGCGCGAACCGAACCAGCGGGGGCGGCGGCGTCAGTCATACTGTTCCCGATACTTCTGGACGATGCGCAGGGCGATGATGTTCAGGCCCAGGGTGACGACGAACAGGGTCAGACCCAGACCGAAGGCCGCGAGGGTCTTGGGACTGTCGAACTCCTGGTCGCCGGTCAGCAGGGTGACGATCTGGACGGTGACGGTGGTGACGGTGTCCAGCGGATTGGCGGTCAGCTTGGCCTGCAGGCCGGCGGCCATGGTGACGATCATGGTCTCGCCGACGGCGCGAGAGATGGCCAGCAGCATGGCGGCCATGATGCCCGGCAGGGCGGCGGGCAGGACCACCTTCTTGACGGTCTCGGACTTGGTGGCGCCCATCGCATAGCTGCCGTCGCGAAGCGCCTGGGGCACGGCGTTGATGATGTCATCCGACAGCGAGGAGACGAACGGGATCAGCATGATGCCCATCACCACCCCGGCCACCAGGGCCATCTGGTTCTGAACTTCCATCAGGTACTGGCCGACGCCGTCCAGCGGGCCGCCGATCATCGTGGCGCCCAGGGCGTTGAAGCCGGCGCGGAACAGCGGACCCACGGTCAGGGCGGCGAAGAAGCCGTAGACCACGGTCGGCACGCCGGCCAGGATCTCCAGCAGCGGCTTGATGGTCGAGCGCACCGGGCGGCTGGCATATTCGGAGAGATAGATCGCCGAGTAGAGGCCCACCGGAGCGGCCACGGCCATGGAGATCATCATGATCAGGAAGGTGCCGGCAAACAGCGGAACCGCGCCGAATGCGCCTTCCGAAGCCACCTGGTCTTCGCGCATGGCGATCTGCGGGCTCCACTCGGTGCCCAGCAGGAACGACAGCGGCGAGACGCTCTGGAAGAAGCGCCAGCTTTCCCAGACCAGCGACAGGACGATGCCCAGGGTGGTCAGGACGGCCAGGATGGAGCAGGCCATCAGCAGGCCGCCAACCCAGCCCTCGACCTTGTTGCGAGCCCGGAAGTCGGCGGAAAGACGCGGGAAGGCCAGCAGGAAACCGGCCAGGGCGACCACACCGGCCAGGCCCAGCACGCTGTAGCGGATCAGGGCGTCGATGCGGCGGGCCTCGGCGACCTTGGCGTCGAGGGCGACCTTCAGTTCGCCCTCATAGGTGATCTCGCTGGGCGAGATGCCTTGGGCGATGGCCTGGGCGTCGCTGAAGAACACCGCCTGGCGATCGACATCCTGGGTCTGCAGGATCGCCGGGCGCTGAGCCTGCAGCATGGCGTCCTCGACCCGGTCGCCGAACATGGCGCCCAGCAGCAGGAGCAGGGCGGCCGGCGCACCGGCCCACAGGGCGGCATAGCCGCCGTAGTAGCCGGGGAGCGAATGCAGGACGCGCTTGGCGCCGCCGGCATTGGCCACGGCTCGGCGCTTGCCGAGCATGAAGGCGATGCCGGAAAACAGCGCCAGAAACAGGAGCGAGAGCCAGGTCAGCATGCGTGCGGCGGGGTCTTGCGCGAGAGGTTGCGATGACGACGCCCAACGCGTCGTCCCGCCCGGCTGGAGCTATGCCCGCCCGGCGCTGTGCTTATGCGACGCTTCAGTGACAGTTTAAAGACAGCGGCCGGCCCCGATCCCACCCCGCCAACGTGGCCAAGCTGAAACAGATCGAAGCGGTCCTGTAATCGCGACGCAACGAAGCTCCGGCATGACCGTTCCGGCGCAGGTCCCGGCGCGCATTGTCTGGCGTGCGCCCCTCTTTCGCGCCATGGGACCGTCTGGAGATCTGACTTGAATAACTATGTGACACCCCAGCCCGACGACAGCGCGGCGCGCCGTTTGCGATCCGCCCTGATGCTGGGCGCCTGCGCCGCCCTGATGGCCGCCCCGGCCATGGCTCGGCAGACCACGGCGCCGGCCGCCGGGGTCGCGTCCCCCGAGGCGGACGACTACGCCTATGAAGTCGACGCCCTGACCGTCACCGCCTCGCGCCAGCAGCCCGGCGCGGTGATCGGCGACATTGCGCCGGAACTGCAGCTGTCGCCCCGCGACATCCGCGCCTATGGCGTCTCGACGGTTTCCGAACTGATCACCGCCCTGGAGCCCCAGACCTCGTCGGCCCGCGGCGGCGCGGCGGGCGGGCGTCCGGGGATCCTGGTCAATGGCGGCCGTATCTCCAATTTCGGCGAGGTGCGCGACCTTCCCACCGAGGCCATCGCCCGGGTCGACATCCTGCCCGAGGAGGTCGCACTGAAATACGGCTATCGCGCCGACCAGAAGGTCATCAACCTGGTCCTGCGCCGCCGCTTCCGCGCCACCACGGTCGAAGCCGGCGCCAAGCTGCCCACCCAGTCGGGCGGCGGCGATACGGTCGATGCGCGCCTCAACCACCTGCGCATCCAGCGTGACACCCGCGTGATGGTCGACGCCAAGGTCAGCGACCAGAGCGCCCTGTATGAGGCCGAGCGCGACCTGAACCAGCCGCGATCGGACGCGGTCTTCCGCAGCCTGATCCCCAAACAGACGACCTGGGCGCTCAACAGCGTGCTGTCGCGTCCGATCAAGGACGGGGTGTCGGGCACGATCAACGCCAGCCTCGAGGGCAGCGACGCCACCAGCTGGCTGGGCCTCAACACCCTGGCCAGCGGTCCGCTGCGCCGTCAGGCCGAAAGCCTGACCGGCCATCTGGGCGGCGGCGTGATCGGCGCGGTCAAGGGCTGGCGCTGGAGCGTCACCGGCAACGCCGAGCGCGCCAGCAATGACAGCACCACCGAGCGGGTGATCAGCGGCCTGGCCTATCGTGACATTTCCAACTCGATCTCGACCTCGGCCGATGTCCAGGGCGATCTCAGCGGAACCCTGCTGCGCATTCCAGCCGGCGCCGTCACCTCGACGGTCACGGGCGGGTTCGAGACCGTCAAGCTGGAGAGCGACTCTGTAAGGGCCGGGGTCGCCCGGTCGGGCGAGCTGTCACGCGACATCGGCAGCGCCAAGCTGAACTTCGACCTGCCCCTGACCAGCGTGCGCAACGACGTATTGCCGGGGCTGGGCAACCTGTCGCTGAACCTGAATCTCGCCGCCGACAGGCTGTCGGACTTCGGAACCCTGACCACGATCGGCTACGGCGCCAACTGGTCACCCATCGAGAAGCTGCGGATCATCGCCTCGGTCACCCGCGACCAGGGCGCGCCCAGTCTGGCGCAGATCGGCGATCCCGAGCAGTTGACCCCCGGCGTGCAGGTCTATGACTTCCGGCGCGGCGAGACGGCGATGATCTCGCGCCTGACCGGCGGCAATCGCGCGCTGCGTGAGAAAGAAGGCCAGGTCATCAAGCTGGGCCTGAGCCTCAAGCCGTTCGACAAGACCAACCTGACCCTGACGACCAACTATACCCGGTCCCGGACCGACGACCTGATCTCCAGCTTCCCGACGGCCACCAGCCAGATCGAGGACGCCTTCCCCGAGCGCTTCGTGCGCAATGCGTCAGGCCGGCTGGTGCAGATCGACGCGCGGCCGGTCAATTTCGACCGTCGCCAGACCGACGAGCTGCGCACCGGCTTCACCTTCAGCAAGTCGTTTGGCCCCCAGCCCCAGCCCGGTCAGTTCCGGCAAAGACTGGAGGCCCAAGCCCAGGCCCAGGCCCAGACCCGAGCCCCAGGGCAGACCCAGGCTGCGGACTCGGGCGCGACCCCGGCCGGACAGGCCGCCGGCCGGCCGGACGCCACGACCGAACGCGCCCCCCCGGCTGGTGACGGTCCGCCGCCCCAGACGGCGGCCAGCGGCGCGCGGTCCGCCGGCGCCGCCTCTGCCTTTGGCGGCTTCGGCGGACCTGGCGGGTTCGGAGGCCCGGGCGGCCCCGGCGGCGGGTTCGGCGGCGGCTTTGGCGGGGGCGGTGGGCCGCCCGGCGCGGGCACGTTCCAGATCGGCGTCTATCACACCGTCAAGTTTACCGACGAGATCACCATCCGCACGGGCCTGCCGACCCTGGATCTGCTGGACGGCGCCTCGCTGGGTTCGGGCGGCGGTACGCCGAAGAACCAGATCGACGTCCAGGGCAATCTCTCGCGCAGCGGTCTGGGGGCCAGCTTCAACGCCCGCTGGCAGGAAGGCACCGTCGTGCGCGGCTCGGGCGCGGTCGGCGCCCAGGACCTGTCGTTCTCGGAACTGACCACCGTCAACCTTCGCCTGTTCGCCGATCTGGGGGCCCAGCCGGCCCTGCGTGGCAAGCCGTTCTTCCGGGGCGCGCGGATCAGCGCCTCGGTGGACAACCTGTTCGACGCCCGCCAGACGGTCCGCGCCCCGGACGGCACAACGCCGATCACCTATCAGGAGGACTATCTGGATCCTCGCGGACGGGTGATGCGGGTGTCCCTGCGAAAGCTGTTCTGACGACGACGCCCGCTTCCCGGAGGCTCCGGGAGGCGGGCCTCAGGCCTGCGCCTCGGCGACCACGGCGCGCTCGGCCACGGCCTTGGCCATCGGCAGATAGACCCCGAAGGTCGCGCCGTCGCCCAGCACGCTCTCGACCGTCAGGCCGCCGCGGTGGCGGTTCATGATGTGCTTGACGATGGCCAGGCCCAGGCCGGTGCCCGAACGGTCGCCGCTCTTCTGGCCCTCGACGCGATAGAAGCGCTCGGTCAGGCGCGGCAGGTGCTCGCGGGCCAGGCCCGGCCCCCGGTCGGTGACCCGCAAGGCCGCATAGCGCTCGCCGGCCGCGTGGTCGGGGGTCAGCAGCGACATCCGCGCCGCGCCAGGATCACGCGGGGTCGCCGCCGCGTCGGCCGACAGGCCCGGATAGATCTCGACGCGCACCACCCCGTCGCGGGGGGTATATTTGATGGCGTTGTCGACCAGGTTCTGGATCACCTGGATGATCTGGTCGCGGTCGCCCTCGACCACGGCCGCGCCGCGCGGCGGCAGGACGGGATCGAAGCCCACGCCCTTTTCCTTGGCCTGGGGCGCCAGGGCGTCGATCACGTCGATCGCGGCCATGGCCAGATCAACCCGGCCCAGCGGCGCGATGTGTTCGTTCAGCTCGATTCGCGACAGGCTCATCAGGTCGTCGATCAGCCGCGACATTCGTTCGGCCTGGGCCAGCATGATGCCCAGGAACTTGTCGCGCGCGCCGGGATCGTCCTTGGCATGGCCGCGCAGGGTCTCGATGAAGCCGGACAGCGAGGCCAGGGGCGTGCGCAGCTCGTGGCTGGCATTGGCCAGGAAGTCGGCGCGGGTGCGCTCGCTGCGGCGCGCGTCGGTCTCGTCGCGCAGCACCAGCATCGCGAGGCGCGCCCCATCGGGCCCGCCACTCAGCGGCCGGGCCAGGGCGATCCACGAGCGCCCCTGGGTTCCGCCGGTCTCATATTCCACGGCCCGCTCGATGCCGCCGAACAGGGCCTCGTCAACCGCCTCCAGCACCTGGGGGTTGCGCACGGCGGTGACCAGCAGGGTCCCCTCGCGCTGGATCCGGAAAAGCTCGCGGGCGGCGGCGTTGGCGAACACGAAGCGGCGGCCGGTCAGATCGTCGGCCTCTTCGCCGGCGATCACCATCAGCGGATCGGGCAGGCGCTCCAGAATCACCCCGTAGGGCGGTCCGCTGCGCTCGGCGACAGGGGCAAGGGTGGCGACCGGACGCTGGCGCGCCTGCGTCGCCCGGTGCCTGGCGCTGAGATAGAGCCCGCCTGCAGCCGTGGCCATGGCGGCCACGAGAGCGGGACCCATCTGCGCGGCGCCGGTGGCCGCCAGGGTCAGAATCGCGGCAGGCCCGACGATCAGAGGCAGGGCTGCTCCGCCCAGCAGGCGCGAGACCAGGGGGACTGAATATTTCTCCGGCGACATGGACCAGTGCCTCGTTTTTCGCCGCTGAGGGGATTCGACGAACCAGATATGGCGCCCCGGCATGCCATGCGATAGACGGTTGGCCGCTCTAATGCGTGTCGTTGACGTTGCTCACCGCAATTTCGCCGCAACGTGACGCAAGTTAGGGGCTGGGTTCTTATCCAAGGTGGTTGTTCGTAATGCAGCGCAAGGTCCTGGTCGCGACAGTCGCAGCCGCTCCTCTCCTGGCTTTGGCGTTTGGCGCTTATGCTGAAACCTCTGTCACGACAGCCCGCACCACGCCGATCGCGACGTCGACCGCCAACAATGGCGCGGCCGACGACGTGAGGGTGACGGCGGACGGCTCGATCAAGCCGACCACCGCCGGGGCGCTGATCACGCTGGACAGCAACCACAAGGTCACCAGCCTGGGGACCCTGGCCACGGTCGGCGTCAACGACTCGACCGGCATCCTGATCCTGGGCGGCAAGACCGGCTCGGTCAGCAACGGCGCCGCGATCACCCTGAACGAAGACTACACGCCCACCGACACCGATTCCGACACCGACACCGACGGCCCCTTCGCCACCGGCTCCAACCGCTTCGGCATCCGCCTGACGGGCCCCGGCGCCTTCACCGGCAACATCGTCAATGAGACCAACGGCGTCATCTCGATCGAGGGCAACACTTCGGCCGGCGTGTCGCTGGAAAGCGCCCTGACCGGTAACTTCACCAACAACGGCACGATCAATGTGCTGGGCGACAACGGCGCCGGCATCCGCGTCGCCGCCCCCGTGACCGGCAAGGTCACCGTCAATGGCGGCGTCTCGGTGATCGGCAAGAACTCGGTCGGCGTCGCGATCGACGGCGATGTCAGCGGCGCCTTCGTGGTGCAGGGCGGCGTCAACGCCACCGGCTATCGCTACACCACGCGCCCCCCGCTCGCGGCGGACCGCGCCAAGCTCGACGCCGACGACCTGCTGCAGGGCGGTTCGGCCGTGCGCGTCACCGCCAATGTGGCCGGCGGCGTGCTGCTGGACATCCCGCCCAAGGACACTGACACCACCAAGGCCGACGAAGACGGCGACGGCATTGCCGACGCCAGCGAAGGCGCTGCGGCCCTGACCACCTTCGGCGCGGCTCCGGCCCTGCTGATCGGCTCCGACACCCGAACGGTCACCCTGGGCGCGGTCGGAACCGGCGACAACGCCTATGGCCTGGTCGTGCGCGGCGCAATCAGCGCCGCCGGCGTCTTTGACGGCGTCACCGCCACGGCCATCCAGATCGGCGGCAATGCGGGCCAGGCGACCACTCTGGCGGGCGGCGTCAAGCTGTCCTCGACCCTGGCCTCCAGCGCCTATGAGGCCAACGCCACGGGCGTGCATCTCAAGGCCGGGGCCAGCGTTCCCACCCTGTGGAACCAGGGCTCGATGTCGGTCTTCACGGTGTCTGAAGGCGCCTTCGATTCGCGGGCCGTCGCCATCGACGCCGGCGCTTCGATGACCACCTTCCGCAACGACGGGGCGATCACCTCGACGGTCGGCGGCGAAAAGGGCAACGCCTATGGCGTCATCGACTATTCGGGCCTGCTGACCACCATCACCAACAACGGCAAGATCTCGACCTCGGTGGTGGCCACCGACGACGCGGCCGACACCGACGACACCGACCTGCTGCCCGGCAACGAGACGGTGACCGGCAAGTCAGTGGCCATCGACGTCAGCCGCAACACCACCGGCGTGACCCTGATCCAGGCCGGCCTGGCCGATGGCGACGACGGCGCCGACGGCGTGGCCGACGCAGACGCGGACGGCGACGGCGTGGACGACGGCGACGAGCCCTCGATGCTGGGCGCGATCCGCTTCGGCTCGGGCGCGGATACCTTCAGGGTGCTGAACGGCACGGTCATCGGCGACATCTCGTTCGGCGCCGGCGCCGATACGTTCGTGGTCGACAACGGCTCGCTGGTGCTGGGCGCGCTGACCGACTCCGACGGCAAGCTGGCGATCACGGTCGGCAAGGGCAGCCTGGGCATCTCCAACGCCGCCACGATCAACGCCACCAGCCTCAATGTCGGCTCGACCGGCAAGATCCTGTTCACCGCCGATCCGACGGCCGGGACCAACACCAAGCTGCAGGTCTCCGGCGCGGCCAGCATCGCCAGCGGCGCCGAGCTGGGCATCCGCCTGACCGGCCTGGTCAAGCAGCCCACCGCCTACACGGTGATCTCGGCGGGCAGCCTGACGGTCGGCTCGATCGGCCAGGCCCTGCTGGCCGATTCGCCCTATCTCTATGTCGCCTCCAGCCGGGCCGACGCCAACAACGTCTATATCGACGTGCGTCGCCGCTCGGCCGCCGAGATCGGCATGAGCCGCTCGCAGGCCGGCGCCTATGACGCGGTGTTCACGGCCCTGGGCGACAACAAGGACCTGTCGACCACCTTCCTGGCCCAGAACGGCAAGGACGGCTTCCTGGGCCTGTACGACCAGATGCTGCCCGACCAGGGCGAGGGCCTGTTCTCGTCGCTGCAGGCGGCCAACCAGATGATCTCGGCGGCCACCGCCGTGCGGCCCGATCCGGGCGAGCGCTATGGCCCCGACAGCCTGTGGATCCAGGAAATCAACTCGCTGGTCCGTCGCGACGCCGGCGACACGGCGGGCTCGGACAACCAGGCCTTCGGCTTCGTGGCCGGCTATGAGGCCATGGGCGACGCGGGCGGGGCCCTGGGCCTGACCCTGGCCTATGTGAACGTCGAGGAACACGACATCGTCGCCAAGGTCGGCGAGCAGACCACCGCCTCGTTCGTGCAGGGCGGCGCCTATTGGCGCCGGTCGGTCGGCGGCTGGCGCCTGAACGCTGGCGGCGGCGGCGGCTTTGGCTGGTTCACCGGCGATCGTCGCTTCATCGCGCCGGACGCCAATGCCGACGGCGTGGCCGACCTGATCCTGGCCAACAGCGCCGACTGGAACGGCGCGACCTTGAACGCCTTCGCCGGCGCGGGCTATGAGCAGAAGTTCGGCCGCTACTATGTCCGTCCTGAAGGCCGGGTCGACTATGTCTGGCTGCGCGAGGGCGAACGCAAGGAAGCCGGCGGCGGCGCGGGCTTCGACCTGACCGTCGAGGAGCGCACCTCCAGCAATCTGAGCGGCGAGTTCGGCATCGCCTTCGGCGCCGACTTCGGCAAGGACGTCTGGTGGCGCCCGGAAGTGCGGGTCGGCTATCGCCAGACCCTGGCCGGCGAAACCGGCGACACCGTCGCCCGGTTCAAGAACGGCAACCCCTTCACCCTGGCCGCGCTCGACGACAAGCAGGGCGCCGCGACCTTGGGCTTTGCGATCAAGGCCGGCACGCCGATGTCGTATCTGGCCCTCGAGGGCGGCGTCGAAGCCGCCAAGAAACAGAAGCGCTACAACCTGCGCCTCTCCGGCCGGGCGATGTTCTAACCCTGCATCCAGGCGCCCGGCCCGGGCGCCAGTCTATCGATTTCAGACCTCCCGTCGCGCACCCCGCGGCGGGAGGTTTTTCGTTTTGGGCGCCCGGACAAGCTGGACTGTGACGAATTGTCCCGGAAGGAATAACGGCTCGTTAAGCGATATCTCGTTGTGTCGACTGAAGTTTTTCCGGCCTTCGCCGGAAGGCTGAGCCGCGCCTGCAGTTTTTCTCACGGCCGGCTTTTCTAATCTCTATTCACGAGCTAGGAATAATCGTTTTCCCTAGCTCAAGCAGGACGGGCCGCCGAGGCGGGCCGAAAGGGGAATACGATGACGACCAACACGACCACCCTGCGAACCGCGCTGATCGCCGGCGTTTCGTTCCTGACGATGGCCGGCGCCGCCAACGCCCAGACCGCCCAGGACTCCGAAGCCCGCATCGCCGCTCTGGAAGCCCAGCTGGCCGCCCTGTCCGGTCAGATCGCCGACCTGAAGGCCGCCACCGCCGCCAACGTCAAGGACGTCCGCGCCGCCCAGTCGGCCACCACCGTCACCCTGGCCAACGCCCGCCCAACCATCGCCACCGGCGACGGCGCCTTTTCGGTGTCGGTCCGCGGCATCTTCCAGGCCGACGCGGCGATCTATGACCAGCGCGACGCCGGCCCGCTGTCGACGGATTTCCGCCGCGGCTCGTTCGGCGACGCCGCCGAGAACGACCGCGCCCGCGACCTGGGCGACGGCGCCAATATCCGCCGCGCCCGCATCGGCATCGAGGGCAAGGCCTTCGGCGCCTTCGACTACAACATGATCTATGACTTCGGCGGTTCGGGCACAGAAGAGGCCGGCAAGATCTCGTCGGCCTGGGTGCAATACAGCGGCTATCCGGTGAAGGTCCGGGCCGGCATCTACGCCCCGGTCACCAGCCTGGAAGACGCATCCAACAACACCGGCTCGCTGTTTGTCGAGCGCGCCTCGGTCGCCGAGACGGTGCGCGGCCTGGCCGGCGGCGACGGCCGCGCGGCCATCGGCCTGCTGGCCAATGGCGAGCGCTGGAATGCCTCGGCCGCCGTCACCGGCAACACCGTCACCACCCAGACCTATGACGAGCAGTTGGGCTTTGTCGGTCGCGTCGCCTATGTGCCCTTCAAGGGCAAGGACTGGCTGATCCATGTGGGAGCCAACGCCAACCTGATCATCGACCCGGCCGCCGGCGGCCCCGACGTGGCCTCGGCCGGCGGCGCGGTGACCAATATCCGCCTGCGCGATCGTCCGGAGCTGCGGGTCGACGGCACGCGCCTGATCGACACCGGCAATATCGACGCCGACGGCGTCACCGCCCTGGGCCTGGAACTGGGCGCCCAGCTCCGGAACCTCTACGCCCAGGCCGAGTACTTCAATATCGATGTCGAGCGTCGCACCGGCGCCCTGAGCGACCCGAAGTTCGACGGCTGGTACGTCCAGGCCGGCTGGACCCTGACCGGCGAGCCGCGTCGCTACAACATCGCCACCGCCGGCTTTGACAATCCGCGTCCGGCCAAGCCGTTCAATCCCAAGAAGGCCCAGTGGGGCGCGGTCGAACTGGCCGCCCGCTACTCGACCTTCGACCTCAACCACCTGGCCGGCGGCCCCGGCAACCCGGCCCTGCCCGGCGCGATCCGCGGCGGCGAGCAGACTATCCTGTCGCTGGGCGTGAACTGGTACCTGAACAACGTCGTTACAGTGTCGGGCGCCTATCGCAATGTCGAGGTCCGTCGCCTGTCGCCGGGCGGCACGGCCTTCGTCGCCGGCTCGACCCCGGTCGCCGGCGCCCAGGTCGGCCAGGACCTGGATATCTGGTCGCTGCGAACCCAGTACGCGTTCTAACCCAAACCCCGCCAACCCAAGGATGCCCCATGACCCGTCGTTTCGAGAAACCCACGCGTCGGGGCGTCCTTGGCGCAGCATCAGCCGGCGCGGCGGCCTTCGCCGCGCCGGCCCTGATCGCCGGCCAGAGCCAGGCGCAGGGCGTCAGGGGCCTGACCCTGCTGAACGTCAGCTACGACCCGACGCGTGAGCTCTACAAGGACATCAACGCCGCCTACGCCAAGTACTGGAAGGAAAAGGTCGGCCAGACCCTGACCATCAACCAGAGCCATGGCGGTTCGGGCAAGCAGGCCCGCTCGGTGATCGACGGCCTGCAGGCCGATGTCGTCACCCTGGCGCTGGCCTATGACATCGACGAGATCGCCACCCGGGCAAAGCTGCTGCCCGCCAACTGGCAGTCGCGCCTGCCGCAAAACTCCACGCCCTATACCTCGACCATCGTGTTCATGGTCCGCAAGGGCAACCCGTGGAAGATCCGGGACTGGAGCGACCTGGTAAAGCCAGGCATCGAGGTCATCACCCCCAACCCCAAGACCTCGGGCGGGGCGCGCTGGAACTATCTGGCCGCCTGGGCCTGGGCGCTGAAGCAGCCCGGCGGCAACCCGGCCAAGGCCCAGGCCTTTGTCGAGCAACTGTTCAAGAACGTGCCGGTCCTCGACACCGGCGCGCGCGGCGCCACCACCACCTTCAGCCAGCGCGGCATCGGCGATGTGCTGCTGTCATGGGAGAACGAGGCCTACCTTGCGCAGGAAGAACTGCCGGGCAAGTTCGACATCGTCTATCCGTCGCTGTCGATCCTGGCCGAGCCGCCCGTTGCGATCGTCGACAAGAACGTCGAGCGCCACAAGACCCGCCTGGCCGCCCAGGGCTATCTGAACTTCCTCTACAGCCCCCTGGCCCAGGACCTGATCGGCAAGCACCACTACCGCCCGCGCAATGCGGGCGCGGCGGCCAAATATGCCGGCAAGTTCAAGAAGATCCCGCTGGTCACCATCGACGACACCTTCGGCGGCTGGAAGACGGCGCATGCCACGCACTTCGCCGACGGCGGCGTCTTCGACAAGATCTACCAGCCCAGGTAACCGCCATCACGGGACGCTCACCCTCCCCTTTGTCGTCCCGCGCGCGCGGCGTGAACCCAAGGCGGGTTCACGCCGCGCCTGTTTTGGGAGACTGTTGGCCAGCTGACACTATCCGGAACCGGCGCGAGGTCGGTACGTTGAGGCGGATGGGAGCTGATGGATGTCGAGCCGGGCGGTCGCATGACAGACTATTCGCAATCCCTGCGCGCCGCCGATGCTCTGGCGGCCAGTCACGGGGCCGAGGATCCTTTCGCTGCGGCGATCCGGTCCATGCCCATGGCCACGATCGTCACCGACGCCACCCAGGCCGACAATCCCATCATCTTCGCCAACGACGCCTTCCTGCGCCTGACCGGCTATGGCCGCGACGAGGTGATCGGTCGCAATTGCCGGTTCCTGCAAGGCGTCGACACTGATCCGCTGGAGCGGGCGAGACTGCGCGCGGCGATCAGCGCGGGCCAGGATATCGCCTGCGAACTCTTGAACTATCGCAAGGACGGGTCGCCCTTCTGGAACGCCCTTTATCTCAGCCCGGTGCGCGACAGCAGCGGAGCCATCACCCACTTTTTCGGCTCGCAGCTGGATATCAGCGACAAGAAGCGCGTCGAATCCCAGTGGAACGAAAGGCAACAGGATCTGGAGCAACTGGTCGCCGAGCGCACCCAGGCGCTGACCCAGGCCCTGGAGCAGAAGACCGCGCTGCTCCACGAGGTGGATCACCGGGTCAAGAACAACCTCCAGCTCATCTCGTCGCTGCTGCTGCTGCAGAACCGGCGGGTGGCCGACCCGGCCGTGAAACAGGCCCTGCGCGGCATGCTGGACCGGGTCAGCGCCATCGCCACCGTGCACCGGCGCCTGTTCCAGAGCGACGATGTCGAACGCTTCGACGTCTCGGCCTTCGTGCGCGACCTGGTGGCCGACGTGATCGGCGCGTCGGGCCGCGACGATATCCAGTTCAGCCTCGACCTGGAGCGGGTGGATGTGGACGCCGCCAAGGCCGCGCCCCTGGCCCTGGTGATCAGCGAACTGCTGTCCAACGCCATGCGCCACGCCTTTGTGGAAGGCCGTTCAGGACGAGTCTTCGTCGGCATCCGTCGAATCGACGGCGAGTTCCGGATCGAAATCACCGATGACGGCGTTGGGGTGGAGACTTCGACGAGGTCGTCCGGATTTGGACTCACGATCGTTCAGCTGCTGTGCCAGCAGCTGAAGGCGAAGTGCCTGACGACGGACGCCTCGCCAGGCACGCGCGTTGTGATCAACCTGCCCATGAACGGCGCGCCTCAATAGTACGGGCGAGGATGAGTGATGAACGAGCAACCGCTCGGCGTTCTGATTGTCGAAGACGAGGTTCTCCTCGCCACGGAGCTGGAATTCCTGCTCGAGGAAGCCGGCTGCTGCCTGGTGGGTCACGCCATGAGTTCGGACGAGGCCCTGACCCTGGCCCGCGACCTGCAGCCGGATCTGGCCCTGGTCGACGTGCATCTGTGCGACGGCCCCACGGGCGTGGACGTGGCGCGCCGCATTCACGACGACTGCGGCGCCCTGGCCCTGTTCATGACCGCCAACGTCAAGCGCCTGCCCGCTGACTTCGCCGGCGCCTGCGGCGTGATCGGCAAGCCCTATTCCGGCCATGGCGTGAAGACGGCCCTGGAATATCTGACCCTCTGCATGCGCCGCGGCCGCGCGCCCGGCCCGCCGCCGATCGGCCTGACCCTGTCGCCGGACTATCTGGCGCTGTGGGGCCTCTTCGACCAGCCCAAGGCCGGCTGATCCTCTCTGGCCCTGCTGTTTTGGATGACAGGGGGGGCGGGGTCCGCTATCGAGACGCGCCCTTTTCGCACAGGATCCGCAACCTTGACCGACGCCGCCGAGGAAGCGGGCTGGGCCACCGCCAAGACCCTGGCCGAGGCCCTGCCCTACATCCAGATCTATGACCGCGAGACGGTGGTGATCAAATACGGCGGTCACGCCATGGGTCAGGAAGACGTCGCTAAGGTCTTCGCCGCCGACGCGGTGCTTTTGAAGCTGCTGGGCGTCCATCCGGTGGTGGTGCACGGCGGCGGTCCGCAGATCAGCCGCATGCTCGAGCGGGCCGGCGTCAAGTCGACCTTCGTCGACGGGCTGCGCGTCACCGACGAAGCCACCATGGAAGTGGCCGAGATGGTGCTGTCGGGCGCCATCAACAAGGAAATCGCCAACTGGATCACCCTGGCCGGCGCCGAAGCCGACGTCCGGGGCGTGGGCCTGTCGGGCAAGGACGCCCGAATGATCACCGCCGAGAAGGTGACCCGCACCAAGCGCGACCCTGACAGCAATATCGAACAGGTCGTCGACCTGGGCTTTGTGGGCGAGCCGACCAAGGTCGATCCGCACATCATCCAGGCCCTGCTGTCGTCGGAGACCGACTACATCCCCGTCATCGCCCCGATCGGCGTGTCCGAAGCCGGCCAGACCTTCAACATCAACGCCGACACCGTGGCCGGCGCCCTGGCCGGCGCGCTGAAGGCCAAGCGGATGCTGATGCTGACCGACATCGCCGGGGTGCTGGACGCCGACGGCAAGCTGATCCGTCAGATGACCCTCGACGAGGCCCGCGCCCTGATCGACAGCGGCGTCGCCAGCGGCGGCATGATCCCCAAGCTGGAAAACGCCATCCACGCCGTGGAATCGGGCGTCGAGGCCGTGGTCATCCTGGATGGCCGCCGTCCGCACGCCATGCTGGTGGAGCTGTTCAGCGAGCACGGCGCCGGCACGCTGATCTCGAAATGAGCCCCGTCCTGTCCCCAGACCTCGCTCACGTCGAAACCTGGCTCTTTGATCTCGACAACACCCTGTATCCCGCCGAGTGCGAATACATGGCCCTGATCGAGGGCAAGATGACCGACTTCATGGAGCGGGCCACCGGCCTGCCCCGCGAAGAGGCCCGGGCGATCCAGAAGAAGTACTATCACGAGCACGGCACCACCCTGGCCGGGCTGATGGCCAACCACGGCATCGCGCCCAAGGCCTTCCTCGACGAGGTGCATGACGTCTCGATGGACCGGTTGATCCCCGATCCCGTCCTGCGTTCGGCGATCGACGCCCTGCCCGGCCGCCGGCTGATCTTCACCAACGGCTCGCTGGGCCATGCCGAGCGGGTGCTGGGCCATCTGGGCCTGGACCATCTGTTCGAGGACGTCTTCGCCATCGAGACGGCCGACTATCTGCCCAAGCCGGCCATGGCGACGTTCGAGAAAATCGTCTCGCGCCACGCCCTGACCTCGCCGGTCACCGCCTTCTTCGAGGACAGCGAGAAGAACCTGGCCCCCGCCGCCGTGCTGGGCATGACCACGGTGCTGGTCGGCGCCCATGCGGCCGCCTCGACCGCCGACTTCGTCCACCACCGCACGCACGACCTCGCCGGGTTCCTGACCTCGGCGCGCCTGAAGGACCTGAACGCATGACCACCGTCAGCCTCTCTGATCTGCAGACCGAGATCGAAGCCGCCTGGGAAGCCCGCGACGGCGTCTCCACCGCCACCACCGGCCCCGTCCGCACGGCGGTCGAGGAGGCCCTGCTGCTGATCGACGCCGGCAAGGTGCGGGTGTCGGAAAAGATCGACGGCGAATGGACGACCCACCAGTGGCTGAAGAAGGCCGTGCTGCTGTCCTTCCGCCTCAACCCCAACAGCGTCATGCGCGCCGGAACCCTGGGCGACGCGGTCGGCCCGTGGTGGGACAAGGTGCCCAACAAGTTCGACGGCTGGGACGCCCCCAATTTCGAGGCCGCCGGCTTCCGGGCCGTGCCCGGCTCGATCGTCCGTCGCGGCGCCTTCATCGGCCGCAACGTCATCCTGATGCCGTCGTTCGTGAACATCGGCGCCTTCGTCGATGAAGCCACCATGGTCGACACCTGGGTGACGGTCGGCTCATGCGCCCAGATCGGCAAGCGCGTCCACCTGTCGGGCGGCGTCGGCATCGGCGGCGTGCTGGAGCCCCTGCAGGCCAACCCGACCATCATCGAGGACGACTGCTTCATCGGCGCCCGTTCCGAAGTCGTCGAAGGCGTGATCGTCGGCCAGGGCAGCGTGCTGTCGATGGGCGTGTTCATCAGCGCCTCGACCAAGATCGTCGACCGCAAGACCGGCCAAATCCACATCGGCAAGGTGCCGCCCTACAGCGTCGTGGTCCCCGGCAACCTGCCCGACCCCAACGGCGGCCCGGGCCTCTACTGCGCCGTGATCGTCAAGACGGTCGACGCCCAGACGCGGTCGAAGACCTCGATCAACGAGCTGCTGCGGGACTAGTCACGGCGCTCGGCCTGACCCCGTCAGGCCGAGACCCCGAACACCGCCCCGACCCCGGCGGTCAGGGCCATGGCGATGGCGCCCCAGAAGGTCACCCGGGCCACGGCCTTGCCGATGGGCGCGCCCCCTGCCCGCGCGCCGACCCCGCCCAGCAGGGCCAGGAACAGCAGCGAGGCGACCGACACCGCCACGACGATGACGCCGGCCGGCACGACGATCGCCGTGACCAGAGGCAGGGCCGCGCCGGTGGCGAAGGTCGCGGCCGAGGTCAGGGCCGCCTGGATCGGCCGGGCGGTCGTGATCTCGGAAATGCCCAGCTCCTCGCGGGCATGGGCGCCCAGGGCGTCCTTGGCCATCAATTGACCGGCGACCACGCGGGCGACGTCAGGTTCGACTCCGCGCGCCTCATAGAGGCCGGCCAGTTCATCGAGTTCGAAGGCCGGCTGGATCTCCAGCTCGGCCTTTTCCCGCGCCAGATCGGCGCGTTCGGTGTCGGCCTGCGAACTGACCGAGACATATTCGCCGGCCGCCATCGACATGGCCCCGGCGACCAGCCCCGCCACCCCGACGACGAGGATCTCGCCCCGCCCCTGGGACGCGGCGGCGACGCCGACGATCAGGCTGGCGGTCGAGACGATCCCGTCATTGGCCCCCAACACGGCGGCGCGCAGCCAGCCGACGCGTTCAATCAGATGGCGCTCGTTGTGAGGGATCATGGGGCATCTCCTGGGGCCGTCAGCCAAGGCCCGTCAGGCCCGCCGCGCCTTGACCTGCGTCAAGCCTGATCGGCTAACGCTTGCGCCCGCCGTCGAGTTCATAGGGCGTCCCGTCCCGATGCCGGTAGGCTTCCTCGCCCTCGCGCAGGATCAGGTCGATATCGGGATAGTCGCAGCCGTCGGCTTCCGGAGCCCGCGTGCCCATTTCCAGCAGCACGGCCACGCTGTCGGAGCGGTTCTGGATGTGATGGCCGTTGGCCACCCCGGCCTTGAAGCCCGCGCAGTCGCCGGCCCGCAGGATCGTCTCGCCCTCATCCTCGACCAGCACCACCTCACCTTCCACCACCCAGGTGAACTCGTCCTCGGCGGTGTGCCAGTGACGCTGGCTGGTCCACTGGCCGGGCGGCAGGCGCATCAGATTGACGCCGAACTGGGTCAGGCCGGCCGCGTCGCCCAGCTTCCACCGCTGTCGCCCCTGACACGGCGCGTCATAGGGCGGCGGATAGGCCGTGCCGAAGCGGGTGGGCGCGGCGTCGATATCGATCTTGGGCATGGGCGCTCAGGGAAGAAGCTTGCGTGGTTTGCGTCAGGCCGGAGGGAAGCTTAAAGCCAGCATCATGACCAGCCCCGCGCCCGAACCTGTCAGCATCGACCCCGTCGACCTCGCTCAAGCCCTGATCCGCCGGCCGTCCGTGACCCCGGCCGACGAGGGCGCGATGGACCTGCTGGAGCGCCAGCTGGACGCCCTGGGCTTCACCTGCCGGCGGATGAAGTTCGGCGAGATCGAGAACCTCTATGCCCGGCGCGGGACCGCCCGGCCCAATCTGTGCTTCGCCGGCCATACCGACGTGGTCCCCGTCGGCGATGACGCCGCCTGGACCGCCGGTCCGTTCGAGGCGGAAATCAAGGACGGCGTGCTCTATGGCCGCGGCGCGGTCGACATGAAGAGCGCCATCGCCGCCTTCGTCGCCGCCGTGGCCGCCAGCCCGCAGCCCGCCGGCTCGATCAGCTTCCTGATCACCGGCGACGAAGAGGGCGTGGCCGAGGACGGCACGGTCAAGGTGGTCGAGGCCCTGGCGGCTGAAGGCGAGATCATCGACCACTGCATCGTCGGCGAGCCGACCAGCGCGTCCTTGCTGGGCGACATGGTCAAGATCGGTCGGCGCGGCAGCATCAACGCCTGGATAACGGTTGAGGGCCAGCAGGGCCACGTGGCCTATCCGCATCGCGCCGCCAATCCGATCCCGGTGCTGGTCTCGATCCTGTCGCGCCTGCAAAGCCGGGTGCTGGACGACGGCTATGAGGGCTTCCAGCCGTCGAACCTGGAAGTCACCACCATTGATGTCGGCAACACCGCCACCAATGTCATCCCGTCCACGGCCCGGGCGCGGGTCAATATCCGCTTCAATCCGGCCCACAAGGGCGCGGACCTGCAGGCCTGGATCGAGGGCGAATGCGCCGCTGCGGACGAGGGCTTCAAGGCCCGCGCCGAGGTGATGTGCAAGATCAGCGGCGAGGCCTTCCTGACACAGCCTGGCCCGTTCACCGAGGTGATCGTCGCCGCCGCCCAGGAGGCCACCGGCCGGGTGCCCGAGCTATCCACCACCGGCGGCACCAGCGACGCGCGGTTCATTCGCAGCCTGTGCCCGGTGGTCGAGTTTGGCCTGGTCGGCTCGACCATGCACCAGGTCGACGAGCGGGTGCCGGTCCAGGAGATCCGCGATCTGGCCAAGGCCTATGAAGCCCTGATCCGCCGCTATTTCGTAGCCTTCGCGGTCTAGGGTCTCCCGCATGGCCACGATGGACGAGTTCTCGATCGATCAGGTCCTGGCCGAGGTGGCCGTGCTGGTGAAGCCGCATTTCGGCAAGGGGCGGCCCGCCGACTATATCCCCCAGCTGGCCACTGTGCCGGGCCACAAGTTCGGCATGGCCGTGTGCACGCTCAACGGCGGCGAACACGTGATCGGCGACGCCGACGAGCCGTTCTCGGTGCAGAGCATCACCAAGGTCTTCGCCCTGGGCCTGGCCCTGAACCGCTTTGGTGACGAGGTCTGGCGGCGGGTGGGCAAGGAGCCCTCGGGCACGCCGTTCAACCACCTGTCCCAGCTTGAGGCCGAGGCCGGGGTTCCGCGCAACCCGTTCATCAATGCCGGGGCCCTGGCGATCACCGACCATCTGCTCGACACGGTCAGGGATCCCGCCGCCCTGGTGCGCGGCTTCGCCAGCGTCCTGGCCGACGAGGCCGTCGAGATCGACGAGGCGGTCGCGGCGTCCGAGCTGGCCACCGCCCACCAGAACCGCGCCATCGCCAATCTGATGCGCGGCAAGGGCACCATCACTCACGACCCCGAGGCCGTGGTCGCCGCCTATTGCCGCCAGTGCGCCCTGACCATGAGCTGCCGGCAGCTAGCCCGCGCCATGCTGCCCCTGGCGGCCGGCGGCTTTTCGCCGGTGATCCAGGAGACCATCTTCCCCGAGCGCCTGACGCGGCGCCTGAACGCCCTGCTGCTGACCTGCGGCATCTATGACAGCGTCGGCAGCTTCGCCTATCGCGTCGGCCTGCCGGCCAAGAGCGGGGTCGGCGGCGGCATCGTCGCCGTGGTTCCCGGCAAGGCGGTGATCGCGGTGTGGTCACCGGAGCTGGACCGCTTTGGAACCTCCGTGGTGGGGACGGCGGCGCTGGAGGCCTTCGCGCAGCTGACCAACTGTTCGGTGCTGTAGAACCGGGCGCTTGAGCCGCATCAAGGCGGCGGTGGGACGATCCTGCGCGTTATCCTCGCAGGAGGCGCCATGACAAAACATATTCTGGTTCTGCTGGGACACCCCGACTGCCGCCCCGAACGCTTCGGCTCGGCCCTGGCCAGCGCCTATGTCGAGGCCGCGAGAGCGGCCGGGCATGAGGTGCGGCGCATCGATCTGGCCGACCTCGACACCCCCTTCCTGGGCGGTCAGTGGGAATTCGAGAACCCGCCGCCGCCGCCGATCCAGGCCGTGCAGCAAGACATCCTGTGGGCCCAGCATATCGTGGTGCTGTTCCCCCTGTGGCTGGGCGCAACCCCGGCCAAGCTGAAGGCCCTGCTGGAGCAGGTGTTCCGCGCCGGCTTTGGCATGGCGGAAAGCCCCAGGGGCCCTGTCCCGCAACTCAAGGGCCGGTCGGCTCGTCTGGTGGTGACCATGGGCATGCCGGCCATCGCCTTTTGGCTGATGTTCGGCGCGCACGGCCTGCTGGCGCTGGAGAAGGGGATCCTGGGTCTGGCCGGCATGTCACCCATCCGCAAATCGGTGATCGGCGGTGTCGAAGCGATCGGCGGCCAGGGGCGGCTGAAATGGCTGGCCCGCATGCGGCGGCTGGGGACGCTGGGGATCTAGTCCCGGACGACGGTTTGGCTGCCAGCGCTGGACGCCCCCTCCGTCACGCTGCGTATTCGCAGCGCGCCACCTCCCCCGCACGCTACGCTACGGGGCAGGAGGGTGAAGCTGCTTTTCTCCTGCCCCGCTTGCGGGGGAGGTGGCGCGGCGCGGATACGCGACGTGACGGAGGGGGCGTTCGGCGTCAGTCCCCGTAACCCACGCCCACCAGATAGAGCCCATCCGCCGGCGCCACGGGTCCGCAGGCCGTGCGGTCCCTGGCCTCCAGCGCCTCGCGGACATCGTCCGCGCTCCACCGGCCGATCCCGACCTCGACCAGGGTGCCGGTCATCGACCGCACCTGGCGATGCAGGAAGCTGCGCGCCTCGAACGCCAGACAGACTGCCTCGCCCTCGCGCCACACCCGGGCCACGTCGAGGGTCTTCAGCGGCGACTTGGCCTGGCAGTGCATGTCGCGGAAGGTCGTGAAGTCGTGCAGGCCGACCAGATGCTGGGCCGCCGCATGCATGGCCTGCGCGTCCAGCGGCTTCTTCACATGCCAGACCCGGCCCTTGTCCAGGGCCGGCGGGGCGGGCCGGTTGAGGATGCGGTACAGATAGCGCCGCTCATTGGCCGAGAACCGGGCGTGCCAGTCCCCCTGCGCGATCTCGCAGGCCAGGATGCTGACCGCCTCGCGGGTCAGGTGGGCGTTGAGGGCGTTCATGACCGTCTGGGCCGGCCAGTCGCGCTCGAGATCGACATGGACCACCTGGCCCGTGGCGTGGACGCCGGTGTCGGTGCGGCCCGCCGCCGCGATGCGCAGCTCCTGGCCGCAGAAGCCCTTCACCGCCGCCTCGATCGCGCCCTGCACCGACGGCAGGGTCGCCTGGGCCTGGAAGCCGTTATAGGGCCGGCCGTCATACTCGACGAGGAGGCGGTAGCGGGGCATCAGGCCAGAACGGTTCCGGCGGCCAGCGGGAAACCCCGGATAAAGTCGCCGGCGTCCTGGGCGCCCTTGCCTTCGCGCTGGGCCTTCAGCAGACGCACCGCGCCGTCTCCGCAGGCAATCAGCAGGCTGTCGTCCAGCACGGCGCCGGGCTCTCCGCCATCTGTCACTTGGGGGGCGTCCTCGACACGCGACAGCAGGGCCTTCACGCGCACCGGGCCCTTCTCGGACGGCGCCTCGAACCACGCGCCGGGGAAGGGCGCGAGGCCGCGAATGTGGCAGTCGATTTCGGCGGCGGGGCGGGTCCAGTCGATGCGGGCCTCGGCCGACTTGATCTTTTTGGCGTAGGTTACGCCGTCTTCGCTCTGCGGCGTCTCGCGGGCCGCGCCGCGCTCGATCGCGCCCAGGGCGATCGGCAGGATGCGCGCGCCGACTTCGGCCAGCTTGTCATGCAGCGACCCGGCCGTCTCCAGGGCGTCGATCCGCACCTGTTCGGACATCAGGATCGGGCCCTCGTCGAGGCCCTCGCTCATCCGCATCACCTGGACGCCGGTGACAGCGTCGCCGGCCATGATCGCCCGCTGGATCGGGGCCGCGCCGCGCCAGCGGGGCAACAGCGATGCGTGCAGGTTGAAGCAGCCCTCGCGCGGGGCGTCCAGCACCGCCTTGACCAGGATCTGGCCGAAGGCGACGACCACGGCCGCGTCGAGGTCCAGAGCCTGGAAGGCCGCGATCTCTTCGGGCGTCTTCATCGAGACCGGCGTGCGCACGGGCAGACCCAGGCCTTCGGCGAAGGCGTGAACCGGCGAGGGCTTCAGGTCGTGGCCGCGACCGCGCGGGGCGGGCGGCTGAGAATAGACGGCCACGATCTCATGGCCCGAGGCGACCAGTTCGGCCAGACAGGCGACGGCGAAATCGGGGGTGCCGAGGAAAGCGATGCGCATGGGCGCGGTTTAGCGGTCCGCGCCCCGCATTGAAAGCCGTTGGGGACAGCGGCGGGCGGAACCTTGGCCGTGGGGAGCCGTTGTCGGACCGACACTTTTGCCAGGAGCACCACCATGCGTTCCCCCCTGATCTTCGCCGTCTGCGCCGCCGCCCTGTCGCTGGCCGCCTGCTCGGACCAGCACGCCACCGAAATCAAGGAGGGCGCCAAGGCCGCCGCCACCGACATCAAGGACGCGGCCAAGGAAATCTCGACCGATCCCGACGTCAAGGAAGCCGGCACGGCGATCAAGGAGAGCGCAAAGGAAGCCGGGGCCGAGCTGAAGGAAGCCGCCGGCGACGCCACCGACGCGGTCCAGGCCGCCGGCGAGAAAGCCGGCGATGCGGCCAAGGAAACGGGCGCGGACATCAAGGCCGGCGCCAAGAAGGCCGGCCAGGAAACCAAGGAAGAGGTCCACGAGGCGACGCGGTAGGGCTGCGAAGTAGATCCTCCCCCTTTGGGGGAGGTGGCCCAGAGGGCCGGAGGGAGCAGCGCGGCCTAAGCGGAGAAGCCCCCTCAGTCGGCTTTGCCGACAGCTCCCCCGGAGGGGAGCATCTATCAAGCCGCGCGGCGCGCCTTCTTGACCTTGGTGATGGCGCGGTCGCGGCGCAGGCGTGACAGGTGGTCGATGAACAGCACGCCTTCCAGGTGGTCCATCTCGTGCTGGATGCAGACGGCGAACATGCCCTCGGCCTCCTCGACGACGGTCTCGCCCTTGTAGTCCAGATAGCGCAGCGTCACCTTCGAAGGGCGCTCGACCTCGTCATAATAGTCGGGGACCGACAGGCAGCCCTCTTCATAGCCCTGCGTCTCTTCCGAGGCCGTCAGGATCTCGGGATTGACGAAATAGCGCGGGGTCGGCTCTTCGCCGTCGCGGGCCAGGTCCATGACGATGACGCGGATGGCCTCGCCCACCTGCACGGCGGCCAGGCCGATGCCGGGGGCGTCGTACATCGTCTCCAGCATGTCATCCATGAGGTGACGCAGATCGTCTGTCACCGCCGCGACGGGGGTGGAGATCTTTTTCAACACGGCCATATCGGCGGCGTTATCGACGGTGAGGATGCGACGGATAGCCATAATAGGTGTCAGGTAAGGGTCTCATTCCCGAGCGTCAAGGTGGGGGATTGCCCCATCCCCGCTTGGGGGGCCAGCTTGGTCAGCGCGCGAACACCGCTTTCGACCGGGGTCAGCTCGGCGATTTCCTTGCCTTCATGGTCAACCGACAGGTCCTCGAACCGGCGGGCCTGGGTCAGGACCTGGCTCTCCAGCGAGCCGACGAACTGGTTGTATTTGCCCACGGCGCTTTCCAGCGCCTTGCCCACCGCGCCGGCATGGGCGCCCATCACCGCCACCCGCTTGTAGAGCTCGCGGCCCACCGCGACGATATTGGCGGCGTTCCTGGCCTGATCCTCGACCCGCCAGCCGTAAGCCACGGCCTTGCACAGGGCGAACAGGGTGGTGGGCGTGACCAGCAGCACCCGCTTGTCCATCGCTTCGGTCATCAGGTCGGGCAGGCGTTCCAGGGCGGCGGCCAGGAAGCTGTCGCCGGGCACGAACATGGCCACGAAATCGGGCGAACCCTCGGCGGCGAACTGGTCCCAGTAGGTCTTGGCCGACAGGCTGGTCATGTGGGCCCGCACGCTCTGGGCGTGACGCAGCAGGGCCGCCTCGCGCGGCAGCTCCTCTGCCATTTCCTGGGCTTCCAGGAAGGCGTTCAGCGAGCACTTGGCGTCGATGACAAACACCGCCCCGCCGGGCATGCGCACCTTGACGTCGGGCCGGCGGCGGCCCTCGTCGGTGTCGACGCTGAACTGCTCCTCGAAATCGAAGCGCTTGTTGAGGCCGGCGGCCTCAAGGACGTTACGCAGGGTCTGCTCGCCCCAGCGCCCCTGGACGCCGGCCCCGCGCCGCAGGGCGGCCGAGAGCTTGCGGGCTTCGAACTGGGTGGCGACCGAGGCCTCCATCAGGGCGGCGATCTGGGCTTTCAGGCCGCCGGTCTCCTCGGCGCGGGATTTTTCGACGGCGGTGACCTGGGCCTCGAACTTGGCCAGGGTCTCGGCCACCGGCTTGAGCTGGGCTTCCAGCCGCTGCTGCGACAGCAGTTCGCGACTGCGGAAGTTTTCGTCGGCGCGCTTGATCAGGGCCTCGGCCACGGTGTTGGCGGTCATATTGGCCTGCTGGGCGGCCTGGGCGCGGATCAGCTCGCCCTGGGTGGCCGCCTGGTCTTCCAGCAGGCGAGCCCGCTCGTCGGCCTGGGCCAGCCGCTCGTTCAACTGCCAGGCGCGGGCGTCGGCGGCGGTGGCGCGCTTTGAGGCGGCCAGGGCCCAAAGCATGGCGGCGACGGCCATCAGGGCGAAAACGATGGCGAGGATCAGGAACGGATCGGAAAAGTTCATGCTCCGTTCCTAGCCGGAGTCGGAGGCGGGCGGAAGCGGGCTTCCTGCTCAAGCCAAGGCGGCAATGACCGCTTCTGACGCCAACCTACTTGTCATCCCGGCCAAGCGCGTAGCGCGCCGAGCCGGGACCCAGGGCCACCGCACTGCCTTGGCCCCTGGGTCCCGGACAGCCTCTGCGAGGCTTCCGGGATGACAAGGTTATTGAAGGCGGAAACCTAGTAAGCGCAGTCGGTGAACACCCGGCTGATGTCGCCCTTCCACTCACCGTGATAGAGCTCCAGCAGCTTGTCGGCCCGCGTGCGGCCGCTGTCGGCGATCTCTTCGAGTTCGCCCATATAGATCGTCTCGTCCAGGAACCCGCCGTTCATGTGGGCCCGGCCCTTGAGGCCCGACTTGGCGATGGCGACGAAGTCCTTGGCCACATCCTGGGCGGTGCGCCCGGCGATCGGCGCCTGCAGACCCAGAACCGGCACGTCGCGGCGCAGCTGGGCGCGCTCCTCAGCCGTCCAGTCCTTGCAGAGGTCCCAGGCGGCGGCCAGGGCGGCGTCATCATAGAAGACGCCGGTCCACAGGGCCGGCAGGGCGCACAGGCTGCTCCACGGGCCGGCGTCGGCGCCGCGCATTTCCAGATAGGTCTTCAGGCGGACTTCCGGGAACAGGGTCGTGGTGTGGTCGGCCCAGTCCTTGATCGAGGCGCGCTCGCCGGGCAGCTCGTCGATCTTGCCGTCGATGAAGTCGCGGAAATTGCGGCCGGCCAGGTCGATATAGCGGTCGCCGCGCTTGGCGAAATACATCGGCACGTCCAGGGCGTAGCGAGCATAGCGCTCGAAATCGAAGCCGTCCTCGAACACGAAATCCAGCAGGCCGGTGCGGTCGGCGTCGGTGTCGGTCCAGACATTGGCCCGGCTGGAGAGGAAGCCGTTGGGCTTGCCTTCCGTGAACGGAGAATTGGCGAACAGGGCCGTGACGATCGGCTGCAGGGCCAGGCTCATGCGGAACTTGGCGACCATGTCGGCTTCGGATGAGAAGTCGAGATTGGCCTGCACCGTGCAGGTGCGCAGCATCATGTCGAGGCCCAGGCCACCGACCTTGGGCATGTAGTTGCGCATGATGACGTAACGCCCCTTGGGCATCACCGGCACCTCTTCGCGCTTCCACACCGGCGAGAAGCCCAGACCCATGAAGCCCAGACCCAGCTCGTCGGCGACGGTCTTGACCTCGTCCAGGTGCTGGCCGGTCTCTTCGCAGATGTCGTGCATGGTCAGCAGCGGCGCGCCGCTGAGCTCGAACTGACCGCCGGGCTCCAGGCTGACATTGGCGCCGTTGCGCTCAAGGCCGATAATGACCTCGCCTTCCATGACCGGCTTCCAGCCAAAGCGCTGCAGGCCGACCAGCAGGGCGTGGACGCCGGTGTCGCCGTAATAGGGCACGGGCGCGTGCGAACCGAGATAGAAGCCGAACTTCTCGTGTTCGGCCCCAACCCGGAAGGCCTCCTTGGGCTTGGAGCCCGAGGCGAAATAGGCGGTCAGGTCGTCGAGCGTCAGAGGACGCTCCTGCAGGCTAGTGGTGTCGGCCATGAGCCGTCTCTCCCCAAGGTCTCATACGCATTGAGTAGGGAGAGGCCCTTCCCCCCGACCAGCCGCGAACGCGTAACGGCAATTGGGCGTTTTTTTAGCGAACCTCAAGAGGGGGCCGCCGCTTTAGGTCTCCCGCCAGTCGCCGGCGGCCGCCTGCCACAGGGTCAGGGCGCTGATCGCGGCGGTGTCGGCGCGCAGGATGCGAGGGCCAAGCGACACCGGTGTGACGAACGGCAGCGACCGCAGCCGCTCGCGCTCCTCGGGCGAAAAACCGCCCTCGGGGCCGATCAGGATGGCGGCCGGCGCGGCGCTGCCGGCCAGGGCCTCGAAGGCCGGACGCGCGTCGCCGCCCTCGTCGCAGAACACCAGCTTTCGCGCCGGGTCCCAGCCGTCGAGGATCTCGGCCAGCTTCACCGGATCTTCCACGGTCGGCACGTCCAGGCGGCCGGTCTGCTCGGCGGCCTCCATGGCGATGGCGTCCAGCCGCCCCAGCTTGACGAAATCGACATTCGTCCGCCGGGTGATGGTCAGCCGCACCCGGCGCACGCCCAGCTCGGCGGCCTTTTCGACGATGGTCTCGACCCGGCCGCGCTTGACCAGGGCGATGACGAGGTCGAGGTCCGGTCCGAGCGCCATCGGCCGGACCTGCTCGTCGACCTTCAGCAGCGAGCCGCGCTTGCCGGTCTCGGTCAGGGTGGCGGACCACTCGCCGTCACGGCCGTTGAACAGCGCCACCTGCGCGCCGATGGCCTGGCGCATCACCGAGGTGAGATAGCGCGACTGGTCGAGGGTCAGGACGACGCCGTAGCCGGGGGCCAGGTCCTGGGGAACGAAAAGACGGATCATGTCGCTCTTCTAGCGCGACTTGTGGTTTCAGCGGTAGGCTCCCCCCATGACCAAAATCCGCGACTATGATGAAGAGCTCGCCCATCTGCAGCTGGCCCTGATCCGGATGCAGCAGAAGGCGATCAAGGACGGCTCGAAGACCCTGACCGTGTTCGAGGGCCGCGACGCCGCCGGCAAGGACGGCGCGATCTCGCGGATCACCGAGCACCTGTCGCGGCGCAATACCCTGGTGGTCGCCCTGCCCAAGCCTTCCGACCGCGAACAGGGCGAGTGGTATTTCCAGCGCTATGTCGAATGGTTGCCGGCGGCGGGCGAGGCGGTGCTGTTCAACCGCTCCTGGTACAACCGCGGCGGCGTCGAGCCGGTCATGGGCTTCTGCACGCCGCAGCAGCACGCCCAGTTCCTTAACGACGTGCCCTCATTCGAGAAGATGCTGGTCGACAGCGGCATGCGCTACGCCAAGTTCTGGCTGGATATCAGCCGGGAGACGCAGGGCGAGCGGCTCAAGGCCCGATCGGAAGATCCCCTGAAGGCCTTCAAGATCAGCCCGCTGGACGCCGTCGCCCAGGAAAAATGGGATGACTACAGCGCCGCCCGTGACGAGATGCTGTCTCGCACCCACTCCGAGGCCGCGCCCTGGATCTGCGTCCGCGCCGACCACAAGAAGGCGGCCCGGCTCAACATCATCCGCTGGCTGCTGCACGCGGCCGGCGACAAGACGCTGCTGAAGGGCGTGGCCAAGCCCGACCCCGAGGTGATCTTCCCGTTCGACGTGGCGGCCCTGAGCGACGGGCGGCTGGCGCGGTAGGGCCCTAAAATCCCTCTCTCAAAGAGAGAGGGATCCCTTAGCGCCGCTTCCGCCCGGCCCGTTCGGCGGCGAGCTCGAGGTTCTGGACGACCCGATACTGGACGATCTCGCGAACCAGGGCCTCGGGCAGCGGATTGTCCGGCTGAAAGCGGATCGTGCCCTTGCTGGTGTCGAAAGCCGCCAGTTGCTCGGCGAAATGGCCAATTACTGATCCCGCATAGAGGGAGCAGTGTCTGGCCGCCGCGCCGAAATGCACCAGATTGCCGTGCAGCTTGAAGGTGGGCAGACCGTAGCTGATCGCTTCCTCCGCATCCGGCACGACCGCGCGGATCTGACGGCGCAACAGCTCGAGCGCGGCACGCTGGTCGTCCGGCAGTTCGGCCAGATAGGCCTCGGTCGAGATGGCTGCCGGTTTCACGGTGGATCCTCCCTGCGGGCCCTACCTCACCCCGTACAGCGCCATGACGTCCTTGCGGAACGCCGCGCCGCTGTCGGGACGGCTGTAGAACATGTGGCCGCCGGCATAGTTGGACAGGGTCACCCGGCCGGCCACGGTGGCGGGCATGGCGTCAACGATCAGGCGCGAGGCGAAGAACGGGCACGACAGGTCGTTATAGCCGTGCACGATCAGCACCTTCAGCTTGGGGTCGACCGAGACGATCTTGCGCAGGTCGGTCACCGACTCGGTGTCGGGGCCCTTGCCGCGATCCCAGCTGCGGTTGACCACGTCCGACAGGGCGTCATAGCGCACGTCCGGCTTCCAGCCGACGATGCGGGTGGTGAAGTCGACGACGGCGCTGGTGGTCGGGGCGATGATGGCGTCGAGGATCGGGTCGTTGACCTCCTGCTCGGGCGCGAAGGGGAAGGGATCCAGGGCCGTGACGTTGCTGTCGTATCGGCTGCCCAGGCGGCCGGTGTCACGGAACACCTCGCGCAGGAACGACTGGGTCTCCAGACGCCCGCCGGCCCGGCGCACGAACTTGGGATCCAGACCCGTCATGGCCGAGACCTTGGTCGTCAGGCGATCCAGGGCGGCGGGGTCGGAGCCCTTCATCAGGTCGACCATGTATTCGCCGCGCGTATAGTCCTCGACGGCCTTGATGCTCTCGGGCGTCAGCTTGCCGTCGCGCTCCAGCTTGGCGGCCGCGATCGACGGCAGGGTCCACATCGACGGCAGGGGCGAGATTTCCTGGCCCTGGCGACCGGCGCTGGTCAGCAGCGGCGAGACCAGAACCACGCCCTTCACCGCCACGCCCAGATCGGTCTGCAGGGTGTAGGCCAGGCGCGGGCCCCGGAAGCCGCCATAGCTTTCGCCGACGATGTATTTCGGCGAGGCCAGGCGCTCGGTCTTGACCAGATAGTCGAAGACGATGCGCGACAGGTAGTCGATGTCCTGTTTCACGCCATAGAAGCGCTTCTTGGTCTCCTCCTCGGTGGTCAGGCTGCGCGAGAAGCCGGTGCCGACCGGGTCGATGAAGACGATGTCGGTGAAGTCCATCCAGCTGGCGGGATTGTCTTCCAGCTTCACGGGCGCGGACGGGCTGTCGCCCTCGGCGCCGAACTGCACGCGCTTGGGACCCAGGGCGAAGTTCAGATAGACACTGGCCGCGCCGGGGCCGCCGTTGAAGGCGAAGGTGATGGGGCGGCCCGGATCACGCGGCCCGTCCAGGGTGTAGGCGGTGAACACCACCTCGGCGATCTTCTTGCCCTTCTCGTCGCGCACCGGCATGGCGCCGACCGTGGCGGTGTAGGCCAGGGCCTTGCCGCCCACCGTGGCGGTCTGCTTGACCGATTTGTCGGCCGGGAACGGCGTCAGCTCGCTGGCCGCCGGCTTGTCGCCGGAGGGTTTGGCGTCCTGGGCGAAACCGCCGCCGGCGCCGGCCAGAGCGCCCGCCAGAACCAGGGCCGCGAGCCCGGCCTTGAATGAATTTCGCATCAACACCCCCATACTGAGGCCGAAATTGCTAGTGCATGATCGCCGGCTTCACAACCGGCTCAGGGCGTGATCCTGTCGCTGCGCAGGCGAGGAGACGGCCATGGACCAGACGGCAAGCCAATCGGCCCGGACGACCACCGCCATCCGGCTGGGAACGGGGCTGCTGCAGGGCCTGGCGCTCTTCCTGCTGCACCAGGCGCAGGAGGCCAAGGTCTGGCCGGCCACCCAGCCCCTAGCCTTCGCGCCGCTGGTGCTGATCGCCCTGTTTGCGCCGTTCGTGATCCTGGCCGGGATCGGGGCCCTGCGCCGCAACAGCCTGATCGTCTGGGCGCTGGGGGCTGCGGCCTTCGCGGCGGGCCTGGCCTTCTATGGCGCCTGGCAGGGCGTCGACGCCGACAAGATGCCCGGCTTCCCGGTGTTCGCCGCCATCGCCGCCGGCCTGTTCATCGCCCACCACCTGATCCAGCCGGCCGAGGCCGAGCGGCGGGTTGTGGCCCGCTATCCGGCCTATTTCGACATCACCTGGATGCACGGGGTGCAGCTGGTCCTTTCGGCGGGCTTCACCGGGGCGTTCTGGATCCTGCTGTTCCTCGGCGCCTCGCTGTTCAAGCTGATCGGCATCGACGCCTTCCAGAAGCTGATCAGCGAAGAGGCCTTCGCCTTTCCCGCCACCACGGTGATGTTCGCCGCCGCCGTGCAGCTGACCGACGTGCGCTCGACCCTGGTGCGCGGCGTGCGCACCGTGGCCCTGACCCTGCTGGCCTGGCTACTGCCGCTGATGACCCTGATCGCGGCGGGCTTCCTGGCCAGCCTGCCGTTCACGGGCCTCGAGCCGCTGTGGAAGACCAAGGCCGCCACCGCCCTGCTGCTGACCGCCGCCGCCCACCTGATCGTGCTGATCAACGCCGCCTATCAGGATGGCGAGGACGCCCCGCCCGTGGTCCTGAAATGGGCCGCGCGGCTGGCCGGCCTGCTGCTGGTCCCGATCAGCGCCCTGGCCGCCTATGGCCTGGCCCTGCGGATCGGCCAGTACGGCCTGACGCCCGAGCGGGTGTTCGCCGCCGCCTTCGTGGTGATCGCGGCCGGCTACGCCGTGGGCTACACGATCGCCGCCGTGCGACCCGGCGCCTGGATGAAGGCGCTGGAAAAGACCAATGTGGCTCAGGCCTTCGTGGCCATCGCCCTGATCCTGGCCCTGTTCACCCCAATCGCCGATCCGGCCCGGCTGTCGGTGCAGGACCAGGTGGGGCGGCTGGAGCGCGGCAAGGTCAAGGTCGAGGCCTTCGACTTCCAGTTCCTGCGCTTTGACAGCGGACGCTATGGCAAGGCGGCGCTGGAGACGTTGAAGGCGAGCCAGGACCCAGCGATCGCCGCCCGCGCCAAGGCGGCGGCGGCGCAGGCGACCAAGGTTGCGCCGGTCATCGAGAAGATCGATCTGTCCAAGCTGACGGTCTATCCGGCCGGCCGCGCCCTGCCCGAAAGCTTCCTGCGCCAGGACTGGCGCGACGACTCCGGATCAGGCTGCATCGGCCCAGGCTCGCAGTGCTCGGCCCTGCTGCTCGACGTCAATGCGGACGGCAAGGACGAAGTCCTCCTGGCCAACGGCGCCAGTTTCGACGTGTTCAGCTTCGACGGCGCGCGGTGGCGCAAGACGGCCGAGACGCCCTATGTCTGCGACGCCGTTGATCTGGCCGGCGCCCTGAAGGCGGGAACTGTTCTTCTGGCCGAGCCCACGCCGCGCCGGGACATCCTGGTCGGCGGGCGCAGACTGTTCCTGGTTCCAGCGGGTGACGGCTGCGCCGGCGCGGAATCCAAATCCGACGGCCCGAAAGGCCCGCCGGTCGCGCCAAGCCCCCTCAGCAACGCGCCCTTCTAGCCCACCCCTTCGCTCACCGCATTGAGCCGCGCATAGACCCCGCCCCTGGCCTTCAGCTCGGCATGGCGGCCTTCCTCGACCACCCGGCCCTTCTGGAACACCAGGATGCGGTCGGCGCCGCGCACGGTCGACAGGCGGTGGGCGATGACGATGGTGGTGCGGCCGGCCATCAGGCTCTCGGCGGCGATCTGGACCTCGGCCTCGGTCTCGACGTCGAGCGACGAGGTGGCCTCGTCCAGCACCAGGATCGGGGCGTCGGCCAGGAAGGCGCGGGCGATGGCCACGCGCTGGCGCTCGCCGCCCGACAGCTTGACCCCGCGCTCGCCGACCAGGGTCTCGTAGCCCCTGGGCAATTGCAGGATGAAGTCGTGGGCGTGGGCCTTGCGGGCCGCCGCCTCGATCTCTTCGCGGGTGGCGTCGGGCTTGCCGTAGGCAATGTTCTCCAGCAGCGTGCGATGGAACAGGGCCGGGTCCTGCGGCACCACGGCGATGGCGCGGCGCAGGGAGCCTTGCGTCACCGCCGACACGTCCTGGCCGTCGATGACGATGCGGCCGCCCTGCAGGTCGTGCAGGCGCTGGATCAGCTTGACGAAGGTCGACTTGCCCGAGCCCGTCGGTCCCACCAGCGCCACCCGCTCGCCGGGCGCGATGGTCAGCGAGAACTGGTCGTACAGCGGCGCGCCGGCGGCCTTGTAGCGGAAGGTCACGGTCTCGAAGACGATGGCGCCGGGGCCGGGGCCGATCTGGAAGGCCGGAGCCCCGGGCGCGTCGGCGATCTGCGGCGCCAGGCGATCCCAGGCGGCGACGTCCTCGCTGTCGTCCAGACCCTTCTGCAGCATGCGGATGTTCTCACCCAGATTGCGCAGATAGCCGCTCATCAGCATGAAGGCGGTGATGGCGAAGGCCACGTCGCCCGGCGTGGCCGTACCCTGGCTCCAGCCCCAGACCATCGAGCCGGTCAGGCCGGCCTGCAGCACCACCAGCAACAGGTTCTGGCCCAGCCACACGTCGGTGAAGCGGTTCCAGGTGACCATGACCGCGTCGCGCCACTGGGCCGTGACCTGGGCGATGCGGGCGGTCTCGCGCGCCTCGGCCCCGAAGCTCTTGACGGTCGGATTGGAGGTTATGGCGTCGGCCAGGGCCCCGCCGATCTGCGAGTCCAGGGCGTTGGAGCGCAGGTTGCTGGGCCGCACATAGCGCTCGATGACGATCAGGTTGGCGGCCAGATAGGCGGCGATCACCACCAGCGAGATCACGCCCGCCATCGGCTGGCGAAACAGCATCATGATCGACAGGCCAAACAGCACCACCAGGCCGGGACCCAGCCAGATGGTCACCGCGTCGGTGACGCTGTCATAGCCCCACATGGCCCGGGTCAGCTTCCGCACCGTGGCCCCGGCGAAGCTGTCGGCGTGCCAGTCCGACGAGAAGGCCTGCACCTTGGCGAAGCCCTCGTTGGTCATCTCTTCCATGTTGCGGGCGGCCAGCGGGATCCAGAACCGGTGCGAGATGTTGCGCACCACCGCAAAGGCGAAATAGACGCCGACGAACAGCCACAGCGCCGACCAGGCGGCCGGGTCGCCGCGCGGCTTTTCCACCACCGCATCGATCAGGTGTCCCGAGGCGTAGGGCAGGGCCAGGTCGAAGGCCACAGCGGCCAGGGTCAGGGCCACGCCCAAGCCAAACAGCACCGGCCGCCGCTTCCAGAACCGCGCGATAAAGCCCAGCACCTGGCCGTTGGACAGCACCCGCTTGCGGTTTCCCGCTTCGTCTTCGTCGTCGATGAAGTCGCTCATGATGCGGGCTAGATACGGGTTTGGGCGCGCCGAGGCCAGTCACGCCGGGATCGTCGAGGCAAGCCGTCTAGCGCAACCCGCTGATCAGGGCCTTGGCCTGCGCCTCGATCTCCGACCTTTTCCTCCGGACCGGGATCAGGGGACACGGAACGCTCAGCACCTTGCGGCAGGGCGGCAGGGCCCTGGGGTCGTTCGAGCGCGCGGCGGCGGCCAGCAGCGGGGTCATTCGCGTCCACAGCACGGCCGGTTTCAGGGGCTTTTCGACCACCATGTCGGCGCCGCAACACGCGGCCCGCGTGATGTTCACCCGGGAGGTCTCGGCCGTCATGATCGCGAACGGCGTGCGCTGGAGGCGCGGAGACGCGTGGTGGCGCACCCAACGGACCAGGACAAAGCCATCCTCGCCCGGCATGAGCAGGTCGGAGATGATCATGTCGACATTGTTCTGTTCGAGCAGGACCTGGGCCTGGGCCACCGACACGGCGCCGAAAACCGATATGGCGCCCCAGGCGAACAGAACTTCACGCACCAGCCGGATCCATGCCGGGTTGTCGTCAACCACGAGGAAGCGCGACGATCGGACCAAGCCCTCAACGTCGCGCGACATGAACTCCCTTAATTTCCGAACGACCTCGGAAGGTGACTACCGCGTCATACTCGCCCTGAGGTCCGCGTTCGCCACGAATAGTCAACCCAAACGTGCGACCAAATGCCTCAGGCGGCAGGCGCGACGCGGCCGCCCTGGCCTAGCGATCGGCCTTTCGTCGCCCGCCGCCAAACGGCCGCCAGCGCAGGAAGCCCCTGATCGCCGGACCGACCACCGGCGTGCGCAGCAGGGGCCGCACCACCAGAGGCCGGGTCTTGAGGAAGCAGACCACCGCCCCGATCCAGAACACCGTGGTCGGCATGCCCGGCACCACGATGCCCACCGCCCCGGTGGCGACCAGGGCCCCGCCCAGACCGTCCAGCGCCCAGCGCTCGGCGCGGGTCAGGCGGCGACGGCGAGCTTTGCGATCGGTCGGGAGCGGAGCCGTCATCGCCGAAACACTATCGCCCAAATATAGCGCCGTCATTCCCGCCCTTGTGGCGGGAACCCCTTTATCCGCCGCAGGTGCGGAGGATTGGCGGGCTGGCCCGCCACGGCGCCTCACTTGCAAACTGAACCAGGGGTTCCCGCCACAAGGGCGGGAATGACGGTGGAAGGGGGAGCTCAGGCCTCGCACACCCCACCGATCCCGCGCGGCGCCGGCCGGTTGAGCTTGCGTCGGATGCGGGGGCCAAACTTGGTGGCCGACATCAGGCGCAGGACCATGGCCGTATCGCCGCCGCGGGCGAAGGCGCGGCTGGCGGCGGTCCACAGGCTGGTGGTCAGCGGCGCCGGCATGACGATGCCCAGCGCCGCGCCGAGCGCCAGCAGCACCCAGCCCGTCGTTCTGAAGGCCAGGGCGGTCGGATCAGCGGGGCGGATGTCGGGCATGGTTTGTCCTCTCAAAGTGAGCTGGCTCACTGTGCGCGCGCAGTCGTCATTGATCCAATTGATCATTCTTTCCGTCCCCATAGACCGAGCCTATGATAACGGCCGCACTTGCGCCGACCTGCGTCTTCCCGGCTGGAAAGAAGCTCGCTAAGCCTTTCGCCCATGACGACCATCCTGCCCGACGCCGCCCCGACCAACTGGGTCGACCGCCACGCGCCGCCGGCCCTGCGCCCGTGGCTGAAGCTGGGGCGCTTTGACCGGCCGGCCGGGATCTGGCTGCTGATGCTGCCCGGCTGGCAGGGCATCGCCCTGGCCGGGGCCGAGAAGGGTCAGTGGCCCAATCCGTTGCTGCTGATCGCCTTCATCGTCGGCGCGGCCCTGATGCGGGCGGCCGGCTGCGCCTTCAACGACATCATCGACCGCGACTTCGACGCCCAGGTCAGCCGCACGGCGATGCGGCCGATCCCGGCGGGGCAGATCAGTGTCAAACAGGCCTGGGCCTTTGTGATCGGCTGTTGCGGGGTCAGTTTCCTGATCCTGGTCTGCCTGGGCTGGCTGGCCATCGGGCTGGGCGTGCTGTCGCTGGGGCTGGTGGCCGCCTATCCGTTCATGAAGCGCATCACCTGGTGGCCGCAGGCCTGGCTGGGCCTGACCTTCAACTGGGGCGTCCTGCTGGGCTATGCCGCCGCCACGGGACAGCTGAGCTGGACCGCCGCCCTGCTCTACGCCAGCGGCATCTTCTGGACCCTGGGCTATGACACCATCTACGCCGTGCAGGACCTTGAGGATGACGCCCTGGCCGGGGTGAAGTCCTCGGCCCGCAAGCTGGGCGACAAGGCGCAGTACGGGGTCGCCGCCTTTTATGCCGCCGCGTTCGTGCTGGCCGTGGCGGCGGCCTGGATGGGCAATCTGGGCGCGCTGTTCCTGCCGCTGGCGGCGCTGTTCGCGGTGCACCTGTCGCGGCAGGCGGCGGCGCTGCGGCTGGATGATCCGGCCGGGGCGTTGAAGCTGTTCAAGTCCAACACGCTGGCGGGGCTGGTGCTGTTTCTGGCGCTGGTGGCGGGGCTTTGGAGGCCGGAGACGCGGTTTTAGACCACTAAAATTGTCATCCCGGCCAAGCGCGAAGCGCGCCGAGCCGGGACCCAGGGGCAACCGCATTGCGCCGGCCCCTGGGTCCCGGCTCTCCGCTGCGCTGCGGCCGGGATGACAAGCTATTTTGGGAGCTGGGAAATCAGAACGGCCCGCTGCTGTAGATCCGCTCCAGGCCCTTCTCCAGCTCGGCCAGCCGTCCGTCATAGGCGCGGTTCAGGCAGGCCCTGTTGCTTCCGCACCTGTGGCGGTCCCGCAGCCACTGCTGCTGCTGGTCCATCAGCGCCCCACGCCCTCCCATGGCCAGGGTGCGCCTGTTGATGCCGTACAGAACGTCCATCCGCACATCCTTGTCGTTCAGCGCGCGTTCGGCGCAGATCGCCTTCTCGTCGGCGGTGCGGGCCTTCCTGCAGTCGAAGCTGGCGGCGCTGGCCGAGCCGGCGATGCAGGTGAGCGCGAGAACCAGGCCGAGGGACACGGGACGCATGGGGAAGTCTCCGAAAAGGGCGATGACGCTACGTCATCCTTCATGACCCAAGCAGACTGTGGGATGATGGTTCCATGACCGTTGCCTCACGCGTCAAGCCGCTGGACCTGTTTACACCCGAGGAATGGGCGAAGGTCTCGGCGCGCTCGTCCTGGCGCGGGATCTGGATGGTGGTCCACGCCTGGGGAACCATCCTGCTGGCCGGCGCCCTGTTCGTGCTGTTTCCCAATCCCCTGACCTACCTGCTCGCCGTGATGATCATCGGCGCGCGGCAGCTGGGCCTGGCGATCCTGATGCACGAGGCGGCCCATGGCGGCCTGCATCCCAATCTCAAGGTCAATGACGGGCTGGGCGAATGGCTGTGCGCGGCCCCGACCGGCGCCTCACTGAAGAGCTATCGCCCCTACCACCTGACCCACCACAAATACGCCCAGCAGGCCGAAGACCCCGACCTGATCCTGTCGGCCCCGTTCCCCACCACGCGGCAGTCCCTGAACCGCAAGATCATCCGCGACCTGACCGGCCAGACCTTCTTCAAGCAGCGCTTCGGCCCCCTGCTGGGCAAGCTCAAGGGCTCGAAAGCCATTGGCCAGCCCAAGGGCGCGATCTTCAGCGGCGAGATCGCCCGCCAGAAGCCGTTTCTGCTGTGGAATCTCGGCCTGCTCATCGCCCTGTCGATGGTGGGCCTGTGGTGGGCGTGGCTGGCGCTATGGATCGTGCCGATGGCGACCTGGTTCCCGCTAGTCACCCGCCTGCGCAACATCGCCGAGCACGCCCTGGTCGCCCGGGACGAGCCCGACCCGTTCCGCCACGCCCGCACCACCAAGGCCAATTGGATCGAGCGCCTGCTGATCGCGCCCTACCACGTCAATTTCCACGCCGAGCACCACATGTTCATGCACACTCCGTGCTGGAACCTGCCGCTGGCCCATCGGCTGCTGGAGCAGAAGGGCCTGACGGGGGGAATGCTGACGGCGCCGGGGTATCTGAGCGTGCTGAAGGAAGCGTCGAGCAAGGTCCCGGCTTAAACTCAGTCCGTCATTCCCGCCCTTGTGGCGAGAACCCCTGGTCCAGCTGACACGTGAAGCCCATTCGGACCGCCAGCGGTCCGCTCTTCCGCACCTGCGGCGGACAGAGGGGTTCCCGCCACAAGGGCGGGAATGACGGAAGATAGATAGGGCGCGTTGGCTTCATGGCTTCAGCAATGCTCTAAGCGCCCCATGATCGACCAGACGCTGGAAGGCCGCCGCGCCTTCATTCTTGAGAACACCCGCGTCCAGGCGCCGCCGCATGCGCCTGAGCTTTCCCTGCATCTGGCCGACGAGATCACCCCGATCTGGAAACTGACCGAGGAGGCCCTGGAGGAACTGGGCCTGGCCCCGCCGTTCTGGGCCTTCGCCTGGGCGGGCGGACAGGCCCTGGCGCGCTACATCCTCGACAACCCCACGAGCGTGGCCGGCAAGACCGTGGTCGATTTCGCCACCGGCTCGGGCATCGTGGCCATCGCGGCGATGAAGGCGGGCGCCAGGAGCGTGCTGGCCAATGACATCGACAGTTTCTGCCAGGCGGCCGTCAGCCTGAACGCCCAGGTCAACGGGGTCGAGATCGCCTTCACCGACGCCAACCTGCTGGACGGCCCGCCGCCTGCCTGCGACGTGCTGCTGGCCGGCGACATCTGCTACGAAAAACCCATGGCCGAGGCGGTGATGGCCTGGATGCGCCAGGGCCGCGCCTCTGGCTCCACCGTGCTGATCGGCGATCCGGGCCGCACCTATTTCCGCAAGGACGACCTGATCAAGCTGGCCGAATACCAGGTCGAGACCACCCGCGAGCTGGAAGATTTCGCCATCAAGCGCACCTGCGTCTGGACTCTGCCGTGACGGCATTTTAGAACATTAGAAGAACATTTCTGGAGATCGCGACCATGCGCGAAGACGGCAAGATCGACTATATCGAATGGCCCGCGACCAATCTGCCGGCCACCAAGGGCTTCTATCAGACCGCCTTCGGCTGGGCCTTCGCCGACTATGGCCCCGACTACGCCGCCTTCGCAGGCCAGGGCGCCGACGGCGGCTTCTGCACCCCGCAGGAAGGCTCGACCGACAAGCCGCTGGTGATCCTGTATGCGCACGATCTGGAAGCCATGGCGGCCAAGGTCACGGCCGCTGGCGGCGTGATCACCGCGCCGATCTTCAGCTTCCCGGGCGGCCGCCGCTTCCACTTCACCGATCCTGCCGGCAACGAGCTGGGGGTCTGGAGCGAGACCTAGGTTTCAGATCCTCCCCCTCTGGGGGAGGTGGCCCGGAGGGCCGGAGGGGGCAGCGCGGCCAGTATCCAGCGAGCCCCCTCAGTCGGCTTTGCCGACAGCTCCCCCAAAGGGGGAGCCTCTAAAAAACCGTCACACGCCGTCACTAATGTCCGGCCCCGGAGTATCGGGGCCAGATCAGATGAGCGAGCGAAGCTGCGGCGACTGCGGAATGTGCTGCAAGGTCCTGCACATCAGCGAACTGGAAAAGGCCGCCGGCGTCTGGTGCGGCCATTTCAAGAAGGGCGGCGGCTGCGGCAATTACGAGGCCCGGCCCCAGGCCTGCCGGGGCTTTACCTGTCTGTGGCTGGACTCGGTGCGCCTCGACGACAACTGGCGGCCCGACAAGGCCGGGTTCCTGATGTATCCCGACAAGGACGGCAAGCGCCTGAACGTGGTGGTCGACACCGGCAAGCCGACCGCGTGGAAGCGCGAGCCCTATTATTCCAAGCTGAAAGCCATGTCGCAGCGGGCCTATGACGGCTTCGAGCTGATGATCTGCATCGGCGACCGCCGGGTGGTGATGTTCCCGTCCGAAGACGTCGACCTGGGCGTGCTCAATCCCGACCACAAGGTGGTCAGCGGCTATGTCGAGCGCGACGGCCTGCAGGTGCCGTTCGCCATGGTGCTGAGCGACGTCTGAACTCCCCTTCTCCCGCAAGGGGAGAAGGATCAGAATCGCGGCCGGAAATCCCGCGGCGCCCAGCCGAAATCCCGCGTCGCATCGCCGCTGTCGAAGGTCAGGTCCACGCCCATCCGCGCGCCCATGGCCGCCGTGGCCCCGGGCAGGACCGGCGAGGCCGCCTTCAGCATCAGGCCAAACAGGGCCGGCGGCAGGGAGAGCACCGTCGGCCTGCGCCCCAAGCCCTCGAACACCCGCGTCGCCATCTGGCGATAGGTCAGGGTCTCGCCGCCCACCAGGTCATAGGCCCGGTTCTGGGCGGCTGGCGCGGTCGCTGCCGCCACGGCGCCGAGGGCCAAGTCCTGGGCATGCACCGGCTGGCGCAGCCCCTCGCCCCGGCCCGACAGCGGCAGGACGCCAAACCGGCGGATCAGGCTGGCCAGACGGCTGACATTGCCGTCGCGGCCCTCGTCATAGATCAGGGTCGGCCGCAGCACGGTCCAGGCCACGCCCTGGGCGGCGCAGAACCGCTCCACCGCCGCCTCGGCGTCGGCCAGGCTGGCGGCGACGGCGCGTTCCTCGGGCACGTCCGAGGCCTGTTTGGTGAAGCGGCTGGTCGAGGAAAAGGCCACCAGCCGGGTCATGCCCCGGGCCTTCAGGGCCGGCAGGGCGGCGGGCAGCAGCCAGATCGGCGACAGCGAAAACACCGTCGCCACCGGCGGCAGGCCGTCTTCCAGATGCGGATCGGACAGGTCGGCGTCCAGCCAGCAGGCCTCGCCGCTCGGCGGCCGACGGCTGACCGCCACCGGGTCGACCCCGGACGCTCGCAGGCGATCCAGCAGATAGCCGCCGATCAGGCTGGTCGCGCCCAGCACCAGCACCGGCGTCTTCAGGGTGTTCGAAACGGTCATCCTGTTTCTATAGTCGAGCCGGGAGAAAAACGCCCATGGCCATGAGCTTCGACGCGGTGCGCGCCTTCGCCTTCACCCTGCCCGGGGTCGAGGACGGCACGGCCTATGGCCGCCCCTGCCTGAAGGCCCACGGCAAGTTCCTGACCCGGCTGTACGAGGACGGCGCCTCGCTGGTCTGCCCCGGCGTGGGGTTCGACGAGCGCGAGATGCTGATGCAGGCGCAGCCGGACACCTTCCATCTCACCGATCACTTCCGGAATTATCCGTATGTTCTTGTTCGTCTGGCACAGGTTCATCCGGGAACGGTGGAACGCCTGATCGAGCGGCAGTGGCGCGCGACCGCCCCCAAGACGGTGCTGAAAGCCTGGGACGCCGCAAAAACGGAGACCGCATGATAACCTGGCGCATCCTGATCGCCGCCCTGGCCTGCCTGGGTCCGGCGCTGCAATATGTCCTGATGGTGTACGACGAGACCCTGGCCTCGGGCTCGGTCAAGTCGGTCGAGTTCTTCAGCTACTTCACCATCCTCAGCAACATCCTGGCCGCCGTGGTCCTGACCGCGCCGCTGGTCGCCCCGACCTCGGTCGTGGGCGCCTGGGCCGAGCGCTCCTCGACCCGGATCAGCGTGGCCGTCTATCTGTCCATCACGGCGGCGATCTATCACACCCTGCTGGCGGGCTTGTGGGACCCCCGGGGCCTGCGCCTGGTGTCGGACACCATCCTGCACACCATCACGCCCACCCTGTTCCTGGTCGACTGGTTGATGCGCGGCGGTCAGGGCGAGACCGGCCGGGCCACGGCCGCCAAGGCCCTGGTCTTTCCGGCGCTCTATGGCCTCTGGACCCTGGCCCATGGGGCGCTGTCGGGCTTCTATCCCTATCCGTTCTTTGACGTCGGCAAGCATGGCTACCTGTCGGTGATCGTGACCATGCTGGTGATGGCGGGCGGCTTCCTGCTGGTGGCCCTGGCCTTCAGCCTGATCCATCAGGCCCGGGCCAAGCTGGCCAATGGCCGCGGGACGCCTATATCCGCCTAACGCGTCGTCCGGAGTTTCCGATGTCCAAGCTCGTCCCCGCCGTCCGTTCGGGCGATGTCCTGATGCCCGCCCTGGGTTTCGGCACCTGGCAGCTGGAGAACGGCTCGGCCCGGCCGCTGGTCGAGCAGGCCCTGGAGATCGGCTACCGCCACATCGACACCGCCCAGATCTATCGCAACGAGCGCGACGTCGGCGCGGCCATCGCCGCCAGCGGGATCCGGCGCGACGAGATCTTCCTGACCACCAAGGTCTGGGTCGATCACTTCGCCGACGGCGACCTGCAGCGCTCGGCGGAAAAGAGCCTGGAAAAGCTGGGCGTCGACCATGTCGACCTGTTGCTGCTGCACTGGCCCAAGCCCGACGTGCCGCTGGCCCAGACGATGGCGGCGCTCAACGACGTGCGCGATCGCGGCCTGACCCGCGCCATCGGCCTGTCCAACTTCCCCTCGGCGCTGATGGCCCAGGCCCAGGCGCTGTCCAAGGCGCCGATCGCCACCAACCAGGTCGAGTACCATCCCTATCTGTCGCAAAAGACCCTGATCGCGGCGGCCCACGCAGCCGGAACCTCGATCACCGCCTGGTCGCCCCTGGCCCAGGGCAAGGTCGCCGAAGATCCGGTGCTGATCGCCATCGGGCAGGCCCACGGCAAGACGCCGGGCCAGGCTGCGCTGCGCTGGCTGATCCAGCAGGGCGTCATCGCCATCCCCCGCACCAAGACCCCGGCCCGCATCGCCGAGAACTTCGACGTGCTGGATTTCGACCTGACCGACGCCGAAATGGCGGCGGTCTTCGCCCTGGCGCGGCCGGATGGGCGGATGGGGAACTGGCTGGATGCGGCGTTTCAGTGGGATGTGGGGTAGGGGGCGGGCTTGTTCTAGGTCTAAGATTAGCAAGAGACTGACTGTCCACTGCCGTCATGCTGGTCGCTTAACATCGAAACTGAGCCCTAGTGACGGCGAACATGTTAGTTTCGACTCATGACTGAGTCCGTACAGAAATCTGAAATTCTCGCTGCACCGCCTCCAAACTGGGACAACTATGATGTTCTAACGGAGCACCCTGAGCTTCATCACTACACCACGCTTCAGGGCCTTCAGGGCATCGTCGCGTCTAATTCCCTTTGGGCCACCCACTACAAAGATCTCAACGACGCAACTGAGCTTACCCTGATAAGACAGCCCCTGGAGCTAGAACTCTCTATCAGCTTCGCTGAGCTTATTCGGGCGAAGCGATTGCGAAGTCTCAAAGCAGATCGTGCGGTAGCGGCGGTCGGCGGACTGCGCAAAGCCGCTGAAGACAGCGCGCGACGCATGATCTCGCTTTTGTACGCCAGCACGTTCTCAACCGAGGACGGCATCGCCGGCGTTGAAGAACTACGCTCACCGGCCTTTATTTCTTCGTTTTGTACTCATTCCCAGGAGTCAGAATCCTACGAGCGCGAGAACGGGCTACTCAGCCAGTGGAGAGGATATGGGGGCAGTGGCGGATACTGCATTGTCTTCGATACCGAAAGGCTATTCGATCTTCTATCTAAAGAGCATGCGCATCATGCCTACATGAGCATGGCGATTGATCCCGTAACATACCTTTATCCCGGAATATCAATCTCGTCGATTTTCCCGAGACTTCGCACCGTTTGCGATCACATGATGCGATTTTTACTGAACAACAGAACAGACGAACCTGAGGACATTTTCAGCGACTTCATCAAGTCTGCGATCTTCTGCAAGCATCACGCTTTCCACGAGGAGCGCGAAGTTCGCATCGCTGTCCGACCCGCGACTGAAGGTTGGCGTGCAGCTATAGCCAAAAAAGGTCGATGGAAAATTCCACCGGCAAAGGAAGTGATTGGCGATAATGGGAGGCGTCGCCGCATTGTCTTGTTTGAATCTTTAAGTGAACGCCTACCGATAAAAAGAGTAATTGTCGGTCCTTCTTCTGATCAGGAGGCTAACCTGGCCCAAGCGCGCGCAGTTTTGGGACCAGACCTAGAGATGAGACTGTCTGAGACGCCATACCTAGAGCGCAGCTGGTAGTAGCGCGAATTCGTTCGCCCTAGCGCATTTGCAATATCCGCCATGGGGCGAAAAGGCATTCTAGCGCTACCGATCGAATTCGGTCCTGAAGGGTGAGAACCCTAGGATGACGGTTTACCCGGACGGCCGACCATCACCTAAGAACCCGAAACCCGACCCCAAGGTCGGTGCGATCCTTAAATCTCCTGGAGGCTGCAGCGTGCAGGGCTGATCAGGTCAGTCCGCCGACACCGCTCTCCGAGCGGCCGCTACGCGGCGGCGAAGCCGTCCTTGAGTGACCTGATCAGCCCTGCGATCGTCTCGCCGTGAGATCTAAGGATGGCTCTGCCCAGAGGGGCGGCGGCTTCGCCGAGCCATCCGGCGCGCACGGAACGCCTCTCTCATAGAGAGAGGGAGGGGCCCGCCGCCGCAGGCGGTGGGAGGGTGAGAGGTTTCACCGCCGGCCGGAGAAATCTCGAGTCCTGTCGTTGAGCGCCCCGAGCGCCTCAGACCATGCTCCCGTCATGGACAAGACCGCCAACGCCCGTCGCCTGCGCCAGAACCAGACCCTGGCCGAGAGGACACTCTGGACCCTCGTTCGCAATCGTCGTCTGGGTGGGTTCAGGTTTCTGCGGCAGGTCGCGATTGATCGATACTTCGCGGACTTCGTCTGCGAGGCGGCCAAGGTGATCGTGGAGCTGGACGGCGCGACGCATGAGGGGCGCGAGGACTACGATGAGCGCCGGACCCGGACGCTGGAGCTGTTTGGCTATGTTGTGCTGCGGTTTCCCAACGCGCGGGTGCTGACGGATCCGGGCGGCGTTTCGGACGACATCCTGGCGGTGCTTCGTTCGGACAGGGTGTAACCTCTCACCCTCCCACCGCTTCGCGGCGGCCCCCCCCCTCTCTCTATGAGAGAGGGGTTCCGCGCGGCGGCCTCTATCCCCGTGAGGGGACGGGGATAGCCCCACCCCGACCCTAGCAAATTCAACGCCCTGACCGCCGCACCCAGCGTCACGATCCAAAATCGACGCAGCCCCCTGAAAACCTCCCGCATAATCAAGCTCGTCCCGTCACTGGGGAGGCCGTCCAGCTGGCGACCTGACGGGTGGCGGGGGCGGTTGTGCGGGTCGCGCCCGTCAGTCGTCGTCTAAAGGCCCGGTGGGGTCTGGCGGAGCGGAGCGGTCCTTGCGGGGGCCGAACGTGATGAAGCCGGATCCGGACCACCGGGAACACCCTTTGGTGACGCCCGGCAAGGCGCTCCAGGCGCGGGCTGAAATCGCCCGCGCGGTCCGGAGGGGTCGCTTCCCTTCCGCCCGCCTGGGGCCTCTCATCGGGAGCGGGTTAAAACCCCGCGCCCCGAGGGCTCATCGGATAACAACCGCGCGGAGCGCTCCGGCCACGGCCGAAACGGTACTCCTCTACACCCTCATCCGGGCCTGGCCCGGACGCTCCGCCGCCTCCCCACACTTGCCGGTGAAATCCGGCGAGGATGCGAACCCGTGTCACGGCTGGCTCGGCCGCCCGGACTCGCAAGGAACCTGCGTCCGCCTTGAGACAATCGCGGTTCCCCCTCGGGGCGAAAGCGCCTAGGTAAGGCTCAACCTGAGCATATCCGGATCGGATCGGACTTATGGACGACGCGGGCGTCAGCTTGCAGGCGAAGATGATGGCGATGGGCGAGGCCGCCCGTGCGGGCGCGCGCGCCCTGCGTCTCGCCTCAGCCGAGCAGCGCACCGCCGCCCTCCAGGCCATGGCCAGAGCGATCCGCGAGGACGCCGCCCGCATCCTGGCCGCCAACGCCCGCGACATCGAGCAGGCCAAGGCCAATGGCCTATCGGGCCCGATGCTGGACCGCCTGCTGCTGGACGACGCCCGCCTGGAGGCCATGGCCCAGGGCGTCGAGACCGTGGCCGCCATCGCCGACCCGCTGGGCGTGGCGACCTCGCGCTGGACCCGGCCCAACGGCCTGGACATTTCCCGGGTGCGCACGCCGATCGGCGTGATCGCCATGATCTATGAGAGCCGGCCCAACGTCACCGCCGATGCGGCGGCGCTGTGCGTTCGCTCCGGCAACGCCGTGATCCTGCGCGGCGGCTCCGAATGCCTGGCCTCGAGTCTCGCCATCCACGCCGCCATCGTGCGGGGCCTGAAGAGCGCCGGCCTGCCCGCCAGCGCCGTCCAGGCCGTGGGCACGTCCGACCGCGCCGCCGTCGGCCATATCCTCAGCGGCCTGAACCGGACCATCGACCTGATCATCCCGCGCGGCGGCAAGAGCCTGGTGGCCCGGGTGCAGGCCGAGGCCCGCGCCCCGGTGCTGGGCCATCTGGAAGGCCTCAACCACGTCTTCGTCCATGCCGGGGCAGATCCGCACAAGGCCATCGACATCGCCGTCAACGCCAAGATGCGGCGGGTGTCGGTCTGCGGTTCGGCCGAGACCCTTCTGGTCGACCGGGCCATCGCCGAGCGCCTGCTGCCGCTGCTGGCCGACGCCCTGATCAAGGCCGGCTGCGAGCTGCGCGGCGACGCCGCCGCCCTGGCCATCGAGCCGACCATGAAGAAGGCCAGGGACGCCGACTGGACCACCGAATATCTGGCCCCGATCCTGTCGGTGGCCATTGTCGACGGGGTGGCCGGCGCGGCTGAGCACATCGCCCGCTATGGCTCTGGCCACACCGACGCCATCGTCACCGAGGATCCCGCCGCCGCCGAGGCCTTCGCGGCCGAGGTCGACAGCGCCATCGTGCTGATCAACGCCTCCACCCAGTTCGCCGACGGCGGAGAATTCGGCTTTGGAGCCGAGATCGGTATCGCCACAGACAAACTCCATGCCCGCGGTCCGGTCGGGGCCGAGCAATTGACGACATTCAAATATGTGGTTCGCGGGACCGGCCAGACTCGTCCCTGAGGCCGGCCGGCCTAGCGCGCAGCGTCTCGGATTCCATCTGGAGCCGGGCATGCGCGTCGGGCTGTTCGGCGGCAGCTTCAATCCCGCGCACGAGGGTCACGCCCACGTCGCGGAGACGGCCCTGCATCGCCTGAACCTCGACAAGGTGATCTGGCTGGTCTCGCCGCAGAACCCGCTGAAATCCTCGGCCGAGACGCGGCCCCTGGCCCAGCGCATGGCCGCCGCCCGGCAGTGGGCGCGGGGCAGCTCGATGATCGTCTCCGACGCCGAGACGCGGCTGGGCTCGCAATACACGATCGACACCCTGCGGGTGCTGCGGGCCCGCTATCCGGGCGTGAAATTCGTCTGGGTGATGGGCGCCGACAGCCTGGCCACCTTCCATCGCTGGCGGGGCTGGACCCAGATCATGCGCGAGGTGCCGGTGGCGGTGATCTCGCGGCCGTGGGCGGGGCTGAAGTCGCGCACATCGCCCGCCGCGCGGCGTTTCGCCCATGCCCGCAAGCCCGCCAGCGCCGCCGCCACCCTGCCCGATCAGACCGCCCCGGCCTGGGTCTATCTGACCGGCCCGCTCAATTTCGCCTCGTCCACGGCCATGCGCGAACGGCTGAATAAAGCGCCGTAACCGGACGTGAACGGACCGCGCTTGGCCAAACGCACGCAACCCCTCACCTTTTCGACTCATCCATGCTATGAGGAGAACCCGCGCGACCCCATAAGGAGTACTTCCGCTGCGTAGCGACCCCGCGCAAATTGCGCACGATGACACGGCGACCGCCGAGTCCTCGACCCACAAGCCAGACCTCAGTCTGGACCAGAGCATCAAGGCTCTGGAGACCCTGATCCTGTCGCGCCTCGACGACGACAAGGCCCAGGACATCGTCCACATCGATCTGACGGACAAGAGCTCGGTGGCTGACAGCCTCATCGTGGCGTCTGGCCGTTCGCACCGTCACGTCGGCGCCCTGGCCGATCACATCATCCGCGCCCTCAAGGAAAACGGGTTCGGCAAGGCGCGGGTCGAAGGCCTGCCGCATTGCGACTGGGTCCTGATCGACGCCGGCGACGTGGTCGTGCACCTGTTCCGTCCCGAAGTGCGCACCTTCTACAATATCGAGAAGATCTGGGCGATCGACGCCCCGCACCGCATCGCCACCTCGGCGAACTAGCCCTTATCGCGTCATCGGCCTTTGTTTGCCGGTGACGCGGGTTGGCGCATGAAGCTCACCATCCTCACCGTTGGCAAGCTCGGCCGCATGGTCGAGGCGCAGATGGCGCTGGACTACATGTCCCGCGCCACGGCGTCCGGTCGCGTGCTGGCCCTGGGTCCGGCCGAGATCATCGAGGTCGAGGCCAGGAAGCCTGGCAAGGCCGCCGAGGCCGAGGTGCTGCGTCCGCATCTTGAGGGCGCCTATGTCATCGCCTGTGACGAGCACGGCAAGGTTCGGAAGAGCCGGGCCTTCGCCGAGCACATCGGCCGGCTGCGCGACGATGGGACGCGGAAGGTCGTGTTTCTGATCGGCGGGGCCGATGGCCTGGATCCCGCGATCCTGGCCAACGCCAATGAAACCCTGGCCTTTGGGCCCCAGACCTGGCCCCACGCCCTGGCCCGGGCGATGCTGGCCGAGCAGATCTATCGCGCCGTCACCATCCTGGCGGGCTCGCCCTATCACCGCGACTAGGGCTAGACAGGGCCAGATGCTTCGCCGCCCCTCGCCCCTTGTCCTGTCCGCCATCGCGCTGGTCATCGCCCTGTCCGCCGGCGGCGTGGTCCTGGCGCGTCAGGACCAGCAGCGGATGCGCGACCGCCAGACGGCCATCGACACCCGTCGCGAGATCGAGGACCTGCGCCGCGAACTCTCGCGCCTGGACAATGCCCGGGTCTCGGCCGGCGAGAACGTCGACCTCAAGCGCGCCCGGCTGGAAGCCCTGAACTACCGCGAAGCCCGGGTGCTGGCCGATCTGGGCCGCGACCGCCATCGCATGGCCAAGCTCTTGTCGGCCCTGCAGCTGTTCCGCCGAAATCCGCCGCCGGCCCTGCTGGTCAGCCCCGGCGACGCCCGCGACGCGGTGCGGGCCGCCATCCTGATCCGCGCCATGACCCCGGACCTGCAGCGCCGGGCCGATACCTATTCACGCCAGGCCGTGGCGGTCCGCACCCTGCGCCGCGAGGCGGCGGCGGCGGCGGCCGAACTGTTCACCGCCGAAAGCGTGGTCGCCGACCGCAAGGGCGAGATCGAGCGCCTGATCATCGAAAAGACCCGGCTGGAACGCGCCTTCGCCCAGGAAGCCCTGGTCGAGGCCAGCGAACTGCGCACCCTGGGCGCCCTGACCGACGGCCTGACGCCCCGCGCCCCGACCGGTCCCCTGACCCTGGCCTCGCCGGCGCCGGGCGGCATCACCAGCCGCTTTGGCTCCACCCTGCCGGCCGGCGGCCGCGCGTCCGGCGTGTCGATCCGCACGGAAAAAGGGCGGACCGTGACCAGTCCTGCGGCCGGAACCGTCGAATATGCCGGCGCGCTGAATGGCTGGGGCGTCGTGCTTATCTTGCGAGCCCAGGACGCCTATCTTCTGGTGCTGGCGGGCCTGGATCAGGTTTCGGTCGCGCCCGGACAATCCGTCGCGGCCGGCGCCCCGATCGGAAAGATGGCGGATCGTGTATCCTCAGAGCCCGAACTCTATCTTGAGGTCCGCGAGGAGGGCGTTCCGGTCGATCCGGAGCGCTGGTTGAAGCAAGGGTCGCCGTAGACGGCTTTTTCAGTAATGATGGCCGTAAATAGGACGTTCTCGGCTGGGATGGTCAGGAACGAGTCGTCAAAAGCGCGGCGCTTCACGCGTCGCCAGGGAGCTCTCAAGGCCTAATGCGCAAGTACCTGCTCATCGGAGTTTCGGCCTTTGTCCTCGGCGCGGGGACCATGGCCTATCTGAGTCCCATCGCCCAGGCGAACATCCCGCCCAAGACCAAGACCTACAAGCTGCTGGAACTGTTCGGCGACGTGCTGGGCACGGTCGAGGACCAGTACGTGACCGAGGTGGACGACAAGAAGCTGATCGAGGCGGCCCTCGACGGCATGCTGACCAGCCTTGACCCGCACTCGGGCTACCTGTCGCCCGACAGCTTCGAGGACATGCAGGACACCACCCGCGGCGAATATGGCGGTCTGGGCATCGAGGTCACCAGCGAAGAGGGCGTGGTCAAGGTCATCTCGCCGATGGACGGCACCCCCGCCTCGCGGGCCGGCATCCAGGCGGGCGACTACATCACCGCCGTCAACGGCCAGAGCGTTCTGGGCCTGACGGTCAGCGAAGCCGTCAAGCAGATGCGCGGCGCGCCCGGCGAGGCGGTCAACCTGACCATCGCCCGCGAAAAGACCGACCCCTTCGACGTCAAGCTGATCCGCGAAGTGATCAAGCCCAAGGCCGCCATCGCCCGCATGGAAGGCGACTTTGGCTATGTGCGCCTGCCCGGCTTCAACGAGAAGGCCACCGACGCCCTGGTCTCCTCGATCAACGACCTGAAGGCCAAGAACCCGAAGATGAAGGGTCTGGTCCTGGACATGCGCAACAACCCCGGCGGTCTGCTCGACCAGGCCGTGGGCGTGGCCGACGTGTTCCTGGACGGCGGCGAAGTGGTCAGCCAGCGCGGCCGCGATCCGCGCAACATCCAGCGCTACAACGCCCGCCCCGGCGACCTGCTGAACGGCCTGCCCGTGGTGGTGCTGATCAACCAGGGCTCGGCCTCGGCCGCTGAAATCGTCGCCGGCGCCCTGCAGGACCGCAAGCGCGCCGAACTGGTGGGCCTGACCAGCTTTGGCAAGGGTTCGGTCCAGACCGTGATCCCGCTGCGGGGCGGCGCCGACGGCGCCCTGAAGCTGACCACGGCCAAATACTTCACCCCGTCGGGTCGCTCGATCCAGAAGACCGGCATCGCGCCGGACCTCGAGGTCGCCCAGACCCGCGACCAGGCCCAGGACATCGCCAACCGCGTGTGGTTCAGCGAGGCCAGCTTCAAGAACGCGCTCAATGCCGATGAGGGCAAGACCCGCATCGGGGCCCACACCCCGGCGGAAGCCCCGCCGACCGCCTTCGACGACAAGAAGGGCGACTTCCAGCTGCAACGCGCCCTGGCCGTTCTGCAGGCCGGCTCGGTCGCCGCAACGCCGAAAATGCCCAAGCCGGCCGCCAAAATCGCCGAGGTCACGGCCAAGGCCGCCGCCATGGGCAAGCCGGTCGTCGAGAAGAAGTAGCGCCTACCCGATATGGGTCTGAGCGCGGGCGGCCGTAAGCCTGCGTTCATTCCAGCCCTCTATCCCGACCCTGTTGGAATAGATGGGAAAACTCATGGACTTGGACAACGCGCTTGCCGCTCACTCGGACTGGAAGGTCAAGCTTCGCGTCGCTCTCGCCAAACACGAGACTCTGGACGCCGACCGCATCGCGTCGGATTGTCATTGTGAGTTCGGACTCTGGCTGAAGGGCGAAGGGCGCGCGGCCCACGGCGCCTCGGCGAACTTCAAGATGTGCGCCGAAAGCCACACCGAGTTCCACCGTTGCGCGGGGAACGTCGCTCGCGCGATTAATGCCGGCCGCATGGATGAAGCCGCGCAGGAGCTGGAGGCCGGCACGCCGTTCTCGCGGTCATCCCAGGCCGTCGCCGTAGCGGTTCGGCGGCTGAAGACCGAACTGGCGGCCTGACCCCGACGAGGCGGCGCGGCCGATAGCCACGGGGGCCAGACCCGAGCAGACAAGCTCTGTTAACCATAAATTCGGGTCTGGCGGCTAGGGTCACGGACGATGGCCGCCATGTTCTCCCGCAAGCCCGCCTATGCCGCCTCGGCCCCCGCGCCCGAGGCTGGCGGCGATCTGCGCGCCCGCCTGATGGCGGCTGTGTCCAATCCCTACATCGCCGCCAGCGGCGCGGCCTGCCTGTTCATGGTCACCCTGGCGGGTCTGGTGCTGGTCACCGGCGATCCCAAGGCGGGCGCGCCGGTCATCCGGGTCGAACTGACCAAGATCGGCGCCACCAAGAACGCCCCTGACGGCTGGAAAGAGGCGCTCGCCGACGAGGGCGAGCACGAAGCCCCCTTCAAGCCCGACACCTTCGACCTTTCAGCCAAGCCCATTGTCGACAGCCCGGTCGAGGCCTCGATCTCGTTCCCCGGCGAGACTGCTCCCGGCGAAGAAGCCCCCGGCATGGCGCACGCCGCCGGCGGCGCACTGCCCCAGGCCCCGATCGCCGGTCTGGCCGGCCCGGGTCCCGGCGGCGCTTCGCTGCCGATCATCGCCGCCAATGGCCGCACCGCCGCCGAGGCCTATGCCCGCCCGTTCACCGCCACGGGCCGCCCCAAGGTGTCGGTCGTGATCGGCGGCCTGGGCCTGAACCCCCAGACCACCCGCGCGGCCATCGAGACCCTGCCGCCCGAAATCACCCTGTCCTTCGCGCCCTATGCCGAAGGCCTGCAGGGCTGGATCGACCTGGCCCGCGCCAACGGCCACGAGGTGCTGCTGGAAACCCCGATGGAGCCGGCCGACTATCCGGCCAATGATCCCGGCCCCTACACCCTGATCGCCGCCAACCGGCCCGAAGACACCGTGCGCAAGCTGGAATGGCTGATGTCGCGCGCCACCGGCTATTTCGGGCTCAGCAACTATCTGGGCGCGCGGTTCATCGACTCCGACGCGGCCATGAACACCTTCAACGCGGCCCTGAAGGCCCGCGGCCTGGCCTTTGTCGACGACGGCCTGGCCGCGCGACGCGGCGGATCGATCCCGCGCGCTTCCGCCGATCGGGTGATCGATGATGAGCTGTCGGCTTCCGCCATCGACGCCCAGCTGCGCGCCCTGGAGACCGGGGCCAGCGCCCGGGGGCAATCCATGGGTTCGGGCTTCGCCTATCCGGTGACGATCAACCAGGTGCGGACCTGGGCCAACGGCCTGACGGCGCGGGGGATACAACTGGCCCCGGCCTCGGCGCTCACCCGTCGATGAGCCAGGACCCTCTGGCCCGCCACCGGCCCAATGTGGGCGTGGTGTTGTTCCATCCCGACGGCCGCGTCTGGCTGGGTCGCCGCAACCAGCAACCCCCGCCCTACAACTGGCAATTCCCTCAGGGCGGTGTCGACGACGGCGAAGACCTGCTCGACGCCGCCAAGCGCGAGCTGGCCGAGGAAACCGGCGTCGTCTCCGCGACACTGCTGGGGCGCACCGAAGGCTGGATCGCCTATGACTTCCCGCCCGAACTGGTCGGCTCCAAACGCGCACGCGGCTGGGCGGGCCAGAAACAGGTGTGGTTCGCCTTCCGGTTCATCGGTGAAGAGACGGAAATCGACCTCGAAGCGCATGGCGAGGTCGAGTTCGACGCCTGGACGTGGGGAAAGCTCGACGAAACCCCCGAACTGATCGTACCCTTCAAGCGCGGGGTCTACGAACAGGTGGTCGCTGCTTTCGGAAAGTTCGTGGCGGGCGACTGATCGCTCCCACAGGGAGAACGATCGGCATGGCCAAGACCGTCCTGATGATTCATGGCTATGGCTGCGCGAGCAGTTGCTGGGGTCCAGTCGCCGAACGTCTGACCGCCGAGGGCTACAGGGTCGAGGCGCCCACCATCCGCGCCGACCAGCGCAAGGTCGCCGCGCCGGGCGCGGGCCTGGCTGGTCTCAGCCTGGCCGACTATGTCGCCGACATGAGCGCCCTGGCCGCGTCCCTGGCCAAGCAGGACGGCGAAGCGCCGATCGTGTTCGGACATTCGATGGGCGGCCTGATCGCCCAGAAACTGGCCGAGGCCGGCCTGGTCTCCGGCGCCGTGCTGTTCTCGCCCGCCTCTCCCGCCGATGCGCGGGGCAAGCCCAAGCTGTCGCCGGTGTTCGCCTTTCTCAACGCCGTGCTGATGTCCAAGCCGGAGACCCGGACGGTCAAGCAGTGGAAGACCGGCTTCAAGCTGTGCGTGATGAACGCCGTGCCGGCCAGCCGGCATGACGCCCTGTACGCCAGGATGGTCTACGATTCGGGCCGCGTGCTGGCCAATCTGGCCTGGCCCGACAAGGACCCCAACAAGACCGCCCATGTCGATGTCGACAAGGTCACGGTTCCGATCCTGGTGGTGGCCGGCGCTCTGGACCGCACCACGCCTGTCGATGACATGCGCCTGGTGGGCCAGAAATATTCCGCCGTCGGCGGCGACTATGTCGAATATCCCAACAACGCCCACTGGCTGATCGACGAGCCGGGCACGGACGTCATCCTGGGTGATGTGATCGGCTGGCTGAAGACCAAGGCCCTGGCCGCCGCGCCGGCCAAGGCCGCCGCCGCTGAAACGGCCCCGGCCAAGGCTGCGCCCGCGCCGAAGGCCAAGGCTGCCCCGGCTCCGGTCAAGCCCACCGCGGTCGCCGAAGTCGCCGCGCCCCCCAAGGCGGCCAAGCCGAAGGCTGCGCCCGCCAAGGCCGCTCCAAAAGCCGCCGCCGAGAAACCCGCACCCGCGCCAAAGGCCGTAAAGCCTGCCGCCGCCGCCAAGGCGACCCCGGCCAAGGCCGCGCCCAAGCCTGCCCCGACCGCCAAGGTCGTCGAAGCCAAGCCGGCCGTGAAGGCCGCCGCCAAGGCGAAAGCTCCGGCCAAGGCCGCGCCCGTCGCCGCCCCCGCCAAGGTCGCGGCGCCCGCCGCCAAGGCCCCAGCCAAACCCAAGGCCGCCGCGCCGAAGCCCGCGCCGGCCGCCAAGGTGACAGCGCCGAAGGCCGCTGCACCGAAGGCTCCGGCCAAGGCTGCTGTGACCAAGGCGCCGCCAGCCAAGGCGGCCGCGCCCGCCAAGGTCGCGCCGAAGGCGGCCGCCAAGCCGGCTGCGACAACGAAACCCGCCAAATCTTCGCCTAAGCCCAAATAGAGCGTGTAAGCTCACGCCGTCGGCTGCTTCGCCGACGGCGTTCGAAAGGCGCCCATGCCCGCACCGGTCATCATGGTCCACGGCGCCTTCTGCGGCGGCTGGACATTCGACAGCTTTCGCCAGCCTTTCGAGGCCGCCGGTCACGCGGTGCTGACGCCCGACCTTCTGGGACATGACGGCAAGGTTTCGGTCGCCGGCCGCTCCATGACCGACTACGCCAAACAGATCGCCGAACTGTGCGCCACCTGCGAGGAGCCCCCGGTCCTGATCGGCCACTCGATGGGCGGCCTGGTCGCCCAGATGGCGGCCGCGCGGGCCAAGGTCTCGCGCCTGATCCTGCTGGCCCCCTCGCCGCCCTGGGGCGTGCCGGGCGCCAGTCTGGAAGAGGCGGTCTCGGCCGTCAGCCTCTACGCCCTGGGCCCCTACTGGCTGCAGGCCGTCGATCCCGACTACGGCGTGGTGGAACGCTACAGCCTGGACCGGATGGACCGCGCCGACCGCAAGGCCCTGTATGCCCGCATGACGCCCGAAAGCGGCCGCGCCCTGTGGGAGACCCTCAACTGGTGGCTGGACCCGTTCATGACCACCAGCGCCACACCCTCGGGCGCGCCGACCCTGGCCATCGCCGGCGGCCGGGACGTCATCCATCCCACGGCCACGGTCCGCCAGACCGCAGCGCGGCTGAACGGATCGGTCGAGGTGTTTGCCCAGATGAGCCACTGGCTGCCGGGCGAACCGGGCTGGGAAGCCGTCGCCGAGCGTTGCCTGGACTTCATCACCGCTGAGGGGCGCGCCGCGGCCTAATCAGGCCGGCGGCGAGAACAGCTTCAGTCCCAGGATGCCCGCCACGATCAGGCCCAGGCAGACCAGCCGCGCCGCCGTGGCCGGCTCCTTGAAGACCACGATGCCGACAATGGCCGTGCCGACCGCGCCGATGCCGGTCCATACCGCATAGGCCGTGCCCAGCGGCAGGGTCTTCACCGCCCAGCCCAGCAGGCCCATCGACAGCACCAGGCTGATCGCCGTCAGGACGGTGGGGATGGGCCGGGTGAAGCCCTCGGTGAATTTCAGGCCCACGGCCCAGCCGATCTCGAACAGACCCGCGATGAAAAGGATGATCCAGGCCATGACCTGCTCCACTTTTATTGAGTGGGGTCGTCCCCGGAAACGGCAGAAGGCGCGGGGTCGTCCCCGCGCCTTCCGTTGATATGGGACAGCATGGCGGGAGGGCAAGCCTCCCGCTCCGGCCTTAGCGGCTGGTGGTGCTGTACAGGATCTGGGCCTGTTCGAAGTTCTTGCCCACGGGCGAACCGTCGGTCTTCTTCAGGCGCATATAGACCAGACCGGCGTGACCGCTGGCCCAGTTGTCATCCCAGGACACCGTGAAGCGACGGAAGTCGCTGCTGACCACCTGGTCGTTGCGGATCAGGCGCAGCTGCGGGCTGTTTTCCCACGTGGCCCAGTCATGCAGGGCGCTGGCCAGAGCCTGGGCCTGAACGTCGCCCAGGGCGTACTGGATGGTAACGGTGCAGACGTTCTTGTTGGAACCGGGGTTGTCCAGGACGATCTGGAAGGGCTTGCCCAGGTCCAGAACCCACTGTTCCTTCTTCTTCTTCAGACCGGCCGCCTTGACCAGGGCCTGGAAGTCGCCGCCGACCACAGCGGGCTTGCAGATGCGATCCAGCACGCTGAGCAGCTGCAGCGAGACGGGGTCGGTGGTGGGCGGCGGACGGACCGGTTCGACATAGGTGTCAGCCGGAACCGTGCCGGCGGCCGGAGCCGGGACAACAGGCGCGGCGGCCGGATCGACGGGCGCGGCCGGAGCAGCGGGAGCCGGTTCCGGCGTCTGGGCCGGAGCCGCAGCAGGCGCTGCGGCGGGAGCCGGAGCGGTTTGCTCCTGGGCGACGGCGGCGGTCGAAACCACACCGAGGGCGATCAGGCTGGCGAGCGCGAGGCGCATTATCGAGATATCCCCATCAGGCTAGAGGTCGGCATTAAAGCCGACAGACGGTCCCTCGCAACCCTTATGGCGACAGATTGCGACGGAGATTGGGCCACAAGTGTAATTTCCTGCGTCCATACGTCGCGCAGGTTCCCCCCAGACGCGAAAACGCCTCCGCCCTGGGCAGGACGGAGGCGTTTCTTCGAATCAGTCTGGAGCCGATCAGGCCGCTTCGACAGCGTGCTCGGCCAGGATCGTCAGCCCGTCCGGGCCCACGTCGGCGAAACCGCCCTGGATGTCGAACAGCTTGGTGGTCGCGCCGTCCTTCACGGTGACGCGGCCTTCGCGCAGCGTCGTCATGAAGGGCGCATGGTTGGCCAGAACACCGAAGTCGCCTTCAGCGCCCGGAGCCTGGACCATGTCGACCTCGCCCGAGAACAGTTCGCGTTCCGGAGCGACCAGAGAAAAGTGCAGCTTGGCCATTATTCCACGATCTCCACGTCGCCGAGGGCCGCCTCGACGTCTTCGTCGGTCTGGATCTCTGTGCCGCAGAACGGGCAGAAGCGGATGGTGGCCAGCACGACGCCGGTCTCGCCCTCTTCTTCCCGCTCTCCGAGATTGAGCAGAATCAGGCCGCTGTCATGCTGGACAAGAGCATCGGCCGGGTCCGAAGAGACCGCGTCCTCAAGCTCCTCGCAGCAGAAGCCAACCAGGTCGTGGTCGTGTTCGTCGGTCATCAGGCTTCGCTCGCCAGCTTTTCAGCCTTGGCCACGGCTTCTTCGATCGTACCGACCATGTAGAAGGCGGCTTCCGGCAGGTGGTCATATTCACCGTCGACGATGCCCTTGAACGAGCGGATCGTGTCCTTCAGCGCGACGAAGGCGCCGGGGGTGTTGGTGAACTGCTCGGCCACGTGGAAGGGCTGGCTGAGGAAGCGCTGAATCTTGCGGGCGCGAGCGACCGTCAGCTTGTCCTCTTCCGACAGCTCGTCCATGCCCAGGATGGCGATGATGTCCTTCAGCGACTTGTACTGCTGCAGAACTTCCTGGACCGAACGGGCCACGTTGTAGTGCTCTTCGCCGATGACCAGCGGGTCCATGATCCGCGAGGTCGAGTCCAGCGGATCGACGGCGGGGAAGATGGCCTGGGCGGCGATGTCGCGCGACAGAACGGTGGTGGCGTCCAAGTGGGCGAACGAGGCGGCGGGCGCCGGGTCGGTCAGGTCGTCGGCGGGCACGTAGATGGCCTGGACGGAGGTGATCGAACCCTTGTTGGTCGAGGTGATGCGCTCCTGCAGGTTGCCCATCTCGGTGGCCAGGGTGGGCTGATAGCCCACGGCCGAGGGGATGCGGCCCAGCAGAGCCGACACTTCAGCGCCGGCCTGGGTGAAGCGGAAGATGTTGTCGACGAACAGCAGCACGTCCTTGCCTTCTTCATCGCGGAAATATTCAGCGATGGAGAGGCCGGTCAGGGCCACGCGGGCGCGGGCGCCGGGGGGTTCGTTCATCTGGCCGTAAACGAGGGCGCAGCGGCTGCCTTCGGTCGAGCCATTGATCTTCGGGTCCACATTGACGTTGGACTCGATCATCTCGTGATACAGGTCGTTGCCTTCGCGGGTGCGCTCACCCACGCCGGCCAGAACCGAATAACCGCCGTAAGCCTTGGCGATGTTGTTGATCAGTTCCTGCATGGTCACGGTCTTGCCGACGCCGGCGCCGCCGAACAGGCCGATCTTGCCGCCCTTGGTGTAGGGGCACATCAGGTCGATGACCTTGATGCCCGTGACCAGCACTTCAGCGGTGTTGGTTTGCTCGGCGAACGACGGCGCCTCGCGGTGGATCGAGCGGAAGATGTCCGACTTGATCGGGCCCTGCTCGTCGATCGGCTCGCCGATGACGTTCATGATGCGGCCCAGAGTGCCGGGGCCGACCGGGACGCGGATGGCTTCGCCGGTGTCGCGCACGGCCTGGCCGCGAACCAGACCTTCGGTGGCGTCCATGGCGATGGCGCGGACAGTGCTCTGACCCAGGTGCTGGGCGACTTCGAACACCAGGCGCTGACCGGTCGCGATGTTGACCGTTTCCAGGGCGTTGAGGATCGCCGGCAGTTCACCGGTGAACTCGACGTCGACGACGGCGCCGATGACCTGCACCAGCTTGCCGGTGGCGGCGCCGATGGTGGCCGGAGCAGCCTGGGTCGACTTCGGCGCTGCGGCCTTGGGGGCGGCAGGCTTCTTGGCGGCCGGAGCCTTGGGGGCGACGGCGGGCGTTGCGGCGGCGGCGGGCTTCTTCACGGCGGCCGGCTTTTCAGCGGCGGCGGCGGGAGCCTTAACGGGGGTCTTGGCCATGGCGTGCGGGTCTTTCGTGCGTGCTCGTGCGTGCGTTTTTTACGTTAGGCTTTTGATCAGACGGCTTCGGCGCCGGAGATGATCTCGATCAGCTCCTTGGTGATCTGGGCCTGGCGGGAACGGTTATATTCGAGGGTGTAGCGCTTGATCATATCGCCGGCGTTGCGCGTGGCGTTGTCCATCGCCGTCATCTGGCTGGCGTAGAAGCCGGCCATGTTGTCGAGCAGGGCCGACAGGATCTGGACCGTCAGGTTGCGCGGCAGCAGGGTCTCGAGGATGGCCTCTTCCGAGGGCTCATACTCATAGACGGCGCTGGCCCCCGTCGCCGGAGCGGCCGAGGTGTCCACCGTCGCCGGGATCAGCTGCAGCGCGGTCGGGGTCTGGATGACCACCGACTTGAAGCGGCTGTAGAACAGCGTGACCACGTCGATGTCGCCGGCCTCATAGAGGCGCGTGACGACGTCGGCGATCGGCTGGGCCACCGACAGGGTGAACTGGCGATAGGCCGACAGATCGAAATTCTCGACGATGCGGTCGGCATACAACCGGCGCAGCTGCACGGTCGATTTCTTGCCGACGCAGACGATCTTCACGTCCTTGCCCTGGGCGATCAGCCTGTCGATATGCAGGCGCGCGGCCCGCACGATCGACGAGGTGAAGCCACCGGCCAGACCGCGATCGGCCGCCGCGACGATGACCAGGTGGCGATCATCGCGACCAGTGCCGGTCAGCAGGGCCGGAGCCCCGTCTCCCGACACGCCGGCCGCCAGGTTGGCGATCACGGCCGCCAGACGCCGGGCGTAGGGACGGGCTGATTCAGCCGCGTCCTGGCTCCGGCGCAGCTTGGCTGCCGCCACCATCTGCATCGCTTTCGTGATCTTTTGCGTCGCTTTGACGCTCGAGATCCGATTGCGCATTTCCTTCAAACTGGCCATTCGGCGCTACTCTCTCCGAGCGTTCCGAGGGCTTAGGCGAAGGTCGACGAGAAGCTGTCGAGCGCGCTTTTCAGCGTGTTCTCCAGATCCTTGTCGAGGGCCTTCTTGGTGCGGATGCCGTCCAGCAGATCCTTGTGCTGGCTGTGCAGGCGCGCCAGGAACTCGGTCTCAAAACGACGAACCGACGAGGTCGGGATGGCGTCCAGATAGCCGCGCGTGCCGGCATAGATCACGCAGACCTGCTCTTCGACGGCTTGCGGCGAATATTGCGGCTGCTTGAGCAGCTCGGTCAGGCGTTCGCCGCGAGCCAGCATCTTCTGGGTCGAGGCGTCCAGGTCCGAACCGAACTTCGCAAAGGCGGCCATTTCGCGATACTGGGCCAGTTCGCCCTTAATCGCGCCGGCGACCTGCTTCATCGCCTTGATCTGGGCCGACGAGCCGACGCGCGACACCGAGATGCCGACGTTCACGGCGGGGCGGATGCCCTGATAGAACAGGTCGGTTTCCAGGAAGATCTGGCCGTCGGTGATCGAGATCACGTTGGTCGGGATGTAGGCCGAGACGTCGTTGGCCTGGGTTTCGATGATCGGCAGAGCCGTCAGCGAGCCCGAACCATTTTCTTCGTTCAGCTTGGCGGCGCGTTCCAGCAGACGGGAGTGCAGGTAGAACACGTCGCCCGGATAGGCTTCGCGGCCCGGCGGGCGGCGCAGCAGCAGGGACATCTGGCGGTAAGCGACGGCTTGCTTGGACAGATCGTCATAGATGATCAGGCCGTGCAGGCCGTTGTCGCGGAACCACTCGCCCATGGCGCAACCCGAGAACGGGGCCAGGTACTGCAGCGGCGCCGGCTCGGAAGCCGAGGCGACGACGACGATGGTGTATTCCAGGGCGCCGTGCTCTTCGAGCGTCTTGACGATCTGGGCGACGGTCGAACGCTTCTGGCCGATGGCGACATAGACGCAATAGAGCTTGGCGCTCTCGTCCTTGCCGGCGTTGGCGGCCTTCTGGTTCAGGATGGTGTCGATGGCGACGGCGGTCTTGCCGGTCTGACGGTCACCGATGATCAGTTCGCGCTGGCCGCGGCCGACGGGGATCAGGGTGTCGATCGACTTCAGGCCGGTCTGCACGGGCTCGTGCACCGACTTGCGCGGGATAATGCCCGGGGCCTTGACGTCGACGCGGCGGCGCTCGGTCGAAACGATCGGGCCCTTGCCGTCGATCGGCTCGCCCAGCGGGTTGACGACGCGGCCCAGCAGGCCACGGCCGACCGGAACGTCGACGATCTCGCCCAGACGACGGACTTCGTCGCCTTCCTTGATGGCCTGGTCCTGACCGAAGATCACGCAACCGACATTGTCGCGCTCGAGGTTCAGGGCCATGCCCTTCACGCCGGCCTTCGGGAACTCGACCATTTCGCCGGCCTGGACGTTGTCCAGACCGTAGATGCGGGCGATGCCGTCACCGACGGACAGCACCTGGCCGACGTCGGAAACAGCGGCGTCTTCGCCGAAATTGGCGATCTGCGACTTGAGGATGGCCGAAATCTCGGCGGCGCGGATGTCCATGGCTGTCTTGGGCTCTCTGCGATTTTTATCTTTTGACGCGCTTATAAAGGTTTAGGCGCGCTTCAGGGCGAATTTCAGGGAATCGAGCTTCGAACGGAGCGAAGCATCGAACAGGCGGGAGCCGACGCGCACCTTGACGCCACCCAGGAGGGAGGCGTCGATGCGGGTCGAAAGTTCGGGGGTCTTGCCCAGCGCCGAAGCCAGGGCGGCTTGCACGCCCTTCAGCTGGGCGGCGGTCAGTTCGGTCGCCGAGATCACCTCGGCCGAGACAACGCCGCGATGCTTGGCCGACATTTCGGCGAAGGCCGTGATCGCGCCCATCAGGTCGCCGGCGCGGCCATTGGTGGCCACCAGGCCGAGGAACTTGCTGGTCAGCGGCTGGAAGCCGGCCTTCTTGGCGATGGCGGCCAGGCCCTTGGCCTTGTCTTCAGACGAGAACGCGGGCGAGGCGACAAGGCGGCGCAGATCGGCGCTGTCGGCATACATCGCCTTCAACGACTTCAGGTCGGCCTCGACCTTGGTCAGTTGATTGCCTTCGATCGTCAGTTCGAACAGGGACTGCGCATAGCGCTGACCCGCATCCGTCGCCTTGGTTTCGTCCGCCACTTGGTATCCGCCCGGTGCGTTGCAATGGCCGCGGACAAGAAGATTAACCCTTGTCCCGGCTTAAAGGCTTGAGCGCGCTTGGAAAAAGCACATGTAGAGCCGGTGCTGATGCGCCGGCTCGTCTGAAGCCGCGCGCCTGATAACACGGGCTTTTCGCAGTCGCAACCAAACCGGCGCGATCAAGCCCCGACGCGGCGAAACACCGCCGAGGCGGCGGCGGCGAGGGTTCCGTTACGGCGCCGCACTTCGCCCTGCGCGAACACCAGGCTGCGCGTCGACCGTTCCACCCAGGCGCGCACCGCCAGGTCGTCGTCAGACCCTGCCTCGGGGCCGTCCGGGCCGTAGTCGATGGTCAGGGACGATGGGCGGGTTTCAGCCCCGGCGATATCGCGCAGGGCGGCTTCCAGTTGGGCGGCGAGGGTCGTGCTCATGGATGTTCAACTACGCAGGATCGGCGAAAAGAAAAAGGGCGGCGGGACAGGCCCGCCGCCCCATCAGGCGAATGCTCGAGGAAACAGCCAGACAGGACGAAGATCGCCCCAACGCGTCCGGGTACTAAACAGAGGTGGCTCAGGCGGCCTTGGCCGAGGCGTTGCAGCGCGCCAGGTCTTCGGCGTCCAGCGACTTGGTCTCGCCGCCGAAGGCCGAAACACGGCCGACTTCCTTGGCCAGGACCTTGCAGGACGCGGCCGTGATGGCGCGCGAGGGGGCCGAGGTCGCGACGCATTCAGCGCCGTCGCAGACGAACACCGCGCCGCCGGCGACGATCTTGGACTTGGCGGCGACCGGGGCTTCCAGAGCGGCGGCGACGCGGCCATCGGCCAGGGCGGCGCCAGCAAACATGGAAACGGACAGAGCGGCGACAGCCGCAAGGGTACGGAGCTTCATAGGAGCCCTCCAACGTTCAGGGGAGTTATGTGAAGATCGATGATCGGCGAAAGCGTACTGGTCGTTCAGGCTTTGGGGACGCAAGCATCGGTATCCCCACCGACGCGACAAAGCTGAACTAAGCACTGCTTAGATATCAGTGATAAGCGATTGCGCAAGCGGAATTTGATTCGCATGAGCAATTTGTAATGAAGCCCGGCGGATTTCAGAATCGGCCAGCGCCCGCCGACGGGCGGCCGGCGCCGGCCGCTCCCGGGTTGGCGTCCGGGCTACAGGCCCAGGATTGAGTCGATCCGGCTCTCGGCCTTGGCGTGGATCTGCCGCTCTTCCACCATGCCCTCAAGCCGCGCATATCGCCCGTTCTTGCCGACCTTGCGACGCAGCTGGTCGGCGGTCAGGAGGACAGGCGAAACCGCCGGGTCGGAGAAGCTGCCCATGAGGGCCGACAGCAGCGCGCCGATAAAGGCCGCCGCAACCGGTCCGGCCGCACCGTTGACGCCCTCGCCGAACACGGCCTCAAGACGGGCGATCAGCAATTCGCGGTTGGGCTGGTCGTCCAGCATGCCGATCAGCATCAGTACGCCGCCCTCGATGGCGACGGCCAGCACCACGGCCACCAGCACGCCCAGCAGTCGGGGCCGGACGAAAAGTCCGAGCGCCGCGCCGATGATCGCTGCTGTGGCGATGGTGAACATGCGACCAGCCTAACGGGGGTTGGTCAAAAGCCCGTTAAGAACGCCGATATTCCCAAGCGGCAGGCTTGGCTGCAACCAGACGCCGCGCATACTCGCCGGCAAGACAAAGAAAACATTGCAGGGAGGCTAGGCCATGGACTTCACCCTACCGCCGGAACTGACCGCCTATCTGGCCGTGCTCGACAAGTTCATCGAGGACGAGATCGCGCCCTTGCAGGCTCGCGACGACAACGAGCGGTTCTTCGACCACCGCCGCGAATGGGCCCGCACCGATTGGGACGGCGGCGGCCTGCCCCGCCATGACTGGGAAGAACTGCTGGCCAAGGCCCGCAAGCTGGCCGACGCCGCCGGCCACTATCGCTTCGCCCTGCCCCGCGAGTTCGGCGGCCAGGACGGCTCCAACCTGTGGATGGCGGTGATCCGCGAGCACCTGGCCAGCAAGGGCCTGGGCCTGTTCAACGACCTTCAGAACGAGCACTCGATCGTCGGCAACAATCCGTTCGTGCTGATGATCCGCGATTTTGGCCGGCCCGATCAGCAGCACCTGATCACCGACATGCTGGACAAGGGGGCCTTTCGTCCGACCTTCGGCCTGACCGAGCCCGAACATGGCTCGGACGCCACCTTCATGGAGACCCGCGCGGTGCGCGAGGTTCATAAGGGCGAGGCCGGCTGGCGGATCAATGGCGAGAAGATGTGGACCACCGGCATGCACGCCGCCACCCACTGCTGCCTGTTCGCCCGCACCTCCGGCGAGGACGGCGAGGCCAAGGGGATCACCGCCTTCCTGGTGCCGGCCCATGCCCCCGGCGTGAAGATCGAGGAATACCTCTGGACCTTCAACATGCCCACCGACCACCCGCGGGTCAGCTTCACCCAGGTGTGGGTCCCCGACAGCGCGATGTTCGGGCCCGAGGGCGGCGGCCTGGCCCTGGCCCAGCACTTCGTGCACGAGAACCGCATCCGCCAGGCGGCCTCCAGCCTGGGTGCGGCGACCTTCTGCATAGAAGAGAGCGTGAAATACGCCCGCGTCCGCAAACCCTTCGGCAAGCCCCTGGCCGAGAACCAGGCCATCCAGTTCCCGCTGGTGGAACTGGCCAGCACCGCCGAGATGCTGCGCCTGCTGATCCGCAAGACCGCCTGGGAAATGGACCAGATGACCAAGCCGGAGGTGGAAAAGCGCCTCTCCGACAAGGTCTCGATGTGTAACTACCAGGCCAACCGCCTTGTCTGCGAGGCCGCCGACCGGGCCATGCAGGTGCACGGCGGCATCGGCTATTCGCGCCACAAGCCGTTCGAACACATCTATCGCCACCACCGCCGCTACCGGATCACCGAGGGGTCCGAGGAGATCCAGATCCGCAAGGTGGCGGCCTGGCTGTTCGGCTATCTGGGTCCCCGACGCAAAACCTTCGCGGAAATGGAGAAGGTTTAATCCCGGCCGACCTGACGCAGATCAACGGACGCGCTATCTAACGAGGGTATGCGAGCCGTGACGCTCGTATTGGAGGGCTGAATGAACCGTTTCGCCAAATCTTTCTCGCGCCTGGCGCTGGTCGCCGTGCTCGCCGCCGGCCTGGCCGGCTGCGGGATCAACACCATCCCCACCCAGGACGAGGCGACCAAGACCGCCTGGGCCGAGGTGCAGAACCAGTATCAGCGCCGCGCCGACCTGGTGCCCAACCTCGTGGCCACCGTGAAGGGCTACGCGGCCCAGGAAAAGGGCGTGCTGGTCGAGGTCACCGAGGCCCGCGCCAGCGCCACCCAGGTGAAGGTCGACGCCTCGACCATCACCGACCCGGCCACCTTTGAAAAATACGCCGCCGCCCAGGACAAGCTGTCGGGGGTGCTGGGTCGACTGATGATGATTCAGGAGAACTATCCCGACCTGAAGTCGAACCAGAACTTCATGGCCCTGCAAAGCCAGCTGGAAGGCACGGAAAACCGCATCACCATCGCCCGGCGCGACTACAACCAGACGGCCCAGAAATACAACACGACGCTGCGGACCTTCCCCAGCATCATCTGGGCCAAGACGATGTATTCCAGCCAGAAGCCGGCCGTGCTGTTCCAGGCCACGGCTGCGGCGCAGTCGGCCCCGACGGTCAGCTTCGACGCGGCCCCGCCGGCCTCGGCTCCGGCCCAGTAAGTGAACACCCTCTCTCTCCTCCCCCGCGCGCGGGGGAGGGGTTGGGCGGCGGCCGTGCTGGCCATGCTCTGCCTCTCCCTGGCCCTTCCCGCCTTCGCCGCGCCGAAGTTCCCGCCGCTGAGCGGCCGGGTGGTCGACGAGGCCAATATCCTCTCGCCCCAGGTCGAGAGCGAGCTGACGGGCAAGCTGAAGGCGCTGGAAGACTCCACCGGCCGTCAGCTGGTGGTGGCCACCGTGCCCAGCCTGCAGGGCTACGAGATCGAGGACTACGGCTACCAGCTGGGCCGCACCTGGGGCCTTGGCGACAAGGACAGGGGTGACGGCGTCATCCTGCTGGTCGCCCCCACCGAGAAGAAGGTGCGCATCGAGGTCGGCTATGGTCTGGAGCCGGTGCTGACCGACGCCCTGTCCAGCGTCATCATCCAGAGCGCCATCATCCCGAAATTCAAGGCCGGCGACCTGCCGGGGGGCGTCGTGGCCGGGACCGATGAGTTGCTGACGCAGCTGTCCCTGCCCGACGACGAGGCCCGGGCCAAGGTCGCCCAGGCGGCCAAGCCCCAACCCTCAAGCTCCGGCTCGGACTTTTCGCCGATCGCGGCGCTGCTGATCGGCCTGTTCGTGTTCTTCCTGATCACCCGCCTGCTGCCGGGACGGCGCGGCCGGCGCGGCGGTCTGGGCTCGGCCCTGCCCTGGATCATCCTCAACGCCCTGACCAGCGGCGGCGGCGGCAGCGGTCGCGGCGGCGGCGGCGGCGGCGGGTTCTCCGGCGGCGGCGGCTCGTTCGGCGGCGGCGGAAGTTCGGGGAGCTGGTAATGCGCAAGATGACTCCGCAAGACCAGGTCCGCATCGCCGACGCCGTGGCGGCGGCCGAAAAGACCACCGCCGGCGAGATCTTCTGCGTGCTGGCGCCCGAGGTTTCCGACTATCGCGAGACGCCGCTGGTCTGGGCGGCGGCCGCGGCCCTGATCCTGCCGGCCGGCGGCCTGCTGGCCGGATTGCGGCCGGACATGCTGACCCGGCTGTTCGGTGGCTGGACCGTCGGCCACGCCTCGGCCACCGACGGCGCCATCCTGTCGGCCCTGTCGATCTATATCGGCCTGCAGGCGGCGATCTTCATTGTGGCCGCCCTGCTGGTCTCGATCCCGCCGATCCGCCGCGCCCTGACGCCCGGCCCGCTGAAAGCGGCGGCGGTCAAGCGCGCGGCCATGGAGCAGTTCATGAGCCATGGCCTGCACCTGACCCGCGACCGCACCGGGGTGCTGATCTTCGCCGCCCTGGCCGAGCACCGCGTCGAGGTCATCGCCGACGAGGGCATCTACAAGGCCGCCCCCAATGCGGTCTGGGACGAGGTGGTCGCCGATCTCGTGGCCGGCATGAAACGCGGAAAGATCGCAGACGGCTTCGTCGCCGCCGTCACCCGGGTGGGCGAGATCCTGTCCAGCCATGTGCCGGTGCGCGAGGCCGACACCAACGAACTGCCCAACGGCCTGACGATCCTGCCGAAAAAATGATGGCGCTGCTGCTCCCCGTCCTGGTCTCAATCGCCGTCGCCCTGCTTGGCGGGCTAGTGATGTGGCTTTGGAACGGATTCTTCGGCCTCCGCCCAAGGTCCATCCGCCGATCCGGTCAGTCGGGCCCGGTGACCTGGATGGACGCCGGCTCCGGAGGCGCCGGGCTGGGCGGCGAGGTGTCCGGTGACGGCGGTTCGTTCGGCGGCGGCGGCGCCTCGGGCCACTGGTAGGGCAGGCCGCGCCGTGTCGGGCCTAGCGTCGCCCGAGCGCGTGATCGATACTCTCTGGCAGAGCGCACAAGCGCCGCATCGGAGGAAACATGTCCAGCATCGATCCAACCCGCGAACAGTTCGACGCCTTCAAGGGCCTCCCGCGCGATGCGCCGATCCAGATGCTGAACCTGGTGCGGCTCAAGGCCATGGCCGACTATCCCGCCGACCATCCCGAGCACGGCAAGGGTCGGTCGGGCCTGGACGCCTATCGCGCCTATGGCCGCGAGACCGCCGCGCTGTTTGCGAAACTGGGCGGCAAGCAGATCTGGGCGGGCAAGCCGGAGCTGGTCCTGACCGGACCGACCGACGAGCGCTGGGACCTAGCCTTCATCGCGCAATATCCCAATGCCGGGGCCTTCTTCGCCATGGTCACCGACCCGGACTACCGCGAGTGGGTCAAGCACCGGCAGGCCGCGGTCGAGGACTCGCGGCTGATCCGGCTGTCGCCGATGACGCCGGGTGAAGGGTTCGGCGAGTAGGCTACTCCGCCGCCAGGGCCATCGGCGCGGACTTGGCCCCGCGCACCAGCCGCCCCGGCAGGGCTCCGGTCGGCTCGCCGTCGCGGTAGGTGACCACGCCACCGACGATCGTGGCCACATAGCCGTGGGCCTTCTGGGTCAGCCGTCGACCGCCGGCCGGCAGGTCGTAGGCGACCCGGGGCGCCTCCAGGCTCAGGGCCTCATAGTCGACGACGTTCAGATCGGCCCGATAGCCCGGCGCGATCAGGCCGCGATCCATCAGGCCGACCGTCAGGGCGGTGTCGCGGGTCTGCATCGCCACCATGGCTTCCAGCGCGATGCGCGGGCCGCGCGTGCGGTCGCGGGTCCAGTGGATCAGGTTGCTGGTCGGGAAGCTGCCGTCGCAGATCATGCCCACATGCGCCCCGCCGTCCGACAGGCCCGGCACGGTGTCCCGGTGGTTCAGCATCGCGAAGCTGGGGTCCAGCGAGCCGCCGGCATAGTTCAGGAACGGGTGATACAGCATGCCCCGACCGTCGTTCTCGAGCAGGACGTTCAGCGCGACCTCCGCCGGATCGCGCCCCGAAGCGGCGGCGCGCGCGGCCACCGTCATCTCGGCGGTCGGCTCGTAGTCAGGGACATCGCCCATCGGGAACAGATTGTCCCAGGCGCGCAGGGCGCTGCCGGCGAACGGGCCCTGTGGGTCGCCCTCCTCGGCCAGCAGGCGGGCGCGGAACTCGGGATCCCGCAGGGCGGCCACGCGCTCGGCCAGGGGCAGTCTGGCGATCTCGCCATAGACCGCGCTCTGGCTGAACGGATTGAGGGTCAGCTCCAGTCCGAACAGCACCCCCACCGGACGCCCGCAGACCTGGGCCTTGATCGGCAGACCCGCGTCGGCGGCGTCCTGCAGACCGGCCAGCATCAGTTTCCAGCCGTCCGGCGACTTGGGGCTCTGGACCAGCGAGAATGACAGGGGACGTCCTGACCGCTCGACGATCCGGCGCAGCATGGCCAGCTCGGCCAGCCCGTCGGGGAAAAAGTCGGAGACCAGCTGCAGCACGCCCTTGCCGGCGGCGGCCAGGCCCAGGGCGATGCCGGTCAGTTCATCCTCGCCGGCCGTCAGGGTCGGGGTCGGCTGGCCGTCGCTGGTGCGGTGATTGAGGGTGCGCGAGGTGGAGAAGCCCAGCGCCCCGGCCTCCACCGCCCGCTTGGCGATGGCGGCCATGGCGGCGATGTCGGCGAGCGTCGCCGGCTCGCGATTGGCCCCGCGCTCGCCCATCACATAGACCCGCAGCGCCGCGTGCGGCAGTTGGGCGCCGATATCGACGTCGAAGGCCCGCGCCTCCAGCGCGTCGAGATAGTCGGGAAAGCTTTCCCAGTTCCAGGGCAGGCCCTCGGTCAGGACGGGGAAAGGAATATCCTCGACCCCCTCCATCAGGCGGATCAACCGGTCGCGATCCTCCGGCCGGCAGGGCGCGAAGCCGACGCCGCAATTGCCCATCACCACCGTGGTCACGCCATGGCCCGAGCTGGGCGTCATGCGCGAGTCCCAGGTCGCCTGGCCGTCATAGTGGGTGTGGATGTCGACAAAGCCGGGTGTGACGATGCGGCCGCGCGCGTCGATCTCCTCGGCGCCCGCCGCCAGATCCGGGCCGACGGCGACGATCACGCCATCCTTGACCGCGACGTCGGCGAAGACGGCCGGCGCGCCGGTCCCGTCGACAACCTGACCACCGCGCAGCACGAGATCATAAAGCCGACCCGGCATCCTGGCCTCCCACCTCTGTCTTTGGCGGCAAGCGTCCGTTGGGTGGCGGCCGCGGTCAAGGCTTCCGCCCCGGAAAGCAGAACGGGGCGACCAGCCTGGTCGCCCCGCACCGCCGATCCCGAAGGGTCGAGGACGGACTAGAAGGTCCGCCGCACCGTCACGCCCATCGTGCGCGGCTGGCCAACCGTGTAGCCCAGACGCGCCCGGCCGCCGCGTTCGCGGTCGAACGACAGCAGCGGGTTCTCGTCGAACACGTTGTTGGCGTAGGCGATGAGGTCGACGCCGTTGTCCATCTCCAGCCCGATGCTGAAATTGACGATCTCGTAGCTGGGCAGCTGCAGATTAACGAGCGTCGGCACGGTGCCGGTCGCCCCGCCGAACGCCAGGCGCGAGGTGAAGGCGCGCGGATTGTTCTCCTGGTCGCTGGCCTGGGTATAGCGGTTGCCGATGTGCTGCACCGAGGCGGTGACATAGGCTTCCATGCCCGAGCGGACGGTCCACGAATAGGTGGCGTCGGCCGAGATCTGGAACTTGGGCACCGACGGCAGGCGGTTGCCCTCGCGGATGCCGCCCAGCACCGCGCCCGTCCCGTCCTTCACGGTCGAGTCGAACTCGGCTTCCAGCAGGCTGCCCGAGACGCCGATGTCGAGGCCCGGCGCCAGACGGGCCGAGAACTCGGCCTCGATACCCTTGGTGTGGGCCTTGGGCACGTTGAACACCACGCGCGAGGAGCACGAGCCGGCGTCCAGGGTCGTCTGCAGGTTCTTGATGTCGGTATAGAAGACGGCGCTGTTGAAGCTGATCCCGCCGAAGCGCGACTTCACGCCGGCCTCATAGTTCCAAAGCGTCTCGTCGTCATAGGACTGGAAGCCGCCGAAGATAGCCGCGTCCTGTGGCGAGCACAGCGGCAGGTTCAGCGGGTCGTTGACGCCGCCCAGCCGGAAGCCCTGGGCGGCCTGGGCGTTGAAGGTGACCGTGTCGCTGGCCTCATAGGCCACCAGAACCCGCGGCGTGAAGCCGTCGGACGCAGTCTTGTCGACCTGGTTGTCGCCGTTGGCGAACAGGCCGCCCGACTTGAACTGGCGGGTTTCCTCAAAGTCATAGAACCGCCCGCCGGCCGTGACGGTCAGCTTGTCCAGCTTGTAGCTGGCCTCGCCGAACAGGGCCTTCTGCTTGATGTTGTAGGGCAAGGAGGCGTTGTAGGGCGAGTTGCGCGGGAAGCCGTTGGCCACCGCCGCCGAGGTGCCGGCGCCCAGGGTGGCGTCGGTATAGGCGTCATAGCCCGGGGTGGGCAGGCGCTGGTCATAGATGCGGTCGACCTCGGAATAGAAGCCGCCGAACACCCACTGGAACGGACCATCGCCGGTCGAGCCCAGCCGCAGTTCCTGGGTGAATTGCTCCAGATCGGTGGTGTCGACCAGCTTGGACGGCAGCAGCACGGCCGCCGACGGATAGCCCAGGTCCACCGAGACGCTGCCGGTCAGGGCGCTGGCGTCGCGGTCGATGTGGATCTTGCGATCGACATAGCTGGTCACCGAGGTCAGCTCGACGGCGCCCATACCGATCGAGGCGGTCAGGTCGGTCAGCAGGGTGTCGTCAGCGAAGCTTTCATCCAGCAGCAGATGCTGCTCGCGCTCGCCCAGTCGCACCGGCGTGCGGCTGGTGGTGTTGGGGTTGGCGAACAGGTTGAAGGCTTCCTGGCGGTTGAAGCCGTTGGCGCGGATCTCCTGATAGACCACCCGCGGCGTGATGCTGATGGTCTCGGTCGGTTGCAGCAGCACCGACACGCGGCCGCCGGTCCGGCTGCCGTCATTGACGTTCTTCTTGCGGCCGCCGCCCTCGATGCGGGCGTCGATGAAGCCGGCGTATTTCGTATAGTAGCCCACCGCGCGCACGGCGACCTTGTCGGAGACCGGCAGGTTGACCGCGCCCTTCACATAGCCGCCGGTGTCGTCGCCATCGACCATGTTGGCGTTGGCCTCGACCACGCCGGAGAAGGCGCCGATCTTGGGCTGGTTGGTGATGTAGCGGATGGTGCCGCCCACCGACCCCGAGCCGAACAGCGTGCCCTGCGGGCCGCGCAGGGTTTCCACCCGGTTCAGGTCAAAGAGGTCGATGTCGGGGGTGAACAGCGACAGCGAGATCACCGACTCGTCGAGATAGACCCCGACCTGTTCCTTGACGCCCGGCTGGTCGCGAACCACCTGGCCGGCCGAAACGCCGCGCACCGAGACCTGGCTCTGGCCGGGGCCGAGGTTCTGGATCGTCAGGCTGGCGACATTGCGCGACAGGTCTTCCAGGGTGACCGCGCCGGAACGCTGGATGTCCTGCTGGGTCTGGGCGTTGATCGAGAACGGCACGTCGAGGATGGTCGAGTCGCGCTTGGTGGCGGTGACGATGATTTCCTCGACGGTGGAGTCCTGGGCCGCAGCCAGGGAGGGCAGGGCCACAAGGCCCGCCAAAGCGGTGGCGGCCAGCAGCGCATGGCGCGTGCGGGGGCGCCGGTTCGTAGAGCTCATGTGTAGTCCTCCCAGATATTTTCGCGGTCTCTGGGCCAGGCCCGGCCGCAACCTGAGGGTTCATGTTCCGGTCAATCAGAGTCAACGCCGATTCAGGACGTGCTCGGACGAGTCTCCCGTCTTGTGTCCCGGTTGGCGCACATCCGCAGCATCGAGGCATGGACCGGGCTCGGGAGGGTAAAATCAGGGTCAAGGATTGCGCGGCAAAGCCAAGACACCGGTGTCCTGCCCCGTCCGACGGCGCAGGCCGCCCGCGCCGGCCGGGCCAAAGCCGCTTTACGTGCGCGTGACCTTTCGCCAGCGGGATTCCGAGTCTAGGGTGGCCGCCAATTCAAACTAACGTTTAACGGGGAGAAGCGCCCAATGCGCGAAGCGGTCATCGTCTCTTACGCCCGCACCGGTCTGGCCAAGTCAGTCCGCGGTGGTTTCAACAACACCCATGGCGCGGCCATGGCCGGTCACGCCATCCAGCACGCCGTGTCGCGCGCCGGCCTCGACGGCGGCGAAGTGGAAGACGTGGCCCTGGGCTGCGGCGGTCCTGAAGGCGCCACCGGCATGAACGTGGCGCGCAACGCCGCCATGTGGGCCGGTCTGCCGGTCACCGTCTCGGGCCAGACCATCAACCGCTTCTGCTCGTCGGGCCTGCAGGCCATCGCCACGGCGGCCAACTATGTTCGCAACGACGGCGCCAATGTCGCCATCGGCGGCGGCGTCGAGTCGATCTCGCTGGTCAATGCGGGCGGTCACATGAACCGATTCCACATCACCGAAGAAAAGCTGATGAAGTCCCATCCGGCCCTGTGGATGGCGATGATCGACACCGCCGACATCGTGGCCAAGCGCTACAATATCAGCCGCGAATACCAGGACGAATACGCCCTGCGCAGCCAGCAGCGCATCGCCGCCGCCCAGGCCGCCGGCCTGTTCAAGGACGAGATCGTCCCGATGGCCACCAAGATGAAGGTGGTCAACAAGGAAACCAAGGAAGAGAGCTTCGTCGACTACATGGTCGACAAGGACGAGTGCAACCGCGCTGACACCACCCTGGAAGGCCTGAGCAGCCTCAAGCCGGTGATGGGCGAAGGCAAGTTCGTCACCGCCGGCAACGCCAGCCAGCTGTCGGACGGCGCCGCCGCCGTGGTGGTGATGGAAGCCGCCGAGGCCGCCCGTCGCGGCCTGACCCCGCTGGGCGCCTTCCGCGGCTTCGCCGTCGCCGGTTGCGAGCCCGACGAGATGGGCATCGGCCCGGTCTATGCCGTGCCGCGCCTGCTGGAACGCCACGGCCTGAAGGTCGACGACATCGACCTGTGGGAACTGAACGAAGCCTTCGCCAGCCAGTGCCTCTACAGCCGCGACAAGCTGGGCATCGATCCGGAGAAGTACAACGTCAACGGCGGCTCGATCGCCATCGGCCACCCCTTCGGCATGACCGGCGCCCGCTGCGCCGGCCACCTGCTGCTGGAAGGCAAGCGTCGCGGCGCCAAGCTGGGCGTGGTGACCATGTGCATCGGCGGCGGCATGGGCGCGGCGGGTCTGTTCGAAATCTTCTAAGCGTACAATGAGCCCTCCCCCTTGATGAGGAGGGAGACGAGATAGAGCCCAGTGGGGCCGGAAACCTTCAATCGGGTTTCCGGCCCTTTCTGCATCTTGTCGGGACGTTCGGCCTTCTTTTGCGGGCGCCACTTGAACCCCGGCCTTTGGCAACCATCTGTGTTGCCGAAGGCGCATCCCGCGATTGCCGCGTGACGCCAGACCAGAGACCCGCCATGGCCATCAAGGCCTTCTTCGCCCTCGCCCTTATCCTCGCTGTCACCATCGGCCTGCTGCTGCCGACCCCCGGCGCCAACAAGCCCCGCCACGCTCAATCATCGATCGAGACGATCGAACTGGGACGAGGCTAGGGCCTGCGTCAGGGTTTGGGCTGAGCCGCCAGGATCGCGGTATGCTCGGCGCAGCCCTTCAGCGTCTCGCCGTCGATCCACACCTCGGCATAGAACCGATAGACGCGGTCCGACATGCCGTCGGTGCAGACGCCCGGCGTCAGGCGCACGACCACCCGGCCCTTGCCTTCCTCCACGCCGTTTGAATCCCACACGCCCTGCTGGCCGTCGATCCGCACGCCGGGATTGGCGTTGCTGACCTCGGGCGCGTCGGGACGGGTCAGGGCGACGCTGGCGGCGCGGATCTTCACCGCCCAGAACGGCTCTGTGCCAATCACGTCGATATCGCCAGCATAGTCGGGCGTCCTAGCCGAGGCCGGGGCGTCGGCCGGCGGCGCGGGCTCTTCGGCGGCGCCCATCGGCGCCTCGCCACAGGCGGCCAGCACCAAAAGCAGGATCGACAAGGCGGCTGTGCGAAGCATGGCGGCGGCTTTTCCCTGTTGCCCGACGAGGCTAGTCTCACACGGCATGACTCGAAAAGCCTCTCCCGCCTTCCTTGAATTCTTCGCCGGCGGCGGCATGGCCCGCATCGGGCTGGGAGACGGCTGGACCTGCGCCTTCGCCAATGATTTCGACCCGCTGAAGGCGGCCGCCTATCGCGCCAATTTCCCCGACGCCGGCGCTTCCAACGGGGATGGGCACTTTCACCAGGGCGACGTCTGGGCCATCGAGGCCGACACCCTGCCGGACGCCGACCTGGCCTGGGCCTCCAGCCCCTGCCAGGACTTCAGCCTGGCCGGAGCCCGCGCGGGCCTCACGGGCGGGCGTTCCTCGGCCTTTTTCGGCTTCTGGAAGCTGATGCAGGCGTTGAACGCCGCCGGACGCGGGCCCGACACCATCGTCGTCGAGAACGTGGTGGGCCTGCTGACCTCGCACGAGGGCCGCGACTTCACCGCCCTGTGCCGGGCCCTGGCCGACGAAGGCTATCGCTTCGGGGCGCTGGAGATCGACGCGGCCCGGTTCACGCCGCAGTCGCGGCCGCGCGTCTTCGTCATCGCCACCCGCAAGCCGGTCGACGCCCTGGCCGGGCCCAGCCCGTTCCACAGTCGCGCGGTCAAGGCTGCCCAGGCCCGCCTGCCCGCCGCTCTGCAGGCCGCCTGGATCTGGTGGGGCCTGGACGCGCCGCCGGCCCGCAACACCGATCTGGCCGCCCTGCTGGAGCCCGACGACGCCGTCACCTGGAGCTCGCCCGACAGGACCCAGGCCCTGCTGGCCCTGATGGCCCCGGCCCATCGGGCCGCCGTCGAGGCCCATGTGACGCGCGGCCAGCGCGCGGTCGGGGCGGTGTTCAAGCGCATGCGAGACGGCCAGCAGCGGGCCGAAGCCCGGTTCGATGGCCTGGCCGGCTGCCTGCGCACGCCGCGCGGCGGCTCGTCGCGCCAGACCCTGCTGGTGATCGACAGGGGCGAGGTCCGCTCGCGCCTGATCAGCCCGCGCGAGGGCGCCCGCCTGATGGGCCTGCCCGATGCCTATGTGCTGCCCGGCAGCCAGACGGCCGGACTGCATGTGATCGGCGACGGCGTCGCCCCGCCGGTGGTGCGCTGGCTGGCAGCGCGCCTGCTGGAACCGCTGGTCGATAGCAAATCTGCAAGCCTTGCCGCCGAATGACCCGCTGACAGGCTAAAACCCACGCCGTAAGGTGGCTTTTGACCCGCCAACCTTTCGCGAGAATCCCCATGGCCGATGGCGCCCCCGCCTATGATGCCGCCCGCTACAAGCGTTCCGGGCGTGGCAAGATCTATGACTCGATCCTCGACACCATCGGCGACACCCCGCTGATCCGGCTGCCGCGCCTGTCGGCGCAGATCCAGCCCAAGGGCGAGGTCGTGGCCAAGCTGGAGTTCTTCAATCCGCTGGCCTCGGTCAAGGACCGCATCGGCGTGTCGCTGATCGAATCCCTGGAAGCCCAGGGCGTCCTGACCCCCGGCGACACCATCGTCGAGCCGACCAGCGGCAATACCGGCATCGCGCTCGCCTTCGTGGCCGCCGCCAAGGGCTACAAGCTGATCCTGGTCATGCCCGAGAGCATGTCGATCGAGCGCCGCAAGATGCTGCTGCTGCTGGGCGCCAAGCTAGAGCTGACCCCGGCCGAGAAGGGCATGCGCGGCGCCGTGGCCCGCGCCCAGGAGATCATCGAAGCCACCCCCGGCGCGGTGATGCCCCAGCAGTTCGAGAACGCAGCCAACCCGCTGATCCACCGTGTCTCGACGGCGGAAGAGATCTGGAACGACACCGCCGGCGCCGTCGACGCCGTGGTCTCGGGCGTCGGCACCGGCGGCACCATCTCGGGCATCGGACAGGTGCTGAAGGCCCGCAAGGCCTCGCTGAAGATGGTCGCCGTCGAGCCGGAAGCCTCGGCCGTGCTGTCGGGCGGCGCGCCCGGTCCGCACAAGATCCAGGGCATCGGCGCCGGCTTCGTGCCGGGCATCCTGGATCGCGGGGTGATCGACGAGATCGTCCAGGTCAGCAATGACGACGCCTTCGCCATGGCCCGCCGTTCGGCCGCCGTCGAGGGCCTGCCGGTCGGCATCAGCTCGGGCGCGGCCCTGACCGCCGCCTTCGACCTGGCCCTGCGCGACGAATACGCCGGCAAGCTGATCGTGGCCATCATCCCCAGCTTCGCCGAACGCTACCTGTCCACGGCGCTGTTCGACGGACTGTAGCTGAGCCCCGGTGACCGACGTCTATGACCGGGCCAAGCGCTCCGCCGTCATGGCGCGCGTCAAGAGCCAGGACACCGGCCCCGAGCGGCTGCTGCGCAAGACGCTGACAGCGCTCGGGGCCCGCTATCGCCTGCATCGCAAGGACCTGCCCGGCAAGCCCGACCTGGTGATGCCGGGCAGGAAGCTGGCCTTCTTCGTCCATGGTTGTTTCTGGCACGGCCATGACTGCGCCCGGGGAGCGCGCGTGCCCAAGGCCAACCGCGACTACTGGCTGGCCAAGGTGGCGCGCAACCGGGCGCGCGACGCCGCCGCCGCCCAAGCCCTGACAGCGGCCGGCTGGCGGGTCGAAACGATCTGGGAATGCGAGATGAAGGACGCCGGGGCGCTGAAGTCCCGGCTGACCCTGACCCTGGATCAGGCCGCGACGCGGACGCCGCCGGCCAGCACCTGGGTCAGCGCCGTATAGAGCTCGATCGGATCGATCGGCTTGGCGACGTGAGCGTTCATGCCGGCGGCCAGACAGGCCTCCCAGTCCTTGGGCGTGGCCGAGGCGGTGACGGCAACCACCGGAGTGTCTTGATTGGGGCCCGCGCCGGCCCGCAAGATACGGGTGGCTTCGCGACCGTCCATGCCCGGCATGTAGACATCCATCAGCACCGCGTCGAACACCTCGGTTCCCAGCAGTTCCAGGGCCTGCTCTCCAGACTCTGCCAGGGTGGCCTCGACGCCGAAGGGCTGCAGCACCAGTTCGATGGCCCGGCGGTTGACCACGTGATCGTCGACCACCAGCACCCGCGCGCCGGCAATGGACGGGCCGCCGTCTTCGGCCTTCGGCGCCTCGGCGGCCCCGACGGTCAGGGTCAGGGTGAAGGTCGCGCCCTGCCCTTCCACGCTGCTGACGGCCAGATCGCCGCCCATCAGCCGGGCCAGTTCACGGCTGATCACCAGCCCCAGTCCCGAGCCGCCATGCTGGCGAACCACACTGGTGCTCAACTGCTCGAACGGCGTGAACAACCGCGACAGATTGGCCGGGGAAATCCCGGAACCGGTGTCGGCGATGGTGATCGTCAGGCGCTGCTCGACGCCGTCTTCCCGACTGTCGAACCGCACCGAGATCACGCCCCGGTCCGTAAACTTGATGGCGTTGGAGAGCAGGTTATTGAGCACCTGGCGCAGCCGCAGCGCGTCGCCCGCCACCCATCTGGGCAGGGTCGCGGAGCCCTCGATCCTGAGGCGAAGGCCCTTCTTGGCCAGTTCCGGCCGCCATAGCCGCAGGGTATCGGCCAGGGTCTGGCGCAGGTTGAAGGGCGCTTTCTCGACGGCCATGCGGCCGACATCCAGGCGCGAGAAGTCCAGCAGGTCGTTGAGCAGGGCCCGCATCAGGCCGCCGGCGTCCGAGATCAGCTGGGCGTGGATCTTGGAACTGGCCTCGGGGACATCGCTGTGAAGGCGCGCCGCCCCGGCCAGGATGGCGCTGATCGGGGTGCGGAGTTCGTGGCTGATCATGGCCACGAAGGCCGACTTGGCGGCCACGGCCTCCTCGGCCTCATGTCGACGCAGCTCGGCCTCTTCCTTGGCGTCGGCCTCGGCCTTCAGGGCCGCATTGAGGGTGCGGCTGGCCACGGTGACCGACGCGATCAGCAGCAGGGCGCCCACCCATAGGGCGTTGGCGAGCGGCGCGTCCGGATTGGCCGCCCGGGCCACTATCGGCGCGGCCAGCAGATACAACACATGGGGTCCAGCGGCCCAAAGGGTCGCTGACTTCTGGCCGGCATTGACGACAATGACGTTGAGCAGCGCGCCGGCCAGCAGCATGCCGCCCAGGGTGGGGGCGAACCGCTGGTGCGAGGCGAAGAGCGGAAGGGCCAGGAAGCCGAAAATGGCCGCCGTGAGGAAGGGCAAGGCCGCCAGCAACAGCCACCGCCAGCGCGCGGGCCGAACCTCGGGGTTGGCCAGGACCTCACGGGTAGTCCAGAACTCGAGCGTCAGCGCCGCCAGATAGAGCCCGGCCCAGATCCACACCCACTGCATATCGACGAAGACATACAGGATGACCGAAATGGTCAGCGTGGCGAACAGGCGCAGATAGAGGTTGGCGCGTCGCGAGCTTGCGGCGCGCGCCAAGTCACTCTGCGGTTCGCTCGCCCCCATCGACGCCTCGTCCCCCCCCCGGCTTGACGCATACGTAGTGCCACCGGCCAGCTTCAGCGCCGAAACCTGAGATGACGCGAAGCACCAGCATCCCGTCAATGGTCGAGTTGTCGACGTTTCCGTGGGGCAGCCGCAATTTTCGTGGCGAACCCGGCCTTCACGGGATTCACTAGAGGCAAATTCTACCCTAGCGGCGCGTGGCGCGCCAGTACCCGTTAATCAGGGGCGGGGCCCAAACACGCGCTCGAGATCCGCCTCTTCAACACCGTCAATCTCAAGCCGCTTGAGACGCGCGGTCGCGCCCGCCGCCAGCCGGACGGCGGATTTGGGGATTCGCAGGCTCTTGGCGATAAAGCCGATCAGGGCGGCATTGGCCTCGCCCTCGACCGGGGCGCTGGTCACGCGCACCTTCAGATAGGGCCGGCCGTCAGCGTCCACAGCCCAGCCGTCGGCGCCGTCACGCCCGCCGCGCGGCGTCAGGCGGACGGCCAGCAGCATGGATCAGCCCAGCAGGCCGATCAGCGCAAACTTCAGTGACGGCAACAGGATGTCTTTGACGCCGGTGATCAGCAACAGGACGATGATCGCGCTGACATCCACCCCGCCCAGCGGGGGAATGATCCTCTGGAACGGCCGCAGCACCGGGCCGGTCACCCGGTCGAGGAATGTGCTGATCTGATAGACGGCGCTGTTGCGCAGATTGATCACATCGAACGCCACCAGCCAGCTGAGAACCGCCGAGATGATGATGGCCCACCAGAGCAGGCTGAGCAGCGCGGAAGCGATGAAGAAGACAAAGGTGATAATGGCGGCCATGGGTTTCCCGTCCGAGACTCCCGCTTCTTGCCGCGCCTTGCCCCCGCTGGCAAGCCAAGCTGCATTGCCCCGCTTGACGCAGGCTCCGCCCCGCCCTATTCCCGCGCTTCCTTGGGGCCGTAGCTCAGTTGGTAGAGCGCGTCGTTCGCAATGACGAGGTCAGGGGTTCGATTCCCCTCGGCTCCACCAAGGACCTCTCTGAAAAGACCCTTCCGGCGCCTCCCGGGGCCGGATGACGGCAACCCGGCGGGTTGGCGCCTTCGGTAGAATTTTGGGGTCTGGTCGCCGCCCCGCGCCTCCGCCGGGGGCCCCCGGCGCTCTGCCGGCGGATGCTCAACGATCACGACGCCGCCACCCGGGCCGAACTATTCGACGAAGACCCCGCGCCCCCGGCGCAAGGCTAATCCACCTTCCGCCCTCGCAAGACATGTTCATGCCCCGCCACCCGTCCCCAGCGTCATACTGACGCAGGCCAGGCCCCAGGAGGTGCGCGACAACTCGTCGCGGGCTTCCGCACGGGTAGGTTAACGGGATATCCACAGCCCCGCGCCATCCTCGCCAAGCGTTCGACAGACTTTCGACGCGCTGGAGTCGTCAGATGCACGCACAGTTCAGGACCAGCGTTCGCCGGCGCCGTCGCGCCCTGTGGATCGGCTCCATGGCCACCGCATCTGTGCTTGGCGCATCGAGCCTGGCACTGGCAGACGACGCCCAATCGCACGCTCTTGACCTGAGCATAGGCTACACCGCCGGCGTCACGGGCGTGATCGACGGCGGAATTTCGAGACGCGGCCGCTTTCTCGACAATCTCGAGCTGGGCCTCGATCTGGATCTGGACAGGGCTGTCGGCTGGACCGGCGGATCGGCCCATCTGCTGGTGCTCAACAACAGCGGCGGCATACCCAATGACGACGCAGGGACGGCCCAGGGCGTCGACAATATCGAGGTCTCGCGCCCGCGCACCCGCCTGTTCGAGGCCTGGGTGCAGCAGAGCTTCGCCGCCGACAGCGCCTCGGTGCGGATCGGCCTCTACGACCTCAACAGCGAATTCTACGCCAATGACAGCGCCGGACTGCTGATCGCTCCGGCCTTCGGCATCGGCTCGGAACTGGCCGCAACCGGCCCCAACGGCCCGTCGATCTTTCCCTCCACCGCCCTGGCCGTCCGCCTGAAATGGGCGCCGCGCAAGGATCTCTACGTCCAGGCCGCCGCGCTGAACGCCGAGGCCGGCGTGCTGGGTGACCCCGACGGGATCGACACCTCGTTCGATAGCGGCGCCCTGCTGATCGCCGAGGCAGGCTGGGCCGGCTCTAGCAAACTGGCTATCGGCGCCTGGCGCTATACCCGCAAGCAGGACGACATCCGCGACCTGGACTCCGCCGGCGACCCGGCGCGCCGCAACGCCCACGGCGTCTATCTGCTGGCCGAGCATCCGCTCCACACGCGAACCGAAGGCCCGCGTCGTGCGGTCGCCTTCGCGCGCCTGGGCCTGTCAGACGGCGCCACCACCGACTTCTCGGGGGGCTGGCAGGCCGGGATCCTGGTCCAGCAGGTCTTTGCAAGTCGCCCCGACAGCGCCCTGTCGTTCGGCGCCAACCAGGCCTGGTTCAGCGACAGGAGCCGCGCCAACGCCCGCGACGCCGGCACGTCCCTGCGCCGCTCTGAAGCGGCCCTGGAACTGACCTATTCCGATACGGTCGGCCCGATCACCCTGCAGCCCGACCTGCAATATGTGATCAACCCGGCCGGCGACGCGAGCATCGGCCACGCGGTCATCGCGGCCCTGCGGATCAGCGTCGGGTTCTAGATCAAAGCGACAACCGCCCTCGCGATCTTGAATGTAAGGCATTTTTCCCTTACATTTTGGGTCAGGGAGACGCGACATGAATACGCTCACCGTCACCAGCAAGGGTCAGGTCACCCTTCGCAAGGGATTGCTCGACCACCTGGGCATTGGCCCCGGCGACAAGATCACACTGAGCAAGCTGCCCGACGGGCGGATTGAGGTGAGGGCCGCGAAACCTGCCGGCAACATCGCCGATGCGTTCGACTTCCTGAAGCGCCAGGGCGGGCCATCCCTCTCCATCGAGGAGATGAACGCCATCGCCTCCCGCGGCTGGGCCGGCAAAAGGTGAAGATCACCGCCGACACCAACATCCTCGTCCGGGCCATCACCGGAGACGATCCGCAGCAAAGCCCTCGGGCCCAGGTCGAACTGGCCAATGCAGAGCTTGTCGCCCTGACCCTGCCCGCTCTGTGCGAACTGGTGTGGGTGCTGTCCAGGGGCTATCGGGTCCCCGCGTCAGACATCGGCGAAGCCATCCAGCGGCTGATGAACGGCGCCAATGTCGTCGTCGACCGTCCGGCAGTGGAGGCTGGCCTGAGCGTGCTCAGGGCCGGCGGCGATTTTGCCGATGGCGTCATCGCCCATGAGGGCGGCTGGCTGGGCGCCGAGACCTTCGTGTCGTTCGACGACCAGGCCGTGAGGTTGCTGGACGCCCAGGGCCTGAGCGCGCGCCTCCCCGCGTGAGGCGGAATTTCGCGGGCTGAAACGGTCCCGATGCAAAGCGGGCCCGCCGTGGATGCGGCGAGCCCGTTTGGTCGAACCTCTATCGGAAGCGTTGAATCAGAACTCTTCCCACTCTTCCTTGACCGCAATGGCGGCCGAGCTGCGGCCCGGACGGACGGCGGTCTGCGGACGGGCGCGCGGCGGCGGCGCGGCGCGGTTTGCCGCCTGGGCCGCGCCACCGGCGGACACCTTGAACCGGCCCACCAGATTGGCGAGTTCGCTGGCCTCGCCCTTCAGGGCGTGGGTGGCGGCGGTGGCCTGTTCGACCATGGCCGCGTTCTGCTGAACCACCTGGTCCATCTGGTTCACGGCCTGATTGACCTCGTGCAGACCCGTGGACTGCTCGGTGGCCGAGGCGGCGATCTCATTGACCAGGGCGTCGATCGAGGCGACCTGGGTGACGATGCGCTGCAGGGCCTCGCCCGTCTGGCCCACCAGGCTGACGCCCGTGCCGACCTGCTGGGTCGAGGTCGAGATCAGGACCTTGATCTCCTTGGCCGCGTCGGCCGAGCGCTGGGCGAGCGCCCGCACTTCCTGCGCCACGACCGCGAAGCCGCGACCCGCCTCCCCCGCGCGAGCGGCTTCGACGCCGGCGTTCAGGGCCAGAAGGTTGGTCTGGAAAGCGATCTCGTCGATCACCCCGATGATGTTGCCGACCTTCTGCGAGGACCCCTCGATCTCGGTCATGGCCGCGACGGCCCGGCTGACGATCTCGCCCGAGCGCTGGGCGTCGGTGCGGGCGTTGGCCACCACCTCCGAGGCTTCCTTGGCGCCCGAGGCCGTCCGGCGGACCGTAGCGGTGATCTCGTCGAGGGCGGCGGCGGTTTCTTCCAGGCTGGCGGCCTGCTGCTCGGTGCGGCGGGACAGGTCATCAGAAGCCCGGGCAATCTCGTCCGCGCCGGCGCTGACGCCGCCGGTGGTGGCGGTGATCGCCTTCATGGCGTCAAGCACCCGTTCGGCGGCGGTGTTGAAATTGCTCTTCAGGCTCTCGGCCTTGGGCGAGAACGGTATCGTGATGCGGTGCGTCAGGTCGCCCGAGGCCAGGTGATCCAGGGCCTCGTTGAGGGCGGCGAAATTGGCCGCGTCGCTGCGGGCCACCTCGCTCTTCTCGTCCTCGTTGGCGGCGCGCTCGGTCTCGACGGCCTGGCGCTGATGGGCGGCGTCGGCCTCGAGGCGGATCTTCTCGAGCGCGGCTTCCTTGAAATGGCTGACGGCGGCGGCCATCTGGCCGATCTCGTCCTTGCGGCCGGCGGCCGGCACGGCCACCGAATGGTCGCCCGAGGCCAGGCGGCGCATCGCGCCGGTCATGGCGGCGACCGGGCCGGCGATGCCGCTGGTCAGCAGCAGGCCGCTGGCCAGGGCGATGGCGGTGGTGACCAGAATGCCGATGGCCAGGGTAAGGGTCGAGGCGATCGAGGCCTTCTTCTGGGCGGCGGCTTCGGCGGCGACCACGGCCTCGGAGTCGTCGACGATGGCCTGGATGGCGTTCTCGACCGGCTCGACGGCCTTGTCGGCGACGCCGTCATGCTTGACCAGGTCGATGGCCTGCGCGCGGGTCAGGGGATCGCGGCCCAGGCTCAGGGCGGGCTCGATGGCCTGCGAGCGATAGTCGGCATAGGCGGCGTCAACGGCGGCGATGCGAGCCAAATCGGCCTCGTCGCCCTTGTTCAGCTCGCGCAGCTTGTCCAGCGCCGCTAGGAACTTGGGCTTGTGGGCCTCTTCTAGACGCTGGACGTAATACTCATCGCCCGACAGCAGGAAGCCCCGCAGCGAGTTTTCCTGTCGGGTCAGGCGGAAGGCTGCGGTGTCGGCGGCGCGCAACGACTGATAGGCCCGCTCGGTCCGCTCGACGGAACTGGTCAGGCTCAGCTTGTTGGCGTAGAGCGCTGCGCCCATCAGCATGATCGTGACCAGCATGACGGAAAACACCGTCATCAGCTTTTGCGGAATTCTCAGATCGCCGAACGACACAGCCAACTCCTAGATTGTGTGAGGGCGCCGTAAAGCCATAGAAATTACAGGGATTTAAGCCTGAATCCAAGGCAAGCGCCGAGCCTAGCCTTGCCCTGCAATCCGTTTCCACCGCATTAACGCTGCCGCTGCGTAATGTCGCACATCGGGCAGGTCAGCCGCTTTTTTGATCAGTGGGCCTCATCCCAGTTGAGCGCCGCGCGGGCCTCCACCGTCAGAGGCACGGAAATGGCCACCGCCGGCTCGGCGGCGCCTTCCATCACCCGACGCGCCACGGCGCAGGTCGCTTCGGCCTCGGCTTCGGGGGCTTCGAAGACCAGTTCATCGTGCACCTGCAGCAGGACACGCGCCGACAGGCCGGCCTCGACCAGGGCGCCTGGCATGCGGATCATCGCCCGGCGCATCACGTCGGCCGCCGCGCCCTGGATCGGCGCATTGATCGCCGCCCGTTCGGAGAACTGCCGCTGGGCCGCCGACTTGGCGTGGATGTCGGGGATGTTGATCTTGCGGCCGAAGATCGTGGTCACATAGCCATGCTCGCGCACGAAGGCCTTGGTGGCGTCCATATAGGCCTGGATGCCGGGGAAGCGCTCGAAATAGGTCTTGATATAGGCCCCCGCCTCGCCCTGGCCGATGCCCAGCTGGTTGGCCAGGCCGAACGCCGAGATGCCATAGACGATGCCGAAATTGATCGCCTTGGCCCGGCGGCGCACCTCGCTGGGCATGCCCTCGATCGGCACGCCGAACATTTCCGAGGCGGTCATGGCGTGGATGTCGAGGCCCTCCTGGAAGGCCTTCTTCAGCTGCGGGATGTCGCCGATATGAGCCAGCAGACGCAGCTCGATCTGGCTGTAGTCGGCGCTGATCAGCAGCTTGCCCGGCGCGGCCACAAAGGCCTTGCGGATCTTGCGGCCCTCCTCGGTGCGGATCGGGATGTTCTGCAGGTTGGGATCCGACGACGACAGCCGCCCCGTCGTCGTCGCCGCCAGGGCATAGGACGTATGGATGCGGTTCTCGCTGCCCGGCGCGATGGCGGCGATCAGGTTGTCGGTATAGGTGCCCTTGAGCTTGGACAGCTGGCGCCAGTCCAGCAGCACGCGCGGCAGCTCGTGCTCCAGGGCCAGGCTTTCCAGCACGTCGCTGTCGGTGGACCACTGGCCGGTGGCGGTCTTCTTGCCGCCCTTCAGGGCCATCTCGCCAAACAGCACCTCGCCCACCTGTTTGGGGCTGCCCAGATTGAACGGATGGCCGACCAGTTTCTGGGCCTGGGCCTCGAACTCGGCCATGCGCATCGAGAACTCGTTGGACAGCCGGCGCAGGGTTTCAGGATCGACCCGGATGCCGTCGTTCTCCATCGCCGCCAGCACCGGCGGCAACGGACGCTCCAGCGTCTCATAGACCGTCAGCAGACCCTTGGCGGCCAACTGGGGCTTGAGGATGTTGTAGAGCCGCAGGGTGACGTCGGCGTCCTCGGCCGCATAGGCCGTGGCCTCAACCAGACCCACATGCTTGAAGCTGATCTGGGCCTTGCCCGTGCCCGCCACCGACTTGAACGGGATCGGCTTGTGGCCAAGCCACAGCTCCGACAGCTCGTCCATGCCATGACCGTGCAGCCCGGCCTCCAGCACATAGCTGATCAGCATGGTGTCATCGATCGGCCCGACCTGGACGCCGTAGCGCGACAGCACGGCGATATCGTACTTGCCGTTCTGGGCCACCTTCAGCACCGCCGGGTCTTCCAGCATCGGCCGCAACACGGCGATCGCCTGGTCCAGCGGGATCTGCTCCAGACTGGCGGCGGTCTCGAAGGCCAGGCCCTCGGCCTTTTCCTCGTGGGCCAGCGGAATGTAGCAGGCCTCGCCCGGCGCCAGGGCCAGGGACACGCCGACCAGACCGGCGGTGGCCGAACCCAGGGCGTCGGTCTCGGTGTCGAAGGCGACAATGCCCTTGGCCGTGGCCCGGTCGACCCAGGCCTGCAGGGTGGCCAGGTCGCGCACGCAGGCATAGGCGCTGGTGTCGATGGCCACAGGATCGCTGGCTGGAGCCGCTGCCGCCCGGGCTGCGGCTCCGGCATAGGACACGGTCGCCACCGGGGCGCCGGGCGCGGCGCCCGGCCCTCGTTCACCCGGCGGGCGATCCAGGGTGCGCGGCGCGGCGGCGGCGCTGCCGTCCCCGACCCGGCGGGCCAGACTGCGGAACTCCATCGCCTCGAGGAAGGCCTGCAGAACCGCCTTGTCGGGCTCGCGCAGGGTCAGGTCGGCGATCGGTTCGGGCAGGGGCGTATCGCAATCCAGCTGCACCAGCTGGCGCGACAGGCGGATCTGGTCGGCGAAGTCGATCAGGGTCTCGCGGCGCTTGGGCTGCTTGATCTCGCCGGCCCGCGCCAGCAGGGTGTCAAGGTCGCCATATTCATTGATCAGCTGGGCGGCGGTCTTGATGCCGATACCGGGGGCGCCGGGCACATTGTCGACGCTGTCGCCGCACAGGGCCTGAACATCGACCACCTTATCGGGATAGACGCCGAACTTCTCGAACACCTGCTCGCGGTCGATGCGCAGGCCCTTCATCGGGTCAAACATCGACACGCCGTCGCCGACCAGCTGCATCAGGTCCTTGTCGGACGACACGATTACCGCCTCGCCGCCCATTTCGCGCACCCGGCAGGCATAGGCGGCGATCAGGTCATCGGCCTCATAGCCGGGCAGTTCGATGGCCGGCACGCCAAAGGCCAGGGTCGCCTCGCGGACCAGCGGAAACTGCGGGATCAGGTCCTCGGGCGGCGGCGGCCGGTGGGCCTTGTACTTGTCATAGAGCTTGTTGCGGAAGGTCTTTTCCGAGTGGTCCCAGATCACCGCCAGATGGGTGGGGGTATCGCCCTGCATGTCGCGCAACAGCTTCCACAGCATGTTGCAAAAGCCCTGCACCGCGCCCACCGGCAGGCCGTCGCTCTTGCGGGTCAGGGGCGGCAGGGCGTGATAAGCGCGAAACAGATAGGCCGAGCCGTCGACCAGGAACAGCCGCACGGCGGGGCCGTCTGCGGGCATGGTCGGGGCGGTGGCAGAATCGGCGGGCGCAGCGGTGTCGGTCATGGCCGGACCATAGGCTGGCGACCGGGCGGCGGGAAGACTTGGCGGGGGGTGGGAGGCCCTCCAATAGATCACCGTCATTCCCGCCCTTGTGGCGGGAACCCCTAGTTTAGCTGATACGTGAAGCGCCAGCGAAGTGCGCGCGCACTTCGCCCCTCCCGCACCTGCGGCGGTACGAGGGGTTCCCGCCACAAGGGCGGGAATGACGGGAGGTATGGGGATAGGGGACACTCAATCCCCGCCTTTTCCAAAAAAGATGCTAGCCTGATCAATCGCTTGTAAAATAATCGATCGCGCCAATCCTCGGCGCTCAAACCTCCCGCATAATCGTAGCTGTCCCTGTCGCAGGGGGAGGCGCCTGGATCCGGCCCAACAGCGGCGATGGGGATGGAGCTGAGCGGGGCCGCGCGGTCACGCGGCGAGGACGAAGGTGGTCTGTTCGTTGGATAGATCCGGGACCACCGGAGGGCTCGTCGGAGGAACAGCGCGGAGCAACAGGGCGAGGGATCGTAAACCCGCCTATCGCGCATCGTCGGGGGTCGAGACGGTTAGCCGATCGACCTTGATGCGCGCCCGTACGGGGGCTCTTGGGTATCAGAGCTGAAACACGCTCGCTTGGCCCAATCCTCACGCAAGAACAGCTTCTGCGAAGCGGACAGGTCGAGCCGAAACGCACACAACACATCACGGTCATCCGGGTTCGCCCCGGCCGCTTCGCGCCTCCCCGACTAGCTCAGCGGTTCTCCGTTTGAGATCGCGAACTCGCGTCCAATGCACGGACGCCCCCTCCGTCACGCTGCGTATTCGCAGCGCGCCACCTCCCCCGTTTCACGGGGCAGGGGAAGAGCAGCTTCACCCCTCCTGCCCCGTAGCGAAGCGTGCGGGGGAGGTGGCGCGGCGCGAAGCGACGTGACGGAGGGGGCGTTCCGGCGATGGCCGCATCAGCAACCAACCCAGGAGAACATCCCCATGCCCAAGTCCAAACCACCCCGCAGCCGCTATCGTCCGCTTCGCCGCGTCAACAAGACGACCGAACGCGCGATGACGATGTATGACCGGCTGGAAGAGGTCACCGAACAGCTGCATCGGCAGATCGCGCCCTTTCTCGACCAGATTCCGGCGCGTGAGCGCACGCTGATGCTGACCCTGCTGGCCGACAATCGCGCCCAGATCGCCGGCGGCCGGGCCGACATCCTGCAGCCCAGCGCCACGCCGGTGCTGGACGAGCTGATCCGGCAGGACACCGAGCGTCGGCGGCGCGCGGCAAGCCGCTCATTGACTCCCCCGCCCCCACCCGTATTTTCCGCCCGTTCGCGTGACTGGCGTTGAAGGTGGGCGACCACCGGGGAGCGTGAACCTCATCCGCCGCGCGCCTGGGCTCCCTTACCGTCTTGTTTCACCAGACCCGGAGTCCCGCCGTGCCCGCCGCCCCCGACTATCCGTCCGCCCCCGATCTCGTCATCCCCAAGCGCGCCCTGCTGTCGGTCTCCGACAAGACCGGCCTGGTCGAGGCGGCGAAGGTCCTGCACGAGGCCGGCGTCGAGCTGGTCTCGACCGGCGGCACCAAGGCGGCCATCGCGGCGGCCGGCCTGCCGGTGAAAGATGTGTCGGACCTGACGGGCTTTCCCGAAATGATGGACGGCCGGGTCAAGACCCTGCACCCCATCGTCCACGGCGGGCTTCTCGGGGTTCGGGATGCTCCCGAACATGCGCAAGCCATGGCCGACCACGGCATCGGCGGCATCGATATCCTGTATGTGAACCTCTATCCGTTCGAGGCCACGGTCGCCAAGGGCGGGTCCTACGCCGAGTGCGTCGAGAACATCGACATCGGCGGCCCGGCCATGATCCGCTCGGCGGCCAAGAACCACGGCTATGTCGCCGTCTGCACCGACCCGGCCGACCTTGGCGAAGTGCTCGACGCCCTAAAGGCCGGCGGCACCACCCTGGCTCTTCGCCAGACCCTTGCGGGCCGCGCCTATGCCCGCACGGCGGCCTATGACGCGGCGATCTCGGCCTGGTTCGCCCAGGCCCTCGGCCAGGACTTCCCGGCCCGCAAGGCGATCGCCGGCGAGCTGCGCCAGGTGATGCGCTATGGCGAGAATCCGCACCAGAAGGCGGCCTTCTATGCCTTCCCCAGCCCCCGCGTCGGCGTGGCCACGGCCACCCAGCTGCAGGGCAAGGAGCTCAGCTACAATAACATCAACGACACCGACGCGGCCTTCGAGCTGATCGCCGAGTTCGATCCGGCCCAGGGTCCGGCCGTGGCGATCATCAAGCACGCCAACCCCTGCGGCGTGGCGGTGGGCGGCTCGCAGCGGCAAGCCTATGAGCGGGCCCTGGCCTGCGACCCGACCTCGGCCTTCGGCGGCATCGTCGCCGTCAATTCGCGCCTGACCCGCGAGGCCGCCCTGCAGATGGTCGAGATCTTCACCGAGGTGGTGATCGCCCCGGAAGCCGACGACGACGCCATCGCCGTGTTCGCGGCCAAGAAGAACCTGCGCCTGCTGGTGACCGGCGGCCTGCCCGACGCCCTGTCGACCGGCGACACCTTCAAGAGCGTGGCCGGCGGCTTCCTGGTGCAGTCGCGGGATGACGCGCGGATCACCGCTTCGGATCTGAAGATCGTCACCAAGCGCCAGCCGACCGACACCGAGGTCCGCGACATGCTGTTCGCCTTCACCGTCGGCAAGCACGTCAAGTCCAACGCCATCGTCTATGCCCGCGACGGCCAGACCCTGGGCGTGGGCGCCGGCCAGATGAACCGCAAGGACAGCGCCCGCATCGCGGCCCTGCGCGCCGCCGATTTCGGCCTCGACCTGCAGGGCTGCGCCTGCGCCTCGGAAGCCTTCTTCCCGTTCGCGGATGGCCTGATCCAGGCCGCCGAGGCCGGCGCCACGGCGATCATCCAGCCGGGTGGCTCGATGCGCGACGGCGAGGTGATCGAGGCCGCCGACAAGCTGGGCCTGACCATGGCCTTCACCGGCGTTCGGGTGTTCAGGCACTAGGATCCGGATGATGCAAAGCGCCACCTGGGGAACCAGGGTCATCGAGCACTCGCAGGTGTTCAAGCCTGACGGGCCCGGCCCTTTCCCGGTGGCGCTGATCCTGCACGGCTGCGGCGGCAAGACGCCGTTCCTGGAAGCCTATGCCCAGACGGCGGTCGAGGCGGGCTATGCCGCGATCGTCGTCGACTCGCTGAAGCCGCGCGGCATGTCGACCCTGGACGCCAAGCTGACGGTCTGCACCGGCGTGCGGCTGCATGGGCTGAAACGCGCCGCCGACCTGTTCGGGGTGATGGCCTGGCTGGAGGACCAGTCCTGGGCCGATCACGAGCGGATCTTCCTGGCCGGCTGGAGCCACGGCGGCTGGACGATCATGGACGGCTACGCGATCGGGGCCAATGCGGCCAGGGTCACGGGTCTGGTCGACGCCGATCCGGCCCGGCTGCGGGCCCGGGTCAGGGGCGCCCTGCTGGTCTATCCGTTCGCCGGCTATCCCGCCCTGACCACGCGCCATGGCTGGGGCGCCGGCGGCCCACGGGTGTTTTCGGTGCTGGCCGGTCGAGACCAAGTCGTCGGCTGGAAGGTGCCCCAGCGCGCGCTGCAGCGGCTGACCCTGGACGGGCTGAGCGTCGACACCGTGTTCCACGCCGACGCCACCCACGCCTTCGACGACGACAAGGCCAATGACCCGCGCGCCAAGTACCGTCCGGACCTTCTGGCCCAGACGCGGGACTATTTCGGGCGGGCCCTGACGGAGACCCTGAGCGACTAGGCGCTCGCCGGGACGGTCGATGCGCCAGCAAGGCGCCAGTTCAGCGTCTCACCGGCATGAAACGGCACCAGGCTCTCCGATCCCGGCGTCATTTTTTCGGGAACCGGACACGATTGAAGCTCCAGAACAATGACGCCCTCGTTGAGCGGCAGACCATAGAAGCGTGGGCCGTTTTCAGACGCAAAGGCTTCGAGATGGTCCAGCGCCCCCTCCTCGTCGAAGGTCTTGGCATAGCTTTCCATGGCGAAAGGCGCATTGAACACGCCCGCGCAGCCGCACGAGGATTCCTTGTCGCCAACGGCGTGCGGCGCGGAATCTGTGCCCAGGAAGAACTTGGCGGAACCGGACGTCGCCGCTCGGCGCAGGGCCAGCCTGTGGGTCTCGCGCTTGGCGACTGGCAGGCAATAGAAGTGGGGCCGGATCCCGCCATCGAACATGGCGTTGCGATTGATCGCCAGGTGGTGCGGCGTGATCGTCGCCGCCAGATTGGGGCCGCCGGCCTCAACGAACGATACGGCGTCGGCCGTCGTGATGTGCTCGAACACCACCTTGAGCGCCGGGAAATCCGCGATCAGTTTCGCGAGAATACGCTCGATGAAGACGGCCTCACGGTCGAAGATATCGACCTCGCGATCGGTCACCTCGCCATGGATCAGCAGGGGCATGCCGATCCGCTGCATGACCTCCAGCACAGGCTGGATGTTGCGGATGTCGGTGACGCCATGGGCCGAATTGGTGGTGGCGTTCGCGGGGTAGAGCTTGCAGGCCGTGAAGACGCCCTCTGCAAAGCCGCGCTCGACTTCGCCTGCGTCGATGGTGTCGGTGAGATAGCAGGTCATCAGCGGCTCGAAGGCCAGGCCCGGCTCAACGGCGGCGAGGATGCGGTCGCGATAGCCCTTGGCGGCCGCGACCGTCGTGACCGGCGGACGGAGATTGGGCATGACGATAGCCCTTGCGAACTGCCTGGCCGTGAAATTGACGACGGAAGACAGCATGTCGCCGTCACGAAGGTGGACATGCCAGTCGTCGGGTCGGCGAAGAGTCAGGCGGCGCTGCGCCGCGGAGTGGGAGCCGGCTTCGGTCACAGGCCTGTCTGGGATCGTCATTCATCGGCTCCTTGGCAGGCGTGGCTGGTATCAAGACGCAGCGGTATCGGGCTTCGCGCTCTCATATCGCGTCAGCAAGTCCGCGAGCAATGCGTTTGGGAACCGACGGTTCTGAATGATGGCGTAGAAACTTTCCGTGAGCTGCGGGATCTTGCAGTGCTCGACCAGCACGCCGGATTCCAGCTCGTCGCGGACGACGATCGGCGGCACCAGCGTCACGCCTTCGCGCTCGCGGGCCAGCAGGCGCAGCATCGCCATATCGTCGACTTCGGCCAGGATGATCGGCCGGATGCCCGCCAGATCGAGCAGAAGGTCGAATCCGACCCGGATGTCGCTGTCGAGGCTCGGAAGCAGAATGGGCTCGCTGCGCAGATCCTCCGGGAAGCGGAAGGGTGGCTTGCCGGGCCTGGGCCGGCCCACCAGGCTGACGGGCTGTTGGTTGAGCAGGTGATTGCGAAAGGGCGCGCGGGCGTCGCGCTGAGCGGCGCTGTTGGACAGAACCACGTCGATGGCGTGCGCTTCGAGCTGGGCGAGCAGGTCGCGTGTCGTGCCGGACCGCACGATCAACTCCACATCCGCGCGGCCGACCAGGGGGCGCAGGAACTCAAGCTGGAAGTTGCGCGACAGGGTCGTCAGCGCGCCGACCCTCAGCACCTGGGCGCTTGCGAGAGGCCGCCCTTCAAGGGTGCTCATCAACTCGTCTCCGGCCTGGAACACGGTGTCCGCATAGTCCAGCGAGATCTGACCCGCCTCGGTCAGGACGAGCCGCTTGCCGACACGCTCGAACAGGGCGTGCCCCATCTGGTGTTCGAGTTTCTGGATCTGCACCGAGAGCGCCGACTGCGACAGATTCAGTCGCTGGGCCGCTCGGGTGAGGCTGCCTTCATGCGCGACCGCCCAGAAATAGCGGAGATGGTTGAAGTTCAGGGATTTCATATCGTTCTATAAAACAGAACGATATAGCAGAAACAATGAATTTTCCGCACACTCCGGAGCGATCTAAGTCGGCACCCGGCCTGCAACAGGCGGTGAGTGGGAAAAACCAGTGCCAATCGATCTCCTGCCGTTTGCCGCGCCCTTGGCGCTTTTGATGTGCGCCGCCGTCGGCTTCATCACCCCCGGCCGCAGGCCTCGCGTCCTTCCTCGGCTGGCTGAAGGCGCAGCCGTTGTCGCCCTGGTGGTCGCGGCGATCTCGGCGGGAGGGCTTGTCCTGTACGGGTCGGAGGACAGCCGCCTGATCGGGCTGCACGGCATCGGTCTGTCCCTCCGGCTCGACGCCGTCAGCGCCGTGATGTTCCTGCTGGTCTCATTCATTGGCTGGGTCGTGGTGCGCTACACCGCCACCTACATGGACGGCGAGGCCCGACAGGGCGCGTTCACCGGCTGGCTCTGCATGACGCTGGCCTCGGTGCTTCTCCTGGTGCTCTCGGGCAATTTGGTCCAGCTGGTTCTGGCGTGGATCGCGACGAGCGTCTTTCTGCACCGGCTTCTGCTGTTCTATCCGGAACGCGTCGCCGCCCAGCGCGCAGCCGCCAAGAAGCTGGTCACCGCGCGCCTTGGCGACGCGGCCCTGATCACTGCGGCGGTGTTGCTGGCCCTGGCCTACGGCACAGCCGACATCGCGCAGATCCTGAGCAGCGCGCGCGCCGGAAATGGCGGCGGACTCGCGATCGCGGCGGCCGGCTTCCTCGCAGCGGCGGCCATTCTGAAATCGGCGCAGTTCCCCGTGCACGGCTGGTTGACCGAGGCGATGGAGACGCCGACGCCGGTGTCGGCGCTTCTGCACGCGGGCGTCATCAACGCCGGCGGGTTTCTGCTGATCCGCTTCGCTGACGTGATGTTGCTGGCCCCAGGCGTTCTGGCGGTCCTGGTGGTGGTCGGCGGGTTCACTGCGCTCTTCGGCGGTCTGGTGATGCTGACCCAGCCTGCGGTGAAGACCTCGCTGGCCTGGTCGACGGTCGCGCAGATGGGCTTCATGATCCTGGAGTGCGGGCTCGCGCTCTTTCCGCTGGCCTTGCTGCACATCGTGGCGCACTCGCTCTACAAGGCCCATTCCTTCCTGGCCTCCGGCGGGGCGGTCGACCTGATCGCCGCCAATCGCAGGCCAGGTCCCGTGGCCATTCCAAAGGCCGGCGCAGTCGGGCGCGCCTTTCTTCTAGCCCTGGCGATCTATGCCGTGGTCGGGCTGGGCTTCGGGTTCGTGTTCCAGCACAAGTCGCCGCAAGCCATCGCCCTGGGCGCCATTCTGATCTTCGGCGTCGCCTACATGCTGGCGCAGGGCCTTGCTGACGCGGCGCCAAGGGCCCTGACCCGGCGCACAATCGTCTACGCCGTCGCCACCTCAGTCAGCTACTTCGCGCTTCAGGTCCTTGCCATCTGGCTGACCTCTGGCGTCCTGCCCGCCGCTCCGGCGCCGGGGCCGCTGCAATGGGCGCTGATCATGCTCGCGGTCGTCAGTTTCGGCCTCGTCGCCGTGGTCCAGGCGATGTTTCCGCTCTGGGCCTATCACCCGGCCGCCGCAGGGCTGCGCGTGCATCTCTCCAACGGCTTCTACGCCAACGCGGTGTTCGATCGGCTGCTCGGCGGCTGGCGTTTGCGCAACGCCACTTGATCCGCCTGGAGGACGAAATGATGAATTCAGAGACTCCGATCATGCTCGACACCCTAGAACTGGACGCCGCCGCTGAGCGCGCCGCCCGGGCCATCCCTCCGGTCTGGCCACTGGCGTCTAGCGTTGCGGTCAATCCGTTCCTCGGCCAGACCGATGAGACCCTCGCCACAGTCGCCGCGCGGTTGGCGCGAGTATCGGGCGTCGCGGTTACCATGCCCCGAGGCTGGTACCAGGAGCGGATCGCCAGCGGCGTCATCACAGACGGCGATCTGTCGGAGGCCTTGGCCAGCGCGCTGCAGACGCCGCGTCCTGCAAGCCTCGCCGCGCTCAAGTCAGCCGCCCATGTCTCGAAACCGACGGCTGGAGCGCTGCCGACGATCGCCGATCTCGCCGCCGAGGTGTCGGGAATCGACTGGCCAGGGTTGATCGCGGAGCGCTTCGGGGCGTGGGCGGCAGGATACTTCGATGAGGGCCAGGCGCTCTGGGCCGCCCCACGCGGTCGAGGCGCCTACGCCGCCTGGCGCGCCGTCGCCACCCATGATCTGACGCCCGAGATCGTCGGTCTGGCGGGTTTTGCCACCCGTGTTTCCGAAGCCCCGGAAACGGCTTCGGGCGCAATTGCGAGCGTGACGCAGCGGATCGCCATTCCGGCAGAGGCCCTGGAAACCTATTTCCACCAGATGCTGATGACGCTGGGCGGCTGGGCGCAATATGCCCGCTACCGGCTCTGGCAGGCGGAGCTGGGCGGCGCTGAAGACCCAACCATAGGCGACTTTCTGGCTATCCGTCTGATCTGGGAAGCGGCCCTCCTTGAGCGATACGAGGCGAAGATCGCAGATCGCTGGAATGCGATTGTCGCCCATCATGCGGCGCCTGTCAGACCGACGGCCGACCATGTGGTGGACGCCATCCTGCAGGACGCGTTGGAGCGCTCGGCGCAGCGGGCCCTGGCTGAGACGCTCGCGGCGCCGGGGACACTTGCGACGGGCAAACGACCCGCGCTCCAGGCCGCATTCTGTATCGATGTCCGGTCCGAGGTCTTTCGGCGGGCGCTGGAGTCGGTCAATCCGGATGTCCAGACCCTGGGGTTCGCAGGGTTCTTCGGGCTGACGGCCTCCCATCGCCGCTTTGCATCCGATGTGCAGGAGCACCGGTTGCCCGTGCTTCTCAATCCGGGCCTGACCACGTGTTCTGGCGGCCCCGATGACGCCGAGGCGGACAAATCGGCGCGGTTCAAGGCTCGCGCGAAGCGGGCCTGGGGTCGCTTCAAGCTCGCCGCCGTCTCCTCCTTCGCCTTCGTCGAGGCGACGGGCCCGGTTTATGTCAGCAAACTCGTCAGCGATGCGTTGGGACTTCACGCCACGGCCGCGCCCCATGATCCCGCGCCCCGTCTTGATCCCGCTCTTGATCTGGCAACGCGGACCAAGACCGCCGAGACTGTGCTGCGGGCCATGTCGCTCACAAGCAACTTTGCGCGCCTAGTGCTGCTGGCCGGACACGGCGCGAACGTCGTCAACAACCCCCACGCCAGCGGCCTTCACTGCGGGGCCTGCGGCGGCTATTCCGGCGAGGTCAATGCGCGGCTGCTGGCGACGTTGCTCAATGACCCGGAGGTGCGCTCGGGCCTGTCATCGGAAGGGATCGAGATTCCAGCCGATACGCTGTTCCTCGGCGCTCTGCATGACACCACGACGGACGCTGTCACACTCTATGCGGACGATCATCCCTCGGCGCCGCGTCAGCACGATATCCGCCAGGCGAAGCTTTGCCTGGAGGCGGCAGGCGTCATTTCACGAGGCGAACGGGCGCTACGCCTGCCAAGAGCCGGGGGGGAGGGGCGCGTTAAGCATCGAAGCCGCGACTGGGCTGAGGTGCGGCCCGAATGGGCGTTGGCCGGTTGCAAGGCGTTCATTGCCGCGCCCCGTCGGCGGACAGCGGGCAAGACCCTTGAGGGGCGCGCCTTCCTTCATGACTATGACTGGAAGATGGACCGGGGCTTTGGCGTTCTGGAACTGATCCTGACGGCGCCCGTGGTCGTCGCGAGCTGGATCAGCCTGCAGTATTACGGATCCACCGTGGCGCCCGCCGTGTTCGGCGGCGGCAACAAGCTGTTGCACAACGTCACCGGCGGCATCGGCGTCGTCGAGGGGGCGGGCGGCGTGATGCGCGCCGGTCTCCCTTGGCAATCCGTGCATGACGGCGAGCGCTACGTGCATGAGCCGCTTCGCTTGTCTGTCTGCATCGAAGCGCCGCGCGAGGCGATGACCGAGATCCTCAAACGGCATGAGAGCGTTCGCTCGCTGTTTGACAATCGCTGGCTGCATCTCTTCGCCCTCGATGAGGCCGGCAGGATGGCGTGGCGCTACGCCGGCGATCTGCAATGGACCGCGATGAACGTCGCGCCCGATCCGGCCATTCCTCTGAAGATGGCGGTCTGACCAGTAAAACGCGTCGGCTCTCACCTGCCTTGGCTGAGATCGGAGACCATCCACATCCTGCGCGCAGCGTTCGCTGAAGCCCGCAACCCGGTCATGCCCTTCTCAGCGAGGAAGGGCATGACGGTGATGGCGCACCTAGCGCTGACATTCTGCGGCCTGACTGAGTCGTGACAGTCTTCCGTGCGGCTCCCCCGACGGTTCAGGAAAGTCTCTAGGCTCCCGCCCTGCTCCGCAGGATCGGGGTCGGACCGCGATAGAGCCGGCGCCAGAACCACTCCAACGGGCCCATGCTGAATCGGTCCATCCACCACTTCGACCACAGAATCTGGGCGATCCAGATGGCCACAACGATCAGGGCCAGGCCGGGCCGGTCGACCTTGCCATGCAGGCTCAGGCCCCGGCCGCCATAGAAGATCGCAGTCATGATGAACGACTGGGCCAGATAGTTGGTGAAGGCCATCTGGCCGACGGGGGCGAGGATTTCGGGGATCTTCTTCCAGAAGCCCGCCGACCGCGAGGCGAACACCACCAGGCTGACATAGGCCAGGGTGATCAGGGGCGCGGTGGCCATCTGGACGACGCCGGCGATCATGCCCAGCGGCCTGGGCAGGCCGGTCAGGGCGACGGTGATGAACAGCGCGCCGGTGACCGCCAGGGCCAGCAGGCCGACGACGGTGAGGATCGCATAGGTCTTCTTTGAGGCCTCGCCTGTGAAGACGCCGGTCTTGAAGCAGCCCAGTCCGATCAGCATCAGGCTGCCCGTCATCATGACGATGACCGGCTCGCCAGCCAGCAGCGGCAGGCGGTCCTTGGCGTTCTGGATCAGCGACTGCATGAACGTGCCGGCGTACTGAGCGGCGGCGGCGCTGTTCGTGGCGGCTTCCTTTGCGGCCTGGACCGCTTCCTCGGCCGCATCGTGCGGCATCAACATCGAGGCGACCATGCCGGCGGCCATCATCAGCGAGAAGCCGATCCAGATGCCGATCCCGACCTTGAACAGCCGCTTGGGCGACCAGGAGCGGGCGAACATCACCAGAAAGCCGGCCAGGGCGTAGCTGAGCAGCACGTCGCCGAACCAGATCGCGAAGCCGTGCAGCAGGCCAAAGACCACCATCCACATCAGGCGCTTGCGCAGGGTCGCGCCGCGCTCGATCTCGGACCGCTCGCCGCCGACCAGGAAAATCGAGACGCCGAACAGCATGGCGAACAGGGTGACGAACTTGCGCTGAAACAGCCACTGGGTGGCGACCCAGACCGAGACCGTGTCCGCTCCGGTCCCGTGCGGCCAGTGGCGCACCGACTCTGCCAGGCCCGCCGTGACGGCGAAGTCCGGCGCGTTGCACAGCAGGATGCCCAGCACCCCCAGACCCCGCAGGGAGTCCAGCAGGACGATGCGATTCTTGACCATGTGCCCCCCAAGGCATTGTGGCGCGAGCCTAGTCCGACCTGGGCTCGCGCCACAACCTTCGCGTCAGGCGCGCCTAACCCGCGTTGGCCAATTCGCGCAGCGCGGCATTGGCGATGGTCAGCTTGGCGAAGGTCCAGCCACCGCCGGCGTTCTCGATATCCTCCACCGTACGCTTGGCCGAGCGGACAGGACCCATACGCAGGGCGGCCCAAGAGGTCACCGCCGCCTTGGCTGACAGCTCGTCCTCGCCGGCCTGGGCGCTGGCCGAGAACTTCAGCACCGCCTGGGTGATGGACGTCTGCTCGCTGAGCAGGTCCTCGATCAGGCGGCGCACAGCCAGGCGCTCGAAGGCGTCGCCGCCGACGAATGAGCCCGCCGCGCCGCGCAACCGGTCAAAGCCGAAGGCCGCCCCGGTCTGGTGATAGAGGCGCGCCACGTTCTTGACGGTCCAGCTGGAGGCGCTGGCAAGGTCGACGAGATCGGCGGCGATGGTCAGGGGCTGCAGCGCCGCCACGCCCTGGGCCAGGGCTTCCGGCGCGCCGTCGGCGACATAGGCCTTCACCCGCTTGGCGACGGCCTTCTGTTCAAAGGCCGAGAGCACGGCAGGAGTCATGGCCCGCAGTTCAGAGACCGAAGGGCCGTAGCTCTCGACCAGCGCCTCTACCTTGGTCTTGTCGCGGAATGCGCGCCTGGCCAGCCAGAAGGTCAGGCTGCGCAGCGCGTAGGACAGAGCCTTGTAGAGCGCCGTCTGGCCCTCCGCCGAGGCGTGGTTGTCCAGGGCCGAAACCTGGTCCCACAGCGCGTCGATCCCGAGGATCTCGCGCGCCGCCGTGAACCCGGTGATCAGGGCGTCGGTGTCGCAACCGGCGGCGGCCTTAAGGCGGGTCGCGAAGGTCGGACCGCACATGTTGACCATCTGATTGCCGACCACCGTAGCGATGATCTCGCGCTTCAGCCGGTGCGTCTGCATCTGGGCGGCATAGCGGTTGAGGCCCTTGGGGAAGTAGCCCCGCAGAGTCCTTTCGAACCACGGATCGTCAGGGGCGTCGGAGGCCACGATCTCATCGAACAGGTCCAGCTTGCCATAGGCCAGCAGCACCGCCAGCTCCGGTCGGGTCAGACCCTTGCCGGCCTGCTTGCGCTCGAGGAGAGTCGTATTGGTCGGCAGACCTTCGACCTTGCGGTCCAGGCGCCCGCGACTTTCCAGATCGACCATGTAGCGGATCTGGGGGTCGACCTCGCTGGCGGCGTCGCTTTCCAGCAGGGTCAGCGCGAGGGTCTGGTCGTAATTATGCTCCAGCACGTGATGGGCGACGTCATCGGTCATGGAGGCCAGCAGCGTGTTGCGGCTGGGACGATCCAGCTCACCGCCTCGCTCCAGCAGGCCCGTGAGGATCTTGATGTTGACCTCATGGTCGGAACTGTCGACGCCGGCCGAGTTGTCGATGGCGTCGGTGTTGATGTGCCCCCCGGCGGTGGCGAATTCGATGCGGCCGGCTTGGGTCAGGCCCAGATTGGCGCCCTCGCCCACCACCTTGACCCGCAGGTCCGCGCCATTGACGCGTACGGCGTCATTGGCCTTGTCACCGGCGTCGGCGTTGCTCTCGCCCTGGGCCTTCACATAGGTGCCGATGCCGCCGAGATAGAGCAGCTCGGCCCTGGACTTCAGGATCGCGGTCATCAGTTCGGCCGGTGAGACGGCCTCGGCCTTGATCTCGAACAGGGCACGGACTTCCGGCGACAGGGGAATGCTCTTGAGGCTGCGGGCGAAGACGCCGCCGCCGGCCGAGATCTTGCTGCGGTCATAGTCGTCCCACGAGGAGCGCGGCAGCTTGAACATCCGGTCGCGTTCCACCCACGAGGATGCGGTGTCCGGATCGGGATCGAGGAAGATGTGCCGGTGATCGAAGGCCGCGAGCAGTTTGGTTTGCTTCGACAGCAGCATGCCGTTGCCGAACACGTCGCCGCTCATGTCGCCGACGCCCACGACGGTGAAGGGCTGGGTCTGGATGTCCTTGCCCATTTCGCGGAAGTGGCGCTTGACCGCCTCCCAGGCGCCGCGGGCGGTGATGCCCATGACCTTGTGGTCGTAGCCGACCGAACCGCCAGAGGCGAAGGCGTCGCCCAGCCAGAAGCCGTAATCCTCGGCCACGCCATTGGCGATGTCGGAGAAGGTCGCCGTGCCCTTGTCGGCGGCGACGACCAGATAGGGATCCTCGCCATCATGCACGACCACCGATAGCGGCGGCACGACCTTGTTGTCGGCGTCGATATTGTCGGTGATGTCGAGCAGGCCCGACAGGAAGGTCTTGTAGGCGCGGATCGCCTCGGCCTGGACCGCGTCGCGATCACCGCCGCGCGGCAACTGCTTGGGATAGAAGCCGCCCTTGGAGCCGACCGGTACGATCACCGCGTTCTTGACCTGCTGAGCCTTGACCAGTCCCAGCACCTCGGTGCGGAAGTCGTCGCGGCGATCGGACCAGCGCAGGCCGCCGCGCGCCACGGGCCCAAAGCGCAGGTGCACGCCCTCGATGTGCGGGGCCGAGATGAAGATCTCGCGATAGGGCTTTGGGGCCGGCAGGTCTTCCAGCTCGCGCGAGGCGATCTTGAAGCTGATATAGGGCTTGGGCTGACCATCTTCGGCGGGTTGATAGAAGTTGGTCCGCAGGATCGCGCCGACCAGGGCGGCGATCCGGCGCAGTACGCGGTCGGCGTCGAGGCTCTCGACAGCCTGCAGAGCCTCACCGATCTTGGCCTCGACGGCCTTGGCCTGTTCCCGCCGGTCCTTGAGATCTGCCAGGACGGCCGGGTCGAACTTGGTCTGGAACAGGTCGAGAATCAGACGGGCGACGCCGGGATGATCGGCCAGGGCCTGCTCCTGCACACCCTGGCTGGGATCGAGACCCGATTGCTGACGATAACGGGCCAGGGCGCGGATCAGGGCCGCTTCGCGCCAGCCGATGCCCAGCTCCAGCACCAGCCGGTTGAAGCCGTCGCTCTCGGCGCGGCCCGTCCAGATGGCGACGAAGGCAGCCTCGAAGGCCAGCTTGACGTCGGCGAAAGTCAGGTGCTCGCCCTGCTCGTCGGCCAGGACGAACTCATGCACCCAGACGGGCGCGCGCGCGCCGCCGTCGGAGGTCGGCGAAACCTTGTGGCCGTCCTCGATCAGCGCCTTGAGGCCCATGTGCTCGAGGATCGGCAGAACGTCGGCCAGGGGCGCCGCAGCGCCGGGGCGATAGAGCTTGAAGCGGAAGGTCGTCGCGCTGTCCTCGGGACGACGGAAGGCGCGGACGCGAACAGCCTCGCCTTCGGCCAGGGCGTCGACCACCTCGATGTCGGCCAGGGCCTCGGCGGCGTCGTACTGGTCGCGATAGCCGGGCGGGAAGGCGCCGGCGTAACGGGCCAGGGTCTCGGCGACCCGCCCCGGGGCGCCGCCGTCACGGATCGCCGCCTCGAAGCGGTCCTCCCAGGTGCGGGCGGTCTCGGCGATGGCGGCTTCCAGCTGAGCCATGTCCGGCTCGTAGTGATCGCCCGGCGTGACGCCGACAATGAAATGAACCCGCGCCAGCGGCGCGTCGGAGAAGCTGGGATAGTAGGCGGAGACCCGGCCGCCGAAGGCCTCGGCCAGCAGATGGCCGGCCCGTTCGCGGACGCCAGAGTCGTAACGCTCCCGCGGCACGAACAGCAAGGCCGAGATGAATCGGTCAAAGGGGTCGCGGCGGGTGAACAGCCGGACGCGGGGCCGATCATAGAGGTGCAGAACCCCCAAAGCCATGCTCAGCAGTTGGTCGGTATCCGTCTGGAACAGCTCGTCGCGGGGCCAGGTCTCCAGGATGTTTCGCAGGCGCTTGCCGTTGTGGCTGTCGGGATCCTTGCTGGCGCTGTCCAGAACGTGCGCCACCTTGCGACGGATCAGCGGCACGTCATGAGCCGGAGTCTCGTAGGCCTCGGCGGTGAACAGGCCGACAAAGCGGACCTCGCCGGAGGGCTTGCCGTCGGCGCCGTACCGGCGCACCCCGACATAATCCATGTAGCCGCGACGGTGGACGCGCGAGCGCAGGTTGGACTTGGCCACCACGATCGGGTCGCCGATCTCGATATGGCTGAGGACCTGACGCGACAGGATGGCCGGCTCGCTGCCCCGGCGCAGCACAGTGCGGACCTCGTCGCGCAGGACGCCCAGATTGCCCTCCGGCCGATCCAGGGGCTCCTCGGCCGCATAGCCGCCGTCGCTCGTGCGGGGATAGTCGTAGACCCGGGCGCCGAGAAACACGAAATGGTCGTCGGCCAGCCAGTCGAGGAAATCCATGTCCTCGGCCCGGGCCTCCGCCGGAATGGCGACCTTGGTGTCGCGCAGCTCAAGGATCGTGCGGCGCATCAGGCCGCGCATGGCCTCGAAGTCCTGCACGGCCAGGCGAACATCAGCCAGGGCCTCGCCCACAGCCTGGATCAGAGCCGCCTCGCGGTCCTCGCCGACGGAAGCCAGATAGATCTGGATCATCGAGCGGCGCTGGCCGCCAACCTCGACCACCGGGTGGAACATGGCCCGGACCTGAAAGCCCGCCTCGGCCACTGCGCCCATGATGCTGTCGACCAAAAAGGGTCGGTCCTGCTGGACGATCTCGAGGAGGTCGCCGCGCAGGTAGGTCCCGTCAGGCTTGCGCGCCTGACGCAGACGGATGGCCGGCTCGGTCACATCGGTCACGTCCTGACCAAAGCGCCAGAAATCGGCAAGGGCATGAGCGGTATCGCCGGCGTCGAACCCCGGCATTTCGTCGGCCGACCAGTCGTCCTGAGCCTGGGCGAGGAAATGAGCCGCCTGAGCCGGCAGCGCATCGGCGGCATGACCCAAAGCCTGGGCGAAAGCCGTCAACAACTGGCCGCCCGCCATTGAAGCCTGGGGGTCATTTTTTGCACTGACCATGAGATTTCCTCGCGAATTTTTGGCGACAACCTAGACTTTTCGGGGTGTGATTCAACCAGGACATCGAAAACCCGCCATGGATCTTGCGGATTTCGAGCGCGCCGGGAATGTCGGGGGAAAACGGAAGCGCCGCCGGTGGGGGAAACCGGCGGCGCAGACCCGCCCGGGGGGAGCGGGCGGGCATTTTCCGCTTCGGACGCGCCGGAGAACCAGGCTGCGTCGGGCGGGGGTCCGACCGGGGGGTGTCGGACCAAACAGAGATAGGCGCAACGTTCAGGATTTTAAGTCCCCCTTGGCGACTTTCTGTCGGGCGGCCGACCTTGGCGTCTCAGCCTCCGACGCCTCTCCGCCCGAGGTTACACTCGCCCCCTGCGGATCACCGTCTTCGGACAGCAGGATGGCGATCCAGCGCGAGCCGTCAAACTGGGCCAGGATCACCATGAAGGCCACCGTCAGCGGGGTCGACAGGAACATGCCGGGCACGCCCCACAGGGCGCCCCAGACGGCCAGGGACAACAGCACCACGGTCGGGTCCATGTTCAGGCTGTCGCCCTGCATGCGGGGCAAGACGATGTTGCCGACCACGAAATAGATCGCCTGCAGGGCCACAAAAAGGATCGTCGCCGGCAGGAAGCTGTCGGGAAACTGCACGATGGCGAACAACGGTGGCAGGAAGCAGCCAATGGCGCCGCCCAGGATCGGGATGTAGCTGGCGAGGAAAATCAGGAAGGCCCAGAAGAAGGCGTTGTCGAGCCCCAGCAACGCCATCACCAGCCAGGCGCCGACCGCGATCATCAGGCCCGTGACCGTCTGGATCCACAGATACTGCTCCACGCCGTCGCGGATGCGGTGGAACAGCACCATCGCCTTGTCCCGCTCGCCGCCTTGCGGAAACAGGGCCACGATCTTGCGGTTGAAGCCCCGGCGCGAGGCGATGATAAAGCCCAGATAGATCAGAACGAGCACTGCGCTGGAGGCAAAGTTCTGCAGGCTCTGGGCCGCAGCGCCGATAAAGCGTTGCGGATCGAGCTGGGTGATCAGGTCACTCAAGGTCGGCGCGACATGGATGCCGACCGCGTGGGCCAGCCTGGCGATCACGTCATTGAGCCTGGGCGCATAGGCCTTCAGCTGGTCGACAAAGCTGGCGCTGTTTTCGGCCACCACCCACACCGAAAGGCCAAAGAGCAGGGTCAACAGGACGATCGCGGTCGGCAGGGCCACGCGCTTGGGGAAGCGCGCCCTGATGGTCAGCACCCGCGAAAAGCTGTCGATCATCACCGCCAGGAAGACCGCCAGGGCCAGGGGCGAGAGGATGTCGCGCATCCACAGCAGCGCCGCGCCGCCCGCGATCACCGCCAGAAAGACCACGGCGTTGCGAGTGGCGGCGGACGACGAAACGGTCATTCAAGAACTCCTGGAGATCGTAACACTTTGCCTACCGCGATTGGCGCGGCGCAAGGGCGCGGTTAGGGTCAGTGCTCAAGTTTGGAGGATGTTGCATATGACCTTGTCGATTGGTGAAGGCGAAATCCTGATCGGGCTGGGCGAAGGTCCGGTGACCCAGCGCCTGGATCGCTCCAATCGGCACGGCGTCGTGGCGGGCGCGACCGGCACCGGCAAGACGGTGACCCTTCAGATCATGGCCCAGGCGTTTTCGGACGCCGGCGTCCCTGTGTTCGCCGCAGACATTAAGGGGGATCTTTCGGGCATCGCCCTGGCCGGGACGCCCAACGAGAAGATGCTGGCCCGCGCCGCTTCAATGGATCTGACCCTGACCCCGGCCGCCCCGCCGACCGTGTTCTGGGACCTGTTCGGCCAGAAGGGTCATCCGATCCGCACAACCATCTCGGAGATGGGTCCCGTCCTGCTGGCGCGCCTGCTGGAGCTCAATGATGTGCAGGAAGGCGTCCTGACCATCGTCTTCCATGTCGCCGACAAGGACGGCCTGCTGCTGCTGGACCTGAAGGACCTGCAGGCCGGCCTGAAATATGTCGCCGACAACGCCGCCGACATCGGGACGCTCTATGGCAATGTCTCGCCTGCGACGGTGGGCGCGATCCAGCGCAAGCTGCTGACCCTGCAGAGCCAGGGCGCTGACAATTTCTTCGGCGAGCCGGCTCTGAACCTCGCCGACATCATGCGCACCGACGTCGCTGGACGCGGCTATGTGAACCTGCTGGCCGCCGACAGGCTGATCCAGTCACCCAAGCTCTATTCGACCTTCCTGCTGTGGCTGCTGTCGGAACTGTTCGAGGAACTGCCTGAGCTGGGCGATGTGGACAAACCCCGCCTGGTGTTCTTCTTCGACGAGGCTCACCTGCTGTTCAACGACGCGCCCAAGCCCCTGCTGGAGAAGATCGAGCAGGTCGTGCGCCTGATCCGCTCCAAGGGCGTGGGAATCTATTTCGTCACCCAGAACCCGGCCGACATTCCTGACGCGGTCCTCGGCCAGCTGGGGGCGCGTATCCAGCATGCGCTGCGCGCCTACACGCCCGCCGACCAGAAGGGTCTGAAGGCCGCCGCCCAGTCGTTCCGGGTCAATCCGTCCTTCGACACGGCCGAGACCATTCAGGGCCTGGGCGTCGGTGAGGCCTTGGTCTCGACCCTCGACGCCAAAGGCGCGCCCTGCGTCGTGCAGAAGACCATGATCCGCCCGCCCGCTTCGCGTCTGGGGCCGCTGACGCCGGAGGAGCGCACATCGCTGATCGCCAGGAGCCCGGTGGCCGGCCTGTATGACACCGCCCAGGATCGCGGGTCGGCCTATGAGGTCCTGCAGGGCCGAGCCCAGGACGCCCTTCGCCAGAGCGAAGCCGCCCAGGACGCGGCCGAGGCGGAGAAGGTCCGGATCGCTGAAGAAAAGGTTCGGGCCCGGGAAGAGGCGCGCGAGACCCGGGCCGCCCCTCGCCCCCGCGCTTCAAATCGCCAGGGCATGGCCGAGACCTTCGCAAAGTCGCTGCTGCGCACCGTCGCCAGTCAGGCCGGGCGCGAGATCATGCGGGGCCTGCTTGGAGGTCTGAAGCGCAGTCGCTGATCGGTCTCAGGCGGCGGAACGCCTGGCGCGCTTGGGCGCCTGGGCGGCGACCGGGGCCGGGGCCACCTTGGTCCAGGCGTCGAGGGTGTGCAGCGGTCCCGGCCGACCGATGGCGTAACCCTGCAACTCGGCGCAGTCCTCGCTGCGCAGGAAGTTGATCTGCTCCTGAGTCTCCACGCCCTCGGCCACGACCGGAATCTCCAGACTGCGGCCCAGGCCCAGGACAGCGCGGACAATGACGGTCGCGCGGTCATGGCGGTGGATGTTCTCGACGAAGCTCTTGTCGATCTTGATCTTGTCGAACGGGAACGACTGCAGGGTGGACAGCGAGGAGAAGCCTGTGCCGAAATCATCCATGGCGATGCGAACGCCCAGCGCCTTGAGGCGGCGCAGGTTGTCGAGCGCCCGCTGATAGTCCTTGAACAGCGCGCTCTCGGTAATTTCCAGCTCCAGCCGGTGGGGCGACAGGCCGGTGGCGATCAGCACCTCGTGCACCAGGGTCGGCAGGGCGGGGTTGTTCAGCTGCAGCGGCGAGAGGTTGACCGCGATGCGCAGCGGCTTCTCCCAGGCGGCGGCGTCGGCGCAGGCGCGACGCAGGACCCATTCGCCCAGCGGGGCGATCAGGCCGTTCTCTTCGGCCACCGGAATGAAATCGAGCGGCGGGATCATGCCGCGGGTCGGATGCTGCCAGCGGACCAGGGCTTCGAAACCGCAAACCTCGCCATCGGAAGCCCGGGCCAGAGGCTGGTAGTAGACCACCAGCTCGCCGTCGGCGATGCCCTGCTTCAGATCGCGGGCCAGGGCGCGGCGCTCGCGGATCGACTCGTCCATCTCGCGCTTGAAGAAGCGATAGATCCCGCGACCGCCTTCCTTGGCGCGATACAGCGCCATGTCGGCATTGGCCATCAGTGACTCTGTCGTGCGGCCGTCGTCGGGGTAGAGGCTGACACCCAGGCTGGCGCCCATGGCCAGGTCCTGACCTTCGAACATGACCGGGGTCGCCAGAATGTCCAGAAGTCGGCCCGAGAGCTCGGCGGCGGCCGTCGGTTGGTCGCCCGCCCCCACCTGCACAACCATGAACTCGTCGCCGCCCAGCCGTGCGGCGAAGGAGGGCGCCGAGATGGAATCCTGCAGACGACGGGCTGTCTCAACGAGCAGGGCGTCGCCCGCCGGGTGACCATGCTGGTCGTTGGCTTCCTTGAAATGATCGAGGTCGATACAGATCACCGACAGGGTCTCGCCCGAGGCCTCAACGCGCTCTATGGCGGCGGCCAGGCGGGTCTGTAGCGAGTTGCGATTGGGCAAACCGGTCAGGCCGTCATGCTCAGCCAGATAGCGGATCTTCTCTTCGGCCGAGCGGCGTTCGCGCAGGTCACGGACCGCCAGCACGGTAAGGCCCGAGGTCTCCGTGCGGGCGCCGTCGTCCATCAGACGCGAGAACACCTCGACGGGAATTTCGCGGCCGCCTTCGAGCGGTTGCAGAAAGCCTTCGCGGCGCACGCCGTCTCGGGAGGCCTCGTCGCCGTCGAAGGTGAGGATCGCGTCGAACAGGGGCTTGCCCTTGATCTCTTCAAGCGGCGCCCCGACCAGCTCGCAGAAGGCGGCGTTGGCGTCGTTGATACGGCCGTCCTGGACGACCACGATGCCCTCATAGGCGGCGTTGGCCATGCGGCGGATGCGTTCGAGGGCCGAGCGTGTGGTCTGGGATTCGATCGCGACGGCGCCGAGCCCGCCCAGGATGATCAGACCGGTGATGCTGGTGACGGCCAGGGTCAGGAAGCCGCCCGAAAGCAGTTGCTCGGGGACCACGATCGAAGTGTCGGGCACAATGGTGATGGCGCCCATGCCGGTGAAATGCAGGGCGCAGACGCCCAGGGTCAGTATCCCGCCGCCCAGGATCTGTTTGCCGATGCTGCGAGCGCGGCCCGCGAGGATCAAAGCGGCCGTAGAGCCGGCTACGCCAAACAGCACCGAGGCGCCGACCGTCGCATGTTCCCAGACAATGTGGCCCTGGGTCACGAAGGCGGTCATCCCGGTATAGTGCATGGAGGCGACGCCCATGCCGAGGATCAGGCCGCCGGCCAGGTCATTGGTGCGCGTGCGCTGCGCCGAGGCGACGACAAAGCCCGAGCCGATGAACAGGACGGCGATCATCAGGGACAAAAGGGTGCCGGTCGGGCTGTAGCCCGTTTTCAGACCGGGGTCGTAGGCGACCATGCCGATGAAATGGGTGGCCCAGACCCCCGACCCGCAGACCAGGCCGGTGAGCAGCAGCCAGGCCGCTCTGACGAGCCCCTTGGCGCCGCGCATGCGTGAGTAGAGTCTGAACGCGGTGAAGCAGGCGGCGAAACAAACGACCGCCGCCACGCCGACCAACCGATAGTCATGCTCGGTCGTCAGACAGGCCAAAACCTTCAACACACGCGGTTCCCCCGGATCACAGCCCTCAGACGATACCGGGAGAGTTACAAATAAACTCTTTCAACGCGCGGTCGTGCGACAATTGGCCATGATCCCGCCGGATCAAGGGCTGGATCATCCCTGATCAACCTTCACCGACCTGCGGCGGCCTGGGTCTGGTGCCAGCGCCAGGCGCTTGCAAGGATCACGTCGAGATCGCGCGACGGGGTCCAGCCCAGCTCGGCGCGAGCCTTGGCGTTGTCGCCGACCAGGATGGGCGCATCGCCCGAGCGGCGCGCGGCGATCTGCACAGGCAGGGGCTTGCCGGTGGCGCGTTCCACGCCGGCGATCATCTCCTTGACCGTCGTGCCATGGCCGGTGCCGAGATTGTAGCTGCTGCTCGTCGCGCCTCCGAGCAGGCGGTTCAGCGCCGCGACATGGGCGTCGGCCAGGTCCAGCACGTGGACATAGTCGCGCACGGCGGTGCCGTCGCGGGTGTCGTAGTCGTCGCCGAAGATCGTGAAGTGCGGCCGCTGCCCCAGAGCTACCTGGATCGCCAGGGGAATGGCGTGGGTCTCGGGCTCGTGCCACTCGCCGATCCGGCCTTCGGGGTCGGCGCCGGCGGCGTTGAAATAGCGCAACACCGTGCTGCGGAAGCCGACATAGCGGCCATAGTCGGTCAGAGCCTGCTCGACCATCAGCTTGCTGCGGCCATAGGGATTGAGCGGGTTCTGCGGATGGGTCTCGTCCATCGGCACCCTCACCGGATCGCCGAAGGTGGCGCAGGTCGAGGAAAACACCATGGCCTCGACGCCGGCCCGGCGGGCGGCCTCGATCAGGTTGATCGTGCCGGCCACATTGTTGTCGAAGAAGGCGCCGGGATCCTTGACCGACTCCCCGACCTCGATGCGGGCGGCAAAGTGCAGGACGGCGACGGGCTTGTGGGCGGCGAACACCGCGTCCAGCCGGGCGGCGTCGCGGATGTCGCCGATTTCGAGCGGACCCCACTGGACGTGCTCGCGGTGGCCGTTGGAGAGGTCGTCGAACACCACGGGCCTGAAGCCCGCCGCCGCCAGGGCCAGGCAGGTGTGGGAGCCGACATAGCCAGCGCCCCCGGCCACCAGAACGGTTTGCATGAAATTCCCCTCGCGATGCAGGCCTCTGGCTATCGGCTTTAGGTCAGGGGTGGAAGACCGGTGTGACCCACCGAGACGTTCGTCATGATGATGTCATGGGTTGAGCGTCTAGGGCAGACGGCTTGCCTCGGCGCCGCGATTGCTGGATTAGGCACAAGCGTCGCCCGTCGGGCGATGATCAATCGGATCAGGGTGTTTCGATGCGCGTAGCGATGATTGGCACGGGTTATGTGGGCCTGGTGTCGGGGGCGTGTTTCGCCGATTTCGGTCACGTGGTGACGTGCATCGACAAGGATCCGAGCAAGATCGAAAGGCTGGAGAAGGGCGAGATCCCGATCTTCGAGCCCGGTCTGGATGACCTGGTCGCCCGCAACGTCCGCGAGGGCCGCCTGTTCTTCACCCTGGAAGGCGCCGACGCCATCAGGAACGCCGACGCGGTGTTCATCGCCGTGGGCACCCCGACCCGTCGCGGCGACGGCCATGCCGACCTCTCCTATGTCTACGCCGCCGCCGAGGAGATCGCCGGCCTGATCGACGGCTTCACCGTGATCGTCACCAAGTCGACCGTCCCGGTGGGCACCGGTGACGAGGTCGAGGCGATCATCAAGCGCGTGCGTCCCGACGCCCAGTTCGCGGTGGTCTCCAACCCCGAGTTCCTGCGCGAAGGCGCGGCCATCGAGGACTTCAAGCGTCCCGACCGCGTGGTGGTCGGCACCGAGGACGAGCGCGCCCAGGCCGTGATGCGCGACCTCTATCGCCCGCTGAGCCTGAACGAGACGCCGATCGTCTTCACCGGTCGCCGGACCTCGGAGCTGATCAAGTACGCGGCCAACGCGTTCCTGGCGATGAAGATCACCTTCATCAACGAGATGGCCGACCTGTGCGAGAAGGTCGGGGCCGACGTCCAGCAGGTGGCCAAGGGCATCGGCCTGGACAAGCGCATCGGCGGCAAGTTCCTCAACGCCGGTCCCGGCTATGGCGGATCGTGCTTCCCGAAGGACACCATCGCCCTAGTCCGCACCGCCCAGCAATATGGCGCGCCGGTCAAGCTGATCGAGACCACCGTGGCGGTCAACGACGCCCGCAAGAAGGCCATGGCGACCAAGGTCGCCGACGCCCTCGGCTTGAGTGATCTGACCGGCAAGACGATCGGGGTACTGGGCGTGACCTTTAAGCCCAATACCGACGACATGCGCGACGCCCCCAGCCTCGACATCCTGCCGGCCCTGCAGGCCATGGGGGCGACGGTGCAGGCCTATGATCCCGAAGGCGCCAAGGAAGCGGCGCACATGCTGCCGGGCGTCGACTTCAAGCCCGGCGCCTATGAGGCCGCTGAGGGCGTCGACGCTCTGGTGATCCTGACCGAATGGGACCAGTTCCGGGCCCTGGATCTGGATCGCCTGAAGCTCCTGATGAACAGCCCGGTCGTCGTCGACCTGCGCAATGTCTACAAGCCCAGCGAGATGGTCCGCCACGGCTTCACCTATGCCAGCATCGGACGAGGCTGACATGCCTTCGCCGATCATTGTCACCGGAGCGGCCGGCTTCATCGGCATGCATGTGGCCGAGCGGCTGCTGGATCGCGGCGAGACGGTGGTCGGAGTCGACAACTTCAACACCTATTACGACCCGGCGCTGAAGGCGGCCCGGGCCGCGCGGCTGGAAGGCCGCGACGGCTTCACCATGGTCCGGATGGACATCGCCGAGCACGAGGCCTTGCTGGAGTTGGTCAAGACCTCCGGCGCCAGGCGGGTGGTGCATCTGGCCGCCCAGGCCGGTGTCCGCTACTCGATCGACAATCCGTTCGCCTATGAGCGCTCCAACCTGGCCGGCCATCTGGCGGTGCTGGAAGCCTGTCGTCACTCAGGCGTCGAGCATCTGGTCTATGCCTCGTCGAGCTCGGTGTACGGCGATCGGCCGCTCAACGGCTCGGGCTTCAAGGAGACGGATCCGGCCGAGACGCCGGTGTCGCTCTATGCCGCCACCAAGCGCTCCTGCGAGCTGATCAGCCAGAGCTACGCAGCGCTATATGGCTTTCCCCAGTCGGGCCTGCGGTTCTTTACCGTCTATGGCCCCTGGGGCCGGCCCGACATGGCCTATTACGGCTTCACCGAGAAGATCCTCTCGGGCGAGCCCATCGAGGTCTATGGCGAGGGCGAGATGGCGCGCGACTTCACCTATATCGACGACATCGTCGACGGCATCGTCGGCGTCCTCGACAACCCGCCGGCCCAGGGCGGACACGAGGTCTACAACATCGGCGACAACGATCCGGTCGGGCTGATGGAGATGATCTCCACGCTGGAAGCCGCGCTCGGCGTCGAGGCCGTCAAGATCATGCGGCCTATGCAGCCCGGCGACGTCACCGCCACCTTCGCCAATATCGACAAGCTGCACGCGCTGACCGGCTACCGGCCCAGGGTCAAGTTGGCCGATGGGCTCGCGAAGTTCGTCGAATGGCGGCGGGCCTATTCCGGCGCCTGAACCGTCAAGGCCGCCGCGCGCCTGGACACCTGGTGCTCGCGCCAGGAGATGAACAGGGTTGAGCCCACCACGATGGCCGCGCCGATCAGGGTCGCCGTCTTGGGGACCTCATGGAACAGCAGGAAGCCGACCAGTACGGCGAAGACCAGCCTCGTATAGTCGATCGGGGCCATCACCGCCGCCTCGCCCGCCTGCATGCCCTTGATATAGGCCCCCTGCGTCAGGGTGCCGATCACGCCCATGGCGGCCAGCAGGCCAAGGTCGGGCAGGCTGGGCCAGCGCCAGACGAACAGGGCCGGCGGGATCGAGAACACCAGGCCCAGCACGGCCGCATAGACCAGCAGGGTGAACGGCGAGTGGTCGCGGGTCATCACCTTCATGCCGGTAATGGTCAGGGCAAACAGCAGCGCCGCCGCCAGGGCCGCCGCCTGCGGCCAGCCCAGCCAGCCGCCGGAACCGTCCGCGCCGGGCTGCAGCATGATCAGCACCCCCAGAAACCCGACCACGGCAGCCGAGATCCGCAAGGGTCCGATCGGCTCGCGCAGGATCAGGCCGGCGAACGGCACCAGCCACAGGGTCCGGGTGAAGGACAGGGCGTTGGCGTCGGCCAGCGGCAGTTCCTGATAGGCGTAGAAGCTGAGGATCAGGGCCAGCACCCCGGCGCTGGACCGGAAGATCAGGATGCCCGGCCGGGTGGTGTAGAACGTGCCCCGCCAGTCGCGCGCCATCAGCGGCAGCAGGATGATCACCCCCGCCAGCTGCCGGTAGAAGGTCTGCAGGGCGGCCGGATAGCCCGGGCCCAGATACTTGATCAGGGTGGTCATCGCCGTGAAGCCGACCGCCGAGGCCAGCATCCACAGCGCGCCACGCAGGTTGGGTGTTAGGGCGCTTGCCGTCACCCGGCCGCGCCGCCCTGGGTTCCTTGGGGGGCCATGGCCATCCGCATCTGCTCGGCCTGCTCCGGCGTGATGCCCATGGCCGACAGGATGGGCGAGGGCGCGTTCTTGTCCCAGCTGCTGCGGCCGCCCACCGTGATGCCGCCATCGACCACGATGTGGGTGCCGGTCACGAACTCGGAATCGTCGCTGGCCAGATAGAGGGCGGCGCGGGCGATGTCCTCGGGCAGGCCGGCCTTGGGGATGGGCTGGATCTTGGGACCTACCTCGGCGACGCGGGCGGCCATCTGGTCGGCGACCTCGCGCGGCAGGCCCATCGAGGCCCCGAAGATCGAGGTGGCGATCAGGCCCGGGCAGATGGCGTTGACCCGGATCTTGTCGGGCGACAGCTCGGCCGCCGCGCAGCGGCTCAGATGGATCACGGCGCACTTGGCGGTCGAATAGGCCAGAGGGCCGAAACCCGCCTGCAGGCCGGCGATCGAGGCGGTGTTGATGATCGAGCCGCCGCCGCGCTCCAGCATCAGCGGCACGGCGTACTTCATGCCCAGGGCCGGGCCGCGCACCAGCAGGGCGAAGGTCTGGTCCCAGCCCTCGGCGGTCATGTCGGCGACGCCCAGCGGCGTACCACCGTGGCCGGCGTTGTTGAACAGGATGTCCAGGCCGCCAAAGGCGTCCTTGGCCATGTTCACGGCCTTCGCGATGTCAGCCTCGACAGTGACGTCGCAGCGGGCGAAGCGCACGGTGTCGGGGAAACGCTTCTCCAGCATCGCGCCCTTGTCTTCCTGCATGTCGGCGGCGATGACGCTGGCGCCCTCGGCGACAAACAGTTCGACCGCGCCCAGGCCAATGCCCGAGCAAGCTCCAGTGATGACGGCGACCTTGCCGTTCAGACGTCCAGCCATTGCGTTGTTCCTTCGCGCTCCCGCCCCGACCTCTGATGGATCGGTGATCAGCGATCATACTCGCGGAGGACGAAGGGCTTGGCTAGCCTGGAAAGGCGCTCGCGCCTTCGATCTGGGCGGCGGGCTTGGTCAGGAAGGCCTGGCGCAGGTCGCCCATGGCCGGCCCGATCAGGAACCAGGGCTCGACGCAATAGCGCGAAAAGAGCCGGCGCGGATCGGCCAGCAGGCGAAACAGCCACTCGACGCCGATCTGGCCCATCCAGCGGGGCGCGGCCTTCTGGACGCCGGCCTCGTAGTCAAAGGCGCCGCCGACGGTAAAGTGGGCGCAGGGGCTGGTGATCGCCTTGTGGTTCTCCAGCACCCAGATCTCCTGGCGCGGCATGCCCATGCCGACCAGCAGTATATGGGGCTTGAAGGCGTTGATCTGCTCGACCACCGCCGCGTTTTCGTCGGAGCCGGGGCTGGCGTCGAAATAGCCGTGATGCGTTTCGAGCTGGACGCCCGGATGGTCGGCCAGGATCTTTTCGCTCGCCGCCTCGGCCACGCCCGGCGCGCCGCCGACGAAGAAGACCCGCCAGTTTTCCGCACGGGCCTTGGCCCAGAAGAAGTCGCGCCAGTCGAGATAGGTGCAGCGGTGGAACTGCCGGCTGCTGCGCCCGATCACCCGAGCCCAGGCCAGCAGCGGCGTAGAGTCGACCTCGACCAGATCGGCGACGGTGAAAAAGGCCCGGACCTTGGCGCTCTTGCGGGCCAGGTACAGGCTGTGAAGATTGTGGTTGGCGATGATCGAGGACACGCCCCGGTTCAGCCGCGCTCCGACGAAGTGGAAGACTTCCTCGTGGCGCACCAGGTCCATGGTCTCGCCCAGCAGCTTGACCCGCTCGTTGGCGCGCCGCTTGAGGCGGAACGGTCGGGCGCCTCCCTGCGGGGGCGAAACGGAACGGGCAGTCTGCGACATCTGCGGCTTTCGTGAGAACCGCGTTCAGTCTCGGGGATGGCTCGTAAGCATCCCGATAAATTTCGTCCTTAGCGCCCCTTAACCCTGACGACGCAACGGTCCGCCGTCAGGGCCCGGAGGGTTCTAGTCGTTGGTCACAACCACCTTGCCCATGGCCTTGCGGCTGGCCAGGTGGGCGATGGCGTCGCCGGCCCGCTCCAGCGGGAAGCGCTCGGAAACGTGCGGCTTGATCTTGCCCTCGGCGTAGAGGGCCATCAGTTCTTTGACGTTCTGGGCATGGCCGGCCGGATCGCGGGCCACCGAGGCGCCCCAGAACACGCCCACGATGTCGCACGACTTCAGCAGGGTCAGGTTCAGCGGAATCTTGGCAATGCCCGACGGGAAGCCGATCACCAGGAAGCGACCGTTCCAGCCGGCGGCGCGGATGGTGGCTTCGGAATAGTCACCGCCGACCGCGTCGTAGGCCACGTCCCAGCCATTGGGGCCGCAGGCCTCCTTGATCAGATTGGCCAAGGCCTTCTGGCCGTCCTTGTCGAACGGACCGCGCGGATAGACCACGCCGCTGTCGGCGCCGTGGGCGATGGCCAGATCGACCTTTTCCTGGCTGGAGGCCGCCGCGATGACGCGCGCCCCGGCCGCCTTGCCCAGTTCCACGGCCGCCAGGCCGACGCCGCCGGCCGCGCCCAGCACCAGCAGGGTCTCGCCGGCCTTCAGGCTGCCGCGATCCTTCAGGGCGTAATAGGAGGTGCCGTAGGTCAGGATAAAGGCCGCCGCTTCATCGAAGGGCATGTTGTCGGGGATCTTGGTGCAGCGGGCCTCTTCCAGGGCCAGCTTCTCGGCCATGCCGCCCCAGCCGGTCGAGGCCAGTACGCGGTCGCCGACCTTGAACTTCGTCACGCCCTCGCCGACGGCGGCGATCAGGCCCGAGACCTCGCCGCCCGGCGCGAAGGGACGGGTGGGCTTGAACTGGTACTTGTCCTCGATGATCAGCACGTCGGGATAGTTGACGCCGCAGGCCTTCACATCGATCAGCACCTGACCGGGACCGGCCACGGGATCGGGCAGTTCCGACAATTCCAGGGTTTCGGGGCCGCCGACCACCGTGCTGAGAACCGCCTTCATCTGTCTTCTCCCGTCTTTATTCGTTAAGAGGCCGGACGCTAACGCAGGGCGCGCGACCAAGGAAGCGGAATGTCAAACAAACGTTTTAGTCTCGCCCTGCACGGCGGCGCGGGCTCGGCGCCGGGTCATGACTACGGCGCCGAGATCGCCCACATGGCCGGCCTGGTCGAGGCGGCGCGCGACCGTCTGGCCGCCGGCGCCGGCGCTCTGGACGTCGCGGTCGAGACCGTGGTCGCCTTGGAAGCCAGCGGCCTCTACATCGCCGGCAAGGGCGCCTCGCCCAACGCGGCCGGGGCCTATGAGCTGGACGCCTGCCTGATGGACGGCGCCACCGGCCGCGCAGGCTCGATCGCGGCGCTGCAGGGGTTCGAGAGCCCGATCCTGGCCGCCCGGGCGGTGATGGAGAAGACCCCGCACGTGATGCTGGCCGGCGAAGGCGCCATGGCCTTCGCGCGGTCGCAGGGCCTGAAGGAAATCGTCGATCCGGACAGCTGGTTCACCCACGCCGGGGCCTTCGAGAGCAATCATCCGCCCGATCATCCGACCGGAACCGTCGGCTGCGTAGTGCGAGACGCCGAGGGTCGTTTGGCCGCCGCCACCTCGACGGCCGGCGTCTTCGGCAAGATGCCGGGTCGCATCGGCGACAGCCCGCTGATCGGGGCCGGCGCCTGGGCCGACGACACCGTCGCCGTCTCCTGCACCGGCCAGGGCGAATATTTCATCCGCACGGCCGTGGCGGTGCAGATCGCCCACCGCATGCGCTTTGGCGGCGAGAGCCTGGAGGCCGCGGCGGCCGCCGCCATCGCCGGGGTCGCGGCCCTGGGCGGCGACGGCGGACTGATCAGCATCGACAGGGACGGCAAGGTCGCCATGCCGTTCGCCTCGGACGGCGTCAAACGCGCCGCCCTGCTGCCGGATGGAACAATCTTCAGCGCCGCGTTCTGAAGACAGCCGTCCAGACTCCGCACCGAATTGAACGTTCCACCTTCGATCGATAGGCTTCCCGACATGCATGCACGCGCTGGCCAGCTGGCCCGACCCGAAGACCTGATCGATCTGGCCGCCCTGACCGGCGCCTATTTTGACCTCAAGCCCGACATGTCCAGTCCCGCCCAGCGGGTGGCGTTCGGTACCTCGGGGCACCGGGGCTCCAGCCTCGACGGCGCGTTCAACGAGGCCCACATCCTGGCGATCACCCAGTCGATCGCCGAATACCGCGCCGCGCAGGGGATCACCGGCCCGATCTTCGTGGGCCGCGACACCCACGGCCTGTCGCAGCCCGCCTGGCGCAACGTGATCGAAGTGCTGGTCGCCAACGGGGTCGAGACGCTGATCGACGACCGCGACGGCTTCACCCCGACGCCGGCGGTGTCGCACGCCATCCTGGCCTTCAATCGCGGCAAGACGTCGGGCCTAGCCGACGGCATCCTGATCACCCCGTCGCACAACCCGCCCCGCGATGGCGGCATCAAATATAACCCGCCCTCGGGCGGACCGGCCGACGGCTCGGCTACCTCAGCCATCGCCGCCCGCGCCAACCAGCTGATCGAAGGCGGTCTGGCCGACGTGCGGCGCATGCCGTTCGAGCGGGCGATCGCCGAGGCCAAGCCCTTCGACTTCCTGGGCCGCTATGTCGACGACCTCCCGAGCGTGCTGGACCTCGACATCATCCGCAGCGCCGGCGTGAAGATCGGCGCCGATCCGCTGGGCGGGGCCAGCGTCGGCTATTGGGGCGAGATCGCCACGCGTCACCGCCTGGACCTGACCGTGGTCAATCCGACGGTCGATCCGCGCTGGGCCTTCATGCCGCTGGATACCGACGGCAAGATCCGCATGGACTGCTCGTCGCCGGCCGCCATGGCCAATCTCATCAAGGCGATGGCCGGCGGAGCCGGCTACGACGTGGCCACCGGCAATGACGCCGACGCCGACCGCCACGGCATCGTCACCCCCGACGGCGGGCTGATGAACCCCAACCACTTCCTGGCCGCCTCGATCGCCTATCTGTTCAGCCATCGCGAGGGCTGGGGCCCGGACGTGGCCGTGGGCAAGACCCTGGTGTCGTCCTCGATGATCGACCGCGTGGTCGCCGGCCTTGGCCGGACGCTTCTCGAAGTGCCGGTCGGCTTCAAGCATTTCGTGCCCGGCCTGCTGGACGGCAGCGTCGGCTTCGGCGGCGAGGAATCGGCCGGCGCCGCTTTCCTGCGCCGCGACGGCACGGTGTGGACGACGGACAAGGACGGCCTGCTGCTGGCCCTGCTGGCCGCCGAGATCCAGGGCCGCACGGGTCGCAGCGCCAGCCAGCTGTATGACGATCTGGCCGAAAAATATGGCCGCCCTTCCTATGCCCGCATCGACGCCCCGGCCGACCGCGCGCAGAAGGCGCGGCTGGGCGCGCTGAGCCCGTCCGACGTCACGGCCACCAGCCTGGCCGACGAGCCGATCACCGCCACCCTGACCACTGCGCCGGGCAATGGCGAGGCCATCGGCGGGCTGAAGGTGGTGACGCAGAACGCCTGGTTCGCGGCGCGGCCGTCGGGGACTGAGGACGTCTACAAGATCTATGCAGAGTCGTTTCTGGGGGACGAGCATCTGAAGCAGGTGCAAGCCGAGGCGCGCGAAGTGGTGGCCGGGGCCTTGAAGGGCTGATCCGGCAGCGCCCTTCCACCCGCCGAGTGGCCGGAAGTCGGGCGTGCCAGACCTGCTCTCAAAGAGCTCCCTCAATCCCCGAGCAGCTCGCTCACCCATTGGCCCACCTTCTCCGTCGCCGGCCCGTAGATCCGCCTGTCGAAGGCATGGGCATTGTCCGACCGCGCCACATTGATCTCGCAGGTCGCGATCCCCAGGGCCCGCGCCTCGGCCACGAAGCCGGCGGCGGGATAGACCGAGCCGGACGTGCCGATGGCCACGAACAGGTCGGCCTCTTCCAGCGCCTGGTTGATCTGGTCCATGAACATCGGCAATTCGCCAAACCACACCACGTCCGGCCGGGTGGCGCCGACCGTTCCGCATTCCGGGCAGACCTGGCGGGCGGTCAGCGGACCCCGGTCGATCCAGTCGCCGGAACACTGGGTGCAGCGGGTGGCGGTCAGCCGGCCATGCATGTGCACGACCCGCTTGCTGCCGGCCTTTTCGTGCAGGTCGTCGACATTCTGGGTGCAGAGGAAGACCCAGCCGCCCAGGGCGGTCATTTCGCGCTCCAGCCGGGCCAGGGCGATGTGGGCGCGGTTGGGGGCGGCGATCTCCAGGATCTTGCGGCGGGCCGAATAGAAGTCGCGCACCCGGCCCGGGTCGCGGGCGAAGCCTTCCGGCGTAGCCAGCTGGGCCAGGTCGTTCTGGGTCCACAGGCCGTCGGAATCGCGAAAGGTCTTCAGACCGCTCTCGGCCGAGACGCCTGCGCCGGTCAGGATAAAGATGTTCAGCGGCTGGACCATTTCACCTTCCGTCGTCTGGACGATCGCCGGCCTGATCGCTTCTGAAGCGAACCTGACGCGTCCGTCATTTTTAATTTGACCCGTCCGCGAGATTGAGTTGACAGTGTTTAGATCGTTGGAGGCTGGCGCAAGACCCGCCCCGACCCAGGCCACCGGAGGAGCCCCCATGACGGACAAGAACATCACCAAGGACGCCATGTACGACGCGGTGGCGCCGGACGACTTCGAGTCGATGCTCGAACTTGACCGCTACAACAACCGCTCCACGGCCTTCGACAAGATCATTTCGGCGACCCACGACCACTTCTGGGATCCGCTCGACAAGGCCTATATCGATTTCGACGTGCCGTTCGACATGGAGAACCAGGCCCTGGTGCCCGAGGATCTCGTGATCGCCCTGTCGACCGACTATGTCTCCAATCACCTCAGCGATCCCAAGACCCGCATCCGCTTCATCAACCAGTCGGTGCTGCGCAGCTTCTCGTCGATCCTGCACGGCGAGCAGGGCGCGCTGAACCTGTCGGCCTCGCTGTGCCACGTTCTGAAGGACCAGGGCGCGCAGGAATACGCCGCCAACCAGACCCGCGAAGAGGCCCGCCACGTCACGGCCTTCGCCAAATACATCAAGGCCCGTTGGGGCCGGCCGGTCGAGTGCGGCCCGGCCCTGAAGACCCTGCTGGTCGAGATCATCGGCGCGCCGGAAGTCTACAAGAAGATCATCGGCATGCAGATGCTGGTCGAGGGCCTGGCCATGGGCGCCTTCGCCACCTTCTACAACCAGATCAATGATCCGGTCGGCAAGAAGATGCTGCAGCTGGTGATGACCGACGAGGCCTTCCACCACAAGTTCGGCAAGATCTGGGCTGACCGCACCGTGCCCAAGCTGTCGCCCGAGGAACACGCCATCATCGAGGACTGGGCGGCGCACTGCTTCCAGACCCTGCTGTTCAACCTCGTCTCGCCGCACCAGCAGATGGATCTCTATGCCGAGTTCGGCCTGGATCCCGACAAGGTGGTCGAGGAGTACGGGAAGATCATGACCGACGACGTGCGTCGCGAGGCCATGAAGGAGCAGACCAACATCTTCCGCGTGCTGGTCAAGACCCTGCTGAACGCCGGCATCATCACTGACCGCACCAAGGCCTTCTACGCGATGTATGTCGACATCGAGGAGCTGCGGGGCGAAGGCGACCGCACGGTCGGCGACGACATCGCCGAGGAGGGCATTCGCCACCTGCAGGCCATCAACTTCCGCGATCGTCCGGCCGGCGCGATCGGCATCGCCGCCGAATAGGCTTTCGATCAAGCCAAACAGGCCGCTCGCCCGGAACAAGGGCGGGCGGTTTGCGTTTGAGTGGCCTTGTTGGCAAGGTTTTCTCCATGCGCAGTCTGAACCTGATCTCCGCTGGCGGACTCGCCTGCGCCCTCGGTGTTGCTGGAATGGCGGGTTCGGCCCACGCCGCCGCCAAGCCTCCGGCCAAGGCCGTCTCGGCCGAGTTCTATTCGGGCCAATGGTTCGAGATCGCCCGCACGCCCAATTCCGGCCAGCGCGACTGCGAGGCGGCCTCAACCCAGTTCACCAGCACCGGGGTCAGCAGCTTCAAGGTCGTGCAGACCTGTCGCAGGGGCTCGCCCACCGGCGCGGCCAAAACCTTCAACACCAGCGGCAAGATCGTCGCAGACACCTTCAACGCCAAGTTCTCGATGAGCTTCCTGGGCGGCCTGAAAACTCAGGAATACTGGGTGCTGGACCGGGCCGACGACCAGTCATGGGCGATCATGGCGACGCCGGGGGGCAACTATGTGTGGCTGCTGTCGCGCCAGGCGGACATGCCTTCGGACGTCCGGGCGTCAGCCCTGTCGCGGGTGAGGGCGCTGGGCTACGCCAAACTCGAATTCCCCGCCCATCCGGACGTCTGATCGCATGAAACCCTGGACCCTCACCCTGACCCTGCCTCTGCTGCTGGCCGCCTGCGTGGCGGGGCCCAGCGGCAATCCCAGCCCGCCCCAGCCGGCCAAAGCCGTGGAACTGGATCGCTATCTGGGCCTCTGGTACGAGGTCGCCCGCTACGACATGCGGTTCGAGAAGGGCTGCGAAGGCGTCACCGCCGAGTATTCCAAACGCCCCGATGGCCTGATCCGGGTGCTCAACACCTGCCGCCAGGGCGCGGTAGACGGTCCGGTCAAGACCAGCGAGGGCCGGGCCAAGGTTGTCGATGCGGCGACCAACGCCAAGCTGCAGGTCTCGTTCTTCGGCCCGTTCTGGGGTGACTACTGGGTCATGGACCATGCCGACGACTACAGCTGGAGCATCGTCGGCGAGGGCTCGGGCAAGTATCTCTGGCTGCTGACCCGCAAGCCCCCGACCGGCCTGGAGCGCGAGGCCCTGACCGCCCGGGCCAAGGCCATGGGCTATGACGTCTCGATGCTGCGGCCGACCCTGCAACCGGCGCCCTAAGGGCGCTTGCCCGGCCAGGTGAGATAGCCGTTGGCGTCGCGGCCGGCATAGCGGACCTCAGGCGGCGGCGGGGTCCGCGACGGCGGCGCCTCATAGGGCCGGGCGTACGGATATTCGACATAGGCCGGAATCGGCGCGGCGCGAGGGGGCTCCCACTGATCGACCCAGGCAGGCGCCAGGCTGTCGGCCTCAACTGGGATGGCCACGGGCCGGTGTGGGGCCTGGCCTGTGGCGCCGGTCGCGGCGACGGCAGACATCTCGATGGGCGACGAAACCATTGGCGGTGGAGGAGCGGGCGGCAGATCTATCCGGGCGACCGCGCGCACCGGCTCGATCGGCTCCAAGGATGGAGGCGGCGTGACTGCCTGAGGCGGCATCACACTCCGGCTCTCGGCCAGGACCGGACGCTCCATGGGGCGCGAGGGCGACGTGAACCTGTCCAGCCCACGATCGAACTGATGCAGGCAGACATCCGTCGCGGTGGCGACCATGGCCTTCAGACCCGCGGCCTGATCTCTCAGAAGGTCATCGCGGGTGGGTGAGCCGGACTTAGGTGACTTCCAGCCGCACAGTTCGGCGTGGACCACCGCCTTGGTCTGCACGTCGATAATCTGCATTTGGGCGTTGTAGAAAACTGAATAGTGCGCCCAGTCGAGCGCGTAATAGAGGTGTCCCCAACTGGTGGTCTGCACGGTCAGAACGTAGCGGGCGCCATCTCCAGCGGCGGCCACAGTCGCCGGCTTTTTGACATTGGTGAGGATTGGCTGCGCGGCGCGGCGCGCCATTCGCCGTTCAGCAAGATTCTGGGCCAGATCGCGCGCCAGATCCGCCGATGGATCGGGTACGCCGTTTTTTTTGATGAGTTCAGCGCCCGTGGCGTACATTACGGCGGCGCCAAGCAACCCGCCGATCAGCCCTACTTTCGCAGGCGTCATCGCGAAAAAGCTCGGTGTTTCACCGTGAGCGTAGGCGACGATCTCTGGTTCGGACACGACCTGGGCATGAGAGGCGCCGGCGGACGACACGAAGATCGTCGCAGCCATGACCGTCAGAACAAAAGACTTCCCCACCAGACCACCTCACGCCCCACTTGATACGTCCGGGCTATTGCGCCGAAAGGTTGTGGTCAAAGCGGCGCCCTTCAATAGGGAACCCGGCTCGCCCGGCGCGATGCTATTTAACCTTGATACGCGAACAAAGATGGAACAGGATCAAGCCATGGACGTCGTGATCGACCTGCGCCCATCGCGGCCCGAGACCACCGACGCGGTCACCCGGGGGGCCGCGCGGTTCCTTGTGTCGCTGGGCTATGCGCCCTTGGCCGAGGTGACCTTGCCCAACGGGCGGCGGGCCGACCTGATGGCCCTGGGACCCAAGGGCGACATCCTGATCGTCGAGGTCAAGTCGGGGCTGGAAGACTTCCGCATCGACCGCAAATGGCCAGAGTATGCGCCCTATTGCGACGCCTTCTATTTCGCGGTCGCCCCGCATTTTCCGGACGGCATCCTGCCCGAGGAACCGGGGATGATCGTGGCCGACGCCTTTGGCGGCGCCGTGATCCGCGAGGCGCCGGTCGCGCCGCTGGCGCCGGCCCGGCGCAAGGCCCTGACCCTGGCCTTCGCGCGGCTGGGAGCGATGCGGGCCTCTGGCGTCAAGGCCGACCAGCTCTAGCTTTCTGTTTTCGCATCGTCTTTGCGGAAAACCGGCATCCACTTTTCCGCACGACGCTCTAGTTCTCGCGAACCACCTTCAGCACTGCCTCGCCATAGCGGTCCAGCTTGCCCTGCCCCACGCCGCCGGCCTTGGCGAGGCCCGGCAGGCTGGACGGACGCGCGGCGGCGATCTCGGCCAGGGTGGCGTCGTGGAAGATCACATAGGGTGGCACATGCTGGGACTGGGCCTGTTCACGGCGCCAGGACCGCAGGGCCTCGAACAGCGCCTGATCTTCCACGGGCACCGTCAGGGCCTTGCCCTCGCGGCGCTTGCGCGGCGCGCCGGAGCGGGTGGTCGGATCGGACGCCTCCACCTGCTGACGCAGGCTGACCTTGCGCTCGCCGCGATAGACGGCCTTGACGCCCTCGACCTCGCCAAGGCCGATCAGGGGGCGGCCATCATTGGGGTCTTCGCGCAGCAGGCCCTCGAATACCAGGGTGTCGAGCAGGTCGCGCCAGGTGACCGGGCTGAACTCGCGGCCGATGCCGAAGGTCGACATCTGGGCCTCCTGCGGGGTGACGTCCTTGGTCTTGCCCAGCAGGTGATCGATCAGGCGACCCCGCCCGAAGCGTCCGCCCAGGCGATGGGCGGCCGACAGCGCCTTCTGGGCCGCCTGTGTGGCGTCGATCCCCTGGGGCGGCGAGGTGCAGATGTCGCAGACACCGCAGACGGCCACGCCCTCCTCGCCGAAATAGCGGCGCACGGCGGCGGCGCGGCAGGTGGTTCCCTCCAGCATCGCGTAGAACTGCCGCAGCTTGCGGGTCTGGACCTGTCGGACCTCGTCGGGGGCCTCGCGCGCCTCGATGCGTTTGCCGGCCCAGGCCAGATCGGCCGAGCCATACAGGGTGATGCCCTCGGCCGGCTGGCCGTCGCGCCCGGCCCGGCCGATCTCCTGCCAGTAGGCCTCGATGGCGGCGGGCGGATCGGCGTGGATCACGAAGCGGACGTCGGGCTTGTCGACGCCCATGCCGAAGGCGATCGTCGCCACCATCACCGCCGCGTCGGCCTCGAGGAACTCCTCCAGCCGGCGGGCGCGGACGTTCTTGTCGAGGCCGGCATGATAGGCCAGCGCGGGAACGCCCTGGGCGATCAGCTTCTCGGCCAGTTTCTCGGTGGAATCGCGGCTGCCGGCATAGACGACCCCGGCCCGGCCCGGGCGTTCCAGCACCAGCTCGACCACCCGGTCATGACCCTTGCCGCGCTTACGCTCGGCGTTCAGGGCCAGTTCGGGGCGGGCGAAGCTGTCGACAAACTCCGCAGCCCCTTCGAGGCGAAGTTCGGCGCGGATGTCGTCGCGGGTCCGGGCGTCGGCGGTGGCGGTGACGGCCAGGCGCGGGACGTTGGGGAAGACCTCGGCGATGCGACCCAGCATCCGGTACTCCGGACGGAAGTCGTGGCCCCACTGGCTGACGCAGTGGGCCTCGTCGACAGCGACCAGGGCCAGGTTCAGGCGCGACAGCCGGTCCAGCATCGACGGCTGCATCAGGCCCTCGGGCGACAGATACAGCAGATCCAGCTGGCCCTCGTCGATGCGTCGCCAGATGTCGGCGCGCTCGCCGGGCAGGGTGTTGCTGTCCAGCCGCTCGGCCGCGACGCCCGCCTGCTGCAGACCGGCGACCTGGTCGGCCATCAGGGCGATCAGCGGCGAGACCACCAAACCCAGGCCCGGCCGGATCAGGGCGGGGATCTGGTAGCACAGGCTCTTGCCGCCGCCGGTCGGCAGCACGGCCATAGCGCTGCGGCCGGCCAGCAGCTCGCCGATCACCCCGGCCTGCAGACCTCTGAAGTCAGCATGGCCGAACGTCCTGCGCAGGACGTCACGGGCGGTGTCGAGGGGGGCGGAATCAACGATCGTGGGCACGGCGGACTTGTGACAGCGGGGATGCGCAGCGCCAAGGCATTCCTGGCGCGCCGGTGGATTTCAGAACACATCACTCAACTTGAAATGGCAATACCGCGACTGCGCCGCCGCGCCACAACAGCGCCGTGTTCAGCGTTCACCTCTCGTCAATCTTGTCGCGCGTTTTGTGGGCTTCGGTTAAACGGGACGCTGACGCGCGCTCCCTCACACCCTTTTGGCGCACCGTGGGATAAGAGACGACATGGCCAACGGCACCTTCGGCGGGAACAGACCGGCGAAGCCCCAACGTACGCCGCTGCAAGCCGCGCTCTATTGGGGCACGGTCGTCGGCGTCTGGGGCTTGATCTTCATCGTCGCCTTCTTCGCCGTGTTCGCCAGCGATCTGCCCGACACGTCCAAGCTCTATGACGTCAAGCGCCAGCCCTCGATCAACTATCTGGATCGCTCGGGCGCCCTTCTGGCGGTGCGCGGCAGCCAGTACGCCCCGCCGGTCGATATCGACGCCCTGCCCAAATATGTCCCGGCCGCCTTTGTGGCCATCGAGGACCGCCAGTTCTATCGCCATTTCGGGTTCAATCCCTGGGGCATCCTGCGCTCGGTCGCCTGGAACATGACCCATGACGGCCCCCAGCGCGGCGGCTCGACCATCACCCAGCAGCTGGCCCGCAACCTGTTCCTCAGCCCGGCCCAAAACTATCGCCGCAAGGCCCAGGAGCTGATCCTGGCCGTCTGGCTGGAGCTGAAGTTCAGCAAGAAGCAGATCCTGGCCCTCTATATGAACCGGGTCTATTTCGGGGCCGGCGCCTATGGCATCGAGGCTGCCTCGCAGCGCTATTTCAACAAGCCCGCCAATCAGCTGACCATCGGCGAGAGCGCCCTGCTGGCCGGCATGATGAAGGGCCCGGCGCGCTATTCGCCGGTCAGCGCCAGCGAACGCGCCGCCCGCCGCGCCACCGTCGTGCTGGACGAGATGGTGCGCATCAAGGCCATCACCGCCGAGGAGCGCGACGAGGCCTTCAAGACCCCCGTGCAGGTCTCGGCCACCCTGGCCAACCAGCGGGCCCAGTATTTCACCGACTATATCGACGGTCAGGTGCGCTCGCTGGTCGGCGAACCCACCGAGGACCTGGTGGTCGAAACCACCCTGGACCTTCCCATCCAGGTGGCCGCCGAGCGCTCCGTGAAGCTGGGCGTCGAGGGTCATATCAAGCAGGGCGTCGAACAGGCGGCCCTGGTGGCCATCGACGGCGAGGGCCGCATCCGCGCCTATGTCGGCGGGGCCGACTATGGCGAAACCCAGTTCGACCGCGCCACCACCGCCCGCCGCCAGGCCGGCAGCGCCTTCAAGCCGTTCGTCTATCTGACGGCGATGGAGCAGGGCCGTACGCCCAATGTCATGGTGGTCGACGAGCCTGTGAAGATCGGAAACTGGGAGCCCAAGAACTACACCAACAAGTATCTGGGCCCGATGACCCTGCAGACCGCCCTGGCCCAGTCGATCAATACGATCGCCGCGCGCCTGGCCAATGAGGTCGGCACCAGCAATGTGGCCAACACCGCCCGTCGCCTGGGCATCACCAGCAAGATCCAGCTGGACCCCTCGATGGCCCTGGGCGCCGTCGAGGTCTCGCCGATGGAAATGGCCCAGGCCTATGCCCCGTTCTCGAACGGCGGCTTCCTGGCCAAGGGCTACGGCATCGAGCGCATCCGCACAGCCAGCGGCAAGGTGCTGTACGACCACGGCGTCGAAAAGACCTCGCGTCCGGCCGTGATCGGCTCGCCGGGCCTGCAGTACATGAACCAGATGATGCGCCAGGTCGTGACCGCCGGCACCGGAACCCGCGCCAGGGTCGCCAGCTATGATGTCGCCGGCAAGACCGGCACCACCAGCGACTACCGCGACGCCTGGTTCGTCGGCTATTCCGGCGGCTTCGTCGCCGCCGTCTGGACCGGCAAGGACGACAATACCCCGATGAAGCGGGTGACCGGCGGCGGCGCGCCGGCCGAGATCTGGCGCAACTTCATGGCCGCCGCCCTGCCGCGCCTCAAGTCCACACCGATCCCGGGCGGGGTCATCGAACCGCCGCCGGTGGTGGGCGAAGACCCGATCGGCGACCTGATCGATCCGTCCGCGACGCCGGACGGCCCCGGCGCCGAGGTCCCGGCGTCGACCACCCCGGCGGCGGACAACCTGCCCTATTGACGGCGCTTGGGCGCCTGGCGGCCTTGCCCGCCCGGCGCCCGGCCCCGCTCAGCGGCAAATGGCGAAAACAGGCGGGCCGGTGTCGTCGGGCCCTTTACGCTGCGCGCCAAGCCCGTTAGCGGTGAAGCTTGAGGGATGGGGGTCTCTTAGAGCCAGGCCAAACCTGTATGAGCGCGACGCAGACTTCGGATCCGACGCCCAACGCCCGACAAAAGGGCTTTCTGGGCGCCGTCGAGCGACTGGGCAATCTGCTGCCCGAGCCCGTCATGATCTTCGTGTGGTTGATCCTGGGGCTGATGGCCCTGTCGGCCCTTGGCCAGGCCCTGGGCTGGTCGGCCTCGATCACCTATGGCGGCGAAGAGGCCCCTCAGTTTGGCGAGCTGGAAAACGGCGTCCTGACCTATGCGGCCAGCAGCCTGTTCTCCGAGGCCAATCTGGCCCGACTGTTCACCGAAATGCCCAAGACCCTGACCAGCTTCGCGCCGCTGGGCCTGGTGCTGGTGGTGATCCTGGGCGCGGCGGTGGCCGAACGCTCGGGCCTGTTCAGCGCCCTGATCCGGGCCAGCCTGCGCGAGGCCCCCAAGGTGATCCTCACCCCGCTGGTGGTGGTGATCGGCATGGTCTCGCACCACGCCTCGGACGCCGCCTATGTGGTGTTCATTCCGCTGGCGGGCCTGCTGTTCGCGGCCGTGGGCCGCCATCCCCTGGCCGGCATCGCGGCCGGCTTTGCGGCCGTGTCGGGTGGCTTCGCCGGCAATCTGACCCCGGGCCAGTTCGATGTGGTGCTGTTTGGCTTCACCCAGGAAGCAGCCCGGATCATCGACCCGACCTGGACCATGAACCCGCTGGGCAACTGGTGGTACATCCTGGCCATCGTCTTCGTCTTCACGCCCATCGCCTGGTTCCTGACCGACCGGGTGATCGAACCGCGCCTGGGCCCCTGGGGCGGCCAGGCCGATGACGGTCTCAAGGCCGAACTGGCCAAGTCGGCGGTGACTCCGCAGGAGAAGCGCGGCCTGAAGCTGGCGGGTCTGGCGGCCCTGGCCGTGGTGGCCCTGTTTGCGGCCCTGACCCTGATCCCCGGCTTCACCCCGCTAATCGACGAGACCAAGACCGGGCCGGCCCAGCTGACCCCGTTCTACAGCGCCCTGATCGCCGGCTTCATGCTGCTGTTCCTGTCCTGTGGCGTGGCGTTCGGCATCGGGGTCGGAACGGTGCGTTCGGACAAGGACGTCGTGAACATGATGGCCGACGGGGTGCGTTCCGTGGCCCCCTATATCGTCTTCGCCTTCTTCGCCGCCCATTTCGTGGCGATGTTCAACTGGTCGCGTCTGGGCCCCATCGCCGCCATCCACGGGGCCGAGGCCCTGAAGGCCATGAACCTGCCGGCCCCGCTGCTGCTGGTCAGCGTGCTGGGCTTCTCGTCGGTGCTGGACCTCTTCATCGGCTCGGCCTCGGCCAAGTGGAGCGCCCTGGCCCCGGTGGTGGTGCCGATGTTCATGCTGCTGGGCATCTCGCCGGAAATGACCACCGCCGCCTATCGGATGGGCGACAGCTTCACCAATCTGATGACCCCGCTGATGAGCTATTTCCCGCTCGTCTTGGCCATGACCCGGCGCTGGGACGCCAATATGGGGGTCGGGTCGCTGCTGGCCCTGATGCTGCCCTACGCCCTGGCCTTCATGGTCGCAGGCGTCGCCATGACCCTGGCCTGGGTGGCCTTCGACTGGCCACTGGGGCCGGGCGCCCAGGTGCATTACACCCCGCCCGGCGGGCTGTTGAAGTAGGAGCGAGGGCGCACGGCTTTACCGCTTCACGCGGTGGCCGCTGAAGGTGTGGGAAGGGTCGCGGAGCGTCCGGGCCTCGCCCGGAGGATGGGATAGTTGAATACCGTTTCGACGAAGACAGACGCTCCGCGTGATCGTTATCCCTCTGGCCGGGGCGCGCAGGCCTGTTCAGCCTTTTGCCCCACCCGGGTTTCATCCTCCTCGCGACGGACCCAGCCTTGGGCTGCAGCCGCGCCGATTCCGGAGGAACCCGGAGCGAACCTTCGGACGGGCGGAGGCCTTGGCTAGCCCCCGATGGGCGGGTTTACGTCACCCGCCCTCACTTTAACCGGCCGCTCGGGCATACGCCCGAACGGTGGCCCGCTCGATCACCCCTGACAGCCGCAACGGTCGCCGTACGTGCGCCCTTCCCGTGCTGTCAGGTGAGATTGATTATGCAGGCGGTTTCAGCGCGTCTGACGGGCGCGATCAAAGTTTTTGCAAGTTGCTGATCTGGCTGGGGTCTCGTCTGAAAAGAACGGGGATTGAGGGCGCTGTATCCCCATAGTCGCCGGTCCGGGAGAGGCGGCGCGCGGCGCCCCCTTCCCCAAACCTTGCGCGACGCCCCAGAGCGTTATTCGGCGAAGCGGATACCGGTTCGCCGCCGAAATAACGCGTCAAAACAAGAATCTAGGGCAAACGACATGATTCAATCATGGCGACCTTTGCTCTAGGCTGATCCCAACAACACATCTAAGGGAGCGCCGCGCATGTTACCGGGCCTGATGCAGACCACCCCGCTGATGATCAGCGGCATCCTGACCTATGCGCAGCAGGCCCATGGCGCGCGCGAGATCGTCTCCAAGCTGATCGACGAGCCGGTCTGGCGCTATGACTATGCGGGCCTTGGCCGCCGTTCGGCCCAACTGGCTCACGCGCTCAAGCGCCTGGGCGTTGCGCCCGGCGACCGGGTGACCTCCCTGGCGTGGAACACCCACCGGCATCTGGAGCTGTTCTACGCCGCGCCGGGCATCGGGGCGGTGCTGCACACCGCCAACCCCCGGCTGTTCGACGAGCAGATCGTTTACACGATCAATCACGCGCAAAGCGCGGTGCTGTTCTTTGACCGCAACTTCCAGGCCCTGGTCGAGCGCATCGCCCCACAGCTGACCACGGTGAAGACCTTCGTGATGCTGTCGGACCCCGAGCGGACGATCCCCGGCTCGGTGGGCGCGATCTCCTACGAGACCCTGATCGCCGGTGAGGCCGACACGATCGCCTGGCCCAGCTTCGACGAGAACGCCGGGGCCTTTCTCTGTTACACCTCGGGCACGACCGGCGATCCCAAGGGGGTGCTGTATTCGCATCGGGCCGTGGTGCTGCACGCCATGGCCGGAGGCCTCAACAGCGCCTTTGGCTTCACCGCCTTCGATGTGGTGATGCCCTGTTCCAGCCTCTATCACGCCACCGCCTGGGGCCTGCCGTTCAGCGCCCCGATCTGCGGGACCAAGCTGGTCCTGCCCGCCGACAAGATGGACGGGGCCTCGCTTCACGCCCTGATCGAGGGCGAGGGCGTCACCTTCACCGGCGGCGTGCCGACCATCTGGACCATGTATCTCGACTGGCTGGAAAAGAACGGCGAAAGCCCGACCACGCTGAAGCGGGTGGTGATCGGCGGCAGCGCGGTGCCGCGGGCCATGGCCGAGACCTTCAAGCGGCTCTATGGCGTTTCGGTGCTGCAGATCTGGGGCATGACCGAAACCTGCCCGATCGGGGTTGTCGCCACGCCCACGCCTTCCCTGGCCGCCTTGGGTGAAGAGGCCATGGACGAGGCCATCTGGACCCGTCAGGGCCGGCTGCAGTTCGGCATCGAGCTGAAGGTCGAGGCCGATGACGGCTCGGACGCCCCCCGCGACGGCGAGACCTCCGGCGCGCTGAAGGTGCGCGGCCCCTGGGTGGTGAAGCGCTATTTCCGTCTGGAAGCCGACGCCGCCCAGGACGACGGCTGGTTCGACACCGGCGACATCGCCACCCTCGACCAGCACGGCTTCATGCGCATCACCGACCGCCAGAAGGACGTGATCAAGTCAGGCGGCGAGTGGATCAGCTCGATCGATCTGGAGAACGTGGCTGTCGGCTGCCCCGGCGTGAAGATCGCCGCCGTGATCGGCGTGCCGCATCCAAAGTGGGAGGAGCGGCCGCTGCTGGTGATCGAGGCGCACGAGGGGGCGAGCGTGACCAAGGCCGAGGTGCTCGACTATCTGGCCCCGCGCATCGTCAAATGGTGGACGCCCGACGATGTGGTGTTCGCGGCGGTGCCGCTGACGGCGACAGGCAAGATCGACAAGAAGGTGCTGCGGACAGCGTGGCGCGAGCACCTGATCGGCTGACGGACGCGCCGGCGCGGAACGGGTCCGCCGCAGGCCATGGGGTGAAAAATGGCCGCACAGGCCAGGTTCTATCGGGGCTGAGAGAAAGCCTTGCCTTGCCTATCGCCCCCCCGGGGCGTAACGGGTCGCTTCCCGCCGTTTCGGGGCGGAAAAGTCAGATTGGAGACCGCTATGGGTTACCGGGTCGCCGTGGTCGGCGCCACGGGCAATGTTGGCCGTGAGATGTTCAATATCCTCGAGGAGGTGAAATTCCCCGTCGATAAAATGCACGCCATCGCCAGCCGCAAATCCATTGGCGTCGAGGTCTCGTTCGGCAATCAGATCCTCAAGTGCGAGGACCTGGCCCAGTTCGACTTCAGCACGGTCGACATCGTGCTGATGAGCGCCGGCGGCGCCATCTCCAAGGAATGGGGCGAGAAGATCGGCGCAGCCGGTCCGATCGTCATCGACAATTCCAGCCACTTCCGGATGGATCCGGACGTGCCGCTGGTGGTGCCGGAAGTGAACCCGGACGCCGTTCTGAAGATGCCCAAGAACATCATCGCCAACCCCAACTGCTCGACCGCGCAGCTGGTGGTGGTGCTGGCCCCCCTGCACGCCGAAGCCAAGATCAAGCGCGTGGTCGTCTCGACCTACCAGTCGGTGTCGGGCGCAGGCAAGGAAGGCATGGACGAGCTTTGGGAGCAGACCAAGGGCGTGTTCGTCCTGGGCGCGCCGCCCCCCAAGAAGTTCACCAAGCAGATCGCCTTCAACGTGATCCCCCACATCGACAGCTTCATGGAGGACGGCTTCACGAAGGAAGAGTGGAAGATGATGGCGGAGACCAAGAAGATCCTGGATCCGTCGATCAAGCTGGTCGCCACCTGCGTGCGCGTGCCGGTCATGGTCGGCCACGCCGAGGCGGTGAACATCGAGTTCGAAACCCCGCTGGACGAGGACGATGTCCGCGAGATCCTGCGCGACGCCGACGGCGTGGAAGTCATCGATAAGCGCGAGGACGGCGGCTACATGACGCCCAAGGAAAGCGCCGGCGAGTTCCCGGTCTATGTCTCGCGCATTCGCACCGACCCCACCGTCGAGAACGGCATCGTTCTGTGGTGCGTGGCCGACAACCTGCGCAAGGGCGCCGCGCTGAACGCCGTGCAGATCGCCCAGCTTCTGCATGACAAGGGTCTGATCAAGCAGAAAACCCCGGCCTGAACCCCCTTCCGCAACACGCGGGTGGCGGATTTGGGGGCTCCCGGGACTTAAGGTCCCGGGAGCCCTTTTCGTTTGTGATTGAAGGACCAGCGCCATGTCGGCGGATACAGGCAAGAGCCCGGACGAAGCCCGGACAGCGGTGATCGCTGCGGTGGGCTGCTACATGCTGTGGGGCTTCCTGCCGCTGTATTTCCACCTGTTGGCCAAGCTGGGCGTCGGCTCGTGGGAGATGATCGCCCACCGCACCCTGTGGGCGGCGCCCTGGGCCTTCATGGCCGTGCTGCTGGCCAGGCAGGCGGGACAGCTGGCGGCGGTGCTGCGCCAGCCCAAGACCCTGCTGATCCTGGCCTGCTCGACGGCGGCCATCTTCATCAACTGGACGATCTATGTGTTCGCGGTGAACGCAGGACAGGTGATCGAGGCCAGCCTGGGCTATTACATCAATCCGCTGATGAACATGGCGGCCGGCGCGATCCTGTTCCGTGAGCGGATCAGTCGCGAGGGCGCCATCGCCATCGGTCTGGCCGTGGTGGGCGTGGCGATCCAGACCACCGCCCTGGGCCATCTGCCGGTGATCTCTCTGGGCCTGGCCCTGAGCTTCTGCGCCTACGCCATCCTGCGCAAGCAGGTGAAGGCCGACGCCCAGACCGGCCTGTTCGTCGAGTGCGCCTATCTGGCCGTGCCGGGCCTATTCTATGTGCTGCACCTGCAATCGACCGGCGCCGGCCACTTCGGCGGCGGGGCGGGCGTGACCACCCTGCTGCTGCTGGCCGGCCCCGCCACCGTGGTGCCGCTGGCCCTGTTCGCCTGGTCGGCGCGGCGCATGCCGCTGAGCGCCATGGGCTTCCTGCAGTTCCTGGCCCCGACCCTGCAGTTCGGGGTCGGAATCGCCCTGGGCGAGGCTGTCACGCCGATGCGGGCGTTGTCCTTCGTCTTCATCTGGCTGGGCGTGGCGGTGTTCGCCTACGGGGCCTGGAAGCGGACGCGGGTGGTGGCGACGGCCTGATCCGGCCTAGGCTGGCGGGATCGGAGACCTGCCATGCCGACTCGACGCCTGATCCTCGCCGCCGGCGGCGCCCTGACCCTGGGCGCGGCCCGGACCGATCCCTTCGACGACCTGCTGAGCGGCCAGGGCGTGGCCGCCGCCGCGATCCCGGCCCTGGCGGGGACTGCCTTCGACAGACAGCGCGACCGGCAGGTTGTCGCCCGGGGCATGGCCGACGTGGCGAGCGGCCGGCCGATGGCCGCCGCCTCCCCGGCGCGGATCGCCTCGATCTCCAAGCTGGTCACCGCCCTGGGTTTCATGACTCTGGTCGAGGCGGGAAAGGTCGGGCTGGACGACGACGCCTCGGATCTGCTCGGCTTCACCCTTCGACATCCGGCCTTTCCCCGGGCGGCCATCACCCCCCGCCGCCTGCTGTCGCACACCAGCGGCCTGCGCAACGGGCCCAGCTACCCCGTCGCTTTCGGGCGTCCGCTCAGCGCGGCCCTGACCCCTGGAGGCGTCCAGTGGGACGACGGCGCCTGGTTTGGGCCGGCCAGCGAGCCGCCGGGCGACTGGTTCGTCTATGGCGACGTCAACTATGCCGTGATCGCCCAGATGATCGAGCGCGTCAGCGGCCAGCGCTTCGATCATTTCATGCACCGCGCGGTGTTCGCGCCCCTGGGCCTGTCATGCGGCTTCAACTGGAGCGGCGTCCCGCAGGCGGCTCGCGATCGCCGAGCCATTCTCTATCGCAAGGCGCCCTCCGATGAGGGGCCGTGGAACGCCGCCGGCCCCTGGATCGCCCAGCACGACCAGACCGTGCCGCCCGCGCCCGAAGCGATGGTGCGCATCGCGCCGGAGGCCGGCGGACGGACCCTGTCGGACTATGAGCCCGGCGAGAACGGCTTTGTCTTCGCGCCCCAGGGCGGCCTGCGCGCCTCGGTGCTGGATCTGGCGGTCATCGGCCGAGTGCTGGCTGCGCGAGGCGCGCCGCTGCTCAGGCCCGACACCTTCGCGACCCTGATCGAACCGGCCTGGCGCCTGGATCCCAAGCGCCCCAACGGCGATGGCTATGGCGGCCTGATGGTCGCCTATGGCCTGGGCGTTCAGACCCTGACCGGCGGCGCGGGCGATGGCCTGTTCGAGGGTTGCGCGGGCTGGATTGGCCATCCGGGCGACGCCTATGGCCTGACCTCGGGCCTGTGGGTCGACCCGCGCGCCGGGCGTGGCCTGGCCTATCTGATCACCGGCCAGGCCGCGTCCTTGGCCGACAACAAGGGCCGCTCGCAGCTGACCCGACAGGAGGAGCGGCTGGCCGGCCTGCTGGCCCGGACCTAGAGCGAGGCGTAGGCGGCCTCGATCAGCCGCACCGCGCGGGGATCGCCGATCAGGGCGTTACCCTGCTTGTTCATCACATAGGATCCGGACACGCCCGTCGTCGGATCGGCGAAGGCGCACGAACCGCCCCAGCCCGAATGGCCGAACGCCTCGGCGGTCGGGCCATAGAAGAAGTTGGGCGTGTTGCGCATGAAGCCCGCGCCCCAGCTGATGTCGTAGGGCAGCACCAGGTCCCGGCCGACGATGCGTTCAGCGGTCGCAGCCTTGATCCCGGCCGGGGTGATCAGCGACTTGCCGTCCAGCACCCCGCCATTGGCCAGGGCGCCCATCAGCCGCGCCAGGGCCGGCGCGGTGGCGTGACCATTGGCCGAGGGGATCTCGACGCGGCGCCATTCGTCGGTTCCCCGGCCCGAGGGCGCCGCCCACGCGGTCATGAAGGCGGCCTTCACGGCGGCGTTCATCTCGCCGAACTTCGGCAGGGTCGTGGGGCGCATCAGTTCGGCGGTGCGCGCGTGCTCGCTGTCGGGCAGACCGATCCAGAGGTCCAGGCCAAACGGCTGGGCGATGTCCTCGCGCAGGGCCGTGCCCATCGTCCGGCCATCGACGCGGCGGAAGATCTCGCCGGCCAGATAGCCGAAGGTGACCGGATGATAGCCGCTGGCCGAGCCGACCGGGAACAGCGGCGCCATGGCCGCCAGCTTGGCGCAGGTGGCGTCCCAGTCGAACCAGATGGCCGGATCGGTCTCGTCGGGAAAGCCCGACAGGCCGGCCTGGTGCGACATGGCCTGCTCGACCGTGATGTCCTGCTTGCCGGCCTGGGCGAACTCGGGCCAGACATCGGCGACGGGCTGGTCATAGGCCAGGCGACCTTCGTCGACCAGGCGAGCGACCATCAGGGCCGCGACGGCCTTGGTGGTCGAAAACAGCGCCGTCAGGGTTTCGGGACCGAAGGGGACCGTGCGCTGACGATCGGCAAAGCCGCCCATCAGGTCGACGACGATCTCGCCCTCGACGGCGAAGGCGAACCGGGCCCCCAGCTCGCCGCCGTCCGCGAAATTGGCCTCGAACACGTCGCGGACCCGCGAGAAGCGGTCGGCGCAGACGCCGGTGATGTCGACGGTCATGGAAGCTCTCTAGGCTAGTCGCTCGATACGCACGGTGGGCGAGGTCTGCTTGATCCGCGCGCCCATGGCCACGATCGGCAGCTCCGGCGCGTTCCAGATATTGGCGGCGGTCACGGTCTCGGCCACCCCGCCGACGGCGCGGGCTAGGCCGTAGGACAGGGTCTGGCCTTCCAGGATCGAGGCGGCGTAGAGGGCGGTCAGCAGGTCGCCCGTGCCGTTGGGCGAACGCTCGGCCTTGGCGTGGGCGGCCAGCCAGGCTTCCTTGCGGTCGGCCAGAACAACGCCGATCTCGGCCCCGCGATGGACGGACGAGACCAGGGTCGGCTTGCCCAGCAGGCGGGCGGCGCGCATCGCCGATTGCGGATCGCGGGCGTCGGCCCCGGTCAGCTTCTGCAGCTCCCAGGCATTGCAGGCCACCACGTCGGCGCGGGGAATCAGCTCGGCGGCGATGGCCTCGGCCACCTCGGGCAGCACATAGAGGCCCTTGCCGGCGTCGCCCATGGTGGGGTCGACGATGATCGAGGGCTTGCGGCTGGCGGCCCCTTCGCGGGGCGCCTCGCGCACGGCGTCGATGGCCCGGGCGGCGGCGCGCACCTGGGCGGCGCTGGCGAAATAGCCGGTGATGACGATGTCGGTCAGGCCAAACAGACCATTGGCCTCCATGCCGTCGAGCATGCCTTCCAGAACCTCGATCGGCACGGGCGCACCGCCGGGCACGCCCCAGCCGGGGTGGCGGCCGAACAGCACGGTCGGGACGACCATGGAGTCGATGCGGAACTGGACAAGCGCTGTGGCCTGGGCCGATGCGCCGACGCGGCTGCCGGCGACATGGCTGGAGATGATCAAGGCGAGTGGCATGGCAAGCGGCTTACCGGACCATGGCCAACTTGAACAGGGCGTCGCTGGGCCTATGCGGCTATGCGCTCAGGAAATCGGCGAGTCGGTCTCGCCCCTGGCGTCGGCCCGGACCACCGCAGCGGCGCGGTGCGGGCTGATCTGGTCGGCGACGAGTGAGGCCCAGGCCGCCGGCTCTTCGCCGCTGACCGACAGCGGCAGCTGCATCGCGCACTGCACGCCCTGTGGCAGATAGTCGATCCGCGCCTGACCGCCGCTTTCCTGGCCGAAGGTTCGGGCGATCAGGCGGGTGCCAAATCCCGTGCGCGCCGGCGGCGTGACCAGGGGCCCGCCCAGCTCGCGCCAGAGCAGGCTGATCTGGCGTGCGCCCAGCTGGTTGTGCGACAGGTTCCAGGCGATCTCGACCTGACCGCTTGCGGTGGAAAGGGCGCCATATTTGAGCGCGTTGGTCGCCAGTTCGTGCAGGGCCAGGGCCATGGCCACCGCCTGCTGCGGGCTGAGCCAGACCAGAGGGCCGTCGATCCTGAAGCGGCTGATGTGCTTGTGATCATGGGGGGCCAGCGCCTGCCGCACGATGGCGCCGAGATCCGCCCCCGCCCAGCTCTGGTGGACCAGCACGTTGTGGGCGTCCGACACCGCCATCAGGCGATTGGTCAGGTCGTTGCGGACGGCGGGGTCGACCTTGGCGGCGCGCAGCGTCTGCTCGGTGATCGACTGCACCGTGGCCAGGGTGTTCTTGATCCGGTGGTTGAGCTCGTTGAGCAGCAGCACGCGCTGGTCCTCGGCCAGCTTGGCCGGGGTCTCGTCGCGGAGGATCTTCATCAGGCCGGTCAGTTCCGGCTCGAAGATCGCCATGGTCATGCCATTGCCCCAGAAGCGGGCGCCGTCCTTGCGCAGGTGCCAGCGGGTGTCCTCGGCCCGGCCCATCTGCTTGGCGTTTTCGAGCTCCTTGCTGTCCGCGCCGGTTTCCCGGTCGGGGATGGTGAAGAGTTCACCGAAGGACATGCCGATCGCCTCCTCGCGGCTATAGCCCAGCACGGCCTCGGCGCCCCGGCTCCAACTGGTCACCCTGCCCTCAAGATCCATCGTGAAGATGGCGTAGCCGAGGGCGTTCTCGATGATCAGCCTGGCGAGTCTGGCGTCGTGCTCAGCGGACATTGGGGGCTCCTGCCGCCCTATCAATACGACAGCGAGGCTTTCGGTTCCCGGTCCACGAAAAAGGCCCGCCGCGTTTCCGCGAGCGGGCCTGATCGGTTCGCCTTGAGGCGATGCTAGTAGCGGTAGTGGTCCGGCTTGAACGGGCCGTTTTCCGGCACGTTGATATAGGCGGCCTGATCGGGGCGCAGGGTCGAGAGCTTGGCGCCCAGCTTTTCCAGGTGGAGGAAGGCGACCTTCTCGTCCAGGTGCTTGGGCAGGGTGTAGACCTGGTTCTCGTACGAGGCCTTGTTGGTCCACAGTTCGATCTGGGCCAGGGTCTGGTTGGTAAAGCTGGCGCTCATCACGAACGAGGGGTGACCCGTCGCGTTGCCCAGGTTCACCAGACGGCCTTCCGACAGCACGATCAGCTTCTTGCCGTCCGGGAATTCCACATGGTGGACCTGCGGCTTGATCTCGTCCCACTTGTAGTTGCGCAGGGCGGCGATCTGAATTTCGCTGTCGAAGTGGCCGATATTGCAGACGATGGCGTTGTTTTTCATCATCCGCATGTCGTCCAGCGTGATGACGTCCTTGTTGCCCGTCGCCGTGACGAAGATGTCGGCCTTGGCGGCGACGTCCTGCAGGGTCTGGACTTCATAGCCTTCCATCGCCGCCTGCAGGGCGCAGATCGGATCGACTTCGGTGACGATCACGCGGGCGCCGCCCTGGCGCAGCGAAGCGGCCGAGCCCTTGCCCACGTCGCCATAGCCGCAGACCACCGCGACCTTGCCCGACAGCATGACGTCGGTGCCGCGACGAATGGCGTCGACCAGGCTTTCGCGGCAGCCATACAGGTTGTCGAACTTGGACTTGGTGACGCTGTCATTGACGTTGATGGCCGGGAACGGCAGGTCGCCCTTGATGGCCATCTGATACAGGCGGTGGACGCCCGTGGTGGTTTCTTCCGACACGCCGGTGATGGCGTTGCGGATGGCGGTGTAGAAGCCCGGCTTTTCGGCCAGGTACTTCTTCATCACGGCGTAGAGGGCTTCTTCTTCCTCGTTCTGCGGGTTGTCGAGAAGGGTCGGGTCCTTCTCGGCCTTGGGGCCCAGCACGCAAAGCAGGGTGGCGTCGCCGCCGTCGTCGAGGATCAGGTTCGGATAGCCGCCGTCATGCCACTCGAAGATCTTGTGAGCATATTCCCAGTACTCGACCAGGTTCTCGCCCTTGAAGGCGAACACCGGCACGCCCGAGGCGGCGATGGCGGCCGCAGCGTGGTCCTGGGTCGAGAAGATGTTGCACGACGCCCAGCGGACTTCAGCGCCCAGGGCGGTGAGGGTCTCGATCAGAACGGCGGTCTGGATGGTCATGTGCAGGCTGCCGGCGATGCGGGCGCCCTTCAGGACCTGGCCCGGGCCGTATTCGGCGCGGGTGGCCATCAGACCGGGCATTTCGGTCTCGGCGATGGCGATTTCCTTGCGGCCGTAATCGGCGAGCGAGATGTCCTTGACGATGTAGTCGGCCACGGTCGGCTCCTGCGGTCGGTGAAGATCTTGCGGGGCTTATAGCGCGAGCGACCCTTCCGGGCAATTAACGCATAAAGATATCTTTATATGGGCCAGGCTTCACCAGAAGACCTTTGCGTCGGCGAAGGCGTCGCGGGCCTTGCAGGCCTGGCGCAGCAGGCGTGCCTCGTCGCCGCTTCTGACCAGTCGCCCGGCCGCGAGGCTCGCCTCGGGTTCGCCGCTGGCCAGGGCTATGCTGCGCGCCAGTTCGGGACCCACATGCAGGTCGTTGAGGTGACCCAGGGCGTCCTGCAGGGCCTTGGTCGCCTCGATGAAGCGTTCGGCGCGCCGGGGGTGCTCTGGGAACAGGCCGGCCAGGTCCGCGGCGGCATAGCGCAGCGTCTTGCCCTTCAGGCGCAGGCGATGGCGGGTCGGCGGATCCAGGTCTTTGAGGTGCGCGCTCTTCTTCACCAGAACATGGCGACGATGCTTGAGCATTCCGGCGGCAAAGGCGGGCGCCGGCCCGTCGCGGACGGCGGCCAGGTCCGGGGCGGCGGTCCAGGATCCGGCCTCCAGCCAGGCGGCGGCCTCCAGCAGCAGGGCGCGGCCGCGAGCGCTCTCCAGCGCCGCCTCCATGCGCAGATAGGCGCTGGCCTGGGCCGCCAGCAACGCCCGCCCGAAGGCCGCCGCGCCCTGCGCCTGCGAGTCCGCCGAGGCCGGTCGCCAGACCTCGGCGATGAGGACATCCAGGTCCCGGGCCGTGTCCAGTTCGCCGGCCAGCCAGCTGAGTTCGCCGTCCAGGGCCACGGCCTCCGGTCCGGTCGACAGCGGCCTGAACGCCTTGAGCAGCGCCCGCATGCGGCGCGCGGCGACCCGCAGCTGATGCACGCCCTCGGGACCGGGGCGCTCGCGCAGAGCCTCGACATTGGCGCACAGCTGTGACAGGGCCGCGCGTCCCACCGCCTGCAGGGCCTCGCCGACGCTCATGTCCACAGTCAGCTGGGCGGGCGAGCGGCGCATCTCAGGAGCAGGCTGGCCGGAGGCGGCCAGGCCGTAGCCGCGCTCGGCCTTGCTGACCAGCGACAGGCGCAGCGCAACCCGCTGCGCCAGTTCACGCGCCAGGTCGAACAGCGCCGCCGGCGAACCGGCCTTCAGCTCAAGCTCAAGTTCACAGACCGGCGCCCGGCGCGTCTGGCCGATCAGTTCGCCGCGATCCACCACCGCCTCGATCACCGTCTCGCCCCGGCGGATCATGCGCACCGTGCGCTCGACCTTGGTGGTGAACACCGGGTGCAGGACCTGGCCATTGACCACCGCCGCCGCCGGCGTCGCCGCCAGGGCCGCATCGTCCGGACCCGGGCCGGCGATCGCGGTCTCCCACTCGCCGCGTGCGAAGATCCCGCCCGCCGAAGCCGATTTCAGGGTCTGCTTGCGGCCGCCTTCCCCGTCGCGAACGCGCAGGCCAAAGCCCGCCCGGCGCAGGGCGTGATCGGCGGTGTCGAAATAGGTGGCGTCCAGCTGGCGGACGGCGCCCTCCCCGTCCCCCTCGCCACTCAGCAGGGTCAGAATCTCGTCGGCCGCCTCGGAGGCGATCAGGAATTTCAGCTCGATTTCTCGATCCATGTTCCCATCCTGGCCCTTGGCCCGGCCGCTGGCGCGCTGTTCGGCCGCTAAGGCCTATGGCGCGACGGCGGCGTCTTGCCAAGCGGCATTACGCGGTTCAAACGTGCGCGCCATGACGCAAATCAACGCCGCACAACCCCGTCACGACTGGACCCTGACCCAGGTCGAGGCCCTGTTCGATCAGCCCTTCATGGAGCTGGTGTTCCAGGCCGCTAACGTCCACCGCGCCGGATTTGATCCCTCTGAAGTGCAGCTTTCGCAGCTGTTGTCGGTCAAGACCGGCGGCTGCGCGGAAAACTGCGGCTATTGCAGCCAGTCCGCCCACTTCAAGACCGGCCTGAAGGCCGAGAAGCTGATGGACGCCGATGTCGTCATCGCCAAGGCCCGCGCGGCCCGCGACGGCGGCGCGCAACGCTTCTGCATGGGCGCGGCCTGGCGCGAGCTGAAGGACCGTGACCTGCCCAAGCTGGCGGCGATGATCGGCGGCGTCAAAGCCCTGGGCCTGGAAACCTGCGCCACGCTTGGCATGCTGACGGCCGAGCAGGCCAAGTCGCTGAAGGACGCCGGCCTCGACTACTACAACCACAACCTCGACACCGGCCCGGAATACTATGCCGACGTGGTGACGACCCGCACCTATCAGGAGCGCCTCGACACCCTGGCCCATGTCCGCGACGCCGGCATGAGCACCTGCTGCGGCGGCATTGTCGGCATGGGCGAGACCCGCCGCGACCGCGCCAGCCTGCTACACCAGTTGGCCACCCTGCCCAGCCACCCCGACAGCCTGCCGATCAACGGCCTGGTGCCGGTCAGCGGCACGCCGCTGGGTGACCGGATCCTGAAGGATGGCGACAAGGCCATCGACGCCATCGAATTTGTCCGCACCATCGCCGTGGCCCGTATCGTCTGCCCCCGGTCCATGGTCCGCCTGTCGGCCGGCCGCGACGAGATGAGCCGCGAGCTGCAGGCTTTGTGCTTCCTGGCCGGCGCCAACTCGATCTTCGTCGGCGGCAAGCTGCTGACCACGCCCCTGCCGGGCCAGGACGAGGACAGCGCCCTGTTCCAGGACCTGGACCTGCGCCCGATGGGCGTGCGCCAGCCGGCGCAGGCCGTGGCGGCGGAGTAGCCGCAGGCCGCTACTGCCCCCGCCGATCGCTTCGCTGTCGTCCTCCCCCTGAAGGGGGAGGCGGCCGTCAGGCCGGTGGGGGAAGACCCCGCCGAGGCAGCAGCACTACCCCCTCCGATCGCTTCGCGATCGCCTCCCCCTTCAGGGGGAGGACTTTCCGCGCCCTACAGCCTGGCCAGAACCGCGTCGCCCATCTCGACCGTCGACAGCGAACCGCCCAGGTCGCGGGTGCGCGCGCCGCCGTCCAGGGCCGCCTTGACGGCGCCCAGCAGGGCGTCGGCGGCGTCGGCCTGGCCCAGCGACCAGCGCAGGGCCATTTCGAACGACAGGATGGCGGCCAGCGGATTGGCGACACCCTTGCCGGCGATGTCGGGGGCCGAGCCGTGGATCGGCTCGTACAGGCCCGGCTTGCCCGGTGCGCCCAGCGCCGCCGAGGGCAGCATGCCCAGCGAGCCGGTCAGCATGGCGGCGGCGTCCGACAGGATGTCGCCAAACAGGTTGTCGGTGACGATGACGTCGAACTGCTTGGGCGCGCGGACCAGCTGCATGGCGCAGTTGTCGGCCAGGATGTGCTCCAGCTGGACATCGGCATAGTCGCGGGCGTGCAGCGCGGTGACGACCTGCTTCCACAGCAGGCCCGACTCCATGACATTGGACTTCTCGGCCGAGGCCACGCGGTTGGTGCGGCCCCGGGCCAGCTCGAAGGCGACGCGGGCGACACGCTCGATCTCGGCCGTCGTATAGACCTGGGTGTCGACGCCGCGCTTCTGGCCGTTGCCCAGATCCTCGATGCCGCGCGGCTCGCCGAAATAGACGCCGCCCGTCAGTTCACGGACGAACATGATGTCCAGGCCCGAGACCAGCTCGCGCTTGAGGCTGGAGGCGTCGGCCAGGGCCTCGAAACAATAGGCCGGACGCAGGTTTGCATAGACGTCCATCGCCTTGCGCAGGCCCAGCAGGCCGGCTTCCGGGCGCAGGTGGCGGGGCGCGGCGGCCCATTGCGGCCCACCGACGGCGCCCATCAGCACCGCGTCGCTGGCCAGGGCCCGGTCACGAACCTCGTCGGTCAGCGGCGTGCCGTGGGCGTCATAGCTGGCGCCGCCGTAGATGGCCTCTTCGACCTGGAGGTCCGGCGTCAGCGCCTCGGCGACGCGGCGAACCTGGGCGCAGACCTCGGGACCGATCCCGTCGCCGGGCAGCAGGAGAAGCGTGGACATAGGAGGCTCTCTTCAGATTTCGCGGTAGGCGGAAACGTCAAATGACGACATGCGGCGCTCGCCCAGACCCAACTCCGGCCAGCAGGCGCGCCAGGCGGCCATGTGCGGGCTGGCGCGGTGGAAGGCCAGGGCGTCTTCGTCGACGAAATGCTCATAGACCCGGATCAGGCCCGGATCGAGCGGATCCTCGGTCAGGGCGTAGTCCAGGCAGCCCGGCTCGGCCCGGCTGCCCTCGACCTGAGCGCGCAGGTGCGGCCGCAGGTCGGCCAGGCGTTCGGGCGGGAGGCGGACGGTGCCGGCGAGGATGATGGTCATGTCAGCACTCTCTCCCTTCCCCCTCGATGGGGGAAGGGCGGGGATGGGGGTGAAGGCGGTTCAGGATGTGGCGATGCCGAGCCGAAGCCCGCTGGCGGTGTCACCCCCACCCCTGCCCCTCCCCCATCCAAGGGGGAGGGAAGAGATCTAAACTTCCAGCCAGGGCTCGCTGATCGCCCGCTTGCTCTCGTACAGATCGATGTCGGCGCCGTGCATCATCGTCTCGCCGATGAAGTCCAGGCCGCGCAGCATCTTGTCCTTGCGCACGGGGTCGATCTGGAAGGCGAAGGTCCTGCCTGAGGGCGAGATCACCGTCTGGGCTTCCAGGTCGATGCTGACCATGTGATTGCCGCCCTTGGCCTCGTCCATCAGGACGGCGATCTCTTCGGGCGCCAGCACCACCGGCAGCAGGCCGTTGTTGAAGCAGTTGTTGTTGAAGATGTCGGCGAAGCTGGTCGAGATCACACACATGATCCCGAAGTCCATCAGGGCCCAGGGGGCGTGCTCGCGCGACGATCCGCAGCCGAAATTGTCGCCGGCGATCATCACGCTGGCGCCCTTGTACTCCGGCCGGTTCAGGACGAAGTCGCTGATCTCGTTCCCCTCGCCGTCGAAGCGGAAGTCGTAGAACAGGCCCTTGGCCAGGCCTTCGCGTTCCACCGTCTTGAGGAACTGCTTGGGGATGATCTGGTCGGTGTCGATATTGGCCAGAGACAGCGGGACGGCGCGGCCGTCGAGACGGGTGAAGGCCTGCATCAGACGGTCTCCGACAGGAAGGTGCGCACATCGACGAGATGCCCGGCGATCGCCGCCGCCGCCGCCATGGCGGGGGAGACCAGATGGGTGCGGCCGGCGCGGCCCTGGCGGCCTTCGAAATTGCGGTTGCTGGTCGAGGCGCAGCGCTCGCCCGGCTGCAGCTTGTCGGGGTTCATGGCCAGGCACATCGAGCAGCCCGGCTCGCGCCAGTCGAAACCGGCGGCCTTGAAGATGGCGTCCAGGCCCTCTTCTTCCGCTTGTTCCTTCACCAGGCCAGAGCCCGGCACGACCATGGCCGTGACGTGGTCGGCGACCAGCCGCCCATGCAGGAAGGCTTCCTGCACCACGGCGGCGGCGGCGCGCATGTCCTCGATCCGGCTGTTGGTGCACGAGCCGATGAAGACGCGGTCGATGCGCGCCTCACTGATCGGCTGGCCGGCGGTGAGGCCCATATAGTCCAGGGCCCGGTGGGCGGCGGCGCGCTTGTCGGGGGTGGGAAAGCTCTCCGGATCGGGCACATTGCCGGTGACCGGGATGACGTCCTCGGGGCTGGTGCCCCAGGTGACCATTGGGACCAGGGTCGAGGCGTCGATAACGACCGTGCGGTCGAAGACGGCGTCGGGATCGCTGAAGAAGGTCTTCCAGTGGCTCTTGGCCATGTCCCAAGCCGCGCCCTTGGGGGCGGCGGGCTTGCCCTGGATATAGGCGTAGGTCTTCTCATCCGGCGCGATCAGCCCGGCCTTGGCGCCGCCCTCGATGGTCAGGTTGCACAGGGTCATGCGGCCTTCCATCGACAGGGCGCTGATGGCCTCGCCGGCGAACTCGATGACATAGCCGGTGCCGCCGGCGGTGCCGATCTCGCCGATCACGGCCAGGGCGATGTCCTTGCCGGTGACGCCGGGGCCAAGCTGGCCGTCGACCCGGACCAGCATGTTGCTGGACTTCTTCTGGCGCAGGGTCTGGGTGGCCAGGACGTGCTCGACTTCCGACGTGCCGATGCCATGGGCCAGGGCCCCGAAGGCGCCGTGGGTCGAGGTGTGGCTGTCGCCGCAGACGATGGTCATCCCCGGCTGGGTACGGCCCTGCTCGGGCCCGACCACATGGACGATGCCGTTGCGGATATCGCCCATCGGGAAGAACTCGATGCCGTTGTCCTTGACGTTGCGGGCCAGGGTCTGCAGCTGCAGGCGGGCCTCTTCGTCGGCGACAGCGTCGACCCCCAGGGCCTGGCCCTCGGTGGGGATATTGTGATCGGCCACCGCAAGGGTGCGGTCGGGACGGCGCACCTTGCGACCGGCCGCGCGCAGGCCGGCGAAGGCCTGCGGGGTGGTCACCTCGTGGATCAGGTGCAGGTCGATATAGAGGATCGCTTCACCATCAGCCTCGCTGACGACGTGAGCGTCCCAGATCTTGTCGTAAAGGGTTTTGCCGGACATGGCGGGGATATAGGGCGGATCATGCGTGAAAATCCAGTCCCGGGCCGGGCCGGCGACAATTTCTTGCCGGGCGTGGCCGACTGGCGACTTCGCTGAACAAGAAAGGGCGCGCCCCGCTCGCGTGAGACATGGGAGCGCGCCCTGTTGTCATTTGGTTTCGAGACCTGAGGTCCTTGAAACCGGCCACACCCTGGAAGGGAGCGGTCTGAAACCCCGTCGCCGAGGCGGTGGGGGTGAGGAGACGGTCCTCCCAAACCAACGATCTGTCAAGATGGGTGCTACTGCACTCAAGCTTGGGTATCAGTTTTGGGAACATCGCAGCTGCGAAGTCGTGGGCGGCGTTAGGCTTTGATTTCGATCAGCTCAGCAGCCTTAAATGTCTCACCCCATATTTGAGGCGGCTCTCCTGCTGAGGAGAAAAATTCATCACAGTAATCACGAATTCTCACGGTAATATTCACCACAGCGGCGAGGCGATATTCTATAGTTTTGCTAGATTCTATCTCTTCTGTTGTTTCGAGGCGATCCCACTCCTCCTCGGCGACGCGAAAATTGGTTTCAATCGACATCATCATTTGCTCGATGACGTACCAAGTCTTGGAAAGACTAGATTCTCCCAGTTCGATAATGGGGAATCGCTCCAGTTTTCGACAAAGATTCTGATACATGCGTCGTTCGGGAGCGAGATTGTATCGGCTCTTACCTTCTGACCGATTAGCGTAGGTGATCGCAATTTGATGCGCGGTCATTTCTACGATTTGCGCTGCGGACCTGCGGAGAGCGCGGCCAGCATGTTCTGTCGCAGCACGCTTCGCGTCATCATCAATTCGCTGCCGTTCTAGCGCCTGGTTTAGCTGCCGATCTGTATTGTAGAGGGCGGCCACGATCGCGAGGAGTGTTGCCGAGCCGGAAAACCAAGGCGCGTAGCCAGGGTGGTCGCCTAGGAATTGGAATGGTCCGTAGAAGTGCGGAGACAAATCCATAAGCCCGAAAACAACAAGGACCGCTGCGGCGATTGTTCCAATCGTTCGCAGTTGATTGAAAAGTGCGTTTTCCAAGTGATCTCCCCATCGCGAATCTCGCAGAAGCAGCATGGCTGAGGTCGCGCAACTCACCAGCTTTGTATGGTGAAGGCGACCAGGTAGCAGCCGCTGGCGGATAGCGCGTGGCCAGCATATGGAAACCATCCGCGCTTACGCATTCTGCCCAGGACGGGGCGCAGTGCGTCTGATCAGACACCCGCCTAAGGGTCACAACCAGCATATCATAAGAAAAAGGCCCCGGCGTTTCCACCGGGGCCTCGTTCAGGTCGCAGAAAGGGCAGCCTATTCGGCGGCGCCCTTTTCCTTGCGGATCGTCTGGCGTTCGGCGATCCGGGCCGACTTACCGCGACGGTCGCGCAGATAGTAGAGCTTGGCGCGACGGACGACGCCGCGACGCTTGACTTCGATGCTTTCGATGTTGGGCGACAGCAGCGGGAACAGACGCTCCACGCCTTCGCCGAACGAGATCTTGCGGACGGTGAAGCTCTCATGGATGCCGGCGCCCGAACGGGCGATGCAGACGCCCTCGTAGGCCTGAACGCGTTCGCGCTCGCCTTCCTTGATCTTCACGTTGACGCGCAGGGTGTCGCCGGCCTGGAAGTCGGGGATCGCCCGGACGGCCAGCAGACGCGCAGATTCTTCCTGCTCGAGTTGCTTGATGATGTTGATAGCCATGTCTCAGTCTCCTTTGGGCTTACCCTTGGTCGGGCCGCCTTTTGCCTGTTGATTGGCGAGATGCGCTTCCCAAAGATCGGGCCGCCGCTCGCGAGTGGTCTCTTCACGCATACTGTTGCGCCACTGGTTGATCCGCTTGTGATCGCCAGACAGCAGCACCTCGGGGATATCCAGTCCTTCGAACGTCCGCGGTCGCGTATATTGCGGATGCTCGAGGAGGCCGTCCTCGAAGCTTTCTTCCAGCGTGCTCTCGATGTTCCCCAGAACCCCCGGGGCAAGTCGAACGCACGCCTCGATCACGACCATCGCCGCCGCCTCGCCACCGGCGAGCACCGCGTCTCCGACCGAGACCTCCTCGAACCCCCGGGCGTCGAGCACCCGCTGGTCCACCCCCTCGAAACGGCCGCACAGGACGATGATCCCGGGCGCCTCGCTCCATTGCCGAACACGCGCCTGGGTCAGGGGCCGACCCCGGGCGCTCATGTACAAAAGCGGCCGCCCACCGACCTCCACGCTGTCCAGCGCGGCGGCGATGACGTCCGCTTTGAGTACCGCTCCCGCGCCGCCACCCGCAGGGGTGTCGTCGAGGAAGCCGCGCTTATCCTTGGAAAAGGCCCGAATGTCCAGTGTTTCCAATCGCCACAGGTCTTCCTCCTTCCAGGCGGTCCCGATCATCGAGACGCCGAGCGGGCCGGGGAAGGCCTCGGGGAACATGGTCATGACGGTGGCGGTGAACGGCATGGCCGCTGTTTAGCGCCCGGCGAAGCGCTTGTCGAAGCTGACCTGGGCCAGGGTCGGTTCAGTGTTGGCGGATTGTACACGAAGATCGGGGCATAGGAGACCTTGTCAATCGGTCGGGATAATCGTCATGAGCGGTCCACGCTGCCTTCTCCCGTCGCCGCGCGACGCCCTTCGCCGGCTCGGCCGTCGCCTGCGGGCCAGCCAAAGCGGCGCGGTCGCGGTGCAGTTCGCCTTTCTGGCCCTGCCGATCGCCCTGCTTGGCTTTGGCCTTCTGGACATGAACAGGGTGAGTATCCAGCGCCGGCAGCTGCAAGACGCCCTGGATGCCTCGACCCTTTTCGCCGCCCGGGCCAACGCCACCACCGACGCCCAGCTCGACACCGTCGGCGACGCCGCCTTTGCGGCGGAGATTGCCGGGCTCGGCATCGTCGTTCCCGCCAGCAACTCGACCTTCAAGGGCGGCGCGGACAATTCGGTCATCGGCACGGTAAAGTCCGACCTGAAGCCGATCATCGCCAATCTCTGGACCAATGCCGACGTGTCCGTGACGGCCCAGACGACGGTGAAACGGGGCCAGGACGCGCCGGTCGAACTGGTCATGGTGCTGGACACCACCGGCTCGATGGCCGGCGCCAAGCTGACGACCCTGAAAACCGCCGCGACCTCTTTGGTCGACAAGCTGACGGCCGACAGCACCGCCAATGTGAAGATCGGCGTCGTGCCGTTCGGCCAGTACGTCAATGTCGGCATCGCCAACCGCAACCAGAGCTGGATCAACGTTCCGGCCGACTACACCACGACGACCACCACCAAGGGCACCTGCACGACGGTCTCCACCAAGACCACCTGCCAGACCCAGACCTATGCCTGCACCAAATACACCGACGGCGTGCCCTATTCCTCAACCTGCAGCCGGTCGATCAATTGCGTCACGACGCCGATCACGCCGGTGACCACCTGTACGGCTGACAAGGTGACCACCAACACCTTCAAGTTCCTCGGCTGCGTCGGCTCGCCCGCCTATCCCAAGAACGTCAATGATACCGACCCGCTGCGGGTCTATCCCGGCTTCATGAACCTGAGCTGCGCGACGCCCTTCACGCGCCTGACCAGCACGGTGTCGACGGTCAAGGCGGCGATCACGGCGCTGACGGCCACCGGCGACACCTATATTCCGTCCGGCCTGGCCTGGGGCTTCAACATGCTGTCCCCGGCCCAGCCCCTGACGGACGCCGCCGCCTATGACAGCACGGGCCTGAACCGCAAGCCGCGCAAGGCCCTGGTGCTAATGACGGACGGCGCAAACTCCAAGCTGATGAACGCCGGCAACGGGCGACACGACGTCTCGCCGTCGCCCAACCCCAGCAGCCCGGCAACCCAGGCCAACACCTACACGGCTGAACTCTGCGCCAACATCAAGGCCCAGAAAATCGAGGTTTTCACCGTTGCCTTCAATGTCACCGATACCGGCATCAAGAATATCTTGAAAACCTGCGCCACCGATGAAAGCCACTATTTCGACGCCACAGACACCGCAAATCTTCTGAAGGCCTTCCAGGACATCGCCGACGCCCTGCGTAGTCTTTACATTGCAAAATAGAATGATTGCGGAAACCACAAGACCAGCCCCCGGCGCGTGCGGCGGCTCCACTTCAGGAGCCGCAGGGGATGCGCGCGACAGCCAGGCGGCTTTCCAGGTCACCATCAAAATTTGCCAACTGTTCACCAGTTTAACCCAATTTGGGTAACACGTAGCAGGATGGCCTCAGTGCTCCATTTCCGAAAGCGCGCCTCGGCCGGCCTTTTCAAGCGCTTGCGCGGCGACGAGCGCGGGGCGGTGGCCGTGCAGTTCGCCTTTCTGGCCCTGCCGATCTCCATCCTGGCCTTTGGCCTGCTGGACATGAACCGGCTCAGCGTTCAGCGCCGCCAGCTGCAGGACGCCCTGGACGCCGCCACCCTGATGGCCGCCCGCTCAACGGCGACCACCAATTCGGGACTCGATACGGTCGGCGATGCGGCCTTCGCCGCCGAGATGGCCGGCCTGGGCCTGACCCTGACGACCGCCAACACCACCTTCGTGTCCGGAACAGGCAACAAGGTGATCGGCTCGGCGTCCGTGACCGTCACGCCGATCATCTCCAACCTGTGGACCAACGGCAATTCGACCGTCACCGCCAGCTCCGAAGTGCTGCGCTCGGTCAACAAGCTGGAAGTGGCCCTGGTGCTCGATAACACCGGCTCGATGGACTATGACCTGGGCTCGGGCGGCAAGAAGATCGACGCTCTGATCGACGCGTCCAAGGACCTGGTCGACACCCTCTACGCCGCCGCCGCCCGCGCCTCGGAGACCGATGCGGTCAAGATCGCGGTCGTGCCGTTCTCGATGACCGTCAATGTCGGCTCGACCTATTCGTCAGCCAACTGGATCACCGGGACGATGCCGGACCAGGCCTATTACGGTCCGGACGTCTTCGCGACCTCGCAGAACCGCTTCACCATGATGACCCAGACGGGGACCACCTGGGCGGGATGTGTCGAGAGCCGGCCCCATCCGTATGACATCACCGACGACGCGCCGAGCCCCTCGACGCCGGCCTCGATGTTCATCCCGTTCTTCGCGCCCGACGAGCCCGACGACAACACGGTGAAGTACCCGTCATCGTCGTCGAAATATCGCGACTCCCGCGTCAGGAACAACGGTGAGATCTACAACAACTGGATCACTGACGACAAAACCAGTTCAACCGACTGGTTCACGCGCCAGGGCGAAGTCGCCAAGTACGCCACCGGCAACAAGTCCAAGGTGATCAGCCAGGCCAAGACCGGCACAGACTACGGCCCCAATGACGGCTGCGGGATCGCCAGCGTCCTGCGGATGACCAATGTGCGCACCAGCGCCGGGGCCACGACGGTCAAGGACAAGCTCGACGACATGGTCGCTACCGGCAACACCAATGTCGCCATGGGCATGGTCTGGGGTTGGCACATGGTATCGCCCAACGCCCCGTTCGCCGACGGCTCGGCCTATGGAACCAAGAATGTCAGCAAGGTCATCGTCCTGCTCACCGACGGCGACAACGTCATGAGCGAGACCGGCAACCCCAATGACTCGACCTATAGCGGCTATGGCTATGTCTGGCAGAAGCGGCTGAAGAACGCCTCGAACGTCTCGCTCGACACCGGGGCCAGCGGAGCCGATCGCCGCGACGCCATGGACAGTCGCCAGACCAAGACCTGCGCCGCGGCCAAGGCCAAGGGCGTGATCATCTACAGCATCGGCGTGGGGGTTTCGGACCACTCCAAGGTCGTGCTGCAGGGCTGCGCCTCCACCAGCGACAAATACTATGACGTCACGAACGCAGACCAGCTGACCGCCGTGTTCGACGCCATCGCCGGCTCGATCCAGAACCTGCGCATCTCGAAGTAGGGGTAGCGCTCTCCTCCCGAAGGAGGAGAGGACGGCGACTAGGCCAGCTTGATCTCGCGCAGCCGCTGCTGGAGGAACTCATCAGCGGTGATCGACTCCGGATAGCGGTCCGGGTTTTCCGGCGTGATGCAGCCGGGCAGGGTCTTGATCTCGTAGTCCGACGCAAAGTGCAGGAAGAACGGCGTCGAGTAGCGCGGGATGTGACGGCGCTCGGGCGGCGGGTTCTGCACGCGGTGGATCGTCGAGGGCAGGACGTGGTTGGTCAGGCGTTCCAGCATGTCGCCGATATTGACGACGATGCAGCCCGGGGGCGGATTGATCGGCAGCCAGTCGCCGTTGCGGTCCAGCAGCTCCAGACCGCCCTCCTCGGCGCCCATCAGCAGGGTGATGGTGTTGATGTCGCCGTGCGCGCCGGCCCGCACGCCCGTGGCGTCGATCGGGATCGGCGGATAGTGCAGCAGGCGCAGGACGCTGTTGCCGTTCTCGATGGTGGGCTTGAAGAAGCTTCTGTCCAGCCTCAGATAGACGGCGATCGCCTCCAGCACCTTGCCGCCCATGGCGTCGAGGGCGTTGTAGAACCACGACACGTCATGCTTGAAGGCCGGGATCTCGGCCGGCCAGACATTGTCGGCCATGGTGGCGCGGAACCGGTGGCCGGCCGGCAGGTCGCGGCCCATGTGCCAGAATTCCTTCAGGTCATGGTGGGTAGCGCCCTTGGCGGTCTCGACGCCAAACGGGATATAGCCCCGCGCGCCGCCCTTGATGCCGGCATAGTGCGTCTTGATGTCGACCGGCAGGGCGAAAAAGGCCTTGGCGTCCGAGATGGCCGCGTCGATGCGGGCCTGATCCAGATCATACTCCGACAGCACGGCGAAACCGTAGCGCTCGAACGAGGCGCCCAGAGCCTGGGAGAAGCCCTCAAAGTCCTTGCTGTACAGCGTGAAGGAGACCGGTTCGATCGCGGACGTGGACACAGGGCTAAACCTTGGAAATTAGTAAGTCGGGGCTTACTACACCGGGAAACGTCCGGAACGAAGACCCGTTCATCGTCGGGTCATGTCGCAGGATGGAACTTGACCATGAGCGAGGCGTTTGCGTTCTCGATGATCAAGCGTGAGCACACGCACCGGACCTGAACACGGAAGACCACGGCCATGATGATGAAGAAGACTGCGCCCCAAGAAGGCAAGAAGCGAGCTTTGCTCGCGGGTGTTGCGCTGCTGATGGGGGCCGCCGCCCTGACCGCCTGCACCACCACCGATCCCTATACGGGCATGCCGGTGCGCAACAACACCGGCACGGGCGTGCTGAGCGGGGCCGGGGTCGGCGCGGTGCTGGGCTATCTGACCAACACCAATTCGGGCGAGCAGGGTCGCAAGAACGCGCTGATCGGCGCGGGCATCGGCGCCCTGGCCGGCGGCGCGGTCGGCAACTACATGGACCGTCAGCAGGCTGACTTCCGTCGCAGCCTGGAAGGTTCGGGCGTGATGATCCGCCGCAACGGCGACCAGATCGTTCTGGTCATGCCCAGCGATGTGACCTTCGCCGTCGACCAGTCGGACGTGCAACCGCAGTTCACCCGCGTGCTCGACGACGTGGCCCGCACCCTGAACGCCTATCCCCAGACCACCATCGACGTCGTCGGCCACGCCGACAGCAGCGGCCCTGACGCCTATAACCAGACCCTGTCGGAACGCCGGGCCAGCTCGGTGGCCAGCTATCTGGTCGGCGCCGGCCGGGTTCTGGGCGACCGCGTCTTCGTGGCCGGCATGGGCGAACGCCAGCCGATCGCCGACAACGGCTCGGCCGAAGGCCGCAGCCAGAACCGCCGGGTCGAGATCGTTCTGCGCCCGATCACGTAGTCGTTTTCAGGTGGCTGCTCCCCCTCTGGGGGAGCTGTCGCGGAGCGACTGAGGGGGCTAATGCGGCCTGTGCCGTGATGGCCCCCTCCGGCCCTCTGGGCCACCTCCCCCGCAGGGGGAGGATCTTCTTCCCCCTACTCCGCCCCTTCCTTCTCGGCCCGCTCGCGTAGTTCCTGCTCCAGGCTGGCCGTATCCCACGCTCCGCCGGCGTCGCCCGGACGCAGGCGCGACAGGTCGGCGGCCAGCAGGCGATCCATCGTCTGGGCGGCGTCGCGCGAGGCCAGGATATAGGCCTCTTCCTGTCCCCACATCGGACGCAGCTCCTCGAAGGTGCGTCGGTCGTGATGGCGGAAGAACGAGGCGGCGCGGTGCGCGCGGTGGGCGCGGAAACCCAACTTCTGCAAGGCGGTCTGGCCCAGGGCCAGGGCCGATTCGAAGGTCTCGCGCTCGACCGCGTCGGCGCCGTTGGCCAGCAGGTCATAGGCATGACGCCGGTCCCAGGCCCGGGCCAGGATCACCAGGTCTGGAAAGGCCTTGCGAGCGGTCTCGACCAGCTCGACCGTCTTTTCCCGATCATCCAGGGCCACGATCAGCATCCGGGCCCGCTCGATGCCCGCCGCGCGCAACAGGTCCATGCGCGTGGCGTCGCCATAATGCACCCGACGGCCAAAGCGGCGCAGCAGGTCGATCTGCTCGATATCGCTGTCCAGAACCGTCGATCGGAAGCCGTTGGCGGTCAGCAGGCGGCCGGTGATCTGACCGAACCGTCCGAAACCGGCAATGATGATGTCGGGCTCGCCGTCGTCGAAATCGCCCGTATCGGGCGTGACATCGGCGATGGCCGCGTCCATGGCGTCGGCGACCCGCTCATACAGGATCATGGCCAGCGGCGTCAGGGCCATGGAAACGGCCACGGCGGCGGTGAGCAGGGCCGCCAGTGTGGCGCCGATCACGCCGGCCCCGACCGTGAAGGTCAGCAGCACGAAGGCGAATTCCCCGCCCTGGGCCAGGGCCGTGGCCACGGCGGCGGCGCCGCGCAGCGGAGCGCCAAACAGCCGCGCCAGACCCAGCATGACCAGGAACTTCAGCACCATCAGCCCCAGCACCAGCCCGATCAGGGTCAGGGGCTGGCTGGCGATCAGCGGCAGGTCGACGCCCGCGCCGACGGTGATGAAGAACAGGCCCAGCAGCAGGCCCCGGAAGGGCTCGATGTCGGTCTCCAGCTCGCGGCGGAACTCGCTCTCGGCCAGCACCACCCCGGCCAGGAAGGCCCCCAGCGCCGGCGACAACCCGACCATCTGCATCAGGCTGGCCACCCCGACCACGATCAGCAGGGCCGAGGCGGTGAAGATCTCGCGCAGGCGGGCCTTGGCGATGAAGCGGAACAGCGGCCGCACCAGATAACGCCCACCCCCGACCACGGCGCCCACGGCGGCGAAGACCGACAGGCCCTGGGCCCAGATCGGCAGGTGCGAGACCAGGCTGACGGCATGGCCGCCGGCGTCGCCATGCACAGGCGGCGCGATGGTGGCCAGCAGCGGCAGCAGGGCGAACATCGGGATCACCGCCAGGTCCTGCAGGAGCAGGATCCCGAAGGCGGCGCGACCGACCGGCCCTTGCCTCAGGCCCTTTTCGTCCAGGGTCTGGAGCACGATGGCGGTGGACGACATGGCCAGCACCATGCCCACCGCCAGGGCCGTCTGCCAGGGCAGGCCCAGCAGCATCGAGACGCCGGCGATGGCCGCCGAGGTGACCACCACCTGCGCGCCGCCGAAGCCGAAGATCGCCTTGCGCATGTCCCACAAGGTGGAGGGCTGAACCTCCAGTCCGATCAGGAACAGCAGGATGACGACGCCGAACTCGGCGAACTGCATCACGTCGGCCTGGGCGCCGATCAGGGACAGGGCGTGGGGGCCGATGATGACGCCGGCGATCAGATAGCCCAGCACCGAGCCCAGCCCCAGCCGCTTGGCGATGGGCACCGAGATCACGGCCGCGCCGAGATAGAACAGGGTCTGGGTCAGGAAGGATTGCATGGCTCAGACCTCCAGTGTCTTCGGGAGAAGCGAGGCGATCCGCGCCTTGTAGCGCTCGGCCTCGGCCTTCAGCGCCGCGTCGTCCTTGACCGCCGCGCCATGCACGACGAAGGGCGTCTCCCAGACCATGCCGCACAGGTGGGCAGTCTGTTCCAGCGGCCTGAGGAACTCGTCCATCGTGAAGCGATTATAGCCCTGGGCGTGATAGGCCTTGGCGCTGGCCCCCGTGGTGCAGGCGACGAACAGGCGCTTGCCGACCAGGGCCGCGCCGTCCTCGCCATAGGCAAAGCCGTGCAGCCAGACCAGGTCCAGCCACTCCTTCAGCAGGGCCGGCGTCGAATACCAGTACAGCGGGAACTGCAGCGCGATCACGTCATGGACCACCAGCGAAGCCTGTTCGGCCTCGATATCGATCGCGAAGTCGGGATAGGTCTCATAGAGGTCGCGATAGCTGACGCCGGAAAGACCCTTGGCAGCCTTGGCCAAGGCCCGATTGGCGCGAGACCGTTCAAGCGCGGGATGGGCCAGAACCAGCAGCACACCAGAGGTGGCGGGCGCAGCGGCGGCGGTGCTAGCCTCGCCCCGGGTTTCGTGAGCGTTCAAGCGGCGTCTCCCGGTGTCGGATTTTTATTCATCAAGGGTTGAATTTCTTTGGTCGCCGGGCGAGACCCTTCGCCAAACATCGGCATGCCAAAGGCTGGTGACGGAGGATCCATGGTCGACAAGGTGCAGACAGATGCGGTCGAGGCCCTTTCAGGGCTGCTGTTCGACGGCATGACCATCATGGCCGGAGGCTTTGGCCTTTGCGGCATTCCGGAAAACCTGATCGCGGCGATCCGCGAGACGGGGGTCAAGGACCTCACGGTCGTCTCCAACAATTGCGGCGTCGACGGCTTTGGCCTGGGGATCCTGCTGGAGAACCGCCAGATCAAGAAGATGATCTCGTCCTATGTGGGGGAGAACAAGCTGTTCGAACAACTGTACCTCAGCGGCGAGCTGGAACTGGAGTTTAATCCGCAGGGCACCCTGGCCGAACGCATTCGCGCCGGCGGCGCGGGCATTCCGGCCTTCTTCACCAAGACCGGTGTCGGAACCCTGGTCGCCGAGGGCAAGGAAGTCCGCGAGTTTGACGGCGAGCTCTATGTGATGGAGCGCGGCCTGACCGCTGACCTGTCGATCGTCAAGGCCTGGAAGGCCGACGCCGAGGGCAACCTCGTCTATCGCAAGACCGCCCGCAATTTCAATCCGATGATGGCCACGGCCGGCAAGGCCACCGTCGTCGAGGTCGAGGACATCGTCGCCATCGGCGCGCTCGACAAGGACAACATCCACACCCCCGGCATCTATGTCGACCGGGTGGTGAAGGGCGCGAGGTTCGAAAAGCGCATCGAGCGCGTCACCACGCGCCCCAGAGAACAAACGACCAAGGAAGCCGTCTGATGGCCTGGACCCGTGACGACATGGCCGCCCGCGCGGCGAAGGAACTGCGCGACGGCTTCTATGTGAACCTGGGCATCGGCATCCCGACCCTCGTGGCCAACTACATTCCCGAGGGTATGAGCGTCACGCTGCAGAGCGAGAACGGCATGCTGGGCATGGGCCCCTTCCCGTTCGAGGGCGAGGAAGACGCCGACCTGATCAATGCCGGCAAGCAGACGATCACCGAGCTGGACTCCAGCTCGTACTTCTCGTCAGCCGACAGCTTCGCCATGATCCGCGGCGGCCATATCGCCCTGTCGATCCTGGGCGGCATGCAGGTGTCGGAGACCGGCGACCTGGCCAACTGGATGGTGCCCGGCAAGATGGTCAAGGGCATGGGCGGGGCAATGGATCTGGTCGCCGGCGTCAAGCGCGTGGTGGTCGTGATGGACCACTGCGAGAAGTCGGGCGCGCCCAAGCTGCTCAAGGCCTGCTCGCTGCCGCTGACCGGCGCCGGCGTGGTGGATCTGCTGATCACCGAGCTGGGCGTGTTCGAGATCAATCGCGGCAAGACGCCCGTACGGCTGATCGAACTGGCCCCCGGCGTTACGGTCGATGAGGTCAGGGCCAAGACCGAGGCGGCCTTCGAGGTCGCGATCTAGTCTGAAGGGCTGAATATTCAGGAAGACTGACGCGGCGCGCATCGAAAGGTGCGCGCCGTTTGCTTTTGGCCGCCGCAACACTTAGCACAAACGAAAACGGCCTCCCGAAGGAGGCCGTTCTAGATCTTGGGTGCGGGGACAGGATTTGAACCTGTGACCTTCAGGTTATGAGCCTGACGAGCTACCGGGCTGCTCCACCCCGCGGCGAAGTTGGTAGTTGGTGATCGTGAGGTAGGGGGACTTTGAAGTACGACTTGATTGGCATCCTTTTAGCGGACCTGGCGGCGACCTACTCTCCCGCGCCTTGAGACGAAGTACCATTGGCCCAGGGGGACTTAACGACCGAGTTCGGAATGGGATCGGGTGGGGAACCCCCGGCATAGCCACCAGGTCAGCAAAAAGGATGCGTGCAGAACGTTTTGAGGCGTTCTGGTTATATCAAGTCGAAGAAGACATCGTATGTCTGAGCTCTACAAAGAGCATTTGCATAGGTTTGGCTGAAGAACGATCAAGCCTATCGAGCTATTAGTACCAGTAAGCTACACGCCTCACAGCGCTTCCACACCTGGCCTATCAACGTGGTGGTCTTCCACGGCTCTCAGCGAGACCTTGTTTTGAGGTTAGTTTCCCGCTTAGATGCTTTCAGCGGTTATCTAGTCCACACTTAGCTACCCTGCTGCACAGCTGGCGCCATGACAGGTCCACCAGAGGTGTGTCCATCCCGGTCCTCTCGTACTAGGGACAGATCCTCTCAAGTCTCGTACACCCACGGCAGATAGGGACCAAACTGTCTCACGACGTTCTGAACCCAGCTCACGTACCACTTTAATCGGCGAACAGCCGAACCCTTGGGACCTGCTCCAGCCCCAGGATGTGATGAGCCGACATCGAGGTGCCAAACTTTGCCGTCGATATGGACTCTTGGGCAAAATCAGCCTGTTATCCCTAGAGTACCTTTTATTCGTTGAGCGATGGCCCTTCCACGCAGGACCACCGGATCACTATGGCCGACTTTCGTCTCTGCTCGACTTGTCAGTCTCGCAGTCAGGCGGGCTTATGCCATTGCACTCGACGACCGATTTCCGACCGGTCTGAGCCCACCATCGCGCGCCTCCGTTACACTTTGGGAGGCGACCGCCCCAGTCAAACTGCCCGCCACGCCATGTCCCGGACCCGGATAACGGGCCGCGGTTAGACGTCAACAACAATAAGGGTGGTATTTCAAGGATGGCTCCACCGAGACTGGCGCCCCGGTTTCATAGCCTCCCACCTATCCTACACATGTTGTTGCTAACGCCAAGGCGAAGCTGCAGTAAAGGTTCATAGGGTCTTTCCGTCTGACCGCGGGAACCCCGCATCTTCACGGGGAATTCAATTTCGCTGAGCCCATGCTGGAGACAGTGGGGAAGTCGTTACGCCATTCGTGCAGGTCGGAACTTACCCGACAAGGAATTTCGCTACCTTAGGACCGTTATAGTTACGGCCGCCGTTTACCTGGGCTTCAGTTCGCTGCTTGCACAACTCCCTTTAACCTTCAGGCACCGGGCAGGCGTCAGACCCTATACGTCGCCTTACGGCTTCGCAGAGCCCTGTGTTTTTGATAAACAGTCGCTACCCCCTGGCCTGTGCCACTCTACTCTGGTTGCCCAAAGCAGAGTCACGCTTATCCCGAAGTTACGCGTGCAATTTGCCGAGTTCCTTCAGCATGGTTCTCTCAAGCGCCTTGGTATACTCTACCTGCCCACCTGTGTCGGTTTCGGGTACGGTCTCCGTTGGAGTTATTTCCAGGGACCTGTTCACTGCCCAGAACAATCCAATAAGCCCAGACAATTTACCAGATCCGTCACTTCCAACTGGTTCAGGAATATTCACCTGATTCCCATCGACTACGCCTTTCGGCCTCGCCTTAGGGGCCGACTAACCCTGCGCAGATTAGCTTTACGCAGGAACCCTTGGGCTTTCGGCGAGAGTGTCTCTCACACTCTTTATCGCTACTCATGTCAGCATTCTCACTTCCGATACCTCCAGCAAGGCTCACGCCTCACCTTCAACGGCTTACGGAACGCTCCGCTACCGCGTGCAGTAAACTGCACACCCATACCTTCGGCGTCTGGCTTGAGCCCCGTTACATTTTCCGCGCAGGTTCGCTTGACCAGTGAGCTGTTACGCTTTCTTTAAATGATGGCTGCTTCTAAGCCAACATCCTGGTTGTCAAAGCAAACCCACATCGTTTCCCACTTAGCCAGAACTTGGGGGCCTTAGATGATGGTTAGGGTTGTTTCCCTTTTCACGACGGACGTTAGCACCCGCCGTGTGTCTCCCGGATAGTTCTCTTGGGTATTCGGAGTTTGATTAGAATTGGTAGAGATCGCTCCCCCCGCATCCATTCAGTGCTCTACCCCCCAAGGAATACGTCCGAGGCACTACCTAAATAGTTTTCGCGGAGAACCAGCTATGTCCAGGTTTGATTGGCCTTTCACCCCTATCCACAAGTCATCCGAGAATTTTTCAACATTCACCGGTTCGGTCCTCCAGTAAGTGTTACCTTACCTTCAACCTGCTCATGGATAGATCACCTGGTTTCGGGTCGTCATGCGACGTACTTATTCGCCCTATTCAGACTCGCTTTCGCTGCGCCTACACCTAACGGCTTAAGCTTGCACGGCACATGAAGTCGCTGACCCATTATACAAAAGGTACGCCGTCACCACGCTCGGTGGCTCCGACTGCTTGTAGGCTTCCGATTTCAGGATCTGTTTCACTCCCCTTGTCGGGGTGCTTTTCACCTTTCCCTCACGGTACTTGTTCACTATCGGTCATTGAGGAGTACTTAGGCTTGGAGGGTGGTCCCCCCATGTTCAGACAGGATTTCACGTGTCCCGCCCTACTCGAGTCTGTCGCTATTTGACGCTTACGGGGCTCTCACCCACTATGGCCGACTTTTCCAAGTCGTTCAGCTTTATGTCACGACAGCACTGGCCTGGTCCCGGTTCGCTCGCCACTACTACGGGAGTCTCGGTTGATGTCCTTTCCTCCAGGTACTGAGATGTTTCAGTTCCCTGGGTTTGCTTAATGGAGCCTATGTATTCAGCCCATTATACCTCTTCTGACCAACCCACTACGTATCCGGCCGAAGCCGAAGACAAGTGGAGTGACCATAAAGGTGGGTTTCCCCATTCGGAGATAGCCGGATCAAAGGGTGCTCGCGCCTCCCCGGCTCTTATCGCAGCGTGCCACGTCCTTCATCGCCTCTCAATGCCAAGGCATCCGTCAGAAGCCCTTATGCGCTTGATCGTTCTCAGCAAAACCCATGCGCTTACCGTCTAGGGACGGCTCGCATGCGCTTTGTATTCAGTCAGACATTTGATGTCTTCTTCAAAGTCCGCCCTAAAACCAGCTGCATCCCCAAGGGGAGATACAGGCGGCGGGAGAACCCTACCTTCACGATGTCATTATCGCAGACCGCGCATGCCTCATTGAGGCAACAGTCGCAGCTGCAAACTTGATCAATCCTCGATCGCGTTACCAAACCTTCCGAATGAAGGGATGGTGGAGCCAGACGGATTCGAACCGACGACATCCTGCTTGCAAAGCAGGCGCTCTACCAACTGAGCTATGGCCCCTTACACACTGTGTAAGCTGCTTAAGCCCAGGAGAGCCTGGTCGGTTACGTTCCGCGGTTCAGGGTGGAGAGTGGTAGGCCCGACAAGATTTGAACTTGTGACCTCACGCTTATCAAGCGTGCGCTCTAACCAACTGAGCTACGGGCCCATAGGCCGCATAGACCAAATTCCGTCCTCATGGCGCTAGGCCAATCTGAACGGAACCCGTTCCTGGGCTCGCGATCGCCTCGATAACCTGATCGGTTATCAAGGAGTGGAAAGAGAAACGAAGACGGCGGCGATCCGCTCATCTGTATATTTTAGACGCTTCAATAGGCCAAAGCCTGGAGAAGCAGTCCTTAGAAAGGAGGTGATCCAGCCGCAGGTTCCCCTACGGCTACCTTGTTACGACTTCACCCCAGTCGCTGACCCTACCGTGGTCGCCTGCCCCCTTGCGGTTAGCGCAGCGCCTTCGGGTAGAGCCAACTCCCATGGTGTGACGGGCGGTGTGTACAAGGCCCGGGAACGTATTCACCGCGGCATGCTGATCCGCGATTACTAGCGATTCCAACTTCATGCACTCGAGTTGCAGAGTGCAATCCGAACTGAGACGACTTTTAGGGATTGGCTCCCCCTCGCGGGATTGCAGCCCTCTGTAGTCGCCATTGTAGCACGTGTGTAGCCCACCTTGTAAGGGCCATGAGGACTTGACGTCATCCCCACCTTCCTCCGGCTTACCACCGGCGGTCCTATTAGAGTGCCCAGCCAAACCTGATGGCAACTAATAGCGAGGGTTGCGCTCGTTGCGGGACTTAACCCAACATCTCACGACACGAGCTGACGACAGCCATGCAGCACCTGTGTCCCAGTCCCCGAAGGGAAAACCACATCTCTGTGGCGGTCCGGGCATGTCAAAAGGTGGTAAGGTTCTGCGCGTTGCTTCGAATTAAACCACATGCTCCACCGCTTGTGCGGGCCCCCGTCAATTCCTTTGAGTTTTAATCTTGCGACCGTACTCCCCAGGCGGAGTGCTTAATGCGTTAGCTGCGTCACCGACATGCATGCATGCCGACAACTAGCACTCATCGTTTACAGCGTGGACTACCAGGGTATCTAATCCTGTTTGCTCCCCACGCTTTCGAGCCTCAGCGTCAGTAACGGACCAGTATGTCGCCTTCGCCACTGGTGTTCTTCCGAATATCTACGAATTTCACCTCTACACTCGGAGTTCCACATACCTCTTCCGTACTCAAGATAGCCAGTATCAAAGGCAATTCCAAGGTTGAGCCCTGGGCTTTCACCTCTGACTAAACTATCCGCCTACGCTCCCTTTACGCCCAGTAATTCCGAGCAACGCTAGCCCCCTTCGTATTACCGCGGCTGCTGGCACGAAGTTAGCCGGGGCTTCTTCTCCGAGTACCGTCATTATCGTCCTCGGTGAAAGAATTTTACAATCCTAAGACCTTCATCATTCACGCGGCATGGCTGCGTCAGGCTTTCGCCCATTGCGCAAGATTCCCCACTGCTGCCTCCCGTAGGAGTTTGGGCCGTGTCTCAGTCCCAATGTGGCTGATCATCCTCTCAGACCAGCTAAGGATCGTAGCCTTGGTGGGCCTTTACCCCACCAACTAGCTAATCCTACGCGGGCCGCTCTAATGGCGATAAATCTTTCCCTCGAAAGGCTTATCCGGTATTAGCTCAAGTTTCCCTGAGTTGTTCCGAACCAAAAGGCACGTTCCCACGTGTTACTCACCCGTCCGCCACTAATCCCGAAGGATCCGTTCGACTTGCATGTGTTAGGCCTGCCGCCAGCGTTCGCTCTGAGCCAGGATCAAACTCTCAGGTTGAGTTGACCGCTAACACAGACTTCAATTCCAAGGGGAAAACCGAGGAATTGGTTCTGGTTTGCATAGTATCTTGACGAGTTCCCATTCACATCGATGGATCAAAACCGAAGTTTTGCTCCAATGATATTCATGGTGTCTTCAAGAGACCGCATTTGTCAGCGTTCGAGATAGACCTTTTCAGTCTATCGCCAGAGCGCCGCCGCCTGCGTTTCTCTTTCCAAATCAACAATGTCAAAGACCCAGAGCCGAAGCTCCCAGAACCGCCTCTCAGCAGCACCACCGTTTTGCGCCCGGTGTCGGCGGAGGCGGCTATCTATCCAACCTCGAATTCCGTGTCAAATCGTTTTTTGCAAAACGTTTCGAACCGAAGTGGCTAACCCAGGAAATCCCGGATCCACCAGAGTGGGCAGCTTCTAGAGAAGCTGGCCTAGTCAGTCAACCGATTATTTTGAAGAAACTTCAGAACAACTGGCTGATAGACTTGACACCGCGCCGCTGAATTCTTGCGAAGACTTGGCGGCGATGCCCGGAGCGGCGCTTCTAAAGAGGCGACACTCCGAAGTCAACCAACTCGTTTCGAACTTTTCGAAACCCGGAAACCCGGGAAACGAAGCGCAAAAGAATGGACCAGGGCCGCCTAGGCTTCCCTCGTGTGTCCATCACCGAGTCGATTGGAGCGCGGAGACTAACGAAGCGACCCGGGCGATGCAAGCACCCTTTCGGGGGCCGCGCCGTCCGGCCGCGTTGCGGTTCCGAGCGAGGGGGGGATTTAGTCCCGCGCCCCGCTCATGGCAAGCCCTTCGTGACGATATAACGACGCTTTCTGGGAAGCTTGCTTAATGCTGGCTTTCCGGGAGCCGGACGATCAGGCCGTCCAGGGCGTCACTGACCTTGATCTGGCAAGACAGGCGGCTGTTGGGCTCGACGTTCTCGGCGAAGTCGAGCATCGACTCTTCCATAGCCGACTTGTCACCGGTCTTGGAAAGCCAGGCGTCGTCGACATAGACATGACAGGTGGCGCAGGCGCAGGCCCCGCCGCAATCGGCGTCGATACCCGGGACATTGTTCTTAACAGCGCCCTCCATGACCGTCAGGCCCGGCTTGACGTCGAGGGCGTGTTCAACGCCGTTGTGCTCGATATAGGTGATCTTGGCCATGCGGTGTCCTTGAGTTCCCCTTTGGGCGGCTTTCAGGCCGCCACGTCCTTCATTGATATCGTCGGATCGGTGAGCTTTTCCACCGAGACCGGCGTGCGTTTGGCGATCAGTTGCTTGCCCGCCATGAATTCGGGCGGCGCATTGACCGCCTCGACGGCCTGGATCAGGTCGCCCTTCATATGGAAGACCGCGAACTTCGCCGCCGCGACATCGCCGCGCACGATGATCCGGTCGGCGTCGAACGGCAGGCCGGCGATCTGCAGCTTCAGGTCATACTGATCGGACCAGAACCACGGCACCTCGGGCGCAGGACCCGGGCGGCCGACAATGGCGGCGGCGGCTTGCTTGGCCTGTTCCAGCGCATTGGGCACGCTCTCCAGCCGGACCTGGCGCTCATAGAGCGGGAGCGGACGCTGGCTGACGTCGCCGATCGCGAAGATCCGCGCATCCCCGGTCCGGGCCTCCAGGTCGACGACCACGCCATTGGCGCAGTCGAGACCGGCCGCCTTGGCCAGATCGTCATTGGGAATGGCCCCGACCCCGACCAGGACGGCGTCGCATGCGACGATCCTGCCATCGGCAAAGCGCACCCCGGTCACCTGGCCATTCTCGCCCTCGAAAGCCTCGACGCCGGCATTGAGCTCGAAGGCCACACCCCGCGCCGTGTGATAGTCCTGAAAGAACGTCGAGAGCACAGGACAGGCCACGCGCGCCAGAACCCGCGCCTCGCGTTCAATGATCATGGCGTGCGCGCCGAGCGCGCGGGCCGAAGCCGCCGCCTCCAGGCCCACATAGCCGCCGCCGACCACAGCCAGGCGCTTGCCCGGACCCAGGGCGTTCTTGAGCAACTCGGCGTCGGCCGCCGTACGCAGGGCCATGACACCGGCCAGATCAGCGCCGGGGATCGACAGCATCCGGGCGCGAGCGCCGGTAGCCAGGATCAGATAATCGTAGGGGCAGGCCTCGCCCGAAGCGAGATGGACGACGCGTTCGACGCGGTCGATGCCGGTGACGACGCCGCCCAGTCGCAGGGAGACACCATTCTCGGCGTACCACTCGGCGGGCTTGAGGGAGAGAGAGTCGGCGTCGGCCTCACCCTTGAGCCAGCCCTTGGACAACGGCGGGCGCTGATAGGGCAGCAAGGGCTCGTCGCCGATCAGCACGATCGGACCGGTATGGCCGTACTGGCGCAGGAAGGACGCCGCAGAGCCACCGGCATGGCCGGCGCCTACGATGACCACGCGTGCGTTCAGATCGCCCAACTCAGATGCGTTCAAGACGCGCCCTCCCTTTCGTCAAAAGTGACGGCAGCGTCACCTTTTGGCAAGCGCCTTACGTGGAAGACTCGACAGCGAGCGCGTCAGACGACGCGCTCGACCATCATCTTCTTGATTTCGGCGATCGCCTTGGCCGGGTTCAGACCCTTGGGGCAGACCTGGGCGCAGTTCATGATCGTGTGGCAGCGATAGAGCTTGAACGGATCTTCCAGCGCATCCAGGCGGTCGCCGGTCGCTTCGTCGCGGCTGTCGATCAGCCAGCGATAGGCATGCAGCAGGGATGCCGGGCCCAGATACTTGTCACCGTTCCACCAGTAGCTGGGGCACGAGGTCGAGCAGCAGGCGCACAGGATGCACTCGTACAGACCGTCCAGCTTCAGGCGGTCTTCCGGGCTCTGCTTCCACTCGGTCTGCGGCTCGGGCGTGTCGGTGTGCAGCCAGGGCTCGACCGAGGCGTACTGCGCGTAGAACAGCGTCAGGTCGGGGATCAGGTCCTTGACCACCGGCGCGTGCGGCAGCGGGGCGATCTGCACGGCCTTGCCAGGCACTTCGGCCCAGCCATGAGTGCAGGCCAGGGTGTTGCGGCCGCCGATGTTCATCGCGCAGGAGCCGCAGACCCCTTCCCGGCACGACCGGCGGAAGGCCAGGGTCGGGTCGATGCTGTTCTTGATATAGAGCAGGGCGTCGAGGACCATCGGTCCGACCGCGTCCATATCAACGTCATACGTATCCCAGCGCGGATTGCCGCCCGCCTCGGGATCGTAGCGATAGATCTTGAAGGTCTTGACCTTCGTGGCTCCGGCGGGGGCTGGCCAGTGCTTGCCGGCCTTGACCTGGGAGTTCTTGGGAAGCGCGAGCTCGACCATCGGACCCTCAATAAACCCGTGCTTTAGGCGGGATGTAGGCGATGTCGTCAGACATCGTGTAGCTGTGGACCGGGCGGTAGTCGATCTTCACCTTGCCGGTGTCGACGTCGAGCCAGGCCAGGGTGTGTTTCATCCACTCGCCGTCGTTGCGATCGCCGAAGTCTTCGCGGGCATGAGCGCCGCGGCTTTCGGTGCGGTTGACCGCCCCGGCGACGGTGACCACGGCCTGGCCGATCAGATTGTCGAACTCGAGCGTCTCCATCAGGTCGGTGTTCCACACCAGACCGCGATCGGTGACCTTGATGTCCTTGGCCTTCTCCCAGACGTCCGCCAAGCGCTGGGCCCCGCCGTCCAGGGTTTCACCGGTGCGGAACACGGCGGCGTCTTCCTGCATGGCCTTCTGCATTTCAAGGCGCAGGGCGGCCGTGCCCTGGGTGCCGCTGGCGTTGCGATAGCGGTCGAAGCGCGCCAGGTGCGGGTCGGTCTGAGTGTCCTTGAGTTCCGGCTGGGTGGCGCCGGCCTTGAGGATCTCGGCGCAGCGCAGGGCGGCAGCGCGTCCGAACACCACCAGGTCGATCAGCGAGTTGGAGCCCAGGCGGTTGGCGCCGTGCACCGAAACGCAGGCCGCCTCGCCCACGGCCATCAGGCCGGGGATCACCTGGTCGGGATTGTCGCCCGACTTGGTGACGACTTCGCCGTGATAGTTCGTGGGGATGCCGCCCATATTGTAGTGGACGGTCGGCAGCACCGGGATCGGGGCCTTGGTCACGTCGACGCCGGCGAAGACCTTGGCGGTTTCCGAGATGCCGGGCAGACGTTCGTGCAGGATCTTCGGATCCAGGTGATCCAGGTGCAGGAAGATGTGGTCCTTGTTGGGACCCACGCCGCGACCTTCGCGGATCTCGATGGTCATGGCCCGGCTGACCATGTCGCGCGGGGCCAGGTCCTTCACGGACGGCGCATAGCGCTCCATGAAGCGCTCGCCTTCGCTATTGGTCAGATAGCCGCCTTCGCCACGAGCGCCTTCGGTGATCAGGCAGCCGGCGCCGTAGATGCCGGTGGGGTGGAACTGCACGAATTCCATGTCCTGCAGCGGCAGGCCGGCGCGCAGCGCCATGGCGTTGCCGTCGCCCGTGCAGGTGTGGGCCGAGGTCGCCGAGAAATAGGCGCGGCCGTAACCGCCGGTGGCCAGGATGACCATCTGGGCCTGGAAGCGGTGCAGGGTGCCGTCGTCGAGCTTCCAGGCGGTAAGGCCCCGGCAGACGCCATCTTCCATGATCAGGTCGAGGGCGAAGTACTCGATGAAGAACTCGGTGTCGTGGGCCAGGGACTGGCCATACATCGTGTGCAGCATGGCGTGACCGGTGCGGTCGGCCGCCGCACAGGTGCGCTGGATCGGGCCTTCGCCATAGTTCTTGGTCATGCCGCCGAAGGCGCGCTGATAGATCTTGCCCTCGGCCGTGCGGCTGAAGGGCACGCCCCAGTGTTCCAGCTCATAGACGGCGGCCGGCGCATTGCGGGTCAGGTACTCGATGGCGTCCTGGTCGCCCAGCCAGTCCGAGCCCTTGACGGTGTCGTACATATGCCAGCGCCAGTCATCCTGGCCCATATTGCCCAGCGAGGCCGAGATGCCGCCCTGGGCCGCCACGGTGTGGCTGCGGGTCGGGAACACCTTGGTGACGCAGGCGGTCTTCAGGCCGGCCTGGGCGCAGCCGAGCGCGGCGCGGAGGCCCGAGCCGCCGGCCCCGACGACGACGACGTCGAACTTGTGGTCGATAAACTTGTAGGCCGACATCAAAAGGCTCCGGTGAGGGCGACCTTCAGGATCGAGAAGACCCCGAGGAAGCCGCTAAGCACGCAGACAAAAATATTGAGAATGACCAGGGCGCTCTTGGTCGTGAACTTGTGGATATAGTCCTCGATCACGACCTGGACCGCGCCCTGCAGGTGGATCAGGGCGGCGATCAGCAGCAGGGCCAGCAGCACCGCGTTCAGCGGCGTGGCCAGCCACAGGGCGGCGCCCTCGAAATCACCGGCCGCCAGCCTGAGGCCGGCGAACACGCCCCACAGCGACAGGGGGATCAGGGCGATGCCCGAGACCCGCTCGGTCATGAAGTGGCTGACGCCATGGCGAGCCGCGCCCATGCCGCGCGCGCGCGACAGCGGGGTGCGGAAACGTTCCGACTTGATCTCGGCCATGATCAGAGCGCTCCCGTGGCGGCGGCGATCACCCAGGTGACGGCGGTGGCGACCACCGCGAAGGCGATCGCGGTCGCGCCCGTCAGGTCGGCGGTCTTCGGCGCAAAGCCGATGCCGGCGTCCCAGAAGGTCTGGCGGATCGCATAGGCGATGTTGAAGAACAGGGCGAAGGTCAGGCCCAGCAGGACCAGCTTGCCCAGCAGCGAGCCCATCACCGAGGTGTAGAGCGCGTAGCTGTCATGGCCCGAGGCCAGGGCCAGGGCCCACAGCGCCAGCAGGACCGCGCCGGCGTACAGGCCAACCACACAGGCACGGTGCAGGATCGAGCAGGCCATGGTGATATGCCACCGCCACACTTGAAGGTGCGGCGACATCGGGCGCTCGGGCAGCCCCCGGCTCGTGTCAGTCATGACAGGTCCAACCCCAGTAGCCTTTGTGCGTTGCGGGATGCTTTTAAGCGCGAGGACGGGGGTGTCAACGAAACCACCATAGTTGAGAAACGTTCTCAGCGCCGTTGCCGGCTTTCTGAGCCCAGCTACGGACCCGGACGCCGCAAGGATGCATCATCCGCCGCCGCGCGGAACACCGTCAGGGCCAGATGCTGCAGCAGCATGATGGTCTTGGCGTCCTGGATGCGGCCGTCGGCGATCATGGCCAGGGCCTCATCTATCGTGGGCTCCAAAACCTCGATGTCCTCGCCCTCGTCCGGGTGGCCGCCGCCATCGCCGATCCGCATGGCGCCGTCATACTCGGCCACGAAGAAATGCAGGGTCTCGGTGACCGAGCCCGGGCTCATGAAGGCCGTGAACACGTGGCGCACGTCGGCCAGGCGATAGCCCAGCTCCTCCTCGACCTCGGCGCGGATGCGCACTTCCGGCTCGGCGTCGTCGAGCAGGCCGGCGGCCGCCTCGATCAGCAGGTCGTCATGGCCGTTCACATAGGCCGGATAGCGGAACTGCCGGACCAGCAGCACCGTGCGGGCGGCCAGGTTGTAGGGCAGCAGCACAGCGCCATTGCCCCGGTCATAGGTCTCGCGGCTCTGGGTCTGCCAGGTTCCGTCGCGGCGCTTCCAGTCGAAGGTGGTCGTCTTCAGGACGTACCAGTTGTCGGAGAGCAGACGCTCCTCGCGGATCCTTATGCGGTCCCTCACGCTCACGACCTTCTCTCCTAATCCCGCACCCGGGCGACATAGCCGGCCGAACGCATTTCCTGCAGGCGCGAGACGGTGCGCTCGAACTCGAAGGCGCCGTCGCCGGCCGGATACAGCGCCTCTGGCTCCGCGTCCGCCAGCGCCACCAGCTTGGCGTCGGCCTCGTACAATGCATCGATCAGGGTGTTGAACCGCTTGGCCGCATCGCGGCGCTCGGGCGTCAGCTGTGGGATGTCTTCCAGGAACACCGTATGGAAGCGCTCGGCCAGGGCCAGATAGTCCTGCGGCCCAAGGGCCTGCTGGCACAGGCTGGCGAACGACGAGCGCAGCATGCCGCCGGCGGCGCGCGGCAGGCGGATCTTGCGGCCCAGCACTTCCAGGTTGGCGCCGGTCTCGGGCGCGCCGTCCAGCATGTCGGCCCACAAGCGCTCGAACTCGGCCTGACACGCCTTGTCGTTGGGCGACAGCCAGGTGCGCGCGGCCCGCAGGCGATCCAGTCGGAAATCCACCGGGCCCCGCACGGCCACCACGTCCAGCGCGCCCTTCAGCATCTCGATGAAGGGGACGAACAACTGGCGGTTCAGCCCATCCTTGTAGAGGTCGTCCGGCGGCCGGTTGGACGTCGCCACCAGGGTGACGCCATGGGCGAACAGCCCTTCAAACAACCGACCCAGGATCATCGCATCGGCGATATCGGTGACCTGCAGCTCGTCGAAGCACAGCAGCCGCGCCTGGCTGGCGATCAGCTCGGCGGTCGGGACGATCGGATCGTCGCCCTTGTGCTGGCCAAAGCGCGCCTTGCGCTGGGTCGCGTCGCCCTTGCGCCAGGCGTCGATATGGCCGTGAACCTCGGCCATGAAGGCGTGGAAGTGGATGCGCCGCTTGCGGGTGACGGGCGCGCTGTCGAAGAACAGGTCCATCAGCATGGACTTGCCGCGCCCGACCGGGCCCCACAGATAGACGCCGCGCTGGCTCTTGGGCTTGCGGCCAAACAGCGAAAAGCTGGGCTCGCCGGCCGAGTCCAGATCGGCCTCCAGCCGCGACAGGGCGTCGACGGCGGCGGCCTGGGCCACATCGGGCTTGATCTCGCCCTGGGCCAGGCGCTCGCGATAGGCGGTGCGTAGAGATGTCGGCATCAGGACTGCGGTTAGCGCGGGACGGCCGCCGGGAGCAAGCCGCTTAAGCCCCCAGCTCCTTGCGCACGAAGCGATAGGTCTCGCGCTTCTCGCAGGCGCAGGCCCGCATCTGGCCGTCCTTGGTCCACCAGACCATCAGCGGCCAGGCGAAGCTGACGCCATTGTCCTTCATCAGCGGGACCAGTTTTTCGACATTGGCGCGGCCGGCCTCGATCACCGCCGTGCGGGCGATGTCGCCGTCGGCGGGCTTGATCCCCGGCGCGGCCCAGGCCTCGACCGGCGTTGCGTCCCAGCGCTCGGCCAGGGCCCAGCTGCGATTGACCCAGAGCTCGGCGACGGTGGCGCGCTCGACGGGGGTGGACTTGGCGACGCCGTTCTTGTCGGCGCGGGCGATCTCGATCACCCGGGTGTCGACGCCTGCGGCATGCAGCTTGGGAAACTCCTCGGCCTTGAAGCGCACGCAGTCAGGACAGGTGCGGAAGCTGACCATGTAGAATTTCGGCCCCGCCAGGCCCGGCGAGACCCAGCCGGACTCCTGCAGGATCTTGGCGATTTCGGCCTGGTGCTTTGTGATCGTCTTGGGCCGCCAGCGCAGCTCCATGTTCCAGTATCCATAGGCGCCGGCCGTGATCAGGGCCACGACCAGCAGGGCGATCAGCCCGCGCATCAGGTTCTTCAAGTCCCGCACTCCCATGATCATCCCATCGTAAGCTCGACCACCGCGCGTCAGGCGTCAATTTTCCTGACATCGCCCGCAGCGGCGCCTAAGCTTGCGCCATGGTCAACGCTCCAGAGGCGCGCCCGGCGCCCCGACCCCGCCACATCGTCGACACGCTCATCGCCGAGCGTGCGCCCCGGCTGACAGCATCGCTCCTTTGGCCGCTGCTTCGCCCGCCGCTTTACGGCCTGCTGGGCTATAGCAGAGCGCGGCGGATGGCCGACACCATCGCCGGGATCGGCGGCCGCGCGGCGCTGGACCACGTCTCGGCGCTGCTGGACCTGAAGGTCGCGGTGCGGGGGCTGGAGCACATGCCCGCGACCGGCCGGACGGTCGTCGTCGCCAATCACCCGACCGGCATCGCCGACGGGGTGGCCGTGTACGACGTGCTCAAACAGGCCCGGCCGGACATCGTCTTCTATGCCAATGCCGACGCCCATCGCGTGTGCCGCCAGTTCGACGAGGTGCTGATCCCTGTCGAATGGGTCGAGGAAAAGCGCAGCCGCGAGCGCATGCGCCTGACCCTGGCGATGACCCGCGACGCCCTGGAAGCCGAACGCGCCCTGATGATCTTCCCGGCCGGTCGGCTGGCGGTGAAGGATGCCCAGGGCCTGCTGAGCGACCCGCCCTGGGCCGGCTCGGCCGTGTCGATCGCCCGCAAGTACGAAGCGCCGATCATCCCGATCCATGTCGCCGGCCCGTGGTCGACCCTGTTCCATCTGTTCGACAAGCGCTCGCAGGAACTGCGCGACATCACCCTGTTCCATGAGTTGCTCAACAAGACCGGCCGCAAGTTCGAGCTGATCGTCGGCAAGCCCATCGATCCCGCATACCTGGCCGCCGATACGGGGGAAGCCACAACCGACCTGAAGCGCTATGTGGAGCGGGTCCTGCCAAAGCACCCCGAAGGCGCCCTGACTTGAGCTCTCTCCAACTCGCTGACGAGGCCGCCACCCAGGACCTGGGCCGCGCCCTGGCCCGCGCCCTTCAGCCCGGCGACGCGCTCTGCCTGACCGGGCCGCTGGGGGCCGGCAAGTCGACCCTGGCCCGCGCCCTGATCCGCGCCCTGACCACGCCCGACGAAGAGGTGCCCAGCCCGACCTTCACCCTGGTGCAGTTCTACGAAACCGCCGGTTTCCCCCTCGCCCACTTCGACCTCTACCGCCTGACCGATCCTGACGAGGCCTATGAGATCGGCCTCGACGAAGCCCTCGACGACGGGGTCGCGCTGATTGAATGGCCGCAGAGACTGGAAGGGCGTTTGCCGGCGACTCGGCTCGATATAGAGATCGCCCTCGACGGCGACGCGCGACGCGTCACGATCACCCGGCATGGCGGATTTGAAGGACGCACCCTTGAGTTCTGAGCGCGAGACGGCCAAGGCCGCGTTCCTGTCCGCCCATGGTTATGGCGACACACGCCGCGAAAGCCTGGGCGGCGACGCCTCGACCCGCAGCTATGAGCGCCTGCATCGCGATGGCGATCAGAGCTTCATCTTCATGGACCAGCCGCCCTCGGTCGAGACCGCGCCCTGCCCGCCGGATGCGACGCCCGCCGAGCGCGCGGCGCTGGGCTACAACGCCCTGGCCCGCCTGGCCGCCGGGAGGGTGGACGCCTTCGTCGCCTGCGCCGGTTGGCTGAACGCTCAGGGTCTTTCCGCGCCCAAGGTGCTGGCCGCCGATCCGGCCGCCGGCCTGGCGGTGCTGGAAGACCTCGGCGACAACCTCTATGCCCGACTGATCGAGACCGGGACCGACGAAGCCCCGCTCTATGACGCCGCCATCGACGGCCTGCTGGCGATCCACGCCGCCCCGACCCCGAGCGTGCTGGACTTCGACGGCTCGACCTGGCCGCTGCTGGCCTATGACGACCTGGCCCTGAAGACGGCCCACGACATCTTCGTCGAGTGGCAGCCGCAGTTCCGCGATGTATCGTTCGACGCCGCCGCACTCGCCGACTGGGAAGCGATCTGGGCTCCGATCCGCAGCCTTGGCGAGGCCGGGGCGACGGTCTTCTGCCATCGCGACTATCACGCCGAAAACCTGATCTGGCTGCCGGAGCGCGAGGGCGCGGCGCGGGTCGGCATGCTGGACTTCCAGGACGCCGTCCTCGCCCATCCGGCCTGGGACCTGTCGATGCTGCTGCACGACGCCCGCCGCACCGTGTCGCCCGAGCGCGAGGCCGCCTGTCTGGACCGCTATCTGGCCGCCCGGCCCGAGCTCGACCGTGCCGCCTTCCTGGCCAACTATCACACCCTGGGCGCGCTCAACATCATCCGCATCCTGGGCATCTTCGCCCGGCTGGTGACCCGCGACGGCAAGCCGCGCTATGCCGACTTCATTCCCAGGCTGTGGACCTATCTCGACGTCTGCTTCGCCGATCCGGCGCTGAAGGACCTCAAGGCCTGGTTCGACGCCCACGTTCCGGCGGAGGCTCGCCGATGAGCGCCCCCAAGATCGCCATGGTGCTGGCCGCCGGTCTGGGCACCCGCATGCGCCCACTGACCGACGACCGGCCCAAGGCGCTGGTCGAGGTCGGCGGCCGGGTGCTGATCGATCACATGCTCGACCGGCTGGTCGAAGCCGGAGTCGAGACCGCCGTGGTCAATGTCCACGCTTTCGCCGACCGGCTGGAAGCCCATCTGATGGCGCGTCAGGCCCGGGGCCTTGGCCCGCGCATCATCATCTCCGACGAGCGCCCCCAGGCGCTGGAGACCGGTGGCGGCATCAAGCACGCCCTGCCCCTGCTGGGCGATGGCCCGGTCTGGGTGGCCAATATCGACTCCGTCTGGATCGAGAGCGACGCCCCCGCCCTCGACGCCGTCGCGGCGGCCTGGGATCCCGAGGCCATGGATGTGTGCCTGCTGCTGGCGTCGACCGCCGGGTCATTGGGCTTCCACGACACGGGCGATGTCTTCCTGTCCGGAGACGGTGTCGTGCGCTTCAAGAATCCCGGTGAGACCGCGCCCTTGGTCTATGTCGGCGTCCACATCTGCAAGCCCGCCATCACCGCCGACGGCCCTGAAGGTCCGTTCTCGCTGCTACCGATCTGGAAGGGCCTAGCCGCTGACAACCGCGTCCACGGCGTGTCGCCAGAGGGCCTGTGGATGCATGTCGGCGATCCCGGCGCGCGCGATCTGGCCGAGGCCAAACTGAAATGACCTTCAGCGGCCCTTTTGAACGCGAGGGGCCACGCTGGTTCTCGATCCCGGCCCACCGCCCGTTCGTCGACGACCTGGCCCGGGGCTTTCTGGCGGCGCTGGCGCACATGGGCCCCGAGGCCCTGCCCCGCGCCACGCTGCTGACACCGACCCGGCGCGGCGCCCGCGCCGTAGCCGACGCCCTGCTGGCCGCCAGCGACGGCAAGGCCCTGCTGCTGCCGCAGATCCGTCCGCTGGGCGACCTGGACGAGGGCGAGCCGCCGTTCGAGCCCGGCGACCTGGCGCTGGACCTGCCGCCCGCCATCAGCTCGCGCCGCCGCCGCTTCGAACTGGCCCGGATCGTGGTCGATCATGCCGACCTCCTGACCTTCACGCCCGGCGCATCCCAGGCCCTGGAAATGGCCAAGGCCCTGTCGGACTTCCTGGACAGCTGCCGGATCGAGGAGATCGACACCGACGGCAAGCTCGATGGTCTGGCCGACGGCGACCTGGCCCAGCACTGGCAGGTCTCGGCGAGATTCCTCAAGGCCGTTCTGGCCGCCTGGCCCGCGCGTTTGAAGGACCTTGGCCTGATCGATGTCGCCGACCGCCGCGTGCTGCTGCTGCGGGCCCTGGCCAAACGCTGGACCGAACATCCGCCGACCGAGGTGCTGGTCGCGGCCGGCTCCACCGGTACTGCCCCGGCCACCGCCGACCTGCTGCGCGTGGTCGCCGCCGCTCCGCTGGGCGCCGTGGTGCTTCCCGGTCTGGACGAAGACCTCGCCGAAAGCGCCTGGGACAAGGTCGGCGAGCAGCACCCGCAAGGCGCGATGCGCCGTCTGCTCGACCGGGCCGGCATCACCCGCGCCGACGTCCGCCCATGGTTTCCGCAGGCCGACAGTCGAGGCCGCTGGCGCCGTCGGATCGTCAACGAGGCCCTGCGTCCTGCCGAGGCCACCGCCGACTGGCTGGCCCAGATCGAGAGCCTGCGCGCCGAAGCCCCTGACCTCGATCCCGTCGCCGAGGGGCTGAAGGGCCTGTCGCTGATCTCGGCCCGCACCGAGGAAGAGGCCGCCAGCGCCTGCGCGCTTCTCCTGCGCGAAGCGCTGGAGACTCCGGGGCGGACCGCCGCCCTGGTCACGCCCGACCAGACCCTGGCCCGACGCGTCACCGCCCGTCTGGCCCGCTGGGGCGTGATCCCCGACAGCTCGGCCGGCGCGCCCCTCGCCGCCAGCCCGGCCGCGATCCTGGCCCAGCATCTGGCCGGTCTGGTCGCCGATCCGCTGGATCCCGTGCGCCTGCTGGCCCTGGCCAAGCATCCGCTGGTGCGGTCCGAGGAGGATCTCGAAGCCTCGACCACGCTGGAGCTGAAGGGCCTGCGTGGCCCCTCCCCGCGCTCGGCCGAAGCCCTGCTGGCCAAGCTGGACGATCACCCGGCCGCGCTGGCCCTGGCCCAGCGCCTGCTCGCCGCCGTCGCCCATGCCGCCGCGCCCTATGTCGACCAGATGGCCCCGCCGTCCAAGGCCGCGCTGGCCCTGACCGAGGCGCTGGAGGCCCTGACCGGTCCCGACCGCCTGTGGATCGGCCAGGCCGGCGAATGCCTGGGCGGCCTGCTCTCCACCCTGATCGAGGACGGCGTCGTCCTGCCGCCGGCCAAGCCCCAGGCCTTCGCCGACATCCTCGACCGGCTGGTCAATGAGGAGACCCTGCGGGTCGGCGGCGCCAGCCATCCGCGCCTTCGGATTCTGGGGGCCATCGAGGCCCGACTGGTGCGCGCTGACCGGCTGGTGCTGGCGGGGCTGGAGGAAGGCATCTGGCCTCAGGGCGCGCCGATCGATCCGTTCCTGTCGCGGCCGATGCGCGCGACCCTGGGCCTGCCGCCGCCCGAGCGCCGGGTGGGCCTGACCGCCCACGACTTCGCCCAGGCCGCCAGCGCGCCGGACGTTATCCTGGTCCATTGCGAGCGACGCGGCGGCGCGCCCGCCGTGGAATCCCGCTGGCTGTGGCGACTAAAGACCCTGGCCGGCGGCGCGGGCCTTTCCCTGCCCCGCCGCGACGACGCCCTGGACTGGGCCCGCGCCCTCGACGCGCCCGGACCCTATGCGCCCTATCCGCGTCCCGCCCCCACCCCGCCAGTCGAGGATCGCCCGCGCCGGATGGCCGTCACCCGCGTCGAGGCCCTGACCCGAGACCCCTACGCCGTCTGGGCGCGCGACATCCTCAAGCTCTATCCGCTGGAGCGCCCCGACGAGCCGGTCGAGGCCCGGGCCCGAGGCACCGCGATCCATGCGGCCTTCGAGAAATTCTCCGAGGATCATCCAGGGCCTGTGCCGGCCAATGCCGCCGTGATCTTCGAGGCGCTCTATATGAGCGAGCTGGTCTCGGCCGGCATGCCGCCGACGGCCCTGGCCCGCGAGCGCGCGCTCGCCAAGGAGGCCGCCGCCTGGGTCGCCGACTGGGAGCGCCAGCGCCGGGCCGGCGCCGAGCAGATCATCGTCGAGGCCGAAGGCGTGCTGACCTTCGACATCGACGGCCGCGCCTTCACCCTGACCGCCAAGGCCGACCGCATCGAGCCCACCCGCGACGGTCTGGCCCACATTCTCGACTACAAGACCGGCGCCGCGCCCAGCAAGAAACAGGTCGAGACCGGCTTCTCGCCGCAACTGACCCTGACGGCGGCCATTCTGCTGAACGGCGGATTCAAGGACCTGCCGGATCGCAAGCCCGGCGACCTGACCTATGTGCGGGTCACGGGCCGCAAGCCGGCGGGCCTCGAAGAGGTGCGCGTCACGGGCGCTGAAAGCGAGCACGCCGCCGTCCAGGCCCTCGACGGCCTGCGCACCCTGATCCGCCGCTATGACGACCCGGCCCAGCCCTATCGCTCACGCACCGCGCCGCAGTTCGTCAAGGACCATCCCGGCGACTACGCCCACCTGGCGCGGGTGTTCGAATGGTCGACGAGTGGCGACGACGGGGAGGGTTCGGAGTGAGGGGCTTTCTAACACTGATCCTCCCCCTCCGGGGGAGGTGGCCCAGAGGGTCGGAGGGGGCCAGCACGGCCGGCTTCCAGCTAGCCCCCTCCGTCGCCTCCGGCGACACCTCCCCCAGAGGGGGAGGACCTAAATGACCGTTCCCGATCCCCAGCGCCTCGCCGCCGACCCCGCGATCAGCGCCTTCGTCACCGCCAACGCCGGTTCAGGCAAGACCAAGACCCTGATCGACCGGGTGGCGCGGCTGCTGTTGGCCGGCTCCACGCCCGAGGCGATCCTGTGCGTGACCTACACCAAGGCCGCCGCCGCCGAGATGCAGCGACGGTTGTTCGAACGCCTGGGCGCTTGGTCGGTGACCGCCGACGCTGCCCTGCGCACCGAGCTCTCCAAACTGGTCGGCGAGCCGGAGGCGGCGTTTGACGCCGGCGAGCTTTCCAAGGCCCGCGCCCTGTTCGCCCGCGCCCTGGAAACCCCCGGCGGCCTGAAGATCCAGACCATCCACGCCTTCTGCGAAAAGCTGCTGCGGCGGTTCCCGCTGGAGGCGGGGGTCTCGCCCGGCTTCGTGGTGATGGACGACTCGGCCGGCGCCGCCGTGGCCCGCGCCGCGCGGCGCACCGTGGCGACCTATGTCGACACCCACGAAGACGCGTTCGCCGAGGCCTATGCCCGGTTCTCCGTCGCCCTGGATTTCGCGGCCTTCGAGTCGATGTTCGGCACGTTCGAGATCCGGCGGGGCGAAATCACTGCATACTTCGCCAAATGTGGCGACCTTACCGGCGCGATCGAGGATGTCTGGCAAACCTGCGGCTTCGACGAACCCACCGACCCCGAAGCCGTCGCCGCCGAGGCGATGGCCGAGCTGGATCCCGACCTTTGGGAAGCCTGCGCCAGCCTGCTGGAGTCCAGCGGCAAGATCCGCGACACCGAACACGCCGCCCGGCTGCGCGTCACGCTGGCCACCCAAGCCTTCGGCGACGCCCTGTCGGCGCTGTTCACCGACAAGGAAGAGCCCCGCAAGCACCTGCAGACCACCACGACCTTCAAGGCGCGGGAAGATCTGCGCGAGGCGCTGCTGGAGGAGACCGACCGGCTGTCGTTTGTTCGCCAGCAGGTCCGCGCCGCCCAGGTGGCGCATGACACGGCCGGGGCCCTGCGTCTGGCCTCGCTCTACATCCTGGCACACGCCAACGAGAAGGCGTCGCGCGGCGCCCTGGACTTCGCCGATCTGATCGAGCGCACCCGCGTGTTGCTGACCGAGAAGGTCGACGCCGCCTGGGTGCTCTACAAGCTGGACGGCGGGGTCGATCACATCCTGCTGGACGAGGCCCAGGACACCGCGCCGGAACAGTGGGCGATCCTAAAGGCCCTGACCGACGATTTCTTCGTCGGGGCTGGCGCAACAGGTTGGCGCAAGGGTCGCGACAACCGGACAATGTTCGTGGTCGGCGACCAGAAGCAGTCGATCTATTCGTTCCAGGGGGCAGATCCCAGCCGGCTGCTGATCGAGACACAGACCTATATCGCCAAGATCGCCGATGCCGAGCGCGAGGGCTCGGCGGTGCGGCTGCTGGTGTCCTACCGCTCTACCCGCGAGGTGCTCAGCTTCGTCGACACGGTGTTCGGCGCGCCCGAGAATAGCGTCGGCCTGATGCCCACCGGCGGCGACCTTGAACCGCATACGCCCTTCCGCACCGACGGCCCCGGCTGCGTCGACCTGTGGCCCCTGACCCGCGAGCGGCCCGGCGAGGAGCGCGACGCCTGGGAGGCCCCGCTCGACGCCGAGACCGAGCACAGCGCCAATCGCCGCCTGGCCGAAGCCATCGCCAGCGAGATCGCCGGCATCCTGGCCCGCGGCGACGAGGTGCACGACAAGGACCGCAAGGTCCGCCGCCCCGCCCATGCCGGCGACATCCTGATCCTGGTGCGTCGCCGCAAGGTGCTGTTCGAGGAGATCATCCGGGCCCTGAAGCGTCGCAATGTGCCCGTGGCCGGCGCAGACCGCCTGTCCCTGTCGGCCCACATCGCCTTCGACGACCTGCTGGCGCTTGGCCGCTTCGTGCTGTTCCCCGACGACGACCTGACCCTGGCGGCCCTGCTGAAGAGCCCGTTCTGCGGTTTGACCGACGATGACGTCTACGCCCTGGCCAGGAGCCGCAAGCCGCGCACGTTGTGGGCGACGCTGTCGCTGCGGGCTGACGAGGACTCGCGCTGGGTCGCCGCCCGCGATCTGCTGGCCTGGGCGCTGGTCGAGGGCCGCAAGCGCCAGCCGTTCGAGTTCTTCGCCACCCTGCTGGGCAAGGTCGACGCCGCCGGCCTGTCCAACCGCGCCAAGGTGCTGACCCGCCTGGGCGGCGAGGCCGACGAAGCGCTGGACGAGTTCCTGGCCCAGGTGATGAACGCCGAGCAGCGCAATATCCGCGACCTGGAAGCCCTGGTCGCCGACTTCGCGGCCCTGGACATCATCGTCAAGCGCGAGATGGAAGGCGCCCGCCGCGAGGTGCGGGTGATGACCGCTCACGGCTCCAAGGGTCTGGAGGCGCCGATCGTCTTCCTTCCCGAGACCACGGTAAAGCGCGGCGCGGGCGGCTCTCCGCTGCTGGCGACGGAAGAGGGCGGCGTCCTGTGGTCGACCGGCAAGAGCGCCGACTGCGCCGCCTCGACCCGGGCCCGCGAGCTGCGCGACAAGAAGGAAGCCGAGGAGGCCCTGCGGCTCTACTACGTGGCCCTGACCCGGGCCCGGGATCGCCTCGTGCTGTGCGGCCGCATCGACGCTCGCACCAAGGACGAGAACGTCGGCGGCTGGTACGCGGCGGCCAAGGCGGCCTTCGCCCATGCCGACATCGCCCCCGAGGTCCGCGAAATCGGCGATCCCGACGCGCCGATCCTGCGCTATGGACCCGATCCCAAAGCCTTGCCTCAGGAAACCCTGGCCCCGGTCGCCGCCGCGTCCCTGCCCGTTTGGGCAAAGGGAATGGCGGCGGTCGAGCCGGCCATCGCCCGCTATGCCGCACCTTCGCGGATCGAAGACGAGGCCGACAGCCGCGCCCCGGCCCCCTCGCCCCTGGCCAAGGTCGAGGGCCTGGGCCGCTACCGGCGGGGCGAGATCATCCACCGGCTGTTGCAGATCCTGCCCGACGTGGCGCCGGCCGAACGCCGCGTGGCGGGACAGCGGCTGCTGACAGCCGAACGCGATCTGTCCGACGATCAGCGGCTGGAAATGGCCGCCGCCGCCTTCGGGGTGCTGGAGGACGACCGCTTCGCCGCCGTGTTCGGCCCCGGCTCACGGGCCGAGGTGGCCCTGGCGGGGACCAGCGCCCTGTTGCCCAAGGGCCTGGCGATCTCGGGTCGGGTCGACCGGCTGGTGGTGACGGACGCGCGGGTTCTGGTGGTCGACTACAAGACCAACCGCCCCGCCCCGGCCAGCATCGAGGCGGCGGATCCGGCCTATCTGGCCCAGATGGCGGTCTATGTTGCGGTGCTGCGCGAGGTCTTCCCAGACCGGCCCGTCGAGGCGGCTCTGGTGTGGACGGATGGGCCCAAACTGATGCCGGTTCCAGAAAAGGTGATGTCCGATGCCCTGCGACGGATCGGCTAGGCCGTTGCCGGAAACGTCTGCGGCGCCTACATCTTCTTCAAGCGCTCGCGACGACTCGCGGGCTTTTCTTGTTTCGCGCCGTTCAGAGCGGCGCCCTGATGGAGCGACCCCATGAGCACGGTGACGGTGACCGACGAGACCTTCGAACGCGACGTGCTGCAGGCCGAAGGCCCCGTGCTGGTCGATTTCTGGGCCGAATGGTGCGGCCCCTGCAAGCAGATCGCCCCGGCCCTGGAGCAGATCTCCGAGGAACTCGCCGACCACGTGATCGTGGCCAAGGTCAATATCGAGGACAGCCCCACGACCCCGTCGCGCTACGGCGTGCGCGGCATTCCGACCATGATGCTGTTCCGCGGCGGCCAGATGACCTCGATGAAGGTCGGCGCCATGCCCAAGCAGAAGATCCTGGAATGGCTGACCGAGGCTGGCGTTCAACAGCCCGCCTGATTCTTCCCGGCCCAGACTGAGATCCAGCCGCCCATCCCGCCATGCGGGGTGGGCGGTTTGGTTTCGTGGCCTACGTCTTGGTCCCCTACTTCTTGGCAGACGTGACGATGAACGGCGAGACCGAGGCCGGGGCGGCCTTCTTGTCGGCCTTTGGTTTGCGGACTTCCTTGTTGGACTTCTTTTGACCCTTGGCCATGGGCGGCTCCTGCCAGGACGGGCGCGCCTGCCGGGGATGTCCAGCGGGCCGAGCCGCCCTATCGGCGTTCCCCAGCCATACGCCCGCTGAGGCCCGCGCCCAAGCTCTGGTTCAGGTCGGCCAGGTTTCCGGGCTCATCGCCAGCACTTCGCCGGCCAGGTACAGCGAGCCGCAGATCAGCACATGCGGGGTCGGCGACAGGGCCAGGGCCTTGCTCAGGGCGTCTTCGAAACCGTCGCAGGCATGAGCCCGCAGGCCGGCCAGTTCAGCGGCGGCGGCGGTCTGGGCGGCCGGCGCGGCGGCGTGGCCCTCAAAGGTGACCGTGAAGACCTGCGGCTTCAGCGACGCGAACGGCGTGAAGAAGCCGGTGGCATCCTTGTTGGCCAGCAGGCCCGAGATCAGCGCCACGGGCCGGCCATCGCGCGCCGCCAGGTCGCCCAGCGCCCGGGCCACGGCCGTTCCGGCATGGGGGTTGTGGCCGCCGTCCAGCCACAGGTCCGCGCCCGCCGCCTTGGCCCTGTCGGCGAGCGGACCCGTCGTGAGGCGCTGGAATCGGGCGGGCCAGACCGCGCCGGCGATCCCGGCGGCCATGGCGGCCTCGTCGATGCGCGGGTCGTTCATGATCAGCAAGGCGGCGACCGCCAGGCCGGCATTGGCGAACTGGTGCTCGCCGGGCAGGGACGGCGCGGGCAGGTCCAGCAGGCGATCCTGCATCTGCACTAGCAGGCGGCCGCGCTCGTTCCAGGCGTCGAAATCGCGGCCCATCATGACGGGCTCGATCCCGGCCAGGGCGGCGGCGGTGTCGATCACATCCTCGGCCTCGCGCCACTGCCGGGCCGAGACGACGGGCGCGTCGGGCTTGATGATCCCGGCCTTCTCAACGGCGATCTGGCCGATGGTGTCGCCCAGAAACTCGCGGTGATCGATGTCGATGGGCGCGATGACGCTGATCGCCGGGGTCACGACATTGGTCGCGTCCAGCACGCCGCCCAGCCCGACCTCGACGATGCACAGGTCGGCCGGGGCGTCGGCGAAGGCGATCAGGGCGGCGGCCGTAGTGATCTCGAAAAAGGTGATGGGCAGGCCGGCATTGGCCTCTTCGACCCGGGCCAGCACATCGGCCAGCTGCGCGTCGGTGATCAGGGTCCCGGCCAGGCGGATGCGCTCGGCGAAACGGACCAGATGCGGCGAGGTGAAGACATGAACCTTCAGGCCCGCCGCCTCGGCCATGGCCCGCAGATAGGCGACCGTCGAGCCCTTGCCGTTGGTGCCGGCCACGTGGATCACCGGCGGCAGGCGGTCCTGCGGATTGTCCAGAGCCGCGCACAGTCGCCACATCCGGTCCAGCGACAGGTCGATCAGCTTGGGATGCAGGGCCTGCAGCCGCGCCAGGGCGGCGTCATGGACGCGGAGGTGGTCGGTCACGGCGAGGCTCAAGCCGCCTTGCGACGACCCATCATCAGGGTGGTCAGGATCGAGCCCAGCACGGCCGGCAGCTCCTTGCGCGGGGTCACGCGGTCGACCATGCCCTTTTCGACCAGATATTCCGAGCGCTGGAAGCCCGGCGGCAGGGTCTCGCGGATGGTCTGCTCGATGACGCGCGGACCGGCGAAGCCGATCAGGGCCCCCGGCTCGGCCAGGTGGACATCGCCCAGCATGGCGTAGGAGGCGGTGACGCCGCCGGTGGTCGGGTCGGTGAGGACCACGATATAGGGCAGGGCCGCGTCCTTCAGTTCGTTGATCGCCAGGGTCGTGCGGGCCATCTGCATCAGCGACAGGGCGCCTTCCTGCATGCGGGCCCCGCCGGCGGCGGTGAAGGCGATCAGCGGAACGTCACGTTCCAGGGCGGCGCGGGCGGCGGCGACGAAGCCTTCACCGGCGGCCATGCCCAGCGAACCGCCCATGAAGGCGAAGTCCTGGACCAGAACCACGGCCTTGGCGCCGCCGACCACGCCGTGGGCGATGGCCATGGCGTCCGGCTCGCCGGTCGCCTTGCGGGCCGCGATCAGGCGGTCCTTGTAGGGCTTGCCGTCCGAGAAGTGCAGCGGGTCTTCCGGCACCGTCGGGGTCGGCAGGCTTTCGTAGACGCCGTCATCGAAGGTGAACTTGAAACGGGCTTCCGGCCCGATGCGCATATGGCGTCCGGCCGGAGTTACCCACAGGGCAGCCTCCAGGTCGGAGCGGAAGATCATTTCGCCCGTATCAGGACATTTGACCCAGAGGTTCTCGGGCGTCTCGCGCTTGGCGAAGGCGCCGCGCACGCCGGGCGCGATTCGCGAAAGCCACCCGCCGCCGCGTCGGCCTTCAGCCGAGGCCTTTGATTTGTCGCCCTTTTTCGGGTCCTGGGGTTCAGCCATAGCCATAGCCTTAAAGCCTCACTTCGTTCCCGACGCGCGCCGAGCGGACAGCCTTGGCCAGATCCGACGCCTTGAGAAGAACCTTCTCGGTCACGTTTTCGTTCAACGCGGCCGCCGATTCGATTTCATCCACAAGCGCCGAGCCCACCACGGCGGCGTCGGCGACGCGGGCCACGGCGGCGGCCTGGTCGGGCGTGCGGATGCCAAAGCCCACAGCAACGGGCAGGCCCGAGGCCTTGCGCAGCCGCTCGACGGCCGGAGCCACGTCGACGGCGTCGGCCGACTTGACGCCGGTCACGCCCGCCACCGAGACGTAATAGACGAAGCCCGAGGTGCGGCGGATCACGGTCGGCAGACGCTTGTCGTCGGTGGTCGGGGCGGCCAGACGGATCAGGGCGATGCCCTCGGCTTCAAGCGCGTCCGACAGCGGATCGGCTTCTTCCGGCGGACAGTCGACGATGATCAGGCCATCGACACCGGCCGTGTTGGCGGCGGCCGCGAAGCTTTCAAAGCCACGGTTCAGCACCGGATTGAGATAGCCCATCAGGATGACGGGGGTGTCGGTGTCGCCCTCGCGGAAGGCGGCCACCAGGTCCAGCGTGCCCTGCAGGGTCATGCCGGATTTGAGGCCGCGCTGGGCGGCGCGCTGGATGGTCGGGCCCTCGGCCATCGGATCGGAGAAGGGAAACCCCAGCTCGATCAGATCAGCGCCGGCGCCCGGCAGGCCCTTCAGCACGGACAGCGTCGTGGCGGCGTCGGGATCGCCGGCCATGACATAGGTCACGAAACCGGCGCGGTTCTCGGCCTTCAGCGCCGCAAAGCGACGGTCGATACGGTCTTTGGTCACGCTGGTCTCAGTCCTAGATCTTGCGCCCGAGGGCCTCGGCCACCGTGAAGATGTCCTTGTCGCCGCGACCGCACAGATTCATCACCACGATCTTGCCCTTGCCCAGCTGCTGGGCGATCTCGCCGACCCGGGCCAGGGCGTGGGCCGGCTCAAGCGCCGGGATGATGCCTTCCAGGGTCGAGCACAGCTGGAAGGCCGCCAGGGCCTCGTCGTCGGTGGTCGAGACATATTCGGCGCGGCCGATCTCGTGCAGGAACGAGTGCTCGGGACCGATGCCCGGATAGTCGAGCCCGGCCGAGATCGAGTGGGCGTCGATGATCTGGCCGTCGTCGTCCTGCAGCAGATAGGTGCGGTTGCCGTGCAGCACGCCGGGGCGGCCGCCGGTCAGGGAGGCGGCATGCTTGTCGGTGGAGACGCCGTGACCGGCCGCCTCGACGCCGATCAGGCGCACGCTGTCGTCATTGAGGAACGGATGGAACAGGCCGATGGCGTTGGAGCCGCCGCCGATGCAGGCGACCACCGCGTCGGGAAGACGGCCTTCCATCTCGAGGATCTGCTGGCGGGCCTCAATGCCGATCACGCTCTGGAAGTCGCGGACCATCACCGGATAGGGGTGCGGGCCGGCGGCGGTGCCGATCAGATAATAGGTGTCGTGCACGTTGGTGACCCAGTCGCGCATCGCCTCGTTCATGGCGTCCTTGAGGGTGCCGGTGCCCGAGGTCACGGGGCGCACTTCAGCGCCCAGCAGGTTCATGCGGAAGACATTGGGCTTCTGACGTTCGACGTCGGTGGCGCCCATGTAAACCACGCACGGCAGGCCAAAGCGGGCGCAGACGGTGGCGGTGGCCACGCCGTGCTGGCCGGCGCCGGTCTCGGCGATGATCCGGGTCTTGCCCATGCGCATGGCCAGCAGGATCTGGCCCAGGGCGTTGTTGATCTTGTGCGAGCCGGTGTGGTTGAGCTCATCGCGCTTGAAATAGATCTTGGCCCCGCCGAAATGCTCGGTCAGGCGCTCGGCGAAATACATCGGGCTGGGCCGGCCGGCATAGTGGGTGTTGAAGCTCTTCAGCTCCTCCTGGAACGCCGGATCGGCCTTGGCGGCGGCATAGGCCTCGCCCAGTTCCAGCACCAGCGGCATCAGGGTCTCGGCGACATAGCGACCGCCGAAGTCGCCGAACCGACCGTTGGCGTCGGGATAGGCCGAATAGTCATTCGGCTTCGAGGGGGCGGGCTTGGAAGGGGCGTTCACGAGATCATCCAAAGGCTGGGCAAAGCTACACGCGTTTGACGGCGTCAAGAAACGCCGTGATCAGAGCCGGGTCCTTTAGGCCGGGACCGCGCTCCACGCCAGAGGAAACGTCCAGCAGGGGAGCCCCCGATAGCCGGATGGCCTCGGCGACGTTCCACGGATCCAGCCCCCCGGCCAGGAAATGCGGCCGGGCGAACCGGCGGCCTTCCAGCAGGGTCCAGTCGAACCGGGCGCCCGTGCCGCCGGGCAGAACCGAGCCCTCGACCGGCCGGGCGTCGAACAGGAACTGCTCGGCCACGGTCTCGAAGGCCCGGGCCTGGTCGACGTCAGACGACGACGAGACCGAGAAGGCCTTGATCACCCCGACGCCCGAGCGCTCGGCGATCTGGCGGACCCGGGCGGGGGTCTCCTTGCCGTGCGCCTGGATCAGATCGGGCTTCATCGTCGCCATCAGGCGGTCGATCAGCCCATCGTCGGGATCGACGGTGACGGCCACGGTCTTGACCGGCCCGCCCCTGAGCGGCGCCACCAGCCGGGCGGCGGCCTCGGGCGTCAGGTTGCGGGGGCTCTTTTCGAAAAACACGAAGCCCAGATAGGCCGCGCCGCCGTCGACGGCGGCGCGCACCGCTTCCGGTGTCGACAGCCCGCAGATCTTGGCGCTGGTCTTGAACGGCGAACTCATGGGCGGGAGGTACGGCGCGGGCGCCCCGGTGACAAGTGCCCGCGCTGGGGCCCGCGCCGTATCGGCCTAGTGCGCGTGGCCGGCGTGGGCGTCCTGAACGGGGATGCCGGCCTTCCAGACGAAGCCTTCGCCCGCCGCTTCCACCTTGCCAACGCCCGGGAACGGGAAGTGGGGCGAGAAGATCAGGTCGCCGCTGGCGCTGAGGGTCTTGAGCAGGGCGATCCGGCTGGCGGTGGCGACGGGGACGTCGCGGTCGAACTGGATCACCCAGTCGGGACGCGCCAGGGAGACGATCTCGCTGTGGGCGGTGTCGCCGATATCCAGCAGGGTCTGACCGCCCGAGGCGATCTCATAGCCCACATGGCCCGGGGTGTGGCCCTTGATCGCCACCGCCCGAACGCCCGGGAACAGAGCGGCGTCCGGCTCGAAGGTCTTGACCTGGGCGGCGATGGCCTCGACCAGCGGCTTCATCGGCGCCTGACCCTGCAGCGAGGCCCATTCGGCGCTGGCCATGCGGATCGTCGCCTTGGGGAAGGCCGACTTGCCATCGGCGCCGACCAGGCCGCCGACATGGTCGAAATGGCCGTGGGTGATCAGCACGTCGGTGATCTGGTCGGGCGTGACGCCCGCCTTGGCCAGGCTCTGGACCAGAACCCCCTTGGCGGACGGACCCAGGCCCGTGTCGAACAGCGCCAGATGAGCGGGCGTCTTCACCAGCAGGGCGTCGACGCTCAGCGTGATCTTGTCGCCGGGCGCGCCGGCCCTGGTCAGCACCTGCGAGACCGCTTCCGGCGTGGCGTTGATCGCGAACACCTTGCCGTTGTTGGGCGCCTCGAACCCGGCGTCGCGCAGGGCGGTCAGCGTAAAGTCGCCCAGCTTGAAGCTCTGGGCTTCCGGCGCGGTAATCAGGGGCGACTGGGCGGCCGCGCCATGGGCGACGGCGAGGGTCGCAGCCGCGATCAGGGCGGCGAGCGGGCGTTGGGTCAGCATGGGATGTCTCCGGGAAACCTGAGCGTTATTCGGCGAAGTGGATACCGGTTCGCCGCCGAAATAACGCGTCAAAACAAGAATCTAGAGCAAACGACATGATGCAATCATGGCGACCTTTGCTCTAGCGTTCTAACTGGGGTCTTGGCGCGGCGAGGCAAGGTCCGGCGCGCGCGCCGCCGTCGAACCTTGCGCCGCGTCCTCGCTGACCGGCGCGGAAAGCCGGGCCTGCATCGTGCAGACCAGACCGCTGGGCCGGAAATCCATCGTCGCCTCGCCCTTCAGCTCGCCGCGCAGGCTGCGTTCGATCAGCCGCGAGCCAAAGCCATGGCGGGTCGGGGTGACCACGGGCGGCCCGTCGGACTCGGTCCAGGTCAGCGACAGGCTGCGCGCCTCCGCGTCATAGGCCCAGGCCAGGGCCACCCGGCCGCCCGGGATCGAAAGCGCCCCGTATTTCAGCGCATTGGTCGCCAGTTCGTGGAAGATCAGCGCCATGGTCAGGGCCCCGCCGGGGGCCAGCCAGACCGGCGGCCCTGCGATGGTGGCGCCGGCGGCGGCCTCGAACGGCGCCAGGGCCCGCTCGGCCACCTCGCGCAGATCGGCCCCGTTCCAGCTTTCGCGGGTCAGGAGGTCGTGGGCCTTGGACAGGCCAAGCAGCCGCGACTCGAACTTCTCGAACGCCACCAGCGGATCGCGCTCATTGCGCAGGGTCTGGGCCGCCATCGACTGGACGGTGGCCAGGGTGTTCTTGACCCGGTGGTTCAGCTCGTTGATCAGCAGCCGCAGCTTGTCCTGATACGAGTGCTGCTCAGCCTCGACCCGCTTGCGGGCCGAGATGTCGGAGATGATCACCACCAGATAGGCCGGCGCGTCGCCCAACTGCACGCGCGACACCGTCAGATGGATCCAGATCAGGCTGCCATCGACCCCCGACACGATCTGGCGCTCGGCGACGTAGCTGTCGATCTGGCCCATCAGCAGCGCCCGGGCCTGGTCGACCGTCGCCGACCGCTCCGGTTCCGGGGCCAGGTCGCGGAACCGGCCGGCCAGCAGGGCCTCGCGATCGCGCTGGACGATGGCGCAGAAGCGGTCGTTCATCTCCAGGAAGGCGCCGTCGGCCCTGACCCGCGCCACCCCCATGGCCGCCTGATCGAACACGGCGCGATAGCGGATCTCGGCGGCCTCCAGCTTCAGCCGCGCCTCGACGGTGGAGGTGACCACCTCGGTGTACAGCACCAGGCCGCCGATGGCGCCGTCGTCGGTGCGCCACGGGGCCATCGACCAGCGGATCCAGTGCACCTTGCCATGGCGGTCGACATAGCGGTCGCCCTCGTCCTCGCGCAGCTCGACCCCTTCGGCCAGCACCCGGGCGTGCAGGTCGCGCCAGACCTGCGGAATCTCGGGGAACACCTCGTAATGGGCCCTGCCGATCAGCGGCATGTCGGCCGGCAGGTCCTGGTCGGTCAGGAACTGATGCGAGGCGGCCAGATAACGCATCTGGCGGTCGAAGATGGCGATGCCCAGCGGCGCGTGCTTCAGCGCCACCGCAACGCTGGGCGACACCGACAGCAAGGCCGCATCCTGGTTCGAACTCGACTCGGCGCCGACCGGGGCCGGCGATCGCGCGGCCATGCTGCCTCTCCTGCGTTCAGCCACAGGCTAGCGGCGACCGACGCGCGAGTCATGGGCCAAGCGACGCCGCAGCAGATCAAATCCGCGTTCGCGGCATCTCGGGCCGGACATGGCGAGACGACCTCGCGCTGTCGCTGCGAGGGCGGTGGGAAGGGTCGCGGAGCGTCCGGACCACGTCCGGAGATGAAATAGAACTAACCGTTTCGACGAAGCCGAGCGCTCCGCGTCATCGTTTTCCATCAGCGTCCCGGCGGGTGGCCCAGTTGGGGCCTTACCGGGACCCGGAAGCTTCGGTTTCCCGAAGTCCCGAAGGTCGGGGGGCGTGGGGCCAATCCTGACCAACACTCGCCTTGATCCCCATCCACGCCGACGGCGGGCGGGTCCTGCAACGCCAGGATCCCCGGACCGGTCGAGTATCCCCCTCGACCCCAGCCCCGCTCGATCACCCCCCGCCGCCGCAATGGTCGCTGGCCGCGCGCCCTTCCCGTGCGACGAGGTAGGTACAGAATACGGGAGGTTTCAGCGCGTCTGACGGGGGCGATCAACTCTTTTGCAAGGCGTTGAATCCGATGGCTTTCGTGTTGGAAAGAACGGGGATTGAGCGCCCCCTATTCCCATACCTTCGTCATTCCCGCCCTTGTGGCGGGAACCCCTGGTTCAGCTGACACGTGAAGCGCAAGCGGATCGCTGGCGATCCGCCCCTCCCACACCCGCGGCGGACAGAAGGGTTCCCAGGCCAAAGGCTCGGAATGACGGTTGAGGCTGGATGCGAAACCGCCTCTGCCGGCGAGCGGGGAGGCCGCGTCTTGAAGGGGTCGCGTCCGTGTCCGCGAGTCTTGGGGCAAAGACAAATCGCCCACCCATTTCATAAACCCCCGATCGCGCAGCCCCAAAAAACAACCCCCCATTGACAATCGCGCGCTGAAGTATCAGCGTTCTTTGAATTGCATCGGAGGGCGCGAATGATGTCGAACCGTTTCGCGATGTCCCGCCGACCTGTGGCGGGGACATTACGGCCAAGCCGATCATGACGCCGCCAGCCTCCAACCCGACACCGCCCTCGAACGCGTCCGGGACGAACGCCGGCGAAGGGAAGGCCCGAGACGAAACGGATGGGGCTTGGCCAGCCACGCTTGCCAAATGGCTCTTGCCCTCACTTGCAGCCCTATTCGCCGTAGTGGGGTATCTCTCGCAGTCATCTCAAGAGGCCCTGCTGGGCCTAAGGTCTGACGCAGCAGACACAAAACGCTATGGCGGCGCTGCCGCAGCATTCGTGCAGGAGATTTTCACCAGCCTTATGGACTCTATACTCCTGCTCGCGGCGGGACGTCCCATCTCGTTGGGCGGACACGGTGAGCTCCTTTGGAGTCTTCTGCTACTGGTAGTGGCGGTATTGGTAGCGCCGAGGCTGGTCGCGCGCCTTCCTGGAACCGTCCAGGGTCAGATTGGACGATGGCGGCCATTGGCCATTCGACTCCTCTTGGTTCTGATCCTTGCGCTAAAGTTCTTGGTGCTCGATGCGCCTCTGGCACGCCTAGAGAACATGATTGTCGATATCGGCGGCTTCCGGTCCGACATGAATGGGACGCCGGTCATCGGCGGCTTTTCAGCGCGCCCCGGCGGCGACGTCCAAGCGGCGGTTGAGCAGCGGTCGACGGTCCTTTGGCAGGACATGGTCTGCGGCAGAGTCGGGCCGGAGTCGGTTGGAGCACCGGACACGCCTGTCTACGCCGAGATCTGCACGAAGAATCGGGGCGACAGCCGCCGCGCCCTGTCAGGTGAGTTCTTGGCGCATCTCTGGATGGCTGCATTGATCACGGCACTGGCCGTCAGCTTGATCCGCTCAAAGGCCACTGCATCCGGCGTGACTCTCGCCACCCTGTCTCTCGCCTATCTGCTGACAGTGCCATACGCCCACGGCAAGTTGTTGAAATCGACCTATTTCGACTATGGGCTCGTACATGTGGTGAACGATATTTCGGTTGGCGGCGCTCCTGCCCGCAGCCAGATTTTCGCCCTGATCCTCGCCAGGACATCAACCGAAACACATTTGCTGGTGGCGCAACCCCGAGCGTGTGCTTCAGGCGACCCGGGCAGGGTCGTCAGGATGTGGTCCCTCGCGCCGTCGCAGCTACGGTCGATCGAAAACATCTACCGACAGGATGTCATCACCTGGACAACCCTCAACAATCAGCGCTGCCCGCCAGCCCTCCCTCCGCTGTAACCTCATTCAGGAAGATCTCGTGTCGAACAATCGCCTCCGCGCCCTTCTCACGATGACGGCCCTGTTGACGGTCGGATCAAACGCGATAGCCGCACCAGACACCTCACTTTTCAGCCCTGCCTCAGTCCGAATCATGGACGCGCGCAAATTCGTCACTGAGGCCGACGGAGCTCAGTTCGTCTTCCGGCAGGACTTGGTACTTACGATCCAGAACGACGACGCGGCCGAGGCCTTCTTGGAGAGCGGCTTCCAGGTGAGGGTCTTTGCTCTGGACAGCCTGGGTCGCCCCCGGGAATGGGCCTATTTCAAGCCATGTCGCGTCTACTACTCGACGGTGATCGGCGGGGCCAAAATCAAGGGCCACCAAATTGATCTTGGCCCTCTGGAATACCTCTCCTGGCTAAGCGTAGCCAAAGGCCAGCCACTCGCCTCGCGCCGCTTCTTGCTCGTGTTCGAGCAGGCGTCTGACAAAAAGAGTTTCTTCCGGCTCAACGAGGCTGATAGCGCCGCCTATTTCGCCCGTGGCCTCCGCATCGAAGTTGTTCCGATCGCAGGCTTCACTCAGGCTCAGATCGATAACCAAGCCAATGCCGTCAGTATAGCAATGCAAAACGCCAAGGCGGGAGCGCTGATCAACTCAAGCGCCCATCGCTGCTACCGCCCGACGCAGGTCGCGCATGATCAGATCGACGATCAATTCGCCTCGCTGGAGGTCTGCGAAGCGGACTGACCCTGAGGTCTAGCGACCCTTGCGCCGGCAATGCTCTGGGAAGGATGCCCCCTACTCCTCCACCGGCACGTCATAAGCCGCCATCATCGCCATATTCAAAATCCGCGACACCGACGCGCTCAGCGGCGTGATCTGCACCGATTTCGACAAGCCCAGCAGCACCGGCCCGATCACCGTCGCGCCGCCCAGGCTCTGAACCAGCTTGGTCGAGATCGAGGCCGCGTGGATGGCCGGCATGATCAGGATGTTGGCGCTGTCGGTCAGGCGCATGAACGGGTAGTTGGCGCGCTTTTCGGGGTCGAGCGCCAGTTCGGGCGGCATTTCGCCCTCATATTCGAAGTCGACATCCATCTCGTCGAGCATGGCCACGGCCTCGCGCACCTTTTCCGAGCGCAGGCCCATCGGGTTGCCGAAGGTGGAATAGCTCATGAAGGCGACGCGCGGCTTGAAGCCCAGGCGGGTGACGGCGCGGGCCGCTTCGCAGGCGATCTCGACCAGTTCCTCGGCCTCGGGCAGCTCGGTGACATTGGTGTCGGCCACGAAGATGGTGCGGCCCTTGGCCAGCACCACCGACATGCCCATGATCCGGCCGCCGGGGGCGGGATCGACCACGCGCAGCACGTCTTCCAGGGCCTGGTCGAAGCTGCGGGTGACGCCGGTGACCATGCCGTCGGCCTCGCCATGGATGACCATCGAGGCGGCGAAGCTGTTGCGGTCCTGGTTGATCAGGCGCTGGACGTCGCGCTTCAGATAGCCGTGGCGCTGCAGGCGCATATAGAGGGCGTCGACATAGTCGGGATTGCGGTCCGACAGGCGGGCGTTGATGATTTCCAGCCCGGCCGTCTCGGGGTCCAGCCCCACGACGCGCATGTTCTCGGCGACCAGGTTTTCGCGGCCGCACAGGATGGCCTTGCCGTAGCCGCCGGTCTGGTAGGCGTAGGCGGCGCGGATCACCGAGGGATCCTCGCCCTCGGCGAAGACGATGCGCTTGGGATTGGCCAGCACGGCCCCGGCGATCTTCTGCAGGAAGCCCGCCGTCGGATCCAGGCGCTGGGCCAGGCCGGCGCGATAGGCGTCCATGTCCTCGATCGGCTTGCGGGCCACGCCGGTGTCCATCGCCGCCTGGGCGACAAAAGGCGGCACGTACCAGATCAGGCGCGGGTCGAAGGCCGAGGGGATGATGTATTGCGGGCCAAACTTCAGCTGGCGGCCGTGATAGGCGGCGGCCACTTCATCGGGCACGTCCTCGCGGGCCAGCATGGCCAGGGCGTTGGCGCAGGCGATCTTCATCTCGTGATTGACGCGGCGGGCCCGCACATCGAGCGCGCCGCGGAAGATGTAGGGGAAGCCCAGGACGTTGTTGACCTGATTGGGATAGTCGCTGCGGCCGGTGCCCATGATCGCGTCGCTGCGGACGGCGTGGACCTCTTCGGGCGTGATCTCCGGATCGGGATTGGCCATGGCGAAGATCACCGGATTGGGGGCCATGCTGGCGATCATCGCCGGCGTGAAGGCGCCCTTGGCCGAGAGACCCAGCAGAACATCCGCGCCGACCACCGCCTCAGCCAGGGTGCGCTTGTCGGTCTCGACCGCGTGGGCGCTCTTCCACTGGTTCATGCCCTCGGTGCGGCCGCGATAGAGCACGCCCTTGGAGTCGACCGCGATGCAGTTCTCGGCGCGCACGCCCATGGCCTTGATCAGCTCCAGCGAGGCGATGCCCGCCGCGCCGGGGCCGTTGAGCACGACCTTCACGTCTTCCAGCCGCTTGCCGGTGATGTGGCAGGCATTGATCAGGCCGGCGGCGCAGATGATCGCCGTGCCGTGCTGGTCGTCATGAAACACCGGGATGTCGAGCAGCTCCTGCAGCTCGGTCTCGATGCGGAAGCATTCGGGGCTCTTGATGTCTTCCAGATTGATGCCGCCGAAGGTGATGCCGATATTCTTGACCACCGTGATGATCTCGTCGGCGTCCTTGGAGCTGATCTCGATGTCGATGCTGTCGACGTCGCCGAAGCGCTTGAAGAGGACGGACTTGCCTTCCATCACCGGCTTCGAGGCCAGCGCGCCGAGATCGCCTAAACCAAGAATGGCGGTGCCGTTGGAGATCACGGCGACCAGGTTGCCCTTGGAGGTATATTCGTAGGCCATGTCCGGATCGGCGGCGATGGCGTGGACGGGAACGGCGACGCCGGGCGAATAGGCCAGCGACAGGTCGCGCTGGGTGGCCATCGGCTTGGTGGGGACGATCGCGATCTTGCCGGGGGTCGGATAGCGGTGGAAGGCCAGCGCTTCTTCGTCGGTGAAGGTCTTCTTCTCAGAGTCGCTCATAACCCGCGTTTCCGTCCTGCATGCCAGTTGATGGGACGAGCCGGACAATGCGGAGCGCCCTTATGGACGGCACCGTAACGAGGGCGCCGCGCCCTCACAACCTGCGGCGCGGGATAAAAGGGCCCGCAAACGCTTGTTGGGCTTGGCGTTGCGTCAAGCTGCAGGGGCGGCGGCGGCGCGATCGGCGATTGACCGGGCCCCGAAGAATGGGTGACTAGGCAGCCATGACAACGCCCGTGAAAATCGCCGTCGCCGGGGCCCTGGGCCGCATGGGTCAGGCCGTCGCCCGCACCCTGGACGGTCACGCCGCCGCCGTTCTGCACAGCCGCTTTGATCGTCCGGGCGCGGAAGGCGGCGACCTCGTCGAACGCGACACGGCCCTGGCCGGCGCCGATGCGGTGATCGACTTTACCCTGCCGGAAGCCTCGGTGCTGCTGGCCGAGGCCTGCGCGGCCCTCCAAGCGAAAGAGGGGAAGGGCGGCCCGGCGGTGATCATCGGCTCCACCGGCTTTTCCCCCGACCAGATCACCCGCATCGACGCGGCGGCGACGAAGATCGCCATCGTCCGCTCGGGCAACTATTCGCTGGGCGTCAACATGCTGCTGGGTCTGGTGAAACAGGCCGCCGCCGCCCTGCCGGCCAGCGACTGGGACATCGAGGTCTTCGAGGCCCATCACAAGCGCAAGATCGACGCCCCCTCGGGCACCGCCCTGATGCTGGGCCAGGCCGCCGCCGACGGGCGCGCGGTGGATCTGGACGCGGTGTCCGTCCGGGCCCGCGACGGCGTCACCGGTCCCCGTGAGGAAGGCTCGATCGGCTTTTCGGTGGTGCGCGGCGGCGGGATCATCGGCGAGCACAGCGTGATCTTCGCGGGCGAGGAAGAGCTGCTGACCCTGTCGCACTCGGCCACCGACCGGGGCCTGTTCGCGCGCGGCGCCGTGGCCGCCGCGGTCTGGGCCGTGGGCAAACCGCCGGGCCTCTATGACATGCAGGACGTTCTGGGCTTCCGCCGATAGGCGTCGCGATTTAGACAGGGACCAGAGCCGGGGGGCTTGCATCCAGACCAGGACCTGATGGCCGACCCGACTCCCGATCCTGCTTCCCCGACCAGAGCTTTCCGCAGGCGAGAGCGGCTGGTCGACGCCGGGCTGGAAGCCGTGTCGCTGTCGATGCTGGCCTTTATCGCCCTGGGCCTGCTGGCGCATGGCGGCCGCCGCGAAATCAGCCGCGAACTGGCCCAGAGCTGGCTGCGCGAGCGCGGCATCGAGGCGGTGGTGGTGGTCGACGAGCTGGACGCCAGCGGCTTTTCCGGCTCGGTGCTGCTGGGGCCGAAAAGCGACCCGATCTTCGCCGCCGACCGTATCGAGGTGGCCTATGACCTGCAGGCCCCGTGGTCTGGCGGACCCTTCGCCCTCGACACCCGCGCCGTGCGGCTGGTGCGTCCCCGGATCAAGGCCAGCCTGACCGAGACGGGCGGCCTGAACTTCGGCCCCCTGCAGCCGCTGATCGACGAGGCCCTGGCCTCACCCAAGGACCCGAAGGCGACCGGCCCGGCCATTCTGGTCGAGAACGCCCGGCTGGCCCTGCGCACCCCCGGCGGTCTGGCGCGGATCACCGGCGACGCCAGCCTCGACGACGGCAAGCTGCTGCGCTTCGACGGGCGCCTCGCCCGCATGCGCTACGCCACCGGCGACCTGGTGGTCGAGGCGCGCGGCGCCCTGCTGTCGGCCCGCAAGCGCGGCGAGCGCCTGACCCTGGCCGCCCGCTTCGATCTGGACGCCCTGGTCCGCGAGGATCTCGAGCTGGCCGACGCCCAGGGCCAGATCGACGCGGATCTGGCCTATCCCGACCTGGCGAAACTGTCGGCGACCGGCCCCGTCGAAATCCGCGCCATGCTCAAGGCCGCTTCGGCCCGGACCGGCGCGATCAGCGCCACCGACGCGGCGGCCAGCCTGGCCCTGATCGGCGCGCTGGACGGGAGCCTGAGCCAGGGCCACTTCGACGGACGGATCGTCGGCCAGGCGCGGGGCCAGACCCTGCACGCCCCCGAACTCGACGCCCGCGATGTGAGCCTCGACCTCGACCTGGGCCATGTCGCCGCTTCCAGACTGGGACAGACGATCGCCGTCCAGACCCGCGGCCATGTCCAGGCCGACGCGGCCCAGACCCTGACCGGCGGCGCGGCCCTGCGCGACGCCTCCGCCCGGCTGGATCTGGCGGGGCTGATCCTGTCGACCGATCCGGCCGGCGTCGCGGTCAGCGGACCCCTGGCCGTGCAGCTGGGCGCCAACCGCCTGACCCGCGGCGGCCTGGCCCTGACCAGCGTGGCGGCCAACGCGCAGGGACGGGTCGGCGGCCGGCTGGACAATCCCATCCTGATCCTCAGCGGCTCGGCCGGCGCCGACAGCGGTGTCTCGGGTCCCGACGCAGAGCGGCTGGCCGGCGTCCTGCCCGACGACGCCGACGCCCGCGCCGCCACCCAGGCGCTACAGACCTTCGACCTGCGCGCCCCGGCCTTCGACCTGACCCTGCGCGAGGGCCGCACGATCCTGGCCCTGTCCCGCCCCATCACCCTGACCGCCGCCAACGGCGTGCGGGCCAGCATCGCCGCGCCGCGCGGCCCGCTGCTGGACGCCCTGGCCGGCCAGATGCGCGGCGGCCTGGTCGCCGACCTGTCCGGCGGCGGCCTGCCCACCCTGCGCCTGGACGCTCCCGACTGGCGGATGGAGGGCGGCGTTCTGAGCAGCCGCCTGACCCTCACCGGCGAGGGTGTCGACTACGCCCCGCTGCAAGGCGTGGCCGGCCGCATCGAAGGCGTGGCCCAGATGGTCGGCCCGCGCTTCAGCTTCGCCCTGGCCGGCTGCCAGCCCCTGACGGCGACCCGCGTCCTGATCGGCGAGACGCCGCTGAGCGCGCCCAAGGTCAGCCTCTGCCCGGGCGCGGGTCCGCTGCTGACACTGAATGACGGCGCCTGGACGGCCTCGGCCCGGTTCGGCGATCTGGCCGTCGCGCTCGACGAGGCCCAGGCCGCCGTCGAGGATGGCGGGGGAACCCTCACCGCTTCCGGCGCAGGCGGGGCGATGCGCGCCGAGGTCCTGCTCGACAAGGGCCTGCTGCGCGATGGCGCGGAGACCCGCCGCTTCAATCCGATCAAGGCCACCGGACGCCTTTCGCTGGCCAACGGCCTGTGGACCGGCGCCATCGACGCTGCGACGCCGGTCGGCCAGCCGCTGGGCCGGATCACCCTGCGCCACGACGTGGCCCAGGCGCGCGGCCGGGCCGAGCTGGACGCCCGCAAACTGGCCTTCGTGAAAGAGGGGCTGCAGCCGGGCGACCTGTCGCCGATGGCGTCCTGGGCCACCCAGGCCACCGGCCCGGCCAGCTTCACCGGCCTGTTCGTCTGGGACGCCGACGGTATGAAGAGCAACGGCCGGCTGGTCGCCAGCAAGCTCGACTTCACCAGCCCGATCGGCTTCGTCGCCACCCTGGACGGAACCGTCGACTTCACCAGCCTCACCCCGCTGGTCAGCGCGCCCGACCAGAGCCTGAAAATCGTCCGCATCGACAGCCTGGTGCCGCTGGAAGGCCTCGCCGCCGCCTTCAGCCTGGGGGCCGATGCGCTGCACATCTCGTCGGCCGCCTTCGAGGCCGCCAAGGGCCGGATCTCGATCGAGCCCACCGACGTGCCGCTGGACCCGGAAAAGCCGATCCGCGGCGTGATCGTGGTGCAGCACCTGGACCTGGGCGAGCTGATCGCCGCCTCGTCCCTGGTCGAGAAGATCCAGCTGGACGCCGTGGTCGATGGCCGCCTGCCGTTCGAGTTCGGCCCCAGGGGCTTCCGGTTCCTGAACGGCAGGATCACCGCCATCCAGCCCGGCCGCCTGGCGATCTCGCGCGCCGCCCTCACCGGCGTTCAGGCCGGCGTGCAGGGCCAGGACAGCGACAGCCCCGGCGCGCCGGCCCCGCCGCCGTCTCCGGAGGCGCCGGTCAACGCCATCCAGGACTTCGCCTACCAGGCCATGGAGAACCTGTCGTTCACCACCCTGGAGGCGGGCGTCAACAGCACCGACCAGGGGCGGCTGGCGATCCTGTTCCACATCAAGGGCGAGCACGACCCCAAGGTCGCCGAAAAGGCCCGCGTCGGGCTTTTGGACCTTTTGCGCGGCAAGGCGTTCAACAAGCGCATCCCCCTGCCGGCCAAGACGCCGGTGGACCTGACCCTCGACACCTCGCTGAACTTCGACGAGCTTCTGGAAGCCTGGCGACGCGCCTATAAGGGCGAGGATCCGACTACTCCGCGTTCAGCCCCGGTTCAGCCGTGACCGATCATCCTTTCCCCCGAACTGGAGACACCCGCATGAGAAAGCGCGCCCTGCTGATGGGCCTGATCGCGATGGGAGCGCTGGGTGCCTGCACCCCGACGATCCGCGTGAAGGTCGATCCGATCAATATCTACGCCAAGCTGGACGCCGACGTCCGGGTGCGGCTGGACAAGGAAGTCCAGACGCTGATCCAGCAAAACCCCAACCTGTTCTAGGAAAGGAACCGACATGATCCGCAAGACTCTGACGGTTCTGGCCATCGGCCTCTCGCTCGCCGCCGCTGGCGCAAGCGGGGCTCTGGCCCAATCCGCCGCCGCCAAGGCCGTCGTCGACGCCGCCAAGGCCGCCGGGACCGTGGGCGAGCAGGCCGACGGCTTCCTCGGCATCGTGGCCGGCGGCGACACCGCCCTGCGCGCCTCGGTCGCCGAGATCAACACCGGCCGCGCCGCCGCCTACAAGGACATCGCCGCCAAGACCGGCGTGACCCCCGAAGCCGCCGGCCAGGCCACCGCCAAGCAGCTCTACAGCCGCCTGGCCCCCGGCCAGTACTGGAAGCCGCTGGATGGCGGGTGGATGAAGAAGTAGTGGCTTGAAGACTTGCCCCCACCGGGCTGCTGCGCAGCCGTCCGCCCCCGTAGGGGGCGGATGAGCTCGTCTTCCCCCTCCGGGGGAGGAGGGCCGCAGGCCCGGAGGGGGCCAGTGTTCGCCGCACTGGAACGACCACCGCCCCTCCCCTAAGGAAGGGGCATGTCCGGTCAGCCCGCCCCGCTCAAATCCCTGACGCCCTACGCCGCGCTGTTTGTCGCGATCGTCACGCTGTGCGTCGGCACGTCGTTCGCCAAGCAGCTGTTCCCGCTGGTCGGGGCCCAGGGCACGACGGCCTATCGCGTCGGCTTTTCAGCCCTGATCCTGCTGGCGCTCTGGCGACCCTGGCGATACCCGCTGAGCCGCGCCGACCTGACCGCCGTGGCGCTGTATGGCGCCGTGATGGGGTTGATGAACCTCTGCTTCTACATGTCGCTGAGGACCATCCCGCTGGGCCTGGCCATCGCCATCGAATTCACCGGGCCGCTGGCCCTGGCCCTGATCCATTCGCGCAAGCTGATCCACTTCGTCTGGATCGGCCTGGCGGCGATGGGCCTGTTGCTGCTGCTGCCGCTGAAACCCGGGGCCGGGGCCCTGGACCCGGTCGGGGTGGGTTTTGCGGCGACGGCTGCGGTGCTGTGGGCGCTGTATATCGTGCTGGGCAAGCGCACCGGCCACATGCATGCGGGCCGCACCGTGGCCCTGGGCATGAGCACGGCGGCCCTGATCGTGGCCCCGATCGGCCTGGCCACGGCCGGCGCCGCGCTCTTTCATCCCCACGTGCTGATGCTGGGCCTGGTGGTGGCGGTGCTGTCCAGCGCCATCCCCTATTCGCTGGAGATGGTGGCCCTGAAGGGCATTCCCAAGCGCAGCTTCGGGGTGATGCTCAGCGCCGAGCCGGCGGTCGGAGCCCTGGCCGGACTGCTGATGCTGGGCGAGCGCCTGGCGCCGCTGCAGTGGCTGGCCATCGGCTGCATCATCGCGGCCTCGGCGGGGACGATCCTGACGACGGAGTCGCGAATAGAAGACCCTCTCCCATAGGGAGAGGAGGGACCCGCCGCGTAGCGGTGGGAGGTGAGGGGTTAGCGGAGCCCTTCCGGACAAGGCAGGGCTGGGCGGCGCTCCGGCTGACGGTGTAACCCCTCGCCCTCCCATGCTGCGCATGGGCCCCTCCCTCTCCCTCTGGGAGAGGGCCGCTATCCGCCCCGCGCCACGAACCAGCCGTTGCGGAAGCCCTGATCGGCCTTGCCGTAGACGAAGGGCGAACCATCCGGTGCGGTGAATTGGCCGCCCGCCGCGATCAGGATCGCGTGGCCCGCCGCCGTGTCCCATTCCATGGTCGGGCCATGGCGCGGATAGATGTCGGCGCTGCCTTCGGCGATGCGGCACATCTTGATCGAGCTATCCATCGGGGTGCGCAGGTCAAAGCCGTATTGCGCCGCCAGTTCGTTGGCGCGCTCTTCCTTCATCGTGTGACTGACCAGCGCCACGGCCTCGCCCTTGGGCCAGGCGCGCACCGATGCGGGAGCCTCCGGGCCACCGGGCGTCAGGCGCTTGAGCACACCGTCTGAAGTGGTGAACCAGGCCTCGCCAGTGGCCGGGGCCACGATCGCGCCCGCCACGGGGACGCCGTTCTCGATCAGGCCGATATTGACCGTGAAATTGGGATCGCCGCGCACGAAGGCCTTGGTGCCGTCGACCGGATCGACCAGGAAGAAACGCGGGCCGATGTCCTCGGGCGCGCCAAACTCGCTGGCGTCTTCCTCGGAAACGGTCGGCACGCCGGGGAAAACCTCGGCCAGACGCTTGAGGATCAGGATCTCGCCGGCCTTGTCGGCCTCGGTCACCGGGCTGGAATCGGCCTTCTGGACCACGTCCAGCTCGGTCCGCCAGAACGGCAGAATGACCGTGGCGGCCTCCTCGCAGATCTCGACCAGGGCGCGGCCCCAATCCGCGAGAGGCCGGGCAGCCAGAGGCAGGTCGGAAACGCTCATTCAGGATCCTCTCACTATGACCCTCGAGGGTCATCACCGACATAGACGAGCGTCACGCGCTGGGTGTTGATCGTCTGCTTGCCGGCGTCTTCGAAATTGACGGTTACGCGATGGCCGATCACCGACTGCACCTGTCCCAGACCCCAGTCGAGCTGGTCGGGGTGGCGCACCAGGACGCCAGGTTCGAGAAACGGATCCATAACGCAGCTCTGATAAGCCGCGCCTTCAGTTTGCCAAAGCCTCAAATCACGCCAGAGTCCGCACCATGACCGACACGCCCTCGCATCCCGCCCCGAGCACCCCCGCTGACGTCAGCGGGCCTGACTTCGCCGCGATGCTGGCGGCGCGCCTGTGCCACGACTTCATCAGCCCGGCCAGCGCCATCGTTTCGGGCCTGGACCTGCTGGACGATCCGTCCGCCCAAGACATGCGCGAAGACGCCATGAGCCTGATCGCCTCGTCGGCCCGCAAGCTGGCCGACCTGCTGCAGTTCTGCCGCGTGGCCTTCGGCGCGTCGGCCTCGGCCGAGGCCTTCGATTCGCGCGAGCTGGAAAAGCTGGCCCAGGGCGTCTTTGACCATGTGCGTCCCACCATGGTCTGGGCCATCGAGTCGCAGCCGATCAACAAGGCCGCCGCCCGGGCCCTGCTCAATATCGCCCAGCTGTCGGCCAGCGCCCTGCCGGCCGGCGGCGTCGCCACCCTGAAGGGCGTTACGGCCGAGGGTCGGTTCCTGATCACCGCCGATTCCGTCGGCCCCCGCGCCCGTCTTCGTCCCGAAGTGCTGGCCGGTCTGCGTGGCGAAGCCCTGACCGAAGGTCTGGGCGGACCGTGGGTGCAGGCCGCCTATCTGCACGCCCTGGTGCGCGCCGCCGGCGGCCAAGTCGCCGTCGAGGCGGCCGAGGATCGCATCAGCCTGGCCTGCTGGGTGCCCGCCTGAAACGGCGCACCGGAAAATTGACGGTTTATCGTTAAGACACACGGCTCCTTAACCTCGACGCCCGACGATGGCCGCCTGGGATTGGAGCATGCCGTGAAGACCTGTCTGGTGGTCGACGACAGCCGGGTGATCCGCAAGGTTGCCCGCCGGGTCCTCGAGGACATCGGCTTTGAGATCGCCGAGGCCGCCGATGGCATGGAGGCTCTCGCGTGGTGTCGCGGCGCCATGCCCGACGCCGTGCTGCTGGACTGGAACATGCCCGTGATGAACGGCATAGAGTTTCTGCGCCAGCTGCGCAGCGAACCGGGCGGCGATTCGCCCACCGTGGTGTTCTGCACCGTCGAGAACGACGTCGATCACATCCGCGCCGCGCTTGAGGCCGGCGCCAACGAATACATCATGAAGCCGTTCGACGGCGAAATCATCGCGGCGAAATTCGCCGAGGCGGGCCTGCTTTGACCCCCGAAGACATGGAACTGCTGGCCGCCCTGGGCCGCGCCCGCGCCGGCCTCAAGGTCGATGTCGACAAGACCTATGTCATCGAGAGCCGCCTGGGGCCGCTGGCCCGGCGCGAGGGCTTCGACTCGATCGAGGCCCTGATCGCCACCCTGCGGTCCAAGCGCGAGGAGCGCCTGATCTGGGCGGTCGTCGAGGCCCTGACCTTCAACGAGACCAGCTTCTTCCGCGACCGCGAGGTCTTCGCCCATCTGCGCGACCACGTGCTGCCGACCCTGTCCAAGACCCGCCGCGACCAGCCGATCCGCATCTGGAGCGCCGCCTGCTCGACCGGCCAGGAGGTCTATTCCCTGGCCATGGCCGCCGGCGACAGCCGCGACGTCGAGCCAAGCGCCAAGTTCGAATTCTTCGGCTCCGACCTGTCGGAGCGCTGCCTGGAAAAGGCCCAGAGCGGCCTCTACACCCAGTTCGAAATCCAGCGCGGCCTGCCGATCCAGCAACTGGTCAAGCATTTCGCCAATCAGGACGACACCTGGGAGATCTCGCCGCGCATCCGCCAGCTGGTGCGCTGGAAGCGGATCAACCTGCTCAGCGACCTGTCGCCGATGGGCCGGTTCGACGTGATCCTGCTGCGTCACGTCCTGGAGGGCTTGGATCCTTCGGTACACGGGCGGGTCATCGAAAGCCTGGCCGCGCGCCTGGCCGACGACGGCGTTCTGGTGCTGAGCCCGGACGACCACCTGACCGGCGCCGCCGCGACCCTGCTTTCAGCCTCCGATCAGCCCGGCGTCTTCGTCCGCAACGCGGTGGACGCCCCTGCGCAGGACGTAGCCGCCGCCTAGAGCCCCGGCCCTGGCGTCATCCCGGACTGCATTTGAACTGACCAGGCAAGCAAAAGCCCGCCGGTCGGTGGGACCGGCGGGCTCGCTGCAGACCTTAAGGCCTGACTAGTTCTTGGCGTCCTTGGCGGTGTCGGTCACCGCCTTGCCGGCCGAGGAGACGTCCTTGCCGGCGCCTTCGACGGTGTTGCAGGCGGCGACGGACAGGCTGGCGGCGATGGCGGCCAGGATGATCAACTTGCGCATGGTGTTCTCCGGTGTTTGGCCCGATGGGCATGGAACCTATTCGCTTCAGACAACGCCTCCGGCGAAGCTAGGTTCCGGGCAAAGGTGGCGCTTGCGGAGTCGGGAAAATCAGCCGCACCAGCAGGCCGCCGTGGGGGCTGGTCTCAAAGCTCACCTTGCCGCGAAGCTGACGGGCGAAGGCGTTCATCAGGGTGCGGCCGACCCCTTCGCCCAGCCCCTCCGTGGCGCCTGGGCCATCATCGCCGATCGACAGCTCGGCTTCTTCGCCGCGCACGCTGAAGTTCACCGACAAGACGCCGCCCCGGCCGGCGAAGGCGTGCTTCTGGGCGTTGGTGATGGCCTCGACCGCGAACAGGGCGATGGGGGCCAGGCGGTCGGGATCGATGACCAGGGGATCGGCATGCACCTCGGTGCGCACCGTCCCCGAGCTCGAAATCTCGCCGACCAGCAGCTGGCCGGTCAGCTCTTCCAGGAACGGCCGCAGGTCGACGCGCTTGAGGTCGGGGCCCTGGTAGAGGGCGCGATAGATCTGGGCCAGGGCGGTGATGCGCTGGCGGGTGTCGTTCAACGCCGCCTTGGCGGCCGGATCGGTCAGGGCGCGCTGCTGCATGTTTAGCAGCGAGGTGATGATCTGCAGATTGTTCTTCACCCGGTGATGGATCTCGCGCATCAGCGCGTCCTTCTCGGCCAGGCTGTCCATCAGGGATGCATCGCGGGCCACGATCGCGCCGGCCATGTCGTCGAGGGTGGCGGCCAGCTCGCGGATCTCGGGCGGGGCGCGCTCGGCCTGCAGGGGTCGCACCGTGAAGCGGCCGCGTGCATAGATCGCCGCCACGCGCTGCAGATAGATGATCCAGCGGATCACCGCCCGCTCGGCGGCGTACAGCACCGCGCCCAGGGCCAGGCCAAAGGCCAGCAGCGGCAGGACCAGGCGCGAGATCGGATTGATCCAGGCCCAGGACAGCAGGCCCGGCGACGGGGCCGACAGCAGAACAAAGACGCCGCTCTCGGTCAGGGGGGCGGCGGAATAGACCCGGCGGCGGTTCTGGCGATCCTTGCCCGACCACAGCACGGCCCCGCGCGTGCTGGCCACCGAGCGCCAGCCCAGGGGCGGGGTGTCGAAGGCCCCCGCTTCAGTGGAGGCGAAGACCGCGCCATGCGAGTCGGCCAGGGCGATTTCGGCGCCTTCGGGCATGAAGCGGTTGGCGGTTTCCAGGCGCAGGCTGCGCAGGGTCAGCACCGCGACCATGGCCCCGTCGAACCTGTCACCAGGACCGGTGGCCCGGACGGCGGCCAGAACCGCAGGCTCGGTCGCGTAGATCGCGCCCGGCGTGCTGGCCACCACCAGATCCGACCCCGCCGCCAGCTCGCGGAACCACAGCCGTCCGGCTCGCGTGGGGTCTGGCGGGGTGGTCGCGGCGGCGCAGACCACCCGGCCGCGGGAGTCGAACCGGACCAAATTGGCGTAGCCCGGCAGGCGGGCCCGCACATCGGCCAGACGCTGGGCGCATTCCAGGCCTACAGAGCCCGGGCCGAGTGTCTGGAGCAGAACGCCGGCCGCCTCGATGCGGGCGCGGGCGATGGCCGCGCTGCGTCCGGCCGCCAGTTCCAGGCTCTGGCGGCGCAGATCGGCCTCGGCGCGGAACGCGAAGATCGACTGCAGGCCGCCCAGCAGCAGGACCGGCAACAGGGCGATAAACAGCGCCGCCGCCAGCCGGACGCGGATTGAAGTGACAGTCTCCGCGCCACGGCTTCTGAAGGATCTCACCGCTGGGAGCTCAGGCGCTCCGCGTCGGCCAGGATCGAACCCATCGCATCGCCCGCCGATCGGCCGTCACGGTCATAGGCGCCGGCTTCCAGGATCGCCTGCAAGGCCCGGCGGGCTCGGCTGACACGACTTTTGACGGTGCCCACGGCGCAGCCGCAGATCACGGCGGCCTCTTCATAGGCAAAGCCGCCGGCCCCGACCAGGATCAGGGCTTCGCGTTGCTCGGCCGGCAGCATGCCCAGGCTCATGCGCAGCTCGTCCAGGGCGACAGGGGCCTCGGGATCGTCCACGGCCACCAGGGTCCGCTCGGCGGCGTCCTGGTCGAGCTGGCTCTGCCGCCAGGAGCGGCGCTTTTCCGAATAGAACTGGTTGCGCAGGATCATGAAGGTCCAGGCCTTCATGTTGGTGCCCAGCTGGAAGCTGGCGCGCGCGTCCCACGCCTTCATCATGGCGTCCTGCGCCAGATCGTCGGCGGCGGTGGGGTCGCCCGTCAGGGTGCGGGCAAAGGCGCGCAGATGCGGGATCAGCGTGACAAGCTCGCGCTTGAACGCATTGTCGCGCGGCGGGTCAAACGGCGACCGGCCGACCTGAGCTTCGGTGTCCGCCATGCTCATTCCTTGCCCGCCGGCTTTTCGGCCTTGCGCAGGATTTCAAGGAATTCGTCGGGCACCGGCTCGTTGACGACCTCGTCGAACATCTGGCGCAGCTTCACGCCGATGGCCTGTTGACGCAGGCGGGCTTCGTCGAGCGCCGCGGCGCCTTTGCGGTGATCTTCCATGGGTACGTGTTCGATCATGTCCTCGACGCCGAAATAACGCAGCGCCCGCCCCCTTTGGCCGAATGTGTTTCTGCCAGACGACAACGCGGTTTTCCGTATCGGGTTCCAAAAGCTTGGGCATAGGATGGCAAAATTCTGCAAACGGCGGAACCGGCTTCATAAGGCGGCGTTTAATACCCTGATCGAATGGCCCAGCTTGGCCATGGAATCGCGTTTTCCACGAAGACACCGCATCGGGAGGGGTCATGAGTCTTCTAGCCCGGCTGGCGCCGCATCTGCCTTACATACGCCGCTACGCCCGCGCCCTCACCGGCGATCAGAACACCGGCGATCACTATGTCCGGGTGGCGCTCGAGGCGCTGGCCGCCGGCGAGCGTTCCCTGGATGCCGACCTGTCGCCCCGCGTCGCGCTCTATCGCGTCTTCCATGCGATCTGGCTGTCCACAGGCGCTCAACTTGAAGCGCGCCAGGACGACAGCGGTTCCGCTGTCGACGACGCGACGCAACGCCTGATGCGCATCGCGCCGCGCTCGCGTCAGGCCTTCCTGCTCACCGCCCTGGAAGGCTTCACGCCGACCGAGGCCGCGCAGATTCTGGATTGCGCGTTCGGCGACGTCGAACGCCTGATCTCCGAGGCCCAGACCGAGATCGACGCCGAACTGGCCACCACCGTGCTCATCATCGAGGACGAACCGGTCATCGCCGCCGACATCGAGGCCCTGGTCCGCGAGCTGGGCCACGAGGTCATCGACATCGCCGCCACCCGCACCGAGGCCATCGAGGCGGTGGCGCGCAGGACGCCCGGCCTGGTGCTGGCCGATATCCAGCTGGCCGACGGCTCGTCGGGCATCGATGCGGTCAAGGACATCCTGGCCCGTCTCGACGTGCCGGTGATCTTCATCACCGCCTTCCCCGAACGCCTGCTGACCGGCGAGCGTCCGGAACCGACCTTCCTGATCACCAAGCCCTTCCAGCCGGAAACGGTGAAGGCGGCGATCGGCCAGGCGCTGTTCTTCCATCCCCGGCGCACCCGCAAGGCCGCCTGATCCAGCCGCCCGAAACGTCAACGGCCGCCCGAAGGGGCGGCCGTTTTCGTCTGTGCGTCAGGTCGGAAAACAGGTCAGCCGGCCGGCGTCTGGCGGGCCGGGCTCTGCGGGGTGTCGTAGCGGCTGGCCTCGGCCGGGGTCTTGGCGCCGTTGTTGTGCTCGACGGCGGCCAGATCGTCCGCCCGGAAGCCCCAGGCCCCGAACAGCGCGATGGCGGCCAGCACCGTCGACACGATCAGGATCCAGAAGATGTGCTGTCCCCACCGGCCCTGACGCACGCGCGTGGCGTTGAGACGGTTGGCTTGGAAATCACTGTCGGCGGGCATGTCGCTCTCCTTGGCAAGGTTACTGGTCGGGGTCGAACGCGAGCATCTCGAGGGGCGGGGGCCGGGCGTTGAAGGCCTGGACGACGCCAGCCGACACGGCCACCACAGCAATCACCATCAGCGCCATGAGCCGCGTTCTGGCCGTTCTCTGACGGCGGCTCGGCGCCATGTAGAAAACCATTCCGCCGTGTTCGGCCTGGTAGCTCCGGATCATGACGCGCCCGCCTTGTTCGAATACGGCCCGCTTGGCCGTTGCCCAAACAACGTGCGCCACCCGGCGGCGTTCCCTCCGACGCTTGCGGTCGGGCCTTCAACGTTCCGGCAAAAAATAATCGCGCCGATCCGGAACCACAGTTTGGCGATCGCGTTTTCCCTTTGCGGAGGCGGCGACGCCCCCCCGACTTGAGGTTGGCGCAAGCCAGCCTGCCGCCTCCGCACCCCCCTCCAGAGATGACGTCCAGTCGGACCGCCACGCGGCCCGCCTTTCTGTCGTGCGGTGTGCTTCAGCAAGAACCCGCCCCCGGTCGAGGCCGGAGGCGGGTGGTGTCCGGCGATCCGCCAGAGGCTCAGGGTTTGCTGATCTCAAAGACAATATCGGCCCGGCGACGCAGCGGCGCCGAGGCGCCGGCTCTTGTCGTGGCGCCGGCGTCCCCGGCGGCGGCGACATCAAACTCCGCCTTGCCAAGGCCCGCCCGGATCAGCGCCCTGGTGACCGCCTCTGCGCGGCGCCGGGACAGCTCCATATTGGCGTCGGGCGCGCCGACCGCGTCGGCCAGGCCCGTGATGCGGGCCCTGTCGACCTTGCAGCCGCGCGTCATGGCCCCGGCGCTCTTGAGCACCGACCGCGCCTCGCGCGTCACCCGGGCCTGATCCCGCTCGAAATAGATCGAGACCTGAAAGTCCGCGCAGGCCGGCGGCAGGGCCTCGATCGCGGCGCGGGTCGGCCTCCAGGGCGCGGATGCGCAGCCCGCGAGCAGCAGTCCGGCGCCAAGCGCCGCCGCGGTGATCTTGAGGGTCATAGCGCCTCGCCTTTTCCTGAACGTGCAAAGGGGCGACCGACATCCGTCGGCCGCCCCTTGGGTTTTCATCGGCGCGATCGTTCCCTAGCGGGGACGACCGTCCTCCCAGAAGTAACGCCCGCTGCGGGAGTCGTAGTAGTAATAGCGGCCTGCGCGCTCGTCGTAGTACTGGCGGCGGTTGACCTCGGTTGCGCCGCAGCCACCGTCTTCGCGGCAGCCCTTGATGGCGCCGGCCGTGCCGCCGACAGCCGCACCGATCGCGGCGCCCGTGCTGGCGCTGCCGCTGCCGACATTGTTGCCGATCACGGCGCCCGCGAGAGCGCCCAGGGCCGCGCCGCCGGCCGCGTTACGTTCGACATTGCCGGTCGAGGTGCAGGCCGTGGCCAGCAAACCGACGCCCAGCAGGGCGATCATCGTCTTGTTCATTGTGGCTATCCCATCGCGCTGTTCTGGTCAGGCTAACGGCCGGCGCTATCCAAGGTTCCGCCGCCGGGCTGGGGAACCCTCGCAAAGCTTGGCCGTTAGCCCGGGTGTCAATCAAGCGGAGTAGCCAGTGCGGCGCGTAGAGATCATCGCCAATATCGCCTCCGGATCCGTCGGCCCCGATGCGCCGGCGATCGCCGAACGGATCCTGGCCGAACACGGCGTCGCGGGAACCGTGCACACGCCGGGCGACGACCTGTCGGCCTGTCTGCGCAGCGTCATCGATTCCGACCCGGACGCGGTGTTCATCATCGCCGGCGACGGCACGGCGCGGGCCGCCGCCGAGATGTCGGGTCCCGACGGCCCGCCCATCGCGCCCCTGCCGGGCGGCACCATGAACATGCTGCCCCGCGCCTTCTATGGCGAGCGGTCCTGGCCCGAGGCCATGGAGGCCTGCCTGGCGGAAGGCGCGCCGCGCATGGTGTCGGGCGGCGAGGTGGCCGGGCGCCAGTTCTTCGTCGCCGCCATCCTAGGCAGTCCGGCCCTCTGGGCCGACGCGCGGGAAGCCGCTCGGGCCGGCAAGATCAGCCTGACGCTGTCTCGCGCCCACCGCGCGTTTCGACAGGCCTTTTCCGGCCGGCTGCGCTTTACGCTGGATGGCCGCCCCAAGCAGAAGACCCAGGCCCTGGCCCTGATGTGTCCCCTGGTTTCCACCGTTCTGGACGAGGACGAGCGGGCGCTCGAGGCGGCGGCGCTGGACCCGTCCAACGCCATCGAGATCTTCCGCCTGGGGGTCAGCGCGCTGGGCGGAACCTGGCGCGATGATCCCTCGGTCAGCATGGGCCGCTGCCGGGTGGGCCGGGTATGGGCCGGGGGCCGGATTCCGGCCATTCTGGATGGCGAGCCGATGCGTCTTGAGCCCGAGGTCCATATCCGCTTTCGCCCCAAGGCCTTCCGCGCCTTCGCCCTGCCCGAGCAGCCATGACCGTCAAGATCATCCAGGTCTCGGACATCCATTTCGGCGGCGAGAACCCGGCGGCCACAGAGGCGGCGCTGGCCCGGTTTCATCTGGAGACGCCCGACCTGCTGGTGGCGGCCGGTGACCTGACCCGCGATGGCGCGGTCGCCGAGTTCGACGCGGCCAGGGCCTGGATGGATCGTGCGCCCACGCCCCTGTTCACCACGCCGGGCAATCACGACACCCCCTATGTGGGACCCGGCGAGCTGCTGGAACGGTTCATCGCCCCCTGGCGACGCTATGAGGCGCGCTTTGGTCCGGCCGACGGCGGCGTCTGGCGCACGCCGGGCGTGTCGGTCTTTGGCGCCAATACCGCCCGCCGGGCGCAACTGCGCTGGAACTGGTCGAAGGGCGCGATCTCGAACGGCCAGATCCAGCGCCTGGAAGGCCAGCTGGCCGCGGCCGCGCCGGGCGACGCCCGGATCGTGGTCTGCCATCACCCGCTGATGGAGCTGACCGGCGAGCCGATGACCAGCGAGGTGCACGGCGGAACGCGCGCCGCCAACAGCCTGTCGACGGCGGGCGCCGATCTGGTTCTGTCGGGCCATATCCATACGCCGTTCGTGGCGCCCTATCCGTTCGGCGACGGCCAGACGCGGGCGGTGGTGTCGGGCACGCTGTCGGTGCGCGAGCGCGGCGTGCCGCCCAGCTTCAACATCATCGAGATCGACCCCGCCGAGATCCGCGTCACGGCCATGGCGTTCGAGCGGATCGAGTTCGTCGTTTGGCGCACCTGGGCCTTCGACCGGCGCCCCCTGGCCTGAAACGCAAAACGGCGCGGCTTTCGCCGCGCCGTCTGAACGTCGTAACCCAATCGGCTATTGCGGAGCCGGATAGCGCCAGGCTTCGCCCGCGCCCTTGGCGGCGGCGAACTGGCTGTCGGCCAGGGTCCAGTTGGCCAGGGTGTCGAACCAGGCTTCCAGGAAGCCCTTACGATTGTTCTGGTGGTCCAGATAATAGGCGTGCTCCCAGACGTCGCAGACCAGCAGCGGGGTCACGCCGTCGTGGGTGACGGTGGTGGCCGCGTCGTGGGTCGAGATCACCTTCAGCTTGCCGCCTTCGGCGACCAGCCAGACCCAGCCCGAGGCGAAGTGGCCGACGCCCTCGGTGACGAAGGCAGTCTTCAGGGCGGCCAGGTCACCGAAGGCTTCGGCGATCGCGGCGGCCAGATCGGCGCCCGGCGCGGTCTTTTCCGGGCTCATGGCGTCCCAGAAGAAGGCGTGGTTCCAGGCCTGGGCGGCGTTGTTGAACACCTTGCCCGGGGCGGCGGTCTTGATGACCTCTTCCAGCGAGCCCTTGTCGTCGCCGTTCAGCAGGCCGTTGAGCGCCGTGACATAGGCGGCGTGGTGCTTGTCGTGGTGGAAATGCAGGGTGTTGGCCGAAACGGTCGGCTCCAGCGCCTCATAGGCGTAGGGAAGCTCGGGCAGGATGTACATGCTGACTCCATGGGAAGGCGTTCCCTGGAGGGGGAGGACGGGAACGCAAAGGACAACGGGGATCTAGCGCGGCGGTTGCCGCGGTTCCATGAAGGCTTTGAAAACAGCCGCCGTCAGGGTCGGGTTTTTCAGCGCGAAGATGCCGGCGGCCAGACCTGCGCCGATCGACAGCAGTGGCCGATCCTTGACGATGTCGACGACCTTTTCCGCGAAACTGAACGGCTCCGGCGCAGCGCCGGCGCGGGGCGGCTGGCCCTGCTCGGCCTTGCGGGCGGCGATCAGGCCGGCAATGGCCACGATCAGGGCGGCCACGGCCGCGACCACGGCGGCGGCGCCGGCCGGACCCAGCCAGGTCTCGACCACGGCGTACAGCGCAAAGGCCGCCGCGAACACGCCGACGGCAGCGGCAGCCGCTATGGCCGCCGCCGCCGCGAGCGTCATCAGGGTCTTTTCGAAGATCACCGGTCGTTGTTGCGGTTGCCGGCGATCAGCAGGCCGATCAGAACGCCGACGCCGAGCCCGGCCAGGGTGGCGGTCAGCGGACGTTCGCGCACTCGCTCGGTGACATAGCGCTGGGCGTCGTCCAGCTGCTGGCCGGCGGTGTCGGTATAGGTGCGGCTCTGGGCGCGCAGGGTGTCCAGGCCTTCGGCGACCGATTTCTCGACGCGCTTGGCGGCCTCGGCCAGCGACGCCTTGGCGGCCGTGGCGGCTTCCACAAAGCTGCGCTCGGCGTGTTCAACGCTTTCAGCAGCGGCGTTCTTCACCTTCTCGGCGTCTTTTGCGGCGGTCTTCAGGACATCAGCAGGCATGGTCATCTCCGGTTCGCGGCGCGGCCAACAGAACGGGCTGGCAATCTCGTCGAGCCCGGTGAACGCGGAGCCCCACCGAGCGGTTCCACAATAGCGTGGGGTTGGAAGCTTCACCACTGTGGAATCGCCACTCGCGTCTGACGCGAAGCGAGTCTATGGTCGAAAACATGGTGGATCCCGATTCCGCGCACGACACCGACAAGGAAGCCGTCCGGCTTCGCGCCACCAAGGCGCTGAAGGCCTTCGACCGTCCCGGCGAAAATCCCCATTTCACACGACTGATTCGCCTTGCGGCCCGCAGCTTCCATGCGCCGCGCGCCCGGCTGTGGCTGATCGGCGGCTCGCAGCTGCATTGCAAGATCAGCCTCGGCTTCGGCCACGGCGGCGAGGTGACGCGTCGCGCCGGATCGCTGGCCGACCTGCTGATCGCCCAAGGCGAACCGCTGGTCTGCGGGAATGCGGCCACCGACGCCCGGCTGACAGCGCTTACATTGCCGGGTGTCGGCTTCCTGGGCTGCGCGCCCCTGATCGATCCCGACGGCCAGGTGGTCGGGTTTCTGACCGTGGAAGACCCCCAGCCCCGAACGGCGATCGACCCCGACGCCAGCCAGACGCTCAGCGACCTGGCCGCCCTGGCCATGGAGGCCCTGCTGCGCGATCGCGTCGCCGGTGAAGCCAATACCGTCCGCACGCTCGACAGCGAACGCCTGGCCCTGGCCATCGGCGCCGCCAGCCTGGGCGAGTTCGAATGGGATCGCGCGCTCGATATCTACCGGATCAGTCCACGCCTGGCCAAGATCGCCCACCTGCCGGTCGGCGAAATTCCCGCCGAAGATGGCCAGTCGCTGTTCCGCTATGTCCATGCCGACGATCGCGCCGAGATCCAGCGCGACGTCGACGCCCAGCTGCGCAAGCGCGGCCGCTACGAGGTCGAGTTCCGCCGCAATCCCGACGACAAGGGCCGGATCCAGTGGAACCGCGCCGCCGGCGTGATGACGCTCGACGAACAGGGCGAACCGACCCGCCTGATCGGCGTGATCCAGGACATCACCGACCGCAAGCAGCAGGATGAACAGCGCGAGAGCCTGCTGGCCGAGCTGGACCACCGCATCAAGAACCTGCTGGCGGTCGTCCAGTCGGTCGCCGCCCAATCGGCCCGCAAGTCGTCGTCTCTGGACGTCTTCCTCAAGACCTTTGCCGGCCGGCTGAAATCGATGAGCTCGGCCCATGACCTGCTCAGCGCCGCCCGCTGGCGCGGGGCCACCCTGGCCCGGATCGCCGCCGCCGAACTGGGCGGACTGGCCCCCACCCAGACCCGCTGGGACGGTCCCGAACTGTTCCTGACCCCGCGCGCGGCCTCGGCCCTGTCGCTGACCCTGCACGAGCTGGCCGTCAATGCGGTGAAGTTTGGCGCGCTCTCAAGCGAGAACGGCAAGGTCGAGGTCGTCTGGCGGCGCACGCTCGAGGGCGGCTTTGCGCTGGAATGGCTGGAAACCGGCGGTCCACCCGCAACCGAGCCGACCAAGCGCGGCTTTGGCGCGACCCTGATCGAGGATGTGGTCGGCCGCGAGCTGGGCGGTCGGGCCCGCATGGAATACAAGCGTGGCGGCCTCAGCGCCCTGATCCAGGCCGCGCCGGAGGCTCTGGCCGACGGACCGCCGCCCGAGCCTGAAAAGGTCGCGCCCGAGCGGATTGTCGAAACCCTGATCGCCGCCGACGAAAACATCCGCCCCGGCGCCATCGCCGGCCTGAGGGTGCTGATCGTCGAGGACTCCCTGCTGCTGGCCCTGGAGCTGGAATCCGGCCTGGAGGACGCCGGGGTCGTGGTGGTCGGCTGCGCCGCCGAGCTGGGCGAGGCCCTGTCGATGCTGGACCAGGTGTTTGACGTGGCCGTTCTGGACGCCGACCTCAATGGCCAGTCGGTCGCTCCGGTGGCCGAGATCCTGCGTAGCGAGGGCCGGCCGTTCGTGTTCGCCACCGGCTATGCCGACAAGGCCGCACCCATGGGCTTTGACGCGCCGATCGTGCGCAAGCCGTACAATGTGCACCAGATCGCCCGGGCGATCGCGGATGTGACCGGGCGGCACTAGGGGCGAGGCGGTAGCTGCTCCCCTTCAGGGGGAGCTGTCGCGGAGCGACTGAGGGGGCTAGCTGGAAGTCGGCCGTGACGGCCCCCTCCGGCCCTCTGGGCCACCTCCCCCGAAGGGGGAGGATCTTAGTCACAGCACCTTGCGCGCCCGCAGACCCGCGATCGCCTCGTCGCTCAGCCCCGCCACCTCGCGCAGCACGGCGTCGGTGTGTTCGCCCAGGGTCGGCCCGGTCCAGCGCACGGCGCCGGGGGTTTCCGACAGGCGCGGGAAGGCGTTCTGCATCTTCACCTGGCCAAACACCGGATGGGGCACGCTGACGATCGACTCCCGCGCCGCGAAGTGCGGATCGGCCAGCATCTCGGGGGCGCGATAGATCCGGCCGGTGGCGATGCCCGCCTTTTCCAGCAGGGGCAGCAGGGCCTCGATCTGCTGGTCGGCGGTCCAGGCGGCGATGCGGGCGTCCAGCTCGCCCTGGTGCGCGCCGCGCGCCGCGTGATCGCGATAGCGCACGTCGTCGGCCAGATCGGGCCGGCCCATCAGGTCGCACAGCCGCCGAAACAGGGTGTCCTGGTTGGCGCCGATCAGAACCAGCTCGCCGCTCTTGGTGGGATAGACGTTCGACGGCGCGATGCCGGGCAGCACAGCCCCCGACCGCTCGCGGATATAGCCGGTCAGGTCATATTCGGTGATCAGGTTCTCCATCACCGTCAGCACGCTCTCATAGATCGCCGCATCGACCACCTGACCCCGGCCGGTGCGGTCGCGGGCATGGAGGGCCATCATCACCCCCAGCGCGGCGTTCAGGCCCGACAGGCTGTCGCCGATCGAGATGCCGGCCCGGGCCGGATTGCGATCCGGCTCGCCGGTGATGTGGCGCAGCCCGCCCATGGCCTCGCCGACCAGGGCGTAGCCGGCGCGCTTCGAATAGGGTCCGGTCTGGCCAAAGCCCGACACCCGCGCCATCACCAGGCCCGGATGGTCGGCCGACAGGGCCTCATAGCCCATGCCCCAGGCCTCCAGCGTGCCGGGGCGGAAGTTCTCGACCACCACATCGGCCTTGGCGATCAGGGCGCGGGCCAGGTCGCGGCCCTCGTCCGTGCGCAGGTCGAGGGTCACGGATTTCTTGTTGCGGCCGATCACCGGCCACCAGGGCGACAGGCCCTGGGGCTTGCTGCGACCCCACTGGCGCATCGGATCGCCGACCCCGGGATCTTCCAGCTTGATCACCTCGGCGCCGAAGTCGCCCAGGATCTGGCCGCAGAAGGGCCCCGCGATCAGCGAGCCCATTTCGATGACCCGCAATCCGGTCAGCGGTGATTGGGCCATCTCGATCTTCCCCTGGGTTCCGGGAACCGTTCACGGCCCCGTGATGTTCTTGATGCGAGCGGCGCCGCGTGACGCCGACCAGACTTCAACCTCTAGAAAAATCGCGCAGGGAAAGACAGCCATGACCCGCCATCTCCTCATCGTCGGCGCCGCGTTCGCCGCCCTCAGCCTCGCCGCCTGCGGCGACAAGACCGAGACCAAGGGCGCAGCGACCCCTTCGGAACAGGCCGCCACGCCTGACGCCAACCCCGCCGCCACCGTTCCGACCGTGGCCGACGAGACCAAGGCCGATGTCTTCGCCATGAAGGCGGCTGACCTCAACATGTTCGAGATCGAATCCGCCAAGCTGGCCGCCGCCCGCTCGACCAATGCCCAGGTCAAGACCTTCGCCGGCAAGATGGCCACCGCGCACGGCAAGACCGGCGAAGGCCTGCAGGCGGCGATTGCAGCGTCGGGCGCGGCGATCATCCTGCCGATGACCCTGTCCAAGGACCTGCAGGATGACCTGGACGACCTGAGCAAGGCCAGCAACGAGGACTTCGACAAGAAGTACGCCGACAGCCAGGTCGACGCCCATCAGGCGATGCTGAACCTGCTGCAACGCTACGCCCAGGACGGCGACACTCCCGCCATCAAGGCCTTCGCCGCCGCCACGGCCCCGACCGTTCAGGAACACCTGAACACGGCCGAAGGCCTCAAGAAGGGCTTCGTGAACTAGCTTATCTACGGAATCGCGTAGGCGACCGTCGCCTTGGCGGCGGCTCGCTCGCGCGATTCCGTCCACATCAGGACATCGACCGTCGCGATGCGGCGGCCAAGTTTCAGCAGGGTGGCCTCGGCATAGAGGTCACCCGGCTTGCAGCCTCGCAGGAAATGGATCGTCAGCGAGGTCGTGACCGCCAGCGGCACCTCGCCGATATGGGTCAGGATCGCCGCATAGGCGGCGGTGTCGGCCATGGCCATCAGGGTCGGCCCCGAGATCACCCCGCCCGGCCGCAATTGCCGTGACGAGAACGGCTGGCGCATCAGGACCCGCCCCTCGGACGCCTCGATCGCCTCGGGCATCGAGGCCGGATCGCCTTCGGGAAAGGCGCGCTGCAGGAAGGCGTTGAACGCCGCCGCATCCAGCTTCAGTCCGCTCTCGCTCATCCGCCGACCTTGAGGGTGTTGTCGTCGCCATTGCGGTCGATGACCGTGTTGTAGGGATCGACCCCGGCCCATTTGGGGGCCTTGGCGACCGTGAAGGTCAGGGTCTGGACGCCCGAGCGGATCGGGCGGCGCTCATACAGCACGACACTGTCGGCCTTGAAGTCCTTCTTGCCCGGCTCGGCGGTGAACAGGCCGATGTCCATGGTCTCGGCCAGAGGCGCCGACGTCTCCTTGCCCTTGCCGTCGGCGTACATCTTCCTGGCGTCGATGGTCAGGGTCACATCGAAGCGGCCATCGGCGCGTTTCTTCACGTCCGCGGCCGTGGTCTTTATGTCGTAGAGGGTGATCTTCTCGAACAGGTCGGTGATCAGCGCCTGCTTGTCGGCCGGGGCCTCGGCGCGGATCGCGGCCATGAAATCGAGCGTGGTCGGATAGGGCGCGCCCTTGAAGGCGTGGTCGGCGATCAGCTTGCGCAGGGCGCGGTTGACCGCCGCCTCGCCGATCTCGCTCTGCAGCCGGTACATGACCAGCGAGCCCTTGCGGTAATAGATGTAGGGCTGGTTCTCGACCTTGTAGAGCGGCTGCTCCTCCAGAGGATCGCCGCCGCGCGCGCGCAGATAGCTGTCCAGCTCGAACTTCAGGAACTTGCGGATCTGGCTCTCGCCATAGGTCCGCTTCATGACCATCAGGGCCGAATACTGGGCGAAGGTCTCCGACAGCATGGCCCCGCCCTGCTGGTCGGCGCCGATCACCTGGTGGGCCCACCACTGGTGGCCGATCTCGTGGGCCCCGATATAGGTGACCATGTCGATCTTCTCGGGATTTTTGTAGTTGGCGATGAACACCAGACCTTCCGACCACGGCATGGTGCCGGCATAGGCCTGGGCGAACTGGGCGTAGTCGGGGAACTCCAGGAACCGCAGCTGGCGGAACTGATAGGGGCTGAACTCGGCGCCCATATAGTCCAGCGAGACCTTCATCGCCGTCTTCATGCGGTCGATGTTCCAGGCGTGCTGCGGGTCGTAATAGACCGCCAGATCGACGCCCTTGTAGGTCTCGCTGGCGATCTTGTAGCGGGCCGACTGGATCGAGATGAAGTTCTGGATCGGGGCCTCGGTGACGAAGCGCGCCACGCGCCGATCACCCTTGACCAGGTCGGAGACCTTGTAGCCCGGTGCGATCGGCGTCTGGTCGCTGACCGTGGTGATGGTGATGTCGGACGACACCCAGTCGGAGTCCTTGCGCAGACCATTGAACTGCATCGAGCCCACATCGCCCAGCCTGGCCATGCGCCGCTCGGGCGGCAGGCCATATTTGCGGCGCTTGGCGCGATCGACCAGCAGGCCGTCGCGGGCCATGCCCAGGATCGGCGCGATCTCCAGATTGTTGATGAAGGTCCCGTTGGCCACCACACGCGATTCCGCGCCGCTGTTGGGGAAGCCCTTCTGCGAGCGCTCGGTGATGAAGCTCATCTTGCGCCGCTCACCCGGAACCATCGGCGTGTCGAAGGCGAAGATCCGGTAGTTGAACCGGTCATAGGTCTTCTTGGCCCAGGCCCCCTCGATCGACAGGCCCTTGACCTTCAGGTCGCGGTCGAAGCGGACATGGATTTCCTTCAGCGGACCGTTCGTCTTGTTCTCGATGACATAGGCGCCCTTGGTGCTGACGCGCGGTTCATCGGGATAGAGGTCCACGTCCAGCATCATCGACACGATCTTGGGCTGGGGCAGGGTCTCGAACGGCAGCAGGGTCTTTTCGTAATCGGCCTGCCATTGCTCGCCGTCGATCGTGGTCCGATAGGTGTTCCAGACATTGGTGTTGACGAAGATGAAGGTTCCCGTCGCCACGAACACGGTCAGGGCCAGGGCCAGGGTCAGGCCGGCCTTGCCGGTCATGCGGCTCGGCAGACGCGCCAGGCGCGGCCACAGCCGGCCCTCGGTTCCGCGACGCCACAGGCCATAGGACAGAACCAGCAGCACGACCGAAAAGGCCGTCCAGTATAGCCGCAGCCACCAGGCCCCGATCCAGAACTTGCCCTGGCCGTTCATGTCGGAGAAGGGCGTGTCGGTGACCGCGCCGAAATTGTAGAGCTTGTGCTCGAAACCCAGGTTCGAGAGGGTGATGGTGGCGACCATGTAGATCACCATCAGGCCCCAGCCGATGAACTTGTGCGGGCTGATCGCCTGCAGGAACACCGCCAGCACCGCCAGCAGGACCCAGTCCACCGATTGCGGCAGGATGTACCAGAGCAGGTACTTGGACAGCTCCAGATGGGTATAGCCGTGGGCCAGCTGGCTGATGATCGCGGCCAGCACGCTAACCAGCAGGGTCGAGACCAGCACCAGCGAAATGGCCAGGGTCTTGGGGACGACAAAGGCCCAGTCCGGAACCGGGGTGGCGTCGATGATCTCGTGGGTCTTGCGCTCGCGCTCGCGCCAGACCAGTTCGCCCGAATAGTAGATGGCGATGATCATCGGGATGAGACCAAAAGATCCCATCAGTGGCGTCAGCAGCACGCGGGTCAGCGGATAGATCTCGCCGCCATAGCGTCCGGCCTCGGTGGCGAACCACAGCGAGCCCATGGCATTGGCCAGGCCCAGGGCCAGCAGCACGAAATAGGCCGGGCTCTTGAACACCTGGCCCATGTCCAGCCGGGTGCGGACCATCAGCTGGACCCAGGCCGTCTGGCGATCATAGCGCGGAACGACCGGCCCGCTCAGGGTGGCCGGCAGGGCCTCGATCGGCGCCGGCCCCTTGTGGGCCTTGACCTTGCGATCACCCGCCAGCGCGGCCGACTGGATCTGGAACAGCCAGTAGGCGGCCGCCAGGAACCCCGCCGACAGGGTCAGGGCGAAGAGGCGGTTGAACAGCAGCACGCCAGTCAGGGCCGGCGTGACCGAGTTCCGCTCGGTGGCGGTCCAGTACTTTGTGACCAGACCGAAAGCCGCCGTGCCCAGGGGCTCCCAGAGGGCGGCGGTCTTTTCGAACTCCGGGCGATCCAGGGCGATGCCGGCAATGATCCACACCACCATGAAGGCGATGACGCCGACATAGGTCCACATCATCGATCGCGTCACCGTGGCCAGGGCGAAGAAGATCGCCGAGGTCAGCAGGATCGAGGGCAGGGCCAGGGCGAAATAGGAAAACAGATAGGCTTCGACCAGGTTGGGGCCCAGGCGCTCGGGGTCGACCCAGGGCATGAACGAACCGATGAAGATCGCCAGGGGCACGGCCAGGAACGAGATCGCCGCCGCCAGATAGGCCCCGGTGAAGCGGCCGTACAGATAGTCGAACTTGCCGATCCGGGTGGAGCGCAGGATCGGCCCAAAGCCGGTCTCGTCGTCGCGGACCACCACATTGGCCACGAAGGCCGTCGTCACGAACATGTAGAAGATCGACAGGATCAGGTGGGTCTGGGCGATCGCGAACGGGGCGTTCTTGTGGATCTGACCGCCGCCGCCAATGCGGATCTGGTCGATCGTCGCCGCCCCGAAGGTCAGCAGGAAAAACACCGTCGCCACCACCCAGAACACGGGCGACTTCAGCTGGTAGCGGAGCTCGAAGCCCGCGATCTTGCGAAACATCCCGCTGCCTCCTACGCCGCGCGGCGGGTGGTGGACAGGGTCGAGAAATAGACGTCCTCAAGCCCGCCCTCGACGGCGGTGAAACCGTCGCCCGGATCGCTGTCGGCCAGGATGTGGATCACCGTGCGGCCGCCCAGCAGGCGGGTGGAGATCACCTGATACTGGGCCTTGGCCGCTTCCAGCTCGGCCTTGTCGATGGTCTTGCGCCAGACCCGGCCGGCCAGCTGGACCACCAGATCATTGGGCGCGCCCTGCTTGACGATGCGGCCGTCGCAGATGATCGCCATGGCCGGGCACAGGTCGGAGACGTCCTCGACGATGTGGGTCGACAGGATCACCACCACGTTCTCGCCGATCTCGGCCAGCAGGTTGAGGAACCGGTTGCGCTCCTCGGGGTCGAGGCCGGCGGTGGGCTCGTCGACGATGATCAGGCGCGGATCGCCGATCAGGGCCTGGGCGATGCCGAAGCGCTGGCGCATGCCGCCCGAGAACCCGGCCAGGGCCTTCTTGCGCACGCCCCACAGATTGACCTGGCCCAGCAGGCTCTCGACCGTTTCCTTGCGGTCCTTGGCGTTGGCGATGCCCTTGAGCACCGCCATGTGGTCGAGCATGTCGTAGGCCGAGACCCGCGGATAGACGCCGAAATCCTGCGGCAGATAGCCCAGGGTGCGGCGCAGCAGCTCGGGCGTCTTCAACACGTCGATGTCGTCGAAACGGATATGGCCCGAGGTCGGGGCCTGCAGGGTGGCGATGGTGCGCATCAGGGTCGACTTGCCCGCGCCGTTCGGGCCCAGCAGGCCGTACATGCCGCGCGGTATGGTCAGGCTGACCTCGTCCAGGGCGCGAACGCCGTTGCCATAGACGTGAGTCAGGTTCTCGATGATCAGCATTCGCGCGCTCACAGCCCCCGCATGGAAAGACGCCCAGTATTCCCCACACCCGTCATGACTCGACGGCGAGGACGGGGGCAAGTGAAAGAACGTTTAAGCGTCCCCGGTCTCGGGATGATTTCTGATAGGCGATAACCTGGGCAGGGTGCTTTTGAAGCGCGCCGTTTGGGGCTAATCAGGCGCCATGACGACATACGCCTTTCCCCCGTCCGCTGTTCCCGTGGTCCCGGTCGAGGGATCGTCCGAGGTCTTTCCCGTTCGCCGCATCCTGTGCGTGGGTCGCAACTACGCCGCCCACGCCCGCGAAATGGGGGCCGACACGCGCGATCCGCCGTTCTTCTTCGCCAAGCCGGCCGACGCCGTCGTCCCCCTGCCGACCACCGTGCCCTATCCGTCGGCGACGGCGGACCTGCACCACGAGATCGAACTGGTGGCGGCCCTGAAGGCCGGCGGCGAGAACCTCACCCCCGATCAGGCCATCAAGCTGGTGTTCGGCTATGCGGTCGGCGTCGACCTGACGCGCCGCGACCTGCAGAACGCCGCCAAGGCCAAGGGCCATCCGTGGGAAGCCGGCAAGGCCTTCGACGCCAGCGCCCCGATTTCCGCCATCCGCCCGATGAGCGGCCTGCCGCCGGAAGGCGCGATCTTCCTGTCGGTCAATGGCGTGGAAAAGCAGCGCGGCGAGATCGCCGACATGATCTGGAACGTCGCCGAGGTGATCGCCAAGGCCAGCCAGCTGTGGCGGCTGGAAGCCGGCGACCTGATCTTCACCGGCACCCCCGAGGGCGTCGGCGCCATCGTGCGCGGCGACAGGGTGGAGGGTGAGGTCGAGGGCGTCGGCAAACTGTCCTTCACCCTGGCCTAGAGCTCCATCCTGACTGCGTCAGGCCGGAGCTCTAGATCTTCGTTTTAACGCATTTTCTTCACGCGAACCGGTATCCACTTCGCTCGAAAATGCTCTAGGAGCGCGCCATGAAGCTCATCCTGCACAGCGCCTGGCGGGCCAGCGCGCCCTATCGGGTGCGCATCGGCCTGAACCTCAAGGGCCTGGACTATGCCGTCCAGCCCGTGGATCTGGTGTCGAGCCAGCACCAGGGCGAGGCCTATCGCGCCCTCAATGCCCAGGCCCTGGTGCCGACGCTTGAGGTCGCCCTGCCTGGAGAAGAAGGCCGCCGTCTGACCCAGAGCCTGGCGATCCTGGAATGGCTGGACGAGGCGGTTCCGGGCGCGTCGCTGTTGCCGGCCGACCCGTTTGATCGCGCCACGGTGCGGGCCATGGCCGAGATCGTCGCCTGCGACATCCACCCGGTGAACAACCTGCGCATCCTGCGCGCCCTGACCGGCCTGGGCGTCGACCAGGACGGCCGCGACGCCTGGGCGCAGCGCTGGATCACCGACGGCTTTGCGGCGCTGGAGCCGATGGTGGCGCGGCACGGCAAGGGCTATGCGTTCGGCGACACCCCCGGCTTGGCCGACTGCTGCCTGGTCCCACAGGTCTATAACGCCGCCCGTTTCCACGTGGACATGACGCCGTTCCCCGCGATCAAGGCTGCGGTGGCCCGGGCTCTTGAACATCCGGCCATCGCCGCCGCCCACCCCAACCTTCAACCGGATGCCCAGAATGCTTGAAGACTTGAAGGCCAATAACGCCGCCTGGTCGAAGGGCAAGACCCAGGTCGATCCGGAGTTCTTCAAGCGGCTCGAAAACCAGCAGAGCCCGGAATATCTGTGGATCGGCTGCAGCGACAGCCGCGTGCCGGCCAACGAGATCGTGGGCCTGGATCCCGGCGAGCTGTTCGTCCACCGCAATGTCGCCAACCTGGCCCCGCCGCAGGACGCCAACTATCTCAGCGTGCTGCAGTTCGCGGTCGATGTGATCAAGGTCAAGCACGTGATGGTCGTGGGCCACTATGGCTGCGGCGGCGTGGCGGCGGCGATCGACGGCAAGCGGCGCGGCCTGGTCGACCACTGGCTGCACCCGATCCGCGAGGTCCATGCCGAGCACCGCCACGAGCTGGACGCCCTGCCGGGCGAGAAGGAAAAGCTCAACCGCCTGTGCGAGCTGAACGTCATCCGCCAGGTCCGCAACGTGGCCGCCGACGTCTTCGTGCAGGACGCCTGGGCGCGCGGCCAAGCCCTGGCCGTCCATGGCTGGGTCTATTCGCTGGCCAACGGGCTGGTGAACGACCTGAACGTCGGCATTTCCAGCCGGGAAGACTATGAGCGGGTGGCCGGCGGGGTGATCTGAGGCCGCTAAACACTGTCATCCCGGCCAAGCGCGAAGCGCGCCGAGCCGGGACCGCAGGAAGCGCCGCGTTTGCCGTGGTCCCGGATAGCCTCTGCGAGGCTTCCGGGATGACAACGGAAAGGTGAGCTCTACCCCGCCTTGATCCGCACCCGCGCCGACGCCTTGCGCCCCTGTCCGTCCACCACGGACAACCGGTAGAATCCCGGCGCGGCTGGCCGCCAGACCACCCGGCCGCTGACCGGATCGGCCGCCAGCGGCGACCCGCCGACATACCAGGTCAGGTCCTCGCCGCCGGCCGCCAGCACCAGTCCCCGCGACCCTGACCCCAGGGCCTCGACCTGCACCGCCGCGCCGTCCGGCGGGAAGATCAGGCGCGGGCCTTCGGTCTGCGCGCGCAGGGTCTGCAGCGCTTCGGGCGCCAGCTTGGGCGCGATCGGGCGCGGCGCGGCGGCGGGCGCCCCCACCACGTCGGCGACATCGAACAGCAGCGGCAAGGCGGCGTCGCGTCCGGTCAGGCCGCCGCGCGCGCCGCCGTCGGCCCGGCCCGTCCAGACGATGATCGCATAGCCGCCGACCACGCCGGCCGCCACCGCGTCGCGAAAGCCGTAGGAGGTGCCGGTCTTGAAGGCCATGGCCGGCCCGCCCCGGGTCAGGGCCGAGGGCGCGCGGCCGCGCGGCGCAGGGGCCTCTCGAAGGATGTCCAGCACCTGCCCCGCCGCCTCGGGTCGCACCAGTCGGGTTCCGCCGGATGTCTCGCGTAGCTTGGCGTCGGCCTGCGTCCAGGCCAGGGGCTTGGCGAGGCCGCCGTCGCCCAGGGCGGCATACAGCAGGGCCAGGTCGCGCAGGGTGATCCCCTCTCCGCCCAGGGCCAGGGCCAGACCCGCCGCCTTCAGCTCCGACTTCGGCCGGGCCAGATGGGCGCCGGCCGCCTCGATCCGGCCTGCAAAGGCTTCGGGACCCAGCCGCTCCAGCGTCGCCACGGCGGGCACGTTCAGCGAATGGGTCAGGGCCTCGCGCACCGTGACCTTGTCATGGAACACCCGGTCGAAGTTCTCGGGCTGATAGTCGGCGAAGCGGGTGGCGCTGTCGGTCAGCTGGGTGTCGGCGGCCACAAGCCCATCATCCATGGCCATGGCGTAGATAAACGGCTTCAGGGCCGAGCCCGGCGAGCGCAGGGCGCGGGTCATGTCCACCCAGCCCCCGGCCCGCTCGCGCCCGGCCGAGCCAACGGCGGCCCGCACCGCCCGGCCCTTGATTTCCACCACCAGGATCGCGGCGGTGGCGTCGGCGCCTTGCGAGGCCGCAATGGCGGCGGCCATCGGCTCCAGCCGCGCCTGCAGGTCGGCGTCGAGGGTGGTGATCACGCTGGCCTGCGAGGCTGGCGCGGCGCGGGCCAGCTCGCCGGCGGCGTGCCAGGCCAGGGCCGGGAACGGGGAACGGCGCGGCAGGGGTTCGGCCTCGGCCTCGACGGCGGCGGCTTCGGTGAGCACGCCGGCCCGAACCATCTTGTCCAGCACCGCCCGCCGGGCCAGCCGCGCCGCCTCGGGTCGACGGTCGGGCCGCCGGGCTTCGGGGGATTGCGGCAGGGCGATCAGCAGGGCCTGCTGGCCGTCGGTCAGGCTGGAGGGCTCCTGACCGAAATAGGCCAGGCTGGCGGCGCGCACGCCCTCCAGATTGCCGCCATAGGGGGCCAGGGTCAGGTAGAGGGCCAGGGTTTCGCGCTTGGTCAGCCGCGATTCCAGCTGCACGGCGCGGATCATCTCGATCAGCTTGGAGCCGAGGTTGCGCGGCCGCGGCTCCAGCAGGCGGGCGGTCTGCATGGTCAGGGTCGAGGCGCCGGAGGTCGGGCGACCGTGGACCACCGCCGAGCCGAACGCCCGGACCACCGCCAGGGGATCAACGCCCAGATGGCTGTAGAACCGCCCGTCCTCCACCGCGATCAGGCGCTTCTGGAAGGCCCTGTCGGTGCGGTCGAGGTCGGCCCGGATTCGCCAGCGGCCGTCTTCCACCGGCAGAGCCCGCAGCCATGCCCCGCGCCGGTCCAGCGCCACCGGCGAGGACTGCCGGGCGCGGGTCATGTCGGGTGGGAAGACGGCGCTGAGGGTGGCGAGGACGACCTGGACGCCCAGCAGGGCGACGAGGGCCTTGGTCAGACGGGGGACGTATTTGCCTCGCCCTTCCCCCAAAAAACTCAATCTTGTCATCCCGGCCGCAGCGAAGCGGAGAGCCGGGACCCAGGGGCAGCCGCGGTGCGCCGGCCCCTGGGTCCCGGGTCGGCCGACGGCCGCCCGGGATGACAAGCTATGTTACGCCAGTCCATCTTGACTCACTGCCCCGGCGCGATCACCGCCCGGCCGGCATCCGAGCGCGCGGTGATCGCGGGCCGGTACATGTCCTTGGCCACCGCGCCCGGCAGGAAGAACTCGCCCGGCGTCACCGCCCGCGCCACATAGGCCAGGGCGAAGGGCTTGTTGCCCTCCAGGTCCAGGGCCGCGATGAAGCGGTCGTCGCGGCTTTCCTGCACGTCGGCGCCGGTCAGTTCGCCCAGGAACCGGTAGGGCCCGTTCTGAGCGTCATCGGCGCCGAGTGTCGTCTCGATCTCGAAGCCGGCCGGCAGGGCGTCGTCGACCACCAGAGCGGTCGAGCGGGCCTGCATCGAGCGGCCGGAGACCAGCACGATGATCCGGTCGCCCTGACGGATCGTGGCGGGATCCACCGCCGCCCCGGTCATCGACAGCAGGCGCTTGCTGACGAACAGGCCATTGGCTGATGCCCCTGGTGCGGCGGTCGGCGTGCCACGAACACTAACCGTCCGCCACAAGGCGCCCTTGCCGGTGTTGGTGAAGCGGCTGTCAGCCAGCTTGCCCACCGCCCAGCGCGGCGCGCCGCCGGCCGGCGGCAGGGCCATGGCCCCCTTGGCGTCGATCGAGATCGGCCCGGCCGCCTTCAGCAGGGCGAAGGCCGCGTGCAGCACGGCCGCCTGTTCCTGGGTGTTGAGGGCGTCGGGATCCTTGACCACGTTTTCGAGACGGCCCTGCAGCTGGCGGGCGATGTCGCCCTGACCCGACTCGACGGCCAGGGCGGTCAGCCCCGCCACATCGCGCAGCGGGCTCTGGTACCAGTCCTGATTATCGCGATAGCCCAGCGACTTGACCGCCTGGCGCATGGCCGAGCGGGCCCGGGCGTTGTCGCCCATGCGGGCCAGGCCGGCGGCGACATAGGCCTTGGCCATCGGCTGGTCCTCGTCCTTCATCTGCACGTCGTGCCACCAGCGCAGGCGGGCCAGGTCGCCCTTGCCGCCCTTGGCCATCACATAGAGGGCATAGGCCGAGGCCCGGCGGCGCATGCGTTCGGTGGCCTTCTTGGACAGCTCGGGCGTGGCCGCCCACCATTCGGGATATTCCATCCGGTAGGAGACCGAGGCCCAGCCGTCAGGACGGCTGATCTGGCGCATGGCGTTCATGGCCTTGTCGATCGCGGCGTCCGGCACGGCCACACCCTGGGCCCGGGCTTCCAGCAGGAAGTCGGTCGTATAGGCGCCCAGCCAGGCGTCGGCCTCGCCGTCGCCCACCCGCCACAGGCCGAAGGCGCCGTCCAGGGTCTGGCGGTCCAGCAGCTTGCCCACCGCGCCGGCCAGGGCCGCCGGGGTGCGTTTCAGCTTGGGATCGCTGGTCAGGCTCTGGGCGTACAGCAGCGGATAGGCGGTCGAGACCAGCTGCTCGGTGCAGCCATAGGGGTAGCGTTGCAGGGCCACCGCGATGGCCGCCGGGTCGAAGCCCTTGAACGGCGAATAGCTGACCTGCAGCGTCACGTCCCCGGCCGCCAGGCCGCTCATCAGGGCGTAGGAAGGCGTATAGGCCGCGCCCGGTTGCTGCAGTTCCGTGGTGGTGCGCACCACATCGCCCCAGCCCAGGCGGGTCTGGATCGGATAGTCCTTGGCTGTCGCGAAACCGGGACCGGCCACCTTGAAGCCGATCTTGCCGATGCCGGTGACGTCGGGGGCCAGGAAGGGAATCTTCTCGGCGATCCGTTGTCCCAGGATCAGCTGGAACACCTTCTTGAAGGTGACCTTCAGGCCATTGGTCGAGAAGGCCTCGGCGGTATAGGCGCCGGGTTTGCCCTCGACATTGTGCAGTTCCAGCGTGGCCATGGCCTTGTCGCCGGGGGCCAGGAAGCGGGGCAGATTGAGGTCGGCCACCACCGGCTGGCGCACGGTCAGGGGCTTGGAGCCCGAGCCGACGGCGTTGTCGGTCCAGGCCACGGCCATCAGTCGCAGCTCGCCATTGAAGTCGGCGGCCGGCAGCTTGATCACCGCCTTGCCGTCGAGGCCCGTCTCGACCACGCCCGACCACAAGGCGACAGTCTTGATCGGGGTGACCGTAAGGCCCTCGCCCCCGACCTCGTCGGACCCGAAATTGACGTTGGCGGGCGCGCCCAGATTGGGATCGAGCAGACGGCCATAGTCGTCGCGATAGTCGACGCCCAGGGCGCGCTTGCCGAAGTACCATTTCACCGGATCAGGACTGTCCTGACGGGTCAGGCGCAGAATGCCTTCGTCCACCGCCGCGATGGTGACGTGGGCGCGCTGGCCAAGGCCAAGGCCCTTCACCGCCACGGGGATCTCGACCGGGGCCTTGGAGTCGATCTTCACGGGCGTACCCAGATCGACGGTCAGCTTCCGGCTCTTGGGGTCCAGCGGCACATAGACCAGACCGAGCGCGCGGCGCGGCTTGGGCGAGGCGACCGGGTCACGCGGCTGGATGACGCTGACCATCACATAGGCCCCGCCACCCCAGGCGGCCGAGGTCTTCAGGCGCACGGTCGTCCCGTTCTCGCCCACGGTGACGGTCTTCAGGTCGATCAGGCGGTCGGTGGCGACGGCGATCTGGGCTTCACCCGCATAGGGAGGCTTCAGCGTGATCTCGACCGTGTCGCCCTGGACATAGGCCTTGGTCCCGGCGCTGACGCGCACGAAGTCGGGGGCCTCGGCGTCCTTGGCGGGCGAGCCCCAGCCGGCGGCGAAGCGGGTGACGGTGCGGGAGCCATCGGCGCCCTCGACCACGAGGCGATAGTCGCCCCAGCCCAGTCGACGGGTGAAGCGGGCCGGATCGCCGGCGCCGATGTTCACCGTGGCCTTGGCCACCACCGCGTCGCGGCTGGTGCGCCGCCACTGCCAGCGGCCGTCCTGCTGGAACCAGTCATAGTCCCAGTTCTCGCTGATCAGGGTGTAGGTCGCGGTGGCGCCCACCCGTTTGCCGGCGGCGTTGACGGCGATGAGGTTCAGGCTGATCGGCGGGTCGCCCTTGGCGCTGTCGCCCTGGTCGACCTTGACCCCGAAATAGAGCGGCTTGGCGCGGACCTTCAGGTCCAGGCCTTCGCGCACCGGACGGCCGCCCGGCTCGAACACCGAGGTGGTGACGGCGGCGACCAGCGGCTGGGCCGTGTCGCCGGCCACATCGCTGGAGACGGACAGCACCGCGCGGCCTTCGCCGTCGGTGACCGTCGTGCCCAGTTCCAGGAACTTCTCCTCGAACGGCTTGTCGGCGTCGCCCCAGACATAGTCCTTGTAGGCGGGGAAGGGATCGGCGTCGGCGCGCAGCCGCGCCTCGCCCTGGGTCTGCAGGCCGGCACCCGGCGCGCCATACAGGAAGCGGGCCGAGACATCGACCTTGCGGGTCTCGCCCACGCCCAGCGGGATAGACTCCTGGCCCGTGGCCGTGACCGCCAGGCGTTGCGGCGCGAAGTCCTCGACGCTGAAGGTCAGGCTGCCGGAAGCGGCCTCGATGCCCTCGATCTTCAGTTCGGCCACCCAGCGCCCGCGCGGCGCCGAGCGCGGCAGGGCGATATCGGCCAGCACGGCGCCGGCCTTGGCGCCGCTGAACGGATAGCGCTTGAACTCGACCCCCGAGGGGCGCTTGACCACGATCTCGCCCTTGCGGTCGTTTACGGCCTTGGCCAAGCGGTCGCGGACCATGGCGGTCAGGTGGACGGTCTCGCCCGGCCGATAGATGCCGCGGTCGGCATAGAGATAGCCGTCGATGTCGGTGCGGGTCGAACGGCCGGCGGTGGCGCCCTCACGGCCGCCGACGCCCTGCTTGGACAGGTCGACCGGCGAGCGGTCCAGGTCCAGCACCGCCAGGTCGCCCTGCGGTCCATAGGCCATGACCATCTTGGCGCGCTCGGACCCTTCGCCTTCCAGCAAGGGACGCAGGAAGCGCACGCGGCCGTCAGCGTCGCTCTTGGCCTCGGCCAGATCCTCGCCGTCCTTGGCCACCAGGGCCACGCGGACGCCGGCGATCGTCTTGGCGCTCTTCAGCGAGCGCACCACCACGTCGAGGGATTCCGAACCGTCATAGGCGATCATCGCCATGTCGGTGAACACGATCCAGCGCCGGGCCTGGGCGGGCGGGGTGTCGCCCTCCTCGTCCGGATTACGACCGCCCGAGGCGTCGCGCGCCTTGATCATGTAGCCACCGGCCTTCATGTCCTTGAGCACGGCGCCCAGCGGGAAGACGGTGGTGGCTTTCTGGCCGGTCGCGCCGGTGACGGGCACAACGCCCTTCCAGACGCGGCGGCCGTCCTCGCCGACACTGTCGTCGCCATAGTCGCCCGCCCAGTCACCTTCGCCGGTAGGATCGGGCGCGCTGATCGACTTGCGGACCAGGTTGCGGTCGGAAACCCGCCACACCTCGATGGCCAGGGCCTGGACATTGATGGTCTCGATGCCGACGCCGTCGGACTCCTCGCGCGGCAGGATCACGCCGTCGCCGGCGAAACCGACATAGGGCGGCTTCTCGCCAAAGGTGAAATCGACATCGACATTGGCGGCCAGGGTCTCGCCATCCTTGGCGGGCAGGCCCTTGAGCAGGGTGACGCGATGGTCGGTAAAGCCCACCCCGTCGACGCACAGTTCGTCGCCCTTGACCTGCAAGGCCACCGTACGGCCCACCTCGTCCGTGACCATCACATAGTCGGAATAGGGCTTTGACGGATCCAGGTCCTTGGTCATCCGCACGCAGGCCATCGGGTCCTGGCCGGAACTGTCGATGCGGCTCTGCCAGACGGCGAAGCCCGCGGGCTTGGGGATGCCGCGACGCGGGGCGCCCGCCGAGCGGGGCTTGCCGAACAGCGACCAGGCCTCGCCCTTGACCGGGGCCGAGGCGACGGCGCTCTTGTTTCCGCCGAACCAGCCCAGATCGCCGGCCTTGCCGGTCAGCAGGCCGCCGCCGAAGCCGATGACGAGCGCGCCGGTCGCGATGGCCGCGATGCGCACGCGCGCGTCAGCGGACCAGCGCGCCTTCAGGCGCTCGATCAGCGTGGGCTGGGAAACGGGCGTCGGATCGCTGGAACCGCTCGCGGGCGGCGTCTCGTCCATCGACATTCCACAATCCCCCGGTTCACCACGTTCGAAAATCGATGTGACGTGAAGCGGGGGGGCGGGTCAACGGGGCCTTAGCCCATGAATTCGACCTGACCGGTCTGCAGGCTGTAGACGGCGGAGACCACCTTCAGGCGGCCCGCCGCAATACGGCTGCTGAAGGCCTCGTCGGCGGTCTTCAGACGTTCGGCGATGTTCTTGGCGTTCTGGCGGATCGAGGCGTCCTGCAGGTCGGCCGGACGGCTCTCTCCGGCCTCGATCACGGCCGGCAGGATGGGCAGGGCCATGTCGAACAGGGCGCCGTGCAGGTGGGCGTGCTTGGTGGCGACATCCACCGCCGCCCCGACCGCGCCGCACTTGGTGTGGCCCAGAACCACGATCAGCGGCGCGCCCAGATGCTCGACCGCGTAGAGGATCGAGCCCAGGCCTTCGCGGCTGACGGTCGAACCGGCCGTGCGGACCACGAACAGCTCACCCAGGGTGCAGTCAAAGACCAGTTCCGGCGGCACGCGGCTGTCGGAACAGCCCACGACGATCGCGAAAGGTTTCTGGCCGTTCGACAGCTCGTTGATCCGCGCCCAGCTGGGCAGGGCCATGCTGGCGCCGCCGCGGGCGAAGATCGCGTTGCCGTGCTTAAGGCGGCCCAGGGCTTCGTTGGGATCGATCAGGACTTCGGGCGCATGGGTCTCGGCCGGCTTGGGATATTCGGCGACGGTCGAGCGTACCGGCGCGGCTGCGGCTCCATGAGAATTTTGCGGAGCGGCGGCAGGCTTGGGCCGGGGCGCGGCCTTGCGCGGCGCCGGCGCGTGGTGATCGTCACCCTCGGCCAGGGCGGCCAGCGGCGTTCCGGCCAGTCCCGACGCCAGGGCGCCCAGCAGAAGTCTTCTCGAAACCATCTCGTCCCCCGACGCGGATTTTCCTGTCGACGCCTAGCACTAGAACGACAAGGTTAACCGACCGTAGGTATTGGCCCCGGCCTCACAGCGGCAATTCGGCGCGCTTGACCACAGTGCGCAGGGCGATGCTGGAACTGACCCTGACGACGCCGGGAATCCGCGTCAGCTCCTGGGCATGAACCCGCTCCAGGTCGTCGACATCGCGCACCACCAGCCGCAACAGATAGTCCGAGCCGCCGGTCATCAGATAGCACTCGGCCACCTCGCGGACGCCGGCTATGGCTTTCTCGAAGGCGCTCAGGGTGGCCTCGGCCTGGGACGACAGGGTCACGGTGACGAAGACGCTGAGCGGCAGGCCCACGGCGCGTTCGTCGATCACGGCCGCATAGCGCCCGATCACCCCGGCTTCTTCCAGGGCGCGCACCCGGCGCAGGCAGGCCGACTCCGACAGGTTCACGGCCTCGGCCATCTCCACATAGCTGGCCCGCCCCCGTCGCTGCAGCAGAGTCAGGAGCTTCCGGTCAAAGCTGTCGAGTTCAACGGCGGGTTTCTTCATGCCTTACCCATTTGACGCAGGATTCCTGCATACCACAGTTCTCGTCGCACGAAATCCCCAAGAAACCTGCAGGCCAAGAGGCGTAAATTGGCGTCAAAATCCTTCAGGAGGAAATCATCATGCGCGTTGGCGTCCCTTCAGAGATCAAACCCGGCGAACACCGCGTCGGCCTGACCCCCACGGCCGTCCGGGAATATGTCGGCCACGGCCACAGCGTTCTGGTCCAGTCCGGGGCCGGTCTCGGCGCCGGCTATGCCGATGATGCCTATCTGAAAGCCGGCGCGACCCTCGCCGCCGACGCCGCGGCGGTGTTTTCCGGCGCCGACATGATCATCAAGGTCAAGGAACCCCAGAAGATCGAGTGGGAGAAGCTGGAACCCCGCCACATCCTGTTCACCTATCTGCACCTGGCCCCCGATCCGGCCCAGACCGAAGGCCTTCTGAACAGCGGCTGCGCGGCCATCGCCTATGAGACCGTCACCGACGCGCGCGGCGGCCTGCCGCTGCTGGCCCCGATGTCGGAAGTGGCCGGCCGGATCGCCGTGTTCTCGGCCGCCGAGACCCTGCTCAAGCACAATGGCGGCATGGGCCTGCTGCTCTGCGGCGTGCCCGGCGTGCCCCCGGCCCGAGTGGCCGTGCTGGGCGGCGGCGTGGTCGGCTCCAACGCCGCGCGCATGGCCGCCGGCCTGGGCGCCGAGGTCGTGGTGCTGGAACGCTCGATCCCGCGCATGCGCGAACTGGACGACCTGTATCAGGGCCGCATCCTGACCCGCTATTCGACCTTCGCGGCCGTGGAAGAAGAGATCCTCAAGGCCGACGTGATCATCGGCGCCGTGCTGACCGCCGGCGCCGCCGCCCCCAAGCTGGTGCGTCGCGAGCATCTCAAGCAGATGAAGCCGGGTTCGGTGCTGGTGGACGTCTCCATCGACCAGGGCGGCTGTTTCGAGACCAGCAAGCCGACCACCCACGCCGAGCCGACCTACACCGTCGACGGCGTCGTCCACTACTGCGTGGCCAACATGCCCGGCGCCGCGCCGCGCACCTCCTCGGAAGCCCTGGGCAACGCCACCCTGCCGTTCGGCCTGGCCCTGGCCGACCACGGCCTGGATGCCCTGAAGACCAACCTCCACCTGGCGCGCGGTCTCAATGTTCTGAAGGGCGAGCTGACCCACCCGGCCGTGGCCCAGGCGCTGGGCAAGCCGTCGGTCGATCCCTACGGGGCGTGGAAATAACATAAATACACACCGCTCTCCCCGGCGAAAGCCGGGGCCCAGATCGTAGCGCTGTGAGGCGCATGCAAAGACGCCCGCGATCCCCTGAGGAACGCGGGCGTTCTTGCATCTGGATCCCGGCCTTCGCCGGGAAGAGCGGATTTTAAGGCTAGGCCGCGAACCGCGCCAGGTCCTGATGGCTTTCCACCAGATCCAGCACGTCGGTCATGCCAAAGCCGGGATCGACCGGATGCAGGGCATTGTAGATCGATCGGGCGAAGGCCAGGTCGGCGGCCGTCTTGACCCGCCAGTCCAGGTGCGACCAGTCGCGGCGGGCCTTCAGGTGGGCCTGGCTGAAACGGGCCGGATTGTCGCGGATGGCGGCGGTCGGCGACACGCGGGCCGTCGGATCGCGCGCCTCGGCGGCCGCGACGCGCAGGGCGTTGGCGGTGATCACCTCGACCTCCAGACCGGCCGGATAGGTGCGCTGAACGTGGTTGGAGGTGTAGGCGGCGCCGCTGGCCAGGGCCAGGCGGACAGCTTCGTCCACAATGCCGGGATCGACGAACGGCGCGTCGCCCTTGACCCGCACCACATGGCTGACCGAGCTGATGGCTTCGGCGCAGCGGGCGATACGGTCAAGGATGTCGGCCCCGGCCCCGCGATGGACGGTATAGCCGCGCGAGACCACGAAGCCGGCCAGGGCGTCGTCGGAGGGGTCGGTGCTGGTGGCGACGATGATCTTGGTCGGACAGCGGGCGCTGCGCAGGCGCTCCAGCTGGCGGATGATCATCGGCTCGCCCTGGAGCGTGGCCATCGCCTTGCCCGGAAGGCGGCGGGACCCCATGCGGGCCTGCAGGACGGTAAGGATCACGACGCTCTCCCCTGAAAGCAGTTGTTCCGCATAGCCTAGCCGGGAATGATAAAAGTCGAGTGAATCAAAGACTTACGCGCCATAAACCATGTTCCAGCGCCGCTGGTGCGACCGCTGGATCTGGGCAGGCTTCGTACTGTCGGGTTTGATTCGGGGAGTCGCCTAAGCGACCCAACGCCGCGGGTCGAGGGCGACCGGATCGTCGATGGCCATGTCGTCCCAGTCCAGATCCGGCGGCGGGCTGGAGGCGGCGGCGACCACGGCCGAGAGCTCGGCGGCGGAGGTGACGCCCACCAGGACGGCGCTGGCTTCGGGACGCGACAAGGCGAAACCCAGAGCGGCCTGCAGCGGATCGGAACGGCCCTCGGCGATCATCCGGCGCACGCGCGACAGGCGGCCCGAGGCGCCCTTCAGCTGGGCCGGCACGCGATCAGGCGGCAGGAACAGCAGGCCATTGAGGAAGATCGAGCGCAGCTGCACCTCGACGCCCATCCCGGCGATGCGGGCCAGGGAGCCGTCGGCCAGCAGGCGCTGGTCGAGCAAGGAGGCCGGAGCTTGCAGAATGTCGGGCTTGAAGCGGCGGGCCACGCCCACCGGATCGTCGCTGGCATGGGCCGAGACGCCGACCTTCTGGAACAGGCCTTCGTCGCGCAGGCGGGCCAGGCGATCCCACAGGGCCGCGCCGTGCGGGCCGAACAGGTCCGAAGGCGTCTGGACGATGATGGCGTCGGCGCGTTCCAGGCCCAGGCGGCGCAGGCTGCTGCGAGCCTCGGCCTCGACGAAGTCGGGACCCCGGTCCGCGCGGGCGGTCGACAGGGTGACGCGGAAATTGACCGGACGGGGAATGAGGTCGCCCAGGATGGATTCGGCGCGGCCATAGACGCCCGAAACGTCCAGCACCGACAGCTGCGAACGGTCGGCGATGCTGAGGATGTCGCGCGCTTCGGCTTCAGGCGAGCGGCCGCGCGGCGACGACGTCATGCCGTCGAGCCCGAACTGGGCGGCCGCGAGACCAAGTTTTGAGACCGAAATGGGCATGACCATCCGTAAGGAACGACACCTGTGTTCGCTGACCCTACGCGCCAAGGTTTGAAGAAGGCGTTTCTGGAACCTTGCCGAGGGGTTAAAGTCAGGGGGATGAACAGCTTTCAAACGGCCGCCGACTGGCCCCTTCACGGCATGGCCGATGACGCCCGACCCGCCCTGCGGGCGGCGCTTTTGGCCGGTCCGGCGGCCCTGGCCACCATCGTCGCCCTGGGTGGCGGCGGCCCGCGTCCGGTCGGGACGCAGATGGTGTTCGGAAAAAATATTGTTTCCGGCTTTCTGTCGGGCGGCTGCATCGAGGCCGATGTCGAGGGTCACGCCCTGGCCTGCCTCGAGGACGGCGCGCCGCGTCGGCTGATCTATGGCGAGGGTAGTCCGTGGCCCGACATCCGCCTGCTGTGCGGCGCCCGGATCGAGATCCTGGTCGAGCGCATCGCGCCGGGCGACCCGGCGGCGGCCACCCTGCTGCGACTGGCCGACGCTCGCCTCCCGGCCTTCTGGGCCAGCGACGGGCAGCGGCGCCAGTGCCTGGAAGAGCCGATGGCCCCCTGGCCCGGCGCCTTCGAGCGCGCCTATGACCCGGTCCCGAGGCTCGTGGTGGTCGGCGGCGACCCGACGGCCCTCGCCGTGGCCAGCCTGGGCGCGCAGTCCGGCTTCGAGACCTTCCTGATCCGGCCCAAGGGCCCCGCCGCGCCGCCGCCCCTGGCCGGCGTGACCTACAGCCGGGATGCGGCCAACGACGCCCTGGCCGACCTCGGCCTCGACGCCTGGACCTTCGTCGCCATCTGCGGCCACGACCTGGACATCGACCACGCCGCCCTGCTGACCGCCCTGCCGTCGCCCGCGCCCTATGTCGGCCTGCTGGGCGCGCGGCGTCGGCTGGGCGAGCGGGTTGAGCGCCTGAAGGCGGCGGGCCTGACTGATCGCGATCTCGCCAAGCTGCGCGCGCCGATCGGTCTGGACCTCGGCGGCAAGGCCCCGTTCGAGGTGGCCGTGGCGGTGATCGGCGAGATCATGGCCGCGCGGCACGGGCAACCGGCGCTGGAGCGGCGGGTGGTGGAGGGGCCATCCGCGCCGCGTCCGTGATCGGCCGGTGGCCTTCGCGGCGGGGAGCGGAGCTTCCGGGCGGCTGGGAAGGGTGGAAGTCGGACCTAGCGCTGCTAAGCTCGACCGATGACCCACGGTTCTCCCCGCACATTCGTGATCGAAGACGAGCTTCACTGCGAAATCATCGGCGAGTTCCAAGCAAAGTCGGATGCCGTCGACATGCTGAAACGGTTGACCCAGGCACCTTGGGACGAGCAGCCTAACCGCGCGCCTTGCATGAGTTGGAAGACGTGCGGTCGCGAGTACGTTCTCATCGAGTACGACACCGCATCCGAACCCTGGGATGAACTTAGCCGAAGCGGCGCACTGAATATTTCGGCGGCCAAAGTCGAGTGGTTTCTACCTTCGACCTAATGTCCGACTAGGGTGGGTTGCGGACATTAGATCCTCCCCCTCAGGGGGAGGTGGCCCGGAGGGCCGGAGGGGGCAGCGCGGCGCTGGCCTCGATAGAGCTCTACTGAACTCAGGCCCGCGCTGCCCCCTCAGTCGCTCCGCGACAGCTCCCCCTGAGGGGGAGCATCTGACGTCCGCTCAGAGCCGAAAGCACGCCTTGCCTTCCCGCCCGAAAGCCGACGCCCCGCGTCGCGCCAGGCCTTACATCTCCTGGAGGCTGCAGCGTGCCGGTCTGGACAGGTTGCTCAAGGACTGGCCTGCGGCCAGCCGCGACGCGGCGGCGCGGAGCGCCGTCCTTGAGCAACCTGTCCAGGCCGGCGATCATCTCGCCGTGAGATGTAAGGAGGGCTCTGCACGAGGGGGCGGGCTTCGCGCGGCGTCGGTCGGTTCCCTCACAACCGTCATTCCCGCCCTTGTGGCGGGAACCCCTCGTACCGCCGCAGGTGCGGTAGAGGCGAAGGGCGCGCGCCCTTCGCTGGCGCTTCACGGGTCAGCTGAAACAGGGGTTCCCGCCACAAGGGCGGGAATGACGGAGGTGGGTTGGGAGCGCCTCTATTCCCGTACCCGCACGGGGATAGGCCCGCCCCGATCCCAGCAAATTCAACGCCCTGACCGCCGCACCCAGCGTCACGATCAAAAATCGACGCAGCCCCCTCAGGAACGCCCGTATTCTTCTTCTCGCCCCGCCCCTGGGGAGGCCGTCCAGCTGGCGACCTGACGGGGGGTGGGGGCGGTTGTGCGGGTTCAAGAGGACAGGGGACGTAAACCTGTCCATCGGGGGAAGGCCAAAGCCCCCGCCCGTCCGAAGGTTCGCTCCGGGTCCTCCGGAATCGACGTGGCTTGCAGTCTCAGGGCTGGGTCCGTCGCGAGGGGAACAAGACCCGGGTGGGGCAAAAGGCTGAACAGGCCTGCGCACCCCGGCCAGAGGGATAACGATCGCGCGGAGCGCTCCGGCCCCGGCCGAAACGGTACTCCTCTACACCCCCATCCGGGCCTGGCCCGGACGCTCCGCCGCCTCCCCAACCTTCAGCGGGTTACCCGCGTGAAGTCGAGAACCCGCGTCGGGTGCTATTGCGCCGTCCAGTCCCCGGACTTGCCGCCGGTCTTCTCGATCAGCCGCACGGCCTCGATGACCATGCCCTTCTCGGCGGCTTTCAGCATGTCGTAGATCGTCAGGCAGGCCACCGAGACGGCGGTCAGGGCCTCCATCTCGACGCCGGTCGGGCCGCTGGTCTTGACCCGGGCGGTGACAGCGAGGCCGCCCTCGCCAGTCTCGACCTCAACCACCACCTTGGAGAGGGCCAGCGGGTGGCACAGGGGGATCAGGTTCGAGGTCTGCTTGGCCGCCATGACCCCGGCGATCTCGGCCACGGCGCGGACATCGCCCTTGCGGCCGGTTCCGGAGACGGCCAGCGCCAGAGTCTCGGGGCTCATGCGCACGAAGCCGACGGCCACCGCCTCGCGGGCCGTCTCGGGTTTGCCCGAGACATCGACCATGCGGGCCCGGCCCTGGTCGTCGATGTGGGTGAGCTTGCTCACTGTTCCAGCAGCCGGGGCATCAGCTCGACCATGTTGCAGGGCTTGTGGCGGCTGTCGAGCTGGGCGGAGATGACCTTGTCCCAGCCGTCGCGCACCGCGCCGTTGCTGCCCGGCAGACAGAACACGAAGACGCCGTCGATCAGGCCCGCCGTGGCCCGCGACTGCAGGGTCGACAGCCCCACCGAGGCATAGGAGACCATGTGGAAGATCACCGAGAAGCCGTCGATCTTCTTGTTGAACAGCGGCTCCAGCGCCTCGACCGTCACGTCGCGGCCGGTCAGGCCGGTGCCGCCGGTGGTGACGATGGCGTCGACCTGGCCGCCGGCGATCCAGGTTCTGACCTGATCGCGGATCTGCGGAATGTCGTCGCGCACCACCGCCCGGCCACCCAGCTCATGGCCGGCGGCCTTGACGCGATCGACCAGCACCTGGCCGGAGGTGTCGCTTTCCTCGTCGCGGGTGTCGGAAATGGTCAGGATCGCCACGCGCACCGGGGTGAACGGAAGGTCCGGCTTGATCCCGCCGCCGGGGGTGAGGCCTGCTGCAGACATGATCTACTCCTGATCCCAACGCGATGCGTCGGTCCTATCGCGGTCCGTCGGCTCGATCCAGCGGGCGCCGTCCGGGCCGTGTTCCTTCTTCCAGAACGGCGCGCGGCTTTTCAGCCAGTCCATCAGGAAGTCGCAGGCCTCGAAGGCCTCGCGGCGATGGCCGGCGGCGGTGGCCACGAAGACGATGGCCTCGCCCGGGGCGATGGCGCCGGTGCGGTGGACGATGCGGTAGTCGTGAAGATGGAACCGCGCCCTGGCCGTCTCGGCGAACTCGGCGATCGCCAGGTCGGTGAAGCCGGGATAGGCCTCCAGCTCCAGCGCCGCCGCCCGGCCCTGCTCGGCGCGGGCCAGACCGACGAAGCTGGCGACGGCGCCGGTCTCGTCGCGACCGGCGCAGAAGGCGGTCAGCAGGGCGCCGGGCTCGAAAGGCTCTGCGGTGAGGGTGATCATCCGCCGCTCATCGGCGGCAGGAAGGCGACCTCGGTGGCGGCGGCCAGGATCGCCTCGCCCCGCACCAGCGTCTTGTCGACGGCGACCTGCACGCCCGGGCCGCTCAGGGCCTCAGCGAGATCAGGATCATCCTGGGCGATCAGGTCGCGCAGGGCCGTCAGGGACGTGGCCTCAAAGGCCCGGTCGCGCCAGCCGGCCTGGTCGGCCAGGCGTCCAAACAGCAGCACGCGCGCCATGTCAGCCGCCCGTCGTCGACATGTGCCGGGCCACGGCCGGCCTCGTGCCGGCGATCTGGAAGTCGTGGCCTTCCGGCTTGGACCCGATGGCGGCGAAGATCGCCTGCTCCAGCTGGGCGTCGCTGGCCCCTGCCCGGATCACCGCCCGCAGGTCAGAAGCGTCGTCGCGCCCCAGGCAGGTGTGCAGGGTGCCGGTGCAGGTCAGGCGGACGCGGTTGCAGGCCTCGCAGAAATTGTGGCTGAGCGGGGTGATAAAGCCCAGCCGCCCGCCCGTCTCGGCGATGCGGGTGTAACGGGCCGGACCGCCCGTGGCATAGGCCAGATCCTCCAGCGTCCAGAACGAGGCCAGGTCGCGGCGCACGTCCTTCAGCGACAGGTACTGGTCGGTGCGATCCTCGTCGATCTCGCCGAGCGGCATGGTCTCGATCAGGGTCATGTCGCAGCCGCGCTGGTGGGCCCAGGCGATCAGATCCGGCAGTTCGGCGGCATTGTCGTGCTTGAGGGCGACGGCGTTGATCTTGACCGCAATGCCGGCCGCCAGGGCCGCGTCGATCCCGCCGATCACCTGGGCGACGTCGCCGCCCCGGGTCAGCCGCCTGAACAGGTCGGGCTTGAGGGTGTCGAGCGAGACATTGATGCGCCGCACGCCATGACGCGCCAGATCCTCGGCATATTTGGCCAGCTGAGTGCCGTTGGTGGTCAGGGTCAGCTCGTCCAGCGCCCCCGATCGCAGGTGGCGCGACAGGCCGGCGACCAGCTCCATGAAGCCCTTGCGCACCAAGGGCTCGCCGCCGGTCAGCCGCAGCTTGCGCACGCCCAGGCCGATGAAGGCGGAGGCGACGCGGTCCAGCTCCTCCAGCGTCAGCACCTGCGCCTTGGGCAGGAAGGTCATGTGCTCGGCCATGCAATAGACGCAGCGCAGGTCGCAGCGGTCGGTGACCGACACCCGAAGATAGGTGACGGCGCGGCCGAAGCCGTCGATCAGACGGGGGGCGGTCAAGGCCGCTTGCGCAGGGCTGTCGTCATAGGGCGTCATGTCTGGAGACAAGATAGGCGTTGGGCGACATGGCGGAAAGCAAAAGCGGAAGGTTCGCGGCGATCGTCCTGGCCGCCGGCCTGGGCGCCCGCTTTGGCGGCGGCAAGCTGCTGGCCCCGTTTCGCGGCAAGCCGTTGATCGCCGGGGCGCTGAACGCCGCCCTTCAGAGTCCCGCCCGATCGGTTGTGGTCGCGATCGGCGACGACGCCGCGCTGGAAACAACCATCCTGCAGCTGGACGAGGACGCCGAGTTGCGCGTGTTCAAGGTCGCCGACCCCACGCAGGGCATGGGCGCCTCGCTGGCCGCCGCCGCCCGCGCCGTGCCCGCTGACGTCGACGGTGTCTTCGTCTTTCTGGGTGACATGCCGAGGGTCGGTCCGGCTGTGGCGCCGGCCCTGATCCGCGCCCTTTGCGGACGGAACGGCATTGCCGCGCCTGTCCATGCAGGCCAGCGCGGCCATCCCGTGCTGTTCGGCGGCGACTGGATCCCCGCCCTGCGAGACCTCGGCGGCGATGTCGGGGCCCAGGCGCTGATCCGTCAGGCCGGCGCGCGCTTCACCGCCGTCGAGACAGACGACGCCGGCGTACTGTTTGACGTCGACCGGCCCGAGGACCTGAGCCGAGCCTAGAGCGAAACGCGCGATACAAGAATCGCGCACTTCGCTCTAGCTTTTTGTTTTCGCATCGTTTTTGCGGAAAACCGGCATCCACTTTTCCGCGCGATGCTCTAGTGACAGGTCCGGCGCCGCTCCAGAAGGATGGTGCGGATCTGGTCGATGATGCGGATCGCCCCTTCCGGGTCGCCCTGTTCTTCCAGCGCGATCAGGCGCGGGATCAGCACGGCCAGGATGCGGCGTTGCTGGGGCCCCAGCGCATTGAGGCCACGGGTGAATTCGGCGATCTCCTCGGCCGAGACCTCATGGACGAGGGTTGAGGTCCCCCTCATGAGCGACCCGCCGGGCCCGGACGGCCGATAGCGTCGCAACCAGCAGGGCGACCAGCACGCCGTAGCTGAGCAGGGTCAGGCCCACGACGACCGTGGCGATGTAGATGCGCAGGTCGATGATCGACACGACATGCGAGGCCACGGCCATCATCTGGCAGGCCGCCGCGAACACGCTCCACAGCCGGCGCGCCTTCAGCGAGGCCCAGACCAGCAGGATCATGACCACCGCATCGATGATCATCACCCCCCATTCGGGGCTCAGGGGATCGCGGATCTGGGCGAACGGCGTCGCGATCCATCCGGCCAGATACACCGCAGCCACGAACCGGGCCCAGCGATCGCCCTTCCAGAGGGCGAAGCCGCAGACCAGCACGGCGACGCTGAGGGAAATCCACGGGGTGAGGGTTTGGTACACGGCATGGTCCCGACGCCAACTGGCGCGCGACCATGCCGCAAGCTGCACGGATAGAGAAGCCCGGGATCATGCGGCCCGACCGCCCTCGACCGCGTGGAAGCCACCGGTGCGGGGCACATCTGGCGGCTTGTCCATTTCGCCGACCGACACCGTGCGGCAGCCGATCTGTTCGCGCACCGCCTGCAGGCTGCTGTGAGCGCGGATGATGGTGCGGCGGGCCGACAGGATGTGGGCCAGGGTCTCGCCCAGGTCGTCCACCGCCGCCTGCCCGATCACCGCCGACAGATTGGCCTCCAGCCGCAGGGTCGGCAGCAGGCCGACCAGTTCGGCCGTCTCACGCAGGGCCGCGTCGATCGCCGCCTCGGCGCGCATCAGCTTCTGGGCCCCGGCGCGGGCCGCATCGATCCGTTTCATGCAAGACTCTCCGGTCACACGGAGGTCATCCGCGCGTTCAAGATCTCGTTTTCTGGATGGTCGCCGGTCGCTCAGCGCACCGGCGGCGGGCTCCAGCCCTCGCGGAACCGCTGAAGGGCGTAGAGGAAGTCGTGGGCTCCGGTGGTCAGGGCGCCGAGCAGAAGTCCGCCCAGGATCGCCAGTCCAACGATGAGACCCAGCCATTGCAGGGGAGTCAGGTCATCGCGCCAGCTCCTTCCTGTTCGGTCCGCAGCGGCCGGTCGTCCGACAGAAAGGCGGTTGCCGCCAGCACGCGCAGCAGAAGCTTGGACGGTGGATCGCCCGCCGTCTGAGACTTCCTCAGGGCCGACACCGTCTCGGAAACCAGCTGGCCCCGTTCCGGCGTGCCCGCCAACAGGGTCAGCCCCTCTTCCAGGGACTGCCAGCTGGCGATGAAGAAGCCCGAGCTCTCCGGGCGCATCCGCGCCGTGTCCCGGGTCTGATTGTCGTTCATGGTCGTTCCCACCTGTCCGGTGAGAAGAGACCCGCGCCGGGGCCAGGGCTAGGTCGCCTGATTGCCTACGGTAGTCATTGCCGGGGTCCGCAGCCTCCCAGGCCATGAAGGCCAGGGCCGCGTCACGACGGCTCAGGCCCGACAGGCGGCGACGCGCGCTGAGCACGTGCATCTCGACCGTCTTGGGCGAGAGGCTGAGCAGCCTGGCGATTTCCTTGGACTGCAGATGGCGGGCGATCAGGCGCAGAATCTCCCGCTCACGCGGGGTCAGACGCTCGAAGCCTGGAATATCGCCGGGTTCTACCATGGCGACAGCATGCGGCCAGCTTCCCGCGACGTCCAGCGCAACCAATGCGCTGGACGTCACAAGACTAGGCTGTCGTCGTAAAGGGCAGTCGCGCGGTCGACTTGCTCGTCAGGGCCAGCAGGGCGTTGGCCACGGCCGGTGCAATGACGGGCGTGCCCGGCTCGCCCACGCCGCTGGGCGCGGAGCCCGACGGCACGATGTAGGTCTCAACGGTCGGCGCCTCGTTCATGCGCAGCACGCGATAGCCGTCGAAATTGGTCTGATCGACCACACCTTCGGTCAGGGTGATCTCGCCGAACAGCGCCGCCGACAGGCCGTAGCAGGTGCCGCCTTCCATCTGGGCCGCGATCTGATTGGGCGAGATGGCGACGCCGCAGTCGATGGCGGTGACCACGCGGCCCACCCTGGGCTGGCCGTCGACCAACTGGACCTCGGCCACCTGGGCGACCACCGAGCCGAAGCTCTCGTGCACGGCCACGCCCCGGCTCCAGCCGGCGGTCGGCGCAGGGCCGGCCTTTTCCATGGCCAGGTTCAGCGCCGCCAGATGCCGGTCGGCCCCGACCTTGGCGTAGAGCGCCTGGCGATACGCCACCGGATCCTTGCCGGCCTTGCGGGCCAGCTGGTCGATGGTGTGCTCCATGACGAAGGCGGTGTGGGTCGCGCCCACAGAACGCCACCACAACACCGGCACCCCGACCTCGGGCAGGGCCAGCTGGGCGTCGACGATCGGCGTGGCCTTCAGATAGGGCGAGCCGGCCGTGCCCTCGATGGCGGTCTGGTCAGGCCCTTTGCCGCCCATCGGCGAGCCCTTCATGATCGACTGGCTGACAATCCGGTGACGCCAGGCGGCCGGATAGCCGTCCTTGTCGAGGCTGATCTTGACGGCGTGCACCACCAGCGGCCGGAAGTAGCCGGCGCGCATGTCGTCCTCGCGGGTCCAGACCAGTTTCACCGGCCGGCCCTTGCCGATCTTCTTGGCGATGTGGACGCATTCGGCGGCATAGTCGGACTGGAAGGTGGCGCGACGACCAAACGAGCCGCCGGCGAACAAGGTCTCGATCTCGACCGAGCCCGGCAGGGTCCCGACGATCTTGGCCGCGTTCAGCTGGTCCAGGGTCTGACCCTGCGAGCCGAAGGTCAGCTTGACCTTGGAGCCGTCCACGGCCGCGACGCAGTTCATCGGCTCCATGGTGGCGTGGGCCAGATAGGGGAACTCGTAGGTCGCCTCGAACACCTTGGCGCCCTTGGCGTTGGCGATCACGGCGGCGTCGCCCTTGGAGTCGAAGCCTTCCCATTTCAGGTCGGCCGGGCCCTTGCCCGCGGCGATGTCGCGGTAGCTCGCGGCAATGGCCGATGAGCTGCGCTTCTCGGCCTTGTCCTCGTTCCATTCCAGCTTCAGCGCCTCGCGGCCCATGCTGGCGGCATAGGTCGACTGGGCCACCACAGCCACGCCGGTCGGGATCTCGAAAACGTCAACGACGCCCGGGACCTTTTTGGCCTCAGCCGCATCGAAGCTTTTCAGCTTGCCGCCGAAGCGCGGGGCATGGGCGACCATGGCGGTCAGCATGTCGGGCAGGCGGACATCCTGGGTGAAGCGCGCCGTGCCGTCGCTCTTGGCCTGGGAGTCCTTGCGGCGCACCCGCTCGGTGCCGATCAGGGTGAAGGTCTTGGGGTCCTTCAGGGGCGGGTTGGCGATCGGCGTGATCTTGGCGGCGTCGACCAACAGCTCGCCGAAGCCGGCGGTCTTGCCCGACTTGTGGCTCACGACGCTGTCCTTGACGGTGATCTCCCCCGCCGGAACGCTCCACTTGGCGGCGGCCGCTTGCACGAACATCGCCCGCGTCGCGGCGCCGGCCTTGCGCAGCTGATCCCAGGAGTTGGAAATGGCCGACGACCCACCGGTCAGCTGCACCCCGGCGGTGCCGTTGGCATAGAGCTTGGCGTTGGCCGGGGCCTGCTCGACCATGACCCGCGTCCAGTCGGCGTCCAGCTCCTCGGCGACGATGGCCGCCAGGCCCGCATGGTTGCCCTGACCGAACTCGATATGTTTGGAGATCACCGTCACGGCGCCGTCCGCCGCGATCTTGATGAAGGGCCCGAAGGCGCCGACCTCGACCTTGGAGCCGGCGCTCATGATGTCGGCCGGCGAGCAACCGACCACCAGGGCTCCGCCGACCAGGGCAGCGCCGACCACCACATCGCGGCGGTTGACGACGCCCTGGGCGCCGAACTTGTTGAGGGGTCCGTTCATCGGCCGGCTCCGCGGCTGGTGGCGCCGGTGGCGGCGGCGATCGCTTCATCGATGTCGGTGTGCGGCAGGCCGACCGCAGCCGTGGTCGCCGGCGGCAGACCCGCGGCGTCCTTGATGGCGGCGCGGATGCGCTGATAGGTGCCGCAGCGACAGATGTTGCCGCTCATGGCTTCGTCGATCTGCTCGTCGCTGGGCGCCTTGTTCTGTTCGATCAGGGCGGCGGCCGACATGATCTGGCCCGACTGGCAGTAGCCGCACTGCGGCACGTCGTGCTTGACCCAGGCCTGTTGCAGCGGGTGCGATCCGCCCAGACCCTCGATCGTGGTGATCTTGACGCCGGTCAGGCCCTCGATGGGGGTGACGCACGAACGGATGGGCTGGCCGTCGACATGCACCGTGCAGGCTCCGCACTGGGCGACCCCGCAGCCAAACTTGGTTCCGGTCAGGCCCAGCTCGTCCCGCAGGACCCAGAGCAGGGGCGTTGCGGGATCGGCCTGAACCGTCACCGTCTTGCCATTCACGTCGAGAGTCGCGGCCATATGTTTTCGCCTCCAACCGAGCTCGGGCCGGGGCGCGACCCTGCTAGAAGCGCAAACCTAACACTGTTCACACCGGTGGCGACCAGCAATATTTCGCCGCCAGCCCCGGCTTTCGCGGCCCAGTTGAAACAGGTCGTGCAAAAGCCGTCGTCGCGCGATGAGAGAGGGCGCGAAGCGACCGCGAAACCGACTATGCTCACCGGGCCGCCTGCTTCGCGGCCGCCGCCCCTGGAGTTGACCGTGCGCCGCCTTGTGCTTGCCTTGACCGTGGTCGGCCTGACCCTGTCAGCCTGCGCCACCCAGCCGGGCCCGGCCATCACCACGCCGGTGACCTATGGCTGCGCCGGGGGCAAGAGCTTCCAGGCGACGTATCCAGCCAACGGCAAGAAGGCCATTGTCTCGGCCGGCGGCGTGACAAAAGCCCTGCCCCTGGCCCGGTCGGCGTCCGGCGCGCGTTACGCCAAGGGCGCGTTTGAAATCTGGGGCAAGGGCGACAGCGCCCGCCTCTCGGGATTCCCGGGTGGACCGTATGACAATTGCCAGGCCCGCTGAGGGGACCCTCTTGGACAGCTTTCCCGCCTATTTCCCGCTCGCCGGCCGCAAGGTGGTGATCGCCGGCTCCGGCGACGGCGCCGACAACAAGGCGCGCCTGTTCGAAGGCTCGCCGGCCACGCTGGTGCGCATCGACGGCCACGCCGCCTTCCTGCCCGGTTCCTATGCCGGCGCGGTCCTGGCCTTTATTTCCAGCGATGACGAGGTCTTCATCCAGGCCGCAGCCGCCGCCGCCCGCGCCGCGCGGGTGCTGGTCAATGTCGTCGACAAACCCGCCCTGTGCGACTTCAACACTCCGGCGGTGATCGACCGGGGTGAGGTCGTGGCGGCCGTCGGCACCGGCGGTTCGGCTCCCGTGCTGGCCACCATGCTGCGCAACGATATCGAGGCCCAGGTGCCCGAAGGCGCGGGCCGCGTGGCCGCCCTGCTGCGCCGCTTCCAGGACGAGGTCCGCAAGACCCTGCCGGCCCTGCACGAGCGCCGCTCGTTCCTGCGCGACGCAGTAACCGGCGAAGCGGCCCAGGCGGCGATGTCGGGCGACATGGAAGCCGCCGGACGCCTGTTCCGCGAGGCCCTGGCCAAGGGGTCGGCCCGCAAGGGCCGGGTGCGCTTCATCGCCGGCAAGGGGCCCTCCGACCTGCTGACCCTGCGCGCCGTCCGCGCCCTGTCGGCGGCCGATGTGCTGGTGGCAGACCCGGACGCCGATCCTCAGATCATGACCATGGGCCGCCGCGACGTCGAACGACTGTCGCCGGACGAGGCCAGCGCCGAGCACCTGATCCAGCTGGCCCATGAGGGCCGCCAGGTCATTCGCCTGATCACCGGCCCGGTCGAGCCGGCGCTGGTCCAGGCCCTGACCGCAGCCGGCGTCGCCGTCGAGGTCCTGCTGTCGGCGCCGGCGGCCTAGACTTCGTCGAGCGGCCGCCCCTTGGTCTCGGGCAGCAGGAACAGGGTCGTCACCACGCTGACCAGGGTGAAGAACACCGGGTACCAGAGGCCCGCATAGATGTTGCCGACCGCCGTGACGATGGCGAAGGCGAAGAACGGCACGAAGCCGCCGACCCAGCCGGTGCCGATGTGATAGGGCAACGACAGGGCGGTGTAGCGCACCCGGGTCGGGAACAGCTCGACCAGACAGGCGGCCAGCGGCCCAAACAGCGCGGTCGCGGCGATCACGAAGACCAGCAGCACGCCAAACATGCCCGGCAGGTTCATCCGTGCGGGGTCGGCCTTGGCCGGATAGCCCGCCTGAGTCAGCGCCGCCTTGATCCTGGCTTCAGTCGCCGTCTTGACCGCCTTGGTCTCGGCTTTCGAAAGGCCCAGGGCGCTGGGCGAAGCGACCACGATGTCGCCGACCCTCATCACCGCCGGCGTCCCCGCCGGGGCTTTCTGGTTGTCATAGGAGACCCCGGCATTGGCCAGGGCGCTCTTGACGATGTCGCAGGACGAGACGAACGCCGCCTTGCCCACCGGATCGAACTGCAGGGCGCAGTCCTTGGGGTCGGCGATCACCGAAACCGGCGAGCGGGCCGAAGCCTCGGCAAGGGCCGGATTGGCGGCGCGCTCCAGCAGGTGGAAGCCCGGGAAATAGAAGGCCAGGGCCAGGGTCATGCCGGCCAGCATCACCGGCTTGCGGCCGACCTTGTCCGACAGCCATCCGAAGACGACGTAGAAGATCGCGCTGACCGCCGTGGCGCTCATCATCAGGGCGTTGATGGTGACCGGATCGACCTTCAGGAACTTCTCCATAAAGGTCTGGCTGTAGAAGAAGCTGGTGTACCAGACGGCGCCCTGGGCGCACATCATCGACAGGAAGGCCAGGATCACCAGCTTCATGTTCTTCCACTGGCCGAAGGCTTCGGCATAGGGTGCCTTGGAGGCCTCGCCCTCTTCCTTCATCTTGGCGAAGGCCGGGCTTTCCGTGAGCTTCAGGCGCATCCAGACCGAAATGCCCAGCAGGCCGATCGAGACGGCGAACGGAATGCGCCAGCCCCAGGCGTCGAACGCCTCGATGCCGACGACGGCGCGGGTGGCCATGATCACCAGCAGGGCGCCGAACAGGCCGAAGGCCGCCGAGGTCTGCACCCACGATGTCGACCAGCCGCGCTTGTCGGGCGGCGAATGCTCGGCGACATAGATCGCGGCGCCGCCGTACTCGCCGCCCAGGGCGAAGCCCTGCACGCAGCGCAGGATGATCAGCAGGATCGGCGCGATGATCCCCGCCTGCTCATAGGTCGGCAGGAAGGCGATGGCGAAGGTGGCGCCCCCCATCAGCAGCACGGTGGCCAGGAACGCGCCCTTGCGGCCGGCCTGATCGCCGATCTTGCCGAACACCAGCGCGCCCAGTGGCCGGAAGGCGAACCCGACCCCGAACAGGGCCAGGGCGGCGATATAGCCGGCGGCGTCCGGCAGGCCGGTGAAGAAGGTCTTGGAAATGACCTGGGCCAGGCTTCCGAAGATGAAGAAGTCGTACCATTCGAACGCGGTGCCGGCCGACGAAGCCGCCACGACGGTCCGCATCGAGGCGCCGTCTTCCTGGGTCGTCTGGTCGGTCATGCTGTTCCCCCTGGCGCCGTCACGCGCTCTTCGCGGGCAGCTTTAGCGTGGTTCGTTCGTCGGGGAAACTCAGGCGACGGCGGTCTTCGAAATCGGGCCTTCATCGGCCAGGCGCAGGATTTCTGTGACCAGGGCCGTGGGCGAAATCGGCTTGGCGGCGACCCCGTTCATGCCGGCGGCGTGGTAGGTGGCGCGCTGGTGGGCCATGACATTGGCGGTCAGGGCGATGATCGGCGTCAGGCCCGCCGGGCCCGGCAGGGCGCGGATGCGGCGCGCCGCCTCCAGCCCGTCGATCCCGGGCATCTGAACGTCCATCAGCACTAGCTCGAAGGCGCCGTCGCGCATCGCCTCGACGCCGGACACGCCGTCGTCAGCCGTGTGAACCAGAGCGCCCAGCTGTTGCAGGATCCGCGAGGCGACCAGCTGGTTGGTCGGGTTGTCCTCGACCAGCAGGATCCGCAGACCCGCAAGGATGTCGGGGGAGGCCTGCGGCGCCGCGGACGGGGCGACCGAGGCCGGCGCGGCGATGGTCAGGGTGAAACGCGATCCGACGCCCGGCTGCGACTGGAAGACGACCTCGCCGCCCAGCATCTGGGCCAGCCGGCGGGTGATCGCCAGGCCAAGGCCCGACCCGCCAAAGCGCCGGGTGGTGCTGGCGTCGCCCTGCTCGAACCGCTCGAACAATCGCGCCTGGACCTCGGTGGGAACGCCCACGCCGGTGTCGATGACATCAAAGGCCATCTGCGGTCCGGAGGACGTCTCGACACGACGCGCCCGCACCGTGACCGAGCCCTGCACGGTGAACTTCACGGCGTTGCCGATCAGGTTGAACAGGGCCTGGCGCAGGCGGGTCGGGTCCGTGCTGATCCAGCCCAGGTCCGGCGCGTCGATCTCAAGGGTCAGGCCCTTGTGCTGGGCCTGGCCCGCCATCAGCCGGCCGACGCCGTTCAGCAGCTCGCGGGGATCGACCGGCTCATGATGGATCTCCAGCCTGCCGGCCTCGATGCGCGAGATATCGATCACATCGTCCAGCAGGGTCGACAGCATCTGGCCGCAGGCCAGGGCTTCGGCCAGCAGTTCGGAGGCGTCGCCCGGCAGGCTCTGGCGCCTGAGCAGATGCATGACGCCCAGCACGCCGTTCATCGGGGTGCGGATTTCGTGGCTCATATTGGCCAGGAACTGGGCCTTGGCCTCGGTGGCCGCCTGAGCCTCGCGCTGGGCCGCGACCAGGGCCAGCTCGGCCTGTTTGCGCTCATCGATGTCGAGGATCAGGCCGAACGCCTTGCGGACGCGCCCGGTCGCATCGCGGCGCACCTCGTGGAAAATCCGCATCCAGCGAGCCTGGCCGTCGACGCCCAGGATCCGGGCGTCGAACACCTGCGGGCCGCCCTGACGCCAGACATGGGCCGAGGCCTTGAGCGGTTCGCGATCCTCGGGATGCAGCATCGGCCAGACGGCCGCGTGGACGTCCTCATAGACGATCCGCCGCCCCATGATGCGGTGGAACTCGGGCGATCCCCAGAAGGCCTTGCTCACATGGTCGATCTCGTAGACCCCGGCGCGCGCCGCGCCCAGGGCCATGCGCAGCCGGCGGGCATTGACCTGCGCCTCGCGCCGGGCGTCGGCCAGGGCGGTGACGTCGTCCATATAGGTGATGACGCCGACGATCTCGCCGGAGGCGTCGCGCCAGGGCCGGGCCTCCCATCGCAGGGTGTGTTCAACGCCCTCGGCGTCGCGAAGCCGATCCTCACGGCGGGTGACGATCTCGCCGGACAGGGCGCGGGTCACCGCCGAGACAAAGCGGCGCCGGCCGCCATTGGTCAGTTCCTGCAGCGACTTGCCGATCACATCGGCTTCGGTCGACTTGAACAGGTCGAGGAAACGGGGACTGGCGAGGCGGAGTCGCAGGTCGAGGTCGTAGACGGCCACCGCGAAGGGCGCCTCCTCGACCAGCTGCCGGGCGCGGCGTTCGCCCCACAGGGCGGCGTCACGGCTGCGCACCACGTCGGTGACGTTCTGGGAAATGCCCTTCAGTGTGAACAGGCCGCCGTCCAGGGACTCGGCGCGGAACGTCGAGCGCAGGGTGAACCACTGGCCGTCGCGACCGCGCAGACGAAACTCCGCAGCGCCAGGCTCGCCCGTTCTGACGGCCTGGTGGAAGGTTTCCAGCACCGACTGCCGCTGATCATCGGCCAGCCGGGCCAGGAAGGCCGCGGGACAGTCCAGGTCGCTCGGCGACAGGCCCGTGGCGGTCAGGGCGTCGGGCGTCCAGTCAATATGCTCGGTCACCGGATCATAGGTCCAGAGGCCGATTCCAGCCGCCTCGACCAGGATCTCACGGGTGCGGGTGGCGGCCACCTCGACCGAGACGTCGTGCAGGGTGCCGACCATTTCACCGCCGGGGCCCAGATGCGAGCGCCCCTCGAGCCAGACCGTCCGGCCATCCTTGCGCAGCACCCGCAGGCGGTTGACCGTGAAGCCGGACTCGCGAAGACGCCGGCCGGTGTCGATCAGTTCGGGGTGACTTTCGGCATGCACGAACTTGATGCAGGCCCGACCGACCAGGTCCTCCGGCGACCAGCCCGTCAGGGTCTGCCAGGCCGGGTTGACCACCGAGAACCGGCCGTCCGATGTGACGACGGCGAACAGGTCCTTGGCATTGGCGAAGAACCAGCGGGCCGCTTCCGCCTCACCGAACGGTGAGGGCGCGAGCAGGGTCGCGTCGGAAGACGGGGAAGGCGGCATCGGGGCTCCGGCAGATCGCGCGAGGGATCGTGGGGGCCATTGGTAAACGGAGTGTTGCCTTCACACCCCCGTTCGACGAGCGCGCTCGGCGAGCTTCAGACCTCCGCCCACTGACGTAGCAGGTTGTGATAGGTTCCGGTCAGGGCCAAGATCGACGGATCGGCCGCGCCCACGGTCTGGCTCAGGCGCTGGATGGCGACGTCCATGTCCAGCAGCAGAGCCCGGCGGGCATCCTCGCGCACCAGGCTCTGGATCCAGAAGAAGCTGGCCGTCCGAACCCCGCGGGTCACCGGCGTCACATGGTGCAGGCTGGAGGCCGGATAGAGGATCAGGTCGCCGGCGCCCAGCTTCACCGAATGGCTGCCATACAGGTCGTCGACCACCAGCTCGCCGCCGTCATAGTCATCGGGTTCCGACAGGAACAGCGTCGCCGACAGGTCGGTGCGCAGGGTCTGGCCGGTGACCGGATCGCGGCGCACCGCATTGTCGATATGGTCGCCAAAGCCCATGCCCTGGCCATAGCGGTTGAACATCGGCGACAGGATGGTCTGCGGCAGGGCGGCCGAGACGAACAGCGGATTGCGCTCCAGCGCCGCCAGGATGACGGCCCCCACCGCCTTTGCCGCCTCGCCGGTCTGGGGCAGCTGCTGGTTCTGCTTGGCCAGGGCCGCCTGAAAGCCCGAGGTGATGTTGCCGTCCGCCCAGGGCGCGGCGTCCATGATCGCCCGGCACTGCGCGACCTGGGCTTTGGTCAGGACCTCGGGGATCTGCAGCATCATGAGGGGGAAAGCCGGGGCCCTGAGAAGAGAGCGCCCCGTCCGGCGAAGGGCCGGCCGGACGGGGCGAACGTCAAGTCGAGAGGGGAGTCTCAGTACTTGACGTTGACGGTGAGCATGGCCTGACGGGCCGGCGCCGGATCGGCGTGGTGGACGCCGTTGGTGCGCAGGATGAAACGCTTGTCCGTCAGGTTCTGGACATTGAGCTGCAGGTCGATGCGATCGTTCATCGCCCACGAGGCGAAGGCGTCATAGCGGGTATAGGCCGGGGCATAGACCTTGTTGGCGCCGCCGCCGGCCCCGCCCTGGTTGCCGCCGAAGCTGTCGGACACGTAGTAGGCGCCGCCGCCCAGCGCGATCTTGCGGGTCACGCGATAGGTCGAGAACAGGCTGAAGCTGTGCTCGGGCGTATTGGCCAGCGGATCGCCCTGGTTGACGCCGGTATAGGCCCCGCGCACCAGCTCGCTATCCATGTAGGTATAGCCGCCAAACACCTGCCACTTGGGGGTGACATTGCCCGAGACGCCCAGTTCGACGCCCTGGACCATGGCTTCGCCGACCTGCTGATAGACACCGGCCGAGACCTGGATCTGGGCGTTCTTGCGCTCGGTGCGGAACAGGGCCCCCGACACGGCCAGGCGGTCGTCGAACAGGTTCCACTTGCCGCCGATCTCGCTGCTGATCGTGTCTTCCGGGTCCAGCAGGGTGGTCGACAGATTGCCCGTGCCGATGCCGCCGGCCGTGTTCTGATCGCCGCCGGCGATGGTCGGCGGGGTCGAGGAGGTGGCGTAGGAGGCATAGAGGCTGGAGGCGGCGGTCGGCTTGAACACCAGGCCGACCTGGTAGTTGAAGAAGTCCCACTCGGCTTCCGGCACGCTGGTGAACACCGTGCTGGTGATGACGCCGGCGGCGCTGGTCACCGTCACGTTGGTGCCGCGGGTGTTGTAGACGTCATAGCGGCCGCCCAGGTTCACCTGCAGCTTGTCGCTGAGCTTGATCGTGTCGAAGCCATAGATCGCGGCGGTCTTGGTCACCGAGCGGGCGGCCGGGGCGCGGGTGATGATCCCCGTCCAGCTGTCGTTGGGATTGGGCGCATAGAGACGGGTGCAGTCGCCGACTCCGGCCGCGGTGACATTGGCCGTGAAGCCCGTCGGGCAGGCCGAGCCGGCCGTGCCATAGACCACGTAGCTGGCGTTTTCGTTGATCTCGCGGGCCAGCTCGACGCCGATGTTGAAGCGGTTTTCCACCGCGCCCAGGTCGAACTTGCCGCTGAAGTCGGTGACCGCCGCGACCGTGGTGGTCGGGTTCCAGCGCGACTTGGTGCCGCGCTTCATCCACCATTCGCCGGCCACGAACTGGGCCACGCCGCCGTCGCCGGGGTTGGTGACGACATAGTCATTGACCGACTTCGAATAGCGAACCGCCTGGCGGACCGCGAAGTCGTCATTGATCTGGTGGTTGAAGATCAGGGTGGCGATGTCGGCCCGGGTCTTCAGGAAGTCGCGATCGAGGCCATAATAGGCGTCGCGCGACACATCCAGAATGCCGTTGGCCGGACGGGCGCGGCTGTCCGTACCCGCCACGCCCCAGGTGCGCTTGGCCGCCAGCGGAATGCCGTAGTCGGGGTCCTGCTCGCTATCGAGATGATAGTAGCTGGCCGTCACCTGGGTGTCCGTGCCGATGCCGAAGGCCAGGGACGGCGCGACGCCCCAGCGCTTGAAGTCGACGCTGTCGCGGCCGGGCGTGTCGCCCTGGGTGTACATCAGGTTCAGGCGGAAGGCGGCGGTCTCGCCAAAGGCGTAGTTGGCGTCGGCCGTGCCGCGCACATAGGCGTCCGTGCCGCCGGCGATCGAACCGCGCGCGAAGCTGGTCGGCTTGGGCGACTTGGAGCCCAGATTGATGCTGCCGCCGCCCGAGCCCCGGCCGCTATAGACCGAGTCCGGACCCTTGATGACCTCCACCTGTTCCAGGTTGAAGACCTCGCGGGTCTGGCCGCCGCTGTCGCGGATGCCGTCGACGAAGACGTTGTTGCCCGAGGCCTGGCCCCGGATGAACGGCCGGTCGGCCAGGGGCTGACCGCCCTCGCCCGCGCCGAAGGTAATGCCCGGCGAGGTGCGCAGGATGTCCTGCAGCGAGGTGGCGGCGGTCTGCTCGATGATCTTGTTGGAGATCACCGTGATCGAGCGCGGCGTGTCGACCAGCGGGGCGGTGTACTTGCCCGACTGGACATCGGTGGCCCGCTTGCCGTCGACCTTGACGCCGGTGACTTCAGTAGCGTCGGCGGTCGTGGCGGTGGCGGTGGCCATCGCCGCATCGACCTCGGCGGCCCCAATCTCGGCGGCATGGGCCAGGCCCGCGCCGAGGGTCAGGCCGGCGACGCCGGCGACGGCGGCTGCGCTCAGGGCGCGACGTTGACGGCCGACGATGCCGCCGAGGGTTGGGCTGCGGGTGTTCGCGTTACGCATAATAAGATCCTGTCCCCAGCGGGGCGACGATCCCTCGCGCCCCTCCTGATATTGCGAGGCGTTCTTAGCGGCGCGGCCGCAGGTGCGCAATGATAATCATTCTCAAAAATGACGTAATGGCCGGGGCGCGCGGTTTCGCGACCTCGCGCGTTCGCTGCGAGTTGGTGGAAAGGGTCGCGGAGCGTCCGGACCACGTCCGGAGATGAAATAGAACTAACCGTTTCGACGAAGCCGAGCGCTCCGCGTGGTCGTTATCCATCAGCGTCCCGGCGGGTGGCCCAGTTGGGGCCTTACCGGAACCCGGACGCCTCGGTTTCCCGAAGTCCCGAAGGTCGGGGGGCGTGGGGCCAATCCTGACCAACACTCGCCTTGATCCCCATCCACGCCGACGGCGGGCGGGTCCTGCAACGCCAGGATCCCCGGACCGGTCGAGTATCCCCCTCGACCCCAGTCCCGCTCGATCACCCCCCGCCGCCGCAATGGTCGCTGGCCTTGCGCCCTTTCCTCGCGACGAGGTTGGACAAGAATACGGGAGGTTTGAGCGCGTCTGACAGGCGCGCTCAGTTTATATGCAGGGTGTTGATTTTATTGCGTTCTCGCAGCGATAGCTCGAGGATGGCGCGCAGCTTATCCCCGCACTTGCCCCCTACGGGTCGCTACGCGACCGTCTTCCCCCGGAGGGGGAAGATGAAGGGCGCGATCTCATCTTCCCCCTGAAAGGGGGAGGACGACCTGCGAAGCAGGTCAGGAGGGGGCCTGCGGCGCTGGCCATTGCACCCAATCCCCGGCGTCGCTGGACGAAACACGGTGTGGCTTGCGCCGTGCCCGCGGCCGGCCACCCGCATGGCGACCGAGGCGCGGCGGTCGGCGCTACAGCCACCACCACCCACCACCCACCACCGTCATTCCCGCCCTTGTGGCGGGAACCCCTGTTTCAGCTGACACGTGAAGCGCCAGCGAAGTGCGCGCGCACTTCGCCCCTACCGCCCCTGCGGCGGATAGAGGGGTTCCCGCCACAAGGGCGGGAATGACGGGAGGTATGGAGAGCTGACACTCACCCCGGCCAACACAGCGCCTTAAATCCTTGGAGGCGAGCTTGCTCTGGGGTCAGGCCGTGTCAAGGACCGGCCTCCGGCCGGCCGCGGCGCGGCGGCCCTCCGGGCCGTCCTTGACACGGCCTGACCCCAGAGCTCCAATTCCACCAAGGGTTTCAGGGCGGGGCGTGCTTTCGCCTCCCGATCACGGGCGGCAGGCAAGATGAGTTTGAGAAAAGTACCGAAGATTTTCTGGCCGCCAATCAGCATCGCAGTGGTGGCGAGCCTGATCGCGTTGAGCGCCCTATTTCTCGGTATGAGGAACACCCGCCCGATTTCTACTTCGATCGATCTTCGGGCAAATGCGACGACCCTGGTCGAATTCAAAGCTTCAAATGACGTCCAATACGTCGTCGAAATCGAGATGGAGCAACAGACCGCGAAACGCCTGTTTCCCTGCGCCGTCGATTTCGATGTGTTTACTTACGCTCAGGAAACGCCATGTCCCGGCGTTCCGCTCGAGCTTGAATTCCAATGGAAAGAGGATGGCGTCGCAGGACCTCATTCGACGTACTCGGCCAGAGAGCAACGCGGGGGTAGATATGGCGGCCAAGAGACCTACAGCCTTTCCGTGGACTATCGGACTCTGAAGGCGGGGCGCCGGTATGCCCTTTCCGTAAGGCCCACTGTCGACGCGACCTTTCTCCTGCAGGCCAACCCGCGTCTTGTGGTCAGGGTTTCTAGCCTGGATCTGAAAGAGGAAATGGTCTCCCGCTTCTTAGCGCTGACTCTAGCCGCCGTTCTCATAGTATTCGCTGCAATTTGGGCTGCCTTGGCCCAACTTGTGCGCTTTCTCCAAAGTCGGCAGCGCGAGGCAAAGGCGCCCTAACCCCCCAAACGCAAAACGGGCGGCCCCTCTCGGAGCCGCCCGCTGCATTCCGTCCGGAAAAGCCAGACTGAAAAGGCTTACGCCTCTTCGGTCGCGCCTTCCTTCTTGGTCAGGTCTTCGCCAGTTTCCTGGTCGACAACCTTCATCGACAGCTTGGTCTTGCCGCGATCGTCGAAGCCGAGAAGCTTCACTTTGACGATCTGGCCTTCCTTCAGCACGTCCGACGGCTTGGCGACGCGTTCGTTGCTGATCTGGCTGACGTGGACGAGGCCGTCCTTGGCGCCGAAGAAGTTCACGAAGGCGCCGAAATCAACGACCTTGACGACCTTGCCGTCATAGATCGCGCCGACTTCAGCTTCTTGCGTGATCGACTTGATCCAGTCGATGGCGGCCTTGATCTTGGCGCCGTCCGAGGCCGAAACCTTGACCGTGCCTTCGTCGTTGATGTCGACCTTGGCGCCGGTGGTGGCGACGATCTCGCGGATCACCTTGCCGCCGGTGCCGATCACTTCCCGGATCTTGTCGGTCGGGATGGTGATGGTTTCGATCTTCGGCGCGTAGTCGCCGACTTCTTCGCGCGGCGCATCCATCGCCTTGTTCATCTCGCCGAGGATGTGCTCGCGACCGCCCTTAGCCTGGGCCAGCGCTTGCTTCATGATCTCTTCGGTGATGCCGGCGATCTTGATGTCCATCTGCAGCGAGGTGAGACCCTCGCTGGTGCCGGCCACCTTGAAGTCCATGTCGCCCAGGTGATCTTCGTCGCCCAGGATGTCGGACAGAACGGCGAAGCCGTCGCTCTCGAGGATCAGGCCCATGGCGATGCCCGAGACCGGACGGATCAGCGGAACGCCCGCGTCCATCATGGCCAGCGAGGCGCCGCAGACCGTGGCCATCGAGGACGAGCCGTTCGACTCGGTGATCTCGGAGACCAGGCGGATGGTGTAGGGGAAGTCTTCCTTGGCCGGCAGCATCGGGCGCAGGGCGCGCCAGGCCAGCTTGCCGTGGCCGATTTCGCGGCGGCCGGGGCTGCCCATCCGACCGGTTTCACCGACCGAGAAGGGAGGGAAGTTGTAGTGCAGCAGGAAGGCTTCCTTGTAGGTGCCTTCCAGGGCGTCGATGAACTGCTCGTCATCGCCGGTGCCCAGGGTGGCGACCACGATGGCTTGGGTTTCGCCGCGCGTGAACAGGGCCGAGCCGTGGGTGCGCGGCAGGATGCCGACTTCACCCAGGATCGGACGCACGGTGTCGACGGTGCGGCCGTCGATGCGGATGCCGGTGTCGAGGATGGAGCGACGGACGATGTCGGCTTCCAGTTCCTTGAACACCGAGATCAGCTTCAGCGGATCAATGCCGGCCGGATTGGTGTCGCTCTTGGCGAAGGTGTCGACGGCCTTGGCCTTGGCGGCCGAGAGGGCCGCGACGCGGTCGCCCTTGGCGCGGATGGTGTAGGCGTCGGCCAGGTCGGCGCCGACGGCCTTCTTCACTTCGGCCTTCAGGGCGTCGGTGTCTTCCGGCTTGAAGTCGAAGGGCTCCTTGGCGGCGTGTTCGGCCAGTTCGATGATGCCGTTGATCACGGCCTGCATCGACTTGTGGGCGAAGCTGACGCCGCCCAGGACGATCTCTTCCGAGAGCTCCTGGATTTCGGATTCGACCATCATCACGGCTTCGGCGGTGCCGGCCACGACCAGGTCCATCTTGCTTTCCTTCAGCTCGTCGAGCGTCGGGTTCAGCACGTATTCGCCGTTGACGTAGCCCACGCGGCAACCGCCGATGGGGCCCATGAACGGGGCGCCGGAGATCACCAGGGCGGCCGAGGCGGCGACCATGGCGACGATGTCGGGATCGTTCTCGAGGTCATGCTGCAGCACGGTGCAGACGACCTGGACTTCGTTCTTGAAGCCCTTGACGAACAGCGGGCGGATCGGACGGTCGATCAGGCGGGAAACCAGGGTTTCCTTTTCCGACGGACGACCTTCGCGCTTGAAGAAGCCGCCCGGGATCTTGCCGGCGGCGTAGGTCTTCTCGATGTAGTTGACGGTCAGGGGGAAGAAGTCCTGGCCGGGCTTGGCTTTCTTGGCGAACACGGCGGTGGCCAGGACGACGGTTTCGCCCATGGTGGCCAGAACGGCGCCGTCAGCCTGACGGGCGATGCGACCGGTTTCGAGGACCAGCGTCTTGCCGCCCCACTCGATCGTCTTGCGCATGATTTCGAACATTTTTTGCTTCTTTCGGTTCCGAAGGACCCATTTCCTTCAGGACGGACAGGGGCGGGCGGCCGAAGGGCGGTCCCGAGTATTCCTCATCCAGTTCGACAGGCGTCCGGGGATCGTGATCTCCGGCTTACATGTTCGGAGCCGCATGAGGCGGTTCCGCAGCAACCCTGGTTTCGGCCTGTCTTGAAACCAAGGCCTTTAAACTTTGTCGCGTGACGGGCGTCGAAACCGGAATCCACTTTCGACTGTCACGCTCCTAAAAAGCGTTCGGCCGCCCTGCCGAAGCAGGGCGGCCGACTGCGCCAAACTAGCGGCGCAGACCCAGCTTTTCGATGAGGACCGTATAACGGCCCAGATCGGACTTCTTCAGGTGGTCGAGGAGGCTGCGACGCTGGGAAACCATCATCAACAGACCACGACGGCTGTGGTTGTCCTTCTTGTGGGTCTTGAAGTGCTCGGTCAGGTTGGCGATGCGCTCGGAGAGGATCGCGACCTGGACTTCGGCGCTGCCGGTGTCACCCTCGGTGCGGGCGTGTTCGGCGATAAGAGCGGTCTTGCGCTCGGCAGTGATCGACATCGTGCTGTCTCCGCTCAGGTGAGTTGGAAGACCCGCACCGGATTGAGCCGTCCGGCGCGCATCTCGCACAAGGCCACCAGTCTCTCTCCCACCATGGCCGAAACGGTTCGATCGCCGGGCGTGAGCTCGGCTTTCAGCGTTTCAACCTGCCTTGGGAGCAGAACAATGGCGCGTCCTTGCGCAAGCCGAAAGGCGTCTTCATCGGTCACGGCCAGCGCCGGGATGTCGTCCAGCGCGGTCTCGACCGGAAGCAATGCCTCCGACAGGCGGGCCTCATAGCTCAAATTCTCGAGAATTTCCAGCGATATCGCCGTCGCCTCGGTGAACTGGCCGACCCGCGTCCGGCGAAGCTGGTCAACGTGACCGCAGGTTCCCAGCCGAGCGGCCAGATCGCGGACCACGGCGCGGACATAGGTGCCCTTGCCGCACTCCATCTCCAGCACGATGTGGTCGACGTCGGGGGCCTCCAGCACGCGCAGCGCGTGGATGTTGACCTTGCGCGTCGCCAGCTCGAACTCGACCCCGTCGCGGGCCAGGTCATAGGCGCGCTCGCCGTCCACCTTGATGGCCGAATAGTTGGGCGGGATCTGGTCGACCTCGCCGACGAACTCGGACAGCACGGCCTCGACCTCGTCGCGGGTCGGACGCACGTCGGAGGTTCCGGTCGTCTCGCCCTCGCGATCCAGGGTGGTGGTGTTGCGACCCCACTGGATGGTGAAGCGATAGGCCTTGTCGGCGTCGACCAGGAACGGCACCGTTTTGGTCGCCTCGCCCAGGGCGATGGGCAGGATGCCGGTGGCCAGCGGATCCAGCGTGCCGGCATGGCCGCCCTTCTGGGCGTTGAAGGCGCGGCGGACGCGGGTGACGGCGCTTGTCGAGGTCAGGTCATAGGGCTTGTCCAGGCACAGCCAGCCCGAGACGGGATCGCCCTTCTTGCGGCGGGCCACGACTAGTTATCCTCGTCCTCGACCACATCGGACAGGCGGCGCAGGTCCTGCTGCACCACCGGATTGTCGAACAGGCGGTTCATATAGGCGGCCGAGTTGAAGCTCTCGTCGTGGATGAACTTCAGGTCCGGCGTGAACTTCATGTCGATGGTCTTGCCCAGGCGGCCGCGCAGGAACTTGGCCACGCGGTTGAGGCCGGCGACCACCACCTCGGGGCTGCCCAGCTCGACGGCGATCCGCGACGGCGAGGAGGCCTCGCGCTCGATCTTCGGCGCGATGCCGGCGCCCAGGGGCTCAACGAAACAGACCGCGTGACGCAGGTCCGGGGTCAGCCGCACTTCGGTGACCGTCACCGAGACATTGATCAGGGCCGGGTCCTGCAGGTCTTCATGGCGCAGGATGTCCACCAGGGCGTGGCGGATCAGTTCGCCGGCGCGCAGCTGGCGCTGCGACGGGCCCGTGGAGGCCGGCTTGGGAGTCTTGTCGGTATGGCGCTTCATGGCGCGATGTCCTTACAGCCCGGCCGGCGGATCGAACACCGGAGCGCGGGGGAAAAATCAAGGCGCGGTGTCTAGGCTTGTGGGGGCGATAAGTCCAGTGCGGCGGTGATCCTCCCCCTCCGGGGGAGGTGGCCCGGAGGGCCGGAGGGGGCCAGAACGGCGTGCGCCGCGAATGCCCCCTCAGTCGCTCCGCGACAGCTCCCCCGGAGGGGGAGCATCTACCCCTAAGGCCCCGTCCGCGCCTTGAAGAAGGCGATCACCTTGTCGCGCGTCTGCATGGTCGGGCCCAGCGGGTCGGCCCGGTCCAGGTGCAGGGTCAGGACCGAGTGCGGGGCCATCGGTACGCCCTTGGCCGCGTCGGCGTCGGTCAGCTCCACCGTCTCGACCCGGTCGCCAAATTCCCGCTTCAGGGTCTCGAACCGCGCGTCGGGCACCAGCTTGTCGGACGCGAACCGCAGGGCCAGCAGCGACAGATCCTCGGTCTCAAAGCGGGTGCGGGCGCAGGCGATCTCGACGGCCGAGCAGCCCAGCGCGCCCGCACCCTTTTTGCCGAACGGCAGCGAGGGCTGCGACATCACCGGCGCCACAACCGACGGCTCGGTCATCATCGCCAGGGCAAAGCCGCCGGTGAAGCACATGCCCACCGCCCCGACGCCCTTGCCGCCGCACTCCTTGTGGGCCTGACGCGCCAGCGCCCGCAGCCAGTCGACGATCGGGCTCGAGCGATCGGTGGCCCAGGCATTGAACTCGCGACGCACACACAGGGTCTTGGCGATCTCGCCCAGGGCATAGCCGATGCTGACGGTCTTGGCGGGCTTGCCGAACAGGCTGGGGCAGAAGACCGTCATGCCGGCCGCAGCCACGTCGCGGGCGAAGGCCAGGACGCCGGGGTGCAGGCCGGGCATTTCATGGATGACGATAACGGCCGGGCCGGTCCCGATCCTGTAGACCTCACGGGTCCACTGGCCATCATCGAATTCGAAACGCGTAAAGCCGTCCAGCGCGCTGGTCATCGTGTCCCACCCCCCATTGTCGTTGGGCGTGAGCTTGGCCGCGATCTCACCAGACGACAAGATGTCTAGCGAACGCCGTTCAGGTTGTCGGTCCAGTCTTCCATCGGGTCGGGGCGACGGCCGTCCGGCAGTTTCCATTCCCCGCGCCAGGAGAAGTCCAACGTACCGCACACCCGGGCCGGGCCGGACGACTTTGGATCATCGCCCAGCGCCTGGATGCGCAGGTCGCGGCGCACGGCGATGCGGCTGAAGCTCAGCCACAGTCGCGTCGCGCCGGGGCAGAAGGCGCGGATATAGACCCTGCCCTGCTCGGCCTTGGGGTCGACCTCGTACAGCGCCGCATCGGCGTCGACGCCCTCCAGACCGGCCAGGCCCTTGGGCCCCAGATCGCGGTCCTTGCCCTTGATCAGCAGGCCCTGGGCCGGCACGCCTGTAGCCAGCACCTTGATGGGTCTGGCGCCCATCAGCCCCTGGTCGAACAGCACGGTCAGTCCGGCCCCGGTCAGCCGTTTGGCGTCGGGCGAGATCGGATCATACGAGAACATCCGCCGTTCGGCCTGGGCGGTCGTGGCCAGGGCGCAGGCCGCCAGAATGACCGAGAGTGTCAGTCTCATCGCTTGAAGTGCAGGTTCGCCGCTTGCGGATCAAAGCCGCTCAGCCGCCAGACCGAGCCGTCGCGGGTGAAGGTCAGCAGGCAGGGGCCGTCCTTCTTGGCGGCGCAGACCCGGCCGTCGCCGGTCGGACGCAGAGCGCCGGCGATGGCGACGCGGCCCGGCAGCGGCTTGTCGGGGGTGTAGCCGTAATAGTTGGCGGCGGCGCGGAAGGTCTCGGGCCGGATCAGAGCTTCTCCCGCAATGTCGGCGGCAGGACCGGCCAGGGCGGCGGCGATCGCCATCAGGCTGTTGTCGGCCTTGCGGTTGCGGGCTTCGGCCATCAGCCGCGCCTCGATCTCGTATTTCAGCGCCTGGCGGTCGACATGGGCGTCGAAGGTCGCCCGGTCACGATCGCGGATCGCCGTCAGCAGGGTGTGAACGTCGCCGGCCGCATCGACGCGGTCGACGGTGGCGCAGGCGCTGAGCGACAGGGTCGCGGCCGTCAGGGCGAGAAGGGCTTTGATACGCATGCACAAGGCGTAGCGCCTGAATTGGGCGATTTCCAGTCCGGCGCGCCTAAGCGGTCAGAACGTCGAGACCCCGTCGGCGCGCGGCGGCGACAAGATCCTTGTCGCAGGACGCCATGGTCGCGCCCAGCCGGACCGCCAGTTCGAGATAGGCGGCGTCGTAGAGGGTGAGGTCTTCCTGGCGGGAGATCTTGGCCGTCCCGCCCCAGGCGTGAAGGTCAGTATGGGGGTCTATGGCTATCGGGAGCTCGGACAGAAGCCGCAGAGCCCGATCCGCAAATGCCACGTCACAACGCCCGCGCCTGACCGAATTTCGCAAGACATTGGCTGTTTCGAGCCGCCAAAGAGATGGGACGGTTGCCCCTTCCCTGCCGACCATGCGGATAACATCCTGAGCCACCCGATTGGCTTCGTCCTCGAAGATCGCCGCCATCGTCATTGAGGCGTCGAGAACCAGGATCACCCGCGCCGACCCTCTTCGATCAGCTCGCGGATCGTCACATCGCCCAGCGTCACGCCGCGACTGTTTTCGATCAGCGCCTCGGCGGCCGCCATCGCCTCAGGGCTTCCCTTGATCGGGATTTTCTTGGCGCGGCGGATGACGATATCGCCGTCCTTGGCTTCGATCTCGACCCGCTCACCATCGACCAAGCCAGCAGCGCGCCCCGCGTCCTGCAGACCGCCTGAGGCCATGGCCTCGCCCCATGTTCCGACCGTGATCTGGTTCATGTCCCGGCTCCAACAGGCGACTATCTTGCCACGCCGCGCCATTTCCGTCGAGTTCACCGACCGAAACCGAAAAAGGCGCGGACCTTGCGATCCGCGCCTTTCCGATGGTTTTGAAGCTCAAGTCCGGCCCTAGTCGAGCTGACGCTTGATCTCCTCGACGGTGAAGCACTCGATGGTGTCGCCGACCTTGATGTCCTGGAAGCCGGCGAACATCATGCCGCACTCCTGGCCAGACGGGACCTCGGGGACCTCGTCCTTGAAGCGCTTGAGGGTCTGCAGCGTGCCCAGTTCCAGAACGACGATGTCGTTGCGGATGATCCGGACCTTGGCGCCCTTGCGCACGACACCTTCGGTGACGCGGCAACCGGCGACCTTGCCGACCTTGGAGATGTCGAAGGCTTGCAGCACTTCGGCGTTGCCCAGGAAGGTTTCGCGCTGGATCGGCGCCAGCATGCCCGAGAGCACGCCTTTGATGTCGTCCAGCAGGTCGTAGATGATCGCGTAGTAGCGGATCTCGACACCTTCGCGCTCGGCCAGCGCCCGCGCCTGGGCCGAGGCCCGGACGTTGAAGCCGATGAGCGGCGCGCCGGCGCCCTTGGCCAGCATGACGTCGCTTTCGCTGATCGCACCGGCGCCCGACAGGATGATCCGCGCGCGGACCTCGTCGGTCGACATGGCGTCCAGCGACCCGATGATCGCTTCGGCCGAGCCCTGCACGTCGGCTTTGATGACCAGCGGCAGTTCGCGGTACTTCTTGTCCTGCAGCTTGGCCATCATGTCGGCCATGCTGGTGGCGCCCGCGCCGACCGGATGCAGTGACTTCTCACGCTTCAGGCGGATACGGTACTCGGTCAGCTCGCGAGCGCGGGCCTCGTTCTCGACGACCGCGAAGGGGTCGCCGGGCGAAGGCACGCCATCCAGGCCGAGGATCTCGACCGGGGTGGCGGGACCGGCTTCGGTCAGTTGCTCGTTGCGCTCGTTGAGCAGGGCGCGAACCCGGCCAAACTGGCTGCCGGCCACGACGATGTCGCCGCGCTTCAGCGTGCCGCGCTTGACCAGCACGGTCGAAACCGCGCCGCGACCCTTGTCGAGCTTGGCCTCGATCACGACGCCGTCGGCGACGCGGTCGGGGTTGGCCTTCAGGTCGAGCACTTCGGCCAGCAGGGTGATGCGTTCGATCAGCTCGTCCAGGCCCTGGCCGGTCTTGGCCGAGACCTCGACGATCTGGGTGTCGCCACCCAGGCTTTCGACGACGATTTCGTGTTGCAGCAGCTCGTTGACCACCCGGGTCGGATCCGAGCCCGGCTTGTCCATCTTGTTGACGGCCACGATGATCGGCACTTCAGCGGCGCGGGCGTGTTTGATGGCCTCGATGGTCTGGGGCATCACGCCGTCGTCGCCGGCCACAACCAGGATCACCAGGTCGGTGATGTTGGCGCCGCGAGCCCGCATTTGCGAGAAGGCGGCGTGGCCGGGGGTGTCGAGGAAGGTGATCTTCTCGCCGCCGTCCAGGCGAACCTGGTAGGCGCCGATGTGCTGGGTGATGCCGCCGTGCTCGCCGCCGGCCACATCGGCCTTGCGCAGCGCGTCCAGCAGGCTGGTCTTGCCGTGGTCGACGTGACCCATGACCGTGACCACCGGGGGCCGCGACTCCAGGTGATCGTCGATGTCCTCGGCGCCGATGAAGCCTTCTTCGACGTCAGCTTCCGACACGCGGCGCACGGTGTGACCAAATTCGGTCGCCACCAGCTCGGCGGTGTCGTTGTCGATGACGTCGTTGACCTTCAGCATCACGCCCTGACGCATCAGGAACTTGATGATTTCGACACCGCGCACGGCCATCCGGTTGGACAGCTCCTGCACGGTGATGACGTCGGGAATGACCACTTCGCGAGCGACCTTGACCTGGTCGGCGGGACCGCCGCGACGCTTTTCCTTTTCACGTTCCCGGGCCCGGCGAACCGAGGCCAGCGAACGCATGCGGTCGGCGGAGTCTCCGTCGCCGGCCACGGTCTGGATCGTCAGGCGGCCTTCGCGGCGCATCGGCGCGCCCTTGGCGCGCGACACGGCCTTGCCGGGGGCGGCGGCCTTGCGGCGATCATCATCGTCCTCGGGACGACGGCTGACTTCACCGCCGGGACGCGGGGCCGAACGCATGGCGCGCTGGACTTCGGGCGTCGCCGGAGCGGCGGCCGGAGCGCCAGGACGCGGACCACGCGGCGGACCGCCGGGGCCCGGACGGGCGCCAGGGGCCGGGCGCGGGGCCAGGGCCGAATAACGGACAGTCTGGGTCGGACGATCGCCCTGCGGACGGTCACCCTGAGGCCGGTCGCCCTGCGGACGATCGTTGCGGAAGCCGCCTTCCGGACGCGGGCCACGCGGGGCCGCATCGGCGCGGGGCGCAGCGTCGGGACGCGGCGCGCGCTGGTTGTAAGGACCGTCCTGGCGCGGAGCGCGCTGGTTGAACGGCCGGTCGCCTTGCGGACGATCGCCCTGCGGGGGGCGCTCGCCGGCCGGCGGACGATAGGTGGTGGTCGACGTGCGATCGTCGCGACGTTCGCGGCTGGGCTCGTAGGTGCGGGTCTGGCTGGGCGAAGCCGCAGCAGGACGCGGAGCCTCGGCGCGCGGCGCGGCCGGAGCCGCAGCAACCGGAGCCGCCGGAGCGACGGGTGCAGACGCCTGAACCACCGGAGCTGCGGCGACCGGCGCCGGAGCGACAGGCGCGGCAGCCACCGGAGCCGGAACCACGGGCGCAGCCGGAGCCGCGGCAACGACCGGGGTCGGAGCCGGAGCAGGAGCGGGCTCGGCGGCGGCCTTCGCAGCCGCTGCAGCCTTGGCGGCGGCTTCGCGAGCCGCAGCTTCAGCGGCGCGCGCCTTGGCCTCGTCGGCGACGCGTTGCGTCGCCTGACGGTCCTGGTTCTCGCGGGCCGCCTCGATGGCGCGTTGCCGGGCGCGCATCTCGTCTTGCGAGAGACCGCCTGCCGAATGGCCGCCACCAGAAGACTGGGACGAACGCGGCTCGTTGGTGTGACGGCGCTCGGCCGAGGACGGCGCGGCCAGGTTACCGGCCGGCGCGGCGTGCGGACGGGTCCGCTTGGTTTCGACCACTACCGTCTTGGTGCGGCCGTGGCTGAAGCTTTGCTTCACCACGCCGGCGCTCACCGAGCCCTGGCGGGGCTTCAGTGTGATGGGCGCGCGCCCACCTGGGGTGCCGGGCCGACCGTTATCGTTCTCGTCGCTCATGCGCTCGCTTGTACTTCCGCCGGGAGGAAACCCAGCCAAAAACCGTTCGTTCCATGTGAGAAAGGGGCCCGGACGTACTTCCACGAAAGAAGCGCGTTTCCCGACCCTTTACGCACAAGCGCAGCCCTAAGGGCCACGCTCCACCTTATAGATTCTAGAGCCTTGCGATCAGACCGGCCATGCCGGTGCAATCGAAAGGCTCTAGGGCTCCTCGCGCCAACTCGCCGACCAGGTCGGGGGGAGTAGCGGGCGAAAGCCTGATAACCGCTCGACGTCCAAAGTCCAGCGATCAGTGCCGCGCCCGGCAAGAAGCGCAGTGTGTATCACATTCTCGCCGCCTAAGGCCAAACCCAATTCGTCGGATGTGAACATCCCGAGGATTCGCGGCGTGTTCGGAGCCTTGTAGACGGCGGTCAGCATCTTTCGGCGGCCGTCATCGGCGCCGTCTGACGCCTCGATCAGCCAGGCGGTCTTGCCGGAATTGAGCGCGGCGACGACCTTTTCGAAGCCCGAGATAATGTTTCCCGCCCGCCGCGCAAGGCCCAGGCCATCCAGAACCCGCTTGGCCAGCAAGGCCTCGACCTGGTTGGCCAGGTCGGCGGGGGCCGTCAGCTTGGTCTTGGCCGAACGCGAGAACAGGCCCTTCTTGGCCGCCAGCGTCACGGAGTCGCGGTCGGCTCCGACCCAGATCCCCCGGCCCGGCAGCTTGCGCGCCAGATCGGGCACCACGATGCCGCCGGGACCTTCGACGAAGCGGATCAGCTTGCTCTCGTCGGTCGCCTCGCCCAGCACGACGTCCTTGCGAAGGCGGAAAGCCTCGGCATGGGTCTTGGGCGCATTAGGGTCGACAGGAACGTCGGCGACCTCAACGGCGGGATCTTGGGGCTCTTGGTCCATGGGGCTCTGAAAGACCTCGGCCCTCCCGGAAAGCCGGAAGGGCCGAAGCGTTTCTTAGTCCTGCGTCTCTTCGGCGGCTTCGGTCGGCGTTTCCGCTTCGACTTCCGCTTCAGTCTCGGCTTCAGCCTCGGCTTCGACTTCCGTCTCGGCCTCGCCTTCGGCGTATTCGACCTGTTCCTCGATCTCTTCGTATTCCGGTTCCGGCGGGGCCTCGACCCAGCCCATGACGATCCGGGCGCGCATGATCAGCGCTTCGGCGTCTTCGGGCGACAGGTTGAAGCTTTCCAGAATGCCCGGCTCGCGAACGCGGGCGCCGTCCTTGGTTTCGAACCAGCCGCGCATGTCGTCCGGCACCAGACCGGCCAGATCCTCGACGGTCTTCACATCGCCTTCGCCCAGGGCGACGGCCATGGGCAGGGTGACACCCTCGATCTCGAGCACCGCATCCTCGACGCCGTACTCAACGCGCTTGGCGTCCAGGGCGGCGGCTTCCTTTTCGAGGAATTCGCGGGCCCGGGTCTGCAGCTCGTCGGCGGTCTCGTCGTCGAAGCCTTCGATGGCCGCGATCTCGTGCGGCTCGACATAGGCGACGTCCTCGACGGCCGCGAAGCCTTCGGTGACCAGCAGCTGGGCGATGACTTCGTCGACGTCCAGGGCTTCCTGGAACAGGGCCGTGGTCTCGGTGAACTGCTTCTGACGGCGCTCGCTCTCCTGGCTTTCCGTCATGATGTCGATCTGCCAGCCGGTCAGCTGCGAGGCCAGGCGGACGTTCTGGCCGCGACGGCCGATGGCCAGCGACAGCTGCTCATCAGGCACCACGACTTCGACGCGCTCGTCTTCCTCGTCCATGACGACCTTGGAGACTTCAGCCGGGGCCAGGGCGTTGACGATGAAGGTCGCCTCGTCCTCGGACCACTGGATGATGTCGATCTTTTCGCCCTGCAGCTCGGCCACCACCGCCTGCACGCGCGAACCGCGCATGCCGACGCAGGCGCCGACGGGGTCGATCGAGCCGTCATTGGAGATCACAGCCATCTTGGCGCGCGAGCCCGGGTCGCGGGCGACAGCGCGGATCTCGATGACGCCGTCATAGACTTCCGGCACTTCCTGCGCGAACAGCTTGGCCATGAAGCCGCCGTGGGCGCGCGACAGCATGATTTGCGGGCCCTTGGTCTCGCGACGGACGTCGTAAATATAGGCGCGGATGCGGTCGCCGACGTTGAAGTTCTCGCGCGGGATCGACTGGTCGCGGCGCATGATGCCTTCGCCACGGCCCAGATCGACGATGACATTGCCGTATTCGACGCGCTTGACGCTGCCGTTGATGATCTCGCCGGCGCGATCCTTGTACTCGTCGTACTGGCGCTCGCGTTCGGCTTCGCGAACCTTGTGCATGACGACCTGGCGGGCCATCTGGGTCTGGACGCGGCCGATCTCGAACGGCGGCAGGTCTTCTTCATAGACCTTGCCGATTTCCGCGTCGCGCCAGGTGCGCTTGGCGATCGACAGCTGGACCTGGCCGATTTCGCCCTCGATCTCCTGGTCGTCGCCGACCACGGTGATGATGCGCTTCTGCGAGGTCTCACCGGTCTTGGTGTCGATCTTCACCCGGATGTCGTGCTCGGCGCCGTAACGGGCGCGAGCCGCCTTCTGAAGAGCGTCCTCGATTGCCTCGATGACGACTTCCTTCTCGATGCCCTTTTCGCGCGCGACCGCGTCAGCGATCTGCAGCAGCTCGAGCCGGTTGGCGGAAATGCCGATGGCCATGGTCAGTCCTCTTCACTTTCGGACAGGTCAAAATCTTCGTCTTCGGCGTCGTCGCCGAGATCGTCTTCGTCAGCGTCCTCGCCACCGGCGGCGACGTCATCCTCTTCGGCGTCTCCGCCGTCGGCTGCGACGCGGGCGGCGCGCTGGTCAGCGCCGCGCTTCATCAAGGCGTCGGTCAGCACCAGCTTGGCGTCGACCAGCCACTCGAACGGGAAATAGACGGTGGTGTCGTCCTCGCCCTCGATATTGAGGCCGACCTGGCCGTCCTCGACGCCGGCCAGCTCGCCCTTGAAGCGCTTGCGGCCCTCGGCGACGCGATCCAGCTCGATGCGGACCTCCAGGCCGGCATAGTCGTCGAAATCCTTCAGTCGCGTCAGCGGGCGGTCGACGCCCGGGCTGGAGACTTCCAGAGTGTATTCGCCGCTGATCGGATCGGCGGCGTCGAGAATTTCCGACACGGCGCGCGACAGCTTGGCGCAGTCCTCGACATTCATGTCGCCGCCCGAACCATCGGGCTGCATCGGACGCTCGGCCATGATCTGCAGCCGCCGCGTCTCGGCCCCGCCCATCAGGCGCAGGCGGACGATCTCGAAGCCGACAGTCTCGGCGACGGGATCGAGAATTTCGATCAGATCACGGTCTTCCTGCGTCTTGCCGCGCAACGGATTTCTCAACTCAAAACTGGGCGATCCGGCGCGGGCGCCAAACAGCCAAAGAAAAAGCGGCAGCCTTTCGGGCCGCCGCTCGAAAGCGCACTCAGCGCTGACGGACGATGTAGGGCCTATATAGCGCGATAGGTGAACGGGTGGAAGCCCCCGTGACAGGCCGTCGCCACCGGCCGTCGCGAGCGAGCTTCATGCGCGGCCTCTTTCGCAGTGCAACACTTGTGGCCTATACAGTCGCCGCGCAGGCCCGCCTCCCCGCGGACCCTTTCCACAGAAGAGTCATAATGGACCTCTCCAAGATCGCCACGGGCGTCAACCCGCCCTACGACCTCAACGCTGTCATCGAGATCCCGCAGGGCGGCGAGCCGGTGAAGTACGAGATCGACAAGGCCAGCGGCGCCCTGATGGTCGACCGCTTCCTGCACACGGCGATGTTCTATCCGGCCAATTACGGCTTTATCCCGCACACCCTGGCCGATGACGGCGACCCCGCCGACATCATGGTGGTGGGCCCGACCCCGGTCGTGCCGGGCGCGATCATCCGCTGCCGTCCGATCGGCACCCTGATGATGGTCGACGAGGCCGGTTCGGACGAAAAGATCCTGGCCGTGCCGGTCGACAAGCTGCACCCCTTCTATACGGGCGTGAACAGCTGGCGCGACCTGCCGGTGATCCTCACCGAGCAGATCGCCCACTTCTTCCAGCACTACAAGGATCTGGAAAAGGGCAAGTCGACCAAGATCACCGGCTGGGCTGATCTGGAAGAAACCGCCGACATCATCCGCGCGGCGATCAAGCGCCACGACGACAACTACTAGGCTCGCGCCATGGCCAGGACCGATCTCACCTTGAGGATCATCCTGGCCGACCCGCCCGCTGGCGTGTTTTTCTCGTTGCAAGGCAAGGCGAACGCGCCGGTCGACACCGTCTTGGCCGACGGCGGCGACCTGACCTTCGACATTCCCATCACCCTGACGCCCACCGCGACCGGCCTTCGGCCCGGCGGACCGTTGCTGCGCGCCGATGGTCGCGGCCGTTTCGTCTATGTCGCCTCGGGCGCCCAGGCCAGTTGCGCCGCGGCGTCCGGCTCGGGCCGGCGCGCCAAGATCTATCTGAACACCCTGTCCGACGATCTGGCGCTGGCGGCCGCCCAGGCCGGAGACGTTCTGCAGGCCCGGATCGCCGGTCGCGCGCGCGATGGCGGCGCGGCCTGCGCGACCGTCCCGCTGCTTCAGACCTGGACCCGCGTCAGACCCTGACGAAATCCAGGAACACCGGCGCGCAGTCGCCCAGCTTCTTTTCCTCGTAGCGCGTGGTCACATGATCGGCGGGCGGGGCGTTGCGGTCGGCCGTTTCGCTCTCGAAGCGGAAGGCCGGATCGGCCAGCACCCGCTCGATGGTCCACTCGGCATAGTCGGCCCAGTCGGTGGCGAAGCGCAGGCGGCCGCCAGACTTCAGAACACGGGCCAGTTCCGCCACCACCGCCGGCTGGATCAGCCGGCGCTTGTTGTGCCGCGCCTTGTGCCAGGGGTCGGGGAACATGATGAAGACCCGCGTCAGACAGGCGTCGGGCAGCCAGCCGATCACGTCGCGGGCGTCGCCCTCGTGGATGCGGACGTTCTTGAGCGCCTGCTCCTCGATGTGACGCACCGCGCTGGCCACGCCGTTGACGAAGGGCTCGGCCCCGATGATCAGGGCGTGCGGATGGCGACCGGCCTGGGCGGCCATGTGCTCGCCGCCGCCGAAACCGATTTCGAGCCAGGTCTCGGTGGTCTCGGGCGCCAGGTCGCGCGGCTCGAACGGCGCCTCGGGCACGGCGATTTCGGGCAGCAGGGTGTCGAGCAGGGCCTGTTGGCGCGGCTTCACCGGCCGCGACTTGATGCGGCCGAACGTGCGCAGGGGCCCGTGGGGAATGGGAGCGGAGGTCATGGGGCGGCGTCTTAGCCGTCATCCGGGTGCGAGGCCAGCAGAACGACCCCAAACGAAAGCGGGCCCCGATCGCATGATCGAGGCCCGCTTCAAACAATCAGGAGAGGCTGAGGCTTACGCCAGGCCCTTCAACTCGCCGACCAGGTCGGTCTTCTCCCACGAGAAGCCGCCTTCGTTGTCCGGCGTGCGGCCGAAGTGGCCATAGGCGGCGGTGCGGGCATAGATCGGCTTGTTCAGCTGCAGGTGCTCGCGGATGCCGCGCGGGGTGGCCCCGCCGATCAGGGTGGGCAGCAGCTTTTCCAGCACGGCCGGATCGACCTTGCCCGTGCCGTGCAGATCAACGTGGAACGACACCGGCTGGGCCACGCCGATCGCATAGGCGATCTGGATGGTGCAGCGGTCGGCCAGGCCGGCCGCCACGACGTTCTTGGCCAGGTAGCGGCAGGCATAGGCGGCCGAACGGTCGACCTTGGTCGGATCCTTGCCCGAGAACGCGCCGCCGCCGTGCGGGGCCGCGCCGCCGTAGGTGTCGACGATGATCTTGCGACCAGTGACGCCGGCGTCGCCGTCGGGGCCACCGATCTCGAAGCGGCCGGTCGGATTGACCAGCCACTGGGTCTTCTTGGTGATCAGGCCTTCGGGGAAGATCGGCAGGATGTGCGGCTTGATCAGGTCCAGCACGCGCTTGGAGGTCGCGGCCTTGCCGTCGATCTTCTTCTTGTGCTGGTGGCTGACCACGATCGAGACGACCCGGACCGGCTTGCCGTTACCGTCATATTCCAGGGTGACCTGGCTCTTGGCGTCGGGCTCCAGCGCCGACAGCTCGCCGCTGTGGCGCAGCTTGGCCAGGCGGCTGAGGATGTTGTGGCTGTACTGCAGGGTGGCCGGCATCAGCTCCGGGGTCTCGGTGCTGGCATAGCCGAACATGATGCCCTGGTCGCCGGCGCCCTCGTCCTTCTTGTCGCTGGCGTCAACGCCCTGGGCGATGTGCGCCGACTGGCCGTGCAGGTAGTTGGCGAACTTGGCCTTCTCCCAGTGGAAGCCCTTTTGCTCGTAGCCGATGTCCTTGATCGCGGCCCGCACCTTGGGCTCCAGCGATTTGAGGATGTCCTTGGTCAGCTGCTTGTTGGCGGCCTTGTCGCCATCGGGCTTTCCGGCCCGGACTTCGCCGGCCAGCACGATGCGGTTGGTGGTGACCAGGGTCTCGCACGCCACGCGGGCTTCGGGATCGGCGGTCAGGAAGGCGTCGACCACCGTGTCGCTGATCCGGTCGGCAACCTTGTCGGGGTGGCCTTCGGAGACGCTCTCGCTGGTAAAGATGTAGGACGAACGGCTCAAGGGACAGCTCCGGCCATGGAAACGGCGGAAATGGACGACAGGTCCATCCCGCTAGCCGGACAGCATATAAAGATATGTTTATGTCGGCAAGTCGCGCCGATCGTCGCGGGTCTTGGCGTTATGCGTCGCTCTCGGCCACGTCCTCATCGGCCATCGAGCGGACCAGGTCGAGGATCCGGCGGCGCACCTTGGCCCGGGAGATCTTGGGGAACAGGCTGGCCAGCTCCAGACCCTCGGGCGTCATCAGGAAATCGTGGACGAACTGCTCCGAACCGGTTTCGGCCAGACCCCCGGATTCGGTCGGATCGGCCAGACCCTCAAAGAAATAGGCCACCGACGACTGCAGGCTTCGGGCGATCTCATACAGCTTGCTGGCGCTGACCCGATTGGCCCCACGCTCGTACTTCTGCACCTGCTGGAAGGTCAGGCCCAGATCTTCAGCCAGTCGTTCCTGGCTCACGCCCAGGATCTTGCGGCGCATGCGAATGCGCGCGCCGACGTGCAGATCGATCGGGTTGGGCTGACGGTCTTGGTCGGGAGGAGAGCTCATGCCTACGCTTGATAGCTAAAATTGCGGTTTTTATTCAGCCTGTGTCTAACAAATCGGTAACAATTAATAGCCCCCACCCGCTTTTGAGCGAAAGCCGGCGAGCATCGAGAGCCCGAGCAATAGCATGAACAGGCTGTCGCCAAGCCGGGCATAGGGTGTGATTTTACCCACATTCGGTAAAGAGCCGTCGATAACGCCGGTTTCTCCCAGACTCAGCCGGGCCTCGCGCACGATCTCGCCTCTGGCGTCGATGAGCGCCGAGACGCCCGTGGGCGTGGCGCGGATGATCGGAACCCCGGTTTCTATGGCCCGATAGCTGGCCAGATTGAGATGCTGCAGCGGCCCGGACGTGACGCCGAACCAGGCGTCGTTCGACACATTGATCAGGGCCCGCACCCTGGGATCGGGTCTGGCCAGGCCCGGAAACAGGCTCTCGTAGCAGATCAGCGGCTGGACGATCAGGTCGGGCGAAACCCGCAGCGGGGCCGGGCGCGGCCCGGTGGCGAAGCCGTCGCCCAGATGGGCCAGGCTTTTGACGCCCAGCTTGGTCAGCAGGGCGTCCATCGGCAGATATTCGCCAAAGGGCACCAGCCGGTGCTTGTCATAGATGCCGACCAGCTCGATGTCGGTCGCGGTGCGCTTCAGGGCGATCAGGCTGTTGTAGTAGATCGGCTTGTCGGGCGATCCGTCATAGCGATAGCCGCCGATCAGCAGCAGCTGACCCGGTTGCAGGGCGTCGACGATCGCCTGGCGCACCCAGGTTCCGGGGGCCAGATAGTCATTGATGGCGGCCGGCAGGGCGCCTTCGGGCCAGACGACGAGGGTGGCCGGCTTGCCGCTCGCATAGGGCCTGGCGGTCAGCGAAACATAGGCCTGGACCACCTGGGCAAAGCGATCGGCGTCCCACTTGGCCTCCTGCTGGATGTTGGCCTGAACGATGCGGACGGTCGGGGAAGAGGCGCTCACCGCCGGCCCCGCCGGAATCCAGCCGTTGATGTACAGCGCCGCCAGCGCGGCGGCGGCGGCGGCGATCGCCTTGCGGCCCGCCAGGCCCTCGCGCCAGACGGCCGGCGCGGCGGCGATGGCCAGGGTGATCCAGGTCAGGCCGTAGGCGCCGACCAGGGCGGCGGCCTGGGACGGGGCCGAGCCGGCCTTCCAGGTCTCGCCCGGCAGGTTCCACGGAAAGCCGGTCAGCACATGACCGCGCGCCCACTCCAGCGCCGCGAAGGCGCCGGCGAAGACCAGGATGCGGCGCACGCCCGCCGGTCGGACCAGGCGATAGATGACAGCGGCGACGCCCCAGAACAGGGCCAGTCCCCCCGCCATGGCGGCGACCGCGAACGGCGCCATCCAGCCCTGATTGGCGGCGTCGACCATGAAGGCCTCGCCGATCCACCAGGTGCCGAGCCCGAAATAGCCCAGGCCCGCCAGCCAGCCGCGCAGGAAGGCCGCGCGCAGCGGCTGAGGCCCTTCGATCGTGTCGAGCAGCCACAGCAGCAGGGCGTAGCCCAGCAGGCCCGGCAGCACGCCGAACGGCGGATGGGCCAGGGCGGCGACCAGGCCGGCCAGCAGGGCCAGCCCGCGCTCACGCCACAGCGCAGCGAGCCTGAAGTTCACGAGGCGGCGGCTTCCGCCGGCTGCGCCGCCGCGCCCGGGACGGCGGCGGGCCGCACCCGCACCCGTCGAACCCGGCGCGGATCGGCCTCGACCACTTCCAGGTCATAGCCGTGCGGATGGGCGATCACCTCGCCCCGCTGCGGCACGCGGCCGGCCAGGGCCACGACCAGGCCGGCGACGGTGTCGATGTCTTCTTCCATGTCGGGCGGCGCCAGTTCACGGCCAAGCGCCGCTTCCAGCTCCTCGAGCGGCGCGCGGGCGTCGGCCTCGAACACCCCGCCGGGCCGGGCCACGATGCCCGCGACGGTGGCGTCGTCGTGCTCGTCATCGATCTCGCCGACCACCGCCTCGATCAGGTCTTCCATGGTCACCAGCCCATCGGTGCCGCCGAATTCGTCGATGACCAGGGCCAGATGGATGCGGCCGGTGCGCATGCGCAGCAGCAGATCCGCGGCCCGCATCGAGGCGGGCACATAGAGGGCCTCGCGCCGCACCTTGTGCAGGACGATGTCGGCCGCGGCCGGGCGGTTGTCGCCTGCGGCCAGCAGCCGGAACACGTCCTTGACGTGAACCACGCCAATCGGGTCGTCGAGAGTCTCGCGATAGATCGGCATCCGCGAGTGTTCGGCTTCGGTGAACTGGGCGATCAGGGCTTCGAACGGTGTCGACAGCTCGACCGAGACGATATCGGCGCGGGGCGTCATCACGTCGGCGACGCGGAGGGTCTTGAAGGCCTCGGCCTGATCGACGATGTCGACCGCGCCGTCCTGGACCGGCTCGGCCGGCCGGACCAGCTCGACCGGAGCCGACAGTCGCTTGCGCATCTTGCGGAAAAACGCCCGCAAGCCCCGGCTCTGTCGAGCTGGACCGGCGGGCTGTGGACTAGAGTCGTCGCTTGGCATGGCCTTGGAGAACTATCCCTGCTCGGGGGCGTAAGGATCGGGGGCGTAAGGATCGGGCACGTCCAGCGTGGCCAGGATCTCGCGTTCCAGGGCCTCCATGGACTCAGCCTCTTCGTCGCCTTCGTGGTCGTATCCTAAGAGATGCAGCACCCCATGCGCCACCAGATGTTGCAAATGGTGGGCAAAAGGCTTGCCCTGCTCGATCGCCTCGCGCTGGCAGACTCCGAACGCCAGGGCGATGTCGCCGATCTGACCTTCGGGATTTGGGGGCGAGGGGAAGGACAGGACGTTGGTGGCGTAGTCCTTCTGGCGGAAGTCGCGGTTCAGGGCCTGGACGCTGTCGTCATCGGCCAGCAGGATCACGATCCCCTGACCTTCGATGTCCTGATGCGCGTCCAGCACCGCCTGGGCGGCGCGCCAGACCAGGGCCTCGGTTTCAGGCTCGGCCTGAAGCCAGGCCTGATCCTCGATCTCGATGTCTACGGTGATGGTCATCGCGTCGTCGTCTGCAGGGCGTCGGCGTCATAGGCCCGAACGATGCGTTCGACCAACGGGTGACGCACCACGTCGGCGGCAGTGAAGCGCGAGACTGAAACCCCCTCGACCCCTTCCAGGATCGAGACGGCGTGGGCCAGGCCGGAGTCGCGGGGATTGAGCAGGTCGATCTGGGTCGGGTCGCCCGTCACCACCATGCGCGAGCCCTCGCCCAGCCGGGTCAGGACCATCTTCATCTGCAGACGCGAGCAATTCTGGGCCTCGTCGACGATGACAAACGCATGCGCCAGGGTGCGGCCGCGCATGAAGGCGATCGGGGCGACCTCGATCTCCAGCTTCTCGCGACGGCGGCGCAGCTGGTCGGCGCCCATGATGTCGGTCAGAGCCTCCCAGACCGGGGCCATATAGGGATCGACCTTCTCGTTCAGGTCGCCCGGCAGAAAGCCCAGCTTTTCGCCGGCCTCGACGGCGGGGCGGGTGACGATCAGGCGATCGACCTCGCCGCGCAGCAGCATGCCGGCCCCGTGCGCCACGGCCAGGAAGGTCTTGCCGGTGCCCGCCGGACCCAGGCCAAACGACAGCGGATGGCTGCCCATGGCTTCCATATAGCGGGCCTGGCCCTTGGTCTTGGGCGACACCGAACCCTTGCGCACGGTGCGGGCCGAGGCCTGACCACCGGTGCTCTGGGCCTCGCCCACGGCGATACGGATGTCGGCCTCGACAATCTGTTCGCCGGCGTCAGCGCGGTCGGCCAGATCCCGCAGCGCCCGCTTGGCGCCGGTGCGGCCCTTGACGTCGCCGGTGATGGTGACGCCGCCACCTGGCGTCTCAATGAGCACCCTGAAGGCGTCCTCGATCAGGGCCGCATGACGGCCATGGGGACCGGAGACGGCGTGAACCGCGTCGTCCGACAGCGGCATAAACTCAGGGGTGCGACTCAAGCGGGCTCCAGGATGGAAGACGTTTCCAGCACGCCGCCCAGGCTCATCTTGGCGGCGGTTTCGATACGGACGGCAACGATGGTTCCCAGCAGGTGCTCGCCGCCTTCGGCGTGAACCGCCTGCAGATAGGGACTGCGGCCGACGATCTGGCCGGCATGGCGCCCGGCCTTCTCGAACAGCACGGGCATGGTCTTGCCCACCTGGCCGGCATTGAAGGCCTTTTGCTGCACGTCCAGCAGCTGGTTCAGGCGCTCCAGGCGCTCGGCCTTAACGGCTTCGTCGACCTGGCCGGTCATGGCCGAGGCCGGGGTGCCGGGGCGGCGCGAATATTTGAACGAGAAGGCGCTGGCGAAGCCGACCTCGCGGACCAGCTCCAGGGTCTTTTCGAAATCGCCGTCACGCTCGCCGGGGAAGCCGACGATGAAGTCGCCGCTCATGGCGATGTCAGGCCGCGCAAGGCGGATCTTCTCGATCAGCTTCACATAGCTTTCGGCCGTGTGGTCGCGGTTCATGGCCTTGAGGATCTTGTCGCTGCCCGCCTGCACCGGCAGGTGCAGATAGGGCATCAGCTCGGGCAGCTCGCCATGGGCCTCGATCAGGTCATCGCCCATGTCGCGGGGATGGCTGGTGGTGTAGCGGATGCGGTCAAGGCCATCGATCTTGGCCAGCTGACGCACCAGCTTGGCCAGGGTCGAGCCGTCGCCATTAAAGGCGTTGACGTTCTGGCCCAGCAGGGTGACCTCGCGCACGCCCTGAGCGGCCAGGCGCCGGGCTTCCTCGAGGATGTCGTTGACCGGCCGCGACCACTCGCCGCCGCGCGTATAGGGCACCACGCAGAAGGTGCAGAACTTGTCGCAGCCCTCCTGCACGGTCAGGAAGGCGGTGACGCCGTTGACCTGGCGCTCGGCCGGCAGGGCGTCGAACTTCTCGTCAGCGGCGAAGCTGGTCGACAGCCGCTCGCCGGTGGCCCGGTGGGCGCGGGCGATCAGCTCGGGCAGCTGGTGATAGGATTGCGGCCCGACCACCAGATCGACCGCCTTCTGGCGATGCATGATCTCCTTGCCCTCGGCCTGGGCCACGCAGCCAGCCACGGCGATGGTCATGCGTCCGCCATCCGCCGCCTTGCGATCCTTCATCAGCTTGATCTGGCCAAGCTCCGAATAGACCTTCTCGGTGGCCTTTTCGCGGATGTGGCAGGTGTTGAGCACCACCAGATCGGCGCCTTCGGGATCATTGACCACGCCATAGCCCAGCGGACGCAGGACATCGGCCATGCGCTCGCTGTCATAGACGTTCATCTGACAGCCGTAGGTCTTGATATAGAGGCGCTTTTGCGGGGTCTCGCTCATGGGCGAGGTTATGGGGGCGTGAGGCCCGACGTGCAAGGACATGGGCGCCACACTGGAGATCCTCCCCCTCTGGGGGAGGTGGCCCAGAGGGCCGGAGGGGGCTGGCTCGGCCCAGGCCCAGAAGGCCCCCTCAGTCGCCTCGCGACAGCTCCCCCAAAGGGGGAGCAGCTCACGATCAATCCTCGATCGGAACGCCGTACAGTTCCAGCCGGTGATCCACCAGCTTGTAGCCCAGCTTGCGCGCGATGGCGTTCTGCAGGGCCTCGATCTCCTCGTCCACGAACTCGACGACCTTGCCGGTCTTCATGTCGATCAGGTGGTCGTGGTGATGGCTGGGGGTTTCTTCATAGCGCGAGCGGCCGTCGCGGAAGTCGTGGCGCTCGATGATGCCGCTCTCTTCGAACAGGCGGACCGTCCGATAGACGGTGGCGATCGAGATATGCGGATCGACCGCGTGGGCGCGGCGGTGCAGCTCTTCCACATCCGGGTGATCGTCGGCGGCCGACAGCACGCGCGCGATCACGCGGCGCTGGTCGGTCATGCGCATGCCCTTATCGATGCAGAGCTTTTCAAGTCGATCCAAGGCGGCGCCTCCGTCTGAGTCGATGGCAGGATAGGCGGTGAGCCCTTAAGTGTTAAGCGCCCGCCGCATGACAATCGCGTCCCTAGCGCCATCCGGATGGGGATAATAGCCCTTGCGCAGCCCAACCCGGGCAAAGCCGGTCGCCGCATAGAGGGCGATGGCGGCCGTGTTGTCGGACGCCACCTCCAGGAACATGGCTTCAGAGCCGGTTTCGGTCGCGATCCCGGCCGCCATTTCGACCAGGGCGCCGCCCCAGCCGCGACGACGGGCGGCGGGGTCGACAGCGATGGTCAGGATCTCGGCCTCGCCGGCGATCGAGCGGCACAGGATGAAGCCCTTCTCGACGGCCGGCTCGCCCGCCTCGCCCATGACGGCGAAGACTCCGGGCGACTTCAGCAACTCTTCGAATTCCAGAGCGCTCCACGGCCGGGGAAAGGCGCGGTCGTGCAGATCAGCCAGGATGAAACAGGCCTCCAGGCCCACGGGACGCAGGATCATGAGGCTGGAAGGGTGGCGTAGGGCGCGCGCAGATACAGCGGCCGGGGCGAATGGGTCGGCGCGGGCCGGGCGGCGGCTAGTCGCGCCACGGCGACCGGATCGGGAAAGGCCGGGGTGAGGATCGCAGCCTTCGGGAAGGTTTCAGCCAGCAGCGGCGCGCCAGACCCGATCAGGGTCACGGCCTGTCCGCCATGCAGTTCGGCCAGCCGCGCGGCGGCGAAGCCCAGGTCAAGGGCGTCGGGGGCCATCAGGGCGACCCGGCCGTCGAAGATTTGCAGATAGACCTGGCTCATCCGCGCATCGAGCACGGCGGCGACGAAGCCCGGCGTTCCAAAGGCCAGGGCCTCCAGCGTGCTGACCCCCACGCAGGGGATCGACAGCGCCGTCGCCAGGCCCTTGGCGAAGGCCAGACCCACGCGCAGGCCGGTGAACGAGCCGGGACCGACCGTGACGCCGATCCGGGTAAGGTCGGAAAACGCCACGCCGGCTTCCAGCGCGACCTCGCGGGCCAGAACGCCGATGCGTTCCTGGTGGCCCCGGGTCATGGGCTCGCTGCGCGAGGCCAGCACCCGGTCGCCGTCCAGGATCGCGACCGAGCTGGCGCCCAGGCAGGTGTCGATGGCCAGGATCATGCGCCGCCCCCGTTCGGAGCGTAGCCGCCCGCGCCGCTCTTCCAGATGAAGTCGCGCAAGGTGGCCTTGGCCAGCACCTCGGTCGGCGGCAACGCATCCGTGGTCCAGCCGGGAACCTCAAACACATAGCGCAGAACGGACTCGCCGGGCTGGGTGCAGATCACGGCGTGGCGATAGGCGTCCTGGCCCATCCAGCAGCGCTTGGGGGGCACGTCCAGCCGGGTCCAGGGCATGCCGAAGACCTCGCCGCGCGGTCCGGTCGCCAATCGTCCGGCGATATGGATCTCGCCGACCGTGGTCAGGCCTGGCTCGCCGAGGATTTTCAGCATCGTCACGCCGTCGCGGGCGACAGTGATGACCGAGCCGTCCGTCGCGACCCGGTCGTTCGGAAACAGGGCCTGGATCGCCTCGGCCCTGAACGGGGTCTGGGCCATGATCGGCCCGACGGCGTACTCGTCGAGCGCCAGCAGGGAGCCCGTCCCGGCTGCGGGTGCGGCGGCGGACGGGGGCGATGCCGGCGGTGCGGGCTTGTCCGCCGGACCACAGGCGGCGAGCAGCGCCAGCGGAACGGCGATCAGGGCGAGGGGCAAGCGCATGAGACGATCAGGCCGCGCCGACGGCGGCGACCTCGGCCGGCCGCCAGACGAAACCGTTCAGCTGGCCCTTGGCGTTCAGCGTCCCGACCGGCGGCAGGCCGCCCTTGGTCCATCCCGGCACGCCGATCAGATAGGCGACATTGGGCGCCTCGGGCCGGACGCAGACCACGGTGTTGATGTCACGCCCCTCGCCGGCCCGGCAGTTGGCGATGTCCAGATCCAGCGCCGACCACTGGGTCAGCAGGGTCTCGTCCTTGGGGCCGCGCACGTCGCCGCCTTCCAGACGGATCGAGCCCAGATCGCCATCCTCGCCCTTGGAGACCTCCATCAGCGGGGTCTGGTTCAGCTCGACGTTGATGATCGGCTGGGGCCGGCCGGTTCCGAGGTGCAGGAAGGCCTGGGCGACCACCGCCCTGGGGAACAGCACCTTGAAGGTCGGCAGGTCGAACGCCGTGGCGGCGGTAATCGGGCCGACGCCGTCAACGCCGACGGTCAGGGGGCCATCGACATAGGGTTTGACCATCACCGCGACAGAGCTGCTCTTGCCAGACTCGGCGGAGGGCGGGGCAGCGCCAGCCTCGGCGGCCTTCTTTTCCGCCGGACCGCAGGCGGCGAGCAGCAGGAGCGGCAGGGCGATAAGGGCAAGGCGCTGGATCATGGGTTGGTTTTAGCGCGTGTGCTCCAGATGCACAAAGAACCCGTCACCTCCGGTCGCCGAAACGACCGGAGGATCAGGTCGGGCCGATCCATACTCACGCGGACCGGCCAAAAACTGTGGCGCGAGATCAGACGATTTGGGCGGCTTCCTCGAAATCGAGGCGCGGGCTGCGCGGGAAGAGACCCTCTTCCGTGCCGTAGCCGATCGAAGCAATGAAATTGGACTTTATGTTGGTGCCCGCGAAGAATTCCGCGTCGACGCCCGCATTGTCGAAGCCCGACATCGCGCCGACGTCCAGGCCCAGGGCCCGGGCGGCGAGGATGAAATAGCCGCCCTGCAGCGAGCTGTTGCGGAACGCGCCCCACTCCTTGGCCACGGGGTCACCGAACCAGGTCTTGGCGCCGGGGGCGTGCGGGAACAGCTTGTCGAGGGTCTCGGGGAAGTCGAGGTCGTAGCCGATGATCACCGTGGCCGGGGCCTGCAGGATCTTGGGGCCATTCGAACCCGACGACAGCGCCGCCAGCTTGGCCTTGGCTTCCGGGCTCGTCACGAAGATGAAGCGCGCCGGGGTCGAGTTGGCGGCGGTGGGGCCGAACTTCACAAGGTCATAGAGCTCGCGCAGCAGGCTTTCCGGCAGCGGATCGGTCTTCCAGCCATTGCGCGTCCGCGCCTGCGTAAACAGTTGGGCGAGCGCCGGAGCGTCGAGCTTGGCCATTTGCGATCCTCAAGGAAGCTATCAGCAACTTGTATGGTTGCAATATAGGCTTGCGAGACGGGCGCGCAAGCCGCAGGGCGGGGAAATTCCTAGAGGGTCTGCTCGACCCGGGTGACCTCGGGCACATAGTGCTTGAGCATGTTCTCGACGCCGGACTTCAGGGTCGCCGACGAGGACGGGCAGCCCGAGCAGGCGCCGCGCATGTGCAGCCAGACCACGCCAGTGGCGGGCTCGAACTTGCTGAACACGATGTCGCCGCCGTCCTGGGCCACGGCCGGACGAATGCGGGTGTCGAGCAGTTCCTTGATCTCGGCGACGATCTGGCTGGTTTCCGCGTCATAGACGCCGTCGTCGTCGTGACCACTCTCCGTGGCGTCCAGCAGCAGGGGCCGGCCGCTGGTGAAATGGTCCATGATCGCCGCCAGGATCGGCGCCTTCAGATGCGGCCACTCGGCGTCCGGATCCTTGGTCACGGTCAGGAATTCGGGACCGAAAAATACCCGTGTCACGTCGCCCAGCTGGAACAGGGCCTTGGCCAGCGGCGAGGACTCGCCCTCTTCCGGCGTCTTGAACTCGCGCGCGCCCTCACCCAGCACTTCACGGCCGGGCAGGAACTTCAGCACCTCGGGATTGGGCGTGGTTTCGGTCTGGATGAACATGGCGGAGAGATGGACCTCGACAGCCCCGCGCGCAAGATGTCGGGCGCCTCAGAAAGAAAGGTGACACAGGCGTCATTTTCTGGCGTGATGCTGAAAACAATGATCCGCGGGAGGCTTACATGAGCGATGGCTCGATTGATCTGAGCGCCGAAGTGCGCGCCAAGGCCTGGTCCATTCCCCTCGAGGACTACCATGTCGCCGATCCGGTCCTGTTCCAGACCGACGCCATGTGGCCCTATTTTGAACGGCTCCGCAAAGAAGACCCGGTTCACTATTCCAAGGGCAATGAGGAAACGGGCCCCTACTGGTCGGTGACCCGCTACAACGACATCATGGCTGTCGACACCAATCACGCGGTGTTTTCGTCCGACGCCCATCTGGGCGGCATCACGATCCGGAACTTCGACGAGGACTTCGTCCTGCCGATGTTCATCGCCATGGACCCGCCCAAGCACGACATCCAGCGCAAGACGGTGAGCCCTATCGTCTCGCCCCAGAACCTGGCCAAGCTGGAAGGCCTGATCCGCGAGCGGGTGAACCTGATCCTCGACGACCTGCCGATCGGCGTGCCCTTCGACTGGGTCGACAAGGTGTCGATCGAGCTGACCACCCAGATGCTGGCCACCCTGTTCGACTTCCCGTGGGAAGAGCGCCGCAAGCTGACCCGCTGGTCGGACATCGCCACCGCCTCGCCGGAAAGCGGCCTGATCGAGAGCGAGGACGCCCGCCGGGCCGAACTGCTGGAGTGCCTGGCCTATTTCACCAATCTGTGGAACGAGCGGGTCAACGCCACCGAGCCGGGCGGCGACCTGATCTCGATGCTGGCCCACGGCGAAGCCACCCGCGACATGCCGCCCATGGAGTATCTGGGCAACATCATCCTGCTGATCGTCGGCGGCAATGACACGACCCGCAACTCCCTGACCGGCGGCCTCTACGCCCTGTCCAAGAACCCGGAACAGGAAGCCAAGCTGCGGGCCAATCCAGAGCTGATCCCGTCGATGGTCTCGGAGATCATCCGCTGGCAGACGCCCCTGGCCCACATGCGCCGCACCGCGCTAGAAGATGTCGAACTGGGCGGCAAACAGATCAAGAAGGGCGACAAGGTCGTCATGTGGTACGTCTCGGGCAACCGCGACGACACCGTGATCGAAGACGCCGACAGCTTCATCATCGACCGCGAAAACCCCCGCCGCCACCTGTCGTTCGGCTTCGGCATCCATCGCTGCGTGGGCAACCGCCTGGCCGAGATGCAGCTGAAGATCGTCTGGGAAGAAATCCTCAAGCGCTTCCCGAAGATCGAGGTCCTCGACGAGCCGCGCCGGGTCTATTCCAGCTTCGTGAAGGGCTATGAGACCCTGACGGTGCGGATCCCCGAGCGGGTCTAGTCGGCGAACACTTGCCCCCTCCGCGCCTTCGGCGCTCCTCCCCCGTAGGGGGAAGACGACCGCGAAGCGGTCAGGAGGGGGCGAGTTTCAAGCCCCCCAGAACCCCACCAGCTTCTTGACCTCGGCCACGGTCGGGGCAGCCACTTCGCGCGCCCGCTCCGCGCCCTTGGCCAGGATGCGGTCGATCTCGGCCGGATCGGCCAGCAGGGTCCGCATGCGCTCCCCCACCGGGGCCAGCTTCTCGACCGCCAGTTCGGCCATGGCCGGCTTGAAGGTTCCAAAGCCCTTGCCGGCATACTCGGCCAGGACTTCCGCCTTCGTCCGGCCGTCCAGGGCCGCGAAGATGCCGACCAGGTTGTCGGCCTCGGGGCGGGTCGCCAGCTCTTCCAGCGTCTCGGGCAGGGGCTCGGGATCGGTGCGGGCCTTCTTGACCTTGGCGGCGATGGTGTCGGCGTCGTCGGTCAGGTTGATACGGCTATAGTCCGACGGATCGGACTTGCTCATCTTGGCCGAACCGTCGCGCAGGCTCATGATCCGCGCGCCGGGGCCCTGGATCAGCGGATCAGGCTGCGGGAAGAAGTTGGGCGCGGCAAAGTCGTGGTTGAACTTGGCGGCGATGTCGCGGGTCAGTTCCAGATGCTGCTTCTGGTCCTCGCCCACCGGCACGTGGGTGGCCTTGTAGATCAGGATGTCGGCGGCCTGCAGCACCGGATAGGTGTAGAGCCCCACCGAACTGCGCTCCTTGTTCTTGCCGCTCTTTTCCTTGAACTGGGTCATGCGGTCCAGCCAGCCCAGGCGGGCCACGCACTGGAAGATCCAGGCCAGTTCGGCATGCTCGGGCACGGCCGACTGCGGGAAGATGGTGGCCTTGGCCGGATCGAGACCGGCGGCCAGATAGGCGGCGGCGATCTCGCGGGTCTGCTGGGCCAGGGCCGCCGGCTCCTGCCAGACGGTGATGGCGTGCAGGTCGGCCACGAAGATGAAGGTGTCGATCTCGTGTTGCAGGCGGGCGAACTTCACCAGCGCGCCCAGATAGTTGCCCAGATGCAGGGCCCCGGAGGGCTGCACGCCGGAGAGGACGCGGGCCGGGCCCGCATAGGCGGCAAGGGGGGCGGCGACGGGAGCTTGGTCGGTCATGGCTTCAGCCTTGAATGCGTAGATTTGAGGTGGCGAGCGCGAGGGCGCCAACCGCATCCGAAGATGCGGCGATCAGGGTCAGCGGGAGCCGCGCCATCGCGACGCGAAGGGACCGATCAAAGCCATGCCCGCTGGTTACCGCTCCGCGCACCGCAGGGCAAGCCGGCTCAGCGCCCGGCGCCGCGCCGTAGCACGGTCTTGGCCTCGGCCACGGTGACCCCGCCCGACAGCAGCAGGAGCAGCGGATAGAGCGCCGCCGCCAGGGCGCAGGTCGCCAGGATGGCCAGCTCCTTGGCCGAACCCAGACCCACGGCCAGGATCGGCGCCTCGATGGCGGCGCGCCAGTGCGACATCGCCGCCAGGATCATGCCCAGGGCGACGCTGGCCGCCAGCACCCGGATGATCTTGCCCCAGGCCATGGCGCTGGGGGTGTAGTCGCCGCGCTTGCTCAAGGTCAGCACCATCTGCAGCACATTGATCCATGAGGCGGCGCTGGTCGCGGCGGCCAGGCCCGGCACGCCCATGAACGGGAACAGGGCCAGACCCAGGCCGATATTGACGGCCACCGAAACCAGGGCGAACCGCATCGGGCTCTTGGTGTCGCCCCGCGCAAAGAAGGCCGGCGACAGGATGCGAGCCAGCACGAAGGCCGGGGTGCCCCAGCCATAGTGCAACAGGGCGTTGGCCGTCTGGCGGGCGTCGAACACCGTGAACTCGCCGCGCGTGAACAGGCCGTCGATCAGGAAGAACGGAATGCTGAACAGCGCCACAGCGGCCGGCAGGGTCAGGGCCAAGGCAAAGACGATGGCCTGGTCCATGGCGCTCTGGGCCTCGCGGCGATCCTCGGCCACCACGGCCCGCGACAGGCGCGGCAGCAGGGCGACGCCGATGGCCACGCCCACCAGGCCCAGCGGCAGCTGATACAGGCGGTCGGCATAGGCCAGCCAGGTCCGCGCGCCGTTCACATGGCTGGCCAGCACGCCCGAGATGGTGATGTTGATCTGGCTGGCGCTGGCGGCGATGGCGCCCGGTATGGCCAGGGCGATCAGGCCCTTGATCTCCGGGGTGAGGCGCGGCAACCGCCAGCGGATCGTCGCCCCGGCCTTGCGCACCGCCCAGACCAGCAGCAGCACCTGGCAGATCCCGGCGGCCAGAATGCCCCAGGAGGCCGCCGTGGCCGCCTGATGAGCGGTCTTGGTCGGGATGACCGCGATCAGGGTCACGAGATTGAGCAGGATCGGGGCTGCGGCCGAGACGATGAACTTGCCCCGGGCGTTCAGAACGCCCGACAGCAGGGCCACGATGGCCATGCAGGGCAGATAGGGCATGGTGATCTGGGTCAGGATCACGGCCAGCTTGTACTTGTCGGTGCCAAAGCCAAAGCCCGGGCTGATGACCATCATGAGCCACGGCATGGCGGCCTGCGAGATCAGGGTCAGGCCGACGGTGAAGGCGGCGATGGTGGCCATGGCGTCGGCCGCCAGCTTGTCGGCCACCTCGGCCCCGTCGCGGTCCAGCGTCTTGGAATAGGCCGGCACGAAGGCCGCCGCGAAGGCGCCTTCGGCGAAGATCCGCCGGAACAGGTTGGGGAACATCTGGGCGGTGTTGAAGGCGTCAGCCGCGAAATTGGCGCTGGCCCCCAGGAAGTAGGACATCACCAGATCGCGCACGAAGCCCATCAGCCGGCTGACCAGGGTCAGGCCCGAATAGATCGCCGAGGACCGGATCATGCCGGGGGCTTTTTTCGGGGCGGCGGCGGGGGGTGCGGTGTCGGTCACGCCCGGCTTCTGGGCGTTGCCGCTGACGGCGTCAAGGCAGGAGCCCAGCCGCCATCTCGAAGCCTGATCGCCAGGCGCCCTCGACCGAGCCGCCGCCCAGCCAGTCGCCGCAGACGCCCAGGCGGCTCGCCGCGTCCCACAGGGGCGGACGCGGCGCGGCCAGGGGCCGGGCATAGCGCCAGCGATGGGCCACCGCCGAAACGGCGAGGGGCGCAGACGATCCCAGCAGGGCCTCAAAGCCCGCCAGCAGCCGGGGCGCGGCCTGATCGGCGGTCAGTTCCAGATGGTCGCGCGACCAGTCGGGGGTGGCGTGGATCACCCAGGCCTCGGTCGCTGCGCGCCCTGGCTTGCTGGCCTCGCGGCTGGCGAAGGCCACCACCTCATCGCCGGTCAGAACCGCCTCGGCGCTTTGCACGGGCTGATCGAACACCGCCATCAGGGTCCAGCACGGCGCAGAGCGAACGGCGCGGGCCAGAGCGGCGAATTGTGGCTGGACCGGAGCCAGCAGAACGGCGGCCTGTTCGGCGGGTATGGCCACGACGAGGCGGTCAAACGGCCCCTCGTCCTGCGTCGTCCCGGCCAGGCGCCAGCCGGCGCCGTCGCGCGAAAGCCCGCTGATCGTCTGGCTCCAGCGGGTGTCCAGATCGGCCGCCATGGCCTTCAGCGGCGCGTTCATCGCGGGGACCCCGACAAACTGTCCGGGTCCTGCGGCAGGCCAGGGTGCGGCCAGACCCTGCAGGCTCCAGAACTGCACCTGAGCCTGAAAGTCGGCCTCCAGGGCCGCAAAGGCCGGCGCGCCATGATCGAAGGCGACCTCACCCTCGCCCAGAGCCTGCCGCCGGGTCGACATCCGCCCGCCCGGCCCTCGCGCCTTGTCGAACAGCACGACCGGGCAACCGGCCGCCTGCAGGGCGGTGGCGCAGGTCAGACCGGCCATACCGGCGCCGATGACGGCGGTGCGAGGCTGGCTCACCATGGAATGGGCGCTCCGTCCCAGGCGTAGAAGCCGCCATTGGCCTCGGGACCCAGGCTCTCGACCACCGCCAGCAGGGCGGCGGCCGACTGCTCGGCGGTGAACAGCCGTCCGTCGGCCACCCCCGCCTGGAACGGCGCGCTGAGGGCGGTGTCGACCGTGCCGGGATGCAGCGCCACGCAGACGCCCAGCGGCCGGGTGCGCCGGTGCTCAATCGCGATAGTGTGGATCAGCATGTTCAGCGCCGCCTTCGAAGCGCGATAGCCGTACCAGCCACCCAGCTGGTTGTCGCCGATACTGCCCACCCGGGCCGACAGGGCGGCCAGAACGCTGGGCTGGTCGCGCGGGGTCAGGGGCAGCAGGTGCTTGGCGACCAGGGCCGGGCCCACGGCATTGACCAGAAACACCCGCGACAGGGCCTCGGCGGTCACGGCGCGCAGGGTCTTTTCCGGCGCCAGACCCTCGCCGTGCAGAATGCCGGTGGCGATCAGGATCAGGGTCGGCGCCCCCAGGGCGGCGATGCGGACGGCGGCCGCCGCCAGACTGTCCTCGTCGAGAATATCGGCCGGCATCCAGACCATCCGGTCCTGGGCGTCCGTCGCCGGCCAGTCCGCCGGAAGCCGTCGCGACAGGACGATGACCCGATCATAGCTCGGGTTTCCGGCCAGGGCGCGGGCCAGGGCCCCGCCGACGCCCCCCGCGCCGCCGACCACGACGGCCAGCCGGGCTGGTGTGGAAGCCGCCTCAGCCATGCAGCACCAGCGCGCCGGCCGACAGCCCGGCCGTGCCGCCCAGGGTCAGGATCAGTCTCAGGCGTGGATACCAGTCGGGCAGGCCGCTGGACCAGACATCCCAGGCGCCGTGGATCAGCAGGGCCAGGGCCAGCACCGCCAGCTGCGTGGCCCGCAGCTCGGCGGGCAGCAGCAACACGGCCAGGGCGACCAGGGTCGGGATCATGGCCAGCGACACGACCCGGGCGTCAACGCGATCCTGACGCACCGCCATGGCCCAGCGCGCTCCGCCCAGAAAGGACAGGATCAGGCCGCCATACAGGGCCAGGGCGCGGGCCGCGAAGGCGGCGTGGTCGGGAAACAGGCCGCCGATCAGGGGCGGCGCCAGGAAGGGGATCAGGCCCAGCAGGCCATAGGCCAGCACCACGCGCGGCGTTCCGGGCGCGGGGGTCATGCCCGACCTCCGCGCGAGGTTCTCTCAAGCCGGCGAACCAGCGCCTGCAGCCGGGGCCGCAGCCGCAGGAAGCCGCGATAGGCCCGCTCCAGCCCCCACAGCAGCGCCGGGTTTCGCGCCATCCGGCCAAACGGCGCCAGCACGGGAATGGCCCGCCACAGGGCCGCGAAGGCCGCGGCGCCCGACACCATGGCTCCGCCGGCCTCCTGGGCGTGAAAGCGCGCCAGCAGCTGCGCGCGATCGGTCGGACAGCTGCCGTCGCCGGCCACATCGACAAAGGCGATCGCGCCCCGGCGATCCAGCCGCCGCATCAGGGCGATCTCGCGGACGCACAGCGGGCAGTCGCCGTCGAACCAGACCGTCACCGCCGGCGTCGTCGAAGCGAGGGGCGGCGAGGCGAGGGGCGGGGCGGTCATCGGTCTCAGGCCTGCCGGACCATGCGCAGGAACTCGTCCCGCGTGCGGCCATCGTCACGGATCACGCCCAGCAGGCGGCTGGTCGACAGCATCGAGCCGGCCGTATCGACACCGCGCAGGGTCATGCAGCTGTGCTCGGCCTCGATCACCACGCCGACGCCCAGGGGATCGAGCACATCCTGGATGGTCTGGGCGATGTCGGCGGTCAGCTTTTCCTGGATCTGCAGGCGCTTGGCGAAGCCGCGAACCACCCGGGCCAGCTTGGAAATGCCCACCACCCGGTTGCGCGGCAGATAGCCCACATGGGCCCGGCCGATCACCGGCAGCATGTGGTGCTCGCAGAAACTGACCACCCGGATATTGGACAGCACGATCAGGTCCTCATAGCCGCCGACCTCTTCGAAGGTCCGCTCCAGATGGCGGCGCGGATCCTCGCCATAGCCGCTGAACAGCTCGCCATAGGAACGCGCCACCCGGGCCGGGGTGTCCAGCAGGCCTTCGCGCGACGGATCGTCGCCCGCCCACTCGATCAGCACGCGCACGGCCGCCTCGGCCTCGGCCTGGCTGGGGCGCGACGGGCTGTGGGCGTGGGGATGCAGCTCGTGGCAGGCGAGAGAGGAATTGCCGTGAATCTTGCTCGCCATGCCGTTCTCTCCGCGCCGATCACCGAACCTAGGAGCGGGGTTCTATATCTCACTTGAGATATAGAAAAGCGGAGAGTTGGCGACTGTGGCGAATGGCCGTCAGGCCGGAACCCGAACGGCATAGGCCCGCACGAAGGCCTCGCTGACCGAGCGGGCCAGATCCTCCGTCGACAGCGGCCGCACATGGGTTCCGTTCAGCTGGTCCTGGTGCAGGCAGGCCACCAGCAGCGGCGACAGCAGCATCAGGCCGGCGGCGCGGGCGTCGGCCTGGATCATCTCGCCGCGCTGCATGTGTTCTTCCAGGCGGGCTTCCAGCACCTGCAGGGTCGGCTCGACAATATGGTTCAGGGCCGAGGCGCCGATCTGCGGATCCAGGAACCCTTCGGCCAGACTGACGGCGAAGATGTCGCCCAGCTTGACGGGGCGCGGGGCCTGCAGGGCCCGGATCAGGGCCTCGGCATAGCCCTGGATCGACTCGGCGAACGGCCGGTCGGAGCTGCGCTGGGCGTCCAGGCCGTCGCGGCCCACCCGAAGACAGTCGGCCAGCACCGCGTCGACCACCGCCTGACGGCCGCCGAAATAGTGCCGCAGGGTCGGAACGCTGACCTCGGCGGCCCCGGCCAGATCGCGCAGACTGGGACGCGCCGCCTGCCGATGCATCAGGCGCGTGGTCATCTTGGTCAGCAGATCACGCCGCTTGGTCTCGTGATCGGCGGCCAGGGAGCCCTTGGGTCTCGACACCGTGATTGTCCTCGTACGCGCCACCCGTAACGCGAAGGCGCGGCGGCGGCAATCTGGGCGGGGCTCCACGGGCGCGACTTCGCGACCTCGCGCGGAAACCGCCGATGGTGTGGGAAGAGCGGCGGAGCGTCCGGGCCTCGCCCGGATGAGGGGATAGCAAATACCGTTTCGACGAAGACGAACGCTCCGCGTGATCGTTATCCCTCTGGCCGGGGCGCGCAGGCCTGTTCAGCCTTTTGCCCCACCCGGGTTTTGTCCTGCCTCGCGACGGACCCAGCCTTGGGCTGCAGCCGCGCCGATTCCGGAGGAACCCGGAGCGAACCTTCGGACGGGCGGAGGCCTTGGCTTGCCCCCGATGGACAGGTTTACGTCCCCTGCCCTCACTTTAACCGGCCGCTCGGGCATACGCCCGAACGGTGGCCCGCTCGATCACCCCTGACAGCCGTCTCTGGTCGCCGGCCGGACGCCCTTCCCGTGCTGTCAGGTGAGATTGAGTATGCGGGAGGTTTCGACGCGTCTGATGGGCGCGATCAACTATTTTGCAAGATGTTGAATAGATTGGATTTTGTTCCGGAAACTACGGGGATTGAGCGCGGCGTATCCCCGTACGCCCAGCCCTCTCCCAGAGGGAGAGGGAGGGACCCACGCTTGCGTGGGAGGGTGAGGGGTTACACTGGTGGCCGTTGTCGCACTGAGGGCCGCGCCCTGTCCGGAAGGGCTTCGCAAACCCCTCATCCTCCCACGCCTACGGCGCGGGCCCCTCCTTCTCCCTCTGGGAGAAGGGTTCGATCACGGCGTTCCGCCCGCCTTCGCGCCGAAGGGAGCCATCCCTTCATCTCACGGCGAGACGATCGCCGGACTGTCCAGGTCACTCAAGGCCGACCCTCCGGGTCGCCGCGGAGCGGCCGGTCGCAGACCGGGCCTTGACTGACCTGGACAGTCCGGCACGCTGCTGCCTCCAAGAGATGAATGGCTGGCTCTGCGCGAGGGCGCGAATCTAAACGTGAGTCCTGGTTCAGTTTAGATGCGGCAGCATGTCGCGGCGTGGCCTTCAAAGTTAGTATAGCTGGTGAGTTCGACAGCGACTGTCGTGCAATTAACCGCACATTAACTAAAAACTGCTCTCGCAGGCGTTGACGAGTCATTGCCCCCTGTGGCCCCATATGGAGGCTGAAGCTCGTCCCCACACAAGATGTAGGGCCGATTCGGTCGTGAAGGGCTCGCACGTGGACGAGCACCAAGAGGCACAGTTGATGACCACACGGTCTTCGACGGGCGCGAACTTTCGTTCCGCCGTGACGGGCCGTTATGTGAAGCCGCAAGTGGCAGCACGTAACCCCAACACGACGGTTCGTGAAGCGCGTCCTGCGCCGAAGAAATAGGCCAAGGCCTATGTCTGCTGAAAGGTTTGAGAGACGGCCTTTCGGCGCCCATACCTCAGTGAGGTAGCCGGGACGAACGACCCACCCTGGAAAGTGAAAAGTCGCTCGCCCCCCTAACGCAGCCCCGGTGACCTAGTCGCCGGGGCTGATTCATTCCCGCAAGCTCGACGAGAAAATCGAAGCAGGCGCGATGGAAAAAGGTAATCGCTCAAAGCGGACAACAACAAGCTAATTCTGTTGTTTTCCCCCTACCGCGCCACGCTCGCCCGCGCCCGCTTCAGCCCCGGCCGCGTGTTCGGCGCCCCGGCTTCATTCGCTTCCAGCGCCGACAGCAGATCCGCCTTCAGCGCCGTGACCTTGCGGGTCTCGGTCAGTTTGCCGCCCTCGGACGTCTGCACATAGAAGGCGTCGACCGCGCGTTCGCCATAGCCGTCGATATGGGCCGACTGGATCGACAGGCCGCTCGTCGCCAGGGTCTGGGCCAAGGCGTGCAGCAGGCCCGGGCGGTCGCGGCCCGAGGCTTCGACCACGGTGGCGTCGTTGGAGGCCTCGTTGTCGACCACCACGCTCGGCGCAATCGAGAAGGCCGCCGTGCGCGACTGTTCGGCGCCGCGACGGGGCTCGAAGCTCATGGTTTCGCCACGACCGGCGGCTTCCAGGGCGTCGGCCAGACGGCGCAGGGCGCGGGGGTTTTCGCAGCCCAGCGGGGCGCCGGTGACGTCCTGCACATAGAAGACGTCCAGCGCCTGGCCCTGGCGCGAGGTGAAGACCCGCGCGCCGACGACATTGCCGCCCAGCGAGGAGATGGCCAAAGCCAGGTCGGCGAACAGGCCGCGACGGTCTCTGGCCGCGACCACGATCTCGGCGGCGTTGGAGCCCGGCGTCACCTGGCCCTCGGCGGCGGCTCCGCCCTGGATGGCGGCGCGGCGGGCCAGGGCCGCGTGGTCCTTGAGTTCCTGCGCCTTGAAGGCGCTGAAATAGGCGTCCTCCATGGCTGACGCCCAGCCCGCTGCGGCCGGGTCGTCGGCGATCAGGGCCTCGCGCGCGGCCTCGGCGACGGCCTCCTGATGGCGCTGGACGCTGGCGGCGGCGTCGCTGCCTCGGCCACCGCGGAACACCGCTTCGGTGGCGTTGTAGAGCTCGCGCAGAAGCTGGCCCTTCCAGCCGTTCCAGACGCCCGGGCCCACGGCGCGGATGTCGGCGACGGTGATGACCAGCAGCAGGCGCAGGCGCTCGGGGTTTTCGACGATGCGGGCGAAGGCGGCGACGGTGCCGGGGTCGGAGACGTCGCGCTTTTGGGCGAAGTCGCTCATCACCAGATGGTTCTCGACCAGCCAGGCCACCAGCTCGACCTTCAGACGGTCGACGCCCAGGCGTTCGCAGGCGCTGCGGGCTGACCGGGCCCCGGCCTTTTCCTGGCCGCCCACTCCGCCCTTGCCGGTGTCGTGCAGCAGCATGGCCAGGAACAGGGCCTCGCGGTCCTCGATCAGCGGCATGATGGAGACGGCCAGCGGATGATCCTCGGCCAGGCGGCCGGCGGCGATGTCGCCGATCACGCCCACGGCCCGCAGGGTATGCTCGTCCACCGTATAGGAGTGGTACATGTTGAACTGCATCTGGGCGACGATGCGGCCAAATTCAGGGACAAACCGGCCCAGCACCCCGGCGTCATTCATCAGGGTCAGGGTGCGATAGCTGCGCTTGCCCCGGGCCAGCAGGTGCAGGAAGGCCTCGCAGGCATCCTCGTCACGGCGCACCCGCGAGGTGATCAGGGCCAGGGAGCGGGTCACGGCGGTGAAGGCGTCGGGGTGCAGGTCCAGGTCGCGTTCGTCGGCGATCTTGAACAGCCGGATCAGATTGACCGGATCGGCCTCGAACACCTCGGGCCCGTCGATATTCAGACGGCCGCCGTCCTCGTAGAAGCCCTCGACATCCAGCGCCTTGCGCTTGGGCCGACCGCCGCCGGGCAGGAAGCGGGAAATGCCCTTGGGCTCGTTCTTGAAATGCTCGGCTTCCAGCTTGGCCGAGAAGGCGCGGGTCAGGGCCCCGACCTCCTTGGCGATCAGGAAGTAGCGCCGCATGAACCGCTCGACCGCCGGGGCGTCGCCCCGGTCGCCATAGCCCATGCGGCGGGCGATCTCGGGCTGCAGGTCGAAGGTCAGGCGCTCTTCGGGCCGGCCGGTGGTGAAGTGCAGGTGGGCGCGCACCGCATGCAGAAAGTCGAAGGCGCGGATGAAGGCCTTGGCTTCACGCCGGTCGAACACTGCCAGCTTGAAGACGTCTTCCGGACGATCCACCGGGTGCAGATATTCGGCGATCCACATCAGGGTGTGCAGGTCGCGCAGCCCGCCCTTGCCCTCCTTGACGTTAGGCTCGACCATGTAGCGGCTGGCCCCGGCCCGGGCCTGGCGGTCGTCGCGTTCCTTCAGCTTGGCGGCGACGAACTGGGCGCCGGTGCCCTTCATGACGTCGTCGCGGAAGCGCTTCTTGAGGTCCTCGCCCAGGCGCTCGTCGCCGGTCAGGCGGCGGGCCTCCAGGATGGTGGTGCGGATGGTGAAGTCTTCGCGCGACAGCCGCACGCATTCCTCGACCGTGCGCGAGGCGTGGCCGACCTTGAAGCCCAGATCCCACAGCGCATAGAGCATGAACTCGATCACGCTCTCGGCGTGAGGCGTGGTCTTGTAGGGCCGCAGGAACAGCAGATCGATGTCGGAATAGGGCGCCAGGGTTCGCCGGCCATAGCCGCCGACGGCCAGCAGGCACAGGCGCTCGCCCTCGGTGGGGTTGCGGGCCCGGAATACATGGACCGTGGTGAAGTCATAGAGGGCGGTGATCACCTCGTCGGTGACGCCGCTGAGCAGGCGCGAGGTCTCAAGGCCCCCGGCCCCGTTCTCCAGCCGCTCCTTGGCGATCATCCGGCCGCGGAACAGGGCCTGTTTGAGGATCTCGATGGCGCGGACGCGCTGCTCGGCCTCGTTGCCGATCGAGTCGAGGGCGGCGGCCGAGAGACGCGCACGCAGGGCGTGACCGTCGACGACATGTTCCAGCGGGGTGGGGCGAAGGCGACGGGGCATGATGGGGATATGGTGTACCCGCTAAGCCTTGAGCAGTCCCTTAAGGCGATATAGCGCCTCAAGGGCTTCCCGGGGCGACATTCCGTCCACATCGAGGTCTTTCAGGGCCGTATCGATGACACTGGGCGCCGCCCTGGCGGGCGCCGCCATGGCCTGGCTCATCGCAAACAGCGGCAGGTCGTCGAGGCGGGCGGGTGATTCGTCCTTGGTCTCGAGGCGATCCAGCACCTCGCGGGCCCGGGCCACGACCGGGGCCGGAACCCCGGCCAGCTTGGCCACCTGCACGCCGTAGGAGCGATCGGCCGGACCGGCGGCGGCCTCGTGTAGGAACACCAGGTCGCCGTTCCATTCCTTGGCCCGCAGGGACAGGTTGGAGACGTGGTCCAGCCGTTCCTCCAGGGTCGCCAGCTCGTGATAGTGGGTGGCGAACAGGGCGCGGCAGCGGTTGGTGTCGTGCAGGGCCTCGGCGCAGGCCCAGGCGATGGCCAGACCGTCATAGGTGGCCGTGCCCCGGCCGATCTCGTCCAGGATCACCAGACTGCGTGGCGTGGCCTGGGTGAGAATGGCGGCGGTCTCGACCATCTCCATCATGAAGGTCGAGCGGCCCCGGGCCAGATCATCCCCGGCCCCGACCCGGCTGAACAGCCGGTCGACCACGCCCAATCGGAAGCTGGCGGCGGGCACGAAGCAGCCGGACTGGGCCAGGATGGCCAGCAGGGCGTTCTGGCGCAGGAAGGTCGATTTACCCGCCATGTTGGGGCCGGTGACGATCGACAGGCGCGGCCCGGTCTCGCCCGAGGCGTCCAGGCAGCAATTGTTGGGCGTATAGGGATCGCCGGCCCGCTTGACGGCGGCCTCGACCACAGGATGGCGGGCGGCCTGGGCGTCGAAGGCCAGGGAGCGGTCGACGATGGGCCGCGTAGCCCCGCTGTCCTGGGCCCATTCGGCCAGGGCGGCGGCGACATCGAGCCGGGCCAGCGCCTCGGCGGCGATCTGAATGGCGTCGGCCAGCAGGCGGGCCACCTCGCGCCAGGTCTCGAAGGCGGCGATCTCCATGGCCAGCACCCGCTCGCCGGCCTGGGCGATACGGGCGTCCAGATCCGCCAGCTCCACCGTGGTGAAGCGCACCTGGTTGGCCAGGGTCTGGCGGTGGATGAAGGTGGCGTTCAAGGGCGGCTGGAACAGCGGATCGGCCTTGCCGGCCGTGGCCTCAACGAAATAGCCCAGCACGCCGTTGTGGCGGATCTTCAGCGGCACGCCGCTGTCCATCGCCAGCTGGGCCTCGAGGGCGATGATCACCTTGCGGCTGTTGTCGCGCAGGGCGCGGGCCTCATCCAGTTCCTCGCGGATCCCGGAGGCCACGAAGCCGCCGTCGCGGGCCAGGGCCGGCAGGTCGGGGCCCAGCCCCGCCTCCAGCGCCGCCAGAAAGCCGCCCAGCCCCTCGTGCAGGTCGGGCGTCAGGGCGCGGAAGGCGTGCTCCAGCTCGAACGGCGGCGAGGTCAGCGGATCGCCCGAGCCGGCGACCATCGCGGCCAGGGTCTCGCCGATCTTCAGGGTGTCGCGGATGCAGCCCAGGTCGCGCGGCCCGCCCCGGCCGAGCGCCAGGCGCGAGAGGGCGCGGGCCATGTCGCCCGAGCCCTTCAGGGTCTCGCGCAGCCGCTGGCGCAGGGACCGGTGCTCGACGAACCACTGCACCGCGTCCAGGCGCTGGTCGATGGCCGCGACATCCAGCAGCGGCCGGGCCAGGCGCGAGGCCAGCAGCCGCGCACCGCCCGAAGTGATCGTGCGGTCGATGGCGGCCAGCAGCGAGCCGTTGCGGTCGCCGGTCTGGGTGCGGTCGATCTCCAGGCTGCCCCGGGTGGCCGGGTCGATGGCCATGACATCGGCGTCGGCCGCCCGGCGCGGGGCGCGCAGGGCCGGCAGCCGGCCGGCCTGGGTCATTTCCAGATGGGCGGCGATCAGGCCCAGCGCCCCGATCTCGGCCGGCGACAGACCGCCGAACCCGTCCAGGGTGTCGACGCCGTACAGCCGCTTGACCCGCGCCTCCGAAGCCTGCGGTTCCGACAGGGCCGAGGGCATGGGCTGGATCAGGCCGCCGCAGATCTTCAGGGTCTGGGACAGTTGGTCGTCCGACAGCAGCCGGTCGGCGACCAGGGTCTCGGACGGGGCCAGGGCCGCCAGGATCGCGGCGACGCCATCCTTGCTGACCAAGAACACCTCGACCTCGCCGGTCGACAGCTCGACGGAGGCCACGGCCGCCTGCCCCGCCCGCACCGCCACGGCGGCCAGGCGATTGGCGCCGCGCGCGTCCAGCAGGCCCTCCTCGGTCAGGGTGCCCGGGGTGACCACCCGCACGATGTCGCGCCGTACGATCGACTTGGAGCCGCGCTTCCTGGCCTCGGCCGGGTCTTCCATCTGCTCGCAGACAGCGACCTTGAAGCCCTGGCGGATCAGCTTGGACAGATAGGCCTCGGCCGCGTGCTGCGGCACCCCGGCCATCGGGATCGGCTGGCCGTTGTGCGTGCCGCGAAAGGTTTGCGAGATGCCCAGAGCGGCGGCCGCCGCGATCGCGTCGTCGAAGAACAGCTCGTAGAAATCGCCCATCCGAAAGAAGATCAGGGCATCCGGCTGCCGCGCCTTCATCTCGAAAAACTGCTGCATCACCGGCGTCGCGCCGGTGGCGTCATAGGTCTGGATGGGCGTGGAGGCGGGGGCGTTCATCGGCGCGGAACCTACAGCGCGTCGCCGGCTTCGTTAAGGGATTAAGCCGATTGCCACTCGCTCTGACTTCGTGCCAGATCGCCACGGGGTTGTGGGGGCCGGTCATGTCAGCGTCAGAGGCGATCAGCGCCGTTCCCGAAAGACCGTCAGTGATGGTGCCCTACAAGCCCGACTGGCTGGAGAAGCCGACGGGCGATGACATGGAATGGGCCTATCCGGCCCACGCCCAGCGCCACGGGATCGAGGGCAAGGCGGTGATCAAGTGCCAGGTCGGCCCTGACGGTCGCCTGGGAAACTGCCAGGTGATCTCGGAAGCTCCGACGGGCGAGGATTTCGGCGTCGCGGCCATCGCCCTGTCCCAGAAGTTCCGGATGCTGCCGCCGCCCGCCGACTATGCGGCCAAAACGCCCGAGGTGACGATCCCGATCGTCTTCCAGATGCCGCATGACCGCTGGTCTCGACTCAAGACAGCGACCGCCGCGCTGCCCAAAGGCGCAGAGCCGTCGCTCACGCCCCTAGATTCCGGCGACATCCTGTTGATGGTCGGCGTAGCGGCACTGGCCGTCGCCCTACTGGCGCTGGTGTTCTCAGTCGCAGGTAAACGCGGCCGCGCCCCCTAGCTGCCCGTAACCTCGTCCCAGAACCGCTTGGCCTTGCCGACGAAATTGGCCGACTTGGGGTTCTGCTTGTCGTCGCACAGGCCGGCCAACTCCTTGAGGAGCTCTTTCTGGCGGGCCGACAGGTGGGTCGGGGTCTCGACGAACAGCTCCACCACCAGGTCGCCGCGCTGGCGGCTGCGCAGGGAGGGCATGCCCTTGCCCTTGAGGCGGACGGTCTTGCCGGTCTGGGAGCCTTCCGGAACCTTGACCGGGATCTTGCAGGCGCCGTCGCAGTCCTCGCCGCCCATCAGGCAGGGGGCGTCGATCTCGCCGCCCAGGGCGGCCACGGTCATCGGCACCGGCACGGTGCACAGCAGGTCCAGGCCATCGCGCTCGAACAGCTCGTGCGGGATCACCGACAGGAAAATGTAGAGGTCGCCGCGCGGGCCGCTGCGGGCTCCGGCGTCGCCTTCGCCCGACAGGCGGATGCGGGCGCCGTCATCGACGCCGGCCGGGATGCGCACCGACAGGATGCGCTCGCGGCGCACCTGGCCGTGGCCGTTGCAGCTCTGGCAGGGGTCCAGCACCAGACGGCCCGAACCGCCGCAGCGGGGGCAGCCGCGCTCGACCGCGAAGAAGCCTTGCGTGGCCCGCACCCGGCCATGGCCGCCGCAGGTGCCGCAGACCGTCGGGCTGGTGCCGGCCTTGGCGCCCGAGCCGTCGCAGACCTCGCAGGTGATGGCGGCGGGAACCTTGATCTCGACCTCGGCGCCGGCATAGGCCTGCTCCAGGCTGATCTCCAGATCGTAGCGCAGGTCCTGACCGCGTTGCGGACCGTTGGACGGACGGCGACCGCCGCCGAACATCTCGCCGAACACGTCGCCGAACACGTCGCTGAAAATGTCGCTGGCGTCACCGCCAAAGCCGCCCTGGCCACCACCGCCGCCGCCATTGACGCCGGCGTGTCCAAACCGGTCATAGGCCGCGCGCTTCTGCGGATCCGAGAGGATCGAATAGGCCTCGTTGATTTCCTTGAAACGGCCGGACGCGTCCTCGCAGCCGCCGTTGCGGTCGGGATGGTGTTCCATCGCCAGCTTGCGGAATGCGACCTTGAGGCCCGCATCATCAGAGGTCCGGGTCACGCCCAGGATTTCGTAATAGTCGCGCATCGTCAGCGTCTGGCGCTCAAAAGGCCCACGGGAGAGGCGGTGATAAGGAAAGAGGTGGTGTTCTGCATCGCGCGGCGCAAGGCGTCACAGGCGCGCGGATCAAGCGAACGCGGCCGCGAAACGATCGTCAGAGGAACGTTTCGCGGCGCGCGCATGGCGAACTAGTTCGCCGGCTTGTTTTCGTCGACTTCCTCGAACTCGGCGTCGACGACGCCATCATCCGCGGCGGCTTCATCGCCATCGCCCGAACCCTGTTGCGAGGCGTACATGGCCTCGCCCAGCTTCATCGAGGCCTGACGCAGGGCGTCGGTCTTGGCCTTGATCAGGTCGACGTCTTCGCCTTCCAGAGCGGTCTTCAGGTCGGTCAGGCCGGTCTCGATGGCGGTCTTGTCGTCGCCCGAAACCTTGTCGCCGTGCTCGGCCATGGCCTTTTCCGTGGCGTGCACGGTGGCCTCGCCCTGGTTCTTGGCCTCGACCAGCGCCTTCTTCTTTTCGTCGCCGGCCTTGTTGGCCTCGGCTTCCTTGACCATGCGCTCGATGTCCGCGTCGCTCAGGCCGCCATTGGCCTGGATGCGGATCGAGTGCTCCTTGTTGGTCGCCTTGTCCTTGGCGTGGACATTGACGATGCCGTTGGCGTCGATGTCGAAGGTGACCTCGATCTGCGGGATGCCGCGCGGAGCCGGCGGAATGCCCTGCAGGTCGAACTGACCCAGGAACTTGTTGTCGACCGCCATCGGACGCTCGCCCTGGAAGGCGCGGATCGTCACGGCCGACTGGTTGTCGTCAGCGGTCGAGAAGGTCTGCGAGCGCTTGGTCGGGATGGTGGTGTTGCGCTCGATCAGCGGGGTGAACACGCCGCCCAGGGTTTCGATGCCCAGGGTCAGGGGGGTCACGTCCAGCAGCAGCACGTCCTTGACGTCGCCTTGCAGAACGCCGGCCTGAACGGCGGCGCCCAGGGCGACCACTTCGTCAGGATTGACGCCCTTGTGCGGCTCGCGGCCGAAGAAGTCCTGCACCGCCTGCTGGACCTTGGGCATGCGGCTCATGCCGCCGACCAGGATCACTTCGTCGATGTCGCTCTTCTTGAGGCCGGCGTCCTTGAGGGCCTGTTCGCACGGACCGATGGTGCGGGCGATCAGGTCTTCGACCAGGGCTTCCAGCTTGGAGCGCGACAGCTTGATGTTCAGGTGCAGCGGGCCCGACGCATTCATCGAGATGAAGGGCAGGTTGACTTCATACTGAGCGGTCGAGGACAGCTCCTTCTTGGCCCGCTCGGCCTCTTCGCGAAGGCGCTGCAGGGCCAGCTTGTCCTTGCGCAGGTCGACGCCCTGCTCCTTCTTGAACTCGTCGGCCAGGTAGTCGACGATCCGAAGGTCGAAGTCCTCGCCGCCCAGGAAGGTGTCGCCGTTGGTGGCCTTCACTTCGAAGACGCCGTCGCCGATTTCCAGGACCGAGACGTCGAACGTGCCGCCGCCCAGGTCATAGACGGCGATCTTCTTGCCGTCGTTCTTGTCCAGGCCGTAGGCGAGCGCCGCAGCGGTCGGCTCGTTGATGATGCGCAGGACTTCCAGGCCGGCGATCTTGCCGGCGTCCTTGGTCGCCTGACGCTGGGCGTCGTTGAAATAGGCCGGAACGGTGATCACGGCCTTGGTCACCGGCTCGCCCAGATGGGTCTCGGCGGCTTCCTTCATCTTCTGAAGGATGAAGGCGGAGACTTCCTGCGGCGAGTAGTCCTTGCCCTGGGCCTTGACCCAGGCGTCGCCGGTCGGACCCTTGACGATGTCATAGGGCACCATCGCCTTGTCCTTCTCGACCACGGGGTCGGAGGACGTGCGGCCGATCAGGCGCTTGATGGCGAACAGCGTGTTGGTCGGGTTGGTGACGGCCTGACGCTTGGCGGGCTGGCCGACCAGGCGCTCGCCATCCTCGAGGAACGCAACCACCGACGGGGTGGTGCGGGCGCCCTCGGCGTTCTCGATCACCTTGGGGGTCTTGCCGTCCATGATGGCCACGCACGAATTCGTGGTGCCAAGGTCGATACCAATAATCTTGCTCATAATACGAACCTGTCGCTCCTGCTGGCGGACGGCGGTGACAAGGGCCTTAGACGCAAGCGCCCCGGTTTTTCTCGCTCCGTCCCCGTCTGGTCGAACTTCCTAACGGTTGATCCAATCCTCCCCGTCCCGACCAAGGTCGAGCGGACAGAGTGCGTTCCCCGAAGTTGACGAGCCCGTCAACCCCGCTTGAAGCCGATATGGGGGATACACGCCGGCCCGCAAGTCCATTCCCTCATCTTGCGAAGGGGAATCTTCGAGTCCGGCCACAGAAAATGGCCGCGCCATACCGGCGCGGCCATCGTCAACTCAGCAAAGGCGCGGCGTTCAGCCGCCGATCTTTTTCACCCAGGCGGTGATGGCCGGCAGCTGACCCTCGCGCACGGACAGGCGGTAGGACACAGCCGCCTTGGCCTTTTCGACCTCGCGCGCCAGGCTGGGATCCGACGCCGTGAGCGCGTCCAGCTTGGTCAGCATGGCCGGGTCCGCCGAGCGGCCGCCCAGCGACGCCAGATAGCCGGAGCGACCCGAGGTATCGACCTTGGCCTCCACGGCGGCCTTGTTGGCGACCGCGAAGTCGAAGGCCAGGTTCGGATGGGCGCCGGCGACCCTGCTGATGATGCTGGGCGAGGTGGTCGCGCCCGACTCGTCGGTCATGGCCAGGTCCAGCGCCCGCTTGGCCAGGGCCGGATCCCGCGCCGCGCCCAGCAGGGTGTAGAGCTCGGTGCGCAACAGGGCGTTGGTCTCGGCCTTGGCCTGAGCGCGCAGGGCGTCCCAGCCGGCGGCGTCAGCCTGGGCGGCGACGATGCCCAGGATGGTCTTGCGCAGCGGACCGGGGACAGCGGCCGGGTCGGTCTTGTCGGCGGCGTAGCGACGCTTGGCCTCGGCCACGACCGCCGGGTCGCCCAGGCGGCCCAGTACGGCGATCACATCGCCACGCAGGGTGGCCTCGGGACCGCTCTCGCCCACCTTGGCGGTCCAGCCGACGCGGTCCAGCAGCGGCGAAAGGCGCGCCAGGGCGACCTTGCGGAACGCCGCCTGCTCGGTGGGCATTCCGTCATAGTAGCTGTCGACACCGCCATAGATGGCGACGATGCGGCCCCAGATCTTCGGATCGGCGGCGACCGGCGCGGCGATGGCCAGGTCCAGGGCGTCGGTGGCCGGCTGCAGACCCGCCAGGCCCAGGGCATAGACGTCGCTGAGCAGGCCCAGCTGATCGATCGGCGGCAGGCTGGCGAAGTTCGCGGCCAGGCCCTTGAACAGGTCCGGCGTGTAGAGGGTGCGGAAATAGCCCGCCTGGCCGGCATTGACGATCACCGGGCCGCAGCCCGGCACGGCGACGCTGGCCGATCCGCTCTCGACCAGGGTCTGAACCGGCGCGCCGCCCGAGACGGCGCGGGCGGCCACCGGCACGCTCCAGCGTAGCGCGGTCTTGCCCGGACGGTCCTTGGTGAACTCGCCCTGGGTCAGGGTGAGTTGCGATGCGCCATCGACACAGCCGCCGCCCGAGACGGTGATCAGCGGCACGCCGGGCTGACGGGTAAAGTCGCGGGCGATGGCCTTGATCGGCTTGCCGGCCGCGGTTTCGACCGCGCCCCACAGATCGTCGGTGACGGTGCTGCCATAGGTGTTGGCCTTGATGTAGCTGCGCACCCCGTCACGCCAGGCGTCGGGGCCGGCATAGGCCTCCAGCATGCCGATCACGGCCTGACCCTTCTGGTAGGTGATGCCGTCAAAGGCCTCGCTGGCCTCCTCGACGGTCTTCATCGGCTGGACCACCGGGTGGGTCGTGGCCAGGGCGTCCAGGCTCATGGCGTATTCGCGGCCGCCGATGGCGTTAAGGGCGCTGTTCCACTCGGGGAAGAACTTCTCGGTCGTGCGGCCCTCGAGCCAGGTGGCGAAGCCCTCGTTCAGCCACAGGTCGTCCCACCAGGCCATGGTGACCAGATTGCCGAACCACTGGTGAGCGGTCTCGTGCGCGAGGGTGGTGTAGACGCCTTCGCGGTCCTCCTGGGTCGACAGGGCCGGATCCAGCAGCAGGGCGTATTCGAAATAGAAGATCGCGCCCCAGTTCTCCATGGCGCCGAAGAACTGGCTCTGGCCGGGGGCGGCGATGTGGTCGAGCTTGGACAGCGGATAGTCGACGCCGAAATAGTCGTTGTACCACTCCAGGATCGGACCGGCCGACTTGAGGGCGAACTGGGCCTTGGCCAGGTCGCCGCGCTTGGTGATCACGCCGATCTCGGCGCCGGCGGCCGTGGTCGTGGCGCGCTCGAACTCGCCCAGGCCGAAGAACAGCAGATAGGTCGACATCTTGGGCGAGGCAGCGAAGGTCACCCGGCTCTTGCCGCCGCCGACATCGACCGTCTTCTCGACGGGCATGTTGCTGATCGCCATCTGGCCGGTCGGCACGGTGGCCGTCAGCTTGAAGGTGGCCTTGTGGAAGGGCTCGTCCCACGAGGGGATGAACCGGCGGGCGTCGGCGGCCTCGAACTGGGTGTAGATCGCGCGCTTCTCGCCGGCGTCGGTCTGGTAGTCGAGGGCGAACAGGCCGTTGGCCTGGGTGTTGATCTTGCCCGCATAGTCGATCGACAGCACGTGGCGGCCCTTGGCCACCGGCTTGGCGAAGGTGAAGCTGGCCGTCTGGGCCTTGTCGTCCACCGCGATGGTGGCCGCGCCGGCGCCCTTGCCCGAACCCTTGATGTGGGCCTTGGAGAAGGTCAGTTCATGAGCCTGCAGCACGATGGTGCGGGTCGGCTCCAGCACGTCGACCGTGATCTGCACCGAACCGGTGAAGGTCAGGTTGGCGGCGTCGGGGGTGAAGGCCACGTCATAGTGCGTGGGGACCACGGCGCGCGGCAGCTGGGTGGTGACGGTCTGGGCGGTCGCGCCGGGGGTCTGGCTGGCGGCGAGGGCGGCGCCCGGGACACTGGTCGCGGCAAGAAGAAGCGCGGCGACGGCCGCAGAAGACAGAAGACGACGCATGAACGGCCCTGAACTGCAAAATTTGCTCGACCAAAACGGCCGAAGGCGCGAACCAACACCTTCCCTCCGGTTCCGGCGCGTTAAATATCCGTAATGATCCAGCCGCTCTCCGTCGTTCCGGGTTTTGACCTCTGGCCCGGCCTGCTGTCGCCACGGGCCCAGGCGGAGCTGGTCGCCGCCGTGTTCGAGGCGGCCCAAGCCGCGCCCTTCGCCCACTACGCCACGGCCTATGGAAAGGCGATGAGCGTCGGCATGACCAGTTTCGGCCCTCTGGGCTGGACCAGTGACGCGAGCGGCTATCGCTATGCCGACAGGCAACCGGCAACCGGCCGGCCCTGGCCGGCCATGCCCCAGGCCCTGCTGGATCTCTGGACAGATCTGGGCGACCCGGACACCCCGCCGGACTCGGGCCTGATCAACCTCTATCGCGGCGAGGCCCGCATGGGGCTGCACCAGGACCGCGATGAGGCCGATCCGCGCTTTCCGGTGCTGTCGATCTCGCTGGGCGACACGGCGGTGTTCCGGATCGGCGGGACCTCGCGCAAGGACCCCACCCGCAGCCTGAAACTGAGCTCGGGCGACGTCTGCCGGCTGTCAGGCCCGGCGCGGCTGGCCTTCCACGGGGTGGACCGGATCCTGGCCGGCTCGTCCAGCCTGGTCCCGGATGGCGGGCGGATCAATCTGACCCTGCGCAGAGCGCGGCCCGCTTAGCTTGGCCGGGATGACTGTCCGGAACGAAAAAGGGGCCGCCCAATCGGACGGCCCCTTCTCAATCTCAAGCCTGACGCAACGGAAACCGGTGTCTTCTACCGGGGCGACCTAGCCGCGCAGCTTGCGCGTCAGGACCTCCAGGTCGTGGTTCAGGGCGCTGTCATCAACGCGCAGGGCCTCGATGCGGCGCACGGCGTGCAGGACGGTAGTGTGGTCGCGACCGCCGAACCGGCGACCGATATCGGGCAGCGAGCGGGTGGTCAGTTGCTTGGCCAGCCACATGGCGGCCTGACGCGGACGCGCGATGGCGCGGTTGCGACGCTCGCTCAGCAGATCAGCCTGTTTCATGCCATAATGGTCGGCCGTGGCCTTCTGGATATCGTCGATGGTGATGCGCTTCTCGCCCGTCCGCAGGTGCGGCCGCAGAATGGCCTGCACTTCGTCGAGCGTCAGGCGCGACAGGCCCTCGCCGGCCCGGGCCGACAGGGTGTTGAGCGCGCCTTCCAGCTCGCGGACGCTGTCGGTGAAGCGGTCGGCCAGGAACTGCAGCACGTCCGGGCGCATGGTCGGATCCGAACCGTGGGCGGCCGACAGGGTCTGGATCTTGCGCTCCAGAATGCCCATCCGCAGCGAGCGGTCGGCCGGCTCCAGACCGCAGACCAGGCCCGCCGACAGGTGCGAGCGCAGATGGGCGTCCATCTCGGTCATGGCCGAGGGCGGACGGTCCGACGAGAACACGACGCGGCGGCCTTCCTCGACCAGGGCGGTCAGGGTGTGGAACAGCTCTTCTTGCGTGGACTGCTTGCCGGCGATGAAATGCACATCGTCGATGATCAGCAGGTCGGCGGCGCGCAGCTCTTCCTTGAAGGCGGCCGTCTGGCGATCCATCACGGCGCGCACGAAGGTCGACAGGAAGCGCTCGGCGGTCAGATAGACCACGCGCTTGGTCGGGGCCTGACGCATGGCCTCCCAGGCCAGGGCGTTGAGCAGGTGGGTTTTGCCAAAGCCATAGGGGCCGTGGAACAGAACCGGATTGAAGTGGCCGTCGGCCCAGCTCGCCACCCGGCGCGCCACGGCGTGGGCGAATTCATTGGCGGGACCCGGGACGAAGGTCTCGAAGGTGAAGCGTTCCTGCAGACCCTGGGTGCGCGAGGGCTTGCCGGTCGAGACCGGGGCCAGGCTGGGGGCGTCGGTGGAGACGGGCAGCACGATCTCGATCGGCTCGGCCTTGGCGGCGTCGACATAGGCGCCGGCCGAGGCTTCGAATTCCAGACGCGACTTCAGGTCGATGCGACGCGCCATGGGATCATTGGCCGTCCACAGCTCGCTGATGCGACGCCAGGCGCTGCGGCGGATCCAGTCGCGAGCGATCCCGGTCGGGGTGACCAGAACCACATCGCCCGACGGACCTTCGCGCAGCAGAGCCGGCGCAATCCACGACCCGAAGGCCGCATCGCCCAGCTCGCGCTTCAGCGCCACGCAGACCTTGTGCCAGACGCCGCCGGCCGGCTCACAGGCAACCGCTGGAATCGCAGCCGAAAAGTCCTGGCTCGCCACCCCACCCTTGATCGTCATTCGTCCACCGCCTCGTACCTAAAACGCGCCCGCATGCCTGCCGCCCGCCCCCCATGGCGAAACGACCGGTTTTCTCAACGCGCACGGGGGCTTAGTCAGCAGAACGCATAGGTTCTGCCGCCGCCGTTTTTTCCAAGGACTGGAAGAGCGCTGAGGCCCCTAAACTAGCCAGCCGACCCTGCTGGTCAAACGGAAAACTTGCGTCCGGGATCGGATATTTCTGTTGACTCGCGAGAGCCCCTCGCCTGGCAAGGGAATAGTTAAGTCCAGCAATTTTCGGACGCTGTTATTTCAATAAAGTGTGCAGTTGAACACAAAGCAAAAGCCGGTTGGATTGCTCCAACCGGCTCCTGTAAAGACTTGAATTTCTTGAACGAACTAGGTTCGTCCAGTATCTGGACTAGGCTGCGGCCGTGTCCAGCTTCTTCAGGCGAGCGGCCAGGCGCGACACCTTGCGCGAACCCGTGTTCGGATGAACCACGCCCTTGGAAACGGCGCGCATCAGTTCCGACTGAGCCTCGATAAAGGCAGCCTTGGCGACGGCGACGTCGCCGGCCACCAGGGCGTCTTCGAACTTGCGGAGGAACGTGCGCACGCGCGAACGGCGAGCGGTGTTCACCTCGGTGCGACGGGCGATCTTGCGGATCGCCTTCTTGGCGCCGGGATTGTTGGCCATGGAAATTGGACCTCGAAACGGACAGCCGCGCGGAACAGCCGCGAAGCAGGGAAAATCTTGAGCGCGCGGATATACGGGAAGCGGCGAGATCGGTCAACGGCTGTCGAGGCGGAATCCCCGTAGGGTGCGACGAGCGGTCGCGCCCCCCTCTCAGCGCCCCTTAAACACCGGTTTACGTTTCTCGACGAAGGCCGCCATCCCTTCCTTCTGGTCTTCGAAGGCGAACAGCGAGTGAAACAGTCTCCGCTCGAGGGCCACGCCGGTGGTCAGGGTCGTTTCATAGGCGGCCAGGACCAGCTCCTTGTTCATGGCCACAGCCAGGGGCGACTGGCCGGCGATCTTGGCGGCGATGGTCAGAACCTCGGCCAGCAGCATCTCGGCCGGGAAGATGCGCGACACCAGGCCCGAGCGCTCGGCTTCCTCGGCCCCCATCATCCGGCCGGTCAAGATCATGTCCATGGCCTTGGACTTGCCGACAAAGCGGGTCAGGCGCTGGGTGCCGCCGATGCCGGGCGCGACGCCCAGATTGATCTCGGGCTGGCCGAACTTGGCGGTGTCGGCGGCGATGATGAAGTCGCACATCATGGCCAGCTCGCAACCGCCGCCCAGGGCGTAGCCCGACACGGCGGCGATGATCGGCTTGCGGCACTGCTCGATGGCCCGCGCGCCGGCGGTGAAGAAGTCGGCCTTGAACATCTCGGCATAGGACTTGTCCGACATCTCCTTGATGTCGGCCCCGGCGGCGAAGGCCTTGGCCGAGCCGGTCAGCACGATGCAGCCTACGCTGTCATCGGCTTCCGCCGCCGCCAGGGCCGTCGCCAGCTCGCCCAGCAGCTGGGCGTTCAGGGCGTTCAGGGCCTCGGGCCGGTTCAGCCGGATCAGCACGACGCCGGCGGCCCCGTCCGGGGCGGTTTCGACGATCAGGGTTTGATACTCGGCCATCGGCGGGTCTCTCCTTGTGACGCTCGCTTTATAGAGCGCGTCGCGGCGAAGGGGAGCCCCGCAAGGCGAAGCTCGCGCATCGGTAAACCGCAGGAACGGTAGGGCCGCCGAATCGTTTGATCCCCGACAAACAGGAGAAGCCCCATGGCCGAGCGCGACGACATCTACGATCCGACCACCCCCGAGGCGAACCACAACATCCAGCAGGGCGGCGGCGTCGGAGCTCGCGACCTGGCGCGGCAGGAGGAGCCGACCGAGATCGTCCCCGAGAACGACCCGGGTGAAGCCCCGACCGAGGCGATAGGCCTGGCGCATCCGGTGGCGTGACCAGGCCTCCCTGCTGGCGCGCCGCCGACAACGGCGTCGCTCAGCCAGGCATCGACCGCCCGCCCAAAGCCTCTATCGCCGCCTGCTCCGCCGGCCAATGGTCGAAGGCCATCAGGATCTGCTGGGCGGTGGCGTCGGCGATCACCACGCCGTCCTCCCGGCGAAACTCGGCGCGGGCGGTGATCAGCTGCCGGGTCTGGGCCACGATGCGGGCCTCGAGAGTCAGGGGGTGACTGCGGCCCACCTTCAGGAAGTTCATCTGCAGGTTCACGGTCCGAAACAGCCGGTCGCCCGGGACCACCGTCATGGCCGCGAAGGCCAGGACCTGGTCGGCCAACGCCGCCAGATAGCCGCCGAACAGCGAGCCGTCGGCGGTGGCCAGCTCCGGGCTCGGGCTCCAGGACTTGCGCACCCAGCCTTCGCCCCAGTCGTCGATCAGGCCCAGCTTCAGGGTCTGAACGATCGGCGGCGGGGTGGCGTCTCCCGCCTTCAGGGCGTTCAATCGATCCGTGGCCCATGTCATGCTGTTCTCCCGCAGGGTTGCAGGCGGCAAGGCTAGGGCGTCGGGGCGGGCCCTGTTACTCGACTTCCAGGGCGGCGCCGATCCGGAGGGTTCCACAATGACGGCCGTTGAAAAGGCTCGCAAAATTCCGCGACAGCCGCGCGCCCAGACGACCGTGGACTATATTCTGGAGGCCGCAACTCAGGTTCTGGAGACGACCGGCGAGGCCGGCTTCAACACCAATGCGGTGGCCCAGCGCGCCGGCGTCAGCATCGGCGCCCTCTATCGCTATTTCCCCGACAAGCAGGCGATCCTGCAGGCCCTGGCCCAGCGCGAGACCGAGGCGCACCGGCGGGCGGTGATGGCGGTGGTCGAGGGCGGCACGCCGGGCCTGGCGCGCGATCGGGCCATGATCCGCGCCTTCCTCCAGGCCTTCGCCGGCCGAAACCGGGCGCGGCGCATCGCCATGTCCAGCCTGCTGGCCACGGCCGACCACGGCGAACTGGCCTCGCGGTTCGCGGCGGCGGAAACCGGCCTGACCGACGCGGAGGGCCGACCCCTGACACCCGTCCAGGCCTTCGTGCTCAGCCGCGCGGTGCAGGGCGCCATGCGGGCGGCGGTGCTGGAGGGCGCCGACTTCCTGCTGAGCCCGGAGTTCGAGGACGAACTGGTGCGGCTCAGCCGGGCCTATCTGGGCTATCCGGCGGGCGGCCGGGCGCCGAAGGGAGCCCTGGACCTCAGCCCAGTTTGATCACACCCAAACCTCCCGTCATTCCCGCCCTTGTGGCGGGAACCCCTGCTTCAACTGACACGTGAAGTGCCAGCGGGGTGCGCGCGCACCCCGCCTCTCCAGCACCTGCGGTGGATAGAGGGGTTCCCGCCATAAGGGCGGGAATGACGGTGAGATATAGAGAGGGGCGGCGACTAGATCGGTTTGCGCGCCGTGATCGCGACCCAAGGCCCCTGGCCACCCTCATAGCCGCGGCCCAGCTCTTCCGTGATGGCCTCAATGTCCCACGCGGCCGAGCGCCTGTAGGCGGCTCTGACTTCATCGGCCGAGAGATAGTTGAAGTAGCGGCCCAAGCCGTCACGCCCTTCACGGCCGCCGCCTTTGAAGCTGGCGAAGTGGATTCCACCCGGCTTGAGGGCGCGAAACACTAGAGACAGAACGCCTGGAAGTGCGGCGCGGGGCACGTGCAGCAGGCTGGCATGGGCCCAGACGCCGTCATACTCATCCATCGCGTCGAGTTCATCGAAGCGCATCACGCGAACCGGGCGACCTATCCGCCCTTCAGCTTCGCGGGCGATCTCCGGAACGCCGTCTGTTGCATCGAGCTGGAAACCGCGAGCCAGCATGGCTTGGCTGTCTCGACCGGCGCCGCAACCCAGTTCCAGAATGCGGGCTCCTGGCGCGAGCCCCTGAAGAAAGGCGGCCAGGGACCGGCTTGCGCCACGGGGTCCGTTGACCGCGTAAACGCGAGCCTCATCAGCGTAGAAATCAAGCGTCGCCTGATCGCACGCGGCGTGATCGAGCGATGAAGGTCCAGGCGCGGCCATGACCCAACCTTAAGGTTGGACGGCGCATCGCGGCAATGTCCGTGACCGCCCCGCCTCCTTCGCGCGGACGGGAGCTATCCTTAAATTTCACGGCGAGACGATCGCCGGTCTTCAAGAGATTTAGGGATGAGCGGGACCCGGGGCGTCCCGCTTTAGAGAGGGAAGGCAAAGGCCGCCTTCGAGCCATTGCTGGCCTAAATCCCTCTCCCATAGGGAGGGGGAGCAACGAATGCTCACAACCCCCTGCCGACCTTAGGAGGGGCCGCTCCGAGGCGGCCGCCCCCTCAAACCTGACACACCGGACAAAAGAACGTCGAGCGCCCCGCCTGGACCTCGCGCGCGATCACGCCCTTGCAGCCCGGCGTCGGACAAGCCTCGCCCTCGCGGTCGTAAACCCGGAAGCGGTGCTGGAAATAGCCCAGGGCGCCGTCGGCGGCGGCGAAGTCCTTCAGGGTGGAGCCGCCGACCTCGACGGCCTCGGCCAGGACCTCCTTGATGATCGTGGTCAGGGGCCCCAGCCGCTTGCCGGCGATCATCCCCGAGGGCTTGAACGGCGAGATGCCCGCCCGGTGCAGGGCCTCGCACACATAGATATTGCCCAGGCCCGCGACGGTCTTCTGGTCCAGCAGCAGGGTCTTGGGGCCCTGCTTGCGGCCGGCGAAGGCCTTGATCAGGGTCTGGGCGGTAAAGCCCTCGCCCAGAGGCTCGGGGCCCATGGTCGCGAACCACGGATGGCGGTCGAGCTGGTCGGTGGCGATCAGGTCCATGAAGCCGAAGCGCCGGGGGTCGTGATAGGTAACCACCGCCCCCGCTTCCGTCTCGAAGATGACGTGGGCGTGCTTGTCGTCGGGCTTGACCTCGCGGGCGAAGTCGCCGGGGCGGATCGTGCCCTCGGGGGCGGCGATCTCGAAGCGGCCGGTCATGCCAAGATGCATCACCAGGGTGTCGCCGCGATCCAGCGGGGCCAGCAGATATTTGGCCCGCCGATCCAGCCGCAGGATCCTGGCCCCCGTCAGCCGCTGGACGAAGCCGTCGGGCAGGGGAAAGCGCAAGTCGGGCCGGTTGGCGCGCACGCGGGCAAGGCGCGCGCCGCTCAAGGTCGGTTCAAGGCCGCGCCGGACGGTCTCGACTTCGGGCAATTCAGGCAAGGGCGGCCTCAAGAAGGTGACGCGACGCAGCGCGCGGTCTAAGAGCGATCCAGCATATAGAGAGCCTGGTCGATAGACGTCATGAGCAAGCCTGCCGCCACATTCGGTTTCAAGGACGTCGATCCTTCGGTGAAGGCCGGCCTGGTGCGCGGGGTCTTCGACCGCGTCGCCAAGAACTACGACCTGATGAACGACCTGATGAGCGGGGGCGTGCACCGTCTGTGGAAGGACGCCGTCGCCGCGCGCCTGAACCCGCAGCCGGGCGAGGTGATCATCGACTGCGCCGGCGGCACGGGCGACATGGCCCGCCGCTTCGCCAAGATGGCCCGCCGCGCCCAGGAGCGCCGGGGCGGCCCTGACGCGATGATCAACATCATCGACTACAATGCCGAGATGATCGCCGCCGGCATCGAAAAGGGCGGCGAGCCGGAAATCACATGGACCGTCGGCGACGCCCAGCGCCTGCCCCTGCCCGACGCCTATGCCGACGCCTATGTGATCTCGTTCGGCATCCGCAATGTCACCGACATCGACGCGGCGCTGCGCGAGGCGCGGCGGGTGCTGAAGCCGGGCGGCCGCTTCATCTGTCTGGAATTCTCGCGCCCGGCCACCGAGTTTCTGGCCAAGGCCTATGACGCCTACAGCTTCAAGGTCATCCCGCAGGTCGGCGAGTGGGTCGCCAAGGACCGCGAGGCCTATCAGTATCTGGTCGAGAGCATCCGCCGCTTCCCCGACCAGCGCGCCTTCCTGGCGATGATGGAAGACGCCGGCTTCAAGCGGGCCACCTATGCCAATTTCACCGGCGGCGTCGCGTCGATGCACCAGGGCTGGGCGCTCTAGTCCATGGGGCAGATGTCCGCGTTCTGGCGCCTGATCGGCGCGGGCTGGGTGCTGATCCGGGCCGACGCCCTGATCCCGCGCGAGCTTGACCCCATCCTGCCGGCCCCGGCGCGGCTGGCGGCGCGGACGCTGCGGCTGTTGTCGGGTCCCCGCGCCCGGCTGGGACGCCCAGGCCAGCGGCTGGCCGGCGCGCTTGAGGGCCTGGGCCCGGCCGCGATCAAGATGGGCCAGTTCCTGTCGACCCGGGCCGACATCTTCGGCACGCCCTTCGCCGAGGACCTGTCGCGCCTCAAGGACCGCCTGCCGCCCTTCCCGCTCAGCCAGGCGCGCGACGAGATCGAGCGCAGTCTGGGCCGGCCGATCGAGACCCTGTTCGCCCGACTGGATGACGCCGTCGCCGCCGCGTCCCTGGCCCAGGCCCATCCGGCCTGGCTGCTGGACGGAACCAAGGTTGCCGTAAAGGTGCTGCGGCCCGGCATCGAGCGCCAGGTGTTCCAGGACAGCGCCGTTCTGCGCCTGGCCGCCGATCTGGCTGAGCGTCTGGTTCCGCAGGCCCGCCGCCTGAAGCCGCGCGACTTCGTCGAGGTGGTGATCCGGGCCCTGGATCTGGAGATGGACCTGCGCTTTGAGGCCGCCGGCTGCGCCGAGCTGGGCGAGGTGATGGCCCGTGACGCCTATATGACCGCGCCGGCGGTGGTCTGGGACGGGGTCGGCAAGCGGGTCCTGACCCTGGCCTGGGCCGACGGCGAGGCGCTGTCGGATCCGCAGGCGCTGGAGCTGCCGGGTCTGGACCGCAAGGCCCTGGCCGACAACATCACCCGGGGCTTCCTGGCCCAGGCCCTGGACCACGGCCTATTCCACGCCGATCTGCACGAGGGCAACCTGTTCGTCGCCGCCCCGGCCAGGGTGGTGGCCGTCGACTACGGCATCATCGGGCGTCTGGGCCCCGGCGAGCGGAAATATCTGGCCGAGATCCTGTACGGCTTCCTGAACCGCGACTACGCCCGCATCGCCCGCATCCATTTCGACGCCGGCTATGTGCCGGCTCACCACGATGTCGACGCCTTCGCCCAGGCCCTGCGCGCCGTGGGCGAACCGATCTTTGGCCGCGACGCCCGCGAAGTGTCGATGGGCAAGCTCCTGGCCCAGTTGTTCGAGATCACCGCCCTGTTCGAGATGGCGCTGCGGCCCGAACTGGTTCTGCTGCAGAAGACCATGGTCACGGTCGAGGGCGTGGCCCGCCGCATCGACCCGGCCCACGACATCTGGGCCGCCGCCGATCCGGTGGTGCGCCGCTGGATCACCCGTGAGCTGTCGCCGGCCGCCAAGGTGCGCGACTTCGCCGACGAGGCTCTGAAGGCGCTGCGAGCCCTGGCGCGGCTGGCCGAAGCGCCGCCGGTCCCGGTGGCGGTGGCGGCGGCTCCCGGATCACATTCGCTGGCCTGGTTCGTGGCAGGCGCCGTCGTGGCGATCCTGGCCTTCGCGGCCGGCGCCGTGGCCCTGGGCTGATCAGCCGCTATCGGCCTGACCGCGCTCCCGGGCCGCCGTCGCGCGGCGGCTTTCGCGGGCTTTCTGCACGTCCCAGTAGGCGGCCCCGTCATCAGGCTTGAACAGGGCCCGCGGCGCGCCTTCCTTCGACACCACCGCGAAGATATTGCCGCGGGGGTCGTAGATCAGGGTGTCGCCATTGGCCCGCTTCAACGTCTCGACGCCCTTGGGCGGGTCGGCGACGAACCGGTGGGCCGCCTCGACATAGTCGTCGACCGTGACCGCGCCGAAGGCCTCGCCATTGCGCTCGAAGGCGCGCTCGGCGTTTTCCTCGGCGGTGCGGGTGCGGTTGGCCGCCCAGAACGGCTTGCCCGCGATCAGGCGGACCGGCGCATCACGCGGGTCGTCGCTTCGCGATGACGTTGTGCCGGACGAGGCGGGCGTGTCCGTCGCCTCCGCCGAAACCCTGCGCTCGCCGGCCTTGGAGGCGGGCACGGCCGTCGCGCCGCCGTCGCAGGCGGTCAGGAACAGCGCGCCGGTCGCCAGAAGCGCGGTCGCGGTGATGGGAAAGTTCTTCAACCTCATGATCTCATTGCCCCACAGTTTCAACCTGACCGATTAATGAACGAAAGCGGAACGCGAGTCGAGTCCGTCACGAGCTTGTCCTTTGTCGGATCGCCGCGCATGGGCCATAAGGGGCCTGAACACGAAGCGGAGACGGCCGGCGGTGAGCGACAAACGGGTTCTTCTGATCGTCGGCGGCGGCATCGCGGCCTACAAGGCGCTGGAGCTCACGCGCCTGCTGCGCAAGGCCGGCGTCGCCGTGCGGCCGATCCTGACCAAGGCGGGCGCGCAGTTCGTCACGCCGCTATCCCTGGGCTCGCTGGCCGAGGACAAGGTCTATGACGAGCTGTTCTCCCTGACCGACGAGGCCGAGATGGGCCACATCCAGCTCTCGCGCTCGGCCGATCTGGTGGTGGTGGCGCCCGCGACCGCCGACCTGATCGCCAAGGCCGCCCATGGCCTGGCCGGCGACCTGGCCTCGACTACCCTGCTGGCCACCGACAAGCCGGTGCTGATGGCCCCGGCCATGAACGTGCGGATGTGGCTGCACCCAGCGACCCAGCGCAATATCGCCACCCTGAAGGCCGACGGCGTCTCGTTCGTCGGCCCCGACGAGGGCGCCATGGCCTGCGGCGAGTTCGGCCCCGGCCGCCTGGCCGAGCCGGAGGCGATCTTCGCCGCCATCATGGAAGCCCTGGACGGCCCGGCCACAAAGCCATTGGCCGGCAAGCGCGCCCTGGTCACCGCCGGCCCGACCTTCGAACCGATCGATCCGGTGCGCGGCATCACCAATCGCTCCAGCGGCAGGCAGGGCTTTGCCATCGCCCAGGCCCTGGCGCAGCTGGGCGCCGAGGTCACACTGATCGCGGGGCCCGTCTTCCTTCCCACCCCGCCGGGCGTGAAGCGCGTCGATGTCGAGACTGCCCGCCAGATGCTGGCCGCCAGCCAGGCCGCCCTGCCCGCCGATGTCGGCGTCTTCGTCGCGGCCGTCGCCGACTGGCGGGTGGACGAGGCCTTCGGAACCAAGCTGAAGAAGGAGCGCGGCGGGCCGCCGGCCCTGACCTTCGTCGAGAACCCCGACATCCTGGCCACCGTCTCGGCCACGGGCCCCAATCGGCCGCGTCTGGTGGTCGGCTTCGCGGCCGAGACCAACGATGTCGAGATGCACGCTCGCGCCAAGCTGTCGCGCAAGGGCTGCGACTGGATCATCGCCAATGACGTCACCGAGCCTGGGGTGATGGGCGGCGACGAAAACGCGGTGCTGCTGGTCACCCAAAGCGGGACCGAGCGCTGGGACCGCGCGCCCAAGGACGAGGTGGCCCGCGCCATCGCCCTCCGCATCGCCGGAGCCCTGGCCTAAACTCCGGGTCCCGGCGCTCTGGTCCCGGCTGGGCCAAATCAGCTAAAGCCCCCGGGCTCGACCATCAGGAACCGCCCACATGACCGCTCAAACGATCCGCTTCAAGCGCTGGGACGGCAATCCTGACCTGCCCGTCCCGACCTATGCCACGGCCGGCGCGGCGGGCTTCGACCTGCGGGCCCATGTGCCGGAAGACGAGCCCATCGTGCTGAAGCCCGGCGCGCGCTGCATGGCGCCCACCGGCTTTTCGGTGGCGATCCCCGATGGTTATGAAATGCAGGTTCGCCCACGCTCGGGCCTGGCGTTCAAGAACGGCGTCACGGTGACCAATGCGCCGGGAACCATCGACAGCGACTATCGCGGCCAGGTCTGCGTGCTGCTGATCAATCTGGGCGAGGAAGACTTCACGATCCGCCGGGGCGATCGCATAGCTCAGGGGATCATCGCCGCCGCGCCGCAATGGACGCTGGTTGAGGTCGATGATCTGGACGCCACGGACCGGGGCGCCGGCGGGTTCGGCTCGACCGGGGTCTCGACCTGAGACCAGTGACCCTAGCCGTTGATGGCGCGCAGGCCGAGGATCATGTAGCCGCCGAAGCCGGCGGCGAACGCCGCAGCGGCGAGCCACAGGACGGGTCGAAACATGCCCAGGGGCGAGTGTTCCAGAGGCGGTTGAACGTTCATGGGCGCATCCTTTGGCGCGGGCGTAGCGAGCGCGGCGAACTTGGACCGCTTGGGAGATACGCGCTCCCCCAAGCTTGGTTGCAGTGGGGGACGGCTTTTAGTCTGTATTGATTCTAGTACAAGACGAAATTGCGACCGGATGTCACACGGCGCAGTTCACGCCGCCGTTACTGGTCGGCGCGCAACGCGATCAATAATCAAGATTGATCCAACGACGGATTTGTCTATTCGCTCGATCACTCAGCTATAGAGGATCGCGTCAAAACGTCGCAACAGGTTCACGTCCGCTCATATTCCGCTCTCGGAGATCGATTTCCGACCCGATTACACTGGATGACACCGATCAGGTACGCCGGTCTATCGCTGTGTTAACCTTGCAAAGGCAGAGAATTTCCTCAGGCCAGGCGCCGGGAACTCTGAAATCTTTAACTTCAAGGTTGCACACAAGCTTTGTTGGCGCTCGCCATTCTTGTCGCCCTCGTTCGACCTCTCGCTCAGCCTGACCGACCGCGAGCCGAGACTCTTTAGGACCTCGCAGGCGTTGATTTTTGGACGGATGCGTCCATTTATCACTTGCCGAGCGACCGGGACCCTTCTATCGGGCGGATCGGACTGTTGAGATCGTCAGGGTTGGGTCATGGCCGCGCCGCAAAACAAGAAGCTCGTTCCCATGGTCGTCGGCGGCGTCGCCGCCGCAGCGATCCTGGTCGGCGGGGTGTTCTGGTACATCGACAAGCAGCGCTTCGAGGCCACTGACAACGCCTTCGTCCAGGCCGACACCGTGCAGATCAGCCCGCAGGTCTCTGGCGCGATCACCGAGATCCTGGTCGCCGACAACCAGCGGGTCGAGGTGGGCCAGGTGGTGGCGCGCATCGATCCCGCCACCTTCCAGGCTCGGCTGGACCAGGCCATCGCCAACGCCCAGGCCCTCGACGCCGCCGTCCGCGCGGTGGATGACAAGGCCTCGCTGGAACAGGCCCTGATCGCCCAGAAGGCGGCCGGCGTCTCCAGCGCCCAGGCCGATTCCAGCCGCGCCAAGGCCGACCTCGACCGCTATGACAGCCTGGCCCACCAGGGCTGGGTCTCGCAGCAGAAGGTCCAGACTACCCGCGCCGGGGCCAGCCAGTCTGAAGCCGCCGTGGCCAGCGCCCAGGCCGCCCTTGAAGCCGAACGCCGCGCCGCCCAGTCACTGGGTTCGGCCAAGGCCCAGACCCTGGCCCAGGCCGCCGCCGCCCACGCGGCCGTCGAGCAGGCCAGGCTGGACCTGGACCGCACCGTGCTGCGCACGCCGGTCGCCGGCGTGGTCGGCGCCCGCTCGGTGCGTCCCGGTCAGCTGGTCCAGCCGGGCGTTGCGCTGATGTCGGTCGTGCCGCTGGGCCAGAGCTATATCGTCGCCAATTTCAAGGAGACCCAGGTCTCGCGCCTTCGCGTCGGCCAGGCCGTCGAGATCAAGGCCGACGCCTTCGGCAAGGAAACCATTCGCGGCAAGGTCGACAGCTTCGCCCCCGCCACCGGCCAGGAGTTCGCCCTGATCCCGGTCGAGAACGCGGTGGGCAATTTCACCAAGATTACCCAGCGCCTGCCGGTCAAGATCGTGGTCGACACCTCCAAGCTGGGCGCCGCCCTGCGGCCGGGCCTGTCGGTCGAGGTCAAGGTCGATGTGCGCGACCGCTCGGGCGCGTCGTTCGCCGAGGCCGGCCAGGCGCCGACCCAGGTCGCCCGCCAGGGCGCCGCGCGCTAGGCGCCGGCCATGACCGACGCCGCCATCGCCGCTCCGGCGGCTCCCGCCCCGGCCGTTCCCGCAAAGACTCTGACGCAGGCCGACTGGACCAAGCTGTTCCTCGGCTTCGGAGCCATGGTCATCGGCCAGTTCATGGCCATTCTCGACATCCAGATCGTCGCCGCCTCGCTGCCCCAGATCCAGGCCGGAGTCGGCGCCAGCGCCGATCAGGTCAGCTGGATCCAGACCGCCTATCTGATCCCCGAAGTCGTGATGATCCCGCTGTCGGGCTATCTGTCGCGCCTGTGGGGCACGCAGAAGGTCTATCTGGCCTCGTGCACGGGCTTCATCATCATGAGCGTGCTGACGGGCCTTAGCTCGTCGATCGACATGATGATCATCACCCGGGCCCTGCAGGGGTTTATCGGCGGGGCCATGATCCCGACGGTGTTCGCCGTCGCCTTTACGGCCTTCCCGCCCGAGCGCCGGATCACCGCCAGCGTCATCATGGGCCTGATCGTCACCCTGGCCCCGACGGTGGGTCCAACCCTGGGCGGACATCTGACCGAGTGGCTCAGCTGGCGCTGGCTGTTCTTCATCAATGTGCCCACCGGCCTGATCGTGCTGTTCGGCGTGGCCCGCTGGGGCCAATTCGACAAGGGCGACCCCAGTCTGTCCAAGGGCTTCGACTGGCTGGGCCTGGCCGTCATGGCCACCTTCCTGATGAGCCTGCAGTTCGTCCTCGAGGAAGGCGCCAAGAACAGCTGGTTCCAGGATGACATCATCCTGGGCCTGGCCGTGCTGGCCGCGGTCACCGGGGTGGTGTTTGTCTGGCGGTCGCTGACCTACAAGAACCCGATCGTCGAGCTGCGGGCCTTTTCGAACCGCAACTTCTCGATCGGCTTGCTGATGACGGCCGTTTCGGGCGCCAGCCTGTTTGGCGGCACCTTCCTGCTGCCGCAGTTCCTGGGCCGGGTGCGGCACTATTCGGCGTCTGAAGTCGGCACCACCATGGTGATTTCGGGCCTGTCGATGTTCATCACCGGGCCGATCGCCGGCCGGCTGGTGCGCAAGACCGACCCGCGCCTGCCGATGTTCATCGGCTTCCTTCTGGCCGGCTGGGGCATGTACATGGCCCACGGCGTGACCAAGGACTGGGGTTTCTGGGAATTCGCGGGGGTTCAGGCTTGCCGTGGGGTCGGCGTCATGATCGCGATGATCGCGACGCAGCAGATCACGATGAGCACCTTGCCGCCGCACATGATCAAGAACGCCTCGGGCCTTGTGAACCTCTCGCGCAACACCGGCGGCGCCATGGGTCTGGCCCTGCTGGCCACCAGCATTACCCAGCAGACGGCGCTCTACTACAACGACATGACCTCCAGGCTGCAGACCGGCAATGTGGAGGCCCAGGGCATGATGGCGGGCCTGGCGGCGCGCATGGCCCAGCTGGGAGTGTCCGATCCCGATGGCGCGGCGCGCAAGGCCTTTTCCGGCATGATGCAGCAGCAGGCCACCGTTCTGGCCTTCGGCGACAGCTTCACCCTGCTGGCCATCGGCTGCTTCATCGCCGCCGGTATTTCACTGCTGGCCAAGCCGTCCGCCGGCGCCGCCCCGCCCCCCTCGGACGCTCACTGATGCCCAGGGTTCCCGGACAGATCGACGTCGCCAAGACCGAGGCCATTCTCGACGCCGCCGTCGAGGTGATCGGCCAGCGCGGCCTGTCGGCCCCGATGGAAGAGATCGCCCGCCGCGCCGGGGTCTCCAAACAGACGGTCTATAACCACTATGGCTGCAAGGCCGAGCTGGTCCGGGCCCTGATCGAGCGGCGCGTCGACCGGCTCACCGCGCCGCTCCGAGATCCCGGCGCAGCCGAGAACCCAACCGAAACCCTTGAGGCCTTCGCCCGCACGATGCTGGAGACCGTTGTCGCGGCCAACGGCTATTCGATCATGAGGGTGATCATCCAGGGCGCGGGGGGAATGCCCGAAGTGGCCCATGAGGTTTTCGAGGCCGGCCCGCGACAGACACGCGGCCAGTTGGCCGATTTCCTCAGGACAGAAACCCGCCTCGGCCGTCTGGCGGTCGATGACTTTGACCAGGCGGCCGAGATTTTCTCCGGCATGGTGATGGGGCAGAGCCAGCTGCGGGCGCTTCTGTGCCTGCCACCCGAAAAAACCCAGGCTCAGTTCGAAGCCATGGCGGGCGAGATAGCCCGCCGCTTCATGCGCGCCTATGCCCCCTAGGGGGCGGCGTCCACTTCGTCGGAAAATACTCTAGGCTTCGACTTCGTCCGGCATGCCCATCATGTGGAAACCGGCGTCGACATGGACGACTTCGCCCGTGGTCGAACGGCCCAGATCCGAGACCAGCCACAGGGCGGCGCCGGCGACGCCTTCCATCGAGGTGTCTTCCTTCATGGCGCTGAACGCGCGGCCCTGGGCGATCATGCCCCGGCCGCCGGCGATGCCCGCCAGGGCCAGGGTGCGCATGGCGCCGGCCGAGATGGCGTTGCAGCGAATGCCCTTGGGACCCAGGTCGCGAGCGATATAGCGGGTCGCCGCTTCCAGGGCGGCCTTGGCCACGCCCATGGTGTTGTAGTTGGGGATGGTCCGCTCCGACCCCAGATAGGTCATGGTGATCAGCGAGCCGCCGTTGGGCATCAGTTTCGCGGCGCGCTTGGCGACATCGACGAAGCTAAAGGCCGAGATGTTTAGGGCCAGCAGGAAGCCCTCGCGGGTGGTGTTGTCGACGAACGAGCCCTTCAGCTCGTCCTTGTTGGCGAAGGCCACCGAGTGGACGACGAAGTCGATCGTGCCGAACTTCTCTTCGATGGCGGCGAAGGCCGCGTCCATCGAGGCGTCGTCGGTGACGTCGGCCGGCACCAGGGTGGTGACGCCGATGCTCTCGGCCAGCGGCCGCACGCGGCGCTCCAGCGCTTCACCCTGGTAGGTGAAGATCATCTCCGCGCCCTGGGCGGCCAGCTGCGAGGCGATGCCCCAGGCGATGGAGTTGTGATTGGCCACGCCCATGACGAGGCCCTTCTTGCCCCGCATCAGCTCGCCCTTGGGGAATGCGTAATCGTCGGCCATGGGTCGGGGCTCCGTGTTCTGGGATATGACGGGCAGGCCACGGGGGCCGCCGTCACACATCATCTTCGGGGGTTAGCTATCAGGGTCGGCGCGCCGCTGGAACCCTCCAGCGGCGCGGGATCAGTCGGCCTTGCTGATGATCAGCGTGCCGTTGGTGCCGCCAAAGCCGAAGCTGTTGGACATCACCGTGGTCAGTTCACGGTCGGAACGCTCCAGCAGGATGGGCAGGTCGGCGAACTCGGGATCCAGGTTCTCGATATTGGCGCTCTTGGCCGCGAAGTCGTTATTGAGCATCAGGATCGAATAGATCGCCTCCTGCGCGCCGGCGGCGCCCAGGCTGTGGCCGGTCAGCGACTTGGTCGAGGAGATCAGCGGGGCCTTGTCGCCAAAGACGTCGCGCACCGCGCCCATTTCCTTGCTGTCGCCGACCGGCGTCGAGGTGCCGTGCGGGTTCAGATAGTCGATGGTGCGGCCACCGGCCTCGGCCATGGCGATGCGCATGCAGCGGGCCGCGCCCTCGCCCGACGGCGCGACCATGTCGAAGCCGTCGGAATTGGCGGCATAGCCGACCACTTCGCCATAGATCTTGGCGCCGCGCGCCTTGGCGTGCTCGTACTCTTCGAGAACGACGATACCGGCCCCGCCGGCGATCACGAAGCCGTCGCGATCCCGATCATAGGCGCGGCTGGCCACGGTGGGGCGGTCGTTGAAGTTGCTGCTCATGGCGCCCATGGCGTCGAACAGGTTGGACAGGCTCCAGTCCAGCTCCTCGCAGCCGCCGGCGAAGACGATGTCCTGCTTGCCCATCTGGATCTGTTCGGCGGCCGCACCGATGCAGTGGGCGCTGGTCGCGCAGGCCGAGCTGATCGAATAGTTGATCCCGCGGATCTTGAACCAGGTCGACAGCACCGCCGAGGGACCCGAGCTCATGGCCTTGGGCACAGCGAAGGGACCGATGCGCTTGGGGCCCTTTTCCTTGGTCGTGGCGGCGGCCTCGATGATCACCCGGGTGGACGGACCGCCCGAGCCGACGATCAGGCCGGTGCGCTCATGGGAAATCTCGGACTCTTCGAGACCGGAGTCCGCGATCGCCTGTTCCATGGCGATGTGGGCATAGGCCGTGCCGGGCGCCAGAAAGCGCGCCGCGCGGCGGTCGACCAGGGCTTCCCACGAGTCGAGCTTGACCGTGGCGTGCACCTGGCAGCGGAAATTCAGTTCCGCATAGTCCGGCGCGGCGACCACGCCGGATTTGGCTTCACGCAGTGAGGCGAGCACCTCATTGGCGTTGTTGCCGATGGACGAGACAATCCCCAGTCCGGTGACGACGACGCGACGCATGAACTTTCCTCTTTCTCTCCCCAGATCCAAACGGGGTCAGCTCTGTGTTGGCCGACCCTACGCGTGGATCAGGACGCCATCTGCTCGGCGGTGAACAAACCGACCTTAAGGTCTTTGGTCTCGTAGATGGGCTTGCCGTCGGCTTCCAGAACGCCGTCGGCGATACCCATGACCAGCTTGCGCATGATCACCCGCTTCAGGTCGATCTTGTAGACGACCTTCTTGACGTCTTGGGTGACCTGACCGGTGAACTTGACTTCGCCCACGCCCAGGGCGCGGCCGCGACCGGGGCCGCCTGACCAGCCCAGGAAGAAGCCGACCAGCTGCCACATGGCGTCCAGGCCCAGGCAACCGGGCATGACGGGGTCGCCAATGAAGTGGCAGCCGAAGAACCAGAGGTCGGGATTGATATCGAACTCGGCCTCGACATAGCCCTTGCCGTACTTGCCGCCTTCTTTTTCGATCCGGATGATGCGGTCGAACATCAGCATCGGCGGGGCCGGCAGCTGGGCGTTGCCCGGACCGAATAGCTCGCCCCGACCGCAGGCCAGGAGTTCGTCGAAGGTGTAGGAGCTCTGTTGCATGGCCACGCCCTAGCACGACGGTGGGTCGCGCCTCAATGTTACTTTCAGTAACGCTTGTGAACGTTCGAGGCGCTTTCGTCACGCCGGTTTGCGATCAGCGCCTGCACTGCGGCTCCGGGGCCGCGCCCCAGATCTGGCTTTCGCGGGCCCAGCCGGCCGAGCCCTCGGCCTTGAGGCGGCACCAACCCTTCTCGCAGCGGTCCAGATTGGCGGTCGAGCGGCCGCGCAGCCAGGCGCTGATCTTGGCGCCGTCCCGGGGACTGGCCAGCAGGGCCAGGGGCGTGGACTGGATGCGCATGGCGGTGCGGCGGCCGTCGGTGGTGCGCTTGTGCACCCAGGCCAGGCCGCCTTCGGGATCGCAGACCCGCCGCCATTCGCGGGTTTCGGCCACCACCTGCACCGGCAGCCCCCTGGCGCGATACACCCAGAGCAGACGATGGGCCTCGTCGGGGCCATTGCGGGCGTTGACGGTCTGATATTTCAGCGAAACATAGCGCGGAACCTCCAGGCCCGAGGGCGTGACCCTTGGCGGACCGGCGGCGCCTGCATTTCCAGCGACCCCCGTCAGGGCCAGAACGGCCACAATGCCGAGCGAACGATGTTTGCGATTCGACGGCATGTTGCTTGGCCCCATCGGGCCCCTTTGCTACAGGTTTTTAAACGCCCGTCAGAGAGAGCTTTTCAAACCGCCCATGGCAGCCCGCAAGCTCAAAGTCATCGTCACCCGAAAACTCCCCGATCCGGTGGAGACGCGGATGTGCGAACTGTTCGACACGGAACTCAACGTCACCGACAAACCGTTGACGGCGGATGAACTGGTTGACGCCATGGGCCGGTGCGATGTGCTCGTGCCGACGATCACCGATCGCATCGACTCGCGTCTTCTGTCGCGATCCGGCGACCGGCTCAAGCTCATCGCCAATTTCGGGGCCGGGGTCGACAATATCGACGTCGCCACCGCCAATGCGCGCGGCATCATCGTCACCAACACGCCGGGCGTGCTGACCGAAGACACCGCCGACCTGACCATGACCCTGATCATGGCCGCCTCGCGCCGCGTCGTCGAAGGCGCCGAAGTGGTCAAGAGCGGCGGCTTCCATGGCTGGTCGCCGACCTGGATGCTGGGCCGCCGCCTGTGGGGCAAGCGCCTGGGCATCATCGGCATGGGCCGCATCGGCCAGGCCGTGGCCCGCCGCGCCAAGGCCTTCGGCATGCAGGTGCACTATCACAACCGCAAGCCGGTCAGCCCGCGCATCGCCGAGGAGCTGGGCTGCACCTACTGGGAAAGCCTGGACCAGATGCTGGCCCGGATGGACTTCATCTCGGTCAACTGCCCGCACACCCCGGCCACCTATCACCTGCTGTCGGCCCGCCGCCTGAAGCTGCTGCGGCCGCACGCCATCGTGGTCAACACCGCCCGCGGCGAGGTGATCGACGAAGGGGCCCTGGCCAACATGCTGGCGCGCGGCGACCTGGCCGGCGCGGGCCTGGACGTCTACGAGCACGAGCCGGCGATCAATCCCAAGCTGCTGAAGCTGCCCAATGTCGTGCTGCTGCCCCACATGGGCTCGGCCACGGTCGAGGGCCGCATCGACATGGGCGAAAAGGTCATCGTCAACGTGAAGACCTTCATGGACGGCCACCGCCCGCCGGACCGGGTTATTCCGTCGATGCTGTAGGCTCGTCGCTTGACCGGCGCGCATTGAGGCGATTTTATCGCCCTAGTTGTGTTTCGGGGGCGGGTTGATGATTTCGCGCAGACAGGCCATCGCGGGGGCGGTGGCCTCTCCCATCATGCTGACGGGCATCGCGGCGGCTCAGCCGGTTCCGCCGACCCCGATTCCACCGACGATCGAGGAATTCCTCAAGCCGGCGCTCGACCGCGACGCGGCGCTGTCGCCCGACGGCAAGCGCATCGCGATCCTGACGTCGAAGACGGTGGGGAAGAAAACCAGCGCTACGGTGACTCTTCTGACCGCCGACGCACCGGACGTCGGTCGCGTGACCATTCCCCTGGGCGAACTGGAGACCCTGAGCGTGGCCTGGGGCAATGACACCCGGCTGCTAATCCGCGTCCGAATGAACCTGCAGGTTGGCCTTGATCAGACCGGCAGCCGGCTCAAGCGGCCCGGCATCAAGGTCTCCGACATCTTCCTCCACCGCATCATCGCCATCGACGCCGACGGCAAGAACAATGTGGCGCTGTTCGACGACGGAACCGACAAGCTGCGGAACATCTCCGACCTGGCCAATGTGGTCGATACGCTGAAGGATGAACCCAGGCACATCCTGATGAAGGCGTGGAACCCCGAATTCAGCGCCTACTGGCTCTACAAGGTGGATATCTACACCGGCAAGCCAATGCCCATTGAGCGAGGAGAGCTCCAGACCTGGGGCTGGCTGACCCAGAACGGCGTTCCGATCCTGCGCTATGACGGCAATATGCGCGGCACCGTGATGTCGATTCATGCCCGCGCACCGGGCGCCAAGACGTGGACGTTCTTCAGAAAAGTACGCGTAGGCGAGCGCTCGCAGCCAGAGCTTGAGATCGTCGGTCCAACGAATGAGCCGGGCGTACTCCTCACCGCCGTTTGGCCTCCAGCGGCCGACACCCGCGCCCTGCAGAAGTTCGACACGCGTACGATGAGTCTGACCGATGTCGTTTCGGCGCCGGCCGGTCGCGACGTCTCTGGCGCACTCTTCAACGCCAACAGCGAACTGTTCGCCGCCGCCTATACGGATGACCGGCGAGCCTACCAGTTCACCGACGCAACGCTGGGCGCGCATTTTCGCGCTCTGAACAAGTATCTCGGAAACGAGTGCAACATCCGGTTCTTCGACATCAGCGCCGACGGAACCCGGATGCTGGCCAGCATTTCCGGCCCCCGCGATCCAGGCTCCTACTATTTCTACGACCGCACGGCCAAGCGCTTCGACGCCCTGGGCCAGAGGCAGCCGTGGCTGACCCAGGACCGTCTGGCCAAGATCGAAACACTGGCCGTCAAGACCCGCGATGGCGCGGCGATCACCGCCTATCTCACCGTGCCCCTGGCGCCCGGCCTCCGCCCCCTGGTGGTCATGCCCCACGGCGGCCCGGAGGTGCGCGACAGCGTCGACTACGACGCCTTCGCCCAGGTGCTCGCCGCCCAGGGCTGGCTGGTACTGCAACCCAATTTCCGGGGCTCAGGCGGTTACGGCAGGGCTTTCGCCAACGCTGGCCGCAAACGCTGGGGCGACCGCATGCAGGAAGACGTCGAGGACGCCGTCGCCCAGGTGGTCGCCACCGGCCGCGTCGAGACCGGCAAGATCGCCATATGCGGCTACAGCTACGGCGCCTATGCGGCCCTGATGGGCGCGGTGCGCAAACCCGACCTCTACAAGGCCGTGGTGGCAATCGCCGGCGACAGCGACCTGCACGAAACCATCGCGTTCGCAAAAGCGGAGGAAGGGGTCGATTCCCCAGCCTATCTCTATTGGCTGGAGACCATCGGCGACCCGGCGACCGACGGCGAGATGATGCGCGCCGCTTCGCCGGCCCTGCATGCCAGCAGGTTCAAGGCCCCCGTCCTGCTCATGCACGGGACGGAGGACCAGATCGTCTCGCCCAAGCAGTCACGCATCATGGCCCAGGCCCTGAAGGCGGCGGGCAAGAGCGTCGAGCACATCGAAATCAAGGGCCGTGGCCACAGCGACCTCGAAGAAGACGACTGGAAGCTCGTCTACACCAAGACGGTCGAGCACATCGCCAAGGCCTTCAAGGCTTAGGCGCGGCCGGGTCCGGATACACCTTCGCCTTCAGCCAGGCCTTGAGGTCGCCGGCCGAGCGGTCGGGGATCTGTTCCATCGGCACATGGCCGACATCGGGATAAAGGATCAGGGTAGAACCCGGTATGGCTGCGGCAAACTTGGCGCCGTCCGAGGCGGGGATCACGGTGTCCTTCTCGCCGAACATGATCAGGGTGGGCGCCTTGATCCTCGACAGGAGTTGGGGCGAGGCCGGACGGCGCGGGCCGCTCTGCAGGCCCAGCAGGATGTCGCGGTGGCCAGGGGCGCGGGCCAGTTCCACATAGCGGTCGACCAGCTCGGGCGTCACCAGGCTCTGATCGATATAGGCCGACTTCAGGCCCTGGCGCACCAGGGCCTGGGTGTCGACATTCTTCAGCAGGGCCCGTCCCCACGGATGTCGCAGGATGTTGAAGATCAGCACCCCGCCGCCGCCTTCGCGCGGCCAGCCCGCCGCATCGACCAGCACCAGACCCTCGACCCGCTCGGGATGATCGATGGCGTATTGCCAGGCCACGCCCCCGCCCATCGAATTGCCCGCCAGGGTGAAGCGCTCGACACCCAGTTTGCGGGTCACCTGATCGACCGCCGCCCCAAAGCCCTGACGTCCGACGGCATAGCCCTGGCCCGCCTGGGTCAGACCGTGGCCCGGCAGGTCCAGTGTGATGACGCGATAGTCGCCCGACAGCGACCGCACCCAGGGCTCCCAGGCGTGCAACGACGCCGCATAGCCATGGACCAGCACCAGGGTCGGACCCTCGCGAAGGCCTTCGTCGCGATAATGCACGCGCAAGCCGCCGCCCAGGTCCATGTAGCGCGAGGCCGGGCTGTCGTACTTGGCTTCCAGGCTGGCATAGGGAATGTCGCCGCGCTGCAGGGCCAGCCATCCCACGGCGCCCAGCGCCAGGATCAGGCCTGCGGCGATCAACAGACCGCGAAACAGCGTCTTCATCTGGCCCTACCCCTGACGTCTTGTTTTTATGGGGGAGAGAGAAGGCCCGTGAAGCTTCGCCGTCAAGCGCCGCAAGCGAGACAGGCCGGATCGGCCCCGATCCGCACCGTGCGGGTCTCCGCCGCCAGGGCGTCATAGATCAGCAGGCGGCCGCTCAGAGCCTGCCCCGCGCCGGTGACCAGCTTGACCGCCTCCAGCGCCATCATCGATCCGATCACGCCGGCCAGGGCGCCGACCACGCCGACCAGGGCGCAGGTCTCGGCGTCCGGCGGAACCTCGGGCACCAGGCAGCGGTAGCAGGGCTGACCGTGGAACACGCCCACCTGGCCGGTCCAGCGGCCCAGAGCCCCGCTGACCAGGGGCTTGCCGTGGGCCACACAGGCGTCGCTGACGGCGAAGCGGGTGGCGAAGTCGTCGGTGCCGTCGAGGATCAGGTCATACCGGGAAACAAGGTCCCCGGCATTGGCGGCGTCCAGCCATACCGCATGGGTTTCGACCGCCACATGCGGATTGATCGCCGTCAGACGCTCGGCGGCGACCTCGACCTTGGGTCGGCCCACATCGGCGGTCTGATACAGCACCTGGCGCTGCAGGTTGGACAGCGAAACCGTGTCGGGATCGGCCAGACCCAGGGTTCCGACCCCGGCGGCGGCCAGATAGAGCGCGGCCGGCGCGCCCAGGCCACCCATGCCGACCAGCAGCACCCGGGCCGCCTTCAGCTTCTGCTGGCCCGGTCCGCCGACCTCGCGCAGCACCAGATGGCGGGCATAGCGTTCGACCTCGCCGTCCGAAAAGCTCATCGCGCTTGATCTCCGCAGTCAGCCTCGCCACATGCGAGACATGCAAAACAGCAATTCCTTCCCTGACTGGCACGGCACGACCATCCTGGCGGTGCGCAAGAACGGACAGACCGTGATCGCCGGAGACGGCCAGGTCTCCATGGGCCCAACCGTCGTCAAGGGCAACGCCCGCAAGGTGCGACGCCTGGCCGGCGGCAAGGTGGTGGCCGGCTTCGCCGGGGCCACGGCCGACGCCTTCACCCTGATCGAGCGGCTTGAAGCCAAGCTGGAACAGTATCCCGACCAACTGGCCCGGGCCTGCGTGGACCTGGCCAAGGACTGGCGCACCGACCGCTATCTGCGACGGCTGGAAGCCATGCTGCTGGTGGCCGACGCCACCGCCATCTACACGGTCACCGGCGTGGGCGACGTGCTGGAGCCGGGCGAAAGCGCCGGCGGCGGCTCGGTCGCGGCCATCGGCTCGGGCGGCAACTATGCCCTCGCGGCCGCCAAGGCCCTGATCGACCAGGATCTTTCGGCCGAAGAGATCGCCCGCAAGGCGATGGCGATCGCCGCCGAGATCTGTGTCTACACCAACGGCAATCTGACGGTTGAAAGCCTGTAAATGACCGAGTTCTCCCCCCGCGAAATCGTCTCCGAACTCGACCGCTATATCGTTGGCCATACCGAGGCCAAGAAGGCCGTCGCCGTGGCCCTGCGCAACCGCTGGCGGCGCCGCCGGGTGCCGGCCGACCTGCGCGACGAGGTGACGCCCAAGAACATCCTGCTGATCGGCCCCACGGGCGTGGGCAAGACCGAGATCGCCCGTCGCCTGGCCAGGCTGGCCCAGGCCCCGTTCCTGAAGGTGGAAGCCACCAAGTTCACCGAGGTCGGCTATGTCGGCCGCGACGTGGATCAGATCGTCCGTGACCTGGTCGAAAGCGCCCTGGGCATGGTCCGCGACAAGCGCCGGGCCGGGGTGCGGGCTCGCGCCGAGGCGGCGGCCGAGGAACGCATCCTCGACGCCCTGACCGGCCCCGGTTCGACCGCCGCCCGCGAAAGCTTCCGCAAGAAGCTGCGGGCCGGCGAGCTGGACGACAAGGAGGTCGAGCTGCAACTGGCCGACACCGGCGGCGGCGGGATGTTCGAGATTCCCGGTCAGCCCGGCGCCTCGGTGCTGAACCTGGCGGAGATGATGAAATCCTTCGGCGGCGGGCGCACAAAGACCCACAAGACCACAGTGGCCGCCGCCCATGCGCCGCTGATCGCCGAAGAGAGCGACAAGCTGCTGGATCAGGAGGCCCTAACCCAGGAGGCGGTGGATCTGGCCGAAAACCACGGCATCGTCTTCCTCGACGAGATCGACAAGGTGGCCTCGTCCTCACAGCGCGGCGGGGCCGATGTGTCGCGCGAAGGCGTGCAGCGCGACCTGCTGCCGCTGATCGAGGGCACGACCGTCTCGACCAAGTATGGCCCGGTGAAAACCGACCACATCCTGTTCATCGCCTCAGGCGCCTTCCACGTGGCCAAGCCCAGCGACCTGCTGCCCGAGCTTCAGGGCCGTCTGCCGATCCGGGTGGAGCTGAAAGGCCTGACCCGCGATGACCTGCGCCGGATCCTGACCGAACCGGAAGCCAATCTGATCCGCCAGCATCAGGCGCTGCTGCTGACCGAGGGCGTCACCGTGACCTTCACGCCCGACGCCATCGACGCCCTGGCCGACGCGGCGGTGGCGGTGAACAACTCGGTCGAGAACATCGGCGCGCGGCGGCTGCAGACCATCCTGGAAAAGGTGGTCGAGGAGATCAGCTTCTCGGCGGCCGATCGCTCCGGCGAGACGGTGACCATCGACGCGGCCTATGTGCAGGACAAGGTCGGGGCCCTGGCGGCCAATGCCGATCTGAGCCGGTTTATTCTGTAGTCGAAAGTCCTCTCCCAGAAGGGAGAGGTGTCGGCGCAGCCGACGGAGAGGGAAGTTCGGCCAACCGTCGGGGCCCTTCCCCCTCCGACCCTGCGGGCCGCCTCCCCCTTCTGGGGGAGGACCTTTCAGCCCGCCGTCTGAACCGCCTCCATGCCCAGCATCGCCGCCTTGCGCGCCAGGCCCCAGTGATAGCCGGTCAGCCGGCCGTCCTTAGCGATGGCGCGGTGGCACGGGATCAGCAGCGAGATCGGATTAGCCCCGATCGCGCCGCCGGTGGCCTGGTAGGCCCTGGGGTTGCCCGCCCACGAGGCCACCTGGCCATAGGTGCTGGTCTCGCCGACCGGGATGCGCAGCAGGGCCTTCCAGACCTGGATGTGGAACGGCGAGCCGATCAGCACGATCGGCAACGGCCCCTTTCCGCCGGTGAAGGCGTGGACGGCGGTCTGACCGGCGGCTTGGTCGTCGCGGACCCAGTCGGCGGCGGGAAAGCGGCGGTGCATGTCGGCATAGGTCGCTTCGTCGTCGCCGTCCGAGAAGGCCAGACCCGCGAGGCCGCGCTCGGCCATCACGAACAGGCCCCTGCCGAACGGCGTCGGCGACCAGCCATACCGCAGGGCCATACCAGACCCGCGACGGCGCACCTCGCCCGGCGTGGCGGCTTCCTGGGCGATGAACAGGTCGTGCAGGCGCGAAGGGCCCGAAAGCCCCGCGTCATAGGCCGCGTCGAGCACGCTGGCCCCGGCCTCCAGGGACTTGCGGGCCTCGGCGTGGGCGATGGCCGAGACGAAGGTCTTGGGACTGACCCCGGCCCAGCGCGTGAAGACCCGCTGGAAATGGAACGGCGACAGGCCGACGGCTTCGGCCGCCTCGTCCAGCGAAGGCCGCTCCTGCCAGCGCTCGGCCAACCAGTCCAGGGCGACGGCCATGCGGTGATAGTCCGCCGAGCGTTCGGACAGACGGGCGAAGGTTTCGGAAGGGTGCATGTCGAGAGCCATGGGGGCAGCGTAGGACGGCTCTCCTGCGGTGTCCGCCCGGTTCTTGCTCATGCCTGAGCGCCCGCCCCGCCCCCCGGCAAGGGATAGCGTTCGGCGCGAGCCTCGCGAATGGCGCGCCGCAGAGCGGCGGCGAATTCCACCCGTTCGGGCGGGCTGAGCGCTCGAGCCACGGTCAGGCGGCGGCGATAGATCCGCAGGCGAACCCGGGCCTCGTGCTCGCCTGGCTGATCGAGATCCACACCCGTGAAGGCGGTGGGCGAGGTCCAGACCACGCGGGCGCCCTTCTCGTCCTCACGGCTGACCGTGATCGACTGGGCGGTGACCCGCACCCGCTCCCTGCGTTCAGCCGCTTTGAAGCTGGCGTTGAGGGCCAACCAGATCGCCGCCACGTCCAGGCCCAGAAAAGGCAGCACCAGCGGCGCGCCCACCCCCAGCAGGAACACCGCGATCATCAGGTTGAAGGCGACGACGACGCCCAGCAACACGTGCAGCCCGCGCCGGCTGAGCGACCGGTTGGGCTTGATCAAGGCGTCCATGTAGAGCGGCGGGGCCATGACAAAGATTTAGGCGCGCGACACCGCCTTGGCGAGGGGTCCGCATCACGGCATGGTCATGGTGATGGCTCTTGTGAAAAAACCGGTCCGCAAACGCCCCGCCGCCAAGCGGGTCTCGCCGGCCGAGCGCGAGCGGGTCGCCGTGCTGTTCGACCGCTTCGAGAGCCTGGAGCTGCGGCCCAAGACCGAGCTGAACTACAACAACGCCTATGAGCTGGTCACCGCGGTGGCCCTGTCGGCCCAGGCCACCGACGTCCAGGTCAACAAGGCCACCGGACCTCTGTTTCAGGTCGCCGACAGCGCCGAGAAGATGCTCGAACTCGGCGAGGAAGGCCTGATCCGCTACATCGCCTCGATCGGTCTGTTCCGCACCAAGGCCAAAAACGTCATCGCCGCAGCCCACATCCTGATGGACCGCCACGGCGGCCTGGTGCCCCTGAACCGCGCCGACCTGGAAAGCCTGCCGGGCGTTGGCCGCAAGACCGCCAGCGTGGTGCTCAACGAGCTGGACATCGAGCCGGCCATCGCCGTCGACACCCACGTGTTCCGCGTCGCCCATCGCCTGAAGCTGTCGGCCGGCAAGACACCTGACGCGGTCGAGATGGACCTGATGCGGATCGTGCCCGGGCCCTATCAGACCCGGGCCCATCACTGGATGATCCTGCACGGCCGCTATGTGTGCGTGGCGCGCAAGCCCAGGTGCGAGATCTGCAAGATCCGCGATCTGTGTCCTTCGCGAGAGCTGTTCCTGGGAGCCTAGGACCGCGCCGGGATTTCCAGCCCACGCTGCACCGCCGGCCGCGCCAGACAGCGCTCCAGCCAGGCCGGAACGGACTTCAGGTCGGCATAGTCGACCAGCTGGCCAGCGTCGTAGTAGCCGACCAGATTGCGCACCATGCCCAGCAGGGCGATATCGGCGATCGTGAAATCGGCGCCCATCATGAAATCGCGGCCGTTCAGGCGTTGTTCCAGAACCCCCAGCAGCCGCTTGCTCTCGGCGACGTAGCGGTCGCGCGGTCGCTTGTCCTCATAGTCCTTGCCGGCGAACTTGTGGAAAAAGCCCAGTTGCCCGAACATCGGTCCCACAGCGCCGACCTGGAAAAACACCCACTGGATCGTCTGATAGCGAAGCGCGGGATCGGCAGGCAGCAGCTTGCCGGTCTTCTCGGCCAGATACAGCAGGATCGCGCCAGACTCGAACAGGGCCAACGCCTGGCCGCCCGGACCGTCGGGATCAATGATCGCCGGAATTTTGCCGTTGGGGTTCAGCGACAGATATTCGGGGATCCAGGTCTCGTTGGCGCCGATATCGATCAGGTGCGGCTCATACGGCAGGCCGATCTCTTCCAGCATGATCGACACCTTCACGCCGTTGGGCGTGGGCAGCGAATAGATCTGCAGGCGGTCCGGATGCCTGGCGGGCCAGCGGGTCGTGATCGGGAAGGCGGAAAGGTCGGGCATCAGCAACTCCTGCGGTTACGGCCTAGATAGGTCAGCCCTCGCGATCCGCTAGAGCCTGGCCATCACCGCCGCCGCGAACGCCGCGCCGTCGTCATGGGCATGCTCCAGGAACAGGTCGGGCTCTATGACCTCCAGCTCCATCAGTTGCGGGGTATGGTCCAGGCCCCGGATCAGATCGATGCGGGCATAGGTCAGGGGCAGGCTGGCCGCCTCCAGCACCATATGCGCCGCATGCAGGGCCTCGGGCTCGGGCGCAACGCCGGAAATCTGGCCGCCGAACTGCGGCTGGACCCGGAAGTCGCCGCCGGTCGCCACCTTGGAGACGGCGTGGCTGAACGCCCCGTCGAAAAAGAACAGCGACAACTCGCCCTCTTCGGCCACCGCCGGCAGGAAAGGCTGGATCAGGGCCGCGCCGGGCGGGCCACCTTCCAGCGTGCCGTGGCGCTTGAACCGGACGGTGTCCTGCGACCCCCCGGAAATCTGCGGCTTGACCACCACCTCATCGACGCCGAACGCATCGAAGGCCGCGGCCAGGGCTTCGGGGGTCAGCCGGTCATGGGCGTGGGTGGGGACCACCGGCGCGCCCTTGGCTTCCAGTTCGATCAGATAGGTCTTGGTGGTGTTCCAGCGCAGGGTCGGGACGGGATTGATCACCGGCAAGCCCGCCGCCTCCATGGCGTCCAGCTGGGAAAACCACTCGGGCTGACGCAGGTGATAGCCCCAGGCCAGCAAGGGCAGGACCAGCCGGGCAGAGTCCGGATCCACCGGATCGGTCCACGGCTGGCGGGTCACCGTCAGGCCATGGGCCCGCAGCGGCGCGGCAAGCCGCTCGAACAACCGCACGCCGGCGGCGGCATAGGCGGTGTTTTCTGAAGAGGGCGCCAGGATCAGGATATCAGCGGTCGTCGAAGTCATGCCCATGCGGTTAGAATGACGCACGTCCTACGGCAAGCCTCGCGTTGCCTTGACCGCACGCTTCCTTTACTTGCCGCCCCTTAGACGCTTTTCGCGCCCTGCACTTTCAAAGGCTTGCCGATCTCCATGACCGCTCTCTACGACGTCGCCGCCATCGGGAACGCCATCGTCGACGTCATCGCCCAGTGCGACGACGCCTTCCTCGCGCGCGAGGGCCTGGTGAAGGGCTCGATGGCCCTGATCGACGTGGCGCGCGCCTCCAGCCTTTATGACGTCATGGCGTCGGGCATCGAGGCTTCTGGCGGTTCAGCGGGCAATACCGTCGCCGGCGTCGCCAGCTTCGGCGGTCGAGGCGCCTTTATCGGCAAGGTCGCCGACGACCAGCTGGGCCGCGTCTTCACCCACGACATGCGCGCCATCGGCGCCACCTTCACCACGCCGCCCCTGGCCGAAGGCCCCGCGACGGCCCAGAGCCTGATCAATGTCACCGCCGACGCCCAGCGCACGATGAGCACCTATCTGGGCGCCTGCGTCGAGCTGACCAGCGCCGATGTCGACCCGGCCATCATCGAAGCCGCCAAATATTCCTATCTCGAAGGCTATCTGTTCGACCCGCCCGAAGCCCGCCGCGCCTTCGCCAAGGCCGCCGCCCTGGCGCACGGCTCCAGCCGCCAGATCGCCATCACGCTTTCCGACAGCTTCGTGGTCGAGCGCCATCGCGCCGCCCTGCTGGGCTTCGTCGAAACCCAGTGCGACATCGTCTTCGCCAACGCCTCTGAAGTCTGCGCGATGTTCGAGACCGACGATTTCGACGCCGCCGTAAAGGCCCTGTCTGAGCGCGTCACGATCGCCGCCGTCACCCGCAGCGAACACGGCTCGGTCGTGGTAGCGGGCGGGCAGGTTCACGAAATCTCGGCCTATCCCGTGGAAAAAGTCGTGGACACCACGGGCGCGGGCGACCAATACGCGGCGGGTTTCCTCTATGGCCTCTCCCAGGGCCGCCCACTGCCGGTCTGCGGCCAGCTGGGCTCCCTGGCCGCCGCCGAGGTAATCGCCCACTACGGTCCGCGCCCGCAGGTCAGCCTGCGGGACCTCGCGGCCCAAAACGGACTCTAAGGAAGACCATGGCCCGCACCGCTGAAGTGGTCCGCGAGACGAAGGAGACCCAGATCCGGGTCTGGATCGATCTCGACGGGACCGGCGTCTCGACGATCTCCACCGGCATTGGTTTCTACGACCATATGCTGGAGAGCTTCGCGCGCCATGGCGGCTTCGACCTGAAGGTCGAGACCAAGGGCGACCTGCACATCGACATGCACCACACGGTGGAAGACACCGGCATCGTGCTGGGCCTGGCCGTGAACAAGGCGCTGGAAGGCTTCAAGGGCATCCGCCGCTTCGGCCACGCCTATATCCCGATGGACGAGACCCTGACGCGCTGCGCCATCGACCTGTCCAACCGGCCCTATCTGATCTGGAAGGTCGATTTCAAGCGGCCCAAGGTCGGCGAGATGGACACCGAGCTCTTCAAGGAGTTCCACCACGCCTTCGCCATGAACTGCGGGGCCTGCGTGCATCTGGAAACCTTGTACGGCGACAACACCCACCACGTCGCCGAAAGCGGGTTCAAGGCCCTGGCCCGGGCGCTGCGTCAGGCGGTCGAGATCGACCCCAAGACCGGCGGCCAGGCTCCCTCCACCAAGGGCGTGCTGTAGGAAACTCTCCCATGCAGACCGTCGCCCTGATCGATTACGGGTCGGGCAACCTGCGTTCGGCTCAAAAGGCCCTGCGTGAGGCGGCCCGTCGCCGGGGGATCGCCGCTGACATCGTTGTCACCGCCGATCCCGATATTGTCGCCAACGCCGACCGCGTGGTTCTGCCTGGCGTGGGGGCGTTCGCCTCGTGCCGCGCCGGCCTGGACGCCTCGGGCGTCTATGAGGCCATGAACACCGCCGTCCACGGCAAGGGCGCGCCCTTCCTGGGCATCTGCGTGGGCCACCAGTTGCTGGCCACGCGCGGCCTGGAATTCGGCGTCACGCCGGGCCTGGACTGGATCGCCGGAGAGGTCAGGAAACTGGCGCCCAGCGACCCCGGCCTGACCATTCCGCACATGGGCTGGAACGCGATCAAACTGACGCGTGATCACCCATTGTTTTCGGGCGTCGCCGACGGCGCCCACATGTACTACGCCAACTCCTTCGCCCTGACGCCGACCGATCCGGCCGACGTTCTGGCGACCACAGACCACGGCGGCCCGTTCACGGCGGCGGTGGTCAAGGACAATGTCGCAGGGGTACAGTTCCACCCCGAGAAATCTCAAGCTGCAGGGCTATCCCTGCTCGCCAACTTCCTGGAATGGCGCCCATGATCCTCTATCCCGCCATCGACCTGAAGGACGGCCAGTGCGTGCGTCTGCTGCACGGCGACATGGAGAAGGCCACGGTCTTCAATACCTCGCCCGCCGATCAGGCCGAACGCTTCGTCAAGGACGGCTTCTCGTGGCTGCACGTGGTCGACCTGAACGGGGCCATCGAGGGCAAGTCGGTCAATACGGCCGCCGTGCAGTCGATCCTGGAATCGATCTCGATCCCCGTGCAGCTGGGCGGCGGCATCCGCACCCTGGAAGGCATCGAGGCCTGGATCGAGGCCGGCGTCAGCCGGGTGATCCTGGGCACCGTCGCCGTGCATGATCCCGAACTGGTCAAGAAGGCCGCGCGCCTGTGGCCCGAACAGATCGCCGTGGCCGTCGACGTGCGCGACGGCAAGGTGGCGATCGACGGCTGGACGGGCCTTTCCGAACTGTCCGCCATCGACCTGTCGCGCCGCTTCGAGGACGCCGGCGTGGCGGCCCTGATCATCACCGACATCAGCCGCGACGGCGCCCTGACCGGCGTCAATGTCGAGGGCGTAGGCGAACTGGCCGACGCCGTCTCGATCCCGGTCATCGCCTCGGGCGGCGTCGCCGCCGTGGCCGATATCGAGCGCCTGAAGGCCCGCAAGGGCGTCAGGATCGCCGGGGCCATCCTGGGCCGCTCGCTCTATGCCGGCACCATCCAGCCGGCCGAAGCCCTGACGGTGGCGGCGGCCTGATGCTGAAGACCCGGATCATTCCCTGCCTCGACGTGAAGGACGGGCGGGTGGTCAAGGGCGTCAATTTTGTGGCCCTGCGCGACGCCGGCGACCCGGTCGAGCAGGCCCGCGCCTATGACGCGGCCGGGGCCGACGAGCTGATGTTCCTCGACATCACCGCCTCCAGCGAAGGCCGCGGCCTGATCCTGGACGTGATCTCCCGCACCGCCGAGGTCTGTTTCATGCCGGTTTCGGTCGGCGGCGGTGTGCGCGAGGTGGCCGACATGCGCCGTCTGCTGCTGGCCGGGGCCGACAAGGTCTCGACCAATACGGCTGCCGTCGAAAACCCTGACCTGATCGCCGCCGGCGCAGATGCTTTCGGGGCCCAGTGCGTGGTCGTCGCTATCGACGCCAAGCTGCGCGAAGACGGTTCGGGCTGGAACGTCTGGACCTATGGCGGTCGCAAGGACACTGGTCTGGACGTCGTCGACTGGGCCGCCAAGGTGGTCGAACGCGGCGCGGGCGAGATCCTGCTGACCTCGATGGACCGCGACGGCGCCAAGATCGGCTATGACATCCCCCTGCTGAAGGCCGTGACCGGCGCGGTTTCGGTGCCCGTGATCGCTTCGGGCGGAGCCGGCAAGACCGAGCATCTGGTCGAAGCCGCCCGCGACGGCCACGCCGCCGCCGTTCTGGCCGCCTCGATCTTCCACTTTGGCGAAATCAGCATCGGCGAGGCCAAGCGGGCCATGGCCGAAGCCGGCATTCCCGTGCGCCTGGACGACCTGCAGGGCGCGGCATGAGCCGGCTGTTCGAAACCCTTGAGCGCCTGGCCGCCACCATCGACAGCCGCAAGGGCGGCGATCCGGCCGCCTCCTACACCGCCAGGCTGCTGGCCGATCCCAAGCTGGCCGCCAAAAAGCTGGGCGAGGAAGCCGTCGAGACGGTGATCGCCGCCGTCGCCCAGGGACCGGACGAGCTCGCCAGCGAAAGCGCCGACCTGCTGTATCACTGGCTGGTTCTGCTGGCGGCTTCAGGGGTGTCGCTCGACGCGGTGGCCGACAAGCTGGCGGCGCGTGAGGGAACTTCCGGGATCGCCGAAAAGGCTTCGCGCCAAACCCCATAGCTTCAGCGTCGCGATCACGCCCTGTCGCCGGCTTGATCCAGCGCAATGCCGTCTCTCCGCACTCTGGGAACGGTATCGCAAGGCAGCGCCGAAAGCGGCGCTATGAGGCCGCCATGCGAGACTTGAACCGACCGGCGTTCATCCCCGGCGCGGCCGTCATCCGCCGGATTCCGAAACCTTCCCCGGGCCCAGGCCGAGGCTGAGCCCTTGTCCGCAAAGCCGGAACTCCTGCTGCGTGAAGTCCTGCCGTTTTTCCTGGGACTGGCGGCCCTCCTCCTCGCAACCCTTCTGATTGACGCCCTGTTGCACTTGGTCGATGCGGTGTGGATCGGCCGGTATCTGGGGATACCGGGCGTCCTGCTGATCCTGGTCTCGTTGAGACATTCGCTGCGCAAGCGGGGCATCCTCAAGACCGGCGACCCCGTGCGTCTGCTGCGCCTGCACGAAGGGCTGGCCTGGGCGGGGTCCTTGCTGGTGCTTGTCCATGCCGGCATCCACTTCAACGCCGTCCTGGCGTGGCTGGCCGTGGTCGCCATGCTGATCAACATCGCCAGCGGCCTGACCGGAAAGTACCTGCTCCGCCGCGCCCAAACCCGGCTCAAGGCGGCGCGAATGGAACTGAAGGCCGAGGGGGTTTCCGACCTCGAGGTCAGCGCGCGACTTCACAACGACAGCCTGGCCGTCGATGTGATGAGAACCTGGCGCAAGGTGCATCTGCCGATCGCCCTGGTCTTCGCCACCCTCGCCCTGGCGCATATCAGCGCCATTTTTATCCTGTGGGGCTGGAAATGACGCCGCGATGGGTCTGGATCAGCATCGGTGTCGGTCTGGCCGCGATCATCGCCCTGATCTTCGTTTTCCCGCACCAGATGGTGAGCCCCGGCGACCTCAAACCCGCCCATGCGGCCCTGCAACAGAACTGCTTTGCCTGTCATGCGCCCCTGGCCGGCGCATCGGCCGAGCGCTGCGTGGCCTGCCACGCGGTCGCCGACATCGGCCGGCGCACGACCCTGGGGGCGCTGATCAAGCGCCCCGTGTCACGGCCGCCTTTTCATCAGACCCTGATCTCGCAGGACTGTATGGCCTGTCACACCGATCACCCAAGGCCCCGGCTGACGCGCAATCTTGCCCGTCCGTTTGACCATGACCTGTTGCAGCCCCAGGCGCGGGCCGCCTGTTCAACCTGCCATAGCGCGCCCCGCACCGATTTTCATCGCGGCGTGGCCTTACCCTGCAGCCAGTGCCACGGCGTCCAGGCCTGGAAACCCGCCACCTTTGATCACAGCCGCTACTTCAAGCTGGCGGGCCCTCATGACGCGCCCTGTTCGACCTGTCATGTCGGCGGGAACCTGCAGACCTTCACCTGTTTTGGCTGCCATGCCCACCAGCCCGGGCAGATCGAGGCCGAGCATCGGGAAGAAGGCATCCGCAACATCCAGAACTGTGTGCGTTGCCACCGCAGCGCCGACGGAGAGTCCGGCGAAGGTGGTGTCGAGGGCGGTCAAGGTGGTGAGCGAGAAAACTGAGCGCGCGCCCTAGGTCCGCCGCTTCAGCGCCACGTATAGCGCCCCCTCGCCCCCGTGCCGCTGGTCAGCTTGCGAGACCCCGGCGATCATCTCGCGCAGGGCTGGTGAGGCCAGCCATTCCGGCGCGCGCTTCTTCAGCACGCCATGGCCGATCTTGCCCTTGCCGGTGATGATCAGCACGGCGCGATGCCCGTCGGCATAGGCGCGACGGATGAAGCCCTCCAGGGCCGGACGAGCCTGCTCCTGGTCGAAGCCGTGCATGTCCAGCCGCGCGCCGATCGGATCGTGTTCCTTGATCAGGCGCTTGCGGCGATTGGGCTCGATATGGCCGGGCGCCGACTTCGGGGTCCGGACCGGGGCGGGCCGGATCTCGGCCGGATCGATGCGCAGCGGCGCGATCGAGGCCAGATGCGTGGGCTGAACCTTCGCGGCCTTGGGAGCCTTGACCGGCCTGATCTTGACCTTGGCCCGCATCTTCAACGGCTTGTCGCCCGGCAGCGCGTGCACGGTATCGGCCACCATGCCCCACAGGCGCAGTTCTTCCGGTCGCGGCGGCCGTTTCATGGCTCAGGACTTCGGTATCGGAACCAGGCGGTACATCCGCAGGTCGTGGCGCACGCGGCCCGCCTCGACGCCGGCGCTGGAGCCGCTGCCGGTATAGAGATCGGCGCGAACCTCGCCCTTGATCGCGCCGCCCACGTCCAGCGCCACCGCCAGGCGGCGATAGGCGGGGAAGGCGCCGGCCAGCTTGGGCGCCGCAGCGTCCAGCCAGTACAGGCCGCCCATCGCGTGGCGGCTGGGATCGACGGCGATGGCCCGGCCCGCCGGCAGGGGTATGCCGGCCGAGCCCACGGCTTCCTTGCCGTCGTCTTCCGACAGCTTGAAGAAGATGTAGCGCGGGTTCAGCTGCATGATCTCGTCAGCCTTGGGCCCGCGATTGTCGGCCAGCCAGGTGCGGATCGCATCGCCCGAGGTGTTGTTGTCGGTCAGCAGACCCCGATCGCGCATGGCCGTGGCGATGCCGACGAAGGGCTTGCCGTTGCCGCCGGCGAAAGCGGCCCGCAGGCGGCGACCATCGGGCATGACCAGGATGCCCGAGCCTTGGATCTGCAGGAAGAACAGCTCTTCAGGGCGCATCCAGGCCAGGGGCTTGTCAGCGGGCGAGGCCTCGATGGCCTTGCGGTCCGGATAGGGCTCGAACTTGCCGGCCTTGACCCGGCCGGTGACCTTCTTGCCGGCGAAGCTGGGCTCGAAGGCGCCCAGGTCCAGCATCACCAGATCGGAGGGCACGCCGCGCACCGGAGCGCTGAACTCGTCGGAACGCGACATCTGCGCATCGTATTTCGGGGCGAAATAGGCGGTCAGCAGGCCCTGGTCGCCCACGGCCTGGGGCCGGAAATTGGCTTCCAGGAACAGGCGGGCGCCCCCTTCGTCGCGCGGGCCATCCGTACGGGCCAGGCGGCAGACACGGGCCATCTCCTGGTCGCGGGCCACGCCGCAGCTGGCGCGGAAGGCGTCCAGGGCGGCAAGGTGATCTTCCTCGGACCAGCCGGCCAGGGTGTTGAACCCCAGAACCGGAGCGCTGGGAGTCTCTGGAACGGTCGGGCTGACCGGCGGGGCGATCGGGCCGGTCGCGATCGGCGGCGGCGTGGTGGTCGTACAGGCCGCCAGGGTCAGCGAAGCCAGGACGGCGATCAGGCCAAGGCGCGACATCAGGCTTCGGCGGCTGCGACGTGGACCAGGGTCCAGTTGGGATTGGCCGACTTCAGGTCGCGCTCGAAGGTCCACAGCTCGGCGGTGCGGCGGTCATCGACGGCTTCACCCTCGGCGCTGGTGGTGCGGGCGCGCACCTCGGCCAGGATGCGCACCGTAGCGCGGGCGGTGTCGCCGACGACGGCGACATTGTCGAGGTCGACGCGCGGCGGCGTCATGATCTCGACCTTTTCCGACCGGCCTTCGCCTTCGCGCGCCACGATGGCCGCCTCGAAATTGGCCATGACGTCGTCGGCCAGCAGCGGCTTGAGCGTTTCGCGGTCGCCGGCGGCGAACGCCGTGACGATCATCTCATAGGCCGAGCGGGCCCCGCTCAGAAAATGGCTGGTGTTGAAGTCGGGCTGGCGCGCGCGCAGAGCGGCGACGCCCTCCAGTGGGCCCGCGACCATGGCTTCGGCGGGACCGGCCGGGGCCGGAACCGTCTTGGCCAGGGCGGGCGCGTCCTCGGGCTGACGCCCGACGCGACGCCCAAGCGTGGCGTAGAGCTGGTAGAGAACGACAGCGGCAATAACCGCGAGAACGAGAATTTGAATTAGCACTTGGGTATCCGCGTCTGCGTCGACAGGCTGGTCGCCCTGTCTATATAGGCGAGGCGAGCTCTCCCGTCAGGCGCCTGGCGTTGCACCAGGGCCCTCCGCGTGTTAGCAGCGCCGCTCTCTCCTAGCGGCCTTTCTAGCGGCCGAGTACGGATTTATTCCTAATGACCGACACGACCGCCGCCCCCGAGGGCGCCCAGGACGATAACGCGGCCGCTCAATCGGGCATCCGCATCATGGCCCAGTTCATCCGCGACTTCTCGTTCGAGAGCCCGCTGGCGCCTGACAGCCTCCGTTCGGGCACGGCTCAGCCGGCCATCGACATGGGCGTTGAAATGAACGCCCGCGGTCGCACCGACGGCCTTTTCGAGGTGGACCTGAAGCTTTCGGCCCGCGCCACCCGCGACGACCAGCCGGTGTTCCATGTGGAAGTCGTCTATGGCGGCCTGTTCCACATCGCCGGCGTGGCGGAAGCGGCCCTGGAAGAAGTGCTGCTGATCGAGTGCCCGCGCTTCCTGTTCCCGTTCGCCCGCCGGGTGATCGCCGACATCACCAGCGAAGGCGGCTTCCCGCCCTTCCTGATCGACCCGATCGACTTCGGCGGCGTCTATGCCGCCCGCAAGGCCCAGGCCGAGAGCGTGGTGATCGGCAACGCCTAAGGCGTTTTCGATCCGATAGATTTGAGAAACCCCGGCCGCATCGCTGCGCCGGGGTTTTTTTACGGCTGCAGCCGATACCCGCCCATTTCGGTGATCAGGATCTTGGCCATGGCCGGATCGGGCTCGATCTTCTGGCGCAGGCGATAGACGTGGGTTTCCAGAGTGTGGGTGGTGACCCCGGCGTTGTAGCCCCAGACCTCGGTCAGCAGCTCCTCGCGCGACACCGGCTTGGAGCCGGCGCGGTAGAGGTATTTCAGGATGTTGGTTTCCTTCTCGGTCAACCGCACCTTTTTCTGCTTTTCGTCGACCAGAAGCTTCGCTGACGGGCGGAACTCGTAGGGACCGATGCGGAACAGGGCGTCTTCCGAGGCCTCGTAGCTGCGCAGCTGAGCGCGGATGCGGGCCAGCAGCACGCCAAAGCGGAAGGGCTTGGTCACATAGTCGTTGGCGCCCGATTCCAGGCCCAGAATGGTGTCGCTGTCGCTGGCGGCCGCTGTCAGCATGATCACCGGGGCCATCACCCCGTTCTTGCGCATCAGCCGGCAGGCCTCGCGGCCGTCCATGTCGGGCAAATCAACGTCCAGCAGGACGAGATCCGGCTTGATCTCGCGCGCCATGCGCACGCCCTCGCCGGCCGTGGCCGCCTCGGCCACCGCGAACTCTTCGTGCAGGGCGAGCTGTTCGGCCAGCGCGCCGCGCAGGTCGTCATCGTCGTCGATCAGCAGAAGGGTCTTGCGTTGCGCCATGGGCCGGAACATGCACCGGTGCGGCCCCTGGCGACAACCCTTGGGAGCGGAGAAGCCGACAATGATCTTCAGGGCCCGCCCCGACGGCCAGATTGACGTCAACGGACGCACCGTCCGATGCGCCCTGGGCAAGGCCGGCGTCATCGCCGCCGCCGACAAGCGCGAGGGCGATAACAGGAGCCCCGTGGGCGTCTGGATCATCCGGCGCGTGCTCTATCGCCCCGATGTCTATCCGAACGGTCCAACCACCGCCCTGCCCGTCGAGGCGATGGCCCCTGACGACGGCTGGTGCGACGCGCCGGGCGACCCGGCCTATAATCGCCCGGTCAAGCTGCCCTACCCCGCCAGCGCCGAGCGGCTGTGGCGAGACGACCCTGTCTATGACCTGGTCGGGATCCTGGCTCACAATGACGATCCGCCTGTCCCAGGGATGGGCTCGGCGATCTTCCTGCACCTGGCGCGGGAGGACTATTCGGGCACCGAAGGCTGCGTGGCCCTGGAGCGCGGGGATCTTGAGGCCTTGCTGGCGATGGCCAAGCCCGGCGACGCGATCGAGATCGCGCCCTAGACCCGGCCTACAAACCGCTCTTGGCCTTCCCATCGATCAGGACGGCCTGCTGCCAACGGCTCGGCGCCTTGTCGGTGCGATGGATACAACCCGCCCAGCAACAGGGCCGTTTCTTGCCCTCCAACAGTTCCTCGCGGGTTCGCTGGATGCGGCGCTGGCGGGTTGCGGACTGCTTGGCGTCATCGACCCAGCAAATAAATTCATTTCGCCCAAGCGGCGTCAGGCTTTCCCAAAGTCCAAGAACGGTCGGATCCGATTGCACCGCTGCCTGGAGGTCTTCACCGGCTTGGTGGACAGTCCCCTGGGCAAAAGCGTTCATCGCGAAACCTTGCTGCAACAACGTCGACGGATGGGCGTCAATTCCTGCCTGCGGAAGCGGGAATTGCAAGGTCCGCAGCCCCCCGTGTCCCAAAGATCGCCGATCCCACCCGCACCGAGGTCGCGCCCTGGGCGATGGCGATCTCGAAGTCGTCGCTCATGCCCATCGACAGCCTTTCGACGCCGTTTCGCCCGGCGATCTGCCGCAGGGCCGCGAAATGCGGAGCCGGATCGTCTTCTGCGGGCGGGATGCACATCAGCCCCTCGAGGGTCAGGCCCAGTTCGCGGCACAGGGCGATAAAATCATCGGCCTCGGCGGGCGCCACGCCGGCCTTCTGCGGCTCTTCCCCGATGTTGACCTGGACATAGAGGCGGATCGCCTTGCCCTGCCGTTTGATCTCGTCAGCCAGGGCCCTGGCCAGCTTCTCGCGATCCACCGTCTCGATCACGTCGAAGAAGCCCACCGCATCGCGCACCTTGTTGGTCTGCAGCGGCCCGATCAGATGCAACTCGACCCCGTCGCGATGCGGCGTCCAGCGCTCCATCGCCTCCTGGACGCGATTTTCCCCGAACACCCGCTGGTCAGCGGCCAGAACCGGGGCGATATGGTCCCAGGGCTGGGTCTTGGACACCGCCACCAGCGTGACCGAGCCCGGCGCGCGGCCGGCCGCGATCTCGGCGGCGGCGATACGGGTGCGAATAGAGGCCAATGCGCTGTCTTGGGGGGCGTCGGGCATGCAGGAGATCGCTTGAAACCGATGGATGAGCTGGAAGCCCTGTCTAGGACGGCCATGACCTTCGCGCCAAGGACGGCGCGCGGAATCGTCCTGCCCAGCCTGCTTTTCTTCACGGACCCGGCGCGGGCTCCAGACCCCGAAGCCGTCGCCGAACGCCTGCCGCGCGGCGCGGGGGTGGTGTTTAGGGCCTTCGGCGCGGCGGACGCTGTGGCCCAGGGACTGCGCCTGCGCGCCATAGCCGACCGCTGCGGCCTGGTTCTGCTGGCCGGCGCGGACGAGGCTCTGGCCCGGTCCATTGGCGCCGATGGCCTGCATCTCCCGCAAAGAACCAGAGAGACCGCGTCGCTTCTGCGCGCAAGGCAGCCGGACTGGTTGATCACGATCGCGGCTCACGACCGCGAGGCCGTCATGGCCGCCAGCGCTCTAGGAGCCGACGCCCTGGTCGTGTCGCCGGTCTTTGAGAGCAACAGCCCGTCAGCGGGAACGCCGCTGGGTGTCGAGGGCCTGAGCGCTCTGGTCTCAGCGACGGACACGTCGGTTTACGCCCTGGGCGGAATCCGGGCGGCAACCGTGGAAAGCTTGAAAAATACGGGGATCGTCGGCCTGGGGGCCGTGGAAGCGTTCTTGTCCTAAAACTTGAACGCGGTTTCCAGGCGAACGCGGGGCGCGGGCTCGACCGGCTCGGCCTTGCGGGCGGCCAAGGCCGGGTTGTTGTCGCCCAAAGCGACGGCGCCGCCGACGCGAATGGACGGCGTAAGCTTGAAATAGGCACCGGCTTCGACGTCCTTCAGCTCCATCTCACGACCGACGGGCTGGTCGAGGCCAAGCTTGAGGCCCCATTTGCCCTTCTTGGCGTCCCACTGCAGGGTCTTCTTGGAGTCCCGGGGGCTGAACACGCCCTTGGGATTGCTGGTGAAGTCGCTTTTGACCGTAAAATCAGGCGTGGCGGAGCGCGTCTTGATCTGAGCGTGAGCGATCGTCGCCGATCCCGTGAGGATCAGCGCGGCGGCGCTTGCCGTAAAAAAACGCATCGCGGTCATCGCTACTCGTTACCTGTCCCAAACCCCACGTCCTCCCATGTAGGAGGTCGCGCCCTTATTATCGATTAAAGGCTTGGGTAGAACGTGGTCAACCGGCGTTTGGTCGCATGATACCGCTGTAGTCGCGATTCAGACGGCGCCTGTGGCGGACCGGTCACGCGATTCCTGTTTTGAGGCAGCGCGGCCATGCTATAGACCGGCCTCCGGCTGCGGGGGCGCGCCACAGTGCGCGATCGCGCCGGCGAGATATTGGAGCGAGGTACTATGGCGTTTGAGCGTGGGTCGGTTTTGCGCGGCGTCGCCGCTGGCGTACTGGCGCTGTCGGTTTTGGGCGTATCCGCCTGCGGCAGCACCAAGGGTCCCAAGGTTTTCTCCACCGTCTCGGATGACGGCGGCGGCTTCAATCCCTTCAAGGGCATGGGCGGCGGCGGCAAGGCCCCGGCCAGCGAAGGCTCGATCGGCGTTAACGGCTATCTGTGGCGGGCCACGCTCGACACCCTGGCGTTCATGCCCCTGGCCTCGGCCGACCCTTACGGCGGCGTGATCGTCACCGACTGGTACGTGAACCCGGAAAAGCCTGACGAGCGCTTTAAGGCGACCGTCTACATCCTCGACACCCGCCTGCGCGCCGACGGCCTGAACGTCAACGTGTTCAAGCAGTCCAAGGACGCGGCCGGAGGCTGGACCGATACGCCCACCGCCGACCAGACGGCGACCGACATTGAGAACGCGATCCTGACCCGCGCGCGTCAGCTTCGGCTTTCGAACATCAAGGGCTAAGCCCCGGCGGGTCTTCGTCGTTCGCGGCGAAGACCCCGACCGCCGCACTTTCAGCGCGCTCCGGCCGCGAAACCGCATATATGTCTCGCGGACGCGCCTTTTGGGGCGCCCTTCCGCCTAATCTAGACATCTGGTTTCCATGGCCCGCTACAATCCCAAAGACACCGAGCCCAAATGGCGCAGCGCCTGGGCCAAAGCCGACGTCTTCAAGACGGCGGACATCTCGGATGGGCGGCCGAAATACTATGTGCTCGAGATGTTCCCGTATCCATCCGGGCGCATCCACATGGGCCATGTGCGCAACTACGCCATGGGCGACGTCGTGGCCCGCTACAAGCGCGCCCAGGGCTTCTCGGTGCTGCACCCGATGGGCTGGGACGCCTTTGGCATGCCGGCCGAGAACGCCGCCATGGAGCGCGGCGTCCACCCCAAGGGCTGGACCTACGACAACATCGCCGCCATGCGCGAGCAGCTGAAGGCCCTGGGCCTGTCGATCGACTGGTCGCGTGAGTTCGCCACCTGTGACCCCGAATATTACGGCAAGCAGCAGGCCTGGTTCCTGAAGCTGCTGAAGCGCGGCCTGGTCTATCGCAAGGAAGCCTCGGTCAACTGGGATCCGGTCGACATGACCGTCCTGGCCAATGAGCAGGTCATCGACGGCAAGGGCTGGCGCTCGGGCGCGCCGGTCGAAAAGCGCAAGCTGACCCAGTGGTTCCTGCGCATCACCGACTATGCCGACGCCCTGATCGACGGCCTGAAAACCCTGGATCGCTGGCCTGAAAAGGTCCGCATCATGCAGGAGAACTGGATCGGCCGGTCCAAGGGCCTGCGCTTCACCTTCAAGTTCGCAGGCGAGGCTCCTGAGGGCCATGACGCCGGGCTGGAGGTCTACACCACCCGTCCCGACACCCTGTTCGGCGCCAGCTTCGTGGGGATCGCCCCCGAGCATCCGCTGGCCGAGCAACTGGCGGCCGGCAATCCCGAGCTGCAGGCCTTCATCGCCGAGTGCCGCAAGGGCGGCACCTCGGAGGCCGATATCGAGGGCGCCGAGAAGCTGGGCCGCGACACCGGCCTGCGCGTCGTCCACCCGCTGGACCCGACCATCACCCTGCCCGTCTGGATCGCCAACTTCATCCTGATGGACTACGGCACCGGCGCGATCTTCGCCTGCCCGGCCCACGACCAGCGCGACCTGGACTTCGCCCGCAAGTACGACCTGCCGGTTTTGCCGGTGGTTCTGCCGCCCGGCGAGGATCCGGCGACCTTCACAGTCGGCAAGGAGGCCTATGTCGGCCCCGGTTCGATCTACAAGTCGGACTTCCTGGACGGGATGGACATCGAGTCCGCCAAGTCCGAGGTGGTCGCCCGCATCGAGGCCCAGGACCAGGGCCAGGGCGCGACGGTCTATCGCCTGCGCGACTGGGGCGTCAGCCGCCAGCGCTACTGGGGCTGCCCGATCCCGATCATCCACTGCGAGGCCTGCGGTCCCGTGCCGGTGCCGGAAGACCAGCTGCCGGTGGTGCTGCCCGACGACGTCACTTTCGAGGCCGACAAGCCGGGCAATCCGCTGGTGCGTCACCCGACCTGGAAGCACACGACCTGTCCGTCGTGCGGGGCCGCGGCCCAGCGCGAGACCGACACGCTGGACACCTTCATGGACAGCTCGTGGTACTTCGCGCGCTTCGCCAATCCCGACGCGGCCGAGTGCATCGACAAGGCCTCGGCCGATCACTGGATGCCGGTCGACCAGTATATCGGCGGCGTCGAGCATGCGATCCTGCACCTGCTGTACGCCCGCTTCATCACCCGCGCCCTGAAGGACGAGGGCCTGCTGTCGGTCGAAGAGCCGTTCGCGGGCCTGTTCACGCAGGGCATGGTCACCCACGAGGCCTACAAGAACGTCGCCGGCGAGTGGGTTGAGCCCTCCGACGTCGTCATCACGGCGGAAGGTAACAGCCGCACCGCCAAGCACGCCGTGACGGGCGAGCCGATCTCCATCGGCGACATCGAAAAGATGTCGAAGTCGAAGAAGAACGTCGTCGCGCCCGAAGACATCTTCGAGGCTTACGGCGTCGACGCCGCGCGCCTGTTCGTGATGAGCGACAGCCCGCCTGAGCGCGACGTGCAGTGGACCAATTCCGGCGTCGAAGGCTCCTGGCGCTTCACCCACCGCCTGTGGAACGAGTTCGACAGCCAGCCGGCCGGCGATTTCGCCCATGACGCCGGCGACGAGGCCGCCGTGGCCCTGCGCAAGTCGGCTCACAAGCTGATCGGCTTCGTCACCGACAGCATCGACGGCTTCCGCTTCAACAGCGGTGTGGCGCGCCTGTACGAGTTCCTGAACGCCCTGAAGGCCGCTCCGGCAGAGGGAGCCTCACAATCTGTGCTGGCGGCCCGGAAGGAGGCCCTGCACATCCTGGCGCGCCTGGTCGCCCCGTTCACGCCTCACCTGGCCGAGGAAGCCTGGGCCAGCCTGGGCGGCGAAGGTCTGGTGGTCGACGCGCCCTGGCCCAAGGCCGACCCGGCCCTGGCCGCCGACGACGAACGCGTGCTGCCGATCCAGATCAACGGCAAGCGTCGCGGCGAGATCAAGGTCAAGGCTGGTCTTTCGGAAGCCGAAGTCGAAAAGATCGCGCTGGCCGATCCGGCCGTTCTGGCCCACCTTGAGGGGGTCACGGTCCGCAAGGTGATCGTGGTCAAGGACCGTATCGTCAACATCGTGGCCAACTGACCGATGAAACGCATTTTCCTGGTTGGCGCGCTCGCCGTCTCCACCCTCGGCCTCTCGGCCTGCGGGTTCACGCCGCTCTACGCGACGCCTGGCGTCACGCCGGGCCTGGCCTCGATCGAGACGGTCGCCCCCGATGGCCGCGCCGGCTTCCTGCTGCGCGAGCAACTGGATGACGCCTTTGTCCATAGTGGCGATGCGCCCTCGGCCTATCGCCTGACCCTGGCGATCAACGAGCAGCGCTATGCGCGCGGCGTGCGCGTCGACAATGTCGCCAACCGCTACGAGCTGCGGATGGTGGTCAACTGGCGCCTGCTGGACGGCAAGACCGGCGCCGAGGTCCGCAAAGGCCGCAGCGAGGCCGCCGTGACCTACGACTCGGCCGACCAGCCCTATGCCGCCATCGCCGCCCAGAACGACGGCCAGGAACGCGCCGCCGTCGAGGTGGCCCGCAACATCCAGCTGGATCTCGCCGCCTGGATGGCCGGCGGCCGCAAGGCCAAGACCTGACGCTGCTGCTGAAGGCCTGACGCCATGATCCTGTCCAAGCGGCCGGACGTCGAACGCTTCCTGAAGGATCCGGCCCCGGAGATCCGCGCCGTCGTGATCTATGGCAAGGATCGCGGCGTCGTGCGCGATCGCGCCGACCAGCTGGCCAAGCGCCTGTTCGCGCGGCCCGATGATCCCTTCGACACCGCCCAGCTGACCGAAAGCGACGTCGAGTCCCACCCCGGCAAGCTGGAAGAAGAGCTTTCCGCCCTGTCGATGATGGGTGGCCGGCGCCTGGTGCGCCTGCGGCTGACCGGCGAAAAGGCCGGACCCGACAAGGCCACGGCCGAGGCGTTGACGCGCCATGTCGACGGCCAGCTCAATCCAGAAGCCCTGTTCATCGTCGAGGCCGGGGCCCTGGGCCGCGACTCGACCCTGCGCAAGGTCGGCGAGAAGGCCAGCGGCTGCGCCGTCATCCCTTGCTACGAGGATGAAGCCGGCGACATGGCCCGCCTGGCCCGCGAGACGCTGGCCAAGGACAAGGTCAGCCTCAACAGCGAAGCCCTCGACCTGTTTGTTTCACGACTGCCCAAGGAACGCGGCGTGGCGCGGATGGAGATCGAGCGCCTGATCCTGTTCCTGGGCCCTGGCAGCGGCGTCAACGCCACGGCGGCCGACCTGACCGACTTCCTGGGCGTCGAGCCAGAGGCCTCGCTGGGCGACGCCGCCATCGACGCCTTTGGCGGCCGGCTCGCCGCCGCCCAGGCCGGCCTGCGTCGTGCGGCGGCGGAAGGTGAAGGCGGACCGGCTGCGGTGCGGGCCATGGGCTATCACCTGGGCCGCCTGCGCCGCACCCTGACCCTGCACAAGAACGGCATCGACCTGACGGCGGCCGCCAAGGCCTCCGGCGTGTTCTGGAAACAGGAGCGCGAGTTCCTGCGTCAGGCCCGCGCCTGGACCCTGGAGCTGCTGCTCGACATCCAGGGCGAAATCCTCAACGCCGACCGGGCGTGCAAGACCTCCGGCTCGCCCGACCAGCTGATTTCCGAGCGCCTGGCCCTGATGATCGCAGGTCGCGCGCGCCGACTGGGTCTTTAGGCCGAAAACCCCGAAATCAGGGCGTTTGCTCGCCTGTGGACGACTTTCGGGAAAGCCTTGTCGAACAGGGCTTTACGCGGATTATCATCAAATCCGGCCTCGTCTCACGAAAACGGCGCCTCCCCGAGTACGGAAAGGCGCCGTTCTGTGCGCGACAGAGGCTGTTGAAAAGTGTGAGTTCACACCCTTCGAAACTACATTGCGTGCGGTCGGTCAGACTCCGCGCGTGAGCCGGTTGCAGAGGTCGTCCAGCTGCTCGAGCGTCGCATAGCGGATAGAAAGCTGGCCGGCGCCGTCGCGATGATCGATGACCACGTCGAGGCCCAGCACTGATGACAGGTCGGACTCCAGGGCCTGGGTGTCGGTGTCCTTGACCTTGGCCGGGCGGCCACCCTTGTTCTTGGACGGACGGGCGTCGGGCGTCTTGCGGGCCAGGGCTTCAGTGTCGCGAACCGACAGGCCCCTGCCGATGATTTCGCGCGCCAGGGCGGCGGGGTCCTCGGCGGCGGCGATGGCGCGGGCATGACCGGCCGACAGCTCGCCGCTGACCAGGTGTTCCTGCACTTCGTCAGGTAGGGCCAGCAGTCGCATGGTGTTGGCGACATGGCTGCGGCTCTTGCCGATGGTCTGGGCGATGTTCTCCTGAGTGCGGTCGAACTTGTCCATCAGCATGCGATAGGACAACGCCTCTTCCAGGATATTGAGATCCGAGCGCTGGACGTTTTCGATGATGCCGATCTCGAGGACGGCCAGGTCATCCAGTTCGCGAACCAGGATCGGCACGCTGCGCAGGCCCGCCCGCTGGGCCGCACGCCAGCGGCGCTCGCCGGCGACGATCTGATATTCGCCTTCGGCGCCCGGCGCCGGACGGACCAGGATCGGCTGCAGGATGCCCTTCTCGCGGATCGAATTGGACAGCTCGACCAGATCATCCTCGCGGAAGGTGCGCCGCGGCTGGTCTGGATTTCGGCGCAGCAGCTCGATGGGGGCCTCGTTGGCCCCGCCCAGCCGTTCGCCCGGCGCCTGAGCCGGCGCGGCGTCGACCTCGCCCAGCAGGGCGGAAAGACCGCGACCCAAACCCCTACGCCCTTCGGCCATACCCGGCTCTCCCACCACGACGGACTCCATCTTCAAGCTCGTATCGACGACTGTTACTTCGGTTTAGGCGGCGTGGGACAGACGGGCGCGTTCGCGGCTGATCACTTCACGGGCCAGCTTCAGATAGGCCTGGCTGCCCGCGCATTTCAGATCGTAGAGCAGGACGGGCTTGCCGAACGACGGCGCCTCCGAGACCCGCACATTGCGCGGGATGACCGCGTCATAGACCTTGTCGCCAAAGTGGGCGCGGACATCCCTGGCCACCTGTTCCGACAGACTGTTGCGCTTGTCGTACATGGTCAGGACCACGCCCTGGATCTCCAGGTGCGGATTGAGGCTGCCGCGCACCCGCTCGATGGTGCGGATCAGCTGGGTCAGGCCTTCCAGGGCGAAGAACTCGCACTGCAGGGGCACGAACACGGCATCGGCCGCGGTCATGGCGTTGACGGTCAGCACGTTCAGCGACGGCGGGCAGTCGATCAGCACATAGGTATAGGGGCCATTGGCCCGCAGCGGCTCCAGGGCGTCGCGCAGGCGGTAGGACCGGCGCGCCACTTGACCCAGTTCCAGCTCGACCCCCGACAGGTCGGCGTCAGCCGGTACGACGTCCAGGCCCGGCAGGCTGGTGGCCACGGCGGCGTCAATCACCGGCGACTCGCCCATCAGCACGTCATACAGGGTCGTCCGGCGCTGCTGGCGGGTAATGCCCAGGCCCGTCGAGCAGTTGCCCTGCGGATCGGCGTCGATCAGCAGAACGCGTTCGCCACAGGCCGCCAGGGCCGTGCCCAGATTGATGGCCGTGGTCGTCTTGCCCACCCCGCCCTTCTGGTTGGCGATGGCGAGGACGCGGAGCGGCTGGAGTGGCTTAGCGGACACGGGAAAGCCTCTTTACTTGAACGATGCGACCGCGAGGGTCGCTTTGGCTGGGTCGCAGCTCGGCCTCGAAATTCCAAGCGGTCTCGGCCTCTGAAAGCTCGCTGGCCACATCCTGTCCCTTCAGGAACAGGCCAAGCGCGCCCCGGTGCAGATAGGGCCAGGAAAAACCCAGAAGTTTGGTCATCGGCGCGCAGGCGCGGGCGGTAACCACCTCGACCTTGAGATTGAGCTCTTCGGCCCGGGCATTGTGCACTTGGGCCGGTAGATCGAGGGCCGAGACGGCCTCGGTCAGGAACCGGCAGCGCTTGGCCATGCTCTCGACCAGGTGAACCTTGGCGCCCGGTGTGTCTTTCAAAAGTATGGCCAGAACGATACCGGGCAGACCGGCGCCGGCGCCGAGGTCTGCCCAGATTTTCGCGCCCGGAGCCATCTCCAGCAGCTGGGAGCTGTCGAGCACGTGGCGCGTCCAGTAGGTGGCGATGGTCGCCGGGCCCACCAGGTTCATCACCGCGTTCCATTCGGCCAGCAGATCCTGATAGCGGGCCAGGTCCGCCAGTTGGCTGTCGGAGACGCCGGTCAGGGCCTGGTAGCCGGCCGCGTCCAGCACGGGTTCGGTCACGGCGTCGGGGGTCAAAACGGGCTCAGGCTGCATGGCGGCGCACGTGGGCCAGCAGCGCCGTCAGCGCGCCGGGCGTCACGCCTTCGATACGGGCGGCCTGGCCCAGGGTCAGGGGCTTCACCCGCGCCAGCTTCTCGCGGACCTCGTTAGAGAGGCTGCCGACGGCGCGATAGTCGAGGTCAGCCGGCAGGCGCAGATCCTCCTCCTTGCGGAAGGATTCGGCGTCGGCGCGCTGACGGTCGAGATAGCCGGCATAGGCCGCCTCGATCTCGATCTGCTCGCGCACCGCCATGTTCCACGTGGAAACCTCGGGCCACACCTGGGCGAGGCGATCCAGCGTCACCTCGGGGTAGGCCAGCAGGGCGAAGATGTTCCGACGCTCGCCGTCTTCCTTGACCTTGAAGCCGGCTCTCAGCGCCTCAGGTGGCGTCATGCTGACGGAGCGGGCGAAGGCGCGGGCCGTCTCCAGCTTGGTCTTCTTGTCGGACCAGGCCTCCGCGCGCGCCGACCCGACCACACCCAGGGCGATGCCCCGGTCGGTCAGGCGCTGGTCGGCATTGTCGGCGCGCAGGGTCAGGCGGAATTCGGCCCGGCTGGTGAACATGCGATAGGGTTCGGTGACGCCACGGGTGACGAGGTCGTCGATCATCACGCCGATATAGGCCTCGTCCCGTGCGAACACGGCGGGTTCCTGGCCCTTGGCCGCCAGCGCAGCGTTTAGGCCGGCGACAAGACCCTGGGCCCCCGCCTCTTCATAGCCCGTGGTGCCGTTGATCTGCCCGGCCAGATACAGGCCCGGCAGGCGCTTGGTCTCCAGGGTCGGGAACAGCTCGCGCGGATCCACGTAGTCATATTCGATGGCATAGCCGTAGCGCTTGACCTCGACCTGCTCCAGGCCGGGGATCGTGCGCAGGAACATCAGCTGGGTCTCTTCGGAGACCGAGGTCGAGATGCCGTTCGGATAGACTGTCGTGTCGTCCAGGCCTTCAGGCTCGAGGAAGATCTGGTGACTGGATTTGTCGGCGAAGCGGACGACCTTGTCCTCGATCGACGGGCAATAGCGCGGGCCGATCCCCGTGGCGCGGCCACCATAGACAGCGGATTCACCCAGGCGGTCGGCGATGATCTGGTGGGTCTCGGGGGTCGTCCAGGTGACGCCGCACTGGATCTGCGGGACGGTGATCCTGTCGGTCAGGAACGAGAACGGCACGGGGTCTTCGTCGGCCGCCTGCATCTCCAGGCGATCCCAGGCAATGGTGGCGCCGTCCAGACGGGCGGGTGTGCCGGTCTTCAGACGTCCCATGTGGAAGTCGAGGCCATAGAGTCGATCCGAGAGGCCGATCGAGGGCGCGTCGCCGACCCGGCCGGCCGGGGTGCGGGTCTCGCCCAGATGGATCAGGCCCTTGAGGAAGGTGCCGGTGGTCAGGACCACGCGCGGCGCGTGATAGGCGACCCCTGCCCCGTCGATCACGCCGGCGACCTTGCCGTCCTCGACCATCAGGTCCTCGGCGGCGGCGGCGATGATGTCGAGGTTGCACGTGGCGTTCAGCTCGGCCTGCATGGCCTCGCGATAGAGCCGGCGATCGATCTGCGAGCGCGGGCCACGCACGGCGGGGCCCTTGGAGCGGTTCAACATCCGGAACTGGATGCCGGCCTTGTCGGCCATGCGGCCCATGACGCCATCGAGGGCGTCGATCTCGCGGACCAGGTGGCCCTTGCCCAGGCCACCGATGGCCGGGTTGCAGGACATCTCGCCAATGGTCTCAAGCTTGTGGGTCAGCAGCAGGGTGCGAGCCCCCGTGCGCGCTGCGGCGCTAGCCGCCTCGCAGCCGGCGTGGCCGCCGCCGATGACAATAACATCCCAGGTGTTGGACAAAGGTACGCGCCTCAATGCGAACGCCCCCGGGTCTGGCGGGGGCGCTGGAGTCACATATACCCTCTTCAGGCGAAAAGGTCGACGTGAGTCCCGGAGGTTTCACGTGAAACACTCATGGCACAGCTGTGGTCAGCCTGTGGATAACCTGTCCATGTTTCACGTGGAACTCTACTTGCCGATACAGAAGCTTGAGAACACACGATCCAGAACATCCTCTGAGTCGATACTGCCAGTGATCTTGGCGAGGGCCCGCGCGGCAAGCCGCACATCCTCTGCGGCCAGTTCTACCTCCAGGCCCACATCCGACAGGGCGCGATCCAGATAGCCCCGCGCCTCGCGCAAACGCTCTGCATGACGCAGCCGGGTGGCCGCTGGAAACTCTGATCCTGACAGCGCGGCCGCCACGTGGGCCGTCAGCCTGGCCCTGAGTTGATCCACCGCCTCCGCCGAATGGGCGCTCAGCGTCTCGACGGTGAGGTCACGGGCGGCGAAGGATGACCTGGCTTCCGCAACGGCATGGCCATCCGCGATGTCGAGCTTGTTGATCACAACCCAGTCGCCGGGGGTCAGAAGATCGCTCCCCTCCGCGTCGGGCTGTTTCACGTGGAAACCGTCGACCACCCAGATCCTCAGATCCGCCTCGCTCGCCCAAGCCCGCGCACGGCGGACCCCCTCTGCCTCGATGACGTCGCCCGTCTCGCGGAGGCCAGCCGTATCAGCCAGCAGCACGCGGTACCCGCCCAGCACCAACGGGGCCTCGATGATGTCGCGCGTGGTGCCGGGCGTAGCCGTGACGATCGCCGCGTCACGCTCGACCAGGCCGTTCAGCAGGGTGCTCTTGCCGGCATTGGGCGCACCCACCAGGGCGATGCGATAGCCGTCGCGGACACGGCGGCCACGGGAGACATCCGCCAGAGCCGCGCCGATTTCGGCTTTCAGGGTCTCCAGCCCTGGCCGGGCGCGCGCCGCGACCTCTTCTGGCAGGTCTTCATCGGGAAAGTCGACGGCCGCCTCAAGCATGGCAAGGGCATGAACCAGCAGATCGCGCCAACGGTCATAGCGCTGACTCAGGGCTCCGCCGATCTGGCCCAGGGCTTGCCGCCGCTGACCCTCGGTCTCGGCGTCGATCAGGTCGGCGACGCCCTCGGCCTGGGCCAGGTCGAGCTTGCCGTTCTCGAAAGCGCGACGGGTGAACTCGCCAGGCTCGGCCAGTCGCAGACCCAGGGCGCCCAGCGCTTCCAGCACGGCCTCGACCACGGCCCGACCGCCATGCACGTGAAACTCGGCAGCGTCCTCCCCGGTGTAGCTGGCGGGTCCCTGGAAGACGATGACCAGAGCCTCGTCGAGCTCGACGCCTTCATGCTTCAGTCGACGAAGCGCGGCCTGGCGCGGCGGCGGAACCTTGCCCGCCAGCGCCGCCACGATGTTTCGCGTGCGGGGACCCGACACGCGCACCACGGCCACAGCCGCGCGCCCGGCCGCTGTGGCCAGGGCGAAGATCGTATCCGTCATCAGTCGCGCTTGCCCACCGCCGCGCCCGCCGCCGCCGTCATCAGCTTGCGGAACTGATCCTGGGCGCCGGCCCCAAAGGCCATCCAGTTCTTCATCAGCTCTTCGGGCGCCAGCATGGCCATGTTGGCGTCCATGCGCGTCTGCATCTCTTTCACCAGGTGGTCGTTGAGCGTGCTGACATCGGGCAGGCCCAGAAAGGTGCGGGCTTCCACGGGGGTGCAGTCGATCTCGATGGTCATCTTCATGGCGGTTCCCTCAGGTCAGGGCACGATATTGTTATGGGCCAGGCCCGACGCGTCACGTTAGAGCGCTTTGGTCGAAAGTCACATCGACGCGATACGACGGAGAGCCCCGATGAGCGAGACCCTCACCATCACCACGCCTGACGGCGCCTTCACCGCCTATGTGGCGCGGCCCCAGGCAGAACGCGCGCCCGCCGTGGTCGTCATCCAGGAGATCTTCGGCGTCAACAAGGTCATGCGCGACATCTGCGACGGCCTGGCCGCCCAGGGTTTTGTCGCCATCTGTCCCGACCTGTTCTGGCGGATCGAGCCCGGCATCGACATCACCGACCAGTCGGAGACCGAATGGAAGCGGGCCTTTGAACTGTTCAATGCGTTCGACGTGGACACCGGCGTCGCCGACATCGCCGCCACCCTCGCCGCGGTCCGCGCCCTGCCCGGCGTGTCGGGCAAGGTCGGCGCCGTCGGCTATTGCCTGGGCGGTCTCCTGGCCTTCCTGACCGCCACCCGCACGGACGCCGACGCCTGCGTCTCCTACTACGGCGTGGGTCTGGAAAAGCACGTGGGCGAGGCCGACAAGCTGGCGCGCCCCCTGCTGATGCACATCGCCGAGAAGGACCAGTTCGTACCGCCGGAGGCGCAGCAGGTCATCCTGGCCGCCCTGAAGGATCATCCGCAGATCCAGATCCATACCTATGCCGGCCGCGACCACGCCTTTGCCCGGGAGGGCGGCACGCACTACGACGCCGCCGACGCGGCCAGGGCCAATGGCCGGTCGCTGACCTTCTTCCAGACCAACCTGGCCTGATCCGATGCTGGCGATCCAAGCTGTCCGCACCGGCGGCCCCGAGGTGCTCGAGGCTGTCGACCTGCCCGAGCCCGCGCCGGGGCCGGGCCAGATCCTGGTCCGCCACCATGCGGTGGGCCTGAACTTCATCGACACCTATCACCGCTCAGGCCTGTATCCGATGAAGATGCCGGTGGTGCTGGGGCTGGAGGCGGCAGGCGTCGTCGAGGCGCTTGGCGACGGCGTCACGCGTTTCGCTGTCGGTGACCGCGTCACTTATAACGGTTCGCTCGGCGCCTATGCCGAAGCGGCCGTGGTTGCGGCCGATCGCGCGGTCAAGGTTCCCGACAGCGTCAGCCTGGAGGTTGCCGCCGCTGTCCTGCTCAAGGGCATGACGGCCGAGTTCCTGGTCCGCCGATGTTTCCACGTGAAACCCGCCGATGTCGTCCTGGTCCATGCCGCCGCCGGCGGCGTAGGCTCTATCCTGGTCCAATGGTGCAAGAGCCTGGGCGCGACCGTGATCGCCACGGTGGGGTCGGAGGCCAAGGCCGCCATCGCCCGCGATCTCGGCGCCGACCACGTGATCCTCTACGACCACCAGGACGTCGCCGCGCGCGTCGCAGAGATCACCGGCGGCAAGGGCGTGGCCGTCGTCTATGACGGCGTCGGCAAGGACACCTTCGCAGCCAGCCTCAAGAGCCTGGCGCGGCGCGGCATGCTGGCGACCTTCGGCAATGCCTCGGGGCCAGTCCCGCCGTTCTCGCCGCTGGAGCTGGCGGGCAAGTCGCTGTTCGTGACCCGGCCGAAATTGTTCGACTACATCGTCACGACCGAGGAGCTCGACGAAAGCGCCGCCGCGCTGTTCGCGGTACTGGCTTCGGGCGCGGTGAAGATCGACATCGGCCAGACCTTCCCGCTCGCCGAGGCGCGCGCCGCCCATGAGGCCCTGGAAGGCCGGCGTACGACCGGCGCTACCCTGCTGCTGCCGTAGGGCCAAATACCAGGTCAGACCCACAAAAAAGCCCCGGGTCATCCCCGGGGCTTTTCCGTATGGCGGTGAGTCCAGCTGGACTCAGGTGTTCATCGACTGGAAGAAATCGCCGTTGGTCTTGGACTGGCGCATCTTTTCCAGCAGGAACTCGATGGCGTCTGAGGCGCCCATCGGGTTGAGGATGCGGCGCAGCACATAGGTCTTCTGCAGCTGGTCGCGCGGGGTGATCAGCTCTTCCTTGCGGGTGCCGGACTTCAGCACGTCGATGGCCGGGAAGATCCGCTTGTCGGCGACCTTGCGGTCCAGGATGATTTCCGAGTTACCGGTGCCCTTGAACTCTTCGAAGATCACTTCGTCCATGCGGCTGCCGGTATCGATCAGCGCGGTGGCGATGATGGTCAGCGAACCGCCCTCCTCTACATTGCGCGCCGCGCCGAAGAAGCGCTTGGGACGCTGCAGGGCGTTGGCGTCAACACCGCCGGTCAGCACCTTGCCCGACGACGGGACCGTGGTGTTGTAGGCGCGGCCCAGACGGGTGACCGAATCCAGCAGGATGACGACGTCGCGCTTGTGCTCGACCAGGCGCTTGGCCTTTTCGATGACCATCTCGGCCACCTGCACGTGGCGGGTCGCGGGCTCGTCGAAGGTGGAGGCGATGACCTCGCCCTTCACCGTGCGTTGCATGTCGGTGACTTCTTCCGGACGCTCGTCGATCAGCAGGACGATCAGGTAGATTTCCGGATGGTTGGTCTCGATCGACTTGGCGATATTCTGCAGCATCACCGTCTTGCCGACGCGCGGCGGGGCGACGATCAGGCAGCGCTGGCCCTTGCCGAGCGGGGCGACGATATCGATGATCCGGCCCGAGCGATCCTTCACGGTCGGATCGGGCAGTTCCATGTTCAGGCGCTCTTCGGGATAGAGCGGCGTCAGGTTGTCGAAGTGGATCTTGTGCTTGACGTTGTCGGGGGCCTCGAAATTGATCTTGGCCACGCCGGTCAGGGCGAAGTAGCGCTCGCCCTCCCGCGGTGAGCGGATGGCGCCGTCGACGGTGTCGCCGGTGCGCAGGCCATACTTGCGGATCTGCGAGGGCGACACATAGATGTCGTCCGGGCCCGGCAGGTAGTTGGCTTCCGGCGAGCGCAGGAAGCCGAAGCCGTCCTGCAGCACTTCCATGGTGCCCGAGCCCGAGATCTCCACGCCTTCTTCGGCGAGGGTCTTGAGGATCGCGAACATCATGTCCTGCTTGCGCATGGAGTTGGCGTTCTCGACCTCGAAGGTCTCGGCGAACGCCAGCAGGTCGGCCGGGGATTTCTCCTTCAGCTCCTGCAGGGACATGGTCTTCAGGCCCAGGGCCGCGACGGCGGCGCTGATCTCGGAGCCTTCGTCGCCGCCATCCTCTTCGGACTCGGCGCCGGGGACTTCGGCCGGGGTGGTGGTGTCGATGACGGCTTCCTCAACGGAAACGTCGTTCTCGGTGTCTTCGGTCATGTTGTGACTCAAACGGGGACGCGGACCGCGAGAAGCGATCCGGCCGGAAAGGATTTCAGTTCCACGCCAGGTTCAGGAAACCGGACGAGCGCGCCATGACGACGACGCGGATCGATTGGGGAACGGACCTTCGGAGCCAGGCTCCAGGGGGCGCGCCAGGACGGGCGCCAGTCCGTGAGAGAGTTCAGGCCTGACGCAGCGCATCAGGCCTGACGGGATGGGAACCACATGCGAAGGGGCCGGTCAAGCGCCGCGCCCTGCTGAGGTCCGGCCTAGTGGTTCAGAAACTTGGTCGTTACCGAGATGACGATGATGATCGCCAGCACAAACGGTATCTCGTTGGTGATCCGCCAGAACTTTTCCGAGCGGGTGTTCTCGCCCCGCTCGAACTTCCGCCGCGACGCCGACAGGAAGCCGTGCCAGCCATAAAGGCCCACCAGGGCCACCAGCTTGGTGAGCATCCAGGGCTGCAGGAGGAAGTCCCAGCCGCGAATCTGGCCGTCGGCCATAATCAGGGCCAGGCCGAACACTAGCGTCAGGATCGACGCCGGATTGATGATACCGCGCAGCAGCCGACGCTCCATCACCTTGAACGTCTCGTCCATCTCGGAACCGGGCGTGGCCTTGGTGTGATAGACGTAGAGCCGCGGCAGGTAGAGCATGCCGGCCATGAACGCGATCACGGCCAGGATGTGCAGGCCGCGAAAGACGTTGAAGTTCTGAACCAGGAAATCCGTCACGCTGCAGCGCCTTTCGTGCGGGGACACTGGCTGCGGTCGCCAGAGCAGCGCCAGGCGCAGGCCGGGGCCACGCCCTCGCGGGGCAAGGCGTCGACTACCGCCCGGGCCAGGCCCGCGATGAAGCCGGGCTCAATCCCCAGGGCCGGAACGCGGATATAGGCCGGGCAGCCGGCCTCGACCGCCAGTTCGCGATATTCGTGATCCAGCTCGACCAGGGTCTCGATATGCTCGGAGACGAAGGCGATAGGCGTCACCACCAGGGCCAGGCCCTGCTGGCTGGCGGCGCGGATTTCATCGTCGGTCGAGGGGCCGATCCATTTCAGCGGGCCGACCCGACTCTGGTAGCTGACCTTCCAGTCCCAGCCCTCGCCGAGCCGGGCCGCGACGGCGGCGGCCGTGGCCTCGATCTGTTTCTGGTAGGGGTCGCCGGCCAGAATGACCTTCTCGGGCAGCCCATGGGCGGAGAACAGAAGGCGCGCCGGCTTGGGACTGCCGGCCTTGTCATAGGCCTCGCGGATCAGGCGGGCATGCGCCTCGATCAGCGCGTCGTCGGTGGGATAGCAACAGACCGTCCGCGCCTTGCCCGGGCCGCGATAAGCCCTGTTCCACGCCTTGACCGACGAGCCGGTCGTCGTGGTTGAAAAGTGCGGATAGAGCGGCAGCAGAACGATCTCGTCCGGGGCCCATGCCTTGACCGCCTTGGCCGTCTCTTCGGTCAAAGGCTTCCAGTAGCGCATGGCGATGAAACACTTGGTCTCGGCCTCTGGCATGGCCTCAGCCAGCGAGGCTTCCAGAGCGGCAGCCTGCTTCTGGGTTTCGGGCAGCAGGGGCGAGCCGCCGCCCATCATCGCGTAATTGGCCTGAGCGCTCTTTTCCCGGGTCGTCGAGATCAGGGCCGCGATCGGATAGCGGATGATCGCCGGCGCGCCGATGATCGCCTTGTCGCGAAAGAGGTTGAACAGGAACGGCCGCACGGCGTCCGGCCCATCGGGTCCGCCCAGATTGAACAGAACGACGGCGATCTTCTTGCGGGCCGTCATTTGCCGGTCACCCGGGCCAGGACCTGCTCGACATGGGCAATGGGCGTATCGGGCAGGATGCCGTGGCCCAGATTGAAGATGTAGGGGCCCTGCCCCCACTGCTCGATCATCTGGTCCACTCGACGCAGCAGCGCGTCGCCACCGGCCCGCAGCAGCAGGGGATCCAGAGCGCCCTGGATCGGCTTGATCTTCTGGATGCGAAGGCCCATCGCCGCGCTGACCTGGGTGTCGAGGGCCACGCCCTGCACCGGCACGACCGACGCATAGTTTTCCACCAGCGCGCCTGCGCCGCGCGGGAAGCCGATCACCGGCACGGTCACGCCCCGATCGCGCAAACCCTGCACGATGGCGACGTGAGGCTTGATGACCAGACGTTCGAACTGCGGCTCTGACAGTCCCTCGGCCCAGCTTTCGAACAGCTTCAGGGCCTGGGCCCCGGCGTTCACCTGCATGACCAGATAGTCGATCGTCGCCTCGACCAGCACGGCGATCAGCTGGTCCAGCTTTTCAGGGTTCTGATAGGCGTAGGTCCGCGCGCCCGTCCGGTCGCTGGAGCCGCCTTCGATCATGTAGGTCGCCACGGTCCACGGCGCGCCGGCGAACCCGATCAGCGCCTTTTCCGGATCCAGCGCGGCGCGGACGCGACGCAGGGTCTCGCCGATGTTCGACAGCCTGGCGCCCGCATCAGCGGCCAGCTCGGCCATCGACTCGATGGACGGCATTTCGCCCAGGCGCGGACCCTCGCCGGCTTCGAACCAGACCTTCTGGCCCAGGGCGCCGGGGATCAGCAGGATATCGGCGAACACGATGGCCGCGTCATAGGGAAACCGCCGCATCGGCTGCAGCGTCACCTCGGCGGCCTTTTCAGGATCGAAGCAGAAGCTGATGAAGTCCGGCGTCGTGGCGCGAACGGCCCGGTACTCCGGCAGATAGCGACCGGCCTGCCGCATGAACCAGACGGGCGGGCGTTCGGCGGTCTGTCCGGCGAGAACCGAGAGCAGCTTCGGGGTCGGGGTGATCAGGTTCGAGGCGTTCATGCAGGCCTTAAATCCCGTCCGGCCCTTGGGCTCAAGTCCGAAGGCCAATCTTCCATTTCTTAATAAGATCTTAAGTTTGGAAGCAGGAGAGGCAGGGCAAGTGGGAACTGGGGAAAACCGCTCCGTCATGGTCTTGTCGCACATGCCATCCCGGCTTATGCCCATGATCCCCCACATGGGGACGGCGCCCTGTTAATCATGGGGATGGATGGCTAGGGCCTTAGGTTCCTTAATGAACTCTTAACGCGCCTCGCCGTCCTTCAGACCTCGTTAACCATTCGTCCCCGGACATGGGATGGCGATGATCCAATATCCAGGGATGCGGCTTCGGCTTGGGGATGTTACGCGGTCAATATGGCCGTTGATCACAGCGGCGCCATGACATGACGCTTCGGGACGGCTTTGGCGCCCACGCGTCCCCAGAGGCAGGCCAAGTGGTTAAGCAACCGTTAACGGATGATCCACAGGAAGCTTCGGCCGGAGGGCTTGGCGAAGATCGCCCGGCGCCGCGCTTCGCGACCTATTTCCATATTCACCTGGTGTCGGATTCGACCGGTGAAACCCTCAACGCGATGGCCCGGGCCGTCTGCGCCCGCTTCACCGACATCCTGCCGATCGAACACATCTACGCCCTGGTCCGCTCCACCCGTCAGCTTGACCGGGCGCTGGAAGAGATCGCCGGCGCGCCGGGGGTGGTGATGCACACCATCATCGATCCCAACCTGCGCTCGGCGCTGGAGGAAGGCTGCCGGCGGCTGGAAATGCCCTGCATCGCCGCCCTGGACCCCGTGGTCAGCGCCATGTCGCGCTATCTGGGCGCGCGGATCTCCACGCGGGTGGGCGCGCAGCACGCGCTCAACAACGACTATTTCGACCGCATTGAGGCCCTGGACTACGCCATCGCCCATGATGACGGCCAGGGCGGCCAGGACCTGACCCAGGCCGATGTGATCCTGGTGGGCGTCTCGCGCACGTCCAAGACCCCAACCTGCATCTATCTGGCCCATCGCGGGGTGCGGGCCGCCAATGTGCCGTTGGTCCCGGGCCGCCCGCCGCCCACCGAGCTGTTCGAGCTGAAAAACACCCTGATCGTCGGCCTGATGACCTCGCCCGACCGGCTGATCCAGATCCGCCGCAACCGGCTGCTGTCGCTGAAGGAAAACCGCGAGAGCGACTATATCGACACCGACGCGGTGCGCAGCGAGATCATCGCCGCCCGCCGCCTGTTCGAGAAGATGGGCTGGCCGATCATCGACGTGACCCGCCGCTCGGTGGAAGAAACGGCGGCGGCGATCATCAACCTTTTGTCGGGCGGTCGCGGCCAGGTCGAGGTTCTGGGATGAGCCGCACCCCGGTCACCCTGGCCTCCAAGAGTTCGGCCCGCCAGGCGATCCTGCGCAACGCCGGGATCGTGTTCGAAGCCGTCCTCGCCGGCGTGGATGAAGAGGCGACCAAGGCTGGGCTGCTGGCCGAGGGCGCCAGCCCCCGCGAGGTCGCCGACGCCCTGGCCGAGCTGAAGGCGGTCAAGGTCTCGACTAAGCGGCCCGGCCTGGTGATCGGCGCCGACCAGACCCTGGATTTCGCCGGCCGGCTGATCGACAAGGTCGAGACCCTGGACCAGGCCCGCGCCCTGCTGCTGGACCTGCGCGGCCAGAGCCACAAACTGCATTCGGCCGTGGTCGTCGCCCGCGACGGCAAGCCGATCTGGCGGGTGGTGCAGAGCGCCAAGCTTTCCGTCCGCCCGTTCAGCGACGCCTGGCTGGACGGCTATCTGGCGCGGCGCGGCGAGCACATCCTGCACTGCGTCGGCTGCTACGAGCTTGAGAGCGAAGGCGTGCAGCTGTTCGACGCCATCGACGGCGACTACTTCACCATTCTGGGCCTGCCGCTGGTGGGGCTGCTGGACTTCCTGCGTCTTCATGGAGCCCTCGAGGCATGAGTTCGACCCTCAGCGGCGCGGCGGTGGTGGCCGGCGTCTGCGGCGCGCCGATCAAGCACTCGATGAGCCCAGTGATCCACAATGCCTGGATCGCGGCCGCCGGCCTCGACGCCGCCTATGTGCCCTTCGCCCCGGCCGAAGATCGCTTCGAAGCCTTTATCGACGGGCTGCGCGGCGGAGCTGTTCGCGGCCTGAACGTCACCATCCCCTTCAAAGAACGCGCCCTGGCGGCGGCTGATACTGCCAGTGACCTGGCCCGCATGGCCGGCGCCGCCAACCTGCTGATCTTCGAGGCTGACGGAACGATCCGGGCCGACAATACCGACGGCCCCGGCCTGTTGGCGGCGATCGCCGTCCAGGCGCCGGGCTTCGATGTCACTGCGGCCCCGGTCGTGGTCCTGGGCGCCGGCGGCGCGGCGCGGGGCGCGGTCGCGGCCCTGCTGCTGGCGGGCGCACCGCAGGTGCGAATCGTCAACCGCACCCTGGCCCGGGCCGAAGCGCTGGCCACGGCGTTCGGCGCCAAGGTGATCGCCGCCGACGAGGCCGCCCTGCCCGATCTGCTGGCCGACGCGGGTCTGATCATCAACGCCACCTCGCTGGGCCTGGGCGGCGGCGAGGGCCCCGTGGCGCCCCTGGCGCTGACCCCCGCACAGGCGGTGGTGATGGACATGGTCTACAAGCCGCTGCGCACCGAATTTCTGCAGCGCGCCGACGCCCTGGGCCGGCGCACGGTGGATGGCCTGGAAATGCTGTTGCGCCAGGCCGTCCCGTCCTTTGAAGCCTTTTATGGCCAGGCCCCGCCGGCGTCGGTTGACGTGCGCGGCCTGGCGCTGAACCTGCTGGGCGAGGCCTGAACCATGATCATCGTCGGCCTTACCGGCTCCATCGGCATGGGCAAGTCGACCACCTCGGCGATGTTCGAGGCGGAGGGCGTACCCGTCTATGATTCCGACGGCGCTGTGCATGCGCTCTACGCGGTCGGCGGCGCGGCCGTGGCCCCGGTCGAGGCGGCCTTTCCCGGCGTGGTGGTTGACGGGGCCATCGACAGGACCCGGCTGAGCGCCTTCGTGATGGGCGACCCCGAAGCCCTGAAGAGGCTGGAGGCCATCGTCCATCCGCTGGTCGGCGCCGACCGGATCGGCTTTTTCGAAAAGGCGGCGGCTGACGGCAAGGACATCGTCGTGCTGGACGTGCCCCTGCTGTATGAGACCGGCGGCGACAAGCGGGTCCACAAGGTGGTGGTGGTCTCGGCCCCGGCCGAGGTCCAGCGCCAGCGCGTCCTGGCCCGGCCCGGCATGGACGCGGCCAAGCTGGACGCCATCCTGGCCCGCCAGCTGCCCGACGCCGAGAAGCGGGCCCGGGCCGACTTCGTGATCGACACTGGCCAGGGGCTGGAGCACGCCCATCAACAGGTTCGTCAGATCCTGGCGACCCTGCGACAACCTGCGTGACTTGAAGGGGCCGCCGAACCGGCCCATTGAATCGCCATGGCCCGGGAAATCATCCTCGACACCGAAACCACCGGTTTTGATCCGAAGACCGGCGATCGCCTGGTCGAAATCGGCTGTATCGAGGTGGTCGACTTCATGCCGACCGGCCGCTCGTTCCACGAATATTGCGATCCGCTGCGCGACATGCCGGCCGAGGCCCAGAAGGTTCACGGCCTGTCGATCGAGTTTCTGACCGGCAAGCCGCGGTTCGAGGCCATCGCCGACAAGTTCCTGGAGTTCGTCGGCGACTCCGTCGTTGTGGCTCACAATGCCGCCTTCGACCGAAGCTTCGTCAATTTCGAGCTGGAAAAGTGCGGCCGGCCCGCCCTGCCCGAGGTCCGCTGGGTCGATACCCTGGCCATGGCCAAGAAGCGCTTTCCGGGCATGTACAATTCGCTCGACGCCCTGTGCAAACGCTACAAGATCAGCCTTGAAAGCCGCGACAAGCACGGGGCGCTGATCGACGCCCATCTGCTGGCCGAGGTCTATCTGGAACTGCAGGGCGGCAAGGAACGCGCCCTGGAACTGACGGCGGTGGTCACCGCCGAAATGACCGCCCAGCTGCAGGCTGGCGCCTATGGCGCCCGGCCTCGTCCGCTGGCCCCCCGATCCACCGAGGCCGAGCGCGCGGTGCATGTCGAATGGATCCAGTCGACCCTGAAGGACAAGGCCGTGTGGGTGAAGCTGGGTCTGGTTGAGCTGACGCAATAGATCCTCCCCCTCTGGGGGAGGTGGCCCGTAGGGTCGGAGGGGGCAACGCGGCCAGCGTCCAGCTAGCCCCCTCAGTCGCTCCGCGACAGCTCCCCCGGAGGGGGGAGCATCTATCTGGCGGACACAGGCTCTCAGCCTCATGCGGCATCAGCCACTGAAGGGGTCGGGGAGGCGCGAAGCGGCCGGGACGAACCCGGATGACCGTGATGTGTTTTGTGCGTTTCGGCTCGACCTGTCCGCTTCGCAGAAGCTGTTCTTGCGTGAGGATTGGGCCAAGCGAGCGTCTTTCAGCTCTGATACCCAAGAGCCCCCGTACGGGCGCGCATCCCGTCAATCGGCTAACCGTCTCGACGCCGACGATGCGCGATAGGCGGGTTTACGATCCCTCGCCCTCTTCGACCCGCGCTCACCCGGCCGACGAGCCACTCAGCGTTTGGTCCGTCCTTCTGAGACAGCCCGCACACCTCGACCCGCCTTCCAGGGCGTCGCGGCCCCGCTCAGCTCCATCCCCATCGCCGCTTTGGGCCGGTACCAGGCGCCCTCCCCCTGCGACGGGGACAGCTGTGATTATGCGGGAGGTTTGAGCGCCGAGGATTGGCGCGATCAACTATTTTACAAGCCGTTGATCGGGCTGGGTTCTGTTTGGAAAAGTACGGGGATTGAGCGCCGTTTGTCCCTATACCTCCGTCATTCCCGCCCTTGTGGCGGGAACCGCTGGTTCAGCTCTCACGTGAGGCGCAAGCGAAGTGCGCGCGCACTTCGCCCCTCCCGCACCTGCGGTGGTACGAGAGGTTCCCGCCACAAGGGCGGGAATGACGGTGTTCTATTGGAAAGGCTCCCGCCCCCCACAGATCACTTCGTGATCGTCTCCCCCATCAAGGGGAGGACCTATCGGCGCGCCTCGCCTACCTTCGCGCCGAACGGTGTCACCCCACCATCCCCGCTTTGGCCGGGAGGCGCTGCGCCATCGCCCCTTGGAAGCGCGATTTCGCGCTGGTCACTCGTGGTGGGCCGGTACTGCGCCGCGTCGGTCGTAAATTCGGCGTGGCCATAGCGAACCAGGTGCCGGCGCAGCTGAGCGACCAGGTCGCGGTCGGCCAGACCCCGCAGGCCCGGGATCTTCAGCGCCAGGTCATAGGCCGCCATGCGGCTGGTGACGATCACTGCGGCCAGCAGGAACAGGGCCCGGTCGCCGGTCGTGATCCGCACCCCCATCCGGGCCGCCGCCGCGACGTCGCCGCCCATGAACTGGCGCAGGAAGAACACCTTGGCGAAGCCGCGCTCGACCGTGTCGAACAGGCGATTTCGCCATGAACGGTCGGGCGGCAGATAGGCCGCGAGCGTGGCGCGGACCAGGGCGCCGCAGGTTTCGTCGTCGAAGCCCCGGCGCAGGGTCTGGTTGCGGGCGGTCATGGTCTGGACCACGCCGACCGGCGTGTCGGCCAGCAGGTCCTCGGGCAGGCCCAGAAGATAGCAGCGATAGCGGCTCAGCTCGACCCGGGCCCGCTCGGCCGGGGTGAAGGTGGTGCGACCCCGGGCCAGCAGCTTGTAGCTGAGCAGGAAGATCGGGATCAGGCCGGCCGGCATCTGGTCGACCTGCGGGATCGGCACGCCGTACACCTTCGAATCCCAGGCGCCGGGCCGACGCAGGGCGTTGAACCGCACCATCGAATGCATCAGCCGCACCATGGCCGCGGCCTTGAAGCCGGCGCCATGCCGCTCCAGAGCGTCGGGCAACAGGGTGGTGGTGAAGAAGCTGGCGGTTTCATTGACCCGCCGCGCAGCGGTCTCGTGGCCCAAGGTTCCGGTCAGGGCCATGGGCAGGGCCGCATACTTGTTCATGAAGGTGGCGACGAACGCCCCCCGGATGGCGAAGGGCGACAGGTTGGCGGCGGCGTTGCGGTCCAGCCGCGCGCCCTCGCGCACCAGATCCATGTCGACCCAGTCGGGAACCTGCTCCATGTTGCGGATGAAGGCGACCAGCTCGGGCGGGGCGTCGGGCACGGCCTCCAGTCCCTCGTCACAGGCCTTGGTCAACATGGCGATCAGGCCCCGGAACCCGTGCTGCGGCATCAGGCCGGCATAGGCGTCGGCCACCCGGTCGCCCAGCAGGGTGTAGGCCCGCACCAGATCGAAATGTTCCGCCGTCGGCTCGGCGCCCTTGACGGTGCGCGGCGCGATGCTGTCGGCGGGATCTTGGGTGAACCGCTCGGGCGTCACGGTGAAGTCGATGCCGCCATAGAGTTCCGGCTGTCGGGTCTTCTGGTCGGCGACCCGGGCGCGGACCTGTTCGATCGTGCCGTTCATGCTCGAAATCCCTTGCGACGGATGGCCCCTCGCCCAGGATGTCAGGTTATGTAAGCATTGCTCATGTTTCTACTCGCCTTGCCCGGCGAGCGGTCGTCGCGCGAAGGAAGCCGGCAAGTGACGGAAAAGTCTAGGAGAACGCCCCGTCAGGCCCGGGCCGAGGTCACGGTCGAGGCGATCTTCGACGCGACCTTTCAACTTCTGGAGGCCGGCGGTCTGGAGAGCCTGACCACCAACCACATCGCCCAGCGCGCCGGGGTCAGCATCGGCACCCTGTATCAGTATTTCAGCGGCAAGGCGGAGATCCTGGCGGCCATGGCCCAGCGCCGGGCCGAGGCCGCGCGCGGCAAGATCGCCCAGACCCTGATCGCGGCCCCGCAACTGGGCAGCGTCCGGCCGATCGTCCAGGCCCTGATGACCACCTTCGAGGGCTCGCCCGAAACCCGCAAGGTGCTGCTGGACGCCCTGTTCGATCGCGGCGGCGACGCGGTGATGGCCCATCACCACCAGGCCTTCCTGGCGGCGATCGGCGGCCGGGCCGAACTGAACCTCGACCTTTCGCCGGAGTCCCTGTTCGTCCTGACCCATGCGGTCGCCGGCCTGCTGCGCGCCGCCGCAGCCGAACCCGATCTCAACCTGTCGCCGGCCGCGCTGGAGGACGAGTTCGTGCTGCTGATGGAGAGCTATCTGTCGGCGTTGATCGTTCGGCGACGGGGACATGGCCCGGCCCAATCCGGGGCCTTCCGTCCTTAGGGAGCCAAATCATCTTGGTGTTTTGTTCGCCGGCGCTAAAAGGTTAGCTCCGTTTCGGGAAGACCTTGCCCGCAGCGCCGCGCCTGGAGCCTCGGTTGTCACCTCCCCCCACGCTGGACATCTATATCGGTTACGACATCGCCGAGCGCGTCGCCTATCACGCCCTCTGCCAGAGCCTTGTCGATCACGCGTCCCGCCCGATCCGGATCGTGCCGATCGCGCTGTCGACGCTGGGTCGGCTGCACGACAGGCCTCGCATAAGGCAGCAATCCACCGATTTTTCGTTCAGCCGGTTCCTGACCCCTTATCTGTCAGGCTACGAGGGCTGGTCGCTGTTCATGGACTGCGACATGCTGGTGAGGGCCGATATCGCCGAGCTTTTCGCCCTGGCCGATGATCGTTTCGCGGTGATCGTGGCGCAGCACGAATACGAGCCCCGCGACCGCGAGAAGTTTCTGGGCAACGTGCAACTGCCCTATTCCAAGAAGAACTGGTCCAGCGTGGTCCTGTTCAATAACGCGCGCTGCCAGGCCCTGACACCCGACTATGTCAACACCGCCAGCGGCCTGGACCTGCACCAGTTCCGCTGGCTGGAAAGCGACGCGCAGATCGGAGCCTTGCCTCTGGAATGGAACTGGCTGGTGGGCGAATACCCGCACATTCCGACAGCGAAGATCGCGCACTTCACGCGTGGCGGGCCCTATTTTGCGGAATACGCCGATTGCGACTATGCCGACGAATGGCGCGAGGCCCTGGCCCGCACCGTGAGCGTCGCGAGGTCCGATGCCGGAGGCTGATCCGCGCAAGGCCACCAATCTGCTGCGCCGCCGCCTGCTGAAGAATCCGCGGGACCTGGAAGCCCTCCTCGCCCTCGCGAGCCAGTTGGAGGCCGCTGGCCAGGTCCAGGAAGCCGAGACCCTGGCGCGAAAAGCCCATCGTTTCGCTCCAGCGGCGCCCCAGCCCCTCTGGATCCTGGGCCGGATTCTCCAGCTGCAAGGCCGCTATGATGACGCCCTGGCCATAGCCGACACAGCGCTGGCCAGAAATGCGGCCTTCGGCGCGGCGTGGCAGTTGCGCGGCGACTCCCTGGCCAATTCCGGCCGCCAGCGGGAGGCGATCGAAGCCTATGCAGAGGCCCTGCAGGACGACACCGTCGCCTTCGACACCCTGGTGCGCCTGGGCAAGATGCATCGTGTGCTGGGCGAAAGCGAACAGGCCCTGGCCTATTTCGATCAGGCAGCCCTCTTGCGGCCGGACTCGACCGTCCCGCTGTACCAACGCGGACTTCTCAGGCTGGCCAGTGGCGATTTCGCCCTGGGTTGGCCCGACTACGAGGCGCGCTGGCGATCGGACGACCTTGCCCAGACGCGCGGCGTCGTTCCGATGGCCCTTGTTCCGCTGCTGAAGACCGCCCCGACAATCGCGGACCTTGTCGGCAAGCGCGTGCTGCTGATGGGTGACCAGGGCATTGGCGACCAGGTGATGTTCGCCAGCATGATCGCGGACCTTCAGCTTGTGGCCAAGAGCATCGTCTGTCTGTGCGAGCCGCGCCTGATGTCTGTGCTGCAGAACGCTTTCCCGGGCGTATCGTTCGTTCATCCGAGTGGCGCGCAGATCGACAGCGGGGCCGTGGACGTTCTGCTCGCGATGAGCAGCCTAGGGGCGGCCTTTCGCAGGGTCGCGGCCGACTTCCCTGCGCGTCCCTATCTCAAGGCGAAGCCGGCCGGGGTGTCACATTGGGCGACGCGGCTGGGTGAACGTCCCGCCGGCCTGAGGGTGGGCATCTCGTGGCGCGGCGGGGTCCCGCAGACCGGGCGAGCGGAACGGTCTGTCGAGCTGGAAGCCCTGCGCGGCCTGCTTGACTTGCCGGACTGCCAGATTGTCAGCCTTCAGTATGGCGACGTCACCGCCGAGATCGAACAGGTGAACGCCACCCTGGCCTCGCCCATTCGCCACTTTCCGCCGGAAGACCTGCTGGACTTTCAGGACTTCGCCGACCTGATCGGGACCTTGGATCTTGTGATTTCGGTCCAGAACGCGACGGTCCATCTGGCCGGCGCCATGGGCAAGCCCTGCATCGCGCTGCTGCCCCAGAACGCCGAGTGGCGTTACATGAAGAGTGGCTCCAGCCTGCCCTGGTACGCCTCGGTTCATCTGATCCGGCAGGCGCGTCCGCGCGACTGGAATCCCGTCATCGCCGAGGCCGTCGAGATCGTGCAGAGCCTTGCGCGCGAGCGTCCGCCAACCGACCAGAAGACCCTCAAGCTGGGGGAAGGTTTCCGGAACGCGTTCGCCGGAAGTCCTTTCGACGGGCGCCTTTAGACCCTCAGTTCCGCTGTCACCGGCGCGTGGTCACTGGGGCGTTCCCATTCGCCGCCAGCCGGCCCATCGTTCAGGCCTTCCTCCCCGATCGCCTCCCGTTCCGGATTTTGCCAGAACGAGAGGCCAGGGCGGCTTATTTCGACTTCACGACCGGCAGCTCGATATAGGATTCCTCGCCCGGCGCGTGGTGGATCGCATTGCGGGCCACCACGAAGGCGGTGTCGCTTTCGTTGTCGCCCCCGGTGTTGAGGTTGCGGGTGAACTTGGGGAAGTTGGACGAGGTGATCTCGACCCGGATGCGATGGCCGGGCAGGAAGGTGTTGCTGGTGGTGATGGGCGTGGGTTTGATCGCGTGCACCGCGCCCGGGGTCATCATCTTCGGCGTCTCGTAGCCGTCGCGATAGCGGGCGCGCATGATGGTGTCGCCCAGGATATAGGCCGTGCCGTCCGGCGCCACATCGACCAGCTTGACGGCGAAATCGGTGTCCTTGGCGTCCGAGGACACTTTCAGCACGGCGCGGACGAAGCCCGTCACCTCCATCGCGTCGGTCAGCGGCTCGCTGGTATAGACGAGCACGTCGTCGCGGGCCTCGATGACCCGTTGGTCGAAGGCGCCGGCGGTGACCAGGCCGCCGTTGCAGCAGTCGCCGCCGCCGATCGTCTGAACGGGGTTGGCGGGATCATAGACATAGCGATCAGGCTGTTCGGCCCCGCTGGGCGGCGTCGCGCTGAGCTGGCCGTCGCCGTTCAGACCGTTGGCCCGTCCCTTCGAGCGAAGATACAGGCGCATCGGGGCGCTGTTTTCCGGCGGCCACTGGGCCGCCTGCTTCCAGCTGTTGGCGCCCATCGCGTAGTAGCGGACCGGCGGGGTGGTCGACGGGAAGGCCGCCGTGTCGCCCTTGAGCCAGCGGTCGAAGAAGGCATAGACCTCCTTGTCGGCGTCGAAATTGATCTCGCCCAGGGCCCGATCGCCCGACGTATAGGGTCCGGTCAACACCTTGGCGCTGTAGGCGCAGTGGTTGGTGGGGGTGACCACCACGAACTGGTTGGCGCTGGCCTCCTTGTCCGAATTCACCGCGCGGGCGTGGTTGAACAGGGCCATGTTCGGGCCGATCGAGACATCGTACCAGGAATTGAACCACAGCGCCGGGACGCCCCAGCCCTTGTCGTCGTGATAGAGGCCGCCCTTGCGCCAGGCTGGGTCAGCCGGGCCGTCGTGGCCGATCAGCTGCTCGAACGTGCCGGCCGGCTCGCCCAGGTCCTTCAGGATGCCGTCGACGGGCAGGCGCTTGATCTGCGACGGCCAGTTCACGGGCGGCTTGGTGGGCGCCAGGTCGTTGTACTTGGCGATGCGGGCGATCATCTTGGAATCCAGGCCCTTGGGGGGCTGGGGACGCAGCGGATTGTCGACGCCGTAGAGCCAGACGAAGAACAGGCTGCGCGGCACGCCGCCGGTGTACCAGTTGCCCTGTTCCTGGAACTCTCCGACCTTGCCGATGCCGGCGCCCGAGGCCATCGGCACCATGGCGGCGTGAGCGGGGTGGTTCTGGCCGGCCAGGGCCAGCTGCCATTCGGCCGACGACGAGCAACCGCGCGTCCCGACCTTGCCGTTGGACCACGTCTGCTTGGCGATCCAGCTCAGGGTGTCGTAGCCGTCGGTCTGGGGCCGACCCAGGATTTCCCAGTCGCCCTCGGAATAGAACCGGCCGCGCTCGTTCTGCAGCACCAGCGCATAGCCGTGCTTGACCGCGTCGAGGGCGGCACGGCTGCTGCCGGCCTTGTAGCTCAGCTCGTTGTATGGGGTCTTGACCAGGATGGTGGGCAGGGGTCCCGACACGCCCTTGGGGCGATAGACATTGGTGGCCAGGCGAACGCCGTCGCGCATGGGCACCATCGAGAACATCTCGACATCGACTTTTTCGGCCAGTTCGCGCTCGACCGCGGCGTCGGAATACTGGGAATAGTCCTGGGCCCAGCTGGGCGATGACGCCGCCGCCAGGACGAGGGCCGCGCAGAATGTCGCCGAAAACCGCATGCTATTCCCTTTCAGTCGAACGCGTCGTGACGACCCTGAGGGCCGCCCTCTAAAGCTTCAGATCCGCCGTCACCGGCGCGTGGTCGCTGGGGCGTTCCCATTCGCGCACCGTGTCGTGCACCTTCGCAGACACCTTGCCGTCCACAAAGGCCGCGTCGCGCAGGCCGGGGCTGGCCAGGATGTGGTCCAGGCGCAGGCCGCGATTGGACTTGCGGAAGTCGGCGGCGCGATAGCTCCACCAGGAAAATAGCTTCTCGGGTTCCGGGATGGCCAGGCGGGGCAGGTCCAGCAGGCCCATCGACTTGATCATCGCGTCGAAGGCTTCCAGCTCTGCCGGCGTGTGGCTGACCACCTTCAACATCTGGCGATGGCTCCAGACGTCGTTCTCGCCTGGTGCGATATTGAGGTCGCCGGTGACGATCAGCGGGTCCCTGGGGTCACGCTTTTTCAGGGCGGCGGTCAGGGTCTCGTAGAAGTCCAGCTTGTGGTCGAACTTGGGATTGCCGAACCGGTCGGGCGTGTCGCCGCCGGCCGGGATGTAGAAGTTCTGGATGTCGACCCCGGCCACCTTGACCGCCACGCAGCGGGCGTGGCCCTCGCGACAGGTCATCAGGGTCGGGACGTCTTCGAAGGGCTGGCGCGAGGCGATGGCGACGCCGTGCCAGCCCTTTTGGCCGGCGATCTTCAGGTGTGGCAGACCGGCAGCGATGAAGGCCTCGCGCGGAAACTCGGCCTCCTGGCACTTGATCTCCTGCAGGCACAGGACATCGGGGGCCTGCTCATCGACGAAGCGGGCGACCTGCTCGGCGCGCAGGCGGACGGAATTGACGTTCCAGGTGGCGATACGGAGGCGCATGGCTTGGCTCTAAAAGGTTTGAACGCCGCCGGAAACGAAAAACGCCCGGACGCATCAAGCGTCCGGGCGAAAGTCGGGTCTCTCATGCCGCGGCCGGGAGGGGATAGGATCCGGCACGGTTTGCGAGGAGAGGGTCGGGCTCTCATCGCCATGCGTGTTAAATATGCCACTGCGCAATTAATAGTCAAGAGGCAAAGCTGTTGATTCTTGCCTGTTGTGTGAATGTCACATTCAGGACTTGGCGCCGGCGCGGCGCGGGCGGGGGTCGGTGAGCACAAACAGCTTGGGGTCCAGATCGCCGGTCTTGTCGAAATCGACCAGGCGCACGCGGATCTGGCCGCCCTTCACGTCGCTGACCGTCCAGCCGATCAGCGAGACCGGGCCGTCGCTGAAATCCAGGCTGATGCGGCCCAGGGTCTGACGCCGGGCGTCCTGGGCGACGATGGTGAAGCCGTCGGCCAGCCGGCGCACATCGGTGATGACCACGCCGCGATCCAGCCGGACCTCGCGCGCCAGCAGCAGGGCCAGCGGGGTGCGGCTGAGCGGATAGCTCTCGAAGGTCTTCAGGCGGCTGTCGAAGATGTTGACGTTATTGCCATTGCTGACGACCAGCAGGCCCGAGGGGCCTTCATAGGCAAAGCGCGCCTTGCCCGGACGCTGCATATGGAGCGTGCCTTGCGTGACCGTGCCGCGCTGGTCGGTCTGGATGAACCGCCCCTTGGCCGAGGTCAGGCCCTGGATGTAGCCGGTGGCCTTGTCGACCAGCCCCTTCTGCTCGGGAGTCAGGGCGGCGGCCTTTGGGGCGCTGGACTGGGCGAGGGCCGATCCGCCGAACGAAGCGGCGGCCAGGCTGGCGCCGGCGGCGGCGATCAGGGCGCGACGGGTGGTCGGGGTCTTCGTCATGCGGTCTCCTTGAACTCAACCTTTGCCCTGACCAAGCGACGAGCGAAAGGCCGTCGCGAGGCCATTTGACGGCGGTTCGATGAAGCCTTGTTCAGGTTGGGGTCGAGGGGGAACGCGGAATCTGCAGCATGGGTTGCGCCGGACGGGATGAGACAGGGCGTTGCGGGCCCCGCCGAGAGGGCGAAATCAGCTGCGGCCTACTCGCCCTCCTCCTCGTCATACCCCACCAGGCGCAGGGCCCGCGCGGGCAGGCCCTCCAGCTCGCACCAGCGCAGCAGGGCCTCCTCCCGCCCATGGGTGATCCACACTTCGCCGGGGTGCAGTTCGGACAGCGTCGCCGTCAGTTCGTCCCAGTCGGCGTGGTCGGACAGGATCAGCGGCAGCTCGACGCCCCGCTGCCGGGCCCGGGCCCGCACGCGCATCCAGCCGGAGGCGAAGCAGTCGACCGGGTCGGCGAAACGGCGCGACCACCGGTCGGCGATGGCCGAGGGCGGGGCGATGACGATCTGGCCGGCGAAGGCCGACTTCGATTGCTCTGTGGTGGCGGGCAGCAGGGGCCCCAGATCGACGCCGTGATCCTCGTAGAGGGCGTTCAGCCGCTCCAGGGCGCCATGCACATAGATCGGCTGCTCCCAGCCGGCCTCGCGCAACAGCCGGATCACCCGTTGGGCCTTGCCCAGGGCATAGGCGCCGACCAGATGGGTGCGCTCTGGAAACTGGGCGACGCTGGCCAGCAGGTTGCGGATCTCGCCGGCGTCGTCGGGGTGGCGAAACACCGGCAGGCCGAAGGTGGCCTCGGTGATGAACACGTCGCAGGGCACGGGTTCGAACCGCGCGCAGGTCGGGTCGCGGCGGCGCTTGTAGTCGCCGGACACCACCATGGTCAGGCCCTTCCAGCGCACCACGGCCTGGGCCGAGCCCAGGATGTGGCCGGCCGGGACCAGGGTCACCTCGACGCCGTTGTGGGTAAAGCTGGCGCCATAGGGCACGACCTCGCGGCGGCCGGCGAAATCCTCGCCATAGCGCACGGCCATGATCGCCAGGGTCTCGGGCGTGGCGGCGACCACGCCATGGCCGGCGCGGGCGTGGTCGGCATGGCCATGGGTGATCACCGCCCGGTCCACGGGGCGGGCCGGGTCGATATAGAAGTCCCCCGGCGGGCAGTAGAGGCCATCGGGTCGGGGACAGAGAAGGTCTTCAGGCTTGATCACAGTGGATATGACAATGCGCGGGCTGCTAATCATAGCCGCATGAGCGAAGACAACGAACAAACCCGGATGATCGCCACGGCGATGAACGAGGGCAGCCCGCAGGCCCGGGCCCTGGGCTTCACCACCCTGAAGATCGGCGACGCTGTGGCGATCCTGAAGGTGCCCTATCGGCCCGAGATCGTCGGCGACCCCGAGACCGGCGTCATCGCCGGCGGGGTGATGACCACCCTGCTGGACCATGCCAGCGGCCAGGCCGTGCATGCGGCCCTGGAGACCTGGACCTCGATCGCCACCCTGGACCTGCGCATCGACTATATGCGCCCGGCCGAGCCTGGTCGCGACGTGATGGCCCGGGCCCACTGCTACAAGATCACCCGCTCGGTAGCCTTCGTCCGCGCCGTCGCCTACGAGGACGACCCGGAAGATCCCGTGGCCACCGCCCAGGCGACCTTCATGCTCGACAGCAGCGCCGGCAAGAAGGCCGGGGCCAATCTGAAGCCTTCACGCTCTGGCCCGCCGGCCGCCAAAAAGACGGGAGACGCCGCATGAGCGACGCCGACAACCGCCTGGTCGCCGTGCTGGGTTCGATCCCCTACGCCAAGTTCCTGGGCATCACCGCCGAACTGGCCGGCGACGAGATGACCGCCATCCTGCCGTTCTCCGACCACATCGTCGGCAATCCAATGCTGCCGGCCATTCATGGCGGCGTGCTGGGCGCCTTTATGGAAATGACGGCCCTGGCCCAGTTGTCCGTGGCCGCGCCGCTGAAGCGCCAGCCGCGCACGGTGGATGTCTCGATCGAATATCTGCGCTCGGGCCGGCCGGTGACCACCTATGCCCGCGCTACGATCAAGAAACTGGGCCGGCGGGTCGCCAACGTCCATGTCGAGGCCTGGCAGGAAACCCGCGCCGCACCGATCGCCACGCTGCGGGGCATCTTCCTGGTGGCCCAGTCCGAAGAATAGGGGAGGGAATGACCCGGGGCCGGGCCTCGCGCGGCGGACGCGATGGCGGCAAGGCCGTCCGCAAGGGCGATCTGCCCTCCAAGCCGTGCCTGTCCTGCGGCCGGCCGTTCACGTGGCGAAAGAAGTGGGAAGCGGTATGGGACGAAGTAAAATATTGCTCCGACCGGTGCCGATCACATAAAATTACACCAATGTAATGCTAATTGATGGCTGGAAGTTTCTTAAAAAGCCTTCATGACGCAAAGGTAACGGGTATTCACCAAACGGCGGGCCTATATCCCTGTTCACCGGACGCGAACAACCGCGGCGGCCAACAAAAGGGATCAAGACCATGACCATCAAGACCAACGCCGTCGCCGGCTTCGCCACCCTGGTTCTCGCGGTTCTGCCGCTCGTCGTTATCGTCGGTTCGCTCGCCACGAGCTTCTAAGTGACCGCCGCATAGCTCCACCGGGCTTGCCGCCCTCAGGCCTTGAAGGCCTTACGGGCAGCCCGGTGGAGAAGGGCGTGACGATGCGCCAGACGATCGATGTCGGCGTCGTATCCGCCGCCGATCACCCCCGCCACGGGGATCTGCCTTTCCAGACAACAGCCCAGAACGAACGCCTCGCGCCGCGCCAGGCCGTCGTCGCTCAGGGACAGACGCCCCAGCTTGTCATCCGCATGTGGATCGACCCCGGCGTTAAAGAACACCAGATCCGGCGCCTCGCGCGCCAGCAGCGCCGGCAGGATCTCCGCCAGCCTGGCCAGATAGGCCTCGTCGCCGGTTCCGTCGGCCAGGTCAATATCCAGATCGCTGACCGCCTTGCGGGCCGGAAAGTTCTTCTCGGCGTGCATCGAGAACGTGAAGACGCTGGGATCGCCCTCGAAGATCCGCGCCGTGCCGTCGCCCTGATGCACATCCAGATCCACCACCAGCGCCTTGCCGATCGCGCCCTCGGCCAGCAGGCGTCTGGCCGCAACGGCGACGTCGTTGAACACGCAGAAACCCGCCCCGCTCTCAGCAGAGGCGTGATGACTGCCTCCGGCCGTGTTGCAGGCGATGCCATGCTCCAGCGCCAGCCGGGCCGTCAACAAGGTGCCGCCCGTCGCGGCTAGCGCCCTGATGGCGACGGACTCGCTGTTGGGCATGCCGATGCGGCGCACGATGTCGGCGGGCAGCGACTGCTCGATCACGCCACGCACATAATCTTCCGTGTGGACCAGCCGCAGAGTTTCGACATCGACCGGCTCTGGAAGATGAAATCCATCGGCTCCCGGCAGGCCCTCGCGCTCCAGCACGGCGGCCAGCCGCGAGAACTTGTCCATCGGAAACCGATGCCCCACTGGCATCTCGGCCCGGAAGGCAGGGTGGTGCACGATCGGTGGCGGCATGCGCAAACGATGGCGATCAGGACCACATGACGCAAGGTCGCGTCTTGCCCCGGCGGCGCTTGGGGAATAACCCATCGCCATGCAGACGCCCGAAAACCTCGCCGACATCCTCGACCTCGAAGCCATCGAGGTGAACCTGTTTCGCGGAACCAGCCCCAATGACGGCTTTCCGCGCATCTTCGGGGGCCTCGTCATCGCCCAGGCCCTGCTGGCCGCCTACAAGACCGTGCCCGAGCGGATCTGCCATTCGCTGCACGCCTATTTCATCCGCCCCGGCGATGTGAACGCTCCGGTCCTCTATGAGGTCGAGCGCGCCCGCGACGGCGGCACCTTCACCACCCGCCGGGTGGCCGCGATCCAGCATGGCGAGCAGATCTTCAACCTGGCCTGTTCGTTCCAGACGCCCGAGGAGGGCTTTGAGCACCAGTCGCCGATGCCTGCCGCTCCGGCGCCAGAGGATGTTCAGACCGAGGGCGACTTCCTGCGTAGCCTGGGCGACCAGGTGCATCCCAAGATGCTGCGCTTCCTGGACAAGCCGCGCCCGATCGACATCCGCTGGGTCGAACCGCAGAACCCGGTCAAGCCCGAGAAGAAATCGGGCACCAAGGAGGTCTGGATGCGGGCCTGCGCCCCGATTGGCGATGATGTGAAGATGCAGCAGGCGGCCCTGGCCTATGCCTCTGACATGGCCTTCATGGAAAGCGCCCTGCGTCCCCACGGCCTGATCTGGACCACGCCCGGCCTGCAGTCGGCCAGCCTGGACCACGCCATGTGGTTCCACCGGCCCTTCAACTTCAATGACTGGACCCTGTTTGCTCAGGACAGCCCCAGCGCCTCGCAGGGTCGCGGCATGGTGCGCGGCCAGATGTTCAGCCAGGACGGCACACTTCTGGCCTCGGTGGCGCAGGAATGCCTGATGCGGATCAAGAAGTAGGCGGGCTCTAACCGCCCAGCCGTTCCAGGACCCCGACGAACCGGTCGATATCGCCCCCGGTCATCGCGCGCTCGGCCTCGATCACCAGCTGGAGCTTGCGCGCCAGGACACGCAATTCGATTTCGCCGGCCTCGGCTTGGGTCTTGGCGGCGGTCGCCTTGCTGGCCTCGGCTTCCGCCAGAAGCTTGGTCGCCCGGGCTGCGAGTTCCTCATTTTCCAGACCGGCGCGCGACAGCCGATCCTTCAGATGGGCGATGGAGCGGTCCAGCAGGTCCTGGGCCTCTTCCCGGACGGAGGCGCCGTGACGCTGGTTCACCACCGAGTCGAGCACCGCCGCCATGGCTTGGGTCAGCCTGGGGATCAAGCCGTTTCCAACACTCACGCCGTTGGTGATCTGCGGTGAGGCATCCTGTCTTCGACGCGCACTGACGAAGACCTCGACGACCATCTTCATCGCGGCGACGGCTGAATCGGATTTCAGAACGGTCGCAGCCATGACCACGCCGTGTTCGGTGAAGGCCCAGGGATGCTTGCGCCGGCCGCCCCAGGAACTTGATGTCGCATTTTGCGATATCAAGTTGGCGATCTCTCCCGCCGTCAGTTGGAAGGCATAGCCCTCGAACCGAGCGGCGTTGCGGCGGATCTGTTCGTTGAGGCGCCGGGTCTCGACACCGAATAGAGCGGCGATCGCGTCGTCGAGAACGACACTCTGGCCCCGGATCTGATGGATATGGGCAAACGCCCCGTCGGCGGCGGGTAGATCGACGGGCATCGGGCTCGAAATCGCTTTAAGGGTGCTGTTTGCAACACTCTCTCTCCGATTGATTTCGAGATCAATCTTCTTGCGCCGACCCTTCGGCCAGGCTCATCGGCCCTTCGGTATAGCTGGCGCAGAAATGCCCGATGTGGGTCAAGATCTTGCCGGGTTCGCTAGGCTGATTGACGCCACGCCGGCTTGAGCCAGGCAGCGCAGGAGTGAGGCGACCTGCATGCCGACGGTCAACTCGCCCGCCAGGGCCATGCGCAGCGCCTCGGCGGCCGGGACCCAGAGTCTCTCGATCCGCTCGGTCGGGTCGTCCTTGGGCTCGGCGACCTTCGCCACCTGACGCGCCAGGACGATGTGCGTGCGGTTGGAATGGGTGCCGGCGTTGGCCCGCGTCTCGCCGACCAGGGTCAGAACCCCGGCGCATCCGGTCTCTTCCAGCAGTTCCCGCCTGGCGGCCTGCAGCGGATTGGAGTCGGTCGGCTCCATGCCGCCGGCGGGCAGTTCGATCGACATCCCGCCCAGGCCATGCCGGTACTGCCTGACCAGCAGCACGTTGTCGGCGGCGTCCAGGGCGATGATCTCGACCCAGTCGGGATAGTCCAGCACGTAGTAGGGGGCGACCACCGCGCCCTCTTCGGTGACGCAATCGTCGGCCCGAACGGCGATCCAGCGATCCTTGTGAACATAGCGCGAGGCGGTGACCCGCCACTTCCCGTCGGTCGCCATGTCCTCGAACTCCTGGGGCTAGCCGTCGTCAGTCGTAGTGGCGCTCGGCGCCGTCGCTGTCGTCGGCCTCTTCGACCGGACCTTCCGGTTCTCCCACCAAGGCGGGCGGATCGGCGAGGATCAAACGTTCCTGGATCTTCACGTCGGGAACGGCCGCGCGGGTGAAGGGCAGGAACCAGGTCTGGCCGCCGAGGGCGGGCTGGATTTCGAGCAGGTCGCCGGCTCCGAAGTTCTGCACGCTCTTGACCGAACCCAGCAGGGCATTGTCGGAGATGTGGCGAACGGCCAGGCCGACCAGGTCGGTCAGATAGAATTCATCCTCGTCCGGCTCGGGCAGGGAGGCCCGGGGGACATACAGGCGCAGGCCGCGCAGGGCGTCGGCGGCCTCCTTGGTCTCGATCCCCTTGCAACGGGTGACGAGGCCTTCCTTGGCCACGCGCGCCGAGACGATGGTCAGGGCCGGCGAGCCATCCTGGCGCAGCAACGCCTTGAAGCCGGCCAGGCTCATCGGCTCTTCGGTATAGGTGGCGATCTTCACCTCGCCGCGCACGCCAAAGCCGCCGGAGACGCGGCCGACGAGGATCAGGTTGGCGGGGGAGGGGGTGCTCATCGAAGATGTTGCATCGCCGCCCCGATCCGAAGACCGGGGCGACAGCGCAAAAGGCCTTAGCCTTCGGTCTTTTCAGCTTCGGCGGCCGGAGCCTCTTCAGCGGCGGCTTCAGCGGCCGGAGCCTCTTCGGCAGCGGCTTCTTCGGCGGGGGCTTCTTCAGCAACCGGCTCCGGGGCCGGGGCAGCAGCGGCTTCGGCAGCGGCGGCGGCTTCGGCAGCAGCTTCGGCAGCGGCCTTGGCGTCTTCAGCAGCCTGGACGGCGGCAGCGGCGGCGTCTTCAGCGGCCTTCACGTCGGCGGCCTTGCGGTCTTCGTCGCGTTGAGCGCGCTCGGTGATGCGCTCCTGGGCCTTCTTGCCCGGCGCGCCCTTTTCAGGGTTGTTGCCGTGGGTCCACGAGCCGATGCCCTGAGCGGCCAGGAAGCGCGCGACGCGGTCGGTCGGCTGGGCGCCCTTGGCGATCCAGGCCTGGATCGACTCGATCTTCAGGGTGACGCGAGCGGCGTCGTCCTTCTTGAGCAGCGGGTTGTAGGTGCCGACCTTTTCGATGAAACGGCCATCGCGCGGCGAGTGGCTGTCAGCAACGACGATCGAGTAGTACGGGCGCTTCTTGGCGCCGCCACGGGCGAGACGGATCTTCAGCATATCGGTAGTCCTTGAGTTCGAGTTCTATTTCTTGAACGGGTTGAAACCGGGCGGCAGACCGCCGCCCAGGCCGGAAAGGAGGTTCGGCTTGGCGTCGCCGCCACCGCCGAGACCGGGAAGACCCGGCAGGCCTCCCGCGGAATTCTGTTGATCGGCCGCGGCCTGCTTGCCGCCACCCATGGCTTTCAGGCGCGACATGTCGCCGCCGCCCATCATGCCGGCCATCCGGGCCAGGCTCTTGCCGCCGTCCTTGGACATGGCCTTGAACATGTCGGCCATCTGGCGGTGCTGTTTCAGCAGACGATTGACCTCGGCCACGTCGACCCCGGCGCCGGCCGCGATGCGGCGCTTGCGCGATGCGGCCAGGATGTCGGGCTTCTTGCGCTCCAGCTTGGTCATCGAGCTGATGATCGCCTGCTGGCGCAGGAAAACCTTGTCGTCGATGCCGCTTTCGGCGATCTGCTTCTTGGCCTTCTGGACGCCGGGCAGCAGGCCCATGATGCCCTGCATGCCGCCCATCTTCTGCATCTGCGACAGCTGCGACGACAGGTCGTTGAGGTCGAACTGGCCCTTGGCCAGTTTCTTGGCCATGCGCTCGGCTTCGGCATGGTCCAGATCGGCGGCGGCGCGCTCGACCAGGGCGACAACGTCGCCCTGACCCAGGATGCGGCCGGCCACGCGGCGGGCGTCGAACACGTCCAGCGCGTCGACCTTCTCGCCGGCGCCCAGGAACTTGATCGGCAGGCCCGTGACGTGGCGCATCGACAGCGCCGCGCCGCCCCGGCCGTCGCCGTCGGCGCGGGTCAGGATCAGGCCGGTCAGGGGCAGGCGTTCGTGGAAGGCCTTGGCGGTGCGGACCGCGTCCTGGCCGGTCAGGCTGTCGGCGACCAGCAGGGTTTCGGACGGCTGGGCGATGCGGGCGATTTCCGCCGCTTCGCTCATCATCGCCTCGTCCAGCGTGGTGCGGCCGGCGGTGTCGAGGATCAGGACGTCGTAGCCGCCGAGGCGCGCGGCGCTCATGGCGCGCTTGGCGATGTCGACGGCGCTTTGGCCGGCGACGATCGGCAGGCTCTCGACCTCGACCTGCTTGGCCAGCATGGCCAGCTGTTCCATGGCGGCCGGGCGACGGGTGTCGAGCGAGGCGACCAGCACCTTCTTGCGCTCGGTCTTGGACAGGCGCAGCGCCAGCTTGCCGGTGGTGGTGGTCTTGCCCGAGCCCTGCAGGCCGGTCATCAGGATCACCGACGGCGGGTTCAGGGCCAGGTTCAGGCCGGTGGGCTCTTCGCCGCCCAGCATGTCGACCAGACCGTCATAGACGATCTTGACCACCTGGTCGGCCGGCTTGACCGAGCGGATGACGGCTTCGCCCGAAGCCAGTTCCTTGGCCTTGCTGATGAAGTCCTTGACCACCGGCAGGGCGACGTCGGCTTCCAGCAGGGCGACGCGAACCTCGCGCAGCGCCTCGTCGATATCCTTTTCGGACAGCACGCCGCGACCGCCGAGGCGGTCGAATACGCCGGAGAGCCGCTCTGTAAGGCCGTCGAACATGTCGAACCCTGTTTGAACCCAAATCTCCAAACGCAATCAGCCCCCATGGACGATCACGTCGATGGGGGTCCTCGCCGGCCTCGTCCAGATGGATCCCGCGCTAGCGGGCTGGGGTCGTGACGGTAGAGGCGCTGCTGATGAAGCGCCGGAAGGGCGCGCTTATGCACAGGAAATGGCGCGGAGTCAAAGGGCGCCCCGCCAGGGCAGGGCGCCCGACCGGCTCTAGACGGTCCCGAGATAGTCGCGCTTGCCGACTTCAACGCCGTTCTTGCGCAGGATCGCGTAGGCGGTGGTCAGGTGGAAGAAGAAGTTCGGCTGGGCCTGGGTCTGGAAATAGGCCAGGCCCTTGACCACGCTGGTCTCGCCGCGACGCGTCAGGGTGATGTCGCGGTCCTCGGCGCCTTCGAACTTGCTGGCGTCCAGACCTTCGACATAGGCGATGGCGCGGTCGACCCGGGCGATCAGGTCGGCGAAGCCGGTTTCGGTGTCGTCCCAGGCCGGCACGTCTTCACCAGCCAGGCGCGCGCAGCAGCCCTTGGCGAAGTCGGTGGCGATCTGCACCTGGCGCAGAAGCGGGAACATGTCGGGATAGAGCCGGGCCTTCAGCAGGGCGTCGGCGTCCCAGCCCTTGGCCTCGGCCTGGGCTGCCGCCTTGGTCAGTACGCCCTTCAGACCCTTCAGGCCCTGGACGAAGACGGGAACGCTGGCCTGGTGCATGGAAAGGGTCATGGAAGCTCCGCTGGAAGGTGTGGCGCACAGATAGGGCGGACGCCTCCTGAGAGGAAGCGCGGAACGCCTGGCGATCGGCGGGGGTTTAGACAGTTCGAGTTCAAACCACGAGGTTACCCCCATGAAAGTCAGCGACGCCATGACCGGTCAGGTCACCACCGCCGCCCCGACCGATACGGTCCGCAAGGTGGCCCAGATGATGGCCCATGTCGAAACCGGTGCGGTTCCTGTCGTCGACAGCGGCAAGGTGGTGGGCCTGGTCACCGACCGCGATATCGTTCTGCGCGTGGTCGCCGAAGGCCGCAGCTTCGACTCGCCGATCTCCGAGGCCATGACCGACGGCGAGGTCCACAGCGTCAAGGAAGACGACGTCCTGGCCGACGCCACGGCCAAGATGGCCAGCCATCAGGTCCGCCGCCTGGTCGTGCTCAACGACGCCGGCGCCCTGACCGGCATCCTGTCCCTGGGCGACGTGGCCAAGGACTATGGCGCCAAGCAGGTGGGCAAGACGCTGGAAGAGATTTCGGCCGAGCCGGGCGACGCCGCGCACTGACGCCCGCCGGCGACCATGAAAAAGGGCGGCTCCGCGAGGAGCCGCCCTTCGTCATTCAGACGGTTGTGCAGGCCTAGACCAGCGAGGGGTCGATGGCCTTGCAGGCTTCCATCAGGCCCTTAACCGAGGCGACCGAGGCGGCGAACATCGCCTTCTCTTCGTCATTGGTTTCGAACTCGACGATCCTTTCCGCGCCGCCGGCGCCGATGACGACCGGCACGCCGACATAGAGGCCGTCCAGGCCGTACTGGCCGGTCAGGAAGGTGGCGCACGGCAGGACGCGCTTCTTGTCCTTCAGATAGCTGGTGGCCATGGCGATGGCGCTTTCAGCCGGGGCGTAGAAGGCCGAGCCGGTCTTCAGCAGGGCGACGATCTCGCCGCCGCCGCCACGGGTGCGCTTGACGATGCCGTCGAGCTCTTCCTGGGTCATCCAGCCTTGCTTGACCAGTTCCGGCAGCGGCAGGCCGCCGACCGTCGAATGACGGACCATCGGCACCATGTCGTCGCCGTGACCGCCCAGGGTCCAGGCGTGGATGTCTTCGACCGACACGCCGGTCTTTTCGGCCAGGAAGTAGGCGAAGCGCGCCGAGTCCAGGACGCCGGCCATGCCGATGACCTTTTCCTTGGGCAGGCCCGAGAACTGCTGCAGGGCCCAGACCATCGCGTCGAGCGGGTTGGTGATGCAGATGACGAAGGCGTTGGGGGCGTGGGCCTTGATGCCTTCGCCGACGGCCTTCATGACCTTCAGGTTGATGCCCAGCAGGTCGTCGCGGCTCATGCCCGGCTTGCGCGGCACGCCGGCGGTGACGATGCAGACGTCGGCGCCGGCGATGTCGGCATAGTCGTTGGCGCCCTTGAGGCTGATGTCCTTGCCAAACACCGCCGAGGCTTCGGCCAGGTCGAGGGCCTTGCCCTGCGGCGTGCCTTCGCTGATGTCGAACAGGACGATGTCGCCAAGCTCTTCGCGAGCCGCGATGTGAGCCAGGGTGCCGCCGATCATGCCGGCGCCGATAAGGGCGATCTTCGCGCGAGCCATAGGGTCTCCGTCAGGACTGTGGATGAAAATTCTCGCGGCGGTCTACGCCCGGAGCGGCCAAGCCTCAAGCCCCCTTTCCCGTTTCGCTGCACTGCGGCAAGACTGTCTGAACAACGATAAGGACGCGCAGGGATGAGCAAGACCGACCCCGGGAACTATTTCGAGGACTTCCGGCTGGGCCAGGTGCTGGTCCACGCCACGCCGCGCACGGTGACGGCAGGCGATGTGGCGCTTTACACCGCCTTCTACGGTCCGCGCTTTTCGCTGTTCTCGTCCGACGAGGTGGCGCGGGCCAGCGGCCTGCCCGCCGCGCCGGTGGATCCGCTGATCGCCTTCCACATCGTGTTCGGCAAGACCGTGCCTGACATCAGCCTCAACGCCGTCGCCAATCTGGGCTATGCCGAGGGCCTGTTCCTGGCCCCGGTCTATCCGGGCGACACCCTGATGGCCGAGTCCGAGGTCATCGGGCTGAAGGAAAATTCCAACCGCAAGACCGGCGTCGTCTATGTGCGAACCACCGGGACCAACCAGCGCGGCGAGCGCGTGCTGAGCTATGTGCGTTGGGTCATGGTCCGCAAGAAGGACGCCGAGGCCGAGATCCCCGAGCAGGCGACGCCGAAACTGGCCGAGGCCGTGGCGGCCGCAGACCTGATCATCCCCGCGACCCTGGACTTCTCGAAATACGATTACGCCCTGGGCGGCGCGCCGCACGCTTTCGAGGACTACGCGATCGGCGAGCGGATCGACCATGTCGACGGCATGGCCATCGAGGAGGCCGAGCACGCCATGGCCACCCGGCTGTGGCAGAACACCGCCAAGGTCCACTTCAATCAGTTCGAGCGCGCCAAGGACCCGTCCGGCCGGCGCTTGGTTTATGGCGGCGTGGTGATCTCGACCGCCAAGGCCCTGTCGTTCAACGGCCTGCAGAACGCCGGCCTGATCCTGGCGATCAATGGCGGCCGCCATGTCAGCCCCTATTTCGCCGGGGCCACGGTGTTCGCCTGGAGCGAGGTGCTGGACAAGGCTGACCTCGGAGACGGCGTCGGGGCCCTGCGGCTGCGGCTGGTGGCGACGAAGGACCGGCCCTGCGACGACTTCCCGGGCAAGGACGAGGCAGGCGTCTATAACGAGCACGTCATCCTCGACTTCGACTATTGGGCGGCGGTTCCCAAGCGCGGTTCGGGGCATGGCTGAGTTCGTCCTCGACCCGGCCTTTGTCGCCACCTCGCAGGCGCTGGGCGACCTGCGTCTCTGCGAGGCCCGGCTGCAGCTGGACGCCCGCTATCCGTGGATCGTGCTGATCCCGCGCCGGCCAGGCCTTCGCGAGATCGAGGACCTGTCGCCGGCCGACCGCATCGTCCTGATGGACGAGATCGTCCTGGCCGGCGACGCGGCTCGCGCCGTCGGCGCGGCGCTGGGCCTTGCGGTCGCCAAGCTGAATGTCGGCGCCCTGGGCAATGTCACCCCGCAGCTGCACGTCCACGTCCTCGGCCGCCGGGTCGGCGATCCGGCCTGGCCGGGGCCGGTCTGGGGCCACAGTCCCGCCGAGTCCTTCGCGCCGACCGCCCTTGAGGCGGCGGTTGTGGCGGCGAAGACAGCCTTGAACCTCTAGCGAAGCTGCGGCGTCTTCTTGGCCGGGGCCTTCTTCTTGCTCGCCGTCGCCTTGCCCTTGCGAGCCGGGGTCGCCTTGGCCTTGGAGCCCTTCTTGCCCTTGGCCACGGCCTTGCCTTTCGCGCCGCTCTTCTTGGCGGCGGCGGCGCACTTGGCTTTGGCGGCCTTCAGCGCCTTGCCGGTCTTGCCCTTGGTCGAGCAGACCGCCGCCCGAGCCGGGGTCGAGCGGGCCGGGGCGGCGCGGGGCGCGCCCCAGATCACCGGTCCGCGGCCCTGGATCACATAGCCCGGCGGCAGGCTGGGCGGGGCCTCGCGATCGGCGATCACCGTCTGGTCGACGCCGGCCTCATGGAGGTTGCCGCTCCAGCGGGTCGCGCCGGCCGGGCTGAGGCTCAGCACGGTGGACGGGCCGCCCCTGGGGCTGAAGCGCACGACCAGGTCGGCGCCCGACCGCTCGACGCTGTCGATCAGGCCGGTCGATCCGACCGCGCCGGACCGACGCACGTCGCGCCAGGCGCCTTCGACCGGGCCATAGCCGCCGGCCGGGTCGACGATCTGCAGCGTGTAGAGGGTCGATCCGTCAGGCCCCGACACCTTCCAGCCGCCATCCAGCGGACCTTGCAGGCCCTGGGCGGCGACGATCGAGCCCTTGACCCGCATCTCGTAGATCCGCTCGGCCGGGACATAGCTGCCCTGCGGCACGGCATGGTCGCCGTCCGGCGGGAAGGAGACAGAGGGCGGTTCCGGCGTGGGAATCGGCAGGAGGGTGGGCTTGTGATAGGGCGCCTGAGCGGTCGGCTGGGCGTCTTCCTCGTCGGTCGTGCCGGTCTGGGTGATCAGGTCGCCCAGCGGATCAAGGGCGACGGGGACCGACTGGCCGGGCGCCGGATCCGGCGGCGTCGGCAAGGGATCCGCTGATAGGGCAGGGGCCACCGGTTGCGGCGCGGTCGCCACCGGCGCCTCCTGAGCCAGAACCGGCCCGGCGAACAGGGCGAAAAGAAGAGCCAGAGCCCGCATCAACAGATCCTAACCGACCCTGGCGGCGATCGCGGCCGCGACCTGGACCAGGCGCTCGGCCTGGGCCAGATGCAGGCGCTCGGCCATCTTGCCGTCGACCCGCAAGGCTCCTCTGCCCGCATTTTCGGGCGCCTTGAAGGCGGCGATCACCGCCTGGCTCCAGGCGATCTCGTCGGCGGACGGCGAGAACACCCGGTTGCAGATCTCAAGGTGCTTGGGGTGGATCAGGGTCTTGCCGTCAAAGCCGAAGTCGACGCCCTGGACGCAGACCGCCTCCAGCGCCTCCAGGTCCTCGATGTCGTTGTGCACCCCGTCCAGGATGGTCAGGCCGTGGGCCCGGGCGGCGGCGACCGACAGGGTCAGCAGCGGCAGGAACGGCGCGCGATCCGGCGTCTGGCGGGCCCGCATCTCCTTGGCGAAGTCGTTGACGCCCATCACGAAGGTCGACAGCCGGGTCGAGTGGCTGGCGGCGGCGATCTCCCACAGGTGGAAGGCGGCCTTGCCGGTCTCGATCATGGTCCACAGCCGCGTTGCTGGCGGCGCAGCATGCAGGGCGGCGTTGTAAACCCGCACATCGCCGGCGTCGTTGATCTTGGGCACCAGCACCGCGTCGGGGCCGGCCTCGGCGGCGGCCGCGAGATCTTCGGCGCCCCAGGGGGTGTCGAGGCCATTGGTGCGGATCACCACCTCGCGGGACCCGAACCCTCCGGCCTTGACGGCCGCCACTGCCGCGTCGCGGGCGGCTTCCTTCATCTCGGGGGCGACGGCGTCCTCGAGGTCGAGAATGATCACGTCGGCGTCCAGGGTGCGCGCCTTCTCGACCGCCTTGGCGTTCGAGGCGGGCATATAGAGAGCGCTGCGGCGCGGCCTGGCGACGGTGGACATGCAAATTCCCTGCGGTCTTTTCTTATACAGCCTTCTTAATCACGCGCGGGCCACGGCAAAAGCAAAGACGTTCGATGCGCGCTAATCTTGGTCACGGATCGGGCGAAGCGGGATAGGATCGCCGCATGACCACGCGCTATGACGAGAACGCCCGCAATGTTCTGGGCGGGGACCTGATCCCCTGTTCCGTGAACCCGGTGACGGGCTTTTACCGCAACGGCTGCTGCGAGACCGGTCCGCATGATCTGGGCCTCCATACGGTCTGCGCCGTGATGACCGACGAATTCCTGGCCTTCTCCAAGTCCGCCGGCAACGACCTCTCCACCCCCCGCCCCGAATTTGCCTTCCCGGGCCTGAAGGCCGGCGACCGCTGGTGCCTGTGCGCCGGCCGCTGGAAAGACGCCCTCGACGCGGGCCTGGCCCCGCCGGTGGTGCTGGAGGCCTCGCACGAGGAGATGCTGGCGATTGTGCCGCTGGGCGTGCTGAAGGATCACGCGGCGGTTTAACGGACACGGATTCTCGACCTCGCGCGTTCGCTGCGAGTTGGTGGGAAGGGTCGCGGAGCGTCCGGACGACGCCCGGATGAGAGATAGAGATTACCGTTTCGACGAAGCCGTCCGCTCCGCGTGGTCGTTATCCGTCAGCGTCCCGTCAGGTGGCCCTGTTCAGGCCTTACCGGGAGCCGAACCGTTCCGTTTCCGGAACCGCTCGGCGGTCGAGGCGGGCGAGCCAAGCTAATGGCTAATGAACACACCCGTCTGTCCTCATCCACGCCAACGGCGGGCGGGTCCTGCAACGCCAGGATCCCCGGACGCGCTTCAGTATCCCCCTGAAGCCCAGTCCCGCTCGATCACCCCCCGCCGCCGCAATGGTCGCTGGCCTTGCGCCCTTTCCTCGCGACGAGGTGAGATGCAGAATACGGGAGGTTTCAGCGCGTCTGATGGGCGCGATCAAGTTTCTTACAAGACGTTGATTTCGTTGAGATCGACTTTCGAAAAACGGGGATGCAGCACAGTCTATCCCCATACCCTCCCGTCATTCCCGCCCTTGTCGCGGGAACCCTTCTGTCCGCCGCAGGTGCGGGAGGGGCGAAGTGCGCATGCACTTCGCTGGCGTCTCACGTGTCAGCTGAAGCAGGGGTTCCCGCCACAAGGGCGGGAATGACGGTGATCTATGGGGGTGGCCGCCCGCCCACCTTCGCGCCGAAGGGAGCCATCCTTAAATCTCACGGCGAGACGATCGCTGGTCTGGAAAGGTCACTCCGCCGACACCGCCCTCCGGGCGGCCGCTCCGCGGCGGCGAAGCCGTCCTTGACTGACCTTTCCAGACCAGCACGCTGCAGCCTCCAAGAGATTTAAGGATGAGCGGGACGCGCGGGGCGTCCGCTTCCTTCACTGATGCCAAAGACCGCTTTCGACCCTAGTTGTACCTTTTGAATCCCTCTCTCATAGAGAGAGGGAGGGGCCCGCGCCGGAGGCGTGGGAGGGTGAGAGGTTACAGCCTCTCAGAATAAAGCTCTGGTGGAGAGCAGTTTAATCCGAGGCCTATCCATCCTTGAGGGGTGCGGCGGAAGGACGGAGATTTCCGGCTGGCGGTGAAACCTCTCACCCTCCCGCCGCTTCGCGGCGGGCCCCTCCCTCTCTCTATGAGAGAGGGGTTCCGAGGGCCGCTAACCACCCCCGAACAGACAATCACCCTGTCCGCATCCGGCGTCGCCCGCCTCAGCCCAGCGGATACTCCCGCTCCAGCCGATAGGCCGAGCTCTCGCCGCCCAGCCAGCTGGAATAGAGTCCGAAGCGCTCCACGCGGAACGGCGGCGAATGCAGCAGGTTGTTGGCCTGGACCCAGGCGCCGACCTCGGGCACGGCGGGGCGCTTGAGATAGGCCAGGGTGACATGCGGGGTGTAGAGCCGCGCCTCGGGTTTCAGGCCCACCTCGCGCGCGGCCCGCTCGTTGGCCTTGGCCAGTCCGCGCAGGTCGCGGCTTTCCGCGACCCCGGCCCAGACCGCGTGGATCTCGACGCCTTCGCCAAAATGGCCGACCCCGGCCAGCTCCAGATCAAAGGCCGGGGCCTCGATCTGGGCCAGGGCCTCGTCCAGTTCGGCCGCCACAGGCTCCTGCACATCGCCGATGAATTTCAGCGTGATGTGAAACGCCTCCTGTGGCCGCCAGCGCGCGTGCTCAATGCCTTGCTGACGGGTCAGCAGGCCCTGGCCGATTTCGGGCGGCACGGCGATGGCGGTGAACAGGCGCAGCATGGATGTCAGGGGCAGGGGTTGGGCTGGGCGGCGTGGATGGCGTTGACGGCCTTTTCCAGTTCGTCGGTCCAGGTCAGGTCGAAGGCGTCGATGGCGACCTTCAGCTGCTCCATCGAGGTGGCGCCGATGATCGTCGAGGTCACGAACTGGCGCGCGTCGCAGAACTTCAGGGCCAGAGTCGCCGGATCGATGCCGAACTTGCCGGCCAGGTCGACATAGGCGCGGATCGCGGCCTCGGCGCCCGGGCCCTCATAGCGCTGCATGCGGTTATAGAGCGCCTTGCGCGAGCCTTCGGGCAGGGCGCCGTCCAGATATTTGCCGGTCAGGGCGCCTTGAGCCAGCGGCGAATAGGCGAGAAGACCAACACTTTCGCGCATGGCGATCTCGGCCAGGCCGTATTCGAAGGTGCGGTTGGCCAGGTGATAAGCGTTCTGGATCGAGGCGATGCGGGGCAGACCCTTGCCCTCGCTTTCGGCCAGGAAGCGCATCACGCCCCACGGGAACTCGTTGGAGACGCCGATGGCGCGGATCGTCCCCTTCTTCACGTGGGCGTCGAGGGCCTCGAGGATGTCGCCGAAGGTCTCGTAGTCCTGCTCATAGTCCTTGAAGGTCTGGCCGCCGAACACCCGCACCGGACGGTCGGGCCAGTGCAGCTGGTAGAGGTCGAGATAGTCGGTGTTGAGGCGCCCCAGCGAGTTTTCAACCGCCTCGTCGATCTGGGCCCGGGTGTGCCGGGTGGAGGCGCCGTCGGCGCGCATCCAGGTCAGGCCGCCAAAGGCGCTGCCGCGACCGGCCACCTTGGAGGCCAGCACGATCTGGTCGCGCTTGCCGGTCTTTTTCAGCCACGAGCCGATGTGGCGCTCGGTATTGCCCTGGGTCTTCGGATCAGGTGGGCTGGAATACATCTCGGCCGTGTCCCAGAAATTGACCCCGCGCTCGAGCGCGTAGTCCATCTGGGCGTGGGCCTCGTCTTCGCTGTTCTGCGAGCCCCAGGTCATGGTGCCCAGGCAGCAGCGCGAGACCATCACGCCGGTCCGTCCCAGTTCCGAATAATCCATTCCCGCGTCCGCCCTTTTTTGTTTGCTCTGGCCTAATTACGCGGTCCGGCGCGGCCTGCAACAGCCGTCCCTTGCGCGAAGCCCCGCCCATGCCAATATTGGTATGGCGTCCATTTCGGACGCGATCAATCAGAAGGGCTTTCCCTCGATGAACGACCTCAACCGCGGCTATGCGCGCTCGATCCCGGTGGATCGCGCCGACATGTCGGTTGACGCCGGCCTGCGCAGCTTCATGCTCGGCGTCTACAACAAAGTGGCGTTGGGCCTCGTCCTGTCGGGCGCTCTCGCCTACATCACGTCTTCCGTTCCGGCGGTCCGCGACCTCATGTTCGTGGTCGAGGGCGGTCGTCTGATCGGCGTGACGCCCATCTACATGATCGTGGCCTTCGCGCCGCTGGTCCTGCTTCTGGTCGCCGGTTTCGCCCTGCGCAACCCCAAGCCCCAGACCGCCGGCGCCCTGTACTGGACCATCGTCTCGCTGATCGGCGCGTCGCTGGGCTCGGTGTTCCTGCGTTACACCGGCGAGTCGGTCGCCTCGACCTTCTTCGTCACGGCGGCGGCCTTCGGCGGTCTCAGCCTGTTCGGCTACAGCACCAAGAAGGACCTGACCGGTTTCGGCAGCTTCCTGATCATGGGCGTCTTCGGCCTGGTCATCGCCTCGATCGTCAGCATCTTCTTCAAGAGCCCGGCCCTGGTCTTCGCGATCAATGTTCTGGGCGTGCTGATCTTCTCGGGCCTGATCGCCTATGACACCCAGCGCCTGAAGATGACCTATTACGAACTGGGCGGCGACACCGCAGCCCAGAGCGTGGCCACCAATTTCGGCGCGCTGAGCCTGTACATCAACTTCGTCAATCTCTTCCAGTTCCTGCTGTCGCTGTTCGGCAACCGCAACTAGGCTTGAGTGAAGTCTGAAACGACGAAGCCCCGGCGGGACACCGCCGGGGCTTTTTCGTGGGCGGGCCTCGACGGGCCGGGCGGCCGGGACCATGTTGGCGGCGGGGATAGTTCTGAGGACTTGTTGATGCGCGCCTTGACCCTTCTGGCCGGCCTGATCCTGATCGCCACCACCGGCGGCGCTCACGCCGAGGCGGTGGGCCTCAAGCCCTATGCGATCCCGGCCAAGGCCCCGATGATGTCGCTGACGCGGGACGCGGCGATGCAGAACTCCAGGCCGGATCTGTCCGTGTCGGTGCGCTACGCCAACGCCCCCGTGCAACTGCCCCGAGGGATCGCCAGGACCTCGGTGGAAAGCCGCATCGCCGGAGACGGCCCCGTGGCTTCGGCCGGGGTGCTGTGCGGCCTCAAGCCCAGCGCGGATTACAGCGGCATCGGCACGGCGCGGGGCTATGACAATGACGGCCGGTTCGTGGGCGCCAAGCTGGCGTTTACGTTCTAGCCCTCAGTCGACCACCGAGAACTTGCCCTTCTCGAACAGCTTCAGCACCTGGGCCAGCTCGTGGCCGCGCTTGAGGATCATGCCGCCCTGGCCGATCACCGCCCAGGCGCCCTGCTTGCGGGCCAGGGCCGGGCGCTTCTCGACGCGGTAGAGCGGGGCCTCGGCCGCGTGGCGGAAGATCGAGAACACCGCGCAGTCGGACAGGCCGGCGATGCCGTAGTCGCGCCATTCGCCGGCGGCGACCATGCGGCCATACAGGCGCATGAGCGTATCGAGCTCGCGCCGCTCGAAGAAGGTCACGCCACCGGGCGAGGGGGCGGACGGAAACTGTGGATCCAACGCCATCGGACGAATCCTAACCCCAGTCCGCCCGGTTTGGCGAGCGTGGCGTGGCGGTCACGCCTCGGGAAATTGCGACACGACGGTCACGACGCGCCGCGAAAGGACCTTATTTTCGACCTTCGGCCGCCTGTTTGGTCGGCCAGTTTATCGGTGTCGGCTGATCGGACATCTCACGGTCCTGGATCCTGAACAGCCCCCCCAGCCCCCCTCGATCGCGGGCCGGTCGGCCGACAGAGCTATCCATCCCCCAATGAGTCCGCGCGGTCCTTCCCCCCCCCACCGCGCGGGCTTTTTGCTGCCTGGTCGCCTGGCCGCAGGCCTGGCCTGTCGCCTTGAAAGGACCTTGGTTTGGTCGTGGTCGCGCCTGTTTCGGACCCGATAAAGCAAGGGTCAGCCGACCGGCTTCGGGATCGGGGCCCTGAACAGCCCCCCCAGCCCTCTCCGGTTTCGAACCGGTTTGCTGACAAACAAGCCCTCTCCAAAAGAGCCCGCGCGATTGCCCCCTCGGTCGCGCGGGTTTTTTTCTGTGCGGGTCCTAGCTCAGCGCTCGGCGGTTTCGAGCACGCCGATGATGCGGCCGCCCTTGGCGCCCTGGACGATGATCACCGTCTGCAGCTCGGCGTCTGCGGCCGCCGGCAGGCGGTACAGCTTGGGACGGCCGGACCACGGTCCCAGCCGAACCAGCTCGCGCACCACATTGCGGTGGACCAGGGTCTGGCCCTTGTTGTCGCCGCGCTTGACGGCGATCTCCTGCTCGCGCGGATCAAACCGCACCAGCCACACCTCGCCGCCGCCGCGCGGGGCGGGGCCCGAGCCGACCGCGACGCGGGTCTTGCCGACAAATTCCATGTCCGGCGGATTGGACGGGGCCTTGGCGGCGGTCTTGATCAGGTCTTCGACGGCTTCGGCCTTGGCGCCCGAGGCCTGGACGCGGCCGCCGACCACCATCTGGGGCGTGGGCACGTCGCGCAGGGCGAATTTCTTGACATAGGCCCGCTGGCGCTCGGCGAAGACCGGCTTGGCGAAGGTGTCCTTCCAGCCCAGATAGTCCCAGTAGTCGACCGAATAGGTCAGGGCCAGAACGTCGTCGCGCTGGGCCAGATCGGCGGCCAGCTGGTTGGCCTTGCCGCAGGACGAGCAGCCCTGGGCCGTGAACAGCTCGACAACCACGGGCAGCCGGACCACCGGGGCCTTGGCGGCCCAGGCGGAGGTGGCGGCAAGGCCCGAGAGAGCCAGACAGAACAGGGAAAGGGCGGCCTTACGCATTGCGCGTCACTTAAGCCAAGATCGCGGGTCTAGGCCGTTCACGAGGCCGTGAAGGCCAAGTTCTTTTGCGAAAGTTCGCGCCACAAACGAAAACGGCCCGCCGGATCGCTCCGACGGGCCGTTTCCTGGAGATCAGCGCTGCGTTAGTCGGCCTTGGCCAGGTTGCGCAGCACGTAGTTCAGGACGCCGCCGTTCTTGAAATATTCAAGCTCGGTCGGGGTGTCGATGCGGCAACGAACCGGGAAGCGGGCGATGCGGCCGTCGGTCGGGCGATAGAGCTCGACGATCAGCTGCTTGCGCGGGGCCAGATCGGTGAGGCCGCGGATCGAGACGATCTCCTCGCCGGTCAGTTCCAGCTTCTGCCAGCCGTCCTGGATGAACTGCAGCGGCAGAACGCCCATGCCGACCAGGTTCGAGCGGTGAATGCGCTCGAAGCTTTCGGTGATCACCGCGCGGACGCCCAGTAGCTTGGTGCCCTTGGCGGCCCAGTCACGCGAGCTGCCAGTGCCGTATTCCTTGCCGGCGAAGACCACCGAGGGGCGACCCTCTTCCTGGTACTTCATGGCCGCGTCGTAGATCGACATCACCTGGCCCGACGGGAAGTGCTTGGTGACGCCCCCTTCGATGTCCGGGGTGATGCGGTTGCGGATGCGGATATTGGCGAAGGTGCCGCGCATCATGACCTGGTGGTTGCCGCGACGCGCGCCGTAACCGTTGAAGTCGATGGGCTGCACGCCGTTGTCGACCAGGTACTGGCCGGCCGGGCTGGAGGTCTTGATCGAACCGGCCGGGCTGATGTGGTCGGTGGTGATCGAGTCGCCGAACACGGCCAGGACGCGGGCTTCCACGATGTCGGTGACCGGAGTCGGGGTCATCGACATGTTGGGGAAGTAGGGCGGGTTCTGGACGTAGGTCGAGTCACCTTCCCAGGCGTAGGTCTGGCCGCCGGTGATCTTGATGCCCTGCCAGTTCTTGTCGCCCTTGAAGACGTCGCCGTAACGGCTGGCGAACATCTTTTCGGTGACCGACTTGCGCTGCAGGACGGCGATGTCTTCGTTCGAAGGCCAGATGTCTTTCAGGAAGACGTCGTTGCCCTTCTTGTCCTGGCCCAGCGGCTGGGTGGCCAGATCGATCTTCATCGAACCGGCCAGGGCGTAGGCCACCACCAGCGGCGGCGAGGCCAGGTAGTTGGCGCGAACGTCGGGGTTCACCCGGCCTTCGAAGTTGCGGTTGCCCGACAGCACCGAGCAGGCGACCAGATCGTGGTCGGCAATGGTCTTGCTGATGGCTTCCGGCAGCGGGCCCGAATTGCCGATGCAGGTGGTGCAGCCGTAACCCACCAGGTTGAAGCCCAGGGCGTCCAGATGCTTGGTCAGGCCGGCCTTGAGCAGATAGTCGGTGACCACCTGCGAGCCGGGGGCCAGCGAGGTCTTCACCCACGGCTTGACCTTCAGACCCTTGGCGACCGCGTTCTTGGCCAGCAGGCCGGCGGCGATCAGCACGGAGGGGTTGGAGGTGTTGGTGCACGAGGTGATGGCCGCGATGACCACGTCGCCGTGACCGACGTCGAAGTTCTCGCCTTCGACCGGGGCGCGCAGCTCGGGGTTTTCGGCCTTGCCGAATTCACCGGCCAGCGACTCGGCGAACTTGGACGCGGCGTCGGTCAGCAGAACCCGGTCTTGCGGACGCTTGGGGCCGGCCAGCGACGGCAGGACGACCGACAGGTCCAGTTCCAGGGTGTCGGTGAAGGTCGGCTCGGGCGTACCCGGCTCCCACCACAGACCCTGTTCCTTGGCATAGGCTTCCACCAGGGCGACGCGGGCGGCCTCGCGGCCGGTGCCCTTCAGATAGGCGATGGTCGCGGCCGAGATCGGGAAGAAGCCGCAGGTCGCGCCATATTCCGGAGCCATGTTGGCGATGGTCGCCTGGTCTTCCAGGGTCAGGTTGGCCAGGGCGTCGCCGTAGAATTCGACGAACTTGCCGACCACGCCCTTCTTGCGCAGCATCTGGGTGACGGTGAGCACCAGGTCGGTGGCCGTCGCGCCTTCCGGCATGGCGCCGGTCAGCTTGAAGCCGACGACTTCGGGGATCAGCATCGGGATCGGCTGACCCAGCATCGCGGCTTCAGCCTCGATGCCGCCCACGCCCCAGCCCAGGACCGACAGGCCGTTGACCATGGTGGTGTGGCTGTCGGTGCCGACGACGGTGTCGGGATAGGCGAAGTTTTCGCCTTCGACCTCATTGGTCCAGACGGTCTGGGCCAGATATTCCAGGTTCACCTGGTGACAGATGCCGGTGCCGGGGGGCACGACGCGGAAGTTGTTGAAGGCCGACGAGCCCCAGCGCAGGAAGCGATAGCGCTCGATATTGCGCTCATATTCGCGGGCCACGTTGGCGTCGTAAGCCTTGGCGTCGCCGAAATTGTCGACCATCACCGAGTGGTCGATGACCAGGTCGACGGGGTTGAGCGGGTTGATCTTGGCCGGGTCGGCGCCGAGGGCGACCATGGCGTCGCGCATGGCGGCCAGGTCGACCACGGCGGGAACGCCGGTGAAGTCCTGCATCAGCACGCGGGCGGGACGGAAGCTGATTTCGTGCTCGACGGCGCCCTTGTTCTGCAGCCATGCGGCCACGGCCTTCAGGTCGGGTTCGTCGACGGACACGCCGTCTTCGTTGCGCAGCAGGTTCTCGAGAAGCACCTTCATCGAGACCGGCAAGGAAGAAACACCGGTCAGACCGGCTTCCTCAGCGGCGCGAAGGCTGTAATAGACGTAGGTCTTGCCACCGACGATCAGTTCGCGGCGGGCTTTAAGGCTGTCAACAGACGCCATTCGGGAGATCCCTTCTCTGTCCACGGCCGCCCGAAAACCACTCCCGGGATCGCGCGATCGAGGCGGACCCACAGCGTCCATCCCCGCGCCGCGTCCCCTGACAAGCTGGAGGGGGACGGCCGAGGGCTTCTTAGCGCTGCTAATGTTCAACGTCCATGCGCGGGACAAGGTCTTGGCATGTTGAGAACTGTTCTCATTAAAGATTTGGCCGTGTCTCGCGGCGAACGACGACTGTTTTCGGGCTTCAATCTGCAGATTGACGCGGGCGAAGCCGTGGAATTGACCGGTCGCAACGGGGCCGGCAAGACCAGCCTGCTGCGCGCCGTGGCCGGCCTGCTGCGGCCTGAAGCCGGCCAGATCGTCTTCGAGGATCACGAGCCGGAGACCGCCCGCGCCGAGCATCTGCACATGGTCGGCCACCAGGACGGCCTGAAATCCACCCGCACGGCCTGGGAGGAACTGCGGTTCCAGACCCTGTGGTGCGGCGGCTCGCCGGCCACGGCCCGCCAGGCCGCCGAGCGGTTTGATCTGGTGCGGCTGCTCGATCTGGAGGTTCGCCGCCTGTCGGCCGGCCAGCGCCGCCGCCTGGCCTTGGCCCGGCTGGTCGCCAGCCCCCGCACCCTGTGGCTGCTGGACGAGCCGATGGCGCCGCTGGACTCCACCCACCGCCTGACCTTCGGGGCCCTGATGGCCGAGCATCTGGTCGGCGGCGGCATGATCCTGGCCGCCGTGCACGATCCCCTGCCGGTGGCTGCGCGCGTGGTCGAGGTGGGCGCATGACCGCCTTCCTGATCCTGCTGCGCCGCGAACTGGCCCTGGCCTGGGGCAAGGGCGGCGGACCGCTGCTGGCCCTGGCCTTCTATGCCGGCGTGGTCACCCTGCTGCCGATGGCCACCGGCCGCGCGCCGGAAAAACTGGCCGCCATCGCTCCGGGGATCGCCTGGCTGGCCCTGGCCCTGTCGGCCCTGCTGTCGCTGGAGCGCCTGTTCGAACGCGATTTCGAGGACGGGGCGCTGGACCTCCTGAGCCTGGGTCCGGCTTCGCTGGAAGCGGTGGCCGTCGCCAAGTGCCTGGCCCAGTGGCTGGCCTCGGGCGCGCCCCTGGCCCTGGCGGCGCCCGTCGCGGCCCTGGCCCTGGGCGCCGATCCCAAGATCATTCCGCTTCTGGTGCTGTGCGGCCTGTTCGGCGGCTTGGCCTTCGCCTTCCTGGGCGGCCTGGGCGCCAGCCTGGCCCTGGGCAGCCGGCGCGGCGGCCTGCTGGTGGCGGTGATCGTGCTGCCGCTCTATGTGCCGCCCGTGATCTTCGGGGCCGGAGCGCTCGACGCCCTGGCCGGCGGCCTGCCGTGGACGGGCGGCCTGTTTCTGATGCTGGCCTATTGCACGGCGGCGGTGGCCTTAAGCCCCCTGGCCATGGCGGCGGCCTGCAGGAACGCGCTGGACTGAGGCGCGCACGGCCAGGTCGGGACACCTCTATTTGTCATCCCGGCTCGGCTACGCCGAGCCGGGATGACAAGCGTTTGGGTCGGGGTTTCCAAGACAAACCTGTAATATTGTTCATTCAAACTGACATTTTCGCGCCACAAGCCGATGGCCAAGCTCTCGCCAGATCTGGTTCCGAGGGAGAAACCATCATGCAGAAGTCCACGCGCCGCCTGGCCCTGGCCGCCAGCGCCGTTCTCGCCATCACCGCCGCTGCGGGGGCCGCCATGGCCCAGATGCCGCCGCCTCCGCCTCCGCCACCCCCCGCGCTGCCGCCTTTGCCGCCCTTGCCGCCGCTGCCGCCCCTGGACGCCATGATGATGGGCGGCCACGACATGGCGATGAGGCATCACGGCAAGCCGGCCGATCCGGAAGCCCACGCCAAGCACCTGCGCGACGTGCTGCAGCTGCGTCCCGACCAGGACGGCGCCCTGAAGGCCTATATCGAGGCCACCGCTCCGCAGAAGATGGCTGACGCCATGATGTGGGATAGCAAGGACGAGGGCGACGACAAGCCTTTGACCACGCCCGAGCGCCTCGACCGGCAGGCCGCCCACATGACGAAAATGGCCGAGACCTTCCAGAAGCGCGCCTCGGCGACCAAGGCCTTCTATGCGGCGCTGTCGCCCAGCCAGCAAAAGGCCTTCGACGCCCTGGGCCCGCACGGCGGCGGCCCGCGCATGATGGTCAGGCGCCTCGACATCCGCCACGACGGTCCGCTGACGGGCGAACACAGGGAAGAGCGCAAGACGATCATGAAGCACAAGGCCGGCTGATAAGGGTCGATACGCATTGCGGGCGTTCGTGTGGAGCTCTAATCAGCAATCCATGGACGCCCGACACCCGTTTGATTTCCTGACCAACCCCGAGCGGTTCATGGCCTTCTCGCGGTGGGCCGCGCCGATGTTCGGGGCCATCGCCGCCGTGCTGGCGGTCATTGGCCTGTATCTGACCTTCACGGTCCCCGAGGACTACCAGCAGGGCGACACGGTGCGGATGATGTTCATCCACGTGCCCGCCGCCATCATGAGCATGATGGTCTATTTGTTCCTGGGCGTTTCCAGCCTGCTGGCCCTGATCTTCCGCCACGCCCTGGCCGACGCCGCCGCTCGCGCCTGCGCGCCGCTGGGCGCGGTGTTCACGGCCCTGGCCCTGGTCACCGGCTCGCTGTGGGGCAAGCCGATGTGGGGGACCTGGTGGCAGTGGGACGCCCGCATGACCTCGGTGCTGGTGCTGTTCCTGTTCTATCTGGGCTATCTGGCCCTGCGCGGGGCGCTGGAGGACGAGCAGAAGGCCGCCCGCGCCGCCGCCATCCTGGCCCTGGTGGGGCTGATCAACCTGCCGGTGGTCAAGTTCTCCGTCGACTGGTGGAACACCCTGCACCAGGGGTCCTCGACCCTGTTCGCCCAGCCTGAAGACCGGCTGCCGGCCGTCTATCTGTGGCCCTGGGCCCTGATGACCCTGGCCTATCTGTCGGCCTTCGGGTCGCTGTGGCTGGTGCGGATCCGCGCCCTGGTCTGGCGGCGCAAGGCCCGCGCCCTGGCGCTGCGGATCGCGGAGAGCTGAGATGGATTTCGACGCCGGAAAATACGCGATCTATGTCTGGCCCGCCTTCGGGATCACGGCCGTCGCCTTTGGCTGGATGATCCTCGACAGCCTGGCCCAGGCCCGCCGCTGGAAAGTCGAGCTGGAGCGCCTGCAGGCGCAGCTGGACGCCCCTAAGGATGTCGGGCCTTGAAGCGCTGGCTGGCCTTCACGCCGCTGATCGTACTGGCGGCCCTGGCGCTGCTGTTCGCCGGCTACGCCCTCAAGCGCGACCCCAAGGTCTCGCCCCACGCCATGGTCGGCAAGCCGATGCCGGCCCTGACCCTGCCAGAGCTGTCCAGCGGGCAGCCGACCGCCCTCAAGGATGTCACCCAGGGCGGCCCGGTGCTGGTCAATTTCTTCGCCTCGTGGTGCGCCCCCTGCGAGATCGAGCATCCGCAGCTGATGGCGCTGAACGCCCAGGGCGTGAAGATCATCGGCGTCGCCTACAAGGACGCCCCGCCCAACACCCAGGCCTTCCTGACCCGACTGGGCGATCCCTTCGCCGCCCGACTGGTGGATCGCAGCGGCGCCGCAGGCCTTGAGTTCGGCGTCACCGGCGTGCCCGAGACCTATCTGGTCGGCTCGGACGGCATGATCCTGGCCAAGCACACCGGCCCCCTGACGCCCGACGCGGCCGAGGACCTGCTGGCCAAGGCAAAATAGGCCGGTTGAAGGTGCGCTGACACGTCGCGGCGCTTTGGCGTTAACCCGACGTTGACCATGCTCGCAGACTTTCAGTTAACCATGTTAGACTTCGAGTCATGAGCACCGTCCGTCCCGCCGGCTGGCCTTCGGCCCCCGCCAGACCCGCCTCGACCCCTGCGTCGGGCGGCGCGGCGACGCGTTCGGCCTTCTTCCAGGCGGCGCTGGGCGACACTGCGCCCACGCGCCCGGCCCAGGCCGCCGCCTCGGTGCAGATGCAGGCTCAAGCCCAGGCCCAGCCGCAGCGCCAGGCGCCGGCCCGGCCGTTCACGCAGCCGGACGCCCAGCCGCAGAAGCTTCTGCGCCCGGGCTCTCTGCTCAATATCGTGGTCTAGAAAACCCTCAGGCCGCCTTCTTGGCGGCCTTGTCCTTCTTGGGCTTCTTGTCTTTTTTCGGCTTCTCGGCCTTGGCCTTGGCCTTCTTGAGCTTGGCCGGCTCGCTGTCGACCGCCGGATGCAGATCCGCGCCGGCCATGTCGGCCAGCAGGTCCAGGAAGCCCTCGCGCTTGCCGGGCTTCAGCAGGGCCAGGATCCGCGCGTCGGCCATGGTGACCATCGGCGCGACCTCTTCCAGCATGGCCCGGCCCGAGGGTGACAGGCGCACGCTGTTGGCGCGGGCGTCCTGATCAGAGCGCTGACGTTCCAGATGGCCCTTGGCGATCATCCGGGCGACCATGTCGGCCAGGGTCGAGCGGTCGATGCCGGTGGCCTTGACCAGGGCCGTCTGGGTGACGCCCTCGTTCTGGGCCACGGCCGACAGCACGGCGAACTGGCGCTGAGTGACGCCGGCCGCGCCACATTCCTCGGCGTAGATGTCGAGCGCCAGCTGCAGCACCCTGTGCAACAGATGGCTGGGCGATCGCTCCAGCAAACCGCCGCTCTTCTCGACCTTCGTCTTGGACATGGGCTCGCCTTCGTCTTTTCAGCCGACGGACAGAGACTATCATCGTTACACGTCGATTTAACGACAATACTCCGTGGGCGGCGCAAGCCGCCACGGCCTGCGCTCTGGTGCGCGGAAAAACGGCGGGTCGGCGCCTGGAAGCCGGCGCCTAGAAGCCTGCGTCTGGCGGCTCGGGCGGGGCCGGCTCGTCGCCCTTGGCCATGTGCTTCATCATGAACGGCACCTGGGTCAGGGAGAAGATGATCGCCAGCGGCAGCAGGGCGACCCGGAACTTCACCCAGTTCTCCGTATCCTGGGTCAGGCGGACGATTTCGTTCAGTATGGCGGCCGAGGCGAAATAGGCGCCATAGCGCAGGGTCAGGGTGCGCCAGGCCGCGTCGGGCAGCTGCATGGCCTCGCCCATCAGGGCCTTCAGCGGCGCGCGGTTCATCAGGGCGCCGCCGATCATGAAGCCCGCCAGGGCCCCGTTGACGACGGTGACCTTGATCTTCACGAACACGTCGCTGTGGAAGATCAGCCCCAGGGCCCCGAAGATCAGGGCCATGACGCCGGAAAACAGCGGCAGCAGGGCCACGCGGCGCTCGACCGCATAGCCCACGACTAGGGCCACGCCCGAGGCGGCAACCAGCACCCAGGTGGCGGTCTGGAAGTCCTTGGTGGTGAAATAGGCGATGGCGAAGGCGATCGGCGCGCCATAGTCGACGGCGGTGCGCACCCAGGCGGCGTGCTTCTTCTGGGTCTGCTGTTCGTCCATGGCCTAGTCCTCCAGCCCGACCAGCGAGCGCGAAAAGGCGCGGGCGTCGAAGGGTTGCAGATCCTCGACTCCCTCGCCCACGCCGATCAGCTTGATCGGGCTGTCGCTGGCCTGGGCCACCGGCACCAGCACCCCGCCGCGCGCGGTGCCGTCCAGCTTGGTCATGACAATCCCGGAGACGCCGACCTGGTTGCCGAAGATCTTTTCCTGGGCGAGGGCGTTGCGGCCGACCGTGGCGTCCAGCACCAGCAGGGTTTCGTGCGGATAGTCGGGATCGACCTTCTTGACGACCCGGATCACCTTGAGCAGCTCGTCCATCAGGCCCTGCTTGTTCTGCAGCCGGCCGGCGGTGTCGATCAGCACCACGTCATAGTGCTCGGCCTTGGCCCGCTCGACGGCCTCATAGGCCAGGGCCGCGGCGTCGGAGCCGGTGGGCTTGGACATGAAGTCGGCCCCGGCCCGGTCAGCCCAGACCTTCAGCTGCTCGACGGCGGCGGCGCGGAAGGTGTCGCCGGCGGCGATCAGGACGCGGGCGCCCTTCTCGGTCAGGTCGGCGGCGATCTTGCCCAGGGTGGTGGTCTTGCCCGAGCCGTTGACGCCGATGAACAGCACCACATAGGGACGCGGCCCGCCCAGCGGATCGAAACGGCCCTCGCGGTCGGCCAGCTCGGCGGCGACCAGCTCGGCCAGGGCTTCCTTGACCTCGGTTTCGGTCGACGACTTGCCAAACCGCGCCTTGCCGAAGGCGTCGGTGATGCGCGCGGCGATCTGGGGTCCCAGGTCAGCCTCGATCAGCATCTCTTCCAGGGCGTCCAGCTGTTCCTGGTCCAGGGGCTTCTTGGTGAAGACCCCGGTGACCTGCTCGGTCATCGCCTGGGAAGACCGGGTCAGGCCAGACGTGAGGCGCTGGAACCAGCCTTGTTTCTGCGCGGGCTTGTCGTTCATCAGCGCTCCTTTAGGGGAACGGGCGAAAGTGTAAATCAGATATTACCGGCCCATGGTTTCCGCTGCAGAGCCGGCCGTGGCATGAACGGCCATGGACCCGCTTCTCGACCCGACCATGGACCCTCTGGCGACGACCCTCTTCTGGCTGGACTACGCCGCCGCCGCCGTGTTCGGGGCCACCGGCGCGCTGGCGGCGGCGCGGCGCAAGCACGATATCATCACCTTCGGCTTCTTCGCGGCGATCACCGGCGTCGGGGGCGGCACCCTGCGCGATCTGCTGATCGGGGCGCCGGTATTCTGGGTGCAGCGGCCCGGCTATATCCTGGCGTGCCTGGCGGCTGCGACCGTGGTGTGGCTGCTGGGCAAGCGCGGCTGGCGGTTTCGCGCCCTGCTGTGGCTGGACGCCCTGGGCATGGCCGCCTTTTCCGTGGTCGGCGCCGCCAAGGCCCTGAGCCTGGGCGTTCATCCGTTCACGGCGGTGGTCATGGGCGTGCTGACCACCGCCTTCGGCGGCGTGATCCGCGACGTGCTGGCCGAAGAGCCCAACCTGCTGCTGCGCCGGGAGATCTACATTACCGCCGCCCTGCTGGGGGCGTCGGTGTTCACGGTGCTGGACCTGCTGGGCCTGGGCTTCTGGCCGGCGGGACTGGCGGGCTTCGTCGCGGCCTTCGGCCTGCGGGCGGCGGCGATCAAGCTGGGCTGGAGCCTGCCGGGGTTTGTAGGCGGTGAGGACAAGGCTGCGGACTGAACGCCTGTTCGAAGGACGGCCGCGCCGCAAAAACACGACGGGTCGTGCGAAAATAATCCGCTGCCCTCTTGCGCGCCCTGCCCACGCCTCCAATTTGTCTGATGCGGGCCGGGCCCCTCTGACGATCCTCGCAGCCGCATGGCGCGATCGTGATGTCGGACCGCATCGGGTGCGCTCGATGCCGGGTCCAACGGGTTGTTCCCCCCCAAGAACCCAGCAAGCCCGGTATCGGGCGCGCCCTCCCAACAGAGGAGAGCACAGATGTCTTTTAACCCCATTCACGCCACACGTGCGCGCTTCACCGACGCCTGGACGCCGGCCCAGCTGGACCAGCTGGACGCCCTGGTGGCCGCCTGCGCCCTGGTGGCCCAGGCCGACGGCTGGGTCACGCCGGACGAGCGCGGCCGCATGCTGGAGCGCATGCGCGGCCTGGCGGCCCTGACGGTCTTCGGGATCGACGACGCCCTGGAAGTCTTTGAGGCTCTGGACCAGCGCTTCGAACAGGATCCGGAAGCCGCCCGGCTCGAGGCCGAACTGGCGATCCGCCGCCTGCGCGGCCGCGATGACGTCGCCCGGGTGGTCGTCAACTGCGCCTGCGCCGTCGCAACCGCCGACGGCGGGCTCGACGCCGAGGAGCGCGACGTCCTGCTGCGGATCTGCGCCCTGCTGTCGCTGGATCCGATCCAGTTCGACCTGATCACCACGGCGGGCCGGCGATGAGAGTCGGCGGCTATGCTCCCCCAACACCCTGGGTCTCGCTGCAACTGGCCCAGCAGGCCCTGGTGCAGGCGGCGTCCCACGCCAGCCAGCCGACCGCCAAGCCGGTGACGCCGCCGGACCGCATCGAGCACGCGCCGGCGCCGCGCCCCCTGAACCGGGGCCTGCTGGACATTCGAGTCTAGGGCTAGCCCTTTAAGTAACTGATTTAATGAACTTCTCTTTCGATCCTGACGGAACCGTCAGGTCAAAAAAGGCGCAAGTTCCACCGCGTTTCCGCAAAACCCGCCCGCCGTGATCAGCCTGAGCGCTTGAGATCCGGCGGGCCTAAAGGCCTGAACAAGACCATGGATTTTCTGACCCTGCCGGTGATCGGCAAACCGCTCTGGATGTGGGCGGGCTTCATGCTGGCCGTCGTGGCCCTGCTGGCCTTTGACCTCGGCGTCCTGCACCGCAAGACCCGCGAGATCGGCGTGCGCGAAAGCCTGCTGATGTCGGCGGTCTATATCAGCCTGGGACTGGGCTTCGGCGGCCTGGTCTGGATGCAGCTGGGCGCGACCGCCGGGGTCGAATATCTGACCGGCTTCGTGATCGAGAAGAGCCTGGCGATCGACAATGTCTTCGTCATCGCCCTGATCTTCGGCTTCTTCGCCATTCCCCCGGCCCTGCAGCACCGGGTGCTGTTCTGGGGCGTGCTGGGCGTGATCGTCCTGCGGGCCATCATGATCGGCGTCGGCGCGGCCCTGGTCAGCCAGTTTGGTTGGGTGCTGTACATCTTCGCCGCCTTCCTGATCCTGACCGGCGTGAAGATGCTGTTTGCGGGCGACAAGCCCATGGACCTGACCAACAACCCCGCCCTGAAATGGCTGCGTCGCGTCATGCCGATCAGCGACAAGCTGGAAGGCGACCGCTTCTTCGTTCAGGGCATCGACTCGCGCACCGGCAAGGCCGCTCGCCTGGCCACCCCGCTGTTCCTGGCCCTGGTGCTGGTCGAGCTGGCCGATCTGGTCTTCGCCGTCGACTCGGTGCCGGCCATCTTCGCCATCACCACCGATCCCTATATTGTCTACACCTCCAACATCATGGCGATCCTGGGCCTGCGGGCGCTGTACTTCGCCCTGGCGGCGGTGCTGCACCGCTTCGCCTATCTCAAGCAGGCCCTGGCCGTGCTGCTGGTGTTCATCGGCGGCAAGATCTTCGTCGCCGACGCCCTGGGCTGGGAGAAGTTCCCTGCCGCCCTGTCGCTGTCGATCACCTTCGCCATCCTGGCGGCCGGCGTCGGCTGGTCGCTGTGGAAGACCCGCAACGCGTCCGCCCTTCCGGGTGCGCCCGGCGCAGGCGCCTAAGCGCTCGCCCGGTCCGCCCGGCGATCTGAAGACGAACCGGGTCGGACCCTGTCCGGCCCGGTTTTTTCTTGGGTGTGCGGGAGACGTGGACCCTGCAGAAGGCCTGCGGGAATCCTTTTGCCCTGAGGTTGAAGGTCGCGACGACGAATCCCCCTTTGGGAACAAGTCGTGACCCCTAGGTGTCGTGGTCAGGGTGCTGGCGCGACGCCACCGCACCGGTCGGCCCCATCGGCGGTCTCACCCGCATCTGCGACAGATGATCCATCCAGGCCGGCCGGCTCTCGACGGCCAGCTGAACCCCAGGCTCAACCGCCGACGGGTCGTCGAAGGCGAAAACCGCCAGGTCGATCTTGTCGGCGCTCCACTCAAAAGACAGGGGCGTGCCGCAGGCGGCGCAGAAGCCGCGCTGGATCTGATCCGAACTCTGGAAATGGGTCGGCGCGCCGCGCGTCCAGGTCAGGTTAGCCACCTCGACCGTCACCAGCGCCCCGAACGGGCCGGCGAAGGCCTTCTGGCACATGCGGCAATGGCAGATCGAAGCGCGGCCGGGATCGCCCTCGACCCGAAAGCGGACGGCGCCGCACTGGCAGCGGCCGCTCAGACTCACGGGGCCAGCTCGGCGATCACCCGCGACCCGTCGTGGCCGGTGACCCGGAAGGCCAGAATCTGGCCCGAAGCCGCTTCGCCCGCAAAGACGATCTCGGTGAAGTCCTCGGCGCGGGCCACGCCGTCGCGCTCGACCAGGCCCGACAGCACGCGGCCGACCTGGCGCTGCAGATGGCGTTCGAGCCCCGCCTGCCCCGCTTCGCGCAGACGGCGGGCGCGGTCCTTGATCACCGGCCCCTTGACCGGCGGCATCCGCGCGGCCGGCGTGCCGGGGCGGGCGCTGTAGGGGAAGACGTGCAGGAAGGCCAGGCCCGCCTCCTCCACCAGCTTCAGGGTGTTTTCGAAGGCCTCTTCGCTCTCGGTCGGGAAGCCGGCGATCAGGTCGGCGCCGAAGGCGGTGTCGGGGCGCACGCGGCGCACCTCGGCCACCAGCTTCAGGGCGTCCTCGCGGCTGTGGCGGCGCTTCATGCGCTTGAGGATCATGTTGTCGCCGGCCTGCAGGCTCAGATGCAGATAGGGCATCAGGCGCGGCTCGGTTTCCAGCAGCTTGAACAGGTCGGGATCGATCTCGGCGGCGTCGATCGACGACAGGCGCAGGCGCGGCAACTCGGGCACGAGCTTGAGGATCCGGCCCACCAGCTGGCCAAGCGTCGGCTGGCCCGGCAGGTCGGTTCCCCACGAGGTGACGTCGACGCCGGTCAGAACCACCTCATTATAGCCCTCGGCGGTCAGGCGGCGGACCTGCTCGACCACTTCACCGGCCGGGGCCGAACGGGAATTGCCGCGTCCGAACGGGATGATGCAGAAGGTGCAGCGGTGGTCGCAGCCGTTCTGGACCTCGACATAGGCCCGGGCGCGGTCCTTGAGGCCGGCGATCAGGTGACCGGCGGTCTCCTTGATCGACATGATGTCATTGACCCGCACGCGGGTGGAGGTGTCGAGCAGGGCCCCGGGCGCAGCCTTTTCGGCATTGCCCAAAACCAGATCGACTTCCGGCATGGCGGCGAAGGCGGCGGGGTCGATCTGGGCGGCGCAGCCGGTGACGATCAGCCGGGCGTCGGGCCGCTCGCGGCGCGCCTTGCGGATCGCCTGCCGCGCCTGACGCACGGCTTCATTGGTCACCGCGCAGGTGTTGAACACTACCGCGTCCGACAGGCCATCGGCGCTGGCCCGGGCCCGGATGGCCTCGGACTCATAGGCGTTCAGACGGCAGCCGAAGGTGACGACATCGACGCCGTCGGGGCCCGACGACACCATCGCCGGTCCTCCCTCTTCGCCAACAGCAGGCTTCGGCGTCGGCGGACGCGAGATGACGGTGTAGGTGGTCACGGCTTGTCGACAAACGCCGCGAAGGCGTCCTTCCAGTCGGGATGCCAGCGCGACAGGGCCGGGCGGTTTTCGATGATGTCGCCCATGGCCCAGGCCATGCGCTTCTCGTCGACCGCGCGGGTGACGTCATTGTCGGGGCACAGGATGTAGAAGTCGCCGGCCTCGATGCGGGCCAGCATGAAGTGCACCACCTGCTCGGGCGTCCAGGCCGCGTCGGGCTTGCCGCCCGGACCGCGCTTGGTCATGCCGGTGAAGGTGTAGCCGGGGATCAGCAGGTGAGCGGTGACCTGGCAGTCTTCGGTCTGGCGCAGGGTGTGGGCCAGGCCCTCGGTCAGGGCCTTCACCGCCGCCTTGGAGACATTATAGGCCGTGTCGCCGGGCGGCTGGGTGATGCCCTGTTTGCTTCCGGTGTTGATGATCAGGCCGGGACGACCCGACAGGGCCATCTCTTCGCCGAACACCTGAACGCCGTTGATCACGCCCCACAAATTGACGTCGAGGATGCGCGACCAGGCGTCGTCGCCGGCGAAGGCGTCGCCGCCGCCGCCGACCCCGGCATTGTTCATCAGCACATCGACCGCACCGAACTTTTCCAGGGCGACGGCCTTCAGGGCCTCGACCGCCGCGCGGTCGGCGACGTCGGTGGGCACGGCGAGGGCGCCGATGGCCTCGGCTTCCTGTTTCAGCTTTCGGCCGGTGACGTCGGCCATGACCACATTGAGGCCCAGCTCGCGGAAGATCTTGGCGGCGGCCAGGCCGATGCCGTCGGCGGCGCCGGTGATGACGGCGGTCTTGCCGGCCTCGAGGGCGGGGTGGAGGCTCATGCGGCGACCTTCTCCGGCAGCTTGCCGGTGTATTCCAGGGTGATCGGGCCGGTCATGATCACGTGGCCGTCGGCCTCGCGCCATTCGATGACCAGGCTGCCGCTCTCGAACTCGACGGTGGCGATGCGGTCCGTCAGGCCCCGGCGCACGGCGGCCACCTGGGCGGCGCAGGCGCCGGTGCCGCAGGCCAGGGTCAGGCCCGCGCCGCGTTCCCAGACCTTCAGCTGGATGTGATCGCGGGCGGCGATGTGGGCGAAGCCGACATTGACGCCTTGCGGGAACAGCGGGTGATGCTCGACCAGCGAACCGGTCCCGGTGGCGAAGGCGTCAGTCACCGGCGCGTCGACGAAGAACACCACATGCGGATTGCCCATCGAGACGCAGACCGGCGTGTGGACCAGCGGCGCGTCGATCGGGCCGACCTGCAGCTCGACCCGCTCGGTGTTCATCTCTTCGGACAGCGGGATCTGGGTCCAGTCCAGGCCCGGCTGGCCCATATCGACCGTGACCCGCTTGTCGCCGGCCATCTGGCCCGACAGGCGGCCGCCGTCGGTGTCGAAGGCGACGCTGTCCTTGCCCGACGACTGCATCAGCAGCCAGGCCACGCAGCGCGTACCGTTGCCGCAGGCGCCGACCGCGTCGCCGTCGGAATTCCAGAACCGCACATAGGCCGAAGCGCCCGCGCTGCGCGGCGGATCGATGGCGATCACCTGGTCGCAGCCGATCCCGCCCTCACCCCGTTTGGCGATCGCGCGGATCGCCTCGGGCGTGGGCTCGAAGGACTGGCTGGCGGTCTCGATCACGACGAAGTCGTTGCCGAGGCCGTTCATCTTGACGAAGGTGCGGCTCATGGTGGGGCTATATAGTGGAAAAGTCGCGATAGCGTCAGGGGTTGGGGTGACGCGGCCGGGTGTTACGGCAATCCGCTCGCCCGAAGATCTTGCGGGCAATCGCGACAAGGGGGTCCAATCCTCCGCCACTAGCTCTGGCGCGGGTCGGTTTTTTCGATACCGTCCCGCGTCATGAAGATGCTTCGCACCTGTTCCGCCGGGGCCCTGGCCCTGACCCTGCTGTCCCACGGCGCCGCGCTGGCGCAGGACAGCGATCCCCATCTGGCGCTGGAGGCGGTGGAAAGCTCCGACTCCCTGGCCTGGGTGAATGCAGAGAACGACAGGACCCTGCCGCTCCTGTCGGGCGATCCGCGCTTCGCGGGCCTGCAGGCGCAGGCCCTGACGATCCTGTCGGCCAGGGACCGCATCGCGGCGCCCAACTTCATCGGGACCAGCGTCTTCAACTTCTGGCAGGACGCGACCCATGTGCGCGGGATCTGGCGGCGCACGACGCTCGCCTCCTACAAGACCGCCTCGCCGGTCTGGGAGACGGTGCTGGACCTCGACGCGCTCGCGAAAGCAGAAGGCAAGAACTGGATCTGGAAGGGCGCCGACTGCCGGCCGAAAACCCATGACCGCTGCCTGGTGAACCTGTCCAACGGCGGCAAGGACGCCGTCGAAGTCCGCGAGTTCGACCTGACGACCAAGGCCTTCGTGGACGGCGGCTTCGTCCTGCCCGAAGGCAAGCAGAACGTTGAGTGGCTGGACGCCGACACCCTGATCCTGACCCGCGACTGGGGGCCGGGCACCACCACCGACAGCGGCTATGGCATGGTCATCAAGACCCTCAAGCGCGGTCAGGCTCTGAGCGACGCGGTCGAGCTGTTTCGCGGTCAGAAGAGCGACGTTTCGGCCCGTCCCAACGTGCTGCGCGACGCGGCCGGCAACCGGGTGGTGCTGATCGACCGGGCTACCGACTTCTTCCACACCGAGCGCAATGTCTGGATCGACGGCGAGGTCGTACCGCTGGCCATTCCGCAGAAGGCCAATATCGCCGGTCTGCTGAACGGCAGGTTGATCGTCGAGCTGAACGAGGACGGCCTGGGCACCAAGGCCGGCTCGATCATCGCCGTGACGCCGGACGCGGGCCTGTCGACCAGCGTGATCTTCGCCCCCACGGCCGTGCAGGCCGTCGACCAGCTGACCGTCACCGACCACACGGTGGTCGCGGCGATCTATGACAATGTGCGCGGCGGGGTCTTTACCTTCAAACCGACCGGTTCGAGCTGGACCAAGGCCGCTCTGCCCGGCCTGCCCAACGCGTCAGTGTCGCTGGGCTCGCACGCCGACGAAGGCGACCAGATCTTCTACAGCGTCGAGGGCTTCACCACCCCGACCCAGCTGAAACTGGCCGACGCGGTCAGCGGCGCGTCCGAAACCGTCAAGGCCCTGCCCGCCCAGTTCGAGGGCGGCAATCTCGAGGTCGAGCAGAAGGTCGCCACGTCGAAGGACGGCACCAAGGTTCCCTATTTCCTGATCCATCCCAAGGGCCACAAGCACGACGGCTCCAACCCGACGCTGCTGCACGCCTACGGCGGCTTCAACCTCTCGAAACTGCCGGTCTATGACCCGCTGATCGGCAAGCTGTGGCTGGAGAAGGGCGGCAGCTATGCGGTCGCCAATATCCGGGGCGGCGGCGAGTTTGGCCCGGCCTGGCACGACGCGGCCCTGAAGGCCAACCGCCAGCGGGCCTTCGACGACTACTACGCCGTGGCCGAGGACATGATCGCCAAGAAGATCACCTCGCCCCGCCATCTGGGCGCCTATGGCCGGAGCAACGGCGGCCTGCTGATGGGCGTGGCCCTGACCCAGCGGCCCGACCTGTGGAACGCGGTGGTGGTGGAAAGCCCGCTGCTGGACATGATCCGCTACACCGTCCTGCCGGCCGGCGCCTCGTGGATCGGCGAATATGGCGACCCGGCCATTCCGGCCGAGCGGGCCTTCATTGAGGCCTATTCGCCCTATCAGAACCTGAAGGCCGGGGTGAAATACCCGCTGGCCTATATCACCACCTCGACCAAGGACGACCGCGTCCATCCCGGCCACGCCCGCAAGTTCGCGGCAAGGCTGGACGATCTGAAGGTGGATAATCTGTATTTCGAAAATACCGACGGCGGCCACGCCAATGGCGCGGACCCCAAGTCGAACGCCCGCCGCTGGGCCCTGCACTACACCTACCTGTCACGCCAGCTGATGGATCACTAAGTCCATGCGTCGCCTTGTCCTTGCCCTGTTAGCGTCCACGAGCCTGATGACCGCATCTCACGCCGCCGAACCCGCGCCCGAAGCCCGCACGCCTTTGGTCGAGCTGGGCAAGAACGATCCCTATCTGTGGATGGAGGAGATCGAAGGGACCCGGGCCATGGACTGGGCCCGGGCCCAGAACGGCAAGACCCTGCCGGTGCTGCAGGGCGACGCCCGCTATGCCGGCCTGGAAGCCCAGGCCCTGGCGATCCTCAACGCCAAGGACCGGGTGCCCAGCGTGTCGTTCACCGGCGACGGGTCCCTGCGCAACTTCTGGCAGGACGCGACCCATGTGCGCGGCCTGTGGCGCACGACCACGCTGGACAGCTACCGCACGGCCGAGCCGGTCTGGGAGACGATCCTCGACATCGACGCCCTGTCGAAAGCCGAGAGCGCCAACTGGGTGTTCAAGGGCGCTTCGTGTCTCCCGCCGGAAGAGACGCGCTGCCTGATCACCCTGTCGGACGGCGGCAAGGACGCCGTGACGGTTCGCGAGTTTGACACCACGACCAAGAGCTTCGTGGCGGGCGGCTTTGCGCTGCCCGAGGGCAAGCAGGACTATAGCTGGCTGGACCGGGACACCCTGCTAGTCGGTCGCGAGTGGGAGCCCGGCCAGGTCACCAAGTCGGGCTATGCCTATGTGCTGAAGATCGTCAAACGCGGCCAGCCGCTGTCGGCGGCCCAGGAGGTCTATCGCGGGACCGAGACCGACGTGTCGGTCAGCCCCTTCGTGCTGCGCGACGCCGACGGCGTCACCCAGGCGGTGATCGCCTATCGCGGCGTGACCTTCTTCGAGAGCGAAAAGCACCTGCTGACCGACAAGGGCGCGGTCAAGCTGGACCTGCCGCTGAAAAGCTCGATCCAGGCCTATGTCGCCGGCCAGATGGTGGTGTTGCTGGAGCAGGACTGGGCCGACAAGGGCTTCAAGACCGGCGACCTGATCAGCTTCGACCTGGCCGCCCTGAAGGCCGCCCCGACCAGCGCCAAGGCGACGCTCATTCTGCGTCCGACGGCGAAACAGTCGGTGGAGCAGGTCACCACCACCCGCACCAGGCTGGTCGTGGCCCTGCTCGACAACGTCAAGGGCGCGGCCCGGGTGATGACCCACGACGCCAAGGGCTGGACGTCGCAGGATCTGGCCCTGCCGGCCAATTCCGCGATCGGCCTGGGCTCCAGCGCCGAGAAGGACGAGCGCCTGTTCGTCACCGTCACCGGCTATCTGACGCCCTCGACCTTCTGGCTGGCCGACGCCGGCTCGCTGAAGCTGGAACAGGTCAAGGCTTCACCAGCCCGCTTTGACGCTTCAACCCATGTGGTCGAGCAGTTCGAGGCCACCAGCACCGACGGGACGAAGATCCCCTATTTCGTCGTGCGGCCCAAGGGCGTGAAGTACGACGGAACCGCCCCCACCCTGCTCTACGCCTATGGCGGCTTCCAGGTGTCGATGACGCCCGGCTATTCGGGCGTGATGGGCAAGCTGTGGCTGGAGCGCGGCGGCACATACGTGGTCGCCAATATCCGCGGCGGCGGCGAGTTCGGCCCGGCCTGGCATTCGGCGGGCCTCAAGGAGAACCGCCAGAAGGTCTATGACGACTTCTTCGCCGTCAGCCAGGACCTGATCGACCGCAGGATCACCTCGCCCCGGCGGCTGGGGATCATGGGCGGCAGCAACGGCGGCCTGCTGATGGGCGTGGCCCTGACCCAGCGGCCCGAGCTCTACAACGCCATCGTCGTGCAGGTGCCGTTGTTCGACATGATCCGCTACAGCCAGATCGGGGCCGGGGCCTCGTGGGTTGGTGAGTATGGCGACCCGGCCATACCGTCGGAGCGGGCCGTGATCGAGCGGTATGACCCCTATTCGAACCTGAAAGCCGGCCAGAACTATCCGGAAGTCTTCATCGAGACCTCGACCAAGGACGACCGCGTCCACCCCGCCCACGCCCGCAAGGCGGCGGCGCGTCTGGAAGCGCTGGGCTACCCCGTCCTCTATTACGAGAATATCGACGGCGGGCACGCGGCCTCGGCCAACCTGGCCGAAACCGCCCGCCGCCAGGCGCTGGAATATGTGTATCTGTCGCGCAAGCTGATGGATTAATTCAGTAAAATGGCCCTACCCAAAACGGGGTTTCGTCAACACTAGGGAAAGCTATCTGGGTCAGACTCGCGGCCGACCAGATCGGTCGTGAGTCGCCCAGAGCCCATCGTCCTTGAAGATTGAAGTCGTTCCCGCGCTGGAGCTGAGCCTCACAGACATCGACCGCTGGTCGAGCCTGCAGGTGGGTCAGGCGCGCCTGGACTCGCCCTTCCTGTCGCCGCGCTGGACCCAGGCCGTGGCCCGGGCCCGCGCGGCGACCGGCAAGAAGGCCGGCGAGATCAAGGTCGCCATCCTGCGCGCCGAAGACGGCCAGGCCATCGGCTTCCTTCCCGCCCGGGTTCGCGCCGATGTCGGCATGCCGGTCGGCGCCCCGATGTGCGACTATCAGGCCCTGGTCTCGGCCCCCGGCGTCGCGATGGATCCGCGCCAGCTGCTGACCGCCCTGCACGTCCATCGCCTCGATTTCTGCCACATGCAGGCCGACGACGAGACCCTGGCCCGCCACGGTCGTGGCCAGACCGAGTCCTGGATTGTCGAGATTCCGGACGGCTACGCCGCCTATGAAGCCGGGCGAAAGGCCGCCGGCTCGGGCGTGCTCAAGGACATCGACAAGAAACGCCGCAAGGCCGAGCGCGAGGTCGGCCCGGCCGTCTTCACCGCCATGTCAAACTCACGCGCCGATTTCGACCAGCTGATCGCCTGGAAACGCGCCCAGCTGATCGCCACCGGCCAGACCGACTATTTCAGAACGCCCTGGGTCATGGACCTGGTCAACGCCCTGTTCGCGACCCGCGACCCCGTCTTCGGCGGCGGGCTCTACACCCTGCACCTGGGCGGCAAGCTGGCCGCCGTGCACCTGCACCTGCGGGGCGCCCACACCGTCCATGGCTGGCTGATCGCCCACAATGCCGCGTTCGAACGCTATTCGCCCGGCCTGATGCTGTTCCAGGACATTCTGAGAAGCATGGACAGCACGCCTTACGACCGCCTCGACCTCGGGGCCGGCGACTACCGCTTCAAGCGTGAGCTTTCCAACGCCCAGCAGACCGTGGTGTTCGGCTTCCTGGGCTCGCCCTCGCCCGCCACCTTCGTGCGCCAGGCCGCCTATGGCGTGCGCCACATGGCCGAGTCCCTGCCCCTGGGCCGGATGTCGGAACTGCCCGGCAAGGCGATGCGCCGGCTGGACCTGCTGCGCGGGCTGCACTGAGATGCGCCCTTCTCCCCTTGCGGGAGAAGGTGGCCCGAAGGGCCGGATGAGGGGTGGATCACCCTGTCAGTCTGTTTCGAGCGGATATTTCTGAGCGGCGGTGAGGTCTTTCGACCCCTCACCCGACCCGCTTCGCGGGCCACCCTCTCCCGCAAGGGGAGAGGGAAGGCTCACCCCTGAGAGAGCCCCACCCGCAGCGCCGGGGGATCGATCCGCCCGGCGTCCCAGGCGCGGGTCCAGGCCAGTTTCTCGACCCCTTCGCGGAACGCGAAGCGCAGCAGGTGTTCGGCGACCACGTCTTCCAGTCGGGCCAGGCCTTCGAGGCCGGAGGTCTCGACGGTGATGTCCAGGCCGGTCTCGTCGGCCAGCATCCGGCAGTCCCCGATCGGCAGGGGAATGCGGGCGCTGGTCGCGTCGAAGGTGACCGCGAACTTGTGGCTCCAGTGCTTGGCCAGCTGGGTCATGTAGCGGGCGCCCTTGTCGGTGGTCAGGCGGGCATGGCTCTGCATCAGGGTCTGCATCAGATGCGCTCGATGACGCCGGCCGCGTCGTCCAGGGCCTTGGCGATCTGCTCGACCTGCTCGGCCGACAGCTGGCCGGCGGTCAGCCTCAGGCGCAGGGCGGTCTTGAGGTTTTCCCGGGCTCGCAGGATCTGCGGCGAGAAGGCGGCGCTGCGGGCGGCGGCCTCGGCCATGCGCTCGAACAGGCTCTTCACCGGCTGGGCGTTGGCTTCGAGGAAGGCTTCGCCCTCGGGGGTGATGGTGTGCAGCTTCTTGCCGCCGCCGGCTTCGCTGACGGTGATGTAGCCCAGCTCTTCCAGCAGGGTCAGGGTCGGATAGATCACGCCGGGGCTGGGGGTGTAGGCGCCGCCGGCCGCGGTCTCGACCGCCTTGATCAGCTCATAGCCGTGGCTGGGCTGCTGGGCGATCAGCTTGAGGACCACAAAGCGCAGGTCGCCGTGGTCGAAGAACCGGCCCATGCGACCGCCGCCCCGGCCAGGACCGCGTCCGTGGTGATCATGGCCGTGAAAGCCGAAGGGGTGGCGGCTGTGGTGGCGGCCATCGCGGCCGCCGTGATGATGGTGTCGTCCAAACATGTCGTTTCGATCCTGTTTCGTTATATCGAAACAATAGATATATCGAATCGGTCGAAAGGCAAGAGCGTATTTAGATATATCTGATTATCGCGTTTTAGACCGCTCGATCGGCCCTGACGCCGCGATCAGACGGCCTGCAGTGTTTCGGCCAGCAGGCGCCCCTCGGCCGCGCGGGTGGAGCCCGCCCGCCAGGCCACCACGATCTCGCGGCTGGAGTGGGCGTGATCCAGCGGCCGCACGGTGACGGCGGCGTTGTCGGTCAGGCCCGCCTGCACCGCCATGGCCGGCAGGAACGAGATGCCCAGGCCCGAGCCGATCATCTGCACCAGGGTCGGCAGGGAGGTGGCCGCGAAGCTCTCCTCGTCGCCAAACGCCTTGGGGGCCTCCAGCCCGCAGGCGGCCAGGGCGTGGTCGCGCAGGCAGTGGCCGTCCTCCAGCAGGATCAGGTCATCGCCGGCCAGGCTGTCGGGATCGACCCGGACCGAAGCGGCCATCGGATGGTTGGCGGGGGCGGCGGCCAGCAGTTCGTCATCCTCGACATGGGCCCAGTCCAGGCCCGACATGTCATAGGGCAGGGCGATCAGGGCGGCGTCCAGGGCCCCGGCCTTGAGACTGGCGATCAGGCGCTGGGTCAGGTCCTCGCGCAGGAACAGCCGCAGCTTGGGGAAGCGGTCACGCAGCACGGGTAGGGCGCGCGGCAGCAGATAGGGGGCGATGGTCGGGATCACGCCCAGCCGGAACCGGCCGGCCAGCGGCAGGCCCGCGCCGCGCGCCGCCTGCACCAGATCCTCGGTGCGGGTCAGGATGTCCTGGGCCCGGCGCACGGCCTCCTGGCCGGCGGCGGTCAGGATCACGCCCGAGCGCGCCCGGTCGACCACGGGGGCCCCGAGGATTTTCTCCAGTTCCTGGATCCCCGCCGACAGGGTCGGCTGGGTGACATGGGCGCTCTCGGCGGCGCGGCTGAACGAGCCGTGCTCCGACAGAAGCTTCAGATATTGCAGTTGGCGCAGGGTGGGCAGCATGCCGTCCCTATAGAGCCTTCAGGGCGAGGCGCATAGAAAGAACCTATCCACGGGAATGATTTAATCGATTGGACCTATCGAGCGGCGGTGGATAGACAGGCCTCACCCATTTACGGAGCACGCCATGTCCCTGATTAACACCACCATCAAACCCTTCACGGCCGAAGCCCTCAAGAACGGCAAGTTCATTACCGTCAGCGACGCCGACCTGAAGGGCAAGTGGTCGGTCGTGTTCTTCTATCCGGCTGACTTCACCTTCGTCTGCCCGACGGAGCTGGAAGACCTGGCCGACAACTACGCCGAGTTCCAGAAGCTGGGCGTCGAGATCTATTCGGTGTCGACCGACACCCACTTCGCCCACAAGGCCTGGCACGACACCTCGGAAGCCGTGGGCAAGATCGCCTACACCATGGTCGGCGACCCGACCGGCACGATCACCCGCAACTTCGACGTGATGATCGAGGAGGTCGGCCTGGCTGACCGCGGCACCTTCGTCGTCGACCCGGACGGCAAGATCCAGATTGTCGAAATCACCGCCGGCGGCATCGGCCGTGACGCCCTGGAACTGCTGCGCAAGGTCAAGGCCGCCCAGTACGTCGCCGCCCACCCGGGCGAAGTCTGCCCGGCCAAGTGGGAAGAAGGCGAAAAGACCCTGAAGCCTTCGCTCGACCTCGTCGGCAAGATCTAGACCCCAAGCCTGCCTGCTGGCCCGCAAGGGTTGGTGATACGGCGCCGTCGTCCGCTGACCGTCTCCCCACGGAGCCGGCGGCGGCGCCCCCTTCCCAAAATTTCGCGCGTTTCCTGATCACAGGACAATTGCGCCTCGCATTCGGAGCCCGCCATGTTGGACGAAGGTCTGAAGACCCAGCTGAACGCCTATCTGCAGAACCTGCGCCAGCCGATCGAACTGGTCGCCTCGCTGGGCGAGGACGCGGGCTCGAAAGAGATGCTGGCGCTGCTCAAAGACGTGGCCGGGACCTCTGACAAGGTCAGCCTCAACCTGGCCGGAAACGATGCGCGAAAGCCGTCGTTCGCCATCACCCGCGCGGCGGGCGATGCATCCGTTCGGTTCGCCGGCCTGCCGCTGGGCCACGAGTTCACCTCGCTGGTGCTGGCCCTGCTGCACGTGGGCGGCCATCCGCCCAAGGTCGACGCCGAGGTGCTGGACCAGGTCCGCGCTTTGGAGGGCCCGTTCCACTTCGAGACCTACTTCTCGCAGAGCTGCCAGAACTGTCCGGACGTGGTCCAGGCGCTCAACACCATGGCCGCCCTGAACCCCAACATCACCCACGTCGCCATCGACGGCGCCCTGTTCAAGGATGAGGTCGAGCAGCGCCAGGTCATGGCCGTGCCGACCATCCTGCTGAACGGCCAGCCCTTCGGCCAGGGCCGCATGGACCTGGAACAGATCCTGGCCAAGCTGGACACCGGCGCCGTCGCCCGCGCGGCCGAGAAGATCAAGACCAAGGCCGCGTTCGATGTTCTGGTGATCGGCGGCGGCCCCGCCGGGGCTGCGGCGGCGATCTACGCCGCCCGCAAGGGCATCCGCACCGGCGTCGCGGCCGAGCGCTTCGGCGGCCAGGTGCTGGACACCATGGCCATCGAGAACTTCATCTCGGTGTCGCACACCGAGGGTCCCAAGCTGGTCTCGGGCCTGGAGCAGCACGTCAAGGACTATGACGTCGACATCATGAACCTGCAGAAGGCCGTGGGCCTGGTTCCGGCCAAGACCCCGGGCGGCCTGATCGAGGTCAAGCTGGAGAACGGCGCCATCCTGAAGTCGCGCAGCGTGATCCTCTCGACCGGCGCCCGCTGGCGCAACGTCAATGTGCCCGGCGAAGCCGAGTACAAGAACCGGGGCGTGGCCTATTGCCCGCACTGCGACGGCCCGCTGTACAAGGGCAAGCGCGTGGCGGTGATCGGCGGCGGCAACAGCGGCGTCGAGGCGGCCATCGACCTGGCCGGCATCGTCGCCCACGTGACCCTGATCGAGTTCGACAACCAGCTGCGGGCCGACGCGGTGCTGCAGCGCAAGCTGGCCAGCCTGCCCAATGTGGCCGTCGTCACCTCGGCCATGACCACCGAGATCCATGGCGACGGCGCCAAGGTCAACGGCCTGACCTACAAGGACCGGGGCAGCGACGAGACCCACCGCATCGACCTGGAAGGCGTGTTCGTGCAGATCGGCCTGGTGCCCAACACCGAATGGCTGAAGGACAGCGGCGTCGCCCTCTCCAATCGCGGCGAGATCGAAGTGGATTATCGCGGCGAAACCTCGATCCCCGGCGTGTTCGCCGCCGGCGATGCGACCACCACGCCCTACAAGCAGATCATCATCGCCATGGGCGAAGGGTCCAAGGCCTCGCTGTCGGCCTTTGACTACCTGATCCGCCTGGAGCCGGCCCAAACGGCGGAGCAGGCGGCGGCCTGAACGCCGTCCCCGGACGATGCTGTGAGCCGTCGCGTCTGACCTTGCCGGTCGGCGCGGCGGCTTTCGCGTCGCAGGCGAACCGCGACGGCAAGGTTCAGCGCGGGTGCGACGCTAGCGCCCTCGACATTCGCCTTGACCTTCGACTATTTTGTTAACTTCTGGGCAAGGGATTCGGGGCTTGGCGGCTATCGTGCCGTCGGCGCTCACGGGGCCTTGGGTTGATCAAGGGGATGGGCGAGATGCGGCTTCTGTCGAAGAACGTGCGTGACACGAAGACCGTCAAGCCGGCCATGCTGGTCGAAGACGCCGGGCGGCCGGAATTCGCCGAGCGGCTGATCGAATCCACCCAGGCCATCGGCGTCCGTTATGAGACCATCCATGGCGGCCTCGACAGCATCAGCCGCGTCGTAGAGCACCTGCGGGCCATCGAGCCTCTGCTGGCCGAGATCCGCCAGCCGGTCGCCGAAGAGTTCGAAGCCCGCCGCGCCGAGCACGCTGAACTGATCGCCCTGCGCACGAATTACGAACAGGCCCTGCGCCAGGTCGCCCTGGCCCAGACCGAGGAGCGCGAGCTCACCGCCAAGCTGGCCGTCACCCGCACGGCGCTGGGCGAATCCGACGCCCGCATCCAGGCCCAGGACTCCACCCTTGAGGACAATGCCCTCGAGATCGATCGCCTGCGCAACGGCCTGCTGCAGTCCGATCTCAAGGTCGGCAATCTCGACGCCTCGCTGCGCGACGCCACCGCCCGCATCGAACATCTGGTTCAGGACGTCGACACCCTGCGCACCCAGAGCCAGGACATCGACACCCGCCGCGGCGAGGCCGAGGCCTCGCTGGCCCGCGCCAACCAGGAAAACGCCCTCCTCGTCGAGGAAGTGGCGACCCTGAAGAAGCGCATCGACCAGGCCGGCATCGACATCGCCCGCCTGTCGCGCATCGAAACCGATCTGGAAGCCCAGATCGCCGCCGAACGCGCCCGCATCCAGGCCACCGAAAACGCCCTGGCCGTGCACCAGGCCGACAGCGGCCGCACCATTCGCGGTCTGGAAAGCCAGGTCGAGGCCGGCCGCGCCGAGATCTCGGCCCTGCAGACCCGTCTGGAAACCGCGACCGGCCGCGCCGACAAGCTGGAAGAAATGAACGGCCAGATCTCGCAGCGTCTGGCCGAGTCCAGCGCCCAGCAGCAGGCCGTCGAACGCCGGGCCGGCGATCTGAACGTCGCCCTGGAACGCGCCCTCGACCGTATCCGCTCGCTGGAAGACGAGGGCGAAGGCCTGCGTCAGCGTCACGCCGGCGTCGACACCGCCCGCGCCGCCGCCATCGAGCGCGCCGACCAGCTGGCCAAGGCCGCCGTCGCCCACGACAAGACCCTGCAACGGGCCGAGGAGCGCGCCAATCAGCTGCGCGTCCGCCTGGAAGTCATGCAGGAGGCCCAGGATACCGCGCGCCGCCAGCACGAGGAGAAGCTCGGCGAGCTGCAGGCCCAGATCGAGCGCCTCACCTCCGAAGCCGCCCTGTCCGAAGGCGCCCTGGAAGCGGCTCGCCGCGACCGCTCGCGCCTGCAGATGGCCCTGCTGGGCGCCACCGAAGGCGATATGGCCCAGGCCGGATAAACCTTTCCCCCGACCCCAAAGTCCGGAAAAGGGCGGCCCTCGTGGCCGCCCTTTTTTGTTAGGCTTTCCTGTGTCATCCCGGCGGGAAGGCCGCCTAGCGGCCTGTAGAGCCGGGACCGATCCGGAGCGCAGCGTTCAGGCGTCGGTCCCGGATCTGCGCGCTACGCGCTTGTCCGGGATGACAATGAGTTCAGCGCTCAATCCGTTGCGGGTTTGCCGGTCTCGACCTGGCGCTTGAGCCGCGCGACCTGCTGGCCGATCACGCCGTCGACCGGCGCGGCGATCGCATTGAGACCGCCCTTCATGTAGCCGCCGACGTCATAGGTGACGGTCAGGGTGGTCTTGCCTTCCTTTTCCGCCAGCCCAAAGCCCAGATGGCCGGCCGCGCCGCTGCTTTGCAGCGGACCCAGCGCCCCGAACAGCACCAGCTTCTGATTGGGCGCGGCGTTGACGGTGCTCATGTGCAGCACCGAGCCGCCGTTCGGCAGCCTTTCGCAGAAACAGCCGCCCGAGGCCGGGGCCAGCGACAGGTTGGCCGCCGAGCCCGACCAGGTGTGGCGGCTGTCCCACCAGGTGGAGGGCTGGACGAGGGCAGCCCAGACCCGGGCGGCCGGAGCGGCGATCTCGACCTCGTGCCGAACCTGGAAGCCGCCGGGGGTGGCGTCGGTGACCTCGGCGCGGGCGGCCGTGGCGGTCAGCGCCAGGACGGCGACGGAAATCCAGAGCTTCATGTGACGCTTCCCCGTTGATGACGCCTCGCAGGGTTCCCGCCGTGCGCCGCCGGCGTCAAGCGATCGACGCTTAAACCTTGTCCAGGGGCGCCGGGGGCGTTCCCTTCGCGGAATGATCGCGCTAGGCTTGGCTCATGACCACGACCCAGAGCGGTCGCCGGGGCTTTGGGCTCCGTCGCGCGCAGGACCTTATCCGCTCCGTATGACGCTCCTGACCTGATCGGGCGAGACGCCGCGCGTGCGGCTCATGGACGGCCAAGCCGTCAGCGAAATCTACGGACATTCAACGACATGACCATCACCCCTCCCGACTGGGCCACGCGTTTCAGCGAGCGCATGACCCGCGTCCGCGCCAGCGAGATCCGCGAACTTCTGAAACTGCTGGACCAGCCCGACATCCTGTCGTTCGCCGGCGGCATCCCCAATCCGGGCCTGTTTCCCAGCCAACGCATCCAGGCCGGCTATGACGCCATACTGGCCGATCCGAAACTGGCGGCCCAGGCGCTGCAGTATTCGGTCAGCGAGGGCTATCTGCCGCTGCGCGACTGGATCGCCGAACGCATGACCCGAGACGGCATGCCGTGTGGGCCAGACAACATCATGCTGACCGCCGGCTCGCAGCAGGCCCTCGACCTGCTGGGCAAGCTGTTCCTGACCCGGGGCGACACGGTGATGGTGGCCCGGCCCACCTATCTGGGCGCGCTGCAGGCCTTCAACGGCTATGAGCCGGCCTATCTGGACCTGCCGGAAGCCGGACTGGTCGAGGGGCTGGACGCCGCGGCGCGCGAGCGGGCGACCGGGGCCTTGGGCTATTTCGTCCCCGACTTCGCCAATCCCACCGGCCAGAGCCTGACCCTGGCCGAGCGCGAGACCCTGCTGGGCCTGGCCGGCGATCTGGACATGACCCTGATCGAGGACGCCGCCTATCGCGAGCTGCGCTTCAGCGGCGAGGCCCTGCCGACCCTGCTGTCACTGGACATCGCCCGGTCGGGCGGGATCGAGGCGGCCCGCACCCTGTTCTGCGGCACCTTCTCCAAGACCCTGTCGCCGGCCCTGCGCATCGGCTGGGTCTGCGGGCCCCGCGCGGTGATCGAGAAGCTGGTGCTACTGAAACAGGGCGCCGACCTGCACGTTTCGACCATCAACCAGATGGTCGCCCATCGCGCCGTGGTCGAGGGCTATGACCAGCATCTGGGCATGCTGCGCGCGGCCTATGGCGCCAACGCCGGCACCATTCTGAGCGCTCTGGACCGCCACATGCCGGCCGGCGTCACCTGGTCGCAGCCGCAGGGCGGCATGTTCGTCTGGGTGTGGCTGCCCGAAGGCATGGACGGCAAGGTCGTGCTGGAACGGGCTCTGGCCGAGGAGCGCGTCGCCTTCGTGCCCGGCGAGCCGTTCTTCGCCGAGGTTCCGACGGCCAACGCCCTGCGGCTCAGCTATTCGCTGCCCGACGCGGCTCAGATTGAAGATGGCGTGGCGCGGCTGGCGCGGTTGATTTCGCGCTTGGGGTAGTGGGCAAACCTGTCTGAAGCTCACAAATCCTTGTCATCCCGGCCGCAGCGAAGCGGAGCGCCGGGACCCAGGGGCCAAGGCAATGCGGCTGCCCTGGGTCCCGGACAGCCTCTGCGAGGCTTCCGGGATGACAAGGATTTTGCGAGCTAGTCCGGCGGCGACGTGACGGTCGCCCCGCTCGCCTTCAGCCGGTCCAGCACCCCATTGGCCGGCAGCAGAAAGGCCAGATCGACCACTGCCACCGTGACGCCGGGCCTGTTCAGGGCGCCGGACAGGGCCGACGCCGACTGGCCGATCTGCTGCTCCAGCAGTTTGGCCCCGCCGGGCGAACGCAGCAGGCAGCGCTGGGCGGCGCTGGCCGAATAGCGCGAACGGACGCTGGCCAGATCGCCGCGCGCCCAGTCCGAACCGATGGTGGTGGGCCGGCCGCCTTCATATTCCAGCTCGTCGAGGGCATCCGTCAGACAGGCTAGCTGGGCGTCCTTGGACAGCTTGCCGGCGGCGTTGACCACCGCGCTCATCCGGTACTGGCCCATGGCCTTAATCCTGACCTTGCGGGCCCTGGCCATGCGCTCGATGGTGCTGACCGGCTTGGCTTCGGACAGCCCGGCGGCCTGGCGGAAGTCCGACAGCAGCAGGAAGCCGGCGATGGCCGGCGTCCAGTTCTTGTACTCGCCGGCGCTCTTCTTGGCCCGGGTGCGGCCCGAGATGAAGCGGGCCTTCAGGTCCGGCGGCAGATCGTCTTCCAGCCTGTCGCCCAGACCCTGACGCAGGCCCGCGCCGCCCTTGAGCACGAAACCGGCGATCTGGCCCGGACCCACCGACGCCTTCGGCGGCGCCAGCAGGAGGTCGGCCTGATCGAGAGCGCGCTCAAGGCGCGGGCTTTTCCAGGCCATCTGATGGGGCAGGGGGGCGGCCGCGCCGACGACATAGAGCCTGGAGCCGCCCTTCTCGACCAGCCAGATGGCCGGACCGGGGGCGCGGGCCACCACCAGCAGCTCCTCGACCACCGCGCTGCCGGGACCTTCGGGGGCGGGGCCCAGGTCGATGGTCTGGGCGTGGGCGGCCGTCGTTAGGAGCATGGCGGCGGTCGCAAGCGCGACGAAAGATGGTTTTATGAACGTCATGTCGTCTCTTTAAACCTTGTCATCCCAGCCGCTCCCCGGCGAAGGCCGGGGGGAGAGCCGGGACCCAGGAGCAAACGCAATGCGGCTGCCCCTGGGTCCCGGATAGCCTCTGCGAGGCTTCCGGGATGACAAGCTTTTTGGAGGTGAGAACGGCGCCTAGGCCCCCGGCGGCACCGGGAAGCCACGATCGCGCATCAGGGCGCCGATCTTCACGTCGCGGCCGCGGAAGGCCTTGAACTGGTCGACCGGATCGACCGAATTGCCCTTCGACATGATCGTTTCGATCAGCCGCTGGCCGGTCGGCTTGTCATAGAAGCCGCCGGGGGCCTCCTGGAAGGCCTCGGCGACATCGGCGGTCAGGGTGTCGGCCCAGAGATAGCTGTAGTAGCCGGCCGAATAGCCGTCGCCGGAGAACACGTGACCGAACTGCGGCGTGCGGTGGCGCATGACGATCTCCCTGGGCATGCCCAGCTTCGTCAGCTCGTCGCGCTCGAACTTGTCCGGATCGATGTCGACGTCGCCGGCCAGGTGCAGCTTCATGTCGATCAGGGCGCTGGCCAGGTATTCGGTGGTGGCGAAGCCCTGGTTGAACTTGTCGGCGGCCTTGATCTTGTCGACCAGGGCCTGGGGGATCGGCTCGCCGGTCTTGTAGTGGACGCAGAACTTGCTCAGCACCTGCGGGGTCGGCAGCCAGTGCTCGTTCAGCTGGCTGGGGAACTCGACATAGTCGCGCGCCACGTTGGTGCCCGACACGGTCGGATAGGTGGCGTTGGCGTTCAGGCCATGGATGGCGTGGCCAAATTCGTGGAACAGGGTGGTGGCGTCATCCCACGAGATCAGCACCGGCTCGCCGGGCGCGCCCTTGATGAAGTTGGAATTGTTGGACACCAGCGTGGTGATCTCGCCCTTGAACCGCTCCTGGGTGCGATAGGCGTTCATCCAGGCGCCCGAGCGCTTGCCCTCGCGGGCATAGGGATCAAAGTACCACAGGCCCACATGCTTGCCGGCGCGTGTCACCTCATAGACGGTGATGTCCTCGTGATAGACCGGCAGGCCTTCGACCTTCTGGTACTGGAAGCCATAGACCTCGCCCGAGGCCCAGAACATCGCCTCGCGCAGCTTTTCCAGCTGCATGTACGGCTTCACCTCGTTCATATCGAGGTCGTACTTGGCCTTGCGGACCTTCTCGGCATAGTAGCGATAGTCCCACGGCTCGATCTTGAAGCCGCCCTTTTCCGCATCGACGATGGCCTGCATGGCCGCCACGTCGATGGCCACCTGGGCAATGGCCGGGGTCCACACCGCCTCCATCAGGGCCATGGCCCGTTCAGGCGTCTTGGCCATGGCGTTTTCCAGGCGCCAGTGGGCGTGGGTCTTGAAGCCCAGCAGCTTGGCGCGCTCGACGCGCAGCTTGAGGATCTTGGCGATCAGGGCGTTGTTGTCGGTGGCGCCGCCACCATCGCCGCGATTGACGAAGGCCTTCCAGACCTTCTCGCGGGTAGCGCGCACCGGCGAATAGGTCAGGTAGGGGTCCACGCTGGAGCGCGTGTTGACGATGATGGACTTGCCGGCCAGCTTGCGCTGCGCGGCATTGGACGCCGCATTGCCCTTCAGCGAGTCGGGCAGGCCGACCAGATCGGCCTGCGTCAGCTCGATATAGGTGTTTTCATCGGCCAGCAGGTTCTGGCTGAACTTGGTGAAATAGCCGGCCATCTCGGTGTTGATCGCCGCGACCCGGGCCTTGGCGGCGGGGTCGAGCTTGGCGCCGGCCCGCACGAAGTTGGTGTAGTAGATCCACAGCACGCGCTGCTGCTCGGAGGTCAGTTTGGCCTTGTCCGGCGAATTGTAGATCGTCTCGATTCGTTTGAAGAGCGCGGCGTTCTGGGTGATCTTGTCGCCGAAGCTGGCCAGCTTGGGGTCCATCTCCTCCTCGACCGTCTGGAATTCCGGCGTGCTCATGTTGCCGCCCCAGATGCCGTAATAGCAGTAGAGGTCCGACAGGGTCCGGCCGCTGTCTTCCAGGGCGGCGATGGTGTTGTCGAAGGTCGGCGCGGCGGTGTTGGCGGTGATGGCGTCGATCTCGGCCAGGTTCTTGGCCATGGCCGCTTCCAGGGCCGGCTTGAAGTCGGCGACCTTGACCTTGTCGAAGGCCGGCACGCCGCCATAGGGGCCCGTCCACTTGGCGAGCATGGGATTGCCGTCGGCGGCCATGGCGAAACTCGGATTGAGGGTCGCGGCGACGCCGGTGGCGGCGGCTGATGCGAGGAAGGTACGACGTTGCACGGATGATCTCCGGTGGAAGTGTTGGCGGCGACCCTAGGCCAGCCCCGGGCCGCCGTCACATGACAGGACCGTAACCTTTGACCTCGTCCGAAAAGCGGCAGCGTGGCAGCGTGGACGAAACGCGCGGGCAAGGCTAAACCAGCGCCATGTCCATCGGCGTCTTTGACTCAGGGGTTGGCGGTCTTTCCGTCCACCGCGCTCTCGTGCAACGCCTCCCGCAGGCGGATTTCACCTATCTGGCCGACCAGGCCAACGCGCCCTATGGCGTGCGCACCGGCGAGGAGATCGTCGATCTCACCCGCGCCGGCTGCGAGCGCCTGTTCGAGACCGGGGCCAGTCTGGTCGTTCTGGCCTGCAACACCGCCAGCGCCATCGCCCTGCGCCGCCTGCAGCAGACCTGGCTGCCCGGCTATCGCAAGTCGCTGGGCCGACCCGTCAACATCCTGGGCATCATCGTGCCAACCATCGAGGCGGCCACCGGCCTGCCCTGGGAGCACGAGGCCGAGCGGCGCGGCGACAAGGTCGAACAGCTGGACGTGCTGGGCGTGTTCTCCACCCCCGCCACGGCCCGCTCGCGCGTCTACGAGATCGAGATCGACAAGCGCAAACAGGACCTGGCGGTGTTCTCCCAGCCCTGCGGCGACCTGGTTCCGATGATCGAGGCCGATGCCGGCGTGGTCGAGCTGGCCAAGGCCGTCGAGGCCCATGTCGAGGCGCTGAAGACCCGCATCGGCCGTTACCCGCACCGGGTGGTGCTGGGCTGCACCCACTACGAGATCATCGCCGACATCTTCCGCGCCGCCCTGCCGGCCGGCACGCCGCTGATCCAGCAGCCGGCTGCGACCGCCGACGCGCTGGAGCTCTATCTGGAGCGCCATCCGGAGCTTGATCCGGGGACGGGCGGGTCGCGGACCTTCCTGACCACCGGCGCTCCGGGTCCGCAGAACGGTCTGGTCGAAAGCTTCTGGGGTGGCCCGCTGCGGTTTGAGGCGGCTTAGGCGCGCCACGTCGTGGAGAGCCGTCGCCCGATCTAGGCCGCAATCAGCGGCTGGATATCCGCCAAGGCGTCCCGGCTCGTGATCGCATCGCGCGACAGGTCGTGCTGGGCCTGGAGGTTCATCCAGTATTCGGCCGAGGTTCCAAACGCCTTGCCCAGACGCAGGGCGGTGTCAGCGGTGATTGAGCGCTGCTCGCGCACCAACTGTTCGATACGGCTGCGATCCTTCAAACCTATCGCCTTGGCCAGGGCGCCAGCGGTCAGGTTGAAGGCGGGCAGATAGTCCTCGCGCAACAGTTCGCCCGGATGGGGCAGGGGCGAGGCCAGCGTCGTGTAGTCGATGGTCATGTCTTTCTCCTCGCCGCTGACGGGCTCCACCTACTCAATGGTAGTCGACGATCTCAACGTTTTCAGGTCCTGCGGGACCCCACTCAAAGCAGATACGAAACTGGTCATTGATGCTGATCGACCACTGGCCTGAACGGTTGGCGGTCAACTGATGAAGGCGATTTCCCGGCGGCGTGCGAAGATCCTCCACAGTCATGGCCGCATGGACCGCCGCCAGCCGGCGACGGGCGGCTTTGACAAGGTCTGGCGGAAAGCCCTTGGGCGAACGCCCCAGAAAGACCTCTTCCGCGAACTTGCCTTTCCAGCTTTGGATCATCCCGCGCCTCTCGTCCGAGAAGCGTAGTGCGATACGCTACAGAAGACAAGCCGCATGTAGCGCGACGCACTACGAGTGAGCGCCTGCTGCCTGACAGCAACGCCCAGCGAGGCTCACAAAGCCCGCGACGTTCTGAACCGACCGAAAACGAACGCCGTAAACGCCCCTTAACCCTCTTGCGGCAAAAGATGCTGGTTCGAGAGTTCGATACCCGGTGTTTCGGAGAGTTTCATGGCGCGAGCGGCGCGGCGTACAACGGCGGAGCTCTTCTGGGATGCGATCCGCTACGGCTGGGCCCAGCCCTGGTCGGCGCGGTTCCGCGGCGGTCTGGTCACCGTGGTGGGCGCCGGCCTGCTGCTGGCCGTCGCCACCTATAACGCCGCCGATCCCAGCCTGAACGCCGCCACGGGGCAAAGCCCGACCAACGCCCTGGGCGGGGCGGGCGCGGCCGTGGCCGATATCATGATCCAGTCCCTGGGCCTGTCGGGCTGGGGCGCGGCCCTGCTGATGCTGGTGTTTGGCGTCACCCGCGTATCGCAGGCCGATCCGGCCGCCGAGCGGCGCGACCTGCGCCGGCGCGCCGGAATCGGGACCCTGGGCCTGCTGGCCCTGGCCGGTCTGCTGTCGGCGCCGGCCCCGCCGGCCGCCTGGCCGCTGGAAAAGGGCCTGGGGGGGTTCTGGGGCGACGGCCTGCTGCACCTGATCGCCGCCATCTTCGATTTCGCCCGCGTGCCCGGCGCCCGGCTGATCGCCGCCATCCTGCTGGCCATCGGCGCCGCCATCGCGCTGGGCTACGCCATCGGCTTCCGCCGGTTCGACCCGGAGGCCATCGCCCACGCCGTCGGCGACGCCCTGCAGCCGCGTGAACGCGCCGAGCCTGAGCCTGCGGCCCCCGCGCCCAAGGCGCCGCGCGCCCGCAAGGCCGTCGAGACCCCCATCCCGCCGCGTCGCCCGGCCCGACCCGAGGTCGAGGTTCCCGAACAGGCCTACACGCCGCCGCCCGTCGCCCATGACGACGCGGACGAAGACGAGCCCGTCGCGGCCCGCCCGCTCGCCATCGCCAAGCCCAAGACCCTGCCCAAGGACAGCGGCCGCGAGCAGCGCGAACAGCAGAAAGCCTTCAATTTCAATGACGAGGGCGGCTTCCAGCTGCCCGAACTGGCCATGCTGGCCAAGGCCAAGCCGCGCTCGTCCGAGGTCGACGCCGCCGCCCTGCGCCAGAACGCCCGCCTGCTGGAAAGCGTGCTGGCCGAGTTCGGGGTCAAGGGCCAGATCGACCAGATCCGTCCCGGCCCCGTGGTCACCATGTACGAGCTGGTGCCCGCGCCCGGCGTCAAGACCGCCCGCGTCGTAGCCCTGGCCGACGACATCGCCCGCTCGATGAGCGTGATCTCGTGCCGCGTGGCCGTGGCCCAGGGCCGCAACGCCATCGGCATCGAGATGCCCAATTCCAAGCGCGAGACGGTCTATCTGCGCGATCTGCTGTCCAGCAACGACTACGACAAGTCCACGTCGATCCTGCCCATGGCCCTGGGCGAAACCATCGGCGGCGAGCCCTATATCGCCGACCTGGCCAAGATGCCCCACCTGCTGATCGCCGGCACCACCGGCTCGGGCAAGTCGGTCGGGGTCAACGCCATCATCCTGTCGATCCTCTACAAGCTGCCGCCGGACAAGTGCCGCTTCATCATGATCGACCCCAAGATGCTGGAACTGTCCGTCTATGACGGCATCCCGCACCTGCTGGCGCCGGTCGTCACCGATCCGAAGAAGGCCATCGTCGCCCTGAAATGGACCGTGCGCGAAATGGAGGACCGCTATCGGCGGATGTCCAAGATCGGCGTGCGCAACATCGGCGGCTTCAACGACAAGGCCAATGAGGCCCTCGAGAAGGGCGAGCATTTCGAGCGCACTGTTCAGACCGGGTTCGACGACGCCGGCCGGCCTATCTACGAGACCGAGCAGATCCGTCCCGAGCCCATGCCCTATCTGGTCGTGGTCATCGACGAGGTCGCCGACCTGATGATGGTGGCCGGCAAAGACATCGAAGGCGCCGTCCAGCGTCTGGCCCAGATGGCCCGCGCCGCCGGCATCCACCTGATCATGGCCACCCAGCGCCCGTCGGTCGACGTGATCACCGGCACCATCAAGGCCAACTTCCCCACCCGGATCAGCTTCCAGGTGACCAGCAAGATCGACGCCCGCACCATCCTGGGCGAGCAGGGCGCCGAGCAGCTGCTGGGCCAGGGCGACATGCTCTACATGGCCGGCGGCGGGCGGGTCACGCGCCTGCACGGTCCGTTCGTCAGCGACGGCGAGGTCGAGGCCGTGGCCAGGTTCCTGCGCGACCAGGGCACGCCCAACTATCTGGAAGAAGTCACCGCCGGCGGCGACGAGGAACAGGAAGAGGCCATCGAGGGCGCCTTCGGCGGCGAGGGCGGGGCCAACGATCTCTACGACCACGCCGTGGCCGTGGTCACCCGCGACCGCAAGGCCTCGACCAGCTACATCCAGCGCCGCCTGCAGATCGGCTACAACCGGGCCGCATCCCTGATGGAGCGGATGGAGAAGGAGGGTGTGGTCGGCGCCGCCAACCACGCCGGCAAGCGCGAGATCCTGGCGCCGCCGCCCCCGGGGCTGTAGAGCGCGTCTCGAGCCAAAAGCCCGCCGCCTTACGCCCCGGCCACCTTGAACGTCGCATGGGCCCGCGCCACCGGCTTGCCGTCGGCCCGCACCGTGGCGTCGGCGTAGCACAGGCTCTTGCCGGGCTTGATGAAGTCGGTGTCGAACTCCAGCCACTGGCCCAGCTTGGCCGCGCCCAGATAGTCCAGACTCAGGGAGACGGTGACCAGTCCGCTGGACGGGATGTTCAGCGCCTTCAGCATCACGCCGCACGACAGGCCCATGGCGTTGTCGGCCAGGGCGGCGATCAGGCCGCCATGCGGGGCGCCGCGCGAATTGGTATGGGGCTCGCGGATCTCGATCCCCAGCACCCAGCGGTCTTCGCGGATATCGGCATAGAGCGGCTCCCACGGCGTGGTCAGGGGGCTGTGACGTGTGTGAAGCGTGAAGGGCTCTGGCGGCTGGAAGGTCATGGCCGGTCTCCGATCCGTCAATTCAAACATGTGTTTGAATTGACCGCAAGCGCCGTCGGCGTGCTAGCGTCGACATGCGATGGGGGATCCGATGGCCAGGGACAACGGCGCGCGAAAGCTGGATGCGGCCAAGGTGGTCGACACGCTGGACCATCTGCGCATCCGCGTCGCCGAGCGCTTTCCCGATTCCGGTCTGGCCCAGGTCTGCGAGCAGTTGACCCTGACGGCGCGGACCACCGCCCAGAGGGCCAGGCGGCTGTCGCGACCCTATCTGGGGCTGCGCCTTCTGGTTCTGGCCGTGGTGCTGGTCGCGATCCTGGCCGAGCTGGCCCTGATCGCCCGGCTGGACTGGCTGGCCACCCTGCGCGGCGCCGACGCGCTGCGCCTGGCCCAGGGGCTGGAGCCGGCGGTCAATCTGATCCTGTTGTCGGGCGCCGCAGCCTGGTTCCTGGTCTCGCTGGAAACCCGCTGGAAGCGCGGTCGGGTGCAGAAGGCCCTGCATGAGCTGCGCTCCTTCGCCCACGTCATCGACATGCACCAGCTGACCAAGGACCCCACCCTGGTGCTGGGGCCGCGAACGCCGTCCTCGCCGGTGCGCGAGATGAACCGCTTTCAGCTGGCCCGCTATCTGGACTATTGCGCCGAGATGCTGGCCCTGACCGCCAAGCTGGCGGCCCTCTATGCAGGCGAGAGCGATGATCCGGTCATTGTTTCGGCCGTCAACGACATCGAGACCCTGACCTCGGACCTGGGCCGCAAGATCTGGCAGAAGATCATGATCCTGGGCCAGCTGGACGAAGCCCGTTCTGCCTGACCCGTTGAGATGACCTGAACCGGAGCCGAGGGGAGGCGTTCGATGTCCATGCGCGCCTTCGCCCACCTGCTGGACCGGCTGTCCCTGACCAGCTCGCGCAACGCCAAGCTGACCCTGATTGAGGACTTTCTGCGCGGCCAGCCTGATCCCGACCGGGGTTTCGCCCTGGCGGCCCTGACCGGCGCCCTGTCGTTCTCGGCGGCCAAGCCGGCCTTCATCCGCAAGGCGATCGAGGCGCGGATGGACGCCCAGCTGTTCGCCTGGTCCTATGACTTTGTCGGCGATCTGGCCGAGACCGTCGCCCTGGTCTGGCCTGCGCGGCCGGGCCCCAATCGTGAACCCGAACTGTCCGAGGTGGTCGAGGCCCTGCGCACCGCCTCGCGCGGCGAGGTCCAGCGGCTGATCGAGGACTGGCTGGACGCCCTGGATCCCGACGGCCGCTGGGCGCTGCTGAAGCTGGTGACCGGGGGCCTGCGGGTGGGGGTTTCGGCGCGGCTGGCCAAGCAGGCCTGCGCCAATCTGGGCAAGGTCGAGATCGGGCAGATCGAGGAGGTCTGGCATGCGCTGGAGCCGCCTTACGGCGACCTGTTCGCCTGGCTGGAGGGACGCTCTGAGCCGCCCTCGCCCGACGCGCCGGGGCGCTTCCGGCCGGTGATGCTGGCCCAGGCGATCGACGAGGCCGTGGATTTCGCCAGGCTCGATCCGGCCGACTATGTCGCCGAGTGGAAGTGGGACGGCATCCGCGTGCAGGCCGTTTCGGAGCGCGGCGAGCGGCGGCTCTATACGCGCACCGGCGACGACATCTCGGCGACCTTTCCCGACGTTCTGGCGGCGCTGGATTTCGACGGGGCGCTGGACGGCGAACTGCTGGTGATCCGCGACGGAGCCCTGGCCTCGTTCGGCGACCTGCAGCAGCGCCTGAACCGCAAGACGGTCGACGCCAAACAGCTGGCGGCCTTTCCCGCCGGCATCCGCGCCTATGACCTGCTGCTGGACGGCGAGACCGACCTGCGGTCGTTGCCCTTCACAGCGCGCCGAGAGCGGCTGGAGGCCTTTGTGGCCAGGATCGCCAGCCCGCGCATCGACCTGTCGCCGCTACAGCCCTTCGAGACCTGGGCAGGGCTGGCGGGACTGCGCGGCGATCCGCCCGAGGGCGATGCACGGCTCGCCGAAGGCCTGATGCTCAAGCGCCGCGACAGCGTCTATGAGCCCGGTCGCCCCAAGGGGCCGTGGTTCAAGTGGAAGCGCGATCCGCGGCTGATCGACGCGGTGCTGATGTACGCCCAGCGCGGCCACGGCAAGCGCTCGAGCTTCTATTCCGACTACACCTTCGGCGTCTGGCGCGAGGACGAGCGGGGCGATCGGTCCCTGACCCCGGTGGGCAAGGCCTATTTCGGCTTCACGGATGACGAGCTCAAGCAGATCGACAAATTCGTGCGTGACAACACGGTTGAGCGGTTCGGACCTGTGCGTTCGGTGCGGGCCGACGAGGGCTTTGGCCTGGTGTTCGAGGTGGCGTTCGAGGGCCTGCAACGTTCGACCCGGCACAAGTCAGGGGTCGCCATGCGCTTTCCGCGCATCAGTCGAATCCGCTGGGACAAGCCGGCCCGGGAGGCCGATGAACTCAAAACGCTAGAGCGCCTTCTGGACTAGGGCGCAGCGTTTACGTCTCCTTTGCCAGTTTCGCCCTAGGCCAGAGGATGGGAGACGGTTCATGTCCAAGTTTCTGACAGCCCTGCTGCCCTATCTGCCCGCCAATGCCGATGAGCGTTACAAGCAGGTCTTTACGCGTCTCGGTGTGATGGTCCTGTTGAGCTGGGCCCTGCATCTGGCCTCGCGTGATGACCTGATCGGGATGTGGCTGCTGTCCAGCCTGTCGGTCCAGGCCCTGGAGTTCATCGCGGTCAGGCCCTTCGCCAAGGGGCGCATGCCGACCCGTCACGTCGAGGCCTGGGCCCTGCTGATGCTGGTCTCTGTCCTGACCATGGCGACGGTCCACGCCGGAGCCGCGGCGATCCTCTGGTACAGCGACCAGCCGTCCCTGATGGCCCTGGCCCTGTTTCTGCTGGCCGGCGGCCTGCTGAACAATGTCGCCTCGGGCGTCGACAGCCGACCGCTGTTCTATCTGGGGGCCGCGCCCTATGTGGTCAGTCTGGCGACCCTGCCGATGTGGTGGCGTACCCCCTATGGCCAGGTGGCGATCCTGGCGACGATGGTGGTCTTCTTCACCATAGCGGTGCACAGCACCTGGCAGCGACTGCATCAGGCCCGCAAGGCCGTGATCGCGGCCCATGAGGAATCGGATGCGCGCCGTATCCAGGCCGAGGCGGCGGTGGCTGACCGAGCGGCCATGGCGGCCATTGTCAGTCATGAGCTGCGTACGCCGCTGTCCGCGATCCTGGCCGGCGCCCACCTGATCCGTCGGGGCTCGCACCCGGCCCAGACGGCCGCCACCGCAGACCTGATCGTCGACGCCGGCCATCTGATGACCGGACTGCTGACCGACATGCTGGACCAGGCCAAGATCGAGGCCCGGGCCATGAGTCTGGAAACCCGCAATTTCGACCTGCTGGGGGCGCTGGGTGACGCCACCCGGTTCTGGACCGCCCAGGCCGTCGCCAAGGGGCTGGTTCTGCGCCAGGGGTCAGGCGATCAGGCGCCAGTCTGGGTCCAGGGCGATCCGTTCCGCCTGAGGCAGATTCTCAACAACCTGCTGTCCAATGCCGTGAAGTTCAGCGACGAGGGGGTCATTGACCTGCGTCTGGCGGTGGAGCCGCTGGCGGACGGCCTGCTGCAGATCGTCATAGAGGTGCAGGACAATGGCGCGGGCATCGCGCCCGAGGCCATGGCCCGCCTGTTCACGCCCTACAGCCAGGCCTCGCAGGAAACCGCGCGCACCTATGGCGGCACGGGCCTGGGCCTGACCGTCAGCCGGGAGCTGGCGCGGCTTATGGGGGGCGAGCTGGACGCCCGTGCGGCCGTGCCCCGCGGCGCGATCTTCCGCCTGACCCTGACCCTGCCGCAGGGCAGCTCGGAGAGTGTGGTCGGTACGGCGCGTGACGACGGCGCGGCGCCGCAGATCTCGGCCCTGAGGGTCCTGGCCGTCGACGACCACGAGGTCAACCGCCGCACCCTGGCCCTGGTGCTTGAACCGCTGGGCGTGACCTTGTCGACGGCCTCGGACGGCCTGTCGGCGTTGAAGTATCTTGCCGCCGAACGGTTCGACATCGTGCTGATGGACGTCAACATGCCCGGCCTGGACGGCTGCGAGGCGACCCGGCGACTGCGGGCGGGCGTCGGTCTCAATCGCGACACGCCGGTGATCGGCTTCAGCGCCGGGGTGGCGGCCGAGGAGGTCCAGGCCTGCCGCGACGCCGGCATGACCGACTGGCTGGCCAAGCCGCTGGACATCCGCGCGCTCTATGACGCGCTGGACCGCGCCGTCGCCGCCTAGAGCATCGTGCGGAAAAGTGGATGCCGGTTTTCCGCAAAAACGATGCGAAAACAAAAAGCTCTAGGCGGCCTCGGACCCGGCGTGGAACAGCCGACCCTTTTCGGTGATCAGCACGGCGATCAGGCCCGCCAGACCAAAGCCGGTGAAGCCCAGGGTCAGGGGCGCCACGGTGCCGTCGAACAGCTGGCCGATCCAGAAGCCGAACAGGGCGCCGCCAATGGTGGTGATGAACCCCTGCACCGAGGCTGCGGTGCCGGCCAGATGGCCCAGGGGCTCCATGGCCAGGGCGCCGAAGTTCGACATCGTCAGGCCAAAGCAGAACATCATGCAGGTCTGCAGGATGGCGAAGGTCCACAGGGTCTCGTGGCCGGTCAGGGCGATCACCGCGTGGACGGCGGCGAAGGCGATGTAGCCGCACAGGGCCACGTGCGAGACCCGCCGCATGCCCAGCTTGCCGACGATCCTGGAATTGACCAGCGAGGCGATGGCGATGCCCCCTGCAATGCCGGCAAAGATGACGGTGAACAGCTTGCCCGCCCCCAGCACGTCGACAAAGACCTGCTGGGCCGAGTTGAGGAAGCCGAACAGGCCGGCCAGCACCAGGGTGGAGGCCAGGGTGTAGCCGATGGCGACGCGGTTGGTCAGGCAGGCCTTGAAGGCCGCGAGCACGGGCGCAGCCTCCAGCGGAACACGGTCCTGCGGATGCAGGGTCTCGGGCAGCTTGATCGCCGCCCAGGCGATGACCAGCAGGCCGAAGATCGCCAGGACCAGGAAGATCCACGGCCACGGCGCAACCAGCACAATGGCCTGGCCCACCGAAGGCGCGATGATCGGTACGGCCAGGAAGACGATGAACGACAGCGACATCACCTTGGCCATCTCCCGGCCGCTATAGCAGTCGCGGACGATCGACACCGACAGCACCCGGGTGGCGGCCGCGCCCACGCCGCACAGGGCGCGGGCGATCAGCAGCATCTCGAACGAGGTCGAAAAGGCGCACAGACCGGCGAACAGCACATAGAGGGTCAGGCCGAGCATCAGCACCGGCTTGCGCCCGAAACGGTCGGCCAGCGGGCCGTAGAACAGCTGCGCCGCGCCAAAGCCCAGCAGATAGGCGGTGATGATCCACTGATGCTGGTTGGCGCTGGCCACGCCCAGGGCATGGCCGATCTGCGGCAGGGCCGGCAGCATCGAGTCGATAGCCAGGGCGTTGGTCGCCATCATCGCCGCGATCAGGGCGACGAACTGCCTGAAGCCCATGCCGGGATGGGGCGGGGGTGTCTGCTGTGCGTGCGACATGGGAAGCCTCGGTCTGGACGACGTCCGGCGGAAGGCGCGACGCTACGCCCGTCCTATAGCCCCCCGATGTGACAGTCGGCTAGCCGCTGCCGGTCCCGCGCCTAGCCGTTGAAGGCCCGGATCGCGTCGATGATCTTCTGCTGCTCGGCCGCTTCCAGATACGGATGCATCGGCAGGGCCAGCACGGTCTCGGCCTTGGTCTCGGTGACCGGCAGGCCGCCCGCGCCGCGCGGGAAGTCCGCATAGGGCGCCTGGATGTGCATCGGCACGGGATAATAGACCGCCGTGGGAATGCCCTGCGTCTTCAGATGCGCGGCCAGACCATCGCGGTTCTCATGCTCGATGACATATTGCGCCCACACCGAGACGCCGCCGTCGATCACCCTGGGAACCGCCAGCACCGTGCCTTCGAGCCCCGCCGCATAGCGGTCGGCCACGGTCTGACGCAGCTGGATTTCCTCGGCGAAGATCGCCAGCTTCTCGATCAGGATCGCCGCCTGGATGGTGTCCAGCCGCGAGTTCATGCCGATGCGGGTGTTCAGATACTTGGTGTCGTGGTCGAAGGTGCGACCCACCAGGTCAGGGGCCACCGCCTTGCCGTGGACGCGGTAGCTGTCCATCAGGTCCCACAGGTCCTGGTCATTGGTCAGCACCGCCCCGCCGTCGCCATAGCAGCCCAGCGGCTTGGCCGGGAAGAAGCTGGTGGTGGCCACATCAGCCCAGTGCAGCGGGTGATGGCCGTTCAGGGTGCAGCCAAAGCCCTGGGCGCTGTCGGCGATCAGCTTCATCCCCTCGCGCTCGCAGATCGCCTTGATGGCCGGATAGTCGGCGGGCTGGCCGAACAGATCGACGGCGATCACCACCTTGGGCGTCAGCTTGCCATCGGCCTTCACGCCGGCGATCGCGGCCTCCAGCGCGGCGGGGTCGAGGTTGAAGGTGTCGGGCAGGATATCGACAAACACCGGCGTCGCATCGACCCACGGCACCACTTCGGGCGTCGCGGCGAAGGTGAAGGACGGACAGAACACCGCATCGCCCTTGCCGATGCCCCAGGCCATCAGCGGCAGGGCGATGGCGTCGGTGCCGTTGGCGCAGGACAGGGCCAGCTTCGCCTCGCCAAAGGCGGCCAGCTGGCTCTCGAACGCGCGAACCTGCGGACCCATCACATAGGCGCCGCTGTCGAGCACGCCGGCGATGGCGGCGTCGATCTTGTCGCGGATCCGGCGTTGCTGGGCGGCCAGGTCGATGAAGGGCATGCTCATGGGCGGCGCTCATAGAGGCGGATCGAGGCGAGTTCGACCCAATTGATGTAACCGACTGTTTCGCCGGCGCGAAGCGGAGCCTCGGGGTCGGGGTCGGGAACGGCCTGCGGGCCCTGTTCGTTGACCGTTCCGCGCGGGGGCGCCATCGAGAGGTCCATGACCAAGCCCACCGTGATTCCGCCCGACGCCCGCCTGCCCGCCGTCGCCAACATTTGGGCCGACGAGACCGTGCTGGGGCACTTCCTCGACTGGGTCGGCAAGGTGGCGGTCAATCTGGTGGTCGCCGCCCTGATCCTGGGCCTGACCTTCTGGGTCGCCGGCTGGGCCGCCAAGGTGGTGCGCCGGACCCTGGGACGCGTCCACCGCAACAACCCCGACCAGACCCTGGAAACCTTCGGCGCCTCGCTGGTGCGCTATGCGGTGATCGCCGTCGGCCTGGTGGCGGTGCTGCAGCAGGTCGGGGTTCAGGCCACCTCGATCATCGCCGTCCTCGGCGCGGCGTCCCTGGCCATCGGCCTGGCCCTGCAGGGCGCCCTGTCGAACGTGGCCGCCGGGGTGATGATCCTGCTGTTTCGCCCCTATCGGGTGGGCGACACCATCGAGACGGTGACGCGCATCGGCACGGTCAAGTCGCTGGATCTGCTGTTCACCGAGATCGCCACCTTCGACAACGTCAAGGTGATGATCCCCAACAGCAAGGTGTTCGGCGATGTGATCCTGAACTATTCGGCCCACCGCACGCGCCGCGTGGACGTGCTGTTCAAGGTCCCCCTGAAGACCGATCTGGTCGCGGTTCTCAAGCGCCTGCGCGAGCGGGCCGAGAACGACCCGCGCATCCGCAAGGAGCCGGCCGTGCAGATCGAGGTCACCGACCTGTCCGAAGCCTTCGCCCAGGCCGCGATCCGGGCCTGGACGGCCAGGGAGGATTTCGCCTCGGTCAAGACCGACCTGATGCTGACCGCCCATCTGCTGTCCGAAGACCCGGCGCGCACCGACCTGCCGCCGCCGCGCCCGACCAAGGCCGTGGATCCCTCGCCGGCCATGCCGGGCGAAGGGGAGCATCACCTGTTTGGACTGAAGGCGCCGATGCGCCGGCGTAAATCCGGGGCGGGCAAGTCGACCCCGCCGACCGGATCCTGAGGCGGCGCGCCCAGGCCGAGAGCGAGACGATCGCCTGCAGGGCCCGCATGCCGGCCGGGAAGGAGCACCCTCGGGTGCTGGCGCGGCTTTAGGCCTGGCCCAGGGTTCCGCGCAGCCGCACCCATTCCTGGGCGAACTTGCGGCTGACCCTGGCGTCCTCGAAGACCACGCGACGCATGTGGCCGGCGACCTCGGGCGCGTCATGGATGATCACGAACGGAAAACCGTTGGCCGACAGGAAGCCCTGAACAAAGGTCGAGAAGCTGGCGGCCTCGGCGGAATCGGCAAGGCGGATCTCGGCGGTGGCGTCGGTCGGGACCATGACAGTCTCCCCTGTGGCTGCTGCCAGCCTAACGCACGAGATCGCAAATGCGAACACAGTTCGCGTAAGCGAAATAATCAGTGTTCATATGAACGGCGCCGGGCGAGTCCGGCGCCGTTCATCAGGTCGCTCTAAAGGATCGATTGTCCGGTGCCGGCCCAGTCCTTCATGAACTGTTCCAGGCCCTTGTCGGTCAGCGGGTGCTTGAACAGGTCGCTGAACACAGCCGGCGGGATGGTGACGACGTCGGCGCCGACGATGGCCGCGTCCTTGACGTGGGCGACGTTGCGCACCGAGGCGGCCAGGATCTCGGTCTCGTAGCCGAAATTGTCATAGATCGTGCGGATGTCGCGGATCAGGTCCATGCCGTCGAAGCCGTAGTCGTCCAGCCGGCCGATGAACGGCGAGACGAAGGTCGCGCCGGCCTTGGCGGCCAGCAGGGCCTGGGTCGGCGAGAAGCACAGGGTGACATTGGTCGAGATGCCTTCGCTGGCGAAGGCGGCGCAGGCGATCAGGCCGTCGCGGGTCAGCGGGATCTTGACCACGACATTGGGGGCGATGCCGGCCAGCTTGGTGCCTTCGGCGATCATGGCGTCGGCGGTGGTGGCGGCGACTTCGGCGCTGATCGGGCCGGGCACCAGGTCGCAGATCTCGGCGATCACTTCCAGCATCGGACGGCCCGACTTGGCGATCAGGGTCGGGTTGGTGGTCACGCCGTCCACGAGGCCGGTGGAGGCCAGGTCGGCGATGACCTTGGTGTCGGTGCTGTCGAGGAAGATCTGCATGGGACTCTTGCGCTGATTTTTTGTGATGTTGGGGCCGGTTTATCGCGATGGGCCGCCGCGCGCCAGCATCGGCGCGTTCACAAGCCGTTACGGACCAGCTGGTCGGCCACCCGCTCGACGGCCGGCTTCCAGGGCTGGGGGGTGAAGCCGAAGGTCGCGGCCAGCTTGCCGCTGTCCAGCGGCGAGCGCGGCGGCCGGGCGGCGGCCTCGGCGAAAGCGGCCTGGGTCGTTGGTTCCAGCCGCGCCCGGGTCAGCGGGTCGCGGTCGAGGGCGGCCTTGGCGAACGCGAAACGGCTGGTCTCGCCGGCATTGGCGAAGTGGAACAGGCCAAAGGCCGGATCATCGGATTGAGCGCCCGCCCAGCGCCCGGCGCTGGCGACCATGAACCCGGCCAGGGCCTCGCCGTCGGTGGGGCTGCCGTGCTGGTCGGCGACCACCTGCAGCACCTCGCGCGTGCGGCCCAGCTCCAGCATGAAGGAGACGTAGTTTCGGCCGTAAGGCGAGAACACCCACGAAACCCGGAGCACCGCCGTGCGCGGGTGGGCCAGCACCGCCTGCTCGCCGGCCAGTTTCGAGCGGCCATACACGCTGATCGGCTCGGCGGGATCGGTTTCGACATAGGGCCGGGTCGTCTGGCCGTCGAAGACGCTGTCGGTCGACAGATGGATGAAGGGCAGGTCGCGCTCGGCGCAGGCGGCGGCCATAGCCCCGGGCGCGGTCGCGTTGACCGCGAAGGCGGCCTCGGGCTCGCTCTCGGCCCTGTCGACCATCGTGAAGGCGGCGGCGTTCCAGACCAAGTCGCAGTCGGCCGCCAGGATCGCGGCGCGGACGGCTGCGGGATCGGTCAGGTCGACCTCGGCGCGCGAGAGGGCCGTCAGGGCGATCCTGTCCGTCGCCGCGGTGATCAGCGCCTGGCCGACCTGTCCCGTGGCCCCGAACTGCAGGACCTTCAGGGTCATTTCAGGCCCGGAACCCGGTCGCCCAGCACCTCGACCACGAAGGCGTGCAGGTCGCCGCCCCGGAACAGATAGCCCGGCAGGCCGGCGCGGCGTCCGGCCTCGACGTCGCTGGACCGGTCGCCGATGATCACCGCCTCGGCGGGGGTCAGGCCGAAATCGGCCAGGCCCCGCAGCACCATGCCCGGGTTGGGCTTGCGGTCGGGATGGTCGCTGACGCGATAGGCGTCGATGGCGGCGTTCTCGTGATGAGGGGCGAAATAGAAGGCGTCGATCTGGCCGCCCAGAGGGGCCAGCTGGGCCTGCATCGCGGCATGGAAGTCGTGCATGGCGGCTTCCTTGAAATAGCCGCGGCCGATCCCTGACTGGTTGGTGACCACCATCACCTTCAGGCCCGACCGGGTCATGGCCGCCACAGCCTCGCGCGCGCCGTCGATCCAGTCCAGCCGCGCCGGATCGGCGACATAGCCGTGATCGATATTCAGCACGCCGTCCCGGTCGAGAAACACGGCGCGAAGGGGCGGCAGACTGTCCATAGGTCGAGCTTTATCGCCTGTCGCCGCAGGGCGCCAAGCCATCGTCTTGGCGGGGAGGCAAGAACACGATTAGAAAACACCCGCACCTGGAGAGTTCTCGATGCCCGACACCCTGAACGGCGCCTTCAATGACGCCGCTCGCCTGCGCGACCGGCTGAAGGGCTGGGCGCTGTCGACCGCCTTCCCGCTGTGGTGGACCGTCGGGGCCGATCATAAGGGTGGCGGCTTTTTCGAGACCATCGAGCAGTCCGGTGAGGCCAAGGACTCGCCGCGCCGGGGCCGGGTGCTGCCGCGCCAGATCTACGCCTTCGCCGCCGCCAGGGACCTGGGCTGGACCGGCCCGTGGCGCGAGGCGGTCGAGCACGGCCTGAGCTATTATCTCGACGTCTATCGCAAGTCCGACGGCCTGTTTCGGGCCCTGGTCGGCCCGGGCGGGGTCAGCCTGGATGACACCTCGGCCCTCTATGATCAGGCGTTCGCGATGTTCGCTTTGGCCAATGCTTGCGCGGTGACGGGGCGCAGCGACCTGCGCGACGTCGCCGTCTCGGTGCGCGAGACCCTCTATGCGACGCTGAAGAACCCGCTGGGCGGCTTCAACGAGTCGACACCCACCGATCCGCCCCTGCACTCCAACCCGCACATGCACCTGTTCGAGGCCTGCCTCGCCTGGAACGCCATCGATGCGGATCCCCAATGGCGGGCCCTGGCCGACGAGATTGCCGAGCTTGCGCTGAGCAAGTTCATCTCCGCCGAGACCGGCGCGCTGCGCGAGTTCTTCGATGATCAGTGGAACCCCGCCCCCGGCGTGGCCGGCCGGATCTGGGAGCCGGGCCACCAGTATGAGTGGGCCTGGCTGCTGCTGCGCTGGGGCAAGCTGGCCGGGCGTCCCGACGCCATCGCCGCCGCCCTGCGGATGATTGACCTGGCCGAGACCAGGGGCGTCGATCCCGAGCGCGGCGTGGGCATGAACGCCATGCTCGACGACATGACCGCCCACGACGCCGGCGCCCGCCTTTGGCCGCAGACCGAACGGATCAAGGCCGGCGTGCTGGCCGCCGAGGTCACCGGCGATGACAAGTGGTGGGGCGTGGCCGCCGAGGGGGCCGAGGGGCTGCTGCAGTATCTGCGCACGCCTGTGCCGGGCCTGTGGCGCGACAAGCTGAAACCCGACGGCGCCTTTATCGAGGAAGCCGCGCCGGCCTCTTCGTTCTACCACATCGTCTGCGCCATCGCGGAGATGGACCGGGTGGTTACGGCCGCGACGTAACCAGCAGGATGGCGGCGGTCGTGGCCTGAACGGTCGTGGCCGCCTGCAGCGTGGTGATCGCGCCGAGGCCTTCGACCTGACCGTCCAGCACCTGAACCACGCCGGCGGGTAGCTCGACGGTGTCGCCGGCCTTCAGGGTCCATTGCTCGACCTGGGCCGTGGCGGTGGTCGTCAGCACCTTGCGCGGCGCATTGCCCCGGTCCCGGCCGCTGGCGATCGAGCGACCGTCGCGCTTGAGGCCGTCGACCAGGGTCTTGACCGCCTGGCTGGCGTCGCGATGGCAGACCAGGATCGCGTCGGGCTCGGCCACGACGACGATGTCCTTCAGTCCAATGACGCCGATGAACGGACCGGTCGAGCGCGCCAGAACGCGCTCGCAGTCGATCAGGGTTACGTCGCCGGAGACCGCATTCTCTGCGCCATCCTTGGGGAAGGCGTCCCAGATGGCGTCCCAGGCGCCCAGGTCCGACCACGAGAAGGCGGCGGGGACCAACCACGGCGGCCTTCTTGGTGCGCTCCATCACCGCATAGTCGAGCGAGATCTTGGCGGCCTGGCCGAAGGCGGCCTTGTCCAGGCGGGCGACACTGTCGGTGATGGTCAGGGCGCTGATACAGGCGCGGGCGGCGGCCGAGACGGTGGGCTCGAAGGCGTCGAGCTCGCCCAGCAGCATGTCGGCCTTGAAGGCGAAGTTGCCGCTGTTCCACAGATAGCCGTCGGCGACATAGGCCTGCGCGGTGGCGCGGTCGGGCTTCTCGACGAAGGCGGCGACAGCGCTGACGCTGCCGTCCAGCAGAGCTTGCCCCGGGCGGATATAGCCAAAGCCGGTGGCGGGAGCGGTCGGCTTGACGCCGAAGGTGACGATCCAGCCTTCGGCGGCGGCGCGGGCGGCGGTGACAGCGGCTTCGCCGAAGACCTCGGGCTCGGCGATATAGTGATCGGCGGCCAGCATCAGGGCCACGCCCTGCGGGTCGCGCGACTGGACATAGGCGGCGGCCACGGCCACGGCCGGGGCGCTGTCGCGGGCTTCGGGCTCGACCAGCACCGTGACCGGCACGCCGATCTCCGCCGTCTGGGCCAGCACGAACTCGACCATGGCCCCGCCGGTGACGATGACGATCTCGGCGCGGCCCGGAAGGGTGGCCACCCGCAGCACGGTGTCCTGGAAGCTGGAATGGTCGCCGATCAGTTTGAGGAACTGCTTGGGCTGGTCGGCCCGCGAGGCCGGCCACAGACGCGTGCCCGAACCGCCGCACAGGATCACCGGATAGATCGCGCTCACAAGGCCCCCACGTCCCCACGACCTCGCACCGAGGTCCATTTTCCAACTAGCACGGGTCTCTTAACGATCGCCGGTGACGAACCACACAGGGGGCAAATTTTCTAGACCGCTGTATTGGCGTGCAGTTCCGCCAGCCAGATGTCGGCCGTCGCGTCGGACGGCATCCGCCAGTCGCCGCGCGGCGACAGGGCCCCGCCGGAGGAAATCTTCGGGCCGTTGGGCATGGCCGAGCGCTTGAACTGGTTGCCGAAGAACCGACGCAGGAACAGCTCCAGCCAGCGCTTGATCTCCGGCAGGTCGTAGGCCTTGCGCTGGGCGTCCGGCGTCCCGACCGGCCAGGCGCCGGCCGTGGCGTCATGCCAGGCGGTCCAGGCCAGGAAGGCGATCTTGGACGGAGCCATGCCGTAGCGGGTCAGGTAGTAGAGATTGAAGTCCTGCAGGGCGTAGGGGCCGACGAAGCTCTCGGTGGCCTGCACCTGCTCGCCGGGCACCAGTTCGGGCGAGATCTCGGTATCGAGGATATCCTCCAGCAGATCGGCGGTCGCCGCATCGACATCGCCCGACGCCGCCACGAAGCGGATCAGGTGCTGGATCAGGGTCTTGGCCACGCCGCTGTTGGGATTGTAGTGGCTCATCTGGTCGCCGACGCCATAGGTGCACCAGCCCAGGGCCAGCTCCGACAGGTCGCCGGTGCCCACCACCAAGGCGCCGTTGTGGTTGGCCAGCCGGAACAGATAGTCAGTCCGCAGGCCCGCCTGGACGTTCTCGAACGTCACGTCATAGACCGGCTCGCCCCGCGAATAGGGGTGGTCGAGGTCCTTCAGCATTTGCTCGGCCGCCGGGCGGATGTCGATCTCGTCGGCGGACACGCCCATCGCCTTCATCAGCTTCCAGGCGTTGGATTTGGTGCGGTCCGAGGTCGCGAAGCCGGGAAGGGTGTAGGCCAGGATGTTGCTGCGCGGCAGGCCCAGCTGGTCCATGGCCTTGGCCGCGACGATCAGGGCGTGGGTCGAGTCGAGACCCCCTGAGATGCCGATCACCAGCTTTTTCAGGCCAGACGCCTCGACCCGGCGGGCCAGGCCCTGGACCTGGATGTTGTAGGCCTCGTAGCAGTTGTCGCTCAGCTGCGCGGGATCCGACGGCGTGAACGGGAAGCGCTCCACCGTGCGGGCCAGGGCCAGGTCGCCGGCCGGCGGGGTGAAGTCGAACGGAACGATCCGGAACGCGCTCGGCGCCAGGGTCGCGGCGTCGCCGAAGCTGACCACCCGCATGCGCTCCTGGCGGATGCGGTCGACATCGACATCGGCCATGGCCATCACGGCGGTGGTCGAAAAGCGCGGGGTTTCCGCCAGCAGGGCGCCCATCTCGTGAATGTCGGCATGGCCGTCCCAGGCGACGTCGGTCGAGCTCTCGCCCGCCCCGGCCGCCGAATAGACATAGGCGGCGATGGCCCGGGCTGACTGGCTGGCGCACAGCAGGCGGCGGGTCTGCGACTTGCCGATGGTGATGTTGCTGGCCGACAGGTTCAGCAGGATCTCGGCCCCGGCCATGGCCTGGGCGGTGCTGGGCGGTGTGGGCGTCCAGACGTCCTCGCAGATTTCGATTCCCACATTGAAGGGTGTCGGGCCGCTGGCCCGAAGGAGAATGTCGGTCCCGAACGGCACGCTCTCGCCGGCCAGGGTCACGGTCTTGCCGACCACGCCGGCGCCCGGCGTGAACCAGCGCCGCTCATAGAATTCGCGATAGTTGGGCAGGAAGCTCTTGGGGATCACCCCCCGCACCGCGCCGCCCTGGATGGCGACGGCGGTGTTGTAGAGCCGGCCGTCCACGCGCAGCGGCGCGCCGACCACGAACAGCGGGGCCAGGGTGGCGCTGGCCCGGGCCAGGGTCTCGATGGCGGCTTCCACCGCGTCCAGCAGGGCGTTCTGCTGCAGCAGGTCGTCTATGGAATAGCCTGTCAGGCCCAGTTCCGGGAACACCAGCACCGCCACGCCGGCCGCATCGGCCTGGCCGACCAGGTCCAGCACGCTGGCGGCATTGGCGGCTGGATCGACCAGCTTGACCTTCGGCACGGCGGTGGCGACCCGGACGAAGCCGTGGCGGTAGGGTGAGAAGAACGGCAGGTTCGCCAAGGCTGGACCCTTAGTTATGCTGAAAATGAGCATAAGTCGCGATCAAGCTATAGCCCGTCCGCCCGTTGTTGCAAAGCACCGATACGTCGCCGAAGTGTCATGCCAAGGCCCGCAAACCTTGACCCGAGGGGGTCATCGTGCGACCTCGCGCCCGCGCAGCCCTGCAAAACATAACGAACAAAGACGAACGCCCATGCCCGTTTCGCCCATCAAAATGGCCGACGCGATCCGCGTCCTTTCCATGGATGCGGTCCACAAGGCCAAGTCCGGACACCAGGGCATGCCGATGGGCATGGCCGATGTCGCGACGGTGCTGTGGAGCAAGTTCCTCAAGTTCGACGCCGCCAAGCCCGACTGGGCCGACCGCGACCGCTTCGTGTTGTCGGCGGGCCACGGCTCGATGCTGATCTATTCCCTGCTTCACCTGACCGGCTTCAAGGCCATGACGATGAAGGAGATCGAAAACTTCCGTCAGTGGGGTTCGCTGACCCCCGGCCACCCGGAAGTCCACCACACGCCCGGCGTTGAATGCACCACCGGTCCGCTGGGCCAGGGCCTGGCCACCGCCGTCGGCATGGCCATGGCCGAAGCCCATCTGGCCTCGCGCTTCGGCGCCGACATCGTCGATCACCGCACCTGGGTGATCGCCGGAGACGGCTGCCTGATGGAAGGCGTCAGCCACGAAGCCATCAGCATCGCCGGCCGCCTGAAGCTGTCCAAGCTGACTGTGCTGTTCGACGACAACAACACCACCATCGACGGCGTCGCCACCATCTCCGAGACCGGCGACCAGGTGATGCGCTTCAAGGCCGCCGGCTGGGCGGTCAAGGTTGTCGACGGCCATGACCACGGCAAGATCGCCGCCGCCCTGCGCTGGGCGACGAAGCAGGACCGACCGACCATGATCGCGTGCAAGACGCTGATCTCGAAGGGCGCGGGTCCGAAAGAAGGCGACCCCCACAGCCACGGCTACACCCTGTTTGACAACGAGATCGCCGCCTCGCGCGTCGCCATGGGCTGGGACGCCGCGCCGTTCACGGTGCCGGACGACATCGCCAAGGCCTGGAAGAGCGTCGGCCGTCGCGGCGCCCGCGTCCGCAAGGCCTGGGAAGCGGGCCTGAAGGCCTCGGCCCACGCCGCCGAGTTCAACCGCGCGATCTCGGGCGCCCTGCCGACCAAGGCTTTTGAAGCCGTCGACGCCCACATCGCCAAGATGGCGGAGACCAAGCCGGCCAACGCCACGCGCGTTCATTCGGGCGCGGCTCTGGACCACCTGATCCCGGCGATCCCGGAAATGATCGGCGGCTCGGCCGACCTGACCGGCTCCAACAACACCTTCGTCAAGGGCATGACGGCGTTCGACACCCCCGACTATGCCGGCCGCTATGTCCACTATGGCGTGCGCGAGTTCGGCATGGCGGCGGCGATGAACGGCATGGCCCTGCACGGCGGCGTCATCCCCTATTCGGGCACCTTCCTGGCCTTCGCCGACTACAGCCGCGCGGCGATCCGTCTGGGCGCCCTGATGGGGGCCAAGGTCATCCACGTGATGACCCACGACTCCATCGGCCTGGGCGAAGACGGCCCCACCCACCAGCCGGTCGAGCATGTGGCCTCGCTGCGTGCGATCCCCAACCTGCTGGTCTTCCGCCCGGCCGACGCGGTGGAAGCCGCCGAGTGCTGGAAGATCGCGCTGGAGCAGACCGCGACCCCGTCGGTCATGGCCCTGTCGCGCCAGAAGACCCCGGGCGTCCGCGCCTCAGGCGAGCAGAACCTGTCGGCCAAGGGCGCCTATGAGCTACTGGCGGCCGACGGCGGCGAGGCGGCGGTGACGATCTTCGCCACCGGCACCGAGGTCGGCGTGGCCGTGGCCGCGCGCGACATCCTGCAGGGTCAGGGCAAGCCGACCCGCGTGGTCTCGGTTCCCTGCTGGGAGCTGTTCGAGCAGCAACCGGCCGCCTATCGCCAGGCCGTCATCGGCACGGCGGCCAAGCGCGTCGCGGTCGAGGCGGGCATCCGTCAGGGCTGGGAGCGCTTCGTCGGCGAGGACGGCGCCTTTATCGGCATGACCGGCTTTGGCGCCAGCGCCCCGTTCGAGCGTCTCTACAAGGAGTTCGGCATCACCGCCGAGGCCGTGGCCGCCGCGGCCGCCTGATCTAGGACTACCAAGGGGCGCGCCAGGCGCGCCCCTTTTGGTTTCAGAGCCTTACAGGCTCCACTGCACCCGGAAGCCGGCCGTTTCGGCCAGGCAGCCGACGCTGCGCTCGAAGGCATGGGCCAGGGTGCCGTCTACCCGTCCCAGTTCGGGCTCGAAGGTCAGGTCGTGACCGACCAGCGCCTCGAACGCCGCGATGCGACCCCAGAACATGGTGCCGGCCGGGAAAGCCGTGTCGGGACCATAGCGGAAGTTCAGTTCGCGGGAGAGCTGGTCCACGCCCTCGGCATTGTGGGTCATGACCCCCGGGTCGCTGAACAGCATCCGGGCGTTCTCCGGCGCCAGCAGGCCCAGCCGCCCGTCCTGCGCGAACGCCGCCAGGGCCGCCTGGGCGCGATCGGGAGACATCAGGCCGTCCAGCAGGCGATCACGCCAGGCGGCGCCGTCCGAGCGGTGCGGCGACTTCTTCGTATGGGCCTTGCAGAACACGGTGTGGCCGCGCGCCCGCGCGATTTTCAGTGCGGTCAGGAACGGAACCACGTCGCGTCCGTGATTGGGCATGGGGACCAGGACAGCGCCCGGCACGGCCCTGGCCAGGGCGTCGACCGCCGCCGTCGGCCACTGCTCGGGGAAGGTGATGATGGCGTCCATGCTGCCCTGCAGCGGCGCCAGGCGCTGGGCCAGGTCGTCGATCAGGTCGGCATAGAAGATATGGAACAGCATGACCGCGTCATGCGTGCGGGGGCCTTGCTGCGAGGCGGCCACGGCGGGATGGTCGCGCGCGGGCGTCGGCGCGCGGATGGCCACGGCGTTGCGCAGGGCCTGGGCCGAGGCGTGGCCCAGCCAGCGGTCGGGTTCCAGATAGGTCCCCTCGCCCCACTCGTTCCAGGCGTTGACGAACACCAGCCGCTCGTCGGGCGGGGCCAGGCGCGTGGTGCAGTCGAGGGCGGCGCCGGCCCAGTCGTGGAAGCGCTGCGGCGTGACATTGTGGAAGATATTGCCGAAGCCCGGCTTGCGCGCCTCGTTGTCCCAGGACGGCATGACGCCGGGATAGATCCGGGCGTCCTGGCGCGCCTCCAGGGCCGCGATGCGTCCGTCGACGATCGTGTCGTAGTCGTAGATCCGGCCCGCGAAATCCAGGTTCAGGCGCTCGACCGTGTCGGTGATCTCGCCCTTCTGCAGGGCGTGGGGCGGGAACTCGACCAGGCCGTCGAAGCCGGCGTCGCGCCAGGCCGAGAAGCCAAAGGCGTTGGTGCAGAGAATGAACAGCTCGCCGATCCCGCGCTCGCGAGCGCGCCTGCGCCAGCGCTCCAGCGTGGCCGCGGCGTCTGGCAGGGAGTCGGGGCGATAGACGATCAGCAGCGGCTTGCCGCCCACCCTCACATAGCGCGGCGAGGCCATGTAGCGGGACAGGTCGTCGAGCAGGGCCAGGTCGTCTTCCGGCGAATGGTCCTGGGCCATCAGGACGTCCTGTTCGTCGCCGTCCCAGCGCCGGGTCCAGTTCTCGTTGGCCCAGCACAGGGCGAACGGCAGGTCGATCTGCGGGTCGGCGACAAAGGCGTCGAGCGGGCGCTCCAGCAGCCGTTTGCCGCCGAACCAGTAATAGTGGAAGCAGAAGGCGTCGACGCCGGCGTTGCGGGCCATCGCCGCCTGGGCCTGCAGCACCTCGGGCACCCGCAGGTCATAGAAGCCCAGCTCGCCGGGCAGGCGCGGCTGGTAGTGGCCGACGAACTGGGGCGTGGCCTTGCTGACATTGGTCCACTCGGTGAAGCCCTTGCCCCACCACTGATCGTTCTCGGGGAACGGATGGTACTGCGGCAGGTAAAAGGCCAGCACCCGGGGCGCATCGTCGGCGCGGGGTGGCGGACCCAGGGCCGGGGCGGCGAAGTGGGGGCTGAAGGCGTGCCGCGCCACATTGAAGGCGTGCTGATAGGACTCGCGCCAGGGGTCCTGGCGGCGATTTCTCATCGTCTGACGCGCCAGACGGATCGTGCTCTTGGGATCGCTGAGAGTCCGGAGGATGATGCGGATCCCGCGCGCGGCGCCGGGCGAAAGCCGGCGTAGCGCGGCGCGCAGCAGCCGGCGCGGCGCCGAAAGTCGCGGGGCGCCGGCTGCGGGCTCGGCTGCGGGATCGACCCGGAATCCGCTCAGTTCGAACAGGCAGGGCGCGCCGGAGGGCAGCAGCACGATCTGGCGCAGGGCGCCGGCATTGGTGTGGGCCACGACGACATAGGCGTCATCGCCGAGCCGCTTCAGCGCCACGGGCGTCGCCAGCGCCAGGCCGTCGCCCCAGTCGATCAGCACGCTGGGCGTCTGGATCTCGCCCTCGATCGCGCGGAGTTTCACGCTGACGCGAACCGAGGCTACGTCGTCAAACTGCGGCTGCTCGGCCCGGGTCAGACGAAACAGCATCTCCGCATCGGCGGCCTGGGCCCTGAACTGGCCGGGCGATCCGGTCGGCTCGACGGCCTTCCGGGGCGCGGGAAGCCGCTCGCTCACGCGGCGCTGCTTCTCGCGAGCCATTCCTCGGTGGTCCCAAGGAAGGTCGGCACGCCGGATTCCATGGTCATGACCTTGTTGCAGACCTTGGCGGCCAGTTGATAGTCGTGGGTGGCCAGGACAACGATCTTGGCGGAATCGACCATGCTGTTGAGGCGGTCTGCGGCCCGCTTCTGGAAGTCGGCGTCGCCGGCGCTGATCCACTCGTCCATGATCAGGATGTCGGCGTCCATCTGGGTGGCCACCGAGAAGGTCAGGCGCGCGGCCATGCCGGCCGAATAGGTTTTCAGCGGCATGTGCACGAAAGCGCCCAGGCCGGAGAACTCGACGATCGACGGCAGGCGCTTCTTGATCTCGCGGTCCGACATCATCTGCATCATGGCCAGGTTGCGGATGTTCTCCAGACCCGAGGCTTCGATGTCGAGGCCGACCGAGATCGAGATCATCGAGCTGATCCGCCCGCGCACATCCACCTTGCCCGAGGTCGGCGAATAGATGCCGGCCAGGATCTTCAGCAGCGAGGTCTTGCCCGAACCGTTGTGGCCGATCACGGCCAGGCGGTCGCCTTCCTGCAGCTTGAGGCTGACGTTCGACAGCGCCCGCACGAAGGTCACGTCCTTGCCGGCCTGGATCAGGCGGCCGCCGACGGCCATGTTCAGCACGGTGTTGCGCAGCGACTGGGCGCGCACGCTGTAGAGGTTGTAGTCGAGCGTGACGTCGGTGAGTTCGATGGAACTGTTCATGTCGCCTACAGCCAGAACACGACGCGGGTGCGGACCAGGGTCAGACTGATCAGCGTAAACAGCGCGGCGACGCCGAGGAAGGCCAGCGACGCGTGGACATCATGGATCGGCGCTGCGGCCCCCATCAACGGCTGCCGGACAATCTCGAGCAGGTGGCTGAACGGGTTGAGATCGACGATCCAGCGCATGGACTCGGGAACCTGTGTGCGCTTCCAAAACACGGGTGTCAGCATGAACAGGCTCTGGGCGACAAAGCCGACCATATAGTTGATGTCGCGGAAACGCACTGAGATCATGCCCAGCGGAATGCTGATGAACAGGCCCGTCAGCAGGGCGATGGGCAGGTTCACCAGCAGGGTCCAGTGCGGGATCACCGCCAGCTTCATCAGCATCAGCACCAGCCACAGCCCGACGACCTGGTGGAGGAAGTTGATGAAGATCTTGCTCATCTGCTGGAAGGCGTGAAAGCTCAGGGGCAGGTTGCGCACCTGCATCACGCCGGCGGCGTTGACGAAGGTGTTGGCGATCTCGGGCAGGATGCCGCCGGTGATCGACCAGCCGACCACGCCGATCATGATGAAGGACAGGTTATCCTTGGCGTCGCCGCCGAAGATCGAGCCGAACACGATGGCCAGGGAGAAGGCGGTGGCCAGGGTGGTGCTGGCCATCCAGACGGGGCCCAGCAGGCTGCGGCGGTAGCGCGTCACGGTCTGCTCGACGCTGACCCGCCACCACAGAGGCGTCAGGAGCACGCCGCGGTACAGGTCCAGCGCGGCGGCCTTGAAACTTCCGAAGAGGCTCATTCAGAAGCCATTCCTGTTGACGGCAAACAAATCCGGAAACTCTCGCAAACAGGTTGGCGGCGGGCGAAGCGACCCGGCTTCTCGCTCCGTCGGAGCGGGCGCCTTCTTAACAGGCCTTGGAAGCTTGGGGAACCGCTCATCCCGCAGCGTGACCCTGCTGATTCTTCTGGGTGTTTAGGCCCGTTCGGGGGCTCCGGACAACGGCCAATCGCGCGGTCGGGCGCGGCTGTCCGGGGCCTGTGGAAGGCCGCTCAGCCCTCGGCCAGGGAGCGCAGATAGGCGCCATAGGGCGACTTCTGCAGGTCGTGCGCCAGGCCCAGCAGCTGGTCGGTATTGATCCAGCGGTTCTGGTAGGCGACTTCCTCGCAGCAGCCGATCTTCAGGCCCTGGCGATGCTCGATGGCGCGCACGAATTCCGAGGCTTCCAGCAGGCTGTCGTGGGTGCCGGTGTCGAGCCAGGCAAAGCCCCGGCCCATGCGCTCGACCGACAGGGCGCCGCTCTCCAGATAGAGGCGGTTGATGTCGGTGATTTCCAGCTCGCCACGCGCCGAGGGCTTCAGGTCGCGGGCATAGTCGACGACCTTGTTGTCGTACATATAGAGGCCGGTCACCGCCCAGTTGGAGCGCGGATGGACCGGCTTTTCCTCGATGCTGACGGCGCGGTTGTTGTCGTCGAACTCGACGACCCCGTAACGATCCGGATCCTTGACCAGATAGGCGAAGACCGAGGCGCCGTTCTGGGCGCGGGTCGCCGCGCCTTCCAGCATCCGGCCCATGCCCGCGCCATAGAACAGGTTGTCGCCGAGGATCAGGGTCGAGGGACCATTGCCGACGAATTGCGCGCCGATGCGATAGGCGTCGGCCAGGCCCGTGGGCTCGGGCTGCTCGGCATAGACGAAATTGACGCCCCAATCGGAGCCGTCGCCCAGCAGGCCCTGGAACAGCGGCAGGTCGCGGGGCGTGCTGATGATCAGGATGTCGCGGATGCCCGCCATCATCAGGATCGAGATCGGATAGTAGATCATCGGCTTGTCGTAGACCGGCAGCAGCTGCTTGCTGACGCCCTTGGTCACCGGGTGCAGGCGCGTGCCCGATCCGCCGGCCAGGATGATGCCCTTCATGAAATAATACCCCTACTGCCCCGCGCGGTCAGTCACGTCTGGCGGTGACCCTTGGCCGTCAAATATCTGTCCAGAGCGTCTTGCCATGCCGGCATGGATCGGCCCAGCGCCTTTTCGACCTTGGCGTTGGCCAGAACGCTATAGGGCGGACGGCGGGCCGGGGTCGGAAACTCGGAGGTCGGGATCGGCGAGACCGTCGCCTCGACCCCTGCGCGGTCGATGATGGCGGCGGCGAAATCATGCCAGCTGGCCGCCCCTGAATTGACCACATGATAGACGCCGGCCGGCGCTTCCACCTTGATCAGGTCGAGGATCGCCTCGGCGGCGTCCCACGAACTGGTCGGCGACATCACCTGGTCGGCGACCACCTTCAGGGCCCCGCGCTCGCGACCGAAGCGGATCATGGTCTCGACGAAGTTGCCGCCCTTGCCGCTGGCGCCCGCGACGCCGAACAGCGAGGCGACGCGAGCGACGATGACGTCATCATGGGCCTGGCGGGCCAGGGTTTCGCCCTGCAGCTTGGTCTGGCCATAGACGTTGATCGGGGCCGGCGCGGCGGTCTCGTCCAGCGGCTCGCGCGAGATCTGGCCGCCGAACACATAGTCAGTCGAGACCTGGACGAGGCGGGCCTTCTTGCGGGCGCAGGTCCTGGCCAGGGCCTCGGCGAAATCGGCGTTGATGGCCACGGCCGGGGCCGGGTCCTTCTCGCAGTCGTCCACGCGGGTGACGGCGACGCTGTTGATGGCGACGTCGAAGTCCAGATCGGCCAGGGCGGCGTCCAGTCCGGCCAGATCGGTCGCATCGAACTGCGGACGTTGCAGGGCGAGCAGGGTCAGGCCGCGCGACGCGGCGATGGCCGACAGGTCCTGACCCAGCTGGCCGTTGGCGCCGAAGAGCGCAATGCGCGGACCGTCCTTGTTGGGGGATGACATCAGGTCGTCCTCAGCCCCAGGCGCTGGCCGTCATAGCGTTCGCGCAGCGGCCGCCACCAGTCCTCGCGGGCCAGGTACCATTCGACGGTCTTGCGCAGGCCGGTGTCGAAGTTTTCTTCCGCCTTCCAGCCCAGCTCTGTTTCCAGCTTGGTCGCGTCGATGGCGTAGCGGGCGTCATGGCCCGGACGGTCGGTGACAAAGGTGATCAGATCGCGGCGCTTCAGGCCCGGCTGCGGGCGCAACTGGTCGAGGATGTCACAGATGGCTTCAACCACCTGCAGATTGGTGCGCTCGTTGCGGCCGCCGACATTGTAGCTCTCGCCGACCACACCCTTGGTGGCGATCAGCACCAGGGCCTTGGCGTGGTCGTCGACATAGAGCCAGTCGCGGATGTTTTCGCCCTTGCCATAGACCGGCAGCGGCTTGCCCTCGAGAGCGTTCAGCGTGACCAGCGGGATCAGCTTCTCGGGGAAGTGATAGGGGCCGTAATTGTTGGAGCAGTTGGAGACCACCACCGGCAGGCCATAGGTGTGATGCCAGGCCCGCACCATGTGGTCGGACGAGGCCTTCGATGCCGAATAGGGCGAGCGCGGATCATAGGGGGTGGTTTCTGAAAACAGCCCCTGCGCGCCCAGGCTGCCGAACACCTCGTCGGTCGAGATGTGGTGGAAGCGGAAGGCCTGGGCGGCGGCGCTGTCCAGGCTGCGCCAGTAGTCCAGCGCCGCCTGCAGCATCACATAGGTGCCGATGACATTGGTCTGGATGAAGGCGCCGGGGCCGGTGATCGAACGGTCGACATGCGACTCGGCCGCCAAGTGCATGATGTGGGTGGGCTTGAACGCGGCGATGGCCTCGGCCACGGCCGAGGCGTCGGCCACATCGCCCTTCACGAAGGTATAGCTGTTGTGGCCGCGCAGGTCGGCCAGGCTGGTCTCCGACGCCGCATAGGTCATGGCGTCGAAATTGAGGATCGCCGCGTCGCCCAGACTGGCCAGATACCGACAGACCGCCGAGCCGATGAAGCCGCAGCCGCCAGTGACCATGATACGAAGATTGCGAGACATGCCGGGCCCTGGAAACGACTTAAGCCCGCCCCGTAGCTCAGAAATCCTCGTTCACGCAACCCGGCTTGTGGATAAGCCTAGTCGGTGAACACCACCGTCTTGCGACCGTTCAGCAGCACCCGGTCTTCCAGCTGATAGCGCAGGGCGCGGGCCAGGACACGGCGCTCGATGTCGCGGCCCTTGCGGATCAGGTCCTCGGGCGTGTCGCGATGGCTGATGCGCTCGACGTCCTGCTCGATGATCGGACCTTCGTCCAGGTCGCCGGTGACGTAGTGGGCCGAGGCCCCGATCACCTTCACGCCGCGCGCATGGGCCTGATGATAGGGCTTGGCGCCCTTGAAGCCGGGCAGGAACGAGTGGTGGATGTTGATGCAGCGCCCGGCCAGCTTGGCCGACAGCCCCTCTGACAGCACCTGCATGTAGCGGGCCAGGACGACGATGTCGGTCCGGGTGTCCTGGATCAGCTGCCACAGGGCGGCTTCCTGCTCGAACTTGGTCTCCTTGGTCACCGGCAGGTGATGGAAGGGCAGGCCCGTCAGGTCGACATTGGCGTAGGTTTCGGCCGGGTGGTTGGCCACGACGGCGGCGATTTCCATCGGCAGCTCGCCGATCTTCCAGCGATAGACGAGATCGGCCAGGCAGTGGTCGAACTTGCTGGCCAGGATCATCACCCGGTAGCGGTCGGTGCGGTCGCGCAGGGTCCATTTCATCGACAGGGCGGTCGCCACCACCGTGAAATCGGCGCGCAGGGCCTTATGGTCGGCGCCGTCGGCGTCGAACACCACGCGCATGAAGAACTGGCCGGTCTCCTGGTCGTCGAACTGTTGCGCGTCGAGGATGTTGCAGGCGCGCTCGAACAGGAAGGCGGACACCTTGGCGACGATGCCGCGCTGGTCGGGACAGGAGAGGGTCAGGATCATGGTCCGCTCCCTCTAGAGGCTTGTCGCGCCGAAGAAAAGCGGTGGACCGCCACGGGCGAGGATGAATTCGCTCGTCGAGAGCGGAGATCGCCACGGCTTCGGCACGGTCTTGCCTCGCCCGTCTCGCCAGCCAAGTCTGCTCATAGGGTGTCGCTGCGGGAAAAGCTGTCATCCCGGACAAGTCCGGCGATAGCCGGGCGCAGATCCGGGACCGCCGGAAACGCGGCGCTCAGCCGTCGATCCCGGATCTGCGCGCTGCGCCCCCGGCTCAAGGCCGGGGCGGGATGACAGACGTTTTTCGTCTGTCTCCGATAGCCCTGCCTAGGCAGTAGCAGGGAGACAGGTCTAGGCTCGCCCCATGGCATCCTCTTCCGAAGCGCTGTCCGACCGCGCCATCGACCTTCTGGCCAAGCTGGTGTCGTTCGACACCACCTCGCGCCTGTCCAATCTTGCGCTGATCGAATGGGTCGAAGGCTACCTCGCCCAGCTGAACGTGCCTTCGCGGCGCGTGCCCAATGCCGACGGGACCAAGTCGAACCTCCTGGCCACCATCGGCCCGGCGGTGGAGGGCGGTGTGGTGCTGTCGGGCCATACCGACGTGGTGCCGGTCGATGGCCAGCCCTGGTCGACCGATCCGTTCGTGCTGACCGAAAAGGACGGCCGCCTCTACGGGCGCGGGACCTGCGACATGAAGGGCTTCCTGGCCCTGGCCCTGGCCGCCGCGCCGGACCTGGCGGCCGCAACGCTCAGCAAGCCCGTGCACCTGGCCTTCTCCTATGACGAGGAAGTCGGCTGCCTGGGCGCGCCCGACATGATCGCGGTCATCGCCCGCGATCTGCCTCGCCCCGCCCTGGTGGTGGTCGGCGAGCCCACCGACATGGTCGCCGTCAGCGGCCACAAGGGCATCGCCTCTTTCCGGGTCACGGTGTCAGGCCGCGAAGCCCATTCCAGCCTGACCCACCTGGGCGTCTCGGCCAACATGGCGGCCGTCAGACTGATGGCCGGGTTGGTCGAGCTGTCCGAGACACTGGCGCGCGAGGCCGATCCCGCCTCGCCGTTCACGCCCAAGGGCGCGACCCTGACCATCGGTCAGGTCAATGGCGGCACGGCGGTCAATATCCTGGCCCGCGAATGCGTGTTCATCTTCGACCTGCGCACCCCGCCGGGAATGGACCCGATGGCGATCCTGGCCGATTTCTTCGCCAGGGCCGCCGCCATGGACGCCGAGTTGAAGGCCCGCGCGCCCGAGGCCGGGGTCAGGGTCGAGCGTCGGTCGCTGACGCCCGCCTTCGCGCCGGAAGTCGACGGCGTCGCCGAAGCCTTCGCCCGCCGCATGGCCGGCGACAACGGCCCGGGCCGGGTGGTGCCCTATGCCGCCGAGGCGGGTCAGTTCCAGGGGGCGGGGTTCTCGACGGTGATCTGCGGGCCGGGCTCGATCGACCAGGCCCACCAGCCCGATGAGTTCGTCGAGATCTCCCAGATGCAGCGCGGGGCGGCGTTTATGGCGCGGTTGGTGGAGGATCTTTCCCTCTAGATCTCCGTCATCCCGCGACTTGTTCGCGGGACCCATCTGTCCGCCGCAAGTGCGGAGCAGGACGAAATTTCACGTCGAAGCTGAACCATGGGTCCCGTGAACAAGTCGCGGGATGACGGGAAAATTTAGAGCTTCGCTTTCCGAATAACGAACCGCCGCCCGATGAACGCCGCCGGGTCGATCGACATCACCCGCAGGATGGCGCCGGAACCGACCTTGCGCCGCGCCTGAACCGCTCTGCGGTCGGCCATCACCGCCTTCAAGTCCGCACCCTTCAGCGCCGCCCGGATCCCCCGCACCGCCGGCCCGGCGTCGCCCCGGCGCAGGTGGAGCAGCAGCAGGGCGCCCGTCACCGCCACATGCAGCGGCGTGGTCAGCCACAGCAGCAGGGGCGGAGTGTTCTTGAGGAAGGTCCAGACCCGGTTGCGCGAGCCGTGGAAGATGGCGAAGTCCGAGCGCACGCCGGTGCTGGCCGAACCGACATGGGCCACCCGCGCATGAGGCAGCAGCAGGGTGGTCCGGCCGGTCAGGCGCAGGCGATAGCCAAGGTCCACATCCTCGCAGTAGCAGAAGAACCGCTCGTCAAAGCCGCCGAGGTCTTCAAACAGCGCCCTGTCGATCAGCATGGCCGCGCCGCATGACGAGAACACCTCGCCCTCGCGCAGGTTGGGCGGCAGCCGGCGGCCATAGCCGCCCCGGAAGGGAATCCCGGCCGAGGTCATGTTGTCGCCGGCCCCGTCCAGCACGGCCGGATCGTCGGCCGAGGTCTGCAGCGAGGCGAAGCTCTCGACGCCCGGATGCCGCGCCGCGCCGTCCATCAGGGCGGCCAGCCAGCCGGGCTCGGGATAGGCGTCGGGATTGAGCAGGGCCAGCCAGCGGCCTTGCGCCGACTTGACCGCCAGATTGTTGCCGGCCGCGAAGCCCAGATTGGCTCCGGGCTGCAGGAAGCGGATCGCCGGATCCGCCGCCACGGCGGCCTGGGGCGCGCCATCGGTCGAGGCGTTGTCGACCAGCAGGATCTCGAAATCGGTGAAGGTCTGGGCGGCCAGCCCCGCCAGGCAGCGTTCCAGGGTCGGACCGCTCTCATACGAGACGATGATCACGCTTACAGTCGGCGCACTCTTGTCATCGGCGGTCACAGACGGCATCGGTGGCGAACTTGTCCCTGGAGCGTTCTGGTCATGAAAATCACCCCCCTGGCGATTCCCGAGGTCCTGCTTATCACGCCCGCCCGCCATGGCGACGAGCGCGGCTGGTTTTCGGAGACCTTCCGCCAGTCGGCGCTGGAAGAGGCCGGGTTCACCCGGCCCTTCGTGCAGGACAACCATGTGCGCTCGACCACGCGCGGCATCCAGCGCGGCCTGCACTATCAGAAGCCGCCCCACGCTCAGGACAAGCTGCTGCGCTGCGTGGTCGGATCGATCTTCGATGTGGCCGTGGATATCCGCAAAGGCTCGCCGACCTATGGCCAGTGGGTGGGGGCCGAGCTGTCGGCCGAAAACCGCCAGCAACTGCTGGTGCCCCAGGGCTTCGCCCACGGCTACTGCACCCTGACCGACGACTGCGAGGTGCTCTACAAGTGCACCGACTATTACGCCCCGCCGGCCGAGGGCGCGGTGCGCTGGAACGACCCGGCCATCGGTATCGACTGGACGATCCCCAATGCCGACATCGGGGCCAATGCCCGCGACGAGGCCGCGCCCCTGCTGACCGAGATCGACTCGCCGTTCGTGTACGAGGGCTAAAATCCTCCCCCTGAGGGGGGAGGCGACCGAAGGTCGGAGGGGGAAGTCGGCAATGAATGGGCCGGGACTTCCCCCTCCGTCGGCTCCGCCGACACCTCCCCCGCTAGGGGGAGGACTTGTTCACAAGGACCGCGCATGACCGGCTTCACCGACCTGTTCTGGACCTCCGGCGAAGGCCTGCCGCTGCACGCCCGCGACTACGCCCCGATGGGCGTTATTGGGGGCGAGGCCACCGGCCTGCCGGTGATCTGCATCCACGGCCTGACCCGCAACGCCCGCGACTTCGAGGATCTTGCGCCCCTGATCGCCGCCACGGGTCGCCGCGTCCTGGCGGTGGATGTGCGCGGTCGGGGCCTGTCGGCCTGGGATCCGCAGCCGCTGAACTATCACCCCGGAACCTATGCCGGCGACATCGTCGCCCTGCTGGCCGCCACCGGGATCGAGCGCGCGGTGTTCGTGGGCACCAGCATGGGCGGCCTGATCACCATGGTCCTGGCGTCGTTCAAGCCGGAAGCCATCGCGGCGGTGGTGCTCAACGATGTCGGACCCGAGCTGTCGCCGGTCGGCCTGACCCGCATCGCCGCCTATGCCGGCGGGGCCAGCCGGTTTGAGGCCTGGCCCGAGGCCGTCGACTATGCCCGCCGCATCAACCAGGCGGCCTTCCCCGCCCATGGCGACGCCGACTGGGACCGTTTCGCCCGCCGGTTCTTCGACGCGAAGGACGGCGGCTTCGTCCTCGCTTGCGATCCGGACATCTCGGCGCCGATCAAGGCGGCGGCCGCCGCCAACAAGGATGGCGCCTCGGCCCTGGCGCCGGACATGTATCCGCTGTTCCGCGCCCTGACCAAGGACCGCCCGGTGCTGCTGGTGCGCGGCGGCATTTCCGACCTGATCGACCTGCCGATCGTGGAACGAATGTGCGCCGCCGCGCCTGACATGGCGGTGGTCGAGGTTCCCGGCGTCGGTCACGCGCCAATGCTCACCGAACCGCAGGCCTGGGCGGCGATCGCCGATCTGCTGGATCGGGCCCCCTGAGGCGCCGCAAGGCGTGCGGAGCCCGGGTCGACTGTGCTAGACGCGCCCGGACGCTCCCCGCCAAAGTGATTGTTCCGCGTCCAGACAGGTAGCCCATGACTCTCGACCTCGCCGCCATCCAGGCCGCCGCCGGCCGCCTCAAGGGCCACATCGAGCGCACCCCGTGCCGCTATTCCAAGACCCTGTCGAAGATTACCGGCGCCGAGGTGTGGGTGAAGTTCGAGAACCTGCAGTTCACGGCCGCCTACAAGGAGCGCGGCGCGCTCAACAAGCTGATGCTGCTGTCCGACGCCCAGAAGGCCAAGGGCGTCATCGCCGCCAGCGCCGGCAACCATGCCCAGGGCCTGGCCTATCACGGCGCCCGGCTGGGCGTGCCGGTGACCATCGTCATGCCCAAGACCACGCCCTTCGTGAAGGTGCAGCACACCCGCGACTTCGGCGCGACGGTGATCATCGAGGGCGAAAGCTATGATGACGCCAACGCCCACGCCCTGCGCCTGCGCGAAGAGCAGGGCCTGACCTTCGTCCACCCGTTCGACGACTACGACATCATGGCCGGCCAGGGCACCATCGCCCTGGAGATGCTGGAAGACGCGCCGGACCTCGAGATCCTGCCGGTGCCGATCGGCGGCGGCGGCCTGATCAGCGGCGTGGCCACGGCGGCCAAGGCGCTGAAGCCCGACATCCGCATCATCGGCTGCGAGCCGGCCATGTACCCGTCCTTCACCGCCAAGATGCGCGGCATCACTGCCCATTGCGGCGGCCAGACCATTGCCGAGGGCGTGGCGGTCAAGACCGTGGGCGAGCTGACCTATGGCGTCGCCCGCCCGCTGATCGACGATGTTTTGCTGCTGGAAGAGCCGCATATCGAGCAGGCCGTGGCGCTGTACTGCAACGTCGAGAAGACCATTGCTGAAGGAGCAGGCGCGGCCTCGCTGGCGGCGCTGCTGGCCTATCCCGAACGCTTCCGGGGCAAGAAGTGCGGCCTGATCCTGTGCGGCGGCAATATCGACACCCGCCTGCTGGCCTCGGTCCTGACCCGCGAACTGGTTCGCGCCCAGCGCCTGGTGTCCCTGCGCATTGTCGGCGACGACCGCCCGGGCCTGTTATCGACCGTGGCCAATGTGATCGGCGTCATGGGCGCCAATATCATCGAGGTCAATCATAACCGCCTGGCCCTGGACGTGCCGGCCAAGGGCGCGGAATTCGACATCACCATCGAAACCCGCGACGCCCAGCACACCCAGGAGATCATCGACGCCCTGCGCGACAAGGGCTACCCGCCGCGGTCGGTGTAGGCGGTTTGATAGATGCTCCCCCTCCGGGGGAGCTGTCGCGGAGCGACTGAGGGGGCTAATGCGGCTTGGGCCGAGCTTGCCCCCTCCGGCCCTCTGGGCCACCTCCCCCAAGAGGGGAGGATCTAAAACTACCCCTTCGGGACGCCCGTCGGCGCGCGCAGCACGTCGATCAGCTCGATCCTGAAGATCATCACGCTGTTGCCGGGGATCGGGCCCTTGTCCTGGGCGCCATAGCCCAGGGCCGGCGGCACATAGAGCATCCACTCGTCGCCGGCCTTCATGCGCTGCAGGGCGATGACCCAGGCCGGCACCAGGCCGTCCAGCGGGAACGAGGCGGGCGCGCCGCGCTCGTAGCTGCTGTCGAAGATCGTGCCGTCGATCAGCTTGCCCTCATAGTGAACCTTCACCTCGTCGGCGCGGGTGGGATGCATGCCGCCGTTGGGGCCCGAGCGGATGATCTTGTACTGCAGGCCCTCGGGCAGGGTGACCACGCCCGGTTCCTTGGCGTTCTTGGCCATGAAGGCGTCGGCGGCCAGCAAATTCTCCGAGGCCTTCTTGTTGCTGCAGCCGGCCAGCGAGACGGCTGCGCCGGCGGTCAGAAGGGTGAGCAGGGTGCGACGATGCATGGAAGCCTCCGAAGACAATTGGCGTTTCAGCTAGCAGGCTCCGCGCGAAGATCAATCTTCCGCCTGCCGGACGATCCTGGCCAGCGATGATTTCACGGAACGGTGGTGGCGTTTCGCCATTTCGCCCCCTAGAAACGGCCATCCAGAGGATTGATGAGGCGCTCATGAAACCCGTCCGCAAGGCTGTTCTTCCCGTCGCCGGCTTCGGCACCCGCGTGCTGCCGGGCACCAAGACGACCCCGAAGGAACTGCTGAACGTCGTGGACCGGCCGATCCTGTCCTATGTGGTGGCCGAGGCCCGCGCGGCGGGCATCGAGCACTTCATCTTCGTCACCGGTCGCGGCAAGGGCGCGATCGAGGACTATTTCGACCATCACGTCGAGCTGGAGGCCGCGCTGGCCGCCAAGGGCAAGACGCAGATGCTGGACGAGCTGCTGGCCGAGCTGCCCAGGCCCGGCGAGATGAGCTTCGTGCGCCAGATGGCCCCGCTGGGCCTGGGCCATGCGGTGTGGTGCGCCCGCGACATCGTCGGCGACGAGCCCTTCGCGGTGCTGCTGCCCGACATGGTCATGCACGCCCAGACCTCGGCCCTGGCCCAGGCCATCGAGGCCTATGACCAGGTCGGCGGCAATATCGTCGTGGTCGAGCCCTGCCCGGCCGGTCAGGCCCACCAGTACGGTATCGTGGCCCTGGACGGCCAGGACGGTCGCCTGAACCGCATGACCGGCATGGTCGAGAAGCCGGCCAAGGGGACCGAGCCCTCGAACCTGTTCATCAGCGGCCGCTACATCCTGCAGCCCGAGATCTTCGATCTGCTGGCCTCGCAGGAAAAGGGCGCCGGCAACGAGATCCAGCTGACGGATTCGATGCTGAAGCTGATGGGGACCCAGGAGTTCCACGCCCTTGAGTACGAGGGCATCACCTATGACTGCGGCGACAAGATCGGCCTGCTGCGGGCCAATGTGGCCATGGCCCTGGCCCATCCGGAGCTGGGCTCGGCGGCTCGGGCCGCGATCGAGGATCTGCTGAAGCTGTAAGTTTGTAGCAGCTCCCCCCTTGGAGCTGTCGCATATGAGTTTGCGTCCTGAAGATTTGTCATCCCGGACAAGCTCGGCGAAGCCGGGCGAAGATCCGGGACCGATTTGGAACGCGGCGCTCAGGCGTCGGTCCTGGATCTTCGCGCTGCGCGCTCGTCCGGGATGACAGCTGCTTTTGGCCATAGGCGATAACCCTGCCCCAAAAAGGGGAGGATCTTCTCTAGACGCCCCACTCCGCCAACACGTCGGTGTCCTCTTCGACGCCCTGTAGCGCCATCGCCCGCTCCGGCGCCAGCCGCCGCGCCGCCCAGACCGCCGCCCCGCGCACCACCGGCGCCGGATCGCTCAGCAACGGCTCAACCACGGCCATCAGCCCGGCATCCCCGCTGTTGCCGATCGCGTAGAGCACGTTGCGTACAAACCGGTCCCTTCCGATCCGCTTGACCGGGCTCTTGGAAAACAGCGCCCGGAACGACGGGTCATCCAGCCCCGCGAGCTCGGCCAGAGACGGGCCCTTCAGCGCCTCGCGGGCATGGAACTTCGCCTCGCTGGAGACCTGGGCGAACTTGTTCCACGGACAGACCGCCAGGCAGTCGTCGCAGCCATAGATGCGGTTGCCCATGGCGGGCCGGAACTCGGCCGGGATCGGGCCGGCCAGCTCGATGGTCAGGTAGGAGATGCAGCGCCGGGCATCCAGGCGGTTGGGCTCCGGGAACGCCTGGGTCGGGCAGATATCCAGGCAGGCCCGGCAGGAGCCGCAGTGATCCACCTCGGCCGCGTCGGGCGGAAGGTCGAGGGTGGTCAGCACCGAGCCCAGGAACAGCCACGAGCCGAACGGTCGGGAAACGAGATTGGTGTGCTTGCCCTGCCAGCCCAGTCCTGCCCGCTGGGCCAGGGGCTTTTCCATCAGCGGGGCGGTGTCGACAAAGACCTTCACCTCTTCGCCAAACCGGTGGTGCATCCAGCCGGCCAGCAGTTTCAGCCGCTTCTTGACCACGTCATGATAGTCGTCGCCCTGGGCGTAGACCGAGATCGCCGCGCGGTCGGAATGCTCCAGGGCCGTCAGCGGATCGTGGTCGGGGCCGTAGTTCATGCCCAGCACCACGGCCGACCGGGCGTCGGTCCACATGGCGGTGGGGTGGCTGCGGCGCTCCAGGGTCTCTTCCATCCAGCCCATCTCGCCGTGGAAGCCCTCGGCCACGAAATCGGCCAACCAGGCGCCGTTGGGCCAGGCGGCGGCCGCGTCGGCGAATCCGCAAGCATGGAAGCCCAGCCGCAGGGCCTCGGCGCGGATCTCGTCCTTCAAAAGCGGGTTCGGGTGACTAGAAGTCGAGGTCGTCATAATGCGCGGCCGGCGCGAGGCCGGGCCAGCGATCGGCCAGGATGGGCCTGAAGCAGGGCCTCGATTTTAGCTTCATGTACCAGGTCTTGGCGGTCGGGAAGTCCTGCCAGGGCACATCGCCGAAATAGTCGATCACCGACAGGTGGGCGGCGGCGGCGAAATCGGCCAGGCTCATGCGGCGGCCGGCCAGCCAGTCGCGGGTCTGCAGCAGGCCATCCACATAGGCCAGATGCTGGCGCAGGGCCTCGCGACCCCGACGAAGCGACGACAGATCGGGCGCGCCCAGCCGCAGCAGGCGCTTCTCCATCTTCTCGTGCAGCAGGAAGCCGTTGACCTCATTGTCGAACTTGCGGTCGAACCACTGCAGCAGGCGGCGGGCCTCGGCGCGCTCGCTGGCGTCGCGGCCCAGCAGGGCCGGCTCGGGATCCTGCTCCTCGATGTGTTCCAGGATGGCCCGGGTCTCGCAGACCACGGTCTTGCGCTCGCTGCGGATCTCGACCAGCACCGGGGTCACGCCCGACGGGTTCAGGGCCAGAAAGTCAGGCGCGCCTTCCCAATAGCGAACCTGCACCTCGGCGAAGGGCAGACGCTTTTCACCCAGGGCCAGACGCACCTGTCGCGAGGCGGGGTCCAGGGGGAAATGATGAAGGGTGCGATCGACGCTCATGCCCATTTGCGCTCAGGCTGCATCAGCAGAGCGATGCGCCGGTTTGCTTAACAACCTGTTGCTGAACACTGTTAACCCAAGCAAAGCAGGCCTTTGCGTGGCGTTTTGTCATAGTGAAGCTTAGGGTTTGGCGTTCATTCGGCCGATCAGGGCGGTCGTGCTCTGGCCCTGCTTGAGGTCGGCCAGCAGCACTCGGCCGCCATAGCCCAGCACCACGTCGGAGCCGACCACGGTCTCGACCGTATAGTCGGCGCCCTTGACCAGCACATCGGGGCGGAAGGCCTGGATCAGGTTCAGGGGCGTGTCCTCGTCAAACAGCACCACCAGATCCACTGACGACAGCGAGGCCAGGACGACGGCGCGGGCGTGCTCCTTCTGAACTGGCCGGGTCGGCCCTTTCAGCTTGGAGACCGAGGCGTCGGTATTGAGGCCCACGATCAGGCGGTCACACGCGGCCCGCGACTGGTCCAGCAGCGACACGTGTCCGGGGTGCAGCAGGTCGAAACAGCCATTGGTGAAGCCCACGGTCTGGCCGCGCGCCCGCCAGCCGGCGACGATCTCCAGGGCGTGGGGCAGGTCGGCGATCTTGACCTCGGCCGGCGCGCCCGCTTCGGAGCGGGCCAGGGCGGTCAGCTCGGCGGCGGTGACCACGTCGGTGCCCAGCTTGGCCACCACCAGGCCGGCGGCGAGATTGGCCAGACGGGCGGCGTCGGCCAGGGAGGCGCCGGCCGCGACGGCCAGGGCCAGGGTGGCGGCCACGGTGTCGCCGGCGCCGGAGACGTCAAACACCTCGACGGCCGTCGCCGGCAGATGCACGGGCGGCTGGCCCCGCACGCTGAGGGTCATGCCTGCGCCGCCCCGCGTGATCAGGGCGGCGTCCAGAGCGGGCGCCATGGCCAGGATCGCTGCGCCGGCCTCTTCGGAGGCTTCGTCGCTGTCGTCGGTGACGCCGGTGGCTTCGGCCGCTTCCTTGCGGTTGGGCTTGACCAGGGTCGCGCCGTCATAGCGGCCAAGGTTGCGGCTCTTGGGATCGACGATCACCGGCTTGCCGGCGGCGCGGGCGACGTCGATGGCCTGGCGGGTCACAGCGTCGGTCAGCACGCCCTTGGCGTAGTCGGAAAGCACCACCACGTCGGCGGCGGCCAGGCGCTGGCTGAAGGCGGCCAGCAGATCGGCGGGTTCGGCGGGCCCGCGATCCTCGCGGTCGACCCGCAGCATCTGGTGCGAGCCGGAAATGTAGCGGACCTTTTCGGTCGTACGACGCCCGGGGTCGGTGACCAAATGGGCCTCGACCCCCGCCTCGTCGTCCAGCATGGCGGTCAGGGCGCGGCCGGCGTCGTCGTTTCCGATCAGGCCGATCAGCACGGCCCGCCCGCCCAGGGCCGCGACATTGCGGGCCACATTGCCCGCGCCGCCCAGCATGGCCGTCTCGCGCTCGACGGCGATGACCGGCACCGGGGCCTCGGGCGAGATGCGGTCGACGGCGCCGTAGATGAAGCGGTCCAGCATCACATCGCCCAGCACCAGCACGGTCTTGCCGGCGAAGGCGTGGGGCAGTTGGGCCAGGGTGTCGTCCATGAAGCGGCGGCTCGTCTCGAAAAAGATCTGGCGCTTACTAGCCGTGATGGGCTTCGGCGAACAGCCCGCCGTGGGTCTCGGCCTTACCCCGGGGGTCGGGATGGATGATGATGTCGGCGGCCGGAAAGGCCTCCAGCAGCCGGTTCTCGGCATTGACCATGATGGTGTGGGCCTCGGCCAGCGAGATCCCGGCCTCGAGGTCGGCGTGCATCTGCATGTGGACATAGGGGCCCGAGGCGCGGGTGCGCAGCTGGTGCACGCCCAGCACGCGCGGATCCTCGGTCGCCAGGGCGACGATGCGCTTGCGGTCCTCGTCGGGCAGTTCGCGGTCCATCAGCTGGCTGGCGGCTTCGCGGAATACGCCGATCGCGCCCCAGATCAGCCACAGGGCGACGATCAGGCCGGCGGCGGCGTCGATCCAGCCGAAGCCGAGGAAGGCGGCCGCGCCGATCCCGACCAGCGCGACGGCGTTGGAGCCCAGATCGGCCGCATAGTGGGCCCGGTCGCCCGAGACCGCGATCGAGCCGGTCGATTTCAGCACCTTCGACTGGGCGATGATCAGGCCCAGGGTCAGGGCGATCGAGACGACCATCACCGCCATGGCCAGCAGGCCCTGCTCGACCGGACGCGGATTGAACATGGCCCGGATCGCTTCCTGGCCGATCAGGGCCCCGGAGGCGAAGACCAGGCCGCCCTGCATCAGGCTGGAAAAGGCTTCCGCCTTGCCGTGGCCGAAGCGGTGCTCGGCGTCCGGCGGCTCGGCCGCGTAGCGCACCGCGAAGAAGGTGATCAGCGAGGCGACCAGGTCCAGGCCCGAGTCCGACAGCGAGGCCAGCATCGCCACCGAGCCACTGGCCAGCCAGGCCAGGGTCTTGACCACGATCAGCACGGCCGCGACGGCCACTGACAGGGCGGTGACGCGACGAGTCAGGGCCTGGGTTTCAGGCGACAGGGCGGAGAGGCTCATGCCGCCTCCTTAACAAGCGGCGCGGCCGGGCCCCAGCGAGAACGACTCGCGCGAGTCGTTCTCGCCTTTGCCGTCAGGCGGCCTGCCGCACGCCGGGCCCCACATAGACCGACTGCGGCCGGATCAGCTTGCCGCCGGCCAGCTGTTCGCGGGCGTGGGCGATCCAGCCGGCCGTGCGGCCCATGGCGAACACGCAGGTGAAGCTGGCCGGCGGCAGGCCCAGGGCCTCCAGCAGCAGGGCGGTATAGAACTCGACATTGGTGTCCAGCGGCCGGTCGGGCTTGCGCTCGCGCAGGATCTGCAGGGCGGCCTGCTCGACGGCCTCGGCGAAGGCGACGCGGCCGGGCAGGGCGCGGGAGGCGTCCGACAGCTTGCGGACGGCGGCCTTCAGGGCGTCGGCGCGGGGGTCGCGGACGCGATAGATGCGGTGGCCAAACCCCATCAGCCGGTCGCCACGCGCCAGGGCCTTTTCCAGCCAGGGGCGGGCGTTCTCCGGCGTGCCGATGGCGTCCAGCATGTCGATCACCGGCCCCGGCGCGCCGCCGTGCAGCGGCCCCTTCAGGGCCGAGATCCCGCCCAGCACCGCCGAGGTCAGGCCCGCGCGGGTCGAGGCGATCACCCGGGCCGCGAAGGTCGAGGCGTTCAGGCCATGGTCGCAGACGGTGACCAGATAGGCGTCCAGGGCCCGGGTCTCGGCGTCGCTGGCCGGTTCGCCCCGGGTCATCCGCAGGATGTCGGCGGCGTGCGACAGGGCCGGGTCCGGCGCGACGGGCGCCTGGCCGGCGGCGACGCGCAGCACGGCGGGGGTGAAGACGGCCGGGGCGGCCAGCAGCAGCAGGGCGGTGGCCAGGTCATCGCCGTCCGGCAGGCGGGCCAGCAGGGCGCGCATGGCCTCGACCGGATCGCGCTTGGCCAGGGCCTCATCCAGCGCCCCGACCTCGGCGAACACCTTGACCCGCGCGGCGCCGAGGGCGGGCGCGAGATCGGCCGGCATGTCGTCGAAAAAGCCGTCGAACAGCAGGTGGGCGGCTTGCTCGAAGGTGGTGTGGCCGGCCAGATCCTCGACGGCATAGCCGCGAATGACCAGGCGGCCATGGGCGCCGTCGACGTCGGACAGAACGGTGTGGGCGGCGATCACGCCTTCAAGCCCGTGGGCAAGACCTTGCGACATTTGAGGTCTCCTTTCGGCCGGCAATTCGCGCCCGGCGTGCTTGATCGTCAATCTTGATCAATATAATCAATCTATATGGCGAATGACTGGCTGGACGCGGAGCAGGTGCTGGAACGGCTGGGGATCCGGCCCCAGACCCTCTACGCCTATGTCAGCCGGGGCCGGATCGAGGCCGCCGCCCATCCCGATGATTCGCGCCGCAGCCTGTATCGCGCCTCCGACGTCGCCGCCCTGCACGCCCGCAAGGCCCGGGGGCGTCGCGCCGCCGACGTAGCCGTCGAGGCCATCGCCTGGGGCGAGCCGGTGCTGGCCTCGGCGATCACCACGGTGGCGGGCGGGCGGCTCTGGTACCGGGGGCGCGACGCGGCGGTGCTGGCGCAAGACCACACCCTGGAACAGACGGCGCGACTGCTGCGCGGCGGCCATGGCGCGGCGCTGAAGGCGGCGCGGGCGGGGGATGTCGTGGCCGGCGAGACCGCTCGCGCCCGGCTATTCAACGTCCTGGCGCTGCGGGCGGGGGCGGAGGCCCCGGCGCGCGGACGGGCGCCGCTGGCCCTGGCCATGGAGGCCGCCAGCCTGCTCGACGCCGTGGTCGACGCGGCGGCGGGCGAGGTGACCGAAGGTCCCGCCCATCAGCGGCTGGCGCGGGCCTGGGGCGTCGACGCGGCGGGCGCCGACCTGCTGCGGACGGCGCTGGTGCTGCTGGCCGATCACGAACTGAACGCCTCGACCTTCGCGGCGCGTGTGGCGGCCTCGACGGGAGCGTCGTTGTCAGCCGCCGCCCTGGCCGGGCTCTGCGCCCTGTCAGGTCCGTTGCACGGCGGCATGGCCGCCCGGGTCGAGGCCTTCGTCGCCGAGGCCGACCGGACGGGCCCCGCCAGGGCCGTGTCGGCGCGTCTGGCGCAGGGATCATCGACGCCGGGCTTTGGACATCCGCTCTATCCGGACGGGGATCCTCGGGCGCGGGCGCTGCTGGAAGCCTTCACGCCGCCGGCGCTGCTGGTCGATCTGCGACGGGAGACCGAAGCAGCGACGGGGCAACTGCCCAATATCGACTTCGCCCTGGTGGGTCTGGCGAGGGCGCTGGCCCTGCCGACCGACGCGCCCTTCATCCTGTTCGCCGTGGCGCGCACGGCCGGGTGGCTGGCCCATGCGATCGAGCAGGGGCAGACGGGGCGGTTGATACGGCCCCGGGCGCGGTATGTGGGCGAGGCGCTGGCTGCGGGGGCTGGTGGGCTCAAGGTCTGAGAAGGGTGGATGGCGGACTTCGGCCATTCGAGTATCGTGGGCTCCATGCAGCGGACCTCACCTGTAGTGATCACCGGCTGGCGCGCTATCCTGCTCGCCCCAATCGCCGTGCCGCTCGCGCTACTTGCTGGCCTTTGGCCCGGGAAAAAGACTGTTGATCGCAGCGCTGACGAAGTTGTCGGCTTCCTCCGTGACTTCCTCGATAACAGCGGCGGTCAGTGGGATTGGGATGAGTTCGAGAGCGTCCCGATTACCGATCCCGAACTCGAGGACATCCGCCTGCAGGCCACTACGCCCGGGGCTGACCTTCATAAAATTTTGGAGCAGGCAGAAAGCCTAGTCGAAGCAAGGTCCGCTTAGGGTCGAAAGCGGCCTTTGCCTCCCCCCTTATCCCCGAAAGCGGACGCCCGGCGTCCCGCTCATCCTTAAATCTCTTGGAGGCTGCAGCGTGCTGGTCTGGAAAGGTCAGTCCGCCGACACCGCCTCTGGCGGCCGCGTTGCGGCGACGCGGAGCGTCGTCCTTGAGTGACCTTTCCAGACCAGCGATCGTCTCGCCGTGAGATTTAAGGATGGCTCCCTTCGGCGCGAAGGGGGGCGGGCGGAACGCCAATCCAATAGATCACCGTCATCCCGGGGCTTGTCCCCGGGACCCATTTGTCCGCCGCAAGGGCGGCGCAGACTCGGATGCTCACGTGGAAGCTGAACCATGGGTCCCGAGGACAAGCCCCGGGATGACGAGATTTTTGCAGAAGGGCGGGGATAAGCTGCGCGCAATCCCCGTGCTGTCGCTGATGGAGTTCAGCAAATTCAACGCCCTGAAAATAAATAGATCGCGCCTGTCAGACGCGCTGAAACCGCCCGCATAATCAAGCTCACCTGACAGCACGGGAAGGGCGCACGTACGGCGACCGTTGCGGCTGTCAGGGGTGGTCGAGCGGGAAGCGCCCGTCGGTCGTCGTCTAAGGCCCGGCAGGGTCTGGTGGAGCGGATCGGTCCTTGCGGGGCCCGGACGTGTTGAAGCCGGACCGGGACCGCCGGGAACGCCCTTTTGCGACGCCCGCACGATGCGCAACAGGCATGGGCTGAAATCGCCCATGCGGTCTGGACGGGGTCGCTATCCCCTCCACCCGTCGGGGGCCTAACGTCGGAAGCGGGTTAAAACCCCGCGCCCCGAGGGCTCACCGGATAACGGCTGCGCGGAGCGTTCGTCTTCGTCGAAACGGTATTCACTACTCTCACATCCGGGCGAGGCCCGGACGCTCCGCGACCCTTCCCATTCCCATCGCAGCGAAAGCGCGAGGTCGCTGACACTTGCCCCCTACGGACCGCTATCGCGGTCGTCTTCCCCCGGAGGGGGAAGATGAAACGCGCGAACCTCGTCTTCCCCCTACGGGGGAGGACGACCTGCGAAGCAGGTCAGGAGGGGGCAAGTTCTCAGAACCGGAAAACGCCTAGGCCGCGACCTCTTCCGCCACCAGCGGCTGCGGCAGACGGCTGACCATCTCCTTGGGGCACACTTGCCAGAACAGGTCGCGCACCCGGTCCCAGTCGCGGAGCAAGGACCCGGCAAAGGCCGAGTCGGTCTCGCGGGCGTGTTCGGCCACCAGGGACCGCAGCACGCCTTCCCAATAGGGCGAGGCCAGGCGCTGGACGACGATGCTCTCGGGATTGATGTTGGCCTCGAACCGGCCGTGCTGGTCGAGGACGAAGGCCATGCCGCCGGTCATGCCGGCCCCGAAATTTCCGCCCGTCGGACCCAGGATCACCACCTGGCCGCCGGTCATGTATTCGCAGCCATTGGCCCCGCAGCCCTCGACCACCGTGGTGGCCCCCGAGTTGCGGACAGCGAAGCGTTCCCCCGCCTGGCCCGCCGCGAACAGTCGGCCCGAGGTGGCGCCAAACAGCACGGTGTTGCCCAGCAGGGCGTTGCTTTCCGGAGCCGCCAGGGTGCGCGAGGGCTTGATCACGATGGTCGCGCCCGACAGGCCCTTGCCGACATAGTCGTTGGCCTCGCCGGTCAGTTCGATGCGCAGGCCCTGGACCGCGAAGGCCCCCAGGCTCTGGCCGGCCGAGCCCTTGAGCTGGACGGTCAGGTGGCCGGCGGGCAGGCCCTTCATGCCGTACTTGCGCACGATGTGGCTGGAGGTGCGGGCGCCGATCGAGCGTGCGGTGCTGCGGACCGTATAGGTCAGCTGCATCTTCTCGCCGCGTTCCAGCAGGGGCGCGGCGTCGCGGACGATCTGGGCGTCGAGGGTGTCGGGCACTTCGTTGCGGCCGACCACGGTATTGTAGGGCTTGTTCTGGCCGGGGTCGGCGCGAACCAGCAGGGGGTTGAGGTCGAGGTCGTCGAGGTGCTCGCCGCCGCGGCTGACCTGGGCCAGCAGGTCGGTGCGGCCGACGATGTCCTGCAGGGACTTGAAGCCCAGTCCGGCCAGGATCTCGCGGACCTCCTCAGCAATGAAGCTGAACAGGTTGATGACCTTTTCCGGCGTGCCGGTGAACTTGGCGCGCAGGGCCTCGTCCTGGGTGCAGACGCCGACCGGGCAGGTGTTGGAGTGGCACTGGCGCACCATGATGCAGCCCATGGCCACCAGGGAGGCGGTGCCGATGCCGAACTCCTCGGCGCCCAGCATGGCGGCGATGACGATGTCGCGACCCGTGCGCATGCCGCCGTCGGCCCGCAGCACGACGGAGTGGCGCAGGTTGTTGAGCGTCAGAACCTGATTGGCTTCCGACAGGCCCATCTCCCACGGACCGCCGGCATATTTCACCGAGGTCTGGGGCGAGGCGCCCGTGCCGCCGACGCCGCCGGCGACCAGGATCACGTCGGCCTTGGCTTTCGCGACGCCGGCCGCGATGGCGCCGATGCCGGTCATAGCCACCAGCTTGACCGTCACCCGGGCGACCGGGTTGATCTGCTTGAGGTCATAGATCAGCTGGGCCAGGTCCTCGATCGAATAGATATCGTGGTGCGGCGGCGGGCTGATCAGCATGACGCCGGGTGTGGCGTGACGCAGCCGGGCGATCATCTCGGTGACCTTGAAGCCGGGCAGCTGGCCGCCCTCGCCGGGCTTGGCGCCCTGGGCGACCTTGATCTCCAGCTCGACGCACTGGTTCAGATATTCGGCAGTGACGCCAAACCGCCCCGAGGCCACCTGCTTGATGGCGCTGTTGGGGTTGTCGCCGTTGGGCAGGGGCTTGTAGCGGGCCGAGTCCTCGCCGCCCTCCCCCGAGACGGATTTCGCCCCGATGCGGTTCATGGCGATGTTCAGCATGCCGTGGGCTTCGGGGCCCAGGGCGCCGAGGCTCATGCCGGGGGTGACGAAGCGCTTGCGGATCTCGTTGACGCTCTCGACGTCGTCGGTGGAGATCGGGTTGCGGTCCGAGCGCCAGTCCAGCAGGTCGCGCAGCTGGATCGGCTTCTGGGTGCGCAGGCCGTTGGACCAGCGGCGATAGAGTTCGTAGTCGCCGGTGTCGCAGGCGCTCTGCAGGGTGTGGATCAGGCGGGCCTCGAAGGCGTGGGCTTCGCCCGACTTGCGCAGCTTGTAGAGACCGCCGACCGGCAGGGTGACGGCGGCGCTGTCCCAGGCCTTGCGGTGCAGCTCGACCGCCTTGCTCTCGACGCCGGCCAGACCGATGCCGGAGATGCGCGACGGCATGCCGGGGAAGAACTCGGCGGCCAGGGCGCGCGACAGGCCAACGGCTTCGAAATTGTAGCCACCGCGATAGGACGAGATGACGCTGATACCCATCTTGGAGATGATCTTCAGCAGGCCCGCCTCGATGGCGCCCTTGAAGTTCAGGCACACGTCCTTGAGCGACTTGTCGCCGAGCAGGCCGCGTTCCAGGCGATCCTGGAAGCTTTCCTGGGCCAGATAGGCATTGACCGCCGTGGCCCCGACCCCGACCAGCACCGCGAAATAGTGCGTGTCGAGGCACTCGGCCGAGCGGACGATGATCGAGACATAGGAGCGCAGGCCCTTGCCCACCAGGTGGCTGTGGACGCCGCCGGTGGCCAGGATCATCGGCAGGGCGACCCGGTCCTCGCGGCTGTTCTCGTCCGTCAGTACGATGGCCCCGCAGCCGCGCAGCACGGCGTCCTCGGCCTCGGCCCGGATGCGGTCGAGATTGGCGCGGAGAGCGTCGCCAGCTCGGGCCTCGGGGGCGGGCAGGGGCATGGTGCAGTCGATGACGACGACGTTCTTCTCGCCCAGCAGACCCTGAATGCGCTCGTACATGCCGGTGGTCAGCACCGGGCTCTGCAGCACATAGACATCGGCCTGGGCGGCGTCCTGCGCGAGAATGTTGCCCAGGTTCTTGAACCGGGTCTTCAGGCTCATGACGCCCGTTTCCCGCAGCGGATCGATCGGCGGGTTGGTCACCTGGCTGAAGTTCTGGCGGAAGAAGTGGCTGAGCGGACGGTACTTTTCCGACAGTACGGCCAGCGGGCTGTCGTCGCCCATCGAGCCGACGGCTTCCTTGCCGTCCTCGACCATCGGCGCGAGGATCATCTCCAGGTCTTCAAGGCTGAAGCCGGCGGCGGCCTGACGGCGGGTCAGTTCCTCGCGACCATATTTGCGCGGCTCGGGGCCGGGGCCGATCTCCTTTTCGAGATCGACCATGTTGCCCAGCCATTGCGTATAGGGGTGGCGGCCGGCCAGTTCGTCGATGATCTCGTCTTCGCCATAGAGGCGGCCTTCGAGCAGATCGATGGCGATCATCCGGCCCGGGGCGATGGCCAGCTTGCGGGTGATGCGGCCTTCGGCGACGCCGCACATGCCGGCTTCCGAGCCCATGATCACCAGACCATCGTCGGTATAGGCCACGCGCAGCGGACGCAGGCCCGAGCGGTCCTTGCCGGCCACGACCCAGCGGCCGTCGGTGGCGCACAGGGCGGCCGGACCGTCCCACGGCTCCATGACGGCGTTGCAGTAGCTGTAGAGCGCCTGGTGCGAGTCCGAGAGGCTGGGGCCCGAGGCTTCCGGCACCAGCAGGGCCTTGGCCATCGGCGCGTCGCGGCCGGCGCGGACCAGCACCTCGAAGGTGTTGTCCAGGCTGGCGCTGTCCGAACCGCCCGGCTGGATCACCGGTTTGACGTCATCCCCGAACTCGCCGAAGGCCTGGGCGGCCATCTTGATCTCGTGGGACTTCATCCAGTTGATGTTGCCCTTGATGGTGTTGATCTCGCCGTTGTGGGCGAGCATCCGGAAGGGCTGGGCCAGACGCCATTCGGGGAAGGTGTTGGTCGAATAGCGCTGGTGGAAGATCGCCACATTGGCGGCGAAGCGCTCGTCCTTGAGGTCGGGATAGAACTCGTCGATCGCCTCGGCCAGGAACATGCCCTTGTAGATCAGCGACTTGGCCGACAGCGAGCAGATGTAGAAGCCCGACAGATTCTGGGCATGGACACGCTTTTCGATGCGCTTGCGGCACAGGAACAGGGCGCGCTCGAGCGGCTCGCCCTCCAGGCCGGCCGGGGCGGCCAGCATGATCTGCTCGATTTCCGGACGGGTGGCGTTGGCCTTCTCGCCGATCACGGCGGTGTTCACCGGCACCTGGCGCCAGCCATAGATGTAGAAGCCAAAGCGCAGGGCTTCGGCCTCGACGATGGTGCGGCAGGCTTCCTGGGCGCCCAGATCGGTGCGCGGCAGGAAGATCTGGCCCACGGCGATGGACCCGGCCCGCAGGGCGTGGCCGGTGCGGCGCACCTGGTCGGTGAAGAAGTCCTGCGGGACCGACAGCAGGATGCCGGCGCCGTCGCCGGTCTTGCCGTCGGCGTCGACCGCGCCCCGGTGCCACAGGGCCTTCAGGGCCTTGATGGCCAGTTCGACCACTTCGCGGCGCGGCGTGCCGTCGATGGCGCAGACCAGGCCGACGCCGCAGGCGTCGCGCTCGGTGGTCGGGTCATAGGCGTGACCGTCGATCAGGCGCTGGCGGTTGGCCAGATAGTGCTGGATGTCTTGGCTCATGATCTTCACTCCGCCGCGATCAGCGCCGGGGCGCCGACCTTGGACTTCAGATAGCGGTGCATGGCGTCGGCGGCGTCGCGGCCGTCCTTGATCGCCCAGACCACGAGGGAGGCGCCGCGCACGATGTCGCCGGCGGCGAACACGCCGTCCAGATTGGTCATCTGGTTGCGGACATCGGCCTTCACCGTGCCCCAGCGCGTGGTCTTCAGGTCGGGAGCCGCGAACAGCTCTGGCAGGTTTTCAGGCTCGAAGCCCAGGGCCTTGACCACCAGCTGGGCCGGACGATCGAAATCGCCGCCCTCGATCTCTTCCGGCGACTGGCGGCCGGACGCGTCCGGGGCGCCCAGGCGCATGCGGATGGCGCGCACGCCGGTCACCGCCTCGGCGTCGCCCGACAGGGCCCGGGGGGCGGCCAGCCATTCGAAGGTCACGCCTTCTTCCTCGGCATTGGCCACTTCGCGCAGGGAGCCGGGCATGTTGGCCTTGTCGCGGCGATAGAGGCAGGTGACCGAGGTCGCGCCCTGGCGGATGGCGGTGCGCACGCAGTCCATGGCGGTGTCGCCGCCACCGACCACGACCACGTCCTTGCCTTCGGCGTTCAGCGCCCCGCTCTCGTACTCGGGAACGCTGTCGCCCAGGTCTGTGCGGTTGGAGGCGATCAGATAGTCGAGCGCAGGAACCACGCCCTGGCTGCCAGAGCCCGGGACCACCAGGTCGCGGGCGGCGTAGACGCCGGTGGCGATCAGCACGGCGTCATGCTTTTCGCGCAGGTCTTCCAGCGACGCGTCGCGGCCGACCTCGAAGTTCATCCGAAACTCCACGCCGCCGTCGGCGAGGCGCGAGGTGCGGCGCTGGACGACGTCCTTTTCCAGCTTGAAGCCTGGAATGCCGTAGATCAGCAGACCGCCGGCGCGGTCGTGACGATCATAGACCACGACCTCATGGCCCTGCTCGCGCAGCATCTCGGCGGCGGCCAGACCCGCGGGCCCCGCGCCGATGATCCCGACCGACTGGCCGGTGGCCGGGCCGGCGACCAGGGGCTTCACCCAGCCCATCTCCCAGGCCTTGTCGGTGAGATAGCGCTCGACCGAGCCGATCGTCACGGTGCCGTGACCCGATTGCTCTATGACGCAATTGCCTTCGCAGAGACGATCCTGCGGGCAGATTCTACCGCAGACCTCCGGCATCGAGTTGGTGGCCTGCGACAGTTGATAGGCTTCTTCCAGACGACCTTCGGCGGTCATCCGCAGCCAGTCGGGAATGTTGTTTTGCAGGGGGCAGTGGGTCTGGCAGAACGGCACGCCACATTGCGAGCAACGCGAAGCCTGCTCGGTGGCTTTCGCATCGATGAAGTCGGCGTAGATCTCGTGGAAGTCGCCAGAACGGTCGTCCGCCGCACGCTTTTCAGGCGTCTTGCGGGCCACCGTGGTGAATTTCAGCATGCGCTCGGCCATGCGACTTCCCTCATCCCGTCTTCGGGAGAAAAATTGCGTATGGCGGCCTCATACGGACTCTTTGGCGCAAGAAGAATGCGGTGGTAAAAATAGTTGACTGTAATATCCGCAGGTCGCCGGGGGTCATTGCGATCGTCTCGCAGTGCGCCCCGTTATTAGTCCACTTTGTGGATTAACGCCATGTTTACGCTGTCAGGCGCACGCCGGGGGGCTGCGTTTTTGAGGGACTGCCGATGCCGGATTGGCTGATCGCGATCGTGCTGGGCCTGATCGAAGGGCTTACTGAATTCATTCCTGTGTCTTCCACCGGCCATCTGCTGCTGGTGGGACATTTCCTGGGCTTCCACAGTCCGGGCAACACCTTCCAGGTTCTGATCCAGCTGGGCGCGATCCTGGCCATTACCGGGGTCTATTTCGGGAGACTGTGGGGGCTGCTGACCTCGGCGCCGACCAATCCCGGTTCGCGCCGCTTCATCCTGGGCGTGTTTCTGGCCTTCCTGCCGGCGGTCTTTGTCGGCGTACTGGCCCACGACTTCATCAAGACGGTCCTCTACGAGTCGCCACTGCTGGTCTGCATCACCCTCATCACCGGCGGCTTCGCCCTGCTGGCGCTGGACCGCATGAAGTTCGAGCCTCAACATACCGACGTGGTCGACTATCCGCTGAAGACGGCCTTCATCATCGGCCTGTTCCAGTGCCTGGCCCTGGTGCCGGGCGTCTCGCGCTCGGGCGCCACCATCGCCGGCGCCCTGCTGCTGAAGTGCGACAAGCGCTCGGCCGCCGAATTCAGCTTCTTCCTGGCCATGCCGACCATGGCCGGGGCCTTCGCCTATGATCTCTACAAGAACATCGACAAGCTCAGCACCAACGACCTGGGCCTGATCGGCCTTGGCTTCGTGGCGGCCCTGATCTCCGGCGTCTTCGTGGTCAAGACCGTGCTGGACTTCATCACCCGCCACGGCTTTGCGCCGTTCGCCTGGTGGCGGATCGCCGTCGGCGTTGTGGGGCTGGGTTTGCTGTACATTCCGCGCTGATCTCGCGGCGGCGTAGGGTCAAAAGAAAAGGGCGGACACTGCAGTGTCCGCCCTCTTTCGTTCCGGCCTGGCCAGCGTCTAGAACGCCCCGGCCGGAGTCGGCGCGTACTGTCCGCCCTTGCGATAGCGGTACAGGTAGGACGGCACGATCGCCTCGATGCTGGTCGGAACGACGCCGGCTTCAGCCAGGCCCGGCAGGCCGCGATCGGCGACATTGTCGCTCTTGAGCATCTCGACCTGGTCACTGGTGATCGGCGGCGCGATCGGCAGGAGGCCGGCCATCACGTCGCCGACCTTGCCCAGCAAGGACGCGGCGAACCACGGAATAGGCAGCAGCAGACGGTCGCGGCCGGTCTCGGTCAGGATCAGCTGAAGGATCTCGCGCATCGTATAGACGCCGGGACCGCCCAGCTCATAGGTCACGCCCTCGGCGGCCGGGCTGCTGGCCGCCTGGGCGATCACGACGGCCACGTCGCCGACGAACACCGGCTGGAAGCGGGTCTCGCCGCCGACCAGCGGCAGGGCCGGGCTCATCGCGGCCATCTGGCCAAACTTGTTGAAGAAGTTGTCCTCGGGACCAAACACCACCGACGGGCGGACGATCACTGCGCCCGGGAACACGGCGCGGACCGCTTCTTCGCCCTCGGCCTTGGTGCGGGCGTACTTGGCTTCGGAGCCGGCGTCGGCGCCGATGGCGCTGATCTGCACGAAGCGGGCGACGCCGGCCGCCTTGGCGCACTCGGCGATGGTTTTGGCGCCCATCACATGGACGGCCTGAAATTTCTGACGACCCGATTCGTAGAGCAGGCCGACCAGATTGACGCAGGCTTCAGCGCCCTCCAGCGCCCGCGTCACTGAGGCGACGTTGCGGACATTGGCCTGGACGACCTCGATCTGGCCGACATCGCCCAGCATGCGCATCTTGTAGGCAAGGTTGGGCTGGCGCACCGCCACACGAACGCGGTGGCCCGCCTTGGCGAGCTGCCGCACGACCTGGCTGCCGACGAAGCCGGAGCCGCCGAACACTGTGACCAGACCTTGCATTTTCAATCCCCGTCGCTTGCGATGACGCGGGGGATAGACGACCGCGAGGGGCTTCGCAACGAAATGCGCGATTTGGCGATTGACGGGGCCAAAAGCTTTCCCTAAACGTCCCGGCCTCGCGGCGATCCACGGATTGCTCTGCGGGCCCAGGTGGCGGAATTGGTAGACGCGCTGGCTTCAGGTGCCAGTGACTGAAAGGTCGTGGAGGTTCGAGTCCTCTCCTGGGCACCACCCCCTACCAACCTTCGAAAGAAGGTCGGGGTGGCGCCGATAGATCCTAGCGAATAGATATCTCTTTCATCGTGATTATAATGTCGCGCGTACCCTGTTCGGGCGCGTGAGCCTCGGCGACGTTTGTCGTTCAGGCGTGTCGCCGGAGAGCTCTGAAACCTTGGCCAATTTTGTTCATGTGGGCGACCTGCCCGACGGCGCCTTTGCCGGCGCCACCGCAGTCGCGATTGATTCTGAAACCATGGGCCTGCGGCTGGGACGCGACCCGCTTTGCGTCGTGCAGCTGTCGAGCGGCGACGGCGACGCCCACCTGGTCCAGCTGGATCGCGCCACCTATGACGCGCCCAACCTGAAGCGCCTGCTGACCGATCCGAAGATCCTGAAGCTTTTCCACTTCGGCCGCTTCGATATCGCCATGTTCCTGCTGCATCTGGGCGTGATGACCGCGCCCGTCTACTGCACCAAGATCGCCTCCAAGCTGGCCCGCACCTATACCGACCGCCACGGCCTCAAGGACGTGACGCGCGAGCTGATGGCCGTGGAGCTGTCCAAGGCCCAGCAAAGCTCCGACTGGGGCGCGGCGACGCTCAGCCCCGAACAGGTCGCCTATGCGGCGTCCGATGTGCTGCACCTGCATGGTCTGCGCGACAAGCTCAACGCCATGCTGGTTCGCGAGGGCCGCATGGATCTGGCCCAGGCCTGCTTTGACTTCCTGCCCCACCGCGCCGCCCTCGACCTGGCCGGTTGGGAAGACGTCGACATCTTCGCGCACACCTAGGGATGACGGCGGCCGCGACCATGACTGGACGGTCGATCGCCCGGGATCTGGGGCAGTGGCGCCGGCGCTCGCGCCGGGTGCGGCTGATGCGCGTGGTGCTGCCGGCGACGATCGCCGTGATCCTGATCGGCGTAGGCGGCCAGGTCACCTGGCGCTCGATGCGCGCTGCGGCCCGACCGCCCGCCGAGGCCAAGACCCAGATCCGCATGATCGCGCCGCGCTTCTACGGCCAGTCCGGCGATGGTCGCAGTTTCATGATCACCGCGCGTTCGGCTTTGCGCGACGACAACGACATGAAGAACGTGCGACTGGAGTCGCCCACCCTGACTCTCGGCTTCGACGAACCCCAGCCCAGCCGGGTGACGGCCAAGTCAGGGATCTATCGCGAAGACACGATGAAACTGTCCCTGAGCGGGGATGTTCGCATCGACGATGGCTCGGGCTATCGCTTCGCTTCGGAAGAGGCGGTGGTCGACACCAAGACCGGAAATATCAGCGGCGAGACGGCCATGCTGGGTGAAGGTCCGACGGGGCAGGTGAAATCCAACGCCTACACCGTATATGACAAGGGTGACCGGGTCGTTTTCAGGGGTGGGGTTCGCACCCGGCTCGAACGGAAGTAAGTAGAGGCGCGCGGCATGGCCGTGCTTCGCAGATAAGGACTCTGACTTGATCCAGCGTTGGATGGCAGCGGCGGCGACCGCACTGATCCTGGCGAACGGCTCGGCCTTCGCCCAGAGCATCAACGACTCCAGCGCGCCCCTGGACATTGCTGCTTACGAGCAGGAGAACATCAACAGCCAGTGCCGCACGATCTTCCGCGGCAATGTCGAGATTCTGCAGGACAAGAGCCGGCTGCGGGCCAATGTGGTCAACGCCTACTACACCCGAAAGCCCGGGGCCCAGGCCGGTTCGAACGCCTGCGGCGATGTCGACCACGTGGAAGCCGACGGCGACGTCTATCTCGTCAACCAGGACCAGACGGTCCGGGGCGACCATGCCGTGTTCACCTATTCCAACGACACCATCGTGATCACCGGCAATGTCATCGTCGTGCGCGGCCAGGACGTGGCGCGGGGCGACCGCATGACGGTCAACACCAAGACCAACGACGTGAAGCTGGAATCCAACGTCAAGGGCAGGGGCAAGGCCGGGCGGGTGCGCTCGGTGATCTATCCCGAAAAGTCCCAGACCCCGGCTCCGGCCAACCGCTAGGCTCGCCCGAATGAAGATGACGCCCCTTGGCGGTTCCGATCGCCCCGAAGCCCCCGCTCGCCCGGAGGCAAGCGGCCTGTTCGTTGACGCCATCGGCAAGTCGTTCGGCGACCGCCCGGTGGTCAAGAGCGTCTCCCTGCGCCTGCAGCGCGGCGAGGTCGTCGGCCTGCTGGGCCCCAACGGCGCGGGCAAGACCACCTGCTTCTACATGATCACCGGCCTGATCGCCGCCGACTACGGCTCGATCTATCTGGACGGCGAGGACATCACCGCCCAGCCGATGTTCCAGCGCGCGCGTCTGGGCGTCGGCTATCTGCCGCAGGAAGCCTCGATCTTCCGGGGCATGACGGTCGAGCAGAACGTCATGGCCGTGGTCGAGATGCGCGAGAAGAACCAGCGCGCCGCCGCCGAGACCGTGACCAACATTCTGGAAGAACTGCGGATCACCCATATCCGCAAGTCGCCGGCCGTGGCCCTGTCGGGCGGCGAGCGGCGGCGGGTGGAAATCGCCCGGGCCCTGGCCAGCGAGCCGTCGTTCATGCTGCTGGATGAACCCTTTGCCGGTATCGACCCCCTGGCCATCGCCGACATCCGCGAGGTCATCGGCTATCTGAAGAAGCGCGGCATCGGCATTCTGATCACCGACCACAATGTCCGCGAGACGCTGGATATCATCGATCGCGCGTCAATCATTCACGCCGGTGAGGTGCTGTTCGAGGGTTCCCCTAAGGAAATCATCGAGGATCCGGAAGTCCGCCGCGTTTATCTGGGCGATCATTTCGCCGAACGCGTCTAGGAAATAATCCCTATTGCAAAATGACTTATCCCGCGCGGCCCTCCGGCTTCGCGGGATTTTCATTGTTGGGCGACGGGACTGAAAGTCGCACCGGCCCGAATATTGCAGGCGTTGGCGCCCCGTTAACCTAGTTGCCCTTCAATGGGGATCGAACATTTCGATTTGCCCAGGAGGGCGCAGTGGCTCTCGGCCATCGACTGGAACTGCGGCAAGGCCAGGGCCTCGTCATCACGCCGCAACTGCAGCAGGCGATCAAGCTGCTGCAGCTGTCGAACATCGAGCTCGACGCCTTCGTCGAGGCCGAGCTGGAGCGCAATCCGCTCCTGCAACGCGACGAGGGCGAAAGCGAAGCCGCGCCCGAAATCGACCGCGAGCCGGCGGCCAGCGACCTGGGCGTCGACATCGTGGCCGAAGGCTCGGCCAATTCGGAAATGGACGCCACGCCCGACGACGTCTCGCCCGGCGAGCGCGCCTCGGGCGACGGCGAGCAGGCCCAGGAGGCCGGCGGCCAGATCGACTGGTCGCGAGCCGGCGGCGGCGGCTCCTTTGAGCACGACGGCGACTATGAAGGCGCCCTGACGGCCGTACCCACCCTGTCGGAACACCTGCAGGGCCAGCTGGTCCAGGCGGGCCTGTCGGCAGCCGAGCAGCTGGTGGCCAATGTCCTGATCGACGGCGTCGACGAGGGCGGCTATCTGCGCCTGGACCTGGCCGAGACCGCCGAGCGTCTGGGCTGCGCCGAGGCGATGGTCGAGCGCGTCCTGACCGTGCTCCAGGGCTTTGAGCCCACCGGGGTCTTCGCCCGCGACGTGCGGGAGTGCCTGGCCCTGCAGTTGAAGGACCAGAACCGCTACGACCCGGCCATGGCCGCCCTGCTCGACAATCTCGACATGCTGGCTCGCCGCGACATGAACGGCCTGCGCAAGGTGTGCGGTGTCGACGAGGAAGATCTGCGCGAGATGATCGCCGAGATCCGCGCCCTGACCCCGCGTCCGGGCGCGGCCTATGCCAGTGAGACCGCCGAGACCCTGGTGCCTGACGTCCATGTCCGCGAGGGTCTGGGCGGCATGTGGCACGTGGAGCTCAACACCGACACCCTGCCCCGGGTGCTGGTCGACCAGCGCTATCACGCCCGGGTTTCCAAGGGTGCGCGCACCGATCAGGAAAAGACCTTCGTCTCCGACTGCATGGCCACCGCCAACTGGCTGGTGAAGAGCCTCGACCAGCGGGCCAAGACCATCCTGAAGGTCTCCAGCGAGATCGTGCGACAGCAGGACGGCTTCCTGGCCTTCGGCGTCGAGCATTTGCGACCCCTGAACCTGAAAACCGTCGCCGACGCCATCGGCATGCACGAGAGCACGGTCAGCCGGGTCACCTCCAACAAGTACATCGCCACCCCGCGCGGGGTGTTCGAGCTGAAGTTCTTCTTCACCTCGGCCATCCAGTCGTCCGAGGGCGGCGAGGCCCATTCGGCCGCGAGTGTCCGTCACAAGATCAAGGGTCTGGTCGAGGCCGAGAAGGCCGAGAAGGATGTCCACTCCGACGACGCCATCGTCGAGATCCTGAAAACGGCCGGGGTCGACATCGCCCGGCGCACGGTGGCCAAGTATCGCGAAGCGATGCGCATTCCCTCATCGGTCGAGCGCCGGCGCCTGATCAAGGAAACGAGCTGAGCCGTTCCGGGCGCGTGGTCATTTTCCAGAAAGCGCCTATCTTCACGACCCATTGATCGGTCCTGCGTTATAAGCTCCATGAGCAGGAGCACGCATGTCGACCGATAGCCTAGCGGACGTGATCGAAGGGTTTGGCGAGGACGTCCGTCCGATCCTGACCGTCGGCCAGATGCTGGAGGCTTTCGATAGCCGCGCCTTTGGGGCGATGCTGTTCGTGTTCGGAGCTTTGAACACCCTGCCGCTGCCGCCGGGCTCCTCGACGATCCTCAGCCTGCCGATTCTGCTGCTGGCCCCCCAGATCGCGCTGGGCGCTGACGCGCCGTGGCTGCCGCGCCGGATGATCGACCGGCCGGTCAAGCGCGACGATCTGCGCGGTCTGTTCCGCAGGCTCACCCCCTTGGTCAAGCGCATGGAGCTGATCACCAGGCCCCGCCTTTCCTGGCTGTTCTCGCCGCTGGGCGAGCGGATGATCGGCGTGGTCTGCACCCTGCTGGCGCTTGTCCTCATCCTGCCGATCCCGCTGGGCAATCTCGCGCCTGGCGCAACGGTGGCGATTCTGTCGCTGGCCCTGCTGCAGCGCGATGGTTTTCTGGCCCTGCTGGGCTATCTGATGGCCCTGGTCAGCCTGGGGCTGCTGTTCGTCAGCGCGGGGGTTGTGACCGCCGCCGTCCACAAGATTATCAGTCTTGTTTCGAGCTTTTTCTGAACCCGTTACGGCCGCTTGACACCGCCTCTGGACAGGCGCGTTGTTAGGGCATGCAAGTCCAAATCTCCGGCAAGCATGTCGACGTTGGCGAGGCTCTGCGAGCGCGAGTCTCCGACGAAATCACCCTGAGCATCGGCAAGTATTTTGACCGCGGCGGTAATGCCGACGTGGTCATCAGCAAGGAGGGCCATGCCTTCCGGGCCGACTGTTCGGTAAAGCTGGCTTCGGGCCAGCAACTTCTTAGCCATGGAGCGGGCGGTGACGCCCATGCGGCGTTTGACGCCGCCCTGGCCAAGATCGAGACGAGGATCAGGCGCTACAAGCGAAGACTCAAGAGTCACTCCATCGCGGCCTCAGCCAAACAAGCCGAGAACGCCGCGATGTACGTTCTGCGGGCTCCCGATATCGACGAGCACGAGAACGACGACTGGGGCGACGACGCCGACCATCCAGCCGGCGCCCCCTCGGCGATGATCATCGCCGAGACCCAGTCCTCGCTGAAGGTAATGACCGTTTCCATGGCTGTCATGGAACTGGACTTGACCGAGTCCCAGGCAATCGTGTTTAGGAACGCCGCCCACGACGGATTGTCCGTGGTGTACCGGCGGCCAGACGGAAATATCGGCTGGATCGACCCCGAACGCACAAAGTCGCTGAACGGGAATGGGTCAACCGCGAACTAACGGGGTCGTGTCATGATCCTGAACGTTCCGGAGGGCTCCCAGCGATTGTGTTGCGGCGGCCGACAGTGAGCGAGCGTTTAAGTCCATGACTATCGGTGATCTCTTGGATCCTGGAGCAGTGGCGCTGCGCGTCAGTGCTCCAGGCAAGCGGCAGGTGCTCGGCGTGATCGCCGACGTGGCTGCGCGGGTGCTTGGCGTCAATTCCAACACCGTGCTCGAAGGCCTGATCGAGCGCGAGGCCGCAGGCTCGACCGGCGTGGGCCAGGGGGTGGCCATTCCCCATGCCCGCATTGACGGCCTGGACCGGGTGCGCGCGGTGTTTGTCCGTCTGGAGACGCCGGTGGCGTTCGACGCGGTCGATGACAAGCCCGTCGATCTTCTGCTTGCCCTGTTCGCGCCGTCTGACGCCAGCGCCCAGCACCTGCGGGCCTTGGCCCGCGTATCGCGGATGATGCGGCAGCCGGAGCTGCGCGAGCATTTGCGTCAAGCCCGCTCGGCCGATGCCGTTCACGTGCTGCTGGCCCACGAACCGACCAGCACGGCCGCCTGATTTTCTGGAAGCGAGCGCGACGGCTGGGGGGCCGCCGCGCCCTGGATCAGTGCACCGAAACCGGCGCCAGTTCATGCGCGAGGGCGGCGGCGATCGCTGTGTCGCGGTCGACCATCACTGCCAGCCGAGCGCCATCGGCGCGGCAGACCGCATAGAGGGTCTGGTCGGGAAGTAGATCGAAATCGTCGGTCGAGCCGGCGGGCGCGTCAGCCAGGATTTCCGCCGCCTTGATCGGGCGGACATAGACCAGATCCGGGGCGCCAAGCGCCGCGAAGGCTTCCGTCGTGAGGACCGGATTGTGGGTGACAGGTGTCATGTTGACCACCTCCTTGAATAGGGAACGCGCCGGGTCTGGCCCGGTTCAGCGGGCATTTCGGAGCGGGACAAGACTGAACGTGTGAATCGAGGCGACGGGCTCAGGCGACGGAGCGGATCGGGATGCGCCTGACTAGTCGCTCAGGACGCGGTCGGGCCAGATCGATGTGCAGCAGACCATGCTCCAGGGTCGCCGCCGTGACCTCGATGCCCTCGGCCAGCACGAAGGTGCGGACAAAGCCCCGCGCCGCTATGCCGCGATGCAGGAAAGCCCGGTCGGTCTCGGATCTGGCCTCGGCTTCGCGCTTGCCGGCGACGATCAGCTGGCCGCCCTCGACCGTCACGTGCAGCTGTTCGGGCGAGAATCCCGCCACGGCCAGAGTGATCCGCACCCCGCCCTCGTCGTCTTGCTCGACATTGTAGGGCGGATAGCTTTCCGAAGCGGCCTTGGCGGCGCGTTCGATCAGGTCTCGGGTGTGTTCGAAGCCCAGCAGAAAGGGGCTGTCGAACAGGATGGTCCGGGTCATCGCGAAGTCCTTCGCTTAAGCGACTTCGTCCGCCGGTCCCGTCCTGACGTCAGCCACGGGGCGGCGATACCCGTCTGAGGTGGAGGTTGTCGCCTGAGGTTTCAAGGCCGGGCCGGCTCAGAGCCAATCCAGAAAGCCGCATTTGGCCATCCACAACAGGCTGAGCTGCACCGCGCGGCGGCGCGGCGCGGGGAACAGCAGCAACAGATCCTCGGTGGTGGCGGCGTGACCCTCGGCCAGATGAGCAAAGACCGTCTGGCACTCCTCATGGGTTCCGCGCCAGTTGGCTGCGAACATGTCCAGCTCGATGGTCTGGACGCGCTGCAGATCGGCCAACCCGACGCCGGCGCGCAGGGCCAGGCGGCTCTTGAGGGATAGCACCTGGGTTGCGAAGCCCGCGAAATTGCGGAAGGGGTCGCCCTTGACCGGATTGCGCGTCGAATGGGCGCGCGTGTCTTCGGCGGCGACCCGCACCGCGGAGAGTTCCTCGGCCAGGGCCGAGTACTGTCGGGCGACGACCGGCCAGTCGAACATATCGCGGATGCGCTGTCTTCCCGCCTCACCCATCCTGCGGCGCAGATCGGGGGAGCGGATGAGGTCGGACAGCGCCTGGGCGGCCCGGCCGACATGGACGGCGGTGTGCTGGGCAATGACGCCGACATACTGCTGGTAGGATTTGAGCCCGAAGTCGTGGCCCGCGATCATCTCGTCGGGCAGGGCGTTTTCGGGGCCGCCGAGGGTGGGGACAAGAAAACCCTCCTGGCCGTCGCGTACGGTGTAGCGATAACCGTCCCAATCGCTGATCACGACGGGCAGGCCCGAGGCCATGGCTTCCAGCGGCGTGATGCCGAAGGTCTCCTGGATATTGTCGACCAGCGACAGGAAGATGTCGGAGGCCGCCCACAGGGCGCCAAGGCGCTGTCGGTCGTTGCCATCGATGATGTGGAACCCGACCGACGGGGCGTGGGCCGCGGCCGCCTGTCGATACATCCGCTCGCCGTCTGCGCCGTTCGGAAACCATCCCACCATGGCGAAATGCACGCGCTTGCCGGTGGCCCTGGCGGACTCTTCGACCGCCCGGATCATCGGCTGGGGGAAGGCCTTTTCAAAGAATGACAGGCGACCCACCCACAGGACCAGAACGTCTTCCTCGCCGATGCCCAGCTCCGCGCGGGTGGTCGAGCGGACTTCGGGTCGATCAGCCGCGGCCCGAAGGGCCGGGCCGTCAACGCCGAGCGGGATCAGCGGCAGCTGGGGTCGCATGATACGCTTGGCGTCGCCAAAGCGCTCGCTCAGGAATTCGCACCACTCATCGAACATCGTCTCCATGGCCTGCTGCACCGAAGGCGATGTGCAGATCAGGGCGTCCCAGGGCTGGGTTGGCGCGACCGAAGCCATGGCGATGTCCTGGCGCATCGTCGGCGGGGCGATGGTGTGGATCAGGCCCATCAGGCTAAAGGCGCGATCCCCGACGGTGCGCCGCCTCTGCCAGGCCAGTTCCTCAAGCCGGGGTCCGCCCCGCAGCAGGGTTCCCGCGGCCGCCGCGACCCCCTGGGCCAGGATGCTTGAAGTGGTAATCCGGGTCGTCGAGCAGGGCTGGTCACCGACCAGGCTCCTCAGCAGATCCTGAGGCTGCACTGCGGCGTGGGTCAGGAAATCGACCTGCTCGTGGCCGCCGTGCTGGACCATCGCCCGGAACAGTTCGAGATTGGCGACGTCCTTGCCAAAGACGTTCTCGCCAAGGCCGATCCGGCCGGCCGGATGATAGATCGCAAGACGAGACGTCAACGGATGTCGCCTTTCAAACAGGGTGGCCGCGCTGTGTTGGCGTCACAGCTCACGCGCGGTTTAGGGGGTTTGCGGGCCGATAGTCCAGCGCGTCGCGCGCGCTCGCATGCCCGGCGCGGCCTTCCGCCATTGACGCCCCGCGCGCTCATGACCAAGAACGGGGGCGACAGATCAAAGAGGGCGACGTGGCGGCCAGCCGAATTCTTTTCGTGCACCAGAACTTCCCGGGGCAGTTTCCGCATATCGCTGACGCGGTCCTGAAGCGCGGCCACAAGGTGGCGGCGATTGGTGGCGCGAATGTGAAGGGGCGGCCTGGAATCGATGTGCGCCGCTGGACCCTGGCCCGCGGCTCCACGCCGGGCATATTCGACGCCGCGACCCGAGCGGAAGCCGACCTGATGCGCGGTCAGGCGGCCGCCGAGGCGGCCATTAAACTGAAGGCGGACGGCTTCACGCCGGACCTGATCATCGGCCATCCGGGCTGGGGCGAGACCCTGCAACTGCGCGAGGTGTTCCCGAACGCCCGCCAGATGCTGTTCGGCGAGTTCTTCTATCGCTCGCACGGCGCCGATGTGAACTTTGACCCGGAGTTCGAACGCTCGACGCCGATCTCGGATTTCCGCGTCCACGCCAAGAACATGGGCCTGGCCCTAGCCTATTCCGAAGCCGACATGATCGTCTGTCCGACCCCCTTCCAGGCGTCGCTGCTGCCCCGCGGCCTGCAGGAGCGGGTCAGGGTCATTCATGAAGGTGTCGATCTGGATCGCGCGCGCCGCATCCCGAACGCGACGTTCCGATTGCCCGATGGTCGGGTGCTGGACGGCGGCAAGCCGGTCATCACCTTCATAAACCGCAATTTCGAGCGGCTGCGCGGCTTCCACACTTTCATGCGGGCCTTGCCGTCATTCCTGGAACGCTGCCCGGACGCAGAGGTGCTGCTGATCGGTCGCGACAGCGCCGATGTGTACGGCGGCTCCCTGCCCAACGGCCAGACCTGGAAGGCCAAGATGCTGGCCGAGGTGGGTGGGCGGCTGGACATGAGCCGGGTTCATTTCACCGGCGCCGTGGAGCATGGCGAGATGGTCAAGGCGCTGTCGATCTCGGCGGCCCACGTCTACTTCACCTATCCCTTTGTGCTCTCCTGGTCGCTGGTCGAGGCCATGGCCTGCGAATGCCTGATCGTGGGATCCGACACCGCGCCGCTGCACGACGCGATCACACCGGGCGTCAATGGTCTGCTGCGTGACTTCTTCGACCCTGGGGGCTTGGCCGACACCCTCGTCGAGATCTGCCGGGATCCTGCGGCCTATGCGCCGCTCCGAGCAGCGGCGCGTGCGACCGCTCTGGAACGGTTCGACCGGGCGACGGTCGGCGTGCCGACTTGGCTGAAGCTGATCGACGAGGTTATGGCGCGATAGCGATCGGGCGCCTGTTCCGCTACGAGCAGGCCTTGATGATGGCTTCGCCGGTCAGAGGTTCCAGGACCAGCGGCTTGATATCGCCCCGCGCTTCGCGTTCCCGCAGCCTGTCCAGGAACGCGGCCGGATCGCGCACATCGAGCGCTTGCAGAACATCCGGACCGTATCGCCACCACTGGCTGCTCAAAAGGTCCTCGATCAGCTTCTCGTCGAAGCGATAGCGGATTACGCGCGCAGGCGATCCGACGACAATGGCGTAGGGCGGCACATCTTTGGTGACCACGGCGTGCGCGCCGATCACGGCCCCGTCGCCGATGGTAATCTCGCGCCGGAGGCTGGCTTCGTTTCCGATCCAAACGTCATGACCGATTACGACGGCGGGGGAGCGTTGCTTGAACGCAAACGGCTCCAGATCGGGAGCTCCGATGTCTGCGAGGTAAGCGGCTAGCCCCGGCAACGGCCCCGGATTGTGGGAAAAGGGATGCATCGCCGCCCATTGGTGTGGGTGCGCAGAGCCCATGAGCTTGACGCCCCACGCGATCGAACCGTAGCGGCCGATACGCGTAAAAATGTCGAAGGCCGAATGTGAATAGGTGAACGCGCCAAACCGACTCGGGGCCAGGAGTCCGCCCAGGAGGTGCGAATAGGGTTCGATTACAGCATCGCGGCCCACCAACAGCGTACTTCCAAGCGGCCAGAGACGGTCTGCGGTTGCACTGAATACACGATGCTTACGCGCCAGTTCGCGAAGGGCTTCGGTAACTACAACTCTCATTCTTTATAAACCCCACGGCGAGACATTCGTTGAACTCTTAGCCTTGGGCGCGCGGTTTCATCACCAGCCAGGGCGTCATGGTCGCCCGGAACTCCCAGACGGCGATGAGCTGGTCAAGGTGGCCCAGCGTCTGCAGCCAGGGCGGCAGGGGCATGGTCTTGGGCCCCTGCTTACGAATGACGATTTCGTGGGTCGGACCAAATCGCTCAAGCATGCGTTCGACCACACCGGGCACGAAGGCAGGGTGGGTTTCCATCACGATGTTGAGCTTCTTCAGGCCCGGATACAGGTCGGGCTGCATGATCTCATCCTCGAAGCCCTCGGCGTCGATGATGACCAGCGTGTTCTTGTCCACATAGTCTTCGAACATCGCGCCGACGAACTCGCCGCTAACGATCACCCGGTCTTCAACGCCATTGCGCTTGGCCAGATCGGCGCACGCCCGGCGGGCTATTTCCTCGATGTCGAAGGCGTGGACGATGGCGTTTGGCATCAATCGCGCCAGGCCGACGGCATAATAGCCCTCGGCGCAGCCGATATCGACGACGGTGTCGATGCCGGATTCGGCAAACCATTTCAGGTCCTCGTGCAACTCGGACTCGTAGCAGCCGATCAATCGGGGAACCAGGCAGCCCTCGGTGGCATAGGTCAGGTACTCCATGCCCTCGAACGGGCCGGAAAAGACCTTCAGGCCGTGATGGCCAACATAGGTTCGTGCGATCACCGTGGCCCGCCATTGCGCCATGAGGCGCAGAATGGTGTTCAGTGAGCCGACCGAATTGAGTTCGGGATCCTCAAGCACCCGCTTGCGAAGACGTTGGGCCGTAATGCTTGTCGGAGCCATCGCGCGTAATTCAACTCAAGGCCGTTACGTTGCTCGTCACTGACATGTTGGCGCGGGGGGGTCAAACGGGCGCCCGCCCTATCGGCGCCCAAACGGCCACCAGCCGCGACGAGGCGGTTGGGCCATGATCACCGGCTCGGGCGGACCTTCGGAGAGCTCGCGTCGCCAGACGATATTCTCGCGCACCAGCCGCGCCGGTACGCCCGCCATGACGGCGTAGGCCGGAGCGGGCCCCGACAGGATCGCGCCAGCGGCCACCACCGCGCCGTCGCCGATGCTCGCGCCCTTCATGATCATGCTGCGCAGGCCCAGCCAGACATGGTCGCCGATACTGATCGAGGCTGCGGCGTTGATCCGCCCGCCGGTGGCGCGATCATAGATCGGGTGGATGTCGCTGAGCGAAACATAGACCTGTGACGAGACCATGCAGTCCTCACCAAAGGTGATCTCGCCCGGCTCGTGCAGCTGGATCGAAACCTGGACCATGGTCGTGCCGGCCCCGACGCTCAGGGTCGAGCCGGTCGGGCTCAGCAGATTGACGAAGCCGTTGATCGTGCAGCCGTGGCCGACGCGGAAAAGGTTGTTGTCGCCGATCACGGTCAGTGTCGCGCCCAGTCTGCAATCCGGATCGATCTCGACCGTGTTGCCGCTGCCCTGAATCGTCAGGGCCGCTGCGCCTGCCTGCTTGGGATCGGCCAGGGCCGCGCCGGCCCCCACAGGCGTGAAGCCGGCGATCCGGCTGTTTTCGCCGATGATCAGGCGATTATTGTCGCCGGTGATCGCGATGCGGGAGTCCACGTCTGCGCCTTCGCCGATCGCGATGTGATTGCCGACGCCTTCCACCTGGGGCGGGTGGCGCGGGGTTGCGCGCAGATCGATCTGGTTTTCGGTCTCGATCGGCCCTGCGGATCTGCCCGGCATGTCTTGTCTCTGAGGGTCGCTGTGGCTCTTCGAATAGGACCAGAAGAGTTTGCCGGCAATGGTTTGCCGGCGGCCGATCGGTCGCTCGACGACATGAAAGCTATTGACGTTGGCCAGCCGAAACACCGAAAGAAGCTGACATCTTTGACAAGCGCCCGAGGCGGCGCGCTCCGAGTTTGGCGAAGCCTCGGGAAGGAACGTGATGACGGGGCCAACCGAGACTGAAGCGGCCAATCCTGTTCGGGAGGCCTTCGATGCGGCCTTCTATCTGGACCGTTATCCCGACGTCGCCGAGGCGGGCGTCGACCCCTTCCAGCACTTTATGGATCTGGGCTGGAGCGAGGGCCGCAATCCCGCGCCCTGGTTCATCATGGATGTCTATCTGTCCGTGAATCCGGACATCAAGTCGGCCGGCGTCAATCCCTTCCAGCACTATGTGATCACCGGGCGGCTGGAAGGCCGGCCCCTGAAGGACGACTACGGCTTTCGGTACGACATCCTCAAGAACAGCCCGCCGCTGGAGGAGCGCGTCCTGTGGGCCCGCACCGCCGCGCGCAAGATCCAGGCTGCGCCGGTCGCCGAACTCGAGGCCGCGCTGCACGCCGCCGGCTCGCTGGCCGGCCTCCACATCTCGATCAGTCATGATGACTACACCGCCAGCCTGGGCGGCGTTCAGCTGTGCCTGGCCCGCGAGGCCGACGCGATCGCGGAGGCCGGGCGACCGCGGCTGCATATCTATCCGGCGGCCCATTCTCCGGTGATTGACGTCGAGACCGACCAGCCGATGGTTGGAGTACTGATCAATGGCGAGCGCGTGGGCCTGTTTGCGGCCGCAGCTGTCGCCCAGGCCCTGACAGGGCGGGTCAGCAAGGCGACCTTCGCTGTGCACAGCTTCCTGGGCCACTCCATTCCGGCCGTGACCGCGATCCTGAAGGCCGCCGGCCTGCGCAAGGGTTTCTTCTGGATTCATGACTTCGCCAGCGTCTGCAGCAACTACGCGCTGTTGCGCAACGACGTGGTGTTCTGCGGCGCCCCGCCCCCTGACAGCCAGGCCTGCGGGATCTGCATCTATGGCGAGCGGCGGCATATTCATCTGGCCGAGCATGGCGACTTCTTCCGCGCCTTCGAGCTGACGGCGGTGGCGCCGTCAGAAGCGGCTATGACCCTGTGGCGCAAGACCTATCCCAAGGCAGCCAAGGCCACCCGGATTCTGCCACATGCGGTGCTTGAGCCCCGCAAGGCCACGCGCCCGGCCAAGACCCGGGCTAGGACCGCGCCGCTGCGCGTGGGTTTCCTGGGCATGCCCGCCGACCACAAGGGCTGGCCAGTCTTTGCGCGGCTGGCCGAGATGTTCCGCAGCGATCCCCGCTATCAGTTCCTGCATCTTGGCTTCACCCGGGACGAGGCCTGCAGTGCGACCTTCGAGAAGGTCGGCGGTCCCGGCGGGCGGAGCATGGCCGAGGCGGTCGAGACGCTGGAGCTGGACGTGGCGGTGATCTGGTCGCTGTGTCCGGAGACCTTCTGTTTCACGGCCTACGAGGCCGTGGCGGCGGGGGCGGCGGTGCTGACCATGGCCGACGCCGGCAATGTGCCACGCTTTGTAGAGGCGGGCGACGGCGCCTCGCGCGGCCTGGTGGTCGCCGACGAGCATCAGCTGTTCGATCTGTTCCGCGACGGTGGCGCCCTGGCGCTGGCGCGCTCGAAGCGCAAGCCGCAGCGCTTCGACATGACCTTCAGCCGCATGACCGCCGATCTGCTTGCAAAGGGCGCGGGCCGATGAAGGTCGTCTGCTATTCCAGCTTCACCTTCTCCTACCTCAACCGGGCCCGGGTGCTGTTCAAGACCCTGCGCCAGCGCCATCCCGAATGGGAGCTGGTCGCCCTGATCACCGATCGCCCCCCGGCGGCGCTGAACTGGGATCCGTCGCAGGAAGAGTTCGACACCCTGGTCTATGCCGACGACCTGGGCATCCCCGAGTTCAAGTCCTGGCTGTTCAAGCACGACGTGATCGAGGTCTGCACCGCGGTGAAGGGCCCGTTCATGCATCAGGCCCTGGAGAAGGGCGCGGACGTCTGCATCTATCTGGATCCGGACACGGCCCTGCTGGATCGGCTGGACCCTCTGATCGAGATGCTGGAAACCAGCGACATCATCCTGACGCCGCACCTGCTGCATCCGGAAGAGTCGCACGGCGCCATCCTCGACAACGAGGTCTCGGCCCTGAAGACCGGCATCTACAATCTGGGCTTCGTGGCCGTGCGCGGTCGCGGCGAAGGTCTGCGTTTCGCCAAGTGGTGGAACGATCGCCTGCTGAACTTCTGCTATGACGACATTCCCAACGGGCTGTTCGTCGACCAGCGCTGGTGCGACCATGTTCCGTCGTTCTTCGAGAACGTGAAGATCCTGCGCGATCCGGCCTACAACATCGCCAGCTGGAACATCGCCCACCGCAGAATCGCCATCGGTCGCGACGGCAGGATCACGGCCAACGGCTCGCCGATCCGCTTCTGGCACTTCACCAAGCTTGGCCCCGTCGGCGACCAGATGACCCGCCGCTACGCCAAGGACAACTACGAAGTCTACGAGATCTGGAACTGGTACAAGCGCCTGATCGCTGAAGCGACCGATCCGCGCGTGCCGGCCGGCTACTGGGCGTTCGGTCGCTATGAGGATGGCCGCGAGGTCGCCAAGTCGCACCGCGAACTCTATCGCGTCCGGGGCGATCTGCGCTCGGCCTTCACCGAGCCGCTGGCGAGCGGTCCGGGAACCTATCAGGCCTGGCTTGAGGCCGAGGGCCTGATCGCGCCGGCCGTCCAAGACAATAGCCGGGGGTAAGAGGCATCATGGCTAAACCAGCCAAGACCGCGAAGACGACGACGGCCCGCCGCGCCCTTGTGGTGGCGGGCATGCACCGCAGCGGCACCTCCGCCATGGCGCGTCTGCTGTCCCTGAGCGGCGCCACCCTGCCCGAGCGCGTCATGGCGCCGGCTGCTGACAATCCCGCCGGCTTCTGGGAGCCGTGGGAGATGGTCGCCCTGAACGACAGGATCCTGGCGGCTTTCGATTCCAGCTGGGACGACGTGTTCACCCTGCGTGCGGCCGATTATGCCGCCGCGCTGAAGTCGACCTTCCAGGGTGAAGCCAAGGCCTTCGTGAAGGCCAACTATGGCGGCGCCGATCTGCTGGTCATCAAGGATCCGCGCGCCTCGGTTCTGGCCCCGTTCTGGCGCGAGGCCCTGACCGATAGCGGCATTGAGCCGCTCTATGTGATCATGGTCCGCAATCCGCTGGCCGTCGCCCAGTCGCTTTTCAAGCGCAACGCGTTTTCGACCCAGAAGTCGGTGCTGCTGTGGACCAGCTACATGCTGGCGGTCGAACGCGACACGCGCGGCTTTGACCGGTTGTTCGTCGACTATGACGCCATGCTCAATGACTGGCGTACGGCGCTGGCGGCCGTGGAGTCCGCCCTGGAGCAGCCTCTTCCGCGTTCCGCCGACGAGGCGGCGGCCGATATCGACGGTTTCCTCAACCGCTCCCTTCGCCATCACGAGGCCTCGAGCGAGGATCTTTCAGCCCGTCCCGACGTTTGGTCAGGTGCGCGGGTCGTGTTCGAGTGGTTCGAGGCCGCCGCCAGGGGCAAAGCTCCGCCGGCCAAGATCCTGGATGCGGTAGCCGCCGAGATCCTCGCACTGGACTCGGCCATGCTTGAGGTTTGCGCCGACATGCGGCGTGATATTGTCCAGTTGCAGGCCCAGGCGCAGCTAACTTCGGACGTTCAGGCCGAACTCGACGCCGCCGGTGTCTTGCTGGGCAAGATGCATGCAGAGGCCGACGCGTCCAGGCAGGCCGCCGAGGGCGCCCGGATCGCGACCGATGAAGTTCGCCAGCACGCAGCGGCGGTCCAACGGCAGGCCGACAAGGATATTGCGGCGCTGCAGGCCGATGTCGCCATATGGCGCCAGCGCGCGGCGGCGGAACAGTCCAGGGCCGCGATCTTCCAGCGTTCGCGCGACCAGCTCGAGCGCGAGTTCATAGTGGCCGACCAGCGCGCCGCCGAACTCCAGGCCCTGGCCCAGGAACAGGCCGCGGATATCGCCGGGCTACGGCATGCGGTCTGGTCCATGCAGACCAGCACCAGCTGGCGACTGACCGCGCCGCTGCGCCGGGCGATCCTGCTCGTCAGACGTCGCTGAAGGCGTCCAGCTGCGCGCGTACCGCAGCATAGGGCGTCTTGAACATCCGCTCGTAGAGCAGCGGTCCCGCATGCGGGCGCTCGCGCACGCGTTCGGCCGCCAGCGCCTGATAGCCAAAGCCGCCGCGCAGCAGAAAGGTCATGAACATTGATGGCCACAGGGCCAGCCAGGTCTTGGCCTGGGAGGGAAAGAACCGCACTGCTGCGGCGTAGGCGATCCATTCTCGGGCGCTCAGCGACAGGTTTTGTACCGGACCGTTTTCCGGGATCGGCGCGCAGGCGCGAAACAGGCCGCCCGGCAGTCTGCGGCCATTATAGAGCGAAAACTGGTCGATCGGGATCGCGGCGTCCAGCGCGTCGCGGAGCGTGACCGCCACGAGGGCGCAGGCGTCGTGGTCGGCGTGACCGCCCTCCCAGGCCGCGACGACGAACCGGTCGATGCGAGGCAGAGAGGACAGCGCAGCCTCCAGGGCTGAACGGGCGGCGGGCAAGGCCTCGAACACCGCACCGTCCATGGCCCCGGTTCCGGCCCCGACATGAACGGCTCGATCCGGCGGCAGGCCAAGACTGGCCAAAAACGCGCGGGTCTCGGCCAGCCGGCGCGCCGAAAGCTCGGGCGAGTCGTAGTCGGCGACATAGAGCAGCCAAGGCTGGGCGCCCTCGCGACGGTCGCGAAGCAGCAGCGGCAGCGCCGCGTACTCGTCGTCGAAATGCGCCAGAACGTAGACGGTGGTCATCATCAGTAGGGGTCGAAATCGAGGAAGCTGACCGCTGTGGTCTCGGGGTCCAGCATCTCGGGGAGCAATGGATCCAGGCGCCGCCAGATCATGTTCAGCGGCGAGGGGCGCAGGCGGGCGGGGATTGGCGCGAAGCCATGAGCCGGCAGGGATAGTCGGGGCTCCAGACCGATGAACAGCGGCGGGATCCAGGGCCGACCGCCCGTGGCCGCCACTTCCGGATGTCCCGCCAGGAAGGCGGCGCAGCGCAGGCCCGGAACGCCGGTCTCGGCCCAGACGCCCAGCAGGTCACCCTGCCGCGCCACCCGATATTTCGCCGCCGGATTGGCCAGGCGCCAGGCCAGACTGGCCGGTGTCCAGTCGACCTGGAAGCCGGTCGGCGCGTCGACCAGGCGGCGCGGCGGCAGCAGAAGCAGGCCCGCCTCCAGGCTGCGAACCTTCTGGAAGGCCAGTTTGCGCAGAAAGCCTGGCGTGCTGCTGGCGTTGGCGAAACCGAAGACGCCCTGAAAACTCTGCTCGCGCGCCGCGGCGTAGGTTGCGTCGGCCAGGGTCGTGAACAGGCCCTTGCCCTGGAATTCAGGCGCCGTGGCGGTGTTGAGCGACAGCAGGCCTCGCACGGATTCGCCCTGGACCCGCGCCCGCATGGGGATGGTGACATAGTGGGCGGCCAGAGTGTCGCCGGACCAGGCGTCGGCGCCGACGACAGCGCCTTCGGGGTTGTCTCTATAAAGCCATTCCAGGGCCGAGACCGTGAACTTCGGCAGGGGGCCGAACACTCGCCCCAGCAATTGACTGTAGGCGGCAAGTTGCTCGGGAGCAGTTCCCGAGGGTTTGATCTCTATGCCGTCGATCTTCATCGCGCGTACTGATCACGAAACTTCGACCCTGCCAAGCTGACCGGCTTTTCGCGCTTTGCACGCAGGCTCACGCACCTTAAAAGCCGGAACGATGAAGGGCGGGCATCCGATGACAAGACTGGGTTTCAATCTGAACGCTTCGCAGGTCGTGCGCGGCGTCCTGATCGCCGGCCTGCTGTTCATGCTGGGCGCGAATCTGCCGGGCCATCTGTCTTACGACTCCCTGGCGCAACTGGCCGAGGGTCGCTCGGGCGTGCGCACCACCTGGGGCCCGGCGATGTTCGCCTGGCTGCTGGGCGTCTTCGACGAGGTCGTACCCGGAACGGGCCTCTATGTGATCGCCAGCGCGGCCCTTCTGTTCTTCAGCCTTTCGGCGCTGCGCGCCACCCGCCCCCAGGTCTCATGGTGGGCGGTTCCCCTTACGGTGCTGCTGGTCTTCTCCCCGATTGTGCTGATCTATCAGGCCATCGTCTGGAAGGACGTCCTGTTCGCCAACCTGACCATCGCCGGCTTTGTTTGTCTGGCGAGACTGCCCGCCGCCTGGGATCGCCCCGGGCCGCGCTGGCTGGCGCTCGGCGGAGCCCTGCTGGCCCTGGCGATAGCGGCGCTGGTTCGCCAGAACGGGCTGGTCGTGGTATTTCTCGCGGCGCTGAGCCTGGGCGCGATCCGCTTCCGTGACGGCTGGCGTCAGGCCCTGGCCTGGGGTTTTGGCGGCCTGGTCGCCACCATCATCGCCATGCTGGTGCTGGGCGCGATCGCGCAACCCAAAAGCATCGGCCCGGGCAAGACCCAGGATGTCGGCATGCGCATCCTGCAACACTACGACATCGTGGGCGCGGTGGCGCGGGACCCCAGCTATCCCTTGACCCATATCGAGGCCGCCAATCCCGCCGGCGCCGCCGCCATTCGCAAGGGCGTGGCGGCTTATTCCCCCCAGCGCGTGGACTTCTTCGACACCGACCCCGCCTTGGGCAAGGCCCTTTGGGCGACGCCCAAGGCCGCCATTCGCGCCGAGTGGCGGGAGTTGATCACCAGGCATACGGGCGCCTATGTCGCGGAGCGGTGGGATGTGTTCCGCTGGCTGTTCCTGACGCCCAAGCTGGAGGTTTGTCTGCCCGACTTTGTCGGGGTCAGCGGACCCGAGCCCCTGGTCGCCGGTTTGAAGCTGACCAACGCCGTCGATCCCGCCGACTGGTCGCTGCACAACTATGCCACCTATTTCTACGGCACCCCGGTCTTCTCGCATGTGGCCTACGCCGTGATCGCGCTGCTGGTCGCAGGCTTTCTCCTTTGGCGCCGGGACGGACCTGACCTCGCGATCGCCGGGCTTATGTTCGGCGGCCTGGCTTTCACGGCGAGCTTCTTCGTGATCTCGCTCGCGTGCGACTATCGCTATCTCTACTTCCTGGATCTGGCGGCCATGACCGGCCTGTTCTACCTCGTTCTCGACCCCTCGCTGCGCCGCGCCGGCGCAGAGGGCGACCTGCGGAGTGACCCTGCGTGACCGTTCGTTCGAACCTGCTTCTTGCGGCTGCGGCCTGCCTGATCGTCACGGCCTGCGACAAGCCCAAGGGCGCGCCGGCTGACCCTGTCGCCGCCACGCCTGCCATCGAGCCAGCGCGACCGGCTCCCGTGCGCCCGGCCGAACCGGTGAAGTGGGACGAGTCGAGCGGCCGCTTCACGGTGGACGGCACGGTGCTCAAGACCGCTCATCTGTGGCGTTTTGACGGATCGACGGAGGGGTTCTCGGCCGCGTCGGCCCAGGTCGAGCCCGCCCGGGGCGGCGGCCTGCGAGTCGTCGAGCAGGCGATCGATACGATCGTCCGGTCGCCTCAGAATCTCGCGATCGAGGGCGAGCGCTACAATGGCGTTGTGGTGCGGTTGACCCGCGAGAAGGAGGCGAGCAAGTGGGACGGCGCGCTGTTCTTCACGACCCCGGCCCACGGCGAGACGTCGGGCTTCTTCGGCAAGCCGCTGCGCGGCGCCGACCCTGTGGCCGGCGAGACCACCATCATGGTCTATGACATGGCCAAGCTGCGCAAAGGCGGCGGCGACTGGACGGCTTCGACGATCAACGGCCTGCGCCTGGATCTCGACGATCAACCGGGCGGCCAGTTCGTCATTCACCAGATCGCGGTGGTCGCCTTGCCGGCCTCGGCGACGCTTCGACCGCCGCAGCAATGACGGCCAAGCCCCCGACTGCCGCGCTGATTCCCACCGAGCGGCCCGCCGCCCGGGTCGCGGCGATCCTGCCGTGCTACCGTTCCGGCGCCCATGTGCTCGGGGTGATCGCGGCCATTGGGCCGGAAGTCGACGTGATCATCTGCGTCGATGACGCCTGTCCGGACAGGGTGGGCGATCACATCGAGTCCAACGCCAACGATCCGCGGGTGATCGTGCTGCGCCACGAGATCAATCAGGGAGTCGGAGGGGCGGTCTGCACCGGCTATGCTCATGCCCTGGTGCTGGGCGCCGATATCTTCGTGAAGATCGACAGCGACGGCCAGATGGACCCGTCCGAGATTTCCGTCCTGGTCGATCCCATCGTGCGCGGCGACGCCGACTACGCCAAGGGCAACCGCTTTTTCAATATCGAGGATCTGCAGGGCATGCCGGCCCTGCGCCTGTTCGGCAATGCGGGCCTGTCGTTCCTGACCAAGCTGTCAACCGGCTACTGGAGCGTCTTCGATCCGACCAACGGGTATACGGCCGTGCATGCGCGGATGATCGAGCGGGTGCGGCTGGACAAGGTGTCCAAGCGCTACTTCTTTGAATCCGACCTGCTGTTCCGGCTGGGCACACTGCGGGCCCGAGTCGCGGACGTGCCGATGGCGGCCATCTATGGCGACGAGGTCAGCCAGATGGACGTCGGCAAGATCGTCATTCCGTTCTTCTTCTCGAACGTCTCCAATTTCCTGAAGCGACTGTTCTACACCTACCTGCTGCGCAACTTCTCGGTGGCCTCGCTCTATCTGCTGATCGGCGTGCCGCTGACCGTCTTTGGCCTGGTGTTCGGAGTCGAGCGCTGGATCGACGCGGTTTCCGACTCCCGCCCGGCCACTTCGGGCCAGGTGATGTTCGCGGCCCTGCCGATCCTGATCGGCGTGCAGATGGTGCTCAACTTCATCGCTTACGACGTCGAGAACGAGCCCCGCACCGCCGTCTGGCCGCTGCTGCGGCCCAAGAAACGGGCGGGCTAGGACCATGCAGATGTCGCTGAAGGACATCCTGCTGTGCCTGGCGTTCTCGGTGACGCTGCCGATCGGCCAGATCCTGTTCAAGGTCGCCGCCAATCACAGCCAGTCGATTACCGGCGGGGTGATCGCCAAGGTCGTGCTAAATCCGCCCCTGATCGGGGCCTTCGCCTGGTACGGTCTGACGGCGCTGTTCTGGTTCTACATCCTGACTCGCATTCCGCTCAGCTCGGCCTATCCGTTCTCGATCCTGGGGTCGGCCCTGGTGCCGCTGCTGGCCTGGGCGTTGTTTCGCGAGCAGGTGACCCTGCAGGCCGCGGCGGGGTTTGCGGTCATGCTGCTGGGCTTCTTCATGATCGTCCGCGCCCGCTAGGCCTTAGTCCGCCCTGCCCAGACGGACGCTTTCGCAGCCCATTGCCATCAGGCATTCGAAGAAAAACGCTGCGGTAAATGAGCCGCGGCTGATCTTGTTGCGAAGATTGGCCTCGCTTTCAGTCACGCCGCGCTCGGCCAGAAGGCGCGCCAGATCGGCATAGGTCAGGTTGCGCCGCCTGAGCTCGGCCTTGAGCACGCCCTTGACGTGATCGGTCGATTTGACTGTGCGCGTTGCAACCATTTGCGCAACATACATCATCGAATATGATACGAAAACCGTTGACACGCCCGAAAGTGCAGATCATTTCTCGGCCGCCCGTCTGGACCCCGTCCAGCGGGGCGGGGATCACCACTGGCCTGCATCCGTTACGATGTCAGCCTGATGGGATCAGGTTCACGGCGGGGATGAGTCAGCGGCGAAATGAAGCGACCAAATCTCAAGATCGAAACCAATGGCCTGCTGATGCGGGCCCTGCGCGAGGGACGCGGGCCTCTGCTGGCCGCTGCGGGGTTCACGTTGGTGTCGAGCGTGCTCTACATGGCGCTGCCCCTGTTCACCAATCAGGTCTATGGGCGCGTGCTCGTCAGCCAGAGCGTGCCGACGCTTCTGGTGCTGACCGTGGGCGCCCTGTTCGTGTTCGCGGTCTCGTCCGTGATCGACTTCTTTCGCGCCAGGGTTCTGGTCAATTTCGGGTCGGCTTTCGATCATCGTGTTTCGGGGCAGGTGTTCTCGGCGCTGTTCGACGGCATCAGCCGCCGGGAGCGCGCGATGTCCTCGCAGGCGCTGCGGGATCTGGATGTGTTCCGGCAGGCCCTGACCGGCGCCCCGATGCTGGCCCTGTTCGATCTGCCGACGGTCCCGTTGATGATGATCGTCCTGTTCATAATCGATCCCTGGGTGGGCGGACTGACCCTCATCGGCGGCGCAGTCCTGCTGATCCTGGTGATTATCCAGGACCAGGCGACGCGCATTCCCCTAAAGGAGGCCAATGACGCCGCGCTAAAAAGCTACGGTTTTACCGACGCCGGCCTGCGAAACAGCGAAGTGGTGCGCGCCATGGGCATGCTGCCCAGCATCGGCGCCCTGTGGTTCCGCTTTCGCCGTGAATCGATGGGCCAGAGCGTTTTGGCCAGCGATCAGGCGGGTGTCTGGTCGAACGCGATCAAGTTTGTCCGCATGGCGATCCAGGTGCTGATCGTCGCTCTTGGCGCCTTGCTGACGATCGAACACAAGATTGGCCCAGGGCTCCTGTTCGCCAACATGATCCTGTCGTCCCGCGCCCTGGCGCCGATCGACCGCGCCGTCGGCGCCTGGGCCAACGTCATAGCCGCCAGTCAGGCCTATGAGCGGCTGACGGCGCTGTTGAACAGCTATAAGGCCCCCGAGGCGGCCACCAGCCTGCCGACACCTACTGGTCGTCTGGCCGTCGAGGCCGTAAGCTTCGCGACGCCCGACGGTTCGCGCATGCTGTTGCGCAACATCGCTTTCTCGATCAATCCCGGCGAAACCGTGGGAGTCATCGGCCCGTCCGGCGCCGGCAAGTCCACCCTGGCGCGCTTGCTGGTCGGGATCTGGAAGCCGGCCGCTGGCACGGTCCGTCTGGACGGCGCTGATGTCTTCACCTGGGAGCGCGGCGCGTTCGGCGAGCATGTGGGTTATCTGCCGCAGGACACCGAACTGTTCGGCGGCAGCGTTCGCGCCAACATCGCCAGGTTCTCGACCACCGTCACCGACGAGGAAGTGGTTGAGGCGGCCAAGATGGCGGCCGTGCACGACCTGATCCTGCGACTCCCCAAGGGCTATGACACCGATCTGGGCCAGGACGGGGTCATCCTGTCGGTCGGGCAGCGGCAGCGGGTCGGACTGGCGCGCGCCCTTCTGCGCAATCCTCGACTGATCGTGCTCGACGAGCCCAACGCCAACCTCGACGCGGTGGGTGAAGCGGCGCTCATGTCCGCCTTGGAAACCCTCAAGGCCCGGGGCGCGACGGTTGTCATGGTTTCGCACAAGCCGTCGATCTTCCGGACTGCGGACAAGATGCTGGTCCTGCAAGACGGTCAGGTCGAGCTGTACGGTCCACGTGACGCTGTGCTCGCCAAGCTCGCCGCTAAGGCCCAGCCCGCCGCGGTTCCATCGCCCCAAGCCACCAAGTCGATCGAGGCCAAGTCGTGAGCAATTTCCTCAAGCTCCTGGGCCGACCAGCGGCGGAGAACGACGCCCCTTTGCTTGGCGGTCCCGAAGTGCCGCAGTCGGAAGCCGAGAAGCAGAATGTCCGGGCCCCGATTGTCGCAGGAAGTCTGGTCATCGGCGTCTTCGTGCTGGGTTTGGCGCTCTGGGCGTCGGTCTCGTCGATTTCAGGCGGCGTCGTCGCCCCGGGCCAGGTCCGCGTCGAGAGCAACCGAAAGTCGCTCAAGAGCCGTGACCCCGGTGTGGTGCGCGGCATCTATGTTCGCGACGGCGACAAGGTTGTCGCCAACCAGGTGTTGCTGAAATTCGACGACACCGTCGCCAAGGCCCAGGTCGCCATTCTGGAGGGTCAGTACTACACGATGCTGGCGCAGCGCGCCCGAAGTGAGGCTGAGTCCACCGGCCAGCGTAGCTTTGTCTTTCCGGCCGAGTTGCGTGAAAAGGCGGCGACGGATCTCAACGTCGTGACGCTGATGCGCAACGAGGAGTTCCTTTTCCGGTCTCGCCTCGACGCCCTGAAGGGGCAGGCCGATATTCTCCAACAGCGCGTCGTGCAGTTGCGCGAACGGCAGAGCGGCATCCAGCTCCAGATCGATTCGATTGACGAGCAGGCCCGCCTCAGCCGCGAGGAGTTGCAGGGGTATCAGACACTCTATGAAAAGGGCTATGCGCCCAAGACGCTGCTGCTTCGCCTGCAACGGGCCCTTGCTCAGGCCGAAGGCCAGCGCGGCGCCCTGCTCTCGGACAAGACCCGGACTCAGGAACAGATCGGCGAAACCCAGCTGCAGCTGAACTCCATCTATCAGGAGCGCTCCAGCGAGGCCGCCGAGAACAAGCGCAAGGCCGATGCCGCCTTGGCCGATATCAGCCCGCGCCTGGGGGCCTCTCGTGAATCCCTTGCAGGCATGGTCGTACGGGCGCCGGTCGACGGCATCGTGCTCAATCTTACCCAGCATACGCTTGGCGGCGTCGCCGGCGCCGGCGAGTTGCTGATGGACGTCGTGCCGCTGAACGCTCCGCTGGTCGTACTGGCCCAGATCCGTCCGGGTGATATCGACGAGGTTCGCGTCGGCATGAAGGCGCAGGTCGATCTTGCCGCCTATAACGCCATGAAGGTGCCCAAGGTCGCCGCCACGGTGCTGCATGTCTCGGCCGATGCGCTCAGCAATGACAAGACCGGCGAGAACTATTTCGTCGCCGAGCTGAAGATCGACCCGACCGACTTCCAGCGCCTGCCCAAGGGGGTGCGTCTCTATCCCGGCATGCCGGCCAACGTCATGATTACGACCAGCAAGCGGACAGTGATGTCCTATCTGCTGGGTCCTATCGGAGACATTTTCGATCACGCTCTGCGTGAATCCTGAGGGCGTTGTGGACGATCGTCACGTCGCTTTCCTGATCGCGGGCGTCCAGAAGGGCGGGACCACGGCGCTGTTCGACTATCTGGTCGAGCACCCGGCGCTCGACCTGCCGGCGATCAAGGAAGCCCACTTCTTCGACGACGAGCGGGGCGTCGATTGGGCTGCGCCTGACTATGCCCGGTATCACGCGCTGTTTTCGCGGCCGGCTCCGGCCCTCAGGGGCGAGGCGACGCCGATCTACGTCTATTGGCCCCAATGCCTGGAGCGGATCGCCGCCTATAACCCCGCGATGAAGCTGATCCTGCTTTTCCGGGACCCGGTGGAGCGGGCATGGTCTCACTGGCGGATGGAGTACGGGCGCGGCGCTGAGACCCGCCCCTTTGCCTGGTGCATTCGCGAGGGCCGCCATCGTGTCGCGACGGACGCTGTCACGCCGGGATTTCATCGCGAGTATAGTTATGTAGAGAGAGGCTTCTATGGGGCTCAGCTTGAGCGCCTCTATAAGCACTTTCCCAGGCGCCAGACACTTCTGTTGACCTCGGAGGATCTGGCCGCCAATCCGGGGCCCGTCCTGGCGCGGGTGACGGAATTTCTCGAGGTCCCGCCGTTTCCGGGCAAGATTGAGGCGCGCAGGTCACACGTAGGCCGGGAAATGCGCCCATCCGACCATCCGACGGCGGAAGACGTTGCTCTTTTGCGAAGCATATATGCCTCCGATCAAGTGCTTTTTGCCGAACTCGCCGGGCGAGGTTAAGCTAGATCAACCTATGAGATTCATGCGCCCGCAGCCTGCTCCGGCCATAAAGCGCTCTCCGTGACGCCGGCAGTGGCTTGATTTTGTTGCAAATTTATCACCGCTGGGCTTGGCGTGAAATCACGAAGGGCCTGTGTGTTTCGGCAGTTGCGCAAATTCCGTGGATTGGATAACTATAGCGCGGGCTTGTTTGACCTTGGTCGTCACCCTCGGGGGAACGATTAGGTACGGCTAAGGAACGCAGGTTCTCCACCTCCGTGGTGGGGGCGCAGGCGGTCTTGCGGCCCATTGACACGATTTTGGAGAACAAGAATGACTGCCTACGTTTTTGAAACCATCACCGAAGCTCAGGCCCTGGCGTTCACTTCGCCCGACACCCTGACGTTCTCGAACCAGTCGGCCACCGCCGCTGGCGTCACCTACACCCTGGCCGACGCCACGCCGACCGCCACCGCCAAGATCACCCTGACCTTCGGTGACCGTTCGGTTGTGTTCGAGCAAGACGGCCTGACCGAAGTCACCTTCTCCGATGGATCGAAGTTCGACATCGGTGCTGGTGCCCTCGTCACGAGCACCGACTTCGCTGACGCCCTCTATGCGACCGGCGCGGCGACCATCGACGGCGGCAACGGCGCCGACTACGTCTCGGGCTCGACTGGCACTGACAGCATCATCGGCGGCAACGGCAACGACACCGTTGTCGGCGGCGCTGGCACCGACGTGCTGGCCGGCGACAACGGCAACGACGTCCTGAACGGCGACTCCGGCGCTGACACCATCAGCGGCGGTAACGGCACCGACACCGTCAACGGCGGCACCGGCGCTGACACCATCACCGACGGCGACGGCACCGCCGCCAACGACGTGTTCAACGGCGGCAACGACGCTGACACCATCACTGGCGGTTCGGGCAACGACACCATCAATGGCGACAACGGCAACGACAGCCTGGTTGCCGGCGCTGGCACCGACACCATCTTCGGTGGTTACGGCAACGACACCATCGTGCTGAACGCTGCCGGCAGCTGGGCCCAGGGCAACCAGGGCACCGACACCATCACCGGCGACGCGGGTAACGACACCATCTACGGCGGTCAGGACAACGACACCCTGGCTGGCGCGGCTGGCAACGACTTCCTCCAGGGCAACCTGGGCAACGACACCATCACCGACGTGTCGGGCAATGACACCATCCGTGGTGGCCAGGGCAACGACACCATCACCGACACCGCCGGCAACGACCTGATCTTCGGCGATCTGGGCGCTGACACCATCGACGGCGGTACGGGCAACGACAGCATCGAGGGCGGCGACGACTCCGACTCGATCACCGGCGGCACGGGCAATGACTCGCTGGCCGGCGGCGCAGGCGACGACACCATCACCGGCGGCACGGGCCAGGACTTCATGGCCGGCGGCGCTGGTGCGGACACCTTCGTGTTCACGGCGGGTACCGACGCTACGCTCGCCGACTCGACCAACTCGATCTCGGACGTCATCAGCGACTTCTCGGCTGAAGACTTCATCGATATCGATGTGGCCGGCGCCTCGACGAACTACTACGAAACCACCGCCGACACCTACACGGCGGCGCTGACTGCTGCGAACTCCAAGTTCTCGGACAGCGCGCTGGTTCAGTATGTTGCGGTTCAGGTCGGCTCTGACGTGTACGTCTTCGTTGACGCCACGGCTGCCGGTACGACGACGGACAACGTCATCGTCCTGCTCGGCTCGGATCTGTCGGACGTGTCTTCGGCGTCCTTCGTCTAAGATCCCAACGACTAGACCAAGATTGCGGGGCCATCCTTCGGGATGGCCCCCTTTTTTTGCCCGCAATTCCTCTAAGGCGACCAGCCGGTCGGAGTTCATGTCAAACGCTGTCATCTATCTGAACCCCGAAGCCTTCGACACGTCCTCAAAGACCCTGATGGGCCGACATGCCGCCGGCGAGAGCTTTCTGCGCGGCTATCTGCGTCATGCCGATGTCGACGCCTATCATTTCTGGAACGTCGCCGACCGCCCGCCGAAAGATCTTCAGGCCTTCGTCAATCGGGTCGAACCGATCCGCAAATCGGCCTCTTATATCCAAAGCCAAAATCGCCATGCCCTGGCCGGCGTCGGCGTGGTCAATTTCGCGGCCCCGCGCCTGGCGGCGGAGGCCTGGGCCCGCCGTCCGTTGGGTGACAGCGCCTATGCCATCTGCGGCATTACCCACACCACAGCCAGTGACCAGGTCATGGACATGATCGGCCAGATGCTGATCGCACCGGTCAAGCCCTGGGACGCCCTGATCTGCACCTCGCGCGCCGTCCGCGCCGCCGTGGAAACCCAGTTCGAAGCAACCGCCGCCTACCTGGCCGACGTCCATGGCGCGACCCATATTCCCAGACCTCGGCTGGAAACCATTCCGCTGGGCGTCAACGTCGACGACTTCATCACCACCCCGGCCCAGAAGGCGGAATGGCGCGAAAAGCTGGCCATCCCAGAGGATACGGTGGTCTGCCTCTATGTCGGGCGCTTCAGCCCGGCCGCCAAGATGAACCCCATCCCCATGGGCATGGCGCTAGAAAGGGCGGCCGCCATCTCCGGCAAGAAGATCGCCTGGGTCGTGGCCGGCTGGGCCGGCAGCGACGAAGCCACCCAGAACTATCACAAGGCCAGCCGCGAGGCCTGTCCCAGCATCCAGTACATCCCCCTCGACGGCCGCCTGCCGGACGTGCGGTTCTCGATCTGGGCCGTGGGCGACTTCTTTCTGTCCCTGTCGGACAATATTCAGGAAACCTTCGGCCTCACCCCGGTCGAGGCCATGGCGGCGGGCATGCCCAATGTCGTGTCCGACTGGGACGGCTATCGCGACACTGTACGGCACGGCATCGACGGATTCCGCATCGCCACCTATGCGCCGGGGCCCGGCAAGGGTGAGGACATGGCCTATCGCTATGCCAACCAGTGGCTGCGCTACGACGCCTATGTCGGCGCTGCGAGCCAGACGACGGTGGTCGATGTCGATGAGGCGGCCCGGGCGATCGCGACCCTGGTCAGTGATCCCGACCTGCGGCGCAAGATGGGGGCCAGTGCCCGCGAGCGCGCCGTCAAGGACTTCGACTGGGCGACTGTCATCAAGTCCTACCAGACACTATGGGGCGAACAGAACGCCCGGCGCCTTGCCGAAGGGGTTCAGGTTTCGCGGCCGCGAAATGTGCCCAACAACCCATGGCGAATGGACCCCTTCACGCTGTTTGCGTCCTATCCGACCGAATATCTGACGCCGACGACCATGGTCCGACTCAACCCCGAGGTGACCTGGGACAAGGTCAGGCGGATGGTTCACGAGCCCATGGCCCGGATCGGCGCGAGCGTGCTTCCCACCGAAAAGGAACTGGAGGCTCTGGTCGAAGCCCTGGCCCTGGTTCGTCAGAGCAGTGTCGCTGACCTCACAAGGCCGCACCCCCCGACGCGAAGCGTCATGCTCGAGCGTGGGGTTCTTTGGCTGGCCAAATATGGCTTCGCCACGGTGATCGGAAGGTCGGACGCCATACCGGCTTGACGGCATGGACCGGCCCCCTGCCCGCAGACGATTTCAGCAGTTCTGGACCGATAGCCTCGGTCCGGAACTCTAGTGATTTGTATTCATAGCCCTCTTGGACCGTCCACCGAAAGCGCCAACCCGCCAGGTGCAGTGGAGTTCGGAGGCGCCAAGCGCCGTCCACTCTGACCGCTGTTTGCATCCGGGGAGCTGCGGGCTGTGACAGACACCATGCGGCTTGGTGGATGGTCAGCGGTCGCCAACCTCAACCCGAGCGGCGCGCCAAAGCGTCCATGTTGCCGTCGGAACAGCGCCCGCCAACCGCGAAATCACGAAAATCGGATCAAATGGCGCAGCGAACGAAGCTTGGCAGCAAGAGACAGCCCAAAAACTCGAACGGCCGAGCCGCAAAACCATTAAGTTTCGCAACCCGGCCGGAGTGACACAGCCGCGCTGGAGAACAAGGCTGAGATCAGAATATGCCACAGATCAGGTTCACCTGAAAGGGGAAACGCCCGTCAATCAGGGGCCGTCGACACAAGATCGTTAAATTGTGATCGACCAGGTGGTATCGACCACCTTGACGCCCCCATTCATCACAACATAGCGGCCTTCGTAGCGCCCCTTGCGCCAGCCGCCGGCCGGCGGCTTCTTGCCTGTGAACAGCACATACTGGGCCTTGGCGCTTGTCAGCGGGGCCACCTGATTGTCGCCCAGGACCATGCCGTCCGGCCCCGTGAGGGTCAAGCGAGCCTGGTCGCCGACCTTGAGGCCGAGGGATCGCACATAGGCCACCAGCGGCGTCGCTGCGCCGGGCGTGGGCAGGTTTCCGGCCTCGACCTCGGCCATGCCGGCGGGCCCCGCCGCGAATCCCTTGTTGAGCACGGCTCGCGGCCTGTAAGCCAGCTTGCCGGCCGCCGCAGCCGTCCACAGCCCGCCGCCCGAGCTACAGGCCCCGGCGGCGCCCGGAGCGGGCGCGAAGGGGTCGACCACCTCATTGTTGCGTCGCACGGTAAAGTGCAGATGCGGATATTCGGTCTGTCCCGATAGCCCGACCTGACCCAGGGGCTGGCCCCGCTTGACCGCCTGACCGGCTTTCACGACCAGCGAACCCCGACGCATGTGGCAGTACTGGGTGACCAGGCCGCCGCCATGGTCAATCACCAGGCCATTGCCGCATTCCTGGCCTTTCACCGCCTCAAGGCCGGTTGTCTTCACCGAGATGTCGGCCACCCCGTCGCGCACCCTGGACACGGTCCCGTCGGCCGCCGCCAGCACCGCCACGCCGGCCTTCTGGGCCCGAAGGTCCGGCAAGCGGAAATCGACGCCGTTGTGGCCTTCATAGGTCAGGGAGCCGCACCGGAAGTCCCTGGCCCCGGGGCCTGGATCGCGGTCGACGAGGTTCTGAACCTCGCAGCTGACGCCGATCTCGCACTGGATGGGGAGAGACAGCCCCGCGCCCTGAGCGCCTCCGACATCGGGCGCCAGGGCCAGCAAGGGCAGGCATCCCAGGGCCGACAGGGCCAGACACGACATCGCCAGCAGGGGCCGCATGGATCTTCTCCGCCTCGTCGCCCGCACGCGCCGCGGGGCCGACAGGAATGATCGCAAGTGAGGGCGGAAGTTTGTCGAGCCGTCGGGGGGGGGCAGACATGGAAACGGCCGCTCCCTTTAGGGAAGCGGCCGTTTTGGTGGAGCTTAGCGGAGTCGAACCGCTGACCTCTTGCATGCCATGCAAGCGCTCTACCAGCTGAGCTAAAGCCCCGAGGTCCTTGGTTTCCCAAGAGAACCCTGGTGTGTCCCGCCTGTTCCGATCTGGTCGGGCCCGGCGAGGCGCGGAACCTATGCCGGGAGGATTTTTGGATCAACCCTCCCGGCGAACTTTTTTCGAAGAATTTTTCGAATGTCGTTCGAGGTCTTAGCGATCGTCGTCGTCGGCGCCCGGAAGGCCTTCGATTTCGTTCTCGAGAGCGTCTTCGTCCTCGTCCTCGTCTTCGAGGAAGGGCACGTCGTCGGCTTCGTCTTCGGCGAGATCCTCGTCCTCGGCGAAGTCGACGCCCAGGTCGTCACCGCCCGCAGGGGTCGGCGTACCCGGATCGGCGTCCTCGTCATCAGTCTCGATGACGTCGGGCTCGACCTTGTCGATTTCCGGGGTCTCATCGACCTCGTCCTCGAAGCCGTCCTCATCCTTCGGAGGCGGAGCGGGCTTCTCGTCCTCGGCGTCATAGTCCGGCGTGACGGCGCGCGCGCGGACGCGGCGCGATTTCAGCGCCTCTTCCGGGTCGAACGACTCGCCGCACTTGGGGCACAGCGCCGGGCGACGGCCCAGGTCATAGAATTTCGATTGGCAGTTGGGGCAAATTTGTTTTGCGCCCAATTCGGGATTGGCCAAGAGGCGAACCTTTGATCCAGATGGGAAAAGCGGCCGGTGACTTGCCATGGCCAAGGCCCGCTGTCAAAAGCAAACCCCTCGCGAACCCCACCATGATCAGGGAGCCGGTTACGGCATGACGGCGGCTGGACTGAAAAGCGGGCCCAGCGGAGCCCTTCGAGGCACCGTTCGCGCCCCGGGCGACAAGTCGATTTCGCACCGTTCGATGATCCTGGGCGCTCTGGCCAGTGGCACGACCACGGTCGAGGGCCTGCTCGAGGGCGACGACGTGCTGGCGACCGCTCGGGCCATGCAAGCCTTTGGCGCACGGGTCGAGCAGGAAGGCGTCGGCCGATGGCGCATCGAGGGCCAGGGCGGTTTCGCCGAGCCGACCGATGTCATCGACTGCGGCAATGCCGGCACCGGTGTCCGCCTGATCATGGGCGCGGCGGCGGGCTTTGCCATGTGCTCCACCTTCACCGGCGACGCATCCCTGCGCGGCCGGCCTATGGGCCGGGTGCTGGATCCGCTGGCCCGCATGGGCGCGACCTGGCTGGGGCGCGACAAGGGTCGCCTGCCCCTGACCCTGAAGGGCGGCAATCTGCGCGGCCTGGCCTATCGCCTGCCGATGGCCTCGGCCCAGGTGAAGTCGGCCGTGCTGCTGGCCGGTCTGCATGCCGAGGGCGGCGTCGAGGTGATCGAACCCGAAGCCACCCGCGACCATACCGAGCGCATGCTGCGCGCCTTCGGAGCCGAGGTGATCGTCGAGGACCGTGACGGCGTTCGCCATATCCGCCTGCCCGAGGGCCAGAAGCTGACCGGGACGCATGTCTCGGTGCCGGGTGATCCGTCGTCGGCGGCTTTCCCGCTGGTCGCCGGCCTGATCGTTCCGGGTTCGGAGGTCACGGTCGAGGGCGTGATGCTCAACGCCCTGCGCACCGGCCTGTTCACGACGCTGCAGGAGATGGGCGCGGATCTGGTGATCTCGAACGTCCGGATGTCCAGCGGCGAGGAGGTCGGCGACATCACCGCCCGCTATTCCCAGCTGAAGGGCGTGGTCGTGCCGCCCGAGCGCGCCCCGGCGATGATCGACGAATATCCCATCCTGGCGGTCGCGGCCGCCTTCGCCGACGGTCCGACCGTCATGCGCGGTATCGGCGAGATGCGGGTCAAGGAAAGCGACCGCATCGCACTGACGGCGGCGGGCCTCACGGCCTGCGGCGTCACGGTCGAGGAAGAGCCCGAAGGCATGACGGTCGTCGGCACGCGGGGCGGCAATCATCCCGTGCGCGGCGGCGGCCTGGTCCACACCCACGGCGATCACCGCATCGCCATGAGCCATCTGATCCTCGGCATGGCCGCCCAGCAGGGTGTGGCCGTTGACGAGCCGGGCATGATCGCCACCAGCTTCCCGGGCTTCGCTGACCTGATGCGCGGCCTCGGCGCGGATCTGGCGGAGGCCTGAGCATGGGATTCGTGATCGCCGTTGACGGTCCCGCCGCCTCGGGCAAGGGCACGGTCGCCAGTCGGCTGGCGGCGCTCTACGGCTATGCGATGCTGGACACCGGCCTGCTCTATCGCGCTGTCGGCGTGCGATTGCTGGCGACCGGCGGCGATCTGGATGACGCCGCCGCCGCCGAGGCCGCAGCCAAGGGGCTGGACCTGGCCGAACTGGAGGGGGCCGAGGTTCGCACCCGCGCCGCCGGCGAGGCGGCCAGCCGGGTTGCCGTCCATACCGGTGTCCGCGCGGCCCTGTTTGATCTCCAGCGGCAGTTCACGACCCGCGAGCCCGGTTCGGTGATCGACGGGCGAGACATCGGCACGGTCATCGCCCCCGATGCCCCGGCCAAGCTTTACGTGACCGCGACACCGGAGATCCGGGCGGAACGCCGGTGGAAGCAGCTGTCCGGACAGGGCGAAGCTGTCGCCTACGCCGATGTGCTGGCCGACATCCACAGGCGCGACGCGCGGGACTCAGGCCGCGACAGCGCGCCCATGACCCAGGCCTCAGACGCCGTCTTGCTCGATACGTCGGAAATGACTATAGAGCAGGCCTTCGATGCGGCCCGCCGCATTGTCGAGACGGCGCGCGCCCGGTCGGGAAACCTCCCGGGCTAATCTAACGCCCGCCTCGCCGCCGCTTAGGAAGCCGCGGTCCGCATGAAAATCCTTATCACCCGGAATCCCCAGAACCGTCATTCGGCGGCTTCACGACGGGGCGTCCCTCAACACGAGACTAAACATCAGCATGGCTGACGATATGAGCTTCAACCCGACGCGCGACGATTTCGAAGCGCTGCTTAACGATTCCATGGGCGGCCGCGACTTCGCGGAAGGCACCGTCGTCAAGGGTATCGTTGTCGGTATCGAGAAGGACTTCGCGATCATCGACGTCGGTCTGAAGACCGAAGGTCGCGTTCCCCAGAAGGAATTCGGCGTTGATGACGCCGGCAAGCCCACCATCAAGGTCGGCGACCACGTCGAAGTCTTCCTGGAACGCCTGGAAAACGCCCTCGGCGAAGCGGTCATCAGCCGCGAAAAGGCCAAGCGCGAAGAAGCCTGGACCCGTCTGGAAGGCGTCTACGCCCAGAACGTGCCCGTCATGGGCGCCATCGTCGGCCGCGTCAAAGGCGGCTTCACCGTCGACCTGGGCGGCGCCTCGGCGTTCCTGCCTGGTTCGCAAGTCGACATCCGCCCGGTGCGCGACGTCGGCCCGCTCATGGGCAAGGAACAGCCCTTCGCCATCCTCAAGATGGACCGTCCGCGCGGCAACATCGTCGTCTCGCGTCGCGCCATCCTGGAAGAAGCCCGCGCCGAGCAGCGCACCGAACTGGTGTCGCAACTGCAAGAGGGTGAAATCCGCGAAGGCGTCGTCAAGAACATCACCGACTACGGTGCGTTCGTTGACCTGGGCGGCATCGACGGCCTGCTGCACGTCACCGACATGAGCTGGAAGCGCGTCAACCACCCGAGCCAAGTGCTCGCCGTGGGCGACACCGTGAAGGTCCAGATCGTCAAGATCAACCCGGACACCCAGCGCATCAGCCTCGGCATGAAGCAGCTGCAGTCCGATCCGTGGGACGGCGTGGAAGCGAAGTACCCGGTCGGCGCCAAGTTCACGGGCCGCATCACCAACATCACCGACTACGGCGCGTTTGTTGAGCTGGAAGCCGGCGTTGAAGGCCTGGTCCACGTTTCGGAAATGTCCTGGACCAAGAAGAACGTCCACCCCGGCAAGATCGTCTCGACCTCGCAAGAAGTCGACGTGGTCGTGCTGGACGTCGATCCGTCCAAGCGTCGCGTTTCGCTGGGCCTCAAGCAGGCTCTGGCCAACCCGTGGGATTCGTTCCTCGAAACCCACCCGGTCGGCTCGACCGTCGAAGGCGAAGTCAAGAACGCGACCGAGTTTGGTCTGTTCATCGGCCTCGACAACGACATCGACGGCATGGTGCACCTGTCGGACATCGACTGGAGCGCCTCGGGCGAAGAAGCCATGGCTCGCTACAAGAAGGGCGACATGGTCAAGGCGAAGGTTCTCGACGTCGACGTCGAGAAGGAGCGCATCTCGCTGGGCATCAAGCAGCTGGGTGGCGATCCGATGTCGGGCGACACCTATCGCAAGAGCCAGACCGTCACTGTGACCGTGACCGAAGTGACCACCGGCGGCATCGAAGTTCGCTTCGGCGAAGACGACGCCCTGATGACCGCGTTCATCCGCAAGTCGGACCTGTCGCGCGACCGTCAGGAACAGCGCCCCGAGCGCTTCGCTGTGGGTGACCGCATCGACGCTCAGATCACCAACATCGACAAGGCGGCTCGCCGCGTTTCGATGTCGATCAAGTCGCTGGAAATGGCCGAAGAGAAGGAAGCCATCGAGCAGTTCGGCTCGTCGGACTCCGGCGCTTCGCTGGGCGACATCCTGGGCGCGGCTCTGCGCGAGCGGGCCACCCCCAAGGAATAGTCTTCCGCCCCTTCACCGGGACTGAAGTCAGCGGCGGCCGGAGCGATCCGGCCGCCGTTTTTCTTTGCGCCCATCCTGCGTCTTGTCCGGCTAAGTCCTTGGACGGCGACGCCTTTGGTGAAGACAGCGCTCACCCTGATGATCCCGATCGACGGTCTAAACTGCGCGTTTCCCCGGTCCGGACGTCACGAGATGCGTTTCAACCGAAATCCCAGGCAATTTGCGAGAAGCTTGCGCACTTTCGCCGGGATCCGGCATGCAAACCCAGATTGGGGGATGGAATCCGGGATATCCTGTCTGTGTCGCTTCGAATGGGCGCCCAGGTCGGGCGGGAGAATCTCAACCTGCCTCTTGAAGACTCAACCACCCTTGGGCAAAGGTCCGCACGCGCCAGTTCCTCCCTCCGGCGCCGGGGATATCGATGATCAAGTCTGAACTCATCGCCAGGCTCGCGAATGAAAATCCGCACCTGACGCAGAAAGACGTCGAGCGCGTTGTCGGCGTCATTCTGGAGCGCATGATCGGCGCTCTGGAAGGTGGCGGTCGCGTCGAACTTCGGGGCTTTGGCGCCCTGTCGGTGCGCTCGCGCCCGGCGCGCTCCGGCCGCAATCCGCGCACGGGCGAAACCGTCGATGTGCGCGCCAAGCATGTGCCGTTCTTCAAGAGCGGCAAGGAACTGCGGGCCCGGCTCAACGCCGACGAGTAGTCAGGCGGATCGCCTGGCCCAGCCTTGACCAGACCGACCGAACGCCGCCAGTTTCGCCCCTTCAGCAAGGCTAGTCGGCGAGACCCTGTCATGAGCGTCATCAAGGAATTTCGCGAGTTCATCTCGCGCGGCAATGTCATTGATCTGGCCGTGGGCGTGATCATCGGCGCGGCCTTCAACGGCATCGTCAAGAGCCTGGTCGACCAGGTGATCATGCCGCCGATCGGTCTGCTGACCGGCGGCCTCGACTTCTCCAAGCTGGAATGGGTGCTCAAGCCCGAAAACGCGGCCACCGAGGCCGTGGAGAAGGTCGCCGTTCAGTACGGGGCCTTCATCAACACCCTGATCCAGTTCCTGATCGTGGCGGCTGTGGTCTTCCTGCTGGTCAAGATCGTCAACGGCATCCGCCGCGCCGACGCCGCAGAGCCCGCGCCGGAAGCGCCCGCCGCCCCAACGGCCCAGGAGGTCCTGTTGACGGAGATTCGGGATCTGTTGGCCAAGGGCGGGGCGCCCAAGGCGCCTGTCGCCAAGAAGGCTCCGGCGACCAAAGCACCATAATCTTGTCATCCCGGAAGCCTCGCAGAGGCTTCCGGGATGACAAAGCTTGGGAGAGCTATTTCCCGTTGGTCAGAGTCGGGCTGTCGAGGTCCAGTTTGGCGGCCGGGATCACCGTGGCGTTCGGCACAGCGGCGGGCAGGGTGTCACCCATCGCTTTCAGATCGCCGGCCACGATGATGCTGGTCTGGGCGGGGTCCATCATCGACTCGGCGAAGGCCTGAACGTCGCTGGCGCTGACGGCCTCGACCTTGCTCGCATAGCTCTGGATCTCGTTCAGCGGCACGCCATAGACGGCCAGGTTGCCCAGGATGTCAGCTAGGCCTTCCGAGGTGCCGAGGTCACGGCCAAAGCCGCCGACCAGAACCGACTTGCGCGCCGTCAGTTCGCTGGCCGAGGCCGGCTCGGCCGCCAGACGGGTCAGTTCGGCCTGGACCAGGCTGACCACCTGACCGGCGGACTCGTTCTTGGTCTGCACCCGGGCCGAGAAGCCGCCGAACTGGCCCTGCGGGGTCAGGCTGGAACCCGCGCCGTAGGACAGGCCGCGCTTGATGCGGATTTCCTGGTTCAGACGCGAGGAATAGCCCACGCCCAGCACAGCATTGGTCACCAGGCCCGAATAGTAGTTGGGGTCGGCGCGGGTGATGGCCGGCTTGGCCAGGGTCACGGCCGCCTGTCCGGTGCCGGGCAGGTCAATGACCACATTGCGCGGCTTGTAGCCGGTCGGTGCGGCCGGCGTGGCCGGCGGCGGGGTGGCGGGTTTCTTCCAGCCGCCGAACGCGGTCTGCGCCAGGGCAAAGCCGGCTTCTGGCGACAGGTTGCCGGTCAGGACCAGGACGGCGTTGTCCGGACGCCAGGCGGCCGAGTGCAGCTTGACCAGGTCCTCGCGCTTGATCTTCGGCAGCGAGCCGGGCGTGCCGCCGGCCACGTGGCCATAGGCCGAGCCGGCATAGAGCACCGGGGCTGTGGCGTAGGCCGCCAGACTGCCCGGGCGCTGATAGGCGACCGACAGGCCATCCAGGGTCTCGGCGCGAACACGGTCCAGCTCCTCGGCCTTGAAGACCGGGTTCTGGGCGACGTCGGCCATGATCGCCATGGCCGGGCCAGCCTTGTCGGCGATGACGCTGAGGGTCAGGGACGAGGCTTCCCAGCCCGAGCCGGCCGCCAGATTGGCGCCCAGGGCTTCGGTCTGGCGGGCGATATCGACCGCGCCGCGGGTCTTGGTGCCCTCGGTCAGAAGGTCGGCGGTCAGGCTGGACGCGCCGGCCAGGCCGGCGGGATCAGAGCTGGCGCCGCCCCGCACGGTCAGGTCGGCGGTGATCAGCGGCAGGTCGCTGGACTTAGCCACGATCACCCGCAGACCGTTGGCCAGGGTCTTCTCGACCGGCGAGGGCAGGACGGCGGCGATCGGGGCGGCGACGGCAGGGATCTTCTGGCGCTCGCCCTCGGGGGCCAGGGTGAAGACCGTGCCGTTGAACTTCACCGAGGCGACCTTGGGCGGGGCCGGGGTGTTGTCCTTCTCGCCGGCCGGCCTGGCTGATTCCGGCAGGTAACGGATGGACGTGCGGCGATCGTCGGCCAGCCACTTTTTCGCGACCCGCTGGACGTCGTCGGCCGTCACCGCCTGCAGTTGTGCAAGGTTGGTGTTGGCGCGGGCCGCGTCGCCGTCGGTCAACAGGGCGTAGCCGATGGCGAAGGCGCGGCCGTCGATCTCTTCACGGCGGCGCACGGCGTCCGCCAGCAGGCCGGTCTTGGCCTCGGCCAGTTCAGCGGCGGTCGGCGGGGCGTCGCGCAGGCGGGCGACCTGGGCCAGCAGGGCGGCCTCGCCCTGATCCACCGTCTTGCCGCCGCCCATGATCGCGCCGACATAGAACAGGCCGGGCTGGGCGTTGGTCGGGCCCGAGGAGAACACCGACTGGGCGATCTGCTGCTCATAGACCAGGGTGTCATACAGCCGTGACGACTTGCCGGCTGACAGGATGGCGTCCAGCACGGCCAGGGCCGGGGCGTCCTGATCGGCCGAGGCCGGAGCCAACCAGGTGATCGCCACCGCCGGCAGCGGCACATTGGGGCCATAGGTGTTGACGGTCTTCGGGCCGGTGCGCGGCGGCTCGACCACCGTGACCCTGGGCAGCGGCGTGGCCGGCGCCTTCAGCGGCGCGAAGTACTTGTTGGTCAGGGCGGTCAGCTGGGCGTCGTCGAAATTGCCGGCCACGATCAGGGCGGCGTTGTCGGGGCGATAATAGGTGGCGTGGAAGGCGCGCACGTCATCGACGGTGGCCGCGTCCAGCTCCTCGATCGAGCCGATGCCCGGGCGCTTGTAGGGGTGAGTGGTGAACGACTGCTGCGGCACATAGAGGGCGAACAGACGGCCATAGGGATCGGCCAGAACGCGCTGGCGCAGTTCTTCCTTCACCACATCGCGTTCGGAGGCGAAGCCTGCCTCGTCGATCACCAGGGTGCTCATGCGGTCGGCTTCGGCCCACAGCAGCCGCTCCAGATGATTGGCCGGCACCACCTCGTAGTAGTTGGTGAAGTCGTCATAGGTGGAGGCGTTGTTGAAGCCGCCGACATCCTCGGTCAGCCGGTCGAGGGTCTCGTTGGGCATGTTGCGCGTGGCCTTGAACATGATGTGTTCAAAGAGGTGCGCGAAGCCCGAACGGCCTTCAGGATCGTCCTTCGAGCCGACGCCGTACCAGACCTGCACCGTCACATTCGGCGTGGTCGCATCGCGGGCCGTGAACACCTTCAGGCCATTGGCCAGCACGCGCTCCTGGTAGACGATCGGCGGCACGCTGATGGACGGCGCGCCCATCTTGTCTTGGGGCGCCGCGAAGGCCATGGGCGACAGGGCGGTGGTCGAAAGAGCCAGCGCCACGAGGGCGGCCTTGGCGACGGGACGGATCATTCGGGGTGAGCTCCAGCAAACGCGGTTGCGCCGACCCTATCATCGCCCCGCCGGCGCGAAAGCTTACCGTCTTGTCATGAAGCGATTGTCGGAGGCTCCAGGATGAACCGGGCTTGCTGGGCGCGCGAGGGGACCATGCAGGCGTCCTTCTTCCCCATCAGCCGATAGCGGTTGGCGGCCAGCCAGTCATAGGCGGCGTCGGCCGGCCGCCTGGGCAGGCGATCGACAAAGGCCAGCCAGCGCCACGGCGCGTTGAGCCGGCGCAGCACGGCGCCGATGGCGGCGGTCTTTTCCAGGCCCCGGCCATGGTCGATGAACAGGAAGCTGGCGGGACTGTCCGGGTCGATCCCGTGGGCGATGGCCAACTGGCGGCCATAGGGCGACTGGATCGGCGTGAAGCGGATGACGCCCTCGCGATCCAGCCTCAGCACTAGTTCGACCGAGCCAGAGCAGAGATTGCACACGCCGTCGAACAGCCACAGGCCATCAGGCAGGTCCTGCGAGGCCGGGCTCACTCGGCCTCCTGGCATTCCCGGCGCAAGGCCCTCAGGGCGTCGGGGACGTCGCGGCGCATCAGGCCGCTGAGCATGGGCGCCGGCAAAGCGAAGGGCGCTGCCGCCCACATCTCATAGGTCACGCGGGTGGCGGTCCCGGACTTGATCGGCTCCAGCGTCCAGGACCCATCGCACGCGCGGATGTCGCCGCCGATGCAGGTGAAGCGGATGCTGCGCTCAGGGTCCAGGTCGACGCGCGAGGTCGAGCGCAGGGTCGGCAGGAAGAAGCCCCACTTGACCAGATGCTCGCGCCGTTCCGAGCGGCCGTCCACTGCGCGGGACAGCACCCGGCAGCGCTTGACCCCCGGGGTCATGCGGGCGGCGCGATCACAGTCGAGGATCGTTCGCCAGACCACGGCCACGGGGGCGGGAATATCGATAGCCGCCCTCACCATGCCGCCGCGTCCTCTGGCGTCGGCATGGGCCTCGATGGGGATCTCGCCCGCCCGCAGGCGGTCAGTCCAGGCACCGTCGGCCAGAGCCGGGCTGGCCAGAAACATCAGGGCAAGGGAAAGTCGCCGGCTCATCATACTAACGCTAACGCGCCGATGGCCTCGCCGTCACGCGCCGGCGCGATTTTTCACCAGATCATCGACGACCGACGGATCGGCCAGGGTCGAGGTGTCACCCAGGCTGGTGAGGTCGTTCTCGGCGATCTTGCGCAGAATGCGGCGCATGATCTTGCCCGACCGGGTCTTGGGAAGGCCCGGGGCCCACTGGATGACGTCCGGCGCGGCGAACGGGCCGATCTCGTGGCGGACCCACAGCACCAGCGCCTTGCGCAGATCATCGGTCGGGGTGACGTCGGCGTTCAGGGTCACATAGGCATAGACGCCCTGACCCTTGATGTCGTGCGGGCAACCGACCACGGCGGCCTCGGCGACGGTCTCGTGGGCGACGAGCGCGCTCTCGATCTCGGCTGTGCCCAGGCGGTGGCCCGAGACATTGATCACGTCATCGACCCGGCCGGTGATCCAGTAATAGCCGTCGGCGTCGCGGCGGCAGCCGTCGCCGGTGAAGTACTTGCCGGGATAGGTGCTGAAATAGGTCTCGAAGAACCGGCCGTGGTCGCCATAGACCGTGCGCATCATGCCCGGCCAGCTGTCGGTGATCACCAGGTTGCCTTCGGTCGCGCCGTCCAGAACCGCGCCTTCAGCGTCGACCAGCTGCGGCTTGACGCCGGGCAGGGGCTTGGAGGCCGAGCCGGGCTTCAGGGCGGTCGCGCCCGGCAGGGGCGTGATCAGCATGCCGCCGGTCTCGGTCTGCCACCAGGTGTCGACGATCGGCAGTTTCGCCTTGCCAACCACGCGGTGGTACCAGAGCCAGGCCTCCGGATTGATCGGCTCGCCGACACTGCCCAGCAGGCGCAGGGACGAAAGATCGTTTTTGGTGACGTGCTCGTCGCCCTCGCGCATCAGGGCCCGCAGGGCTGTGGGGGCGGTGTAGAAGATCTCGACCTTGTGCTTGTCGATCACCTCCCAGAACCGGCTGGGGGTGGGATAGTTGGGCACGCCCTCGAAGATCAGGCTGGTCCCGCCATTGGCCAGCGGGCCGTAGACGACATAGCTGTGGCCGGTTACCCAGCCGACATCGGCGGTGCACCAGAACACCTCGCCGGGTTTGTAGTCAAAGACGGCCCAGAAGGTCCAGGACGCCCAGGCCAGATAGCCGCCGGTCGTGTGCAGCACGCCCTTGGGCTTTCCGGTCGAACCGGAGGTGTAAAGGATGAACAGCGGATCCTCGGCGTTCATCGGTTCGGGCGCGCATTCGGCCGAGACCGCCTCACGCACGTCCTGCCAGACGATGTCGCGGTTCTTGACAAGCGGCACGTCGGCGCCGGTCCAGCGGACCATCAGCACCTTGCCGACCCACGGGCAGCTTTTCAGCGCCTCGTCGATATTGGCCTTCAGCGGCACGCGCTTGCCGCCGCGCTTGCCCTCGTCGGCGGTGATCACGAAGTGCGAGGCGCAGTCCTGGATGCGGCCGGCGATGCTGTCAGGCGAGAAGCCGCCGAACACCACCGAATGCACGGCGCCGATCCGGGCGCAGGCCAGCATGGCCACGGCCGCGATCGGGATCATCGGCAGATAGATCGTCACCCGGTCGCCCTTCTGGACGCCCTGCACCTTGAGGACGTTGGCCATGCGGCAAACCTCCTCGTGCAACTGGCCATAGGTCAGGGTGTCGGAGGTTCCCGGCTTGTCGCCTTCGAAGATCAGGGCGACCTCGTCCTTCTTGTGCGGCAGGTGGCGGTCGATGCAGTTGGCGCTGACGTTCAGCACCCCGTCGGCGTACCAGCGGATGCGGAAGTCGTCCTTGTTGAACGACACGTCCTTGATCTGGGTGGGCGCCTTGATCCAGTCCAGTCGCTCGGCCATGTCGCGCCAATAGCCCTCGGGATCGGCTTCGACGCGGGCGAGGGCGGCTTCATAGGCGGCGGCGTCGATATGGGCCTGCTGCGCCAGGGCCTCTGGAACCGGGAAAACCTGTCCGTCGCTCACGCCATCTACTCCCTTGGTCTTGTTGCGGCCGGAGTATGCGAAGGCGACGACGGGGCGCAAGGATACCATTGCGGTTTCTTGCGCGATCCGACCGCGCTATGCCGACTTAGCGCCGTTCAGGAGTCCCTCATGCTGCTCGCCCTCTCCACCTGGTCCGAGATCGAGACCTTCCTGCAGACCTCCAGGACCGTGGTCGTGCCCATCGGCTCCAACGAGCAGCACGGGCCCACGGGACTTCTGGGCACGGACTGGCTTTGCCCGGAGATCATCTCGCACGAGGCCCAGAAGCTGTCCGACGCCGTGCTGGTGGCCCCGACCTTCAATATCGGCATGGCCCAGCACCATCTGGCCTTTCCGGGCACGATCTTCCTGCGGCCCTCGACCTTTATCGCGGCCATCGGCGACTGGGTGCGGTCGCTGGGCGCGCATGGCTTTGAGCGGATCTATTTCCTCAATGGCCACGGCGGCAATGTCGCCTCGATCGAGGCGGCGTTCTCCGAGATCTATGCCGACTACAGCTTCCGCGGCGCGCGGGCGCCGTTCGCCCTGAAGCTGAAGAACTGGTGGGACCTGGCCGGCGTCAACGCCCTGGCCAACCGGCAATTCCCGGTGGGTCACGGCAGCCATGCGACGCCGTCCGAGATCGCGGTGACCCAGTGGGCCTATCCGGAAACCATCAAGACCACGGCCTATGAGCCGAAGATCGCGCCCACCGGCCCGATCCGCGAGGCCCTGGACTTCCGCGCCCGCTATCCCGACGGCCGCATGGGCTCGGACCCGGCCCTGGCCACGCCGGAAAAGGGCGGCGAACTGGTGGCGATGGCGGCCAAATCTCTGATCGAGGATCTGGCGGCCTTTTCGGCGGAGAAGGCTCCAGCCTAAAAGCACACAAGTCTTGTTTGCTTTGAACGCGGTTTAAGCCGCCCGCCGCTGGGCGACCCGGCCATCGGCGATCCGCAATTCACCCATGCGCTCGGCCAGACGTGTGGCTTCCTGAGCCAGAGCGTGGCTGGCGGCGGTGGTCTCCTCGACCATGGCCGCGTTCTGCTGGGTGACCTGGTCCATCTGGTTCATGGTCGTATTGACCTCGGCCAGGCCACGGGCCTGTTCCTGGGCAGAGGCCGCCATGGCGCTGACGAGGGAGTCGATCTGGTCGACCTCGTCGGCAATGGCGCGCAGGGCCTCGCCCGCCTTGCCGACATATTCGACCCCCTGGCCGACCTCGGCCGCGCTGGTGGCGATCAGGGTCTTGATCTGCTTGGCGGCGTCGGCTGAGCGCTGGGCCAGGGCCCGGACTTCCTGGGCGACGACGGCGAAGCCGCGGCCGGCCTCGCCGGCCCGGGCGGCCTCGACCCCGGCGTTCAGGGCCAGAAGATTGGTCTGGAAGGCGATCTCGTCGATCACACCGATGATCTGGCCGATCTGGCTGGAGGACTTTTCAATCGCGCCCATGGCGCTGACGGCCTGGCCCACGACCGCGCCGCTGTTGCCGGCGGCGGCCCGGGCCGCTTCGACCACCTTGCGGACGCGATTGGCCCCTTCGGCGGTCTGGCGCACCGTGCTGGTGATTTCGTCAAGGGCGGCGGCGGCCTCTTCGAGGCTGGCGGCCTGATGCTCGGTGCGGCGCGACAGGTCGTCAGCGGCCTCGGTAATCTCGGCGGTGCCGCCATGGATCAGTGAAACCCCTTCCAGCGAGGCGGCGATCACACCCGACAACTTGTCGACAGCAGCGTTGTAGTCGATGCGCAGGCGCTCATACCCTTCGGGGAATTGCTGGTCGATGCGGTGCGAAAGGTCGCCGTTCGACAGGTGGCGCAAGGCGTCGCCCAGGTTGCCGACCACAGCGTTCTGGGCCGCATCTTCAGAGGCGCGGCGGGTCTCGGCGGCGCGGCGTTCGGTTTCCAGGGCCTCGCGGACATCGGTGGCTTCGAGCTCCTTCTGACACGCCTCGACGGCGTCGCGGAAGGCGTGGACGGCGGAGGCCATCTCGCCGATCTCGTCCTTGCGCCCCATTTTGGGCGGGACAGCCGAGAGATCGCCGGCCGCCAGTCGCCGCAGGCAGCGGGTGATCTCGGACAGAGGCGCGATAAGGACCCTTTGGGCGGCCAGGATCAGGCCCACGGCCAGGGCGGCGGCCGACAGCAGCAGGGCCCCCATCACGATCTGGCCCAGGACCCCAAGGCGTCGGGCGGCTTCCGCATCGCCGGTGGCGGCCACCTCAATGCGATCTGAGGCCTGCTCCATCTTGTCTTCAAGGGCGGAGAACTGGATGTTGAAATCTGGCAGCAGGCCGCGCGCCGCGATGGGATCTGTATCGGCGATGGCGATCAGGCCCGAGGCGGAGGCGATGTAGGCGCCCAGCGGGGCCTCGACGTCCTTCAGGGCGGACTGGATGGCTGGATCGTGGGCGAGTTGTTCTGCGGTCTTGATATCTTCTTCGAAGGCCGCGACGTGCTCGGCGAGGTCGGCGCGAACGGCCTTGATGTCGAACCCCAGGGCCGGGTCGCTGGACATGATCGCGCCGCCTACGTCGCCACGCAGGGCGTCATGCATCATGTCGGCGTGCATGTGCTGTCGCAGGATCCGGGCTGATGTGGAGGCGCGTTCCAGGGCCCTGTCGAGGCTGAAGGCCACCCAAAGTCCGGTGCCCGCCGTCGCCGCGCAGAGGAGGGCCGCGCCGCCGCACGCCCCGATAATCTTCTGGCCCAGTGACGCCATTTGACCGTCTCTCCCGTCAGAAATCGCTTCCGCTACGGAAGATCATGGCGCCGACATGTCTAACGGATCTTAACTCTACCTTGGCGGGGAAGCGACAAAACGTCGCGCGGTCAGGTAGTGCGCACCTCACCCGCCTGGATCCGCACCGGCCAGGGCGTCAGGGTCTGGCCCGGGCAGGGACCGGCCAGGCAGACGCCGTCCTCGATGCGGAACAGGGCCGCGTGGCCGCCGCACAGGATCAGGTCGTTGTCGCGGGTCAGATATCGGCCGGCGAAGCCCGCCATGGGCCAGCCGGCATGCGGACAGCTGTCGACATAGCCGAACACCGCCTCACCCTGTCGGACGACAAAGCCGGCGAACATCGCCTCGCCGTCCCGAAACCTGAAGCCCCGGGCGCCGGGCGAGGGGATCTCGTCCAGGGCGCAGAGCAGGGTTCCGGCGGCCGGGCGAGCCCTGTTGTCGGGGTCGGCGTGCATGCTCGGACGCTAGAGTTCGCCGATCGCCAGGCGCCAGGGACGGACCTCGACGCGCTCGAACACGCCGGCGGCGGTGAAGGGGTCGTTGTCCGCCTGGGCCTGGGCGGCGGCCAGGTCGTCGGCTTCGACGATCAGCAGCGAGCCGATCGGATTGCCGTCTTCGCCCAGCAGGGCGCCGGCCAGCTTTAGCCCGGTCGACGTCTTCAGATAGTCGAGATGAACAGGACGGGTGGCCAGACGCGTCTCAAGGGCGCCGGGCTTGTCCGTGCAGGTGATGGCGAAGAGGGGCATGGGACGGTCCTGTCAGGCTTCGGATTTCAGGGGACGGGACAGCAGCCCCGCGATGGCGGCGTCGACCTGCGCCTCGCCCGCCAGGATGGCGGCGACGGCCTGGCAGATCGGCATCTCGACCCCCAGGCGCGCAGCAAGGTCGCGGACGGCCGGGGCCGAGGCGACGCCCTCCGCCACCGACAGCTTGCCGGCCAGGGCCTCGGCCAGGGTCATGCCGCCACCCAGGGCCAGGCCGACGCTCATGTTGCGCGATTGTGGGCTTGAGCAGGTCAGGACCAGGTCGCCCAGGCCGCACAGGCCGGCCACGGTCTCGGCCTTGGCCCCCAGGGCCATGGCCAGGCGGGTTAGTTCGGCGAAGCCCCGGGTGATCAGGGCGGCGTGGGCGCTGCGGCCCAGGCCCTTGCCCTCGACGATGCCGCAGGCGATGGCCAGCACGTTCTTGACCGCCCCGCCGGCCTCGGCCCCGATCATGTCGGCGGCGATATAGGGGCGGAATGTGGGGGTGGCGATGGCCTCGGCGATGGCGCGGCCCAGCGCCTCGTCCTCGCAGGCCAGGGTGACGGCGGTCGGCAGGTTGCGGGCCACCTCGCCGGCGAAGCTGGGGCCCGACAGCACGGCCAGAGGCGCGCTGGGCAGGGCCTCGGCGGCGACCTCGGTCATCAGTTTCAGCGTACCCTGCTCGACGCCCTTGGCGCACAGCACCACCGGAACGCCGGAACGCAGATGTGGGGCCAGGGCCATGAGGGCCGAGCGCAGGTGCTGGGCCGGGGCGACGGCCAGGATGAGGTCGCAGGACGCCAGGCCGGCCATGTCGGCGACGGCGGCGATCTCGGGCTCCAGCACGACGCCGGGCAGGAACAGGCTGTTTTCCCGCTGGGCGGCGATGCTTTCAACCACCTCGGTCTCGCGGGCCTGCAGCGTGACCTGCAGACCGGCCCGGGCGCAGACCTGGGCCAGGGCTGTGCCCCAGGCGCCCGCGCCGATGACGCCGGCGTGTCTGAACGTGGTCATGCCTTGGCTCCCTTGCGACCGAAGCTGTTGCTTGGATTGGATAACGCCGCCGCTTCGTCCAGCGGCCAACGGGGCCGGGCGACGGCGTCGAGATCGTCTGAAATCCCCAAAGCCAGCCGCTCGGCGCCGGCCAGGGCGATCATCGCGGCGTTGTCGGTGCAATAGACCAGCGGCGGGGCGTCGAACGAATAGCCGTTGTCGTCGCAGTTCCTGCGGAGCGCCGCCTTGACCGCGCCATTGGCCGCGACGCCGCCGGCCACCACGAAGCGCAGCGGCTGATCGGGGTGGCTCTCTTTGTAAAGCTTCATCGCCCGGTCGGTGCGTTCCGACAGCTGGCGGGCGATGGCGGCCTGCACGGCGGCGGCCAGATCGGCGCGCGACTGTTCATCCGTGATCTTTTCGGCCTGCCGCGCCGCGGCGGTCTTCAGGCCCGAGAACGAGAAGTCGCAGTCCTTGCGGCCCAACAGGGCGCGCGGCAGCTCGAACTTGGAGTCGTCGCCGGTGGCGGCGAGCTTTTCCAGCGCCGGCCCGCCCGGATAGGGCAGGCCCAGGGACTTGGCGATCTTGTCGAAAGCCTCGCCGGCCGCATCGTCGATGGTGGTGCCCAGACGCGTGCAGGCCCCGACCCCGGCGACCTCCAGCAACTGGCAGTGCCCGCCGGAAACCAGCAGCAGCAGGAAGGGATAGGGAATGTCGGCCCCTAGCCGGGCCGAAACCGCATGGCCTTCCAGATGATTGACCGCCACCAGGGGAATGTTGCGGGCCAGGGCCACGGCCTTGCCGAACGCCAGCCCGACCATCACGCCGCCCACCAGGCCTGGGCCGGCCGTGGCGGCGACGCCGTCGATCTGGTCGAAGCCGATGCCCGCCGCGCGCATGGCCTCGGCGGCGATGGCGTCGATGGCCTCAACATGGGCGCGGGCGGCGATTTCCGGCACCACCCCGCCGAACGGGGCGTGTTGCTCGAACTGGGTGCCGATGATCGAGGACAGCACCGTGACCGTTCCGTCACCCTCACGGCGCACGACCGAGGCCGCAGTCTCGTCGCAGCTGGTCTCCAGGCCAAGGATGGTCAGGCCGAGGGTCGTGGAATTTGGCATTCGGTTGCGGGGTTCCCGCCGCTCCTGTAGCAGCGATGGCTTCAATCTTGTCTCCGCAGGTAACGTTCCCACCGTGTCCCGGCAACCTCCCATCCGTATTGGCGCCCGTGGCTCCAAGCTGTCCCTGGCTCAGTCCGGTCTCATGCAGGCGCGGATCGCCGCTGCGCTCGGCGGATCGCCCGGCGAGGAAGAGGCCTATGCGCCCCTGATCCCGATCGTCACCACCGGCGACCGCATCCAGGATCGCCGCCTGATGGAGATCGGCGGCAAGGGCCTGTTCACCAAGGAAATCGAGGAAGCCCTGCTGGACGGCCGCATCGACTGCGCCATCCACTCGCTGAAGGACATGCCGGCCGAACTGCCGCCGGGCCTGAGCCTGGCCGCCACGCCCGAGCGCGAGGATCCCCGCGACGCCTTTATAAGCAATATCTGCGATCGGCTGGAAGACCTGCCCCACGGCGCGCGCCTGGGCACGGCGTCCTTGCGTCGTCAGGCTCAGGCCCTGCATGTGCGCCCGGACCTCGAGATCGTCATGCTGCGCGGCAATGTCGACACCCGCCTGGCCAAGCTGGAACGCGGCGAGGCCGACGCCATCCTGCTGGCGCAGTCGGGCCTGAACCGTCTTGGCCTGGGTCACCTGCCGAAGAGCTGGCTCGACCCGATCGCCTGTCCGCCGGCGCCGGGCCAGGGCGCCCTGGTCATCGAGACCCGCCTTGAAGATGTGAACGCCGGCTGGCTCGACGCCGTCCGCTGCCGCTCCACCACGATCTGTGTCGCGGCGGAGCGCGGCGCGCTCTATGCGCTGGAAGGCTCCTGCCGCACCGCCATCGGCGCCTACGCCATCCTGGACGGCCGGCGCCTGTCGATGATCGTCGAAGCCCTGACCCCCGATGGCGTGCAGCGTTTCCGGCGCGAAGGCGAAGTCACGCTCGATGGACCTGACGATGTTCCGGCCGCTCGGGAGCTGGGCCTGTCGCTGGGCGCGGCCGTGCGGGCCGAGGGCGGTGACGCCCTGATCCTGCCGGACTAGCCGATGCGCAAGGGCGGCACGGTCTGGATCACCCGCGCCCGCCCCGGCGCCGAGGCGACCGCCCGCCGTGTTGAGGCCCTGGGCTTTAAGGCGCTTGTCGATCCCCTGCTGGAGATCCGGTTTCTCGCGCCGGTGGTCGACCTGGCCGGGATAGGGGCTCTCGCCTTGACCAGCGCCAACGGCGTCGAGGCCTTCGCGCGCCTGACAACCGCGCGCGACCTTCCGGTGTTCGCCGTGGGCGATGCGACGGCCCGCGCGGCCCGGGCGGCGGGATTTTCCGAGTCTTTCAGCGCCGACGGCGATGTCGAGGCGCTGGCCGCGCTGATCGCGCGAACCTGCCCAGGGCCTGTTCTGGCGGTCGGCGCCCGCGAGCCCGCCGCCGACCTGCCGGCGCTGTTGGCCCGTGCGGGCGTCGCGGCGCGGACCCTGGCTGTCTATGCCGCGATCGACCGCCCGCCTGGGCCGGAGACCCTGGGGCAACTAGCCGGGCTGGAAGCTGTGCTGCTGCAGTCTCCCCGCGCCGCGCGAGGGCTGGCCGCTCTTCTCGACCAGGCGCCGGCGCCGGCGCTTGCGGCTCTGTGTCTGTCGCCAGCCGTGGCGGAACCGCTCCTCGCGGCGCACCGCCTGGGCCGCATCGGCTCTGTGGCCTTTGCGCCTCGACCCCATGAATCTGAGCTGCTCGATCTGCTTGGGCGATAGCTGCACATTGCGCGGCGGTGCGGCGTGGGGCACGAATGGGATATGAACGCCGCTCCAGATCCCGCTGAAATCGTCACGCCCAGCGATCCCGCGCTGTACGCCCGCCGCCGCCCGCTGCTGGGCGCAGGCTTCTGGGCGATGATCGCCCTATGCGTGTCCTGCGTGATCCTGGGCGCCCTGGTCACCCGGTACGGGCCGACCTGGTTTCCCGTGAAAGGTTCCAGCGACAGCCAGATCCAGGCCACGCCCAGCGCGACGCCGCCGTCCGCGCGCTTGCCGGTCGGCTCGCCGCTTCCGGTCGAGGCCGCCGCGCCGGCCCTGGCGGGCTCCGCCGTAGAGATCGAGCGCCTCGAGGCCCGCCTTGCCGCCCTGGAAGCCGGCCAGAAGGGCGTCCTGGACGCCGCCGCCGCTTCGCTGGCCGCCGCCTCTCTGGCGGACGCGGCCCAGACCTCGGGTCCGTTCGACCAGGAACTGGCCAGTCTTGGGCGGGTGTTGCCGATGTCGCCCGACCTGCGGGCCCTGTCGCGCCTGGCCCAGACGGGCGCCCCGACCCGAGCCGGTCTCGCCGCAGAATTCGAAACCCTCGCCGGCCGCGCCGCGACCGCCGCCCGTGATCCGGGCCAGGACGCCGGCCTGCTGGCGCGAATCCGCTACGCCCTGGCCGGCATTGTCTCGATCCGTCAGGTCAGTTCGACGGGCGGAACGACGCCCGACGCCAAGCTGGCGCGCGCCCAGCGGCTGCTGGATGAGGGTGATGTCGAGAGCGCGATCCGGACGCTGGACGCGCTTCCCGATCCGGCGCTCCTGGTCCTGGCCCCCTGGTTGGCTTCGGCCGAGCGCCGCGTCGAGGTCGATCGCCACGTGGCGGCAATTCGCGCCGACGCCCTGGCCGCCCTGGCCCAGGTTTCGCGGGCCGCGCCATGATCCGCGCGTCCTTCATCCTGTTCCTGGTGGCGGCGGTCGCCGTCGCGAGTCTGGCCCTGATGGGTGAACCCGGCCGCGCCCATCTCGACTGGATGGGCTGGCGGGTCGAGATGACCGCCGCCGCCGCCGCGCTCCTCACCCTGTTTTCCGCGCTGCTGGCCACCATTCTGTGGCGCGGCCTGATCTGGGTGGTCGAGGCCCCGCGTCGCGCGTCGCGCGCCCGCGCCGAAAGCAAGCGTCAGCAGGGCGTCGAGGCCCTGTCGCGCGGCTTTCTCGCCGTGGCCGCGGGCGACGGCTCCGAGGCCCGGAGGCTGGCGCAGAAGGCGGCGGACCTCGCCGAGGACACGCCCGCCTTGGTTCGCGTGCTGGCCGCCCAGGCGGCCGAGGCCGCCGGTGACCACGTGGCCGCCAAGGCCGCCTATAACGCCATGCTGGGCTTCCCGGAGATGCGGCTGGCCGGCCTGCGCGGCCTGATGCAGACCGCCCTGGCCGAGGGCGACAGATTGACCGCCGTGCGCCACGCCGAAACCGCCTTCGGCCTGGCCCGCACCGCGCGCTGGGCCTGGCGGGCTCTGCTGGAATCCCGGCTCGAGGCGGGCGACTGGGCGTCGGCGCTCGATCTGGCCCAGGCTGCCCTGGACCGCAAGATCGTGCCGCCCGTTGTCGCCGAGCGGGCGCGCGCCGCCCTTCTGGCCGCCTCTGCCGCCAGCCTCGAAGGCTCTGACGATCCGCGCAAGCGGAGCCAGGCGCTCGATTTCGCGCTCCAGGCCGTCAAGCTCAAGCCTGACTTCGCGCCAGGCGCGGTGATGGCGGCTCGCCTTCTGACCGCCGATGGCAAGGTCGCCAAGGCCGGGCAACTGATCGAAACGGCCTGGAAGAGCGCGCCACACCCCGCCCTTTGGCTCGCCTATCGCGACCTGAAGACCAGCGAGACGCCCAAGGTCCGGGCCGGGCGTCTGGCCGCCCTGGCTGCGATGAAGCCCGAAGCCCGAGAGAGCCGCATCCTGCGGGTCGAGAGCGGCCTGGTGGGCGGCGATCCCGTCGCCGCTCGCGCCGCAGCCCGCCTGCTCGACGACGAAGCCCCGACGGCGCGCTTCGCCGGCCTGATGGCCCGTGTCGCCTTCGCCAATGGTGAGGCCGACGAGGCGCGGGCCTGGATTGCCCGGGGCCGCGCTGCGCCGCAGGAGCCGGACTGGTCCGATCTCGACCCTGAAGGTCGCGCTTTCGCCTATGGCCGCGAGGACTGGGCCCGTCTGGCCGTCAGCTTCGCCGAGACGGGCGAGTTGATTCATCCGCGCCACGAACGCCGTGAACGGACCATGAGCGACCTGCCCGAACTGCCTTCGGCCTATGTGGAATCGACGCCGTTCGTCCGCGCGGCCGAGATCGGCGGTCCTCTGATGCCGATCCCGGACGATCCTGGCGTCTTCGACGTCACGCCGCTTTCCGAGCCTTCCGGCGAGGGTCCGGCGCCGCGTCGCAACACAGTCTCACGTAGACGCTTGGCAAGCGGCCCGCGCGCCGCTAAATAGTCGCCTCCTCGCGCCGGGGCCTCGTCTCCAACGCGCTGTGGGCCGCTTTAGCTCAGCTGGTAGAGCACATCATTCGTAATGATGGGGTCAGGTGTTCGAGTCACCTAAGCGGCACCACCCTCCCTTCGGGCTGAAAAGATCAATAAAATCAGAGTGATCTTGGAGTTTGAAAGCTCGCCTGTGTGACTTCGCGGCTATATTTCTGTGTGACCACGCCGAGGCCCTCAAGAAGGGCGCTGTCTGTGATGCGGTTCGACTAAAGGTCACAGACCCAGTCAGCCGGTACAGTGTCCAGGTAACTCACCCGGACGCCTAAGTGCTGACCTTTTAGCGGCATTCGGTCGAAGAACGGCTGTGTCGCTGGGGTTTGTTCCAAGTGCTGAGGATGCACCGCCCCGGTAGTGCCGTTATATAGCGGGGGGACCAAGCTGTTGCCTTGGCAAGCCACCCACGCCAGTCGGTAACCTTCTACAACGCGCTCCCGTGTCTCATGCCACCACACATCGGCGGGTGGCTTGAACTTCCGCTGACAGTGGAGGAGCCGCCCCAGGAATTTCTCCCCGAAGTCGACAAGGGCGTCAGTGACGGGCGTATGGAACGTATCGACGACTACGCCTTCGCCGAAGTCGTACCGAAGGTGGGCGATCCAGTCAGTTATCGACTTTTGTCGGAGACGCTGTCCGGTATCGCCTATTTTGTGCGGCTTGATCTTCTGTCCTTTCAGCGCAACCAGAGCAGAAGCGTAATCTTCTTGGCGGGTCTCGATGCAGCAGCGGAGTTCCAACGCGGCGTAGAACAGCGCGCGCGGGTCATCGCTTAACAAGGCATCTCTCGCGCGGGAAAGGTAAGCGCGAGCGGAAACGTCATAGTTCATGGGGAGACCTTAGGCTGCGCTCTGGTGCGTACAACTGTTGATCGGATGGTTTCGGGGTCAGATACCCGAAGCCCCTTGTTAGAGCGTGCGCGCGGGACATTCCCCCCATAGGGGGTGCTTCCGGTAGGGAGGCAGCAAGGCACGCCTTCCTGGGCTAAACCCCCGGTCACTTGAGGCCGCACGGGGCGTTCCTGGGGCGATGGGCCGGGAGTGGCGGAGGAGGCCCCAAGGTTTCCCCTGAGGCCTCGCCGGTTAGAGCGTCACCACCACAAGCGGTGACTGGACGGTGACGGTGATCGGGACATCATGGCCTAACAGGACGTGGGCGATGATGCAGATCGCGAAATTCCGCCATTGATGCCGGGGCGGTTTGGCCGGGGTCTGCTGGTCTCGCTCGATGGCGAGGCTCCTTCTGCAGTGCCCGATTGAACATAGACCCGCCCGGCTATATCGTCCGGGGAGGTCCAGCCCAAGCAGGCTGGGTTATGCGACCAAGACCCCTCAGTTTCCTAGGCCGGGAGGGTCTTGGTCGCCGCGATGTTCGCAGGTCGAGGACGGGGACGAGAGAACAGCTCCAAGGATCGCCGAATCGTGGCCCCGCTTCTAGTGGCGCGTGGTCGCGTTGTGTTCGCGCCTGTGGACGGACGCTGAATGATGAAAACATTCAGCGCGGGCTGTGCTCTGAATTTTCTCACTTAGGTATACCCCTGCGGACGAGGCGATGAGACGCCGCTTGCGTGTCCGATAGGGTTGACATCGGAATTTCGGACAGTCTATCCATCAAGGTTTAGACCCTATTGGACAGGATCGCCCGACCATGACGACCATCGGCTACGCCCGAGTCAGCACCGAAGATCAGGACTGCGCCATTCAGGAGGCCGCGCTGCGGGCCGCTGGGTGCGAGGTCATCCGCGCGGAGAAGCGCAGCGGCACAACCACGGACGGCCGCGAGGAACTGGAGACAGTGCTGGCCTTCCTCCGCCCCGGCGACACGCTGGTGGTGACCCGCATTGACCGACTGGCCCGCTCGGTACTGGACCTTGAGCAGATCGCCCAGGCGGTGAAAGCGAAGGGGGCGAGCCTGAGGGCGACGGAGCAGCCTATCGACACCTCGACGGCGGCAGGGACCGCGTTCTTCCAGATGCTCGGAGTTTTCGCTCAATTCGAGACAGCACTCCGCCGCGAGCGTCAGGCGGAGGGTATCGCCAAGGCCAAGGCCGCAGGCGTCTACAAGGGGCGCAAGCCCAGCGTCCCTGTGGATGAGGTCCGGGCTATGCTCGCTGCGGGGGCCAATCCTTCCGAGATCGCCAAGACGCTGAAGATCGGCCGGGCGAGTGTCTACCGGATCAGGGACGGGGCGGAAGCTGGGGCGGTCTCGGGAGCTTGACCGGGCGCACGCCTCCGCTCAGGCTCCCATTGCGGTCCAATCCCAGCGGATGCGGGGTCCCAACAGATCGTCATGATCCCCGGAGGCGGCTCTCGCGGGGGTCACCCCTAGGGGTGCTGCTGGACTGGAGAGGACATGCAGGCGATTGGCCTGATACCGCTGCTCATAGTTTCGATGGGTCTCGCCGCCTGCGGTGGTTCGTCGCCAGAGGCTGCCGCTGAGACGACCTATCAAGAGTTCGACGCGAGCGCGGCGCGCGAAGACGCACAAGCCGATCTCGAAGGCACCACCTACGCCGACGCTGGGGAGCCCTATGGCTGCACCGAGGATTGCTCGGGGCACGAGGCCGGGTTCCAATGGGCGCAGGACAATGAGGTCACAGACGCAGGGGAGTGCGGCGGGAACAGCGAGTCATTCCGCGAGGGCTGCGAGGCGTATGCTGAAGCCCTAGAGGAGAAGGTGGATGAGGCGGAACAAGAGGCGGAGGAGTCGGAAGAGGGCACTTAGCTCGAGACCTTCACCTTCCAGCCCGCCGGACGAGACGAGCCGGTCAGCATCAGGACCACCCGGATCGACGGCGAGCCATGGTTCGTGGCTCGCGACGTGGTCTCAGCTCTGGGCCTTTCAACGAAGAACACGACCAACCACATCGCCAAGCTCGGCCGCTCGAATGTGCTGGTGGTCCGGCGAGGGGACTCACCTAACCCGCTTAATCCAGTCAACGCCCTGTTCACGGATCGCGTGCCAGCCCTGACCCTGGTGTCGGAGGCCGGACTATATGCCCTGGTCCAGCGCTCGGACAAACCCGAGGCCCGAGTCTTCCAAGATTGGGTGAACGGCACCGTCCTCCCGTCCATCCGCAAGACCGGCGGCTATCTGCTCAACGAGAGCGCCCGCGCGACGGCCCAGGCCGACAACCGGGAAGCCATGCCGCTGACGATGGACGTCACGGGGTGACGCCATGCGCCAGCCTCACCGCCCGCTATAGGTCAACCAACGGCCGACCAAGGGAAGCCACAAGGCCACGCCAACGGTCACGGTAACCCACCGGGGGGCGTCACCGGGCGACGCCAGGCCAGCAAGGCGCGTGACGGCGGAGAAGGCGGAGTGCCCGACATAGACCAGCACAAAGGACGCTAGGGCCGCGCCTATGGCCGCACCGGCTAAAGCGGCGGCAATGGCGACGCCTCGCCCATAGTCGTCAGCAAGGTGGCGGAGGGCATTGGCAAGACTCGGCACGGCAGAAGCCTCTTAAGTGGTTGTGCGCGGCACCCCTATAACTACGCGAGTTGGCGTGGCGACAAAAACCGCCCATCGGGGTCCCCTGGACCCCATCTGGTGCTCGGAAGGAAATTGCTCGTAGCCACGCCAATACTGGCGCTTCGCGAAAAAATATGCCCGCTCCCGCGAAGTCGCGAATTACTCCCCATCCTTGGAAGAACAGGCACTCCGCCCGTCTCGCTCGGGAAGAACTTTTCTCCTCCGAGCTTCGCCGACGGGCGGGCTGAAAACACTTCCCCTTGGAGCCCAGCACCGCCGCTCCCGCCGTCGATCCTGTCCCCAGGTCGCCCGGCGTCCACCTCCGGTCGCCTCTGGGGCTCCCGCTGCTGTCTCCCGGTCCTGGCCGTGGCGATGCGACGGGGGCTACGGAGGCGATGCCCCAAGGCCACGCTGTCGTCTCGCGACGAGCGTTCGGCCTGCCCTACTTTTCACCTCTGTGTACGGAACCCCACCATGAAGAACATGCCCGACAACGTCCTCGACATCCTGTGCCGGGACATCCTCCCGACGATCCGTAAAACCGGCGGCTACTCCTTCGAGTCGCACCTCGACCGCCTAGATGCGGAGTTCTTGGCCGCCGAGGACAAGAGCGAGCGCGGCGAGGCGTTCCAGCGCTACGTCCGCGAGCGCAAGGCGCTGCATACTGCCTGGAACTGGATCGTGAACACCTCCGCCTTGTAGTCCGGCACGCCCGCCGAGTAGCACGACGCTGGCGTCGCACCAGCAAACTCGCGGCTGCCACAAGACCGCACGAACAACTCTCCACCATCGTCATCAACTGCCCCATCCACGGCCATTTCGCCGGGGACGGAAACCCATGAGTCCAATGCAAGCTGCTCACCTACTCCCAAGCCAGAACGTACCGCAATCGCGCGGCAACAGGGGCCCGTTCAACACCGTCCACCGCCGCCGGGTAACCGAGGCCGAGATCGCCTACGCCATCGTCGACTGGTTCGCCGGTCAGCCGTGGACTCTCGAAGACGCCCAGTGGAGCCATCAGGACCGAAAGGCGGTCCACCTGCGCGACATGGGCGACCGCCTCGTCAACAAGGGCGTGGTGATTGCGACCCGCCACCCCGCCGCCGTGCCTGACGCACAGCCGGGCGGGAACCTCGCACACCTCTCAGAGGCCCGCGCCGTTGCCCGCGTGGCGCTCCGAGGCGACCACGTCAGGCTCTATGGACCGCGCGCCTCGTTCCCGGCCGAACCCAAGCCCAACCACTAGACCACCTCAACACTGACCACCGCCCAACGGGCACCATCCCATCGAAAAGGCCCTCGCCAGCTTCGCGCTGCGGGGGCCTTTCGCGTTTCAGGACCTATCCATGACCATCAAGACCAACGTCCAACCCGCCGTCACCGTGCTGGAGGACGGCACCACCGCGCTCGTCCCACTAGGCAACCTGACGGGCCGCTTCGCTAAGCTCGATCTGGCTGACCTTCAACGCCTTCAGGCCGACGGCTACGGCAAGGCGTGGTTCGTCAACTCGAACGGCCATCGGCTTCTATATGTGCGGACCAAGGGCCTACCAGGCGAACCGACCCTGCGCCAAGTCGCCCGCCTGATCATGCGCGCCGGGCCTCGCGAGGTTGTCCGCCATGAAGACGGCGACCGCCTCAATCTGACCCGCAGGAACCTTAGGCTCGTGCCGAGGCACAAGCACCTCAAGGAACACGGGATCAAGGCCCGCGCCGAACAGCAGGTGTCGCTTTGAGCGTCCGCCCGCAGCTGCGCGCCCGGTCGCTGGGCAACCTCCTCGACGCTGACATGCCCCGCCGGGAGCACCTCTTGGACCCGTGGCTGCGGGAGCAGGAAAGCGCCATGGTCTGGGCAGCACCGGGCGTAGGCAAGACGCTCTTCACCCTGACGCTCGCGCTGGCGATGGCAGGGGGCGGGGAAGTCATGGGCTGGAAGTCGTCTCGTCCCCGCCGTGTGCTCATGGTCGACGGCGAGATGCCCGAGGATGACCTGAAGGACCGGCTTCAGGGTCTTCTTGGGGCGGTTGAGGGACTGGATCTCGACGCCGCACGCGCCAACCTCCACATCCTGGCCCGCCACGGACAGCACGCGGACGCGGAGTTCCTCGACCTGGGGGACGACGCCAAGCAACATCTCGTGGTCGAAAAGATCAGGAGCTTCCACCCCGACATCGTCATCCTCGACAACCTCTCGACCCTCGCCACCATCGACGATGAGAACGGGGCGGCCGAGACACAGAAGCTGGTCAAGCTTCTGGCCAAGCTCAAGCAGGCGAGGGTGGCGGTGATCGCCGTCCACCACTCCAACAAGGCTGGGACGGACTTCCGGGGCAGTTCGATGCTGGCCACGACCTTCGAGGTGATCATCGGGCTGACTCGGGAGAAGGGCGCGGGACTACTTGATCCATCGGGGTCGGCACGGTTCAAGCTGACGTGGACCAAGTACCGGGGACGGCGCGGCCCGGCTGTCGCAGACCGCGAAATGCGGTTGGAGGACACCGGAGGCGGCATGCGGTGGACCGTGAGCACACCGGAAGCGGCGGTGCTGGAAGCCATTGCGGCGCTGGTGCGGACCGGCCAGTACGCCACCCAGGCGGAGGTTCGCAGCGGGCTCCCGGACCACCTCTGGCCTACCAAGGGAAGCCCGCCAGCCAAGTCGTGGATGAGCAGGCAGTTCAAGCTCGCGGCTGCGACCGGCGTGCTGCCCAAGTCGGAGGCGGATGCGTTCTTCAAGGCGGCCGGAGGGACGGACTCCGAGCTACCGGGGGCATCTGACGACGACATCTAGCGGGCGGCGGGCACTCGGGGAGGACGTAAGTCTCTCCTCGTAGGAGGTCGGTTCTCGGTTCTCGTCTTCTACTAGGTCGAGAACCGAGAACCCCCTTGCACGCCTGGTTCCCCTTGGCCTCATCCGTGGCCAGTTCTCTGGGCACCGAGAACCAGCCCCAGATTTTAAGCCGCGACGCGGCGAACTGTCCCTCGTCAGCAATCCCGCTGGCGGGGGCCTTCTGTTTGGAGACGATATGCGGAAATCGAACAACGGGAACCCGCCGAGCCTCGTCCAGCAGGGCCGGGCGGCTCGGACCACCTATGGCCGGTGGGCGCTGGATGACGCGGCGAACGAAGTCATGGACGACGGGGCGGAGCTTGGCGTCCCCTTACCGAGCGAGTTGGTGGACACGGTGAGCGAAGAGCACGCTGCGGAGTTGCTCGGGGTCGGCTTGAGGTCGCTTCGGGATCGCAGGAGGCGCGGCACGGGTCCCGCTGTCACTGCCTACTTGGGAGAGGTACGGTATCGGTATGGAGATATTGAGGACTGGGCGAGTAGGCACCACCTAGTCCCGGCGGGCCGCTCAACAGCGGCGGAATCGGTGCGCAATTGCCACTCAGCGAATCGGCCGTTCGTCAAGTGAGAATGCGCTCGAATCCACAGGGATTGCTCAGTTTGTTAACAATTTATTATCCACGACTCAAGCTAATGCATTGATTCAAAAGGATAATAATTTTAACCACTGATCTATGTTTTCTCGTTTAGTTCTGTATAATTTACCCATAGCCGCCGGAAAACGTTTCCGTGCGGCTTTTGGAGTCAGCATTAGCCAAGGAGGGTGATGCTTATGCTTGATCAAGCTGTTCGACCCGACTTCAAGCGGGCTCAAGAAGAAGCGCTAAAGCTTCTTAATGACTTTGGATACGACGAGCCGCCAATCGATCCTGTTCGGATCGCAAACGACTTAGGCGTTTCGGTCGTCTTTGCGCGCTTTGCGGACGCTGACGCCGCCGTGTCTGGCTTTTACGATCCGGCGGAAGACGGCATTTACGTAAACAGTGAGGAATATCCTCGTCGTCAGACTTTCACGGTTGCCCATGAGCTTGGGCACCGGGTTCTTCATCTCGAGTGGGCGAAGTCAAACGACTATAAGGTTCTGCGTCGAGACGATACGGAGCGTTTTAAGGACCCAAAGGAGCGGGAAGCGGACATGTTTGCTGCCCATCTCCTGGTCCCGAAAAACTTGCTGAAACGGTACTACAAAATCGCCAACGTTCAGCAAATGTCTGATCTATTTCTGGTTTCCGCTCCCGTGATCAAAAATCGGCTGAAATCAGAATTTGGCATCTGATCGCGAGCGCATCAAAGCAGGCATTCAGTTTCAGTCTGACACAGACCCGGAACTGAATGCGGCTCGTATGGCCGCTGATGCCGAGCGGGTCGAGATCGAAGGGCGCGCAGCGTTTTTCAAGCTTCGCGGGCTTTGGTCGGTTGTGATTATCACTTGGATCTCCGCCTTTATAGTTTTTCACATGGCGCTGACGCTGGCCATCGGCCGTGGTTGGCTGGATTTCACGTCGCACAAGTGGCTTGTGCCGCTGATTGTGGTCGAGAACTTCCTACAGATCGTCGGAATGGGGTTCATTGTTGTGCGCTTTTTCCATCCTGGGCATGCCCCGAAGGGAAGTGCGGCGGCGTAGAGCGCGGCCTACCGAGGCAACCTGACGCTCTCTACTACCTGCCGCATCTGTTCGAGCGAGGGGCCACCTGAATAGACTCCAAGGGTCATGCTGCTGCGGGCAAGCTTATGGCCGACCACGGCGGATATAATGTGCGGCGGTTGGCCAGCCTGCTCCGCTGCTGTAGCGAACCAGCGCCTGAAGGAGTGAAAGTTGACTAGGCTTTGCGTCTGGTCGTCGGGTCGATCATCGACCCCTAGCTTGCGACGGTAGGCGGTAAACCGTTCGCCTGTCTTGTCGCCCCGACCGCGCGGCCCTCGGCTGGGAGGCGCTTTCATCTCGTCGAAGAGAAAGTCTGTCGGCGGCTTCCCCACGGTGCGCTCGCTGATGATTCCGACTAGGTCTGTGTGGAGGGGGACGGTGCGGCGGCTTGCCTTGGTCTTACCCCGGAGCACACGCAGGGTGCCGTCCACGCAATCGGCGACCGTCAGTCCAGCGATTTCGTTGAGGCGCATACCTGTCAGCGCGGCGATCCTCATCAAGTCAGCCAGTGTTCGGTTGGCTGGGCCGTTGAGGAGCTTTTTTAGCTCCTCGTCCGTAAAAGGGCGCGGCTCTTCTCCCTCGTCCCTAGGACGTTTGAAGGCGGCCCAGACGTGCCCGTCCCGAACCACGCCCTGGACCTTGAGCCATTTCCAGTAGATCGCCAGCACCGCCAGTAGGCTCTGCACGGTCTTGGGTGCGAGCTTGCGCGATACTAGGTAGTCCCCGAAATCGCTGACCGTCTTCTCGCTGACGGCGACGACGTTGTCGGTCTCGTCCCGATTAGCCAGCCACTCTGCGAGAAGGGCGGTCGCCCTCTTGAAGCGCGCCACGTAGCGTAGAGAGCCGCCCTGACTCTTTATAAAGGCGTCGAAATGGAAGGCGACCGGCACCACCCGGCCGCTGACGAGCCCGGCGATGCGGAACACCTCTGCCTCGCGTTCCGGCGCATAGACGGGCTCTTCCTCTCCATGCTCGTCGCGGGTGACGCCGACAGGATCGCCCAGGCGCGCCTCGATCTCGGCATCGAATGCGACCTCCGCCGTAGGGTCCGGAGTTGCAAGGCGATCTCGCCAATGACGGGCAACCTCTTCGGGCGTCAGGCGGGCTCCCCGGCGCTGTCCCTGGTCGTCACGCCGCTCCTGTTCGATCTGCCTCTGGATGTCGCCGGTTTCGAGCGCGAAGCGCCGTAAGGCCTCGGCCTTGTCCTTGGTCTTCAGGGATCGCAGGACCTGCCGGGCCGCGCCCCCGCCCATTGAGAAGTTGCGGCGAAGGTAGTAGGTGCCTGACCGGCTTTCGCGCACCAGTCCCGCAGGGGTGCCCGGATCGCGAAGCCATCTGCCTGTCTGTGTGACCATAGAGGGGTGTTCTTGTGTGACTAGACAGGCCTGATATCCCTTGTTTTGTTGGGATTTCAAGCCTCAAGCGTTGAAAAATGTTCGAGTCACCTAAGCGGCACCATTTTCGCCTCCCGCCGGCCGGTGCGGGCTATGGCGTTGGTTGTGAAACGCCCAATGCGCGCCGCAAAGGCCCCTGAACTGCGTGCTGCATGTGCGTTGCGTTGAGACGTCGCGACTCTTTCGTGGTCAGGCTTGAGCGCATGGTTAATTGTCACGAAAGACTGTTAACCGGACCGCAATAAGGGGTTGATCTCGTGCTGTTGGCCGCAACTGTCATCCTGGGCTTCGTTGCCCTTCTGATCTGGCCCAGCATTGAGCGCCCCCTGCTGCGGGCCCTGCGGCAACTCAAGCGTCGCCGGCCGTGACTCTGCTCGAGTCCCCCGGCAGGTCACTAAATCTGTGGTAATTATGCCGCTCGGGCGTCCGATAATATTCGCGAGGCTCCCGGATCTCGCCTGATGCGTGAATAATCGGACGAGTTGAGCTTCTTGTTGTGCGGTTTCGCACAGCGGAGTCTTCGTGTTTCGCTGACGATGTAGCCGGAAGTGCTGATTTTCGCTCAAAAAAATGGCTGGCTGGCTGCAGATGCACGCATCTTTGGCTGTCTCGCCCTAGACTTGCAAAAAGTTGCTGGAGCGCTGTTCGCTCTTGCAGTATAGGTTTCCGAACTCTTAATCGATTTTTTTGGAAGGTCGCCATGTCAACGCGTCTCACGAGCGCCATTGTGCTGGGCCTGGCGATCACCGCCGGCTCGATGGGTGGTTCAGTTTGGGCTCAAACCCCCGCCGCCCCCGCCGCCCCTGCGGCACCGCAGACGCCAGCCCAAGTCACGCAAGCCGCCATCAAGGCGGCGGCCGAGGCGGCGGCCAAGGCGCCCGGCTTCGCCCGGCTTTCTCCGGCGGCCAAGCTCGCCGCGATCCAGGCTGCCGTGTCTGCGGCTCTTGCGGCTTCGGGTGAGTCACCTGCCGTCATCCAGGCCGCTCTGGTTTCCGCCGTCGCGGACGGCCAGATCAGCGCGTCGGTCGCGGTGGCAGCGGCAGCGTCTGTTTCCCCCGCAATGGGCCAGGCAATGGCGACCAATGCTGCCGTTGTCGCATCGGCGGTGCAAAGCACGGCGTCAACAACGACCAATGCTCAGGCCGTAAGCGTCCTGAGCAACCTGGCGACCGCAGTGAGCGCAGCGGCGGCTCCAACGGGCGCCGACGCAGGCGCGGCTCCGGCTCCCTTGCCGCCGGCCTTCGATCCTTGCGCGGGCGTCGTCGCCGCCTATTGCGGTTAAGTTAGAGGAGAGGGCGAGCCAGGCTCGCCCTCTTTGCTCTTTGTTTGTGTTTGGATCTGACGGGCGTTTTGAGGCGCCTTGAGGTGGGGATATACGATATGCGAATTCTGACGACAGCGGCCGTAGCGGCCGCGCTCATGGCGGCGGTTCCCGCCGTTTCCGTGGCCCAGGATCTGGGTTCGAACTTCAAGCGCGACAAGAACACCAGTGTTCGTCAGCGCCCCCGTCCCGACTATGAAGCCGTTGGCGTTAAGGCGGGCGGTTTCACGCTGTATCCGCGCGTGACGGTTGAGGCCGTGAACGACGACAACATCTACGCCGTTGCGACGGGCGAGCAATCCGACGTCATCTGGAAGGTCAAGCCGGAAGTGGCGGCGCGCTCGAACTGGTCGCGTAACGCCCTTGGCGCTTTCGCCTCGGCTTCGGTGAACCGCTATTCGGACTTCGACGCCGAAAACAGCGAGGAATACACCCTCGGCCTGAACGGTCGCCTCGACGTCGAGCGTGGGACCTACATCTCCGCGTCGGCCCAATGGCAGAACCTGGTCGAGCCCCGCTCGGCGATCACCGCCGGTACGCCGGCTGGCGCGACGGCAAAGCCAGTCGAATACTACCTGTGGTCGGAAAACCTGACCGCTGTGAAGGAATTCAACCGCCTTCGCCTGACCGGCAAGCTGGACGCCAAGAAGTTCGACTATGACGACCAGGGCCGCGCGTTCAATCAGAACACCCGCGATCGCGATGAGTTCTACTACGGCGGCAAGGCCGAATACGCCCTCAGCCCCGATACGGCGATCTTCGCCTCGCTGGTCGGCAACACCAAGGAATACGACGTCGACACCCTGGGCCGTCTGGCTTCGCCGGGCGTCCCCGCCATCGCCGCTAACCGTGCGCGCGATTCCGAGGGTTATGTCGCCACCGTCGGCGCCAACTTCGATCTGTCGCAATCCATCCGCGGTGAAGTCGAAGCCGGCTACATGGAACAGACCTACGACAACTATGCTGATCTGGACGGCTTCAACGCCAAGGGTCGCGTCGAGTGGTTCCCCACTGAACTGACCACGCTGAATGTCGCCGCTTCGCGCTCCATCGAGGACTCGGTGGCGTCGAATTCGCCGGGCTATATCGCCAACAGCGCCTCGGTCGGCATCGATCATGAACTGATGCGCAATGTCATGCTCTCGGCCTCGGCCACCTATGGCAAGGACAGCTACGCGATCATCGATCGGGACGACAAGCGCACGGGCTTCAACGCCACGGGCACCTACCTGCTGAACCGTAATGTCGGTCTGTTCCTGACCTACACCTACCTCAAGCAGGAATCTTCCGGCGCTGCGAAGGCCTCGTCGTTCTCGGACAACAAGATCGCGGCTTCTGTCGCTCTTCAGTTCTAGGTTACCCTTCTCGCTGTAGAAGGACTTTATAGGTCCGAGCAGGGCCCCCATTGAGAGTACCCATGGACGGCTCTTCCTTCGAGACCCAACACGCTCCGGCGCTTAGCGCCGGAGCGATGTCTTTTGATCTGAATATCGCGATCGCCACCTTCCGCCGCCGGTTGCGCCTCTTTGCGGCCGTTGCTCTGGCGGTGTTCGTGGCGGTGCTGCTCTACACCTTGCAGGAAACGCCGCGCTATACGGCGACCGCCCAGGTCATGCTGGACGTCCGCAAGGAGCAGGTCGCCGACATGAGCGCGGTTCTGTCGGGTCTGCCGGCGGATTCCTCGGTGGTCGACACCGAGGTGGAGGTCCTGAAATCCAGGTCCCTGGCTGCGCGCGTGGTCAAGCAGCTGAAGCTGACGCAGGATCCTTACTTCAATCCCAATGCCCCCGGCGCCAAGGGCGTCGGGTCGTGGCTGCCCTGGGTCAAGAAGGTGGTCGCTCCGACCGCCATCGTCGGTTCCGTCGAGGCTCAGCGCCAGCAGGAAAAGGTCGTCGACAACCTGCTTCAGGGTCTCAAGGTTCGGCGCTCGGGCCTGACCTACCTGATCTCGGTGGAATACACCCACACCAATCCCGAAGACTCGGCGAGGATCGCCAACGCCTTCGCCGATCTCTATTTGACCGAACAGCTCGAGGCCAAGTTCGACGCCACGGCCAAGGCCAACGAATGGCTCGACACCCGCGTCGCCGAGCTGCGCGACCAACTGCAGGTGGCCGAGGCCGCCGTCCAGCAATACAAGATCGCCAACAATCTGATGAGCGCCGAGGGCGCGACCCTGACCGAGCAGGAGATCTCGGGCCTGAACCAGCAGCTGGCTTCGGCCCGCGCCCAGCAGGCCGAGTCCGACGCCCGCCTCAACATCGCCCGCAACCAGCTGGCCCGCGGCAGCACCGGTGAAGACGTCGGAGAGTCGCTGAATTCGCCTGTCGTTCAGCAACTGCGCAAACAGCGCGCCGAGCAGAGCGCCAAGGTGGCCGACATGAGCGGCCGGTATGGCGACCGCCACCCGGACCTGCTCAAGGCCAAGCGCGAACTGACGGACATCGACGGCCAGATCCAGGCCGAAATCCGCCGCATCATCTCCAACCTGGAAGCCCAGGCCCAGGTCGCGCGTCAGCGCACGGGCTCGATGGCCGGCAGCGTCTCGGCGTCCAAGGGCGCCCTGGCGGGCAATAACCGCGCCAGCATCCGGTTGAACGAACTGGAGCGCAAGGCCGAGTCCGTCCGCACGCTCTATGAGTCCCTGCTGGCCCGTTTCAAGCAGACCTCCAGCAGCCAGGGCATCGAACAGGCCGACGCCCGCGTGGTGTCGCGCGCCAAGATCCCGACGGCTCCCAGCTATCCCAAGCCTTCGTTGAACCTGGCCCTGGGCCTGGTTCTGGCCCTGGGCGCCGGCGCTGCGTCGGTGGTGCTGGCTGAGATCCTGATGGCGGGCATCTTCACCGAAGACGAGGTCGAGCGTCGTATCGGCCTGCCGTATCTGGGGTCGATCCCGCTGCTGAGCTCGGCGATCGATGACGCCAAGCTGGCGCGGGACATGAGCCCGCCCGACTACCTCTTGGCCAAGCCGCTTTCGACCTTCGCCGAGAGCTTCCGCAAGCTGCGGGCGGCCATCCTCTATTCGAAGGTCGGCGAGGCTGTGAAAGTCATCGCGGTCACCTCGTCCCTGCCGGGCGAGGGCAAGACCACCACCACCTTCTCCCTGGCTCGGACCCTGGCCACCTCGGGCGCCAACGTGATCATCGTTGACTGCGATCTGCGTCAGAGCGCCATTAATCGCTTCCTGCCGGAAGTTCCGAAGCTTGGTCTTCTCGAGGTGCTGAACGGTGTCTGCACCCTTGATGAGGCTTTGATCTCCGATCCGAGCGGCGCCAAGGTCCTGGCTCTGACCAAGTCGGCCTATACGCCGCGCGACGTCCTGGGCTCGCCCGCCATGCTCCGCCTGCTCGGCGAGTTGCGCAATCGCTTCGACGTGGTGCTGCTCGACACCGCGCCCCTGCTGGCCATTGCCGACACCCGCATCCTGGCGCCGCACACCGACGCGGTCGTCATGCTGGCGCGCTGGAAGAAGACCCCGGTCAAGGCCATCACGGCGGCCATCGGCCTGCTGCACGGCCGAGGCGTCTTCCTGGCGGGCCTCGCCCTGACCCAGGTCGATCTGAAGGCTCAGACCCGCTACGGCTACGGCGGCGCCGACTACTATTACAAGAGCTACCGTAAGTACTATGCCGACTAAGACGCGGGCGCGGCCGGCGGCGGGGGCGGCGTCGCCCGCCCGTGCTGGCCGCGGCGCTGTCCGTCGCCTGGCCACGTCCGAGAAGGTCGCCGTCGGCGTTCTTCTCGGACTGGTCTTCATGGCGGTCATTGCCTTCGGCGCCAGCGAGATCTCGACGGCCTGCCTGTTCAGCGGCGTCTATGCGGCCTTCCTGATCGGTCTCCTGGCCACCTGCCGCTGGGCCAGGCGCGATCTGACGCGGCTGCGGGGCATGGCGATCCAGATCCCGCTTTTCGGGCTGTTGTTGCTCGCGGTCCTTTGGGCGCTGAGCCCCTGGGCGCCAGGCGGCGCCCATCCCGTTTGGGCCTATGTGCCCGAGCGCCCGGGCGCCATCACCGTGGATCGCTCCGCCGTCTGGCTCAACCTTGTCCAGCTCCTCGGCCTGGCCTGCCTGTTCGTGGCGGCGCGGATCATCGGCGTTTCCGAAGCCCGGGGACGCTGGTTCCTGCGGATCGCGGTCATGGCGGTTGGCGTCTATGCCACCCTGGCCTTCCTGGATCACGTCGGCCTGCGCCGCTCGACACGTCTGGTCGCGACCCTGCTGAGCCCCAACAGCGCCGCCACAGTGTTTGGCGGTGGTTTACTGCTGGCTGTCGCCGCCACCGCCAACCGGGTTCGCCGTCAACGGGGTCTGGCCATGCTCAGGCGCGGCGATCCCGAGGCGGTGGCCTGCATGGCCATTGTCGGCGTGCTGCTGACCGCCCTGCTTTTGACCGCTTCTCGCGCCGGTCTGGCCGCGACCCTGGTCGGCCTTGGCCTGATGCTGGTCGGGGAGGCGATCGCCCAGCGTCAGCGCTTCCGCGTGGTCGCCGGACTGGGCGCGATGGCGCTGCTCCTGGTGGTCGGGGCCCTGAGCCTGCGGAGCACCGAACTGGTCGCCGAACGGCTTAACAATACCGAACAGGACATCTCTGTCCGGACCGCGATCTTCGCGCCGCACTGGGAGGCCTTCCAGTCCTCGCCCTGGTTTGGATTCGGTCTGGGTTCGTTCCCGACCGTCAACCAGCTGGTGGCGACCCAGGAAAACCTGCGCGTGCTGTTCGACGTCCGCGCCGTTCACAATCTCTATCTCCAGTGGCTTGAGGAAGGCGGGGTGGTCGGCGCCGTTGTCATGGCGCTGCTGTTCCTCGTTCTGATCTGGCCGATCCTGCGCGGCGGCCTGCGCGAAGGCACGACCGCGACCTGGGCAAGGGCCACAGCCTGTGCAGCCTTGGTTTTCCTGCTGCATGGCGTGACCGATTTCGCGCTGCAGGTTCCGGCCATCCAGGCGCTGGCGGCCCTCATCCTCGGCGTCGTCGGATCGATGGCGGCTGGACCGGGCCTGGCGCGATCGCCTGACCCACGGATTTCATGGGGAGCCGGCGTCGCAGCGGGCGCCGTCATGTTGGCCTCGGTCCTGGTGACGGCGCCCATGCTGGCCTCGCGATTTGGTGGTGATCTCACCGCCTGGCCCACCGCTCCAGCTGAGGCTCTGGCGCGCCGCATAGAGACAGGGCTCGCTCGGGCCAAGCCTGACGCGGTCGAACTGGATCGCCTGGATCGTCTAAGCGCTCGCGAGGTCGGCCTGCGCCCTGCCTCAGGCGCCGCCTGGTTGCGCCGCGCCGCAGTGGACGCCGCCTTGGGGCGTCAGGAGGCCTCAAACCTGGCCCTTGAGCACTCCTTCGCGGTGGCGCCTCTGCAGACGAGCCTGTTTAGCCGCCGGACGATGTTCGCCTATGAGCGCTGGGGCGAGCTTAGCGCTGCTGGCCGGCAGTCTGCGATCTATCAGTTCCAGACCGAGTGGCGGCGTCAGAGGCAGCCCAAGCGCTTCATCGCCATGGCCAACGCCTTGTACAATCCGACTGGGCGGATTGGCATGGCCCTCCAGATCGCGGTGCTGCGCGCGGAGCCGCCGCCGGTCCGCTAGCCGCTGGTGAGCGGACGGCGTGTCAGGGAAAGTTTGACGGGCGTTCTCAGGCCTTCAGGCGCCCGCCGCCATCTGAACCTTGGCTTCTGGATTCGAGAAGACAGCCTTCAACCAAAGTGGCGGACCAATTGCTATCACTCTTGGTGACTTCGGCGGGTCGCTGGAACCGCTGCTTGGGACGCGTGCGCCCTAGTAGGCGTTCTCGGCCAGCAACAGGTGCGGCACGGTCAGCAGCATGATGCGAAGGTCGGTCAGCAGCGACCAGTTGTCGATGTAGTCAATATCGGCCTTAACGCGGCTGGACATGTCGTCCAGGTCGTTGGTGGCGCCGCGCAGGCCCTTGATCTGGGCCAGGCCCGTCAGGCCCGGGCGCGCCTGGAAGCGCATCTGATAGGCCGGGATCAGCGCGCCATAATAGGCGTCATGCGCCTGGGCGTGAGGACGAGGACCCACCAGGGACATGTCGCCCTTGAGGACGTTCAGCAGCTGGGGAAGCTCGTCGATGCTGGTGGCGCGGATGATCTTGCCGATGCGGGTCACGCGATCGTCGTCGCGCTTGGCCTGCACGACGGTGTCGCCGTTCTCTTCGCAGCGCATTGAGCGCAGCTTGTAGATGGTGAAGGTCTTGCCGTTGAGGCCGCCCCGCGTCTGGCGGAACAGGGCAGGGCCGCGCGATTCCAGCCGGATAAGCAGAGCGGCGAGCAACAGGACCGGCAAAAAGAAGATCAGTAGTAAAGTTGACGCAAGAACGTCACAGAGACGTTTCATCGGGTCTACGGCGACCCGCGGCAGAAAGGTTGCGGGCTCGCGCTTCAGAACTTCCGTGCTCCAGCCCCCACTCACCGCTGATCTCCATCAAGCGCTGGCCCGAGAAACAGACCCAGGCCGTCCACAGTTCATTTATCGCACTGCGGCGCCGGCGTCACTTCTAAACCGCCGGTTAACTATAGATAGCGTTAGCGCTGCATAAACGCTGTTCGTTAGCGCGAATTTAGCGCTCGCTCCCTAGGCTGGGCCGCACAGGAGCAACACCATGTCGATGATCCCGGCCAATCTTACCGCGATGCACTCCGTCACGGGGAACCCTGTCGCTGGCGTCAGGCGCCTGCCCCGCGCCATCGGATGGCTGTTGGCCGCCGTCGTTTCTGCAGGCTTCTGGATTGTGGCGATCGAGGCGATCCGCCTGGCGGTCTAGCCGCCACCCAAGCCCGGAATACCGAAAAGCCCCGGAGCACGCTCCGGGGCTTTTCGCTGTCTGGAGCCGCTGTCTGGAGCCGCTGTCTGGAGCCGCTGTCTGGAGCCGCTGTCTGGAGCCGCTGTCTGGAGCCGCTGTCTGGAGCCGCTGTCTGGAGCCGCTGTCTGGAGCCGCTGTCTGGAGCCGCTGTCTGGAGCCGCTGTCTGGAGCCCCGAGGCGGGAGCGGCCATTGCGATCGGTTTCCTTCCGGGGTCGCGCCCGGAGCCCTGTCCCGGCGTCCTATTCGCGAGCATTGCCTTGGCGCGGGCCTGGCCCCGTGCTCTTCAAAGGCTCACATCTAGCTGACGGTGGTCCAGGCGTTTGAGCCGGCGACCTGACGCTGGATCCAGGTGTAGCCCAGCGCGGCCCACGGAGTGGGCCACGGGGTCAGGTTGTCCAGCACAACGTCGCCGGTCTCGAACGCCACAACCAGAACCGCATGACGCTCGCCGCGGCGGGTAACGACAACAGCCATCGACAGGGCTTCGGCGGACACGCCGGCCTCGATCAGGCGGCGGCGCTTTTCCAGGGCATAGTCCTCGCAGTCGCCATACATCTTGCCGTCGACGACCTGCGGCAGGGTCCAGTACTCCGGCATGCCATAGAGGTCCAAGTCGTTGGCCTTTTGAACTTCGCGGTTCACGTCGCGATTGATGCTGGTGATCAGCTTCAGCTGTCCCTTGCCCAGTTGGGCCGGACCGGCGGCCAGCACGACCGGGGCGACGGTCGGGGCGGGGGCGACGGGGCGAAGAACGCCGGCGGGCAGGAAATCCTCGACCGCCTCTGGCCGGTAGGCTTGCAGGGTTTCAACCATGACGAGGCCCAACTCGGCGGCGTCCTGGGCGGTGTCGGAAGCTTGGCGCTCGGCGGCGGCCATCGCCATGGGCCAGGTCCGGCCCAGCGACGAGGTGCTGAGGGCCGACATCGCCAGGGTGGAGGTCGGGGCGACCATCGCGACGGCCGTTTCGCAGGCCGTTTGGTCGCGCTCGCACATAAATGTGAAGCCCGGAGGGGCCTGGACCGTATCACCGCGCGCCATGAAGGGGCGGGCTTCAGCGTTTGCAGCCGTGGCGCCAGCCAGAAAGAAAGCAACGCTGGCGAACTTGGTGAGTTGTTTGCGGATATTCATCGAAACATCGCCCTTAATGACGATGTAACAATGCAATTAAGACCCAATTATCAGCTTAAAAAGACTGGTGATTTGGAAATGAATACAAATGGTAACTAAGATATTAGGAGTAATGATATGCGAATAACTGTGGTAAACATGAAGTATTAGAGTGTGGTGTATTGTCTGGTAAGGATCTCTGGCGGGTGGTTGATGGAGCTCCCCGTCTCAGGCAAGTTGCGCCTCGCCTCAGTGGGCGGTCGAAGCGCCCGAGTGGACAGGTGATGAAGTTCAAGTTTTTCCGGCCCAAACCCAGCCCGGCGGCCGCCGCCTCGACGGGAGGGCGCGTCGTCTATGCGATTGGCGACATCCACGGCCATCTGGACCTGCTGGATGAGCTGCTGGACGTGATCGCGCGGGATTTCACCGCCCTGGGGCGTCATGATCGCCCCGTCCTGGTGTTCGTCGGCGACTATGTGGATCGCGGGCCGGCCTCGCGCGGGGTCATCGAGCGGCTGATCGCCTTAACCGCCGCCTCGGCCCAGCAGGGCGTCTTCGAGGTTCGCGCCCTGATGGGCAACCACGAGCAGACCATGCTGTCGTTCCTCGACAATCCCGAGGCCGGCGCGGCCTGGGTCGAGTTCGGCGGCGCCGACACCATGACCTCCTATGGCGTGGCCCGGCCGATCGGTCGGGTGGACCAGGACGCCTGGCGCAACATCCAGGCCAGTTTCCAGACCCAGGTGCCCGCTAGTCACGTGGCGTTCCTGCAGGCGCTGGAACTGTCGGCGACCTATGGCGACTACTTCTTCGTGCATGCGGGGGTGCGGCCCGGTGTGCCGCTGGACCGGCAGACACCCGAGGATCTGATGTGGATCCGAAACGACTTTCTCTCGCAACCTCATCGGCTGCCCTGCGTCGTCGTCCATGGCCA